>NZ_SRHX01000002.1 GCF_004565475.1 Lonepinella koalarum | reverse complement strand
CGAAGATTCTCATGGTAAAGCAATTAATATTGCGGGTTCTGATGGTTCTTCCCCAACTCGAATTACCAATGTAGCGGCTGGTCAGGCAGATACGGATGCGGTGAATGTGGGTCAAGTGCGTAATGTGACTAACCATATTAATAGCAGTATTAATAGAGTCGATAAAAACCTTAGAGCGGGTATTGCCGGTGCGATGGCATCAAGTAACTTATACCATGCCACTATACCGGGTAAATCTATGGTTGCGGCGGGAGCCGGTGTGTATAAAGGTGAAAGTGCATTAGCCATAGGTTATTCTCGTTTATCCGATAATGGGAAAATAGGCGTTAAATTCTCGGTGAATAGCAATACCCGAGGTGATACGGGTGCAGCGGCAAGTGTGGGATACCAATGGTAATAGAATTTCGTACTAACGATATTATTCCTATGCTATAGCGAGAAAAAAACGGCGTATCATTTAGCCCCAAAAGTATGAAGTGCGGTGAAAAAACTTTTATATTTTTCACCGCACTTTTTTGTAATAAAACGCAAACGTTTGCTGTATAATGCGTGCCTATTTTTTATTTAAGGAATCATTATGAATAATAATCTACTTTATACAGTAGAAGATAAACCACCCTTTGGGTTAAGTTTATTATTGGCGGCACAACATTTATTGGCGGCACTCGGTGGTATTATTGCGGTGCCTTTGGTGATCGGTAATGTATTAAAATTACCCATTCCAGATACGGTGATTTTAGTCAATGCGGCTCTATTAGTTTCAGGTATTGTGACCATTATTCAGTGTCGTGGATTAGGTCCGATCGGCATTCGTTTACCGAGTGTGATGGGGACGAGCTTTACTTTTGTCTCTGCTGCCCTTGCGGTCGGTTTTAGTGAACATGGCGTGGCAGGTATTCTTGGTTCATCATTAGTGGGGGCAGTAGTTATGATTGCGGGCAGTTTCTTTATGCCAAACATCCGTAAATTATTCCCACCCGTGGTGACTGGCACCGTAGTCATGATGATCGGCTTAAGCTTAATCTCTGTCGCTGTGGATTGGTTCGCGGGTGGTCAACGTAGCGATGCCAATTATGCAGCGCCTGAAAATCTGATGATGGCAACCTTTGTGTTAGTGATTGTTGTAGCTTTAGTACAATGGGGGACTGGCATTTTTTCTGCGGCTGCCATTGTAATCGGTATGATGACGGGCTACCTCCTTTGTCTTGCGCTCGGCTGGATCGACTTTACTGGTGTGAAAGAAGCACAAGCCTTTGCCTTACCACAACCGTTACACTTCGGCTTGTCTTTCCCGATTACCGGAATTATCGGCATGGCGATTGCCTATTTGGTGACAATCGTTGAAAGTAGTGGTAACTTCCTTGCCTTAGGTAATGCCACCCAAACCGAAATCACCGGTAAACATTTACGTGGTGGCATACTCTGTGACGGTTTAGGTTCTGCCCTAGCCGCGATTATGTCAACGACCCCATTCTCTTCTTTCTCACAAAATATCGGCGTAATTACGCTCACGGGGGTGGCAAGTCGCCATGTGGTAGCGTTAACTGGCGGATTATTAGTATTAGCTGGTTTATTCCCCGTTTTCGGTGCGTTAATCGTGTCGATTCCATTGCCTGTATTAGGTGGTGCCGGCTTAATGATGTTCGCGATGATTATTGCGGCAGGGATTCAAATGCTAGATAATATTGAGCGCAGTAAACGCAACGGCTTAATCATTGCGATTTCTATCGGTTGCGGTTTAGCTGTCACAACTCGCCCTGAATTACTGGATAAATTGCCAATATTCTGTAAAGAAATTTTTGGCTCAGGAATTACCGTAGGCTCATTATTAGCGTTAATCTTAAATCTGATTTTGCCACAAGATAAACCGAGTAAAGTGGAATAAAGACGATCAAAATGCGGTGCATTTTCACCATATTTTGGCGATTTTATCTGAAAGTGCGGTAAAAAATACCGCACTTTTTTGTTTAAATTACTCAGTGACATCACCAATCAATACACTTTCCAATGCAATCTCAATCATTTCATTAAAAGTTAATTGACGTTCTTCTGAACTGGTTTGTTCACCGGTACGAATATGATCAGAGACCGTACAAATACACAACGCCTTGGCACCATATTCCGCCGCCACAGCATAAATACCCGCCGCTTCCATTTCCACCCCAAGAATGCCGTATTTTTCCATCACATCAAACATGGTAATATCTGGGGAATAAAATAAATCTGTCGAGAACAAATTCCCAGCTCGTACTTTCACCCCTTTATTTTTTGCCGCTTGTACCGCTGCTTGAACCATATCAAAATCTGCAATGGCAGCAAAATCATGATCTCTAAAACGAATACGATTTACTTTGCTATCAGTACATGCACCAATACCAATCACGACATCGCGTAGTTTGACATCTTGACGCACCGCACCGCACGAGCCAACCCGAATAATTTTTTTCACGCCATATTCGGTAATTAATTCTTTACTGTAAATTGAGCAGGATGGAATCCCCATTCCGTGTCCCATGACTGAAATGCGACGACCTTTGTAAGTCCCTGTGTAACCAAGCATATTACGGACATTTGTGACTTCTTGAACGTTGTCTAAGAATTTTTCAGCAATAAACTTAGCGCGAAGTGGATCTCCCGGCATTAATACAACATCAGCAAATGCGCCTTCCGGAGCGTTAATATGTGGAGTCATAATTTTTTCCTCTTTATATGTAGTCAAAAGTATAGATTTACCAATAGGTGTTGACATCCTCCCTGCCCTAAAGGACGGGAATTCCTACTAGCTCCCCCTTTCAGGGGCTACTCTCGGTGGGTTCTTGCTGCTGATCTCTAATGAGATTCACTTCACAAGCTCTACGGGTATGTCCTACCCTGTTCAGATGACAGAAGTCAGAAGACAGTTTCTAATTGTAGTCTGCCTTTGGTTAATATATTTATCGCTCCAACTACATCGGCATTTTCGCTGTAGCCACATTCAATGCACTCAAAATGCGATTGGGTTTCCCGATTTGCTTTGGCGACCAATCCGCAACAAGGGCAAGTTCGACTGGTATTTTGTGGGGTCACAGCAACCAAAAATCCGCCATGCCATTTCGTTTTATAGTCCAGTTGTCGGCGAAACTCGAACCAAGATTGATCCAGTATCGAACGATTTAGCCCCGATTTTTGGCTCACATTTTTACCTGGTTCTTCCACTGTGCCTTTTGCCGATTTTGACATGTTGGCAACTTGTAAATCTTCAACGTAGATCATGGCGTGTTTTTTGCTGATTTGGTTTGAAGTTTGATGCAAGAAGTCTTTGCGACAATTGGCGATTTTATGGTGTAGTTTGGCGATTTTCGCCTTTAATTTCTGCCAATTTTGGCTAAATTTAACTTTGTTTTTGAGCTGTTTTTGCAGCTTCGCTAATTTGCCTTTATAGGTTTTGAACGCATTAAGCGGAGCGAAAAATATGCCATTGGAAAGGGTGGCAAAACGAGCTATGCCCATATCAATGCCGATTTCTCCGCCCGTATGCGTTGGAATATCGGCTTCAAATTCCGTCTGAATACTCACAAAAAAATGACCGCACTTTTGGCTGACTGTGACATTTTTAATTTCGCCGATGACTTTTTGGCTATTGAAATAGCGAACCCAGCCGATTTTAGGCAAATACAAGCGATTATTTCCTTGTTCCAGTTTGCAACCTTGCGGAAAACGAAAACTGTCTTTTAAGCCTTTTTTCTTGAATTTGGGAAAATCTGCTCGCTTTTGGAAAAAATTTTTAAACGCTGCTTCAAGGTCTTTTAATGATTGTTGCAACACTTGCGAATGGCAATCTTTCAGCCACTCCCATTGTTTTTTCCAAGTTGGCAACAGATTTGCGATTTTGGTGTAGCTAAATTTAAATTGATTATCCTGCTCGTACTGCTCATTTTGCCACGCTAACGCCTGATTAAACACAAAGCGAGAACAACCACAAAACTGCTTAATTTTGCGGATTTGTTCACCGTTTGGTCTAATTTCAAATTTAAAGGCTTTGCGGATTAACATGGGCTTAGGTTAAAATAGAATTTTCTCTTATTTTACACTTGGTCTATGAAAAAAGAAACAGAAATTAGACACGGAAGACACTGTATTTTTAATATGCACGTTCATTTAGTCTTTGTTACTAAATATCGCAGAGATGTTTTCACGAAAGCGATACTTGATGAATTACAAACTATTTTTGCCAACGTTTGTCAGGATTTTGGGGCTACATTAGTGGAGTTTGACGGCGAAGATGATCACGTTCATCTGCTTGTAGAATATCCGCCAAAAGTAGCGGTATCAGTGCTTGTGAATAGCTTAAAGGGCGTATCTAGTCGTTTGATTAGAAAGAAAAAATATCCAAGCATACAGAAAAAACTCTGGGGCAATCAGCTTTGGTCACCGTCTTATTTTGCGGGTAGTTGCGGTGGTGCACCAATATCAATTATTCGCCAATATATCGAGCAACAACAAACGCCCGATTAGTTAGGTTGGAAACGGCTCATTGTTTGTGCCTTATATCACCGCCCTAAAGGGCAGTGTTTTACGGCACGATCAGATAAAAAAATAACACCACAGACGCAATGCTGTGGTATATTTATTAAATGTGTCAGTTCGCTGTTAAGCGAGTGCAACACCACTTAAACCGATAAATAAGCCAGCAATCGTTGCACTCATTAAGTTTGCTAAAGATCCCGCGATAACCGCTTTAATGCCTAAACGAGCAATATCACCACGACGATTCGGTGCCATTACACCAAGACCACCGATTAAAATGGCAATTGAACCAAAGTTGGCAAAACCACATAATGCAAAAGTGATGATCGCTTTGGTTTTATCGGTTAATTGAATCGCACTTTCAGGGCTTAAATATTTGGTAAATTCTGAATAACCAACAAATTCATTAATCGCTAATTTAGTCCCGATCATTTGACCCGCGACACCCGCTTCTTCCCAAGGCACACCGATTACCCAAGCTAACGGTTTAAATATCCAAGAGAAAATCATGCCAAGTGATAAATCACCATAACCGAACCATCCACCAACACCTCCTAAAATACCGTTAATCAAAGCAATTAAGGCAATAAACGCCACTAACATTGCACCGATATTTAAGGCAAGTTGCATACCTGATGATGCACCTGATGCCGCTGCATCTAAAATATTCGCAGGTTTTTCTAACTCCACAGCTGACATATCGTCATTAAATTGCTCTGTTTGCGGATATAAAATTTTAGCAAATAATAAACCTGCCGGTGCTGCCATAAAAGATGCACTAATTAAATAAGGCAACGGCACGCCCATACCAGCATAACCCGCCAATACTGACCCCGCAATAGATGCTAAGCCACCACACATAATGGCAAATAATTCGGAGTTCGTCATTCTGCTAATATAAGGTCTAACAACTAATGGTGCTTCCGTTTGTCCTACGAAAATATTGGCAGCCGCTGACATAGACTCCGCTTTAGATGTGCCTAATAATTTTTGTAACCCACCGCCGATGATTTTAATCACCCATTGCATGACGCCAATATAATAAAGCACAGAAATTAATGCTGAAAAGAAGATAATATAAGGTAATACTCGCACGGCAAAAATAAATCCGTCACCACCCATTACTTCAAAAATTTTGTCACTGGCTAAACCACCAAATACAAATTGAATACCATCAAAGCCATAGTTGATAACTTTTTGTACACCATTTGATAACCAAAGTAACGCATCTCGCCCAGCGGGTACATAAAGAATTAAAGCCCCTAAACCGATTTGGATTAATAAGGCACCAAGTACAGTTCTCAAATTAATCGCTCGACGATTATTTGATAACAGGAATGCAATACCTAACAATACTACAATACCTAACAGACTAATTAACGATTCCATTTGTTTTCTCCTTTACAGTAAAAATTACTTAATTTTAATCTCTTTTATATTTTTCTGCTATAAGTTATATGTTTAATTTTGTTTTTTTCTGCATATTTTTTCATTATCATATACCGAATCTCTTTCAGGATATGATATGAAAACAAAAACATCCCTTTTACCAAGAACAATATGGACTGCCAAACATATTTGGTCGCTAGAAAGCAAGCCCTTGCTTGTTCTATTGTTTACACTTGTCATTATGGGGATTGGTGAAGGTTTAATTTTATCATCAAACCTTGGCTCTGCACCTTGGACAGTTTTATCACAAGGTATTGCTTTGCAAGGTAATTTTAGTGTAGGCTTGGCATCTTTTATCATCAGCACGATTGTTATGTTGTTTTGGATTCCTTTAAAACTCCGTATCGGTATTGGTTCAATCTTCAATGTGATTGTGATTGCGATTTTATTGGGTATCACTGTCGCTTATCTGCCCTATCCCGATAATTTAATATGGCAAATAAGTTATTTTTTTAGTGGACTGATTTTATTTGCTATTGGTACAGCATTTTATCTAACCTGCCATTTGGGCGCTGGTCCTAGAGATGGCTTAATGGTGGGTATTTGTCATCTTTTCCATTGGAAAATTGGTAAAGTCAGAACCACCATTGAAGTT
Source organism: Lonepinella koalarum (assembly GCF_004565475.1). Lineage (GTDB taxonomy): Bacteria > Pseudomonadota > Gammaproteobacteria > Enterobacterales > Pasteurellaceae > Lonepinella > Lonepinella koalarum. The sequence goes on along the minus strand of NZ_SRHX01000002.1, from coordinate 399,907 downwards.
GCCGCCTGTGTGTTAGGTTATTGGCTTGGTGGGACTGTAGGCATTGGTACATTAATTTATGCACTGGCGGTAGGCTGGATTATACAGGGAACGTTGAGCTTATTTCGTTATTATCATTCGTAAGTAGAGCTTATCAATAGCACAAAGTGCGGTAAATTTTTGCTATTTTTTGCTTGCCACCTTGAAAACCACAAAACATCCCTTATTTTGTGAATACAATAAAAAAGGTGAAGTGGCACTGAACTTTTTAACGCTTTTGAAAATTTCAAAAAATTTTTAAAAATACCCTTGAAAAACAAAATGCCAACCACATTTTAAATAACAAGCAAGCGAGCCTATTTATCGTTCTGTCAATAAAAGATGAAAGGCGTTGCGAAAACCAATTCAAACTAGGAGAAAACAAATTATGGGAAAAATTATCGGTATTGACTTAGGTACTACCAACTCTTGTGTGGCAGTAATGGATGGCGACAAACCACGTGTGATTGAAAATGCGGAAGGGGATCGTACCACCCCGTCAATTATTGCTTATACTAATGATAACGAAACCTTAGTCGGTCAACCTGCTAAACGTCAAGCAGTCACTAATCCGAAAAATACCTTATTCGCGATCAAACGTTTAATTGGTCGTCGTTTTGAAGACCAAGAAGTACAACGTGATGTGAACATTATGCCATTCAGCATTGTGAAAGCAGACAATGGTGATGCTTGGGTAGATGTAAAAGGTGATAAATTAGCGCCTCCACAGATCTCTGCGGAAGTATTGAAAAAAATGAAAAAAACCGCTGAAGATTTCTTGGGCGAAACCGTAACAGAAGCAGTGATTACTGTACCAGCTTACTTTAATGATGCACAACGTCAAGCCACTAAAGATGCAGGTCGTATTGCAGGTTTAGATGTAAAACGTATTATCAACGAACCGACTGCGGCAGCGTTGGCTTACGGTTTAGATAAAGGCAAAGGCAACCAAACTATTGCGGTGTATGACTTAGGTGGTGGTACATTTGACTTGTCTATTATTGAAATTGATGAGGTTGGTGGCGAGAAAACCTTTGAAGTGTTGGCGACCAACGGCGACACCCATTTGGGCGGTGAAGACTTTGATACTCGAGTAATTAACTATCTTGTAGACGAGTTCAAAAAAGATCAAGGCGTGGATTTACGCAACGATCCGTTAGCCATGCAACGGCTAAAAGAAGCGGGCGAAAAAGCCAAAATTGAGCTTTCATCTGCACAACAAACGGATGTGAATTTGCCGTACATCACTGCCGATGCCACAGGTCCGAAACACTTAAACATTAAATTGACCCGTGCGAAACTTGAAGCCTTGGTAGAAGATTTAGTGGCTCGTTCTCTTGAACCTGTTAAAGTGGCGTTAAATGATGCAGGCTTGAGTGTGTCTAAAATTGATGATGTGCTGTTAGTGGGTGGTCAAACTCGTATGCCATTGGTACAACAAAAAGTCGCTGAATTCTTTGGCAAAGAACCACGCAAAGACGTAAACCCAGATGAAGCTGTCGCAGTGGGTGCTGCAGTACAAGGCGGTGTGTTATCTGGTAATGTGACCGACGTGTTATTATTAGACGTTACCCCGTTATCTTTAGGTATTGAAACCATGGGCGGCGTGATGACTAACCTAATTGAGAAAAACACCACGATTCCAACTAAAAAATCGCAAGTGTTCTCCACCGCAGAAGATAACCAAAGTGCAGTGACGATCCATGTGTTGCAAGGTGAACGTAAACAAGCCTCTGCCAATAAATCCTTGGGGCAATTCAACCTTGAAGGCATTAACCCAGCGCCACGTGGTATGCCGCAAATTGAAGTGACGTTTGACATTGATGCTGATGGTATTATCCACGTTTCCGCCAAAGATAAAGGCACGGGTAAAGAGCAACAAATCACCATTAAAGCTTCTTCAGGTTTAAGTGATGAAGAAATTCAACAAATGGTGCGTGATGCGGAAGCCAACGCCGAAGCAGACCGCAAATTTGAAGAATTAGTGCAAGCTCGCAACCAAGCAGATGCTATTGTTCACTCTACTCGCAAACAATTAAGCGAAGTAGGCGACAAGCTCTCTGCTGACGACAAAGCCCCAATTGAAAAAGCCTTAGGTGAACTTGAAACTGCGGCGAAAGGCGAAAACAAAGCAGAAATTGATGCGAAATTGCAAGCGTTAATTCAAGTGTCTGAGAAATTAGTGCAAGCTGGTCAAGCTCAAGCACAGGCAGACGCTCAACAAGCTCAAGGTGGAAAACCAAACGATGACGTGGTCGATGCCGAGTTTGAAGAAGTGAAAGATAAATAATCTTTCCGTTAACATTGTAGGGGCGTATTGCATACGCCCCTTTGGTGTATTAGATATTAAATAAAATCCGTAAGGGCGGATCTATGTATCCGCCTGTTAAAAATGGAGCGTAATTTTCGGGCGGATACATAGATCCGCCCCTACGCAAAACAAAAAAGAGAAAAAATTAAATGGCAATCAAAAGAAAATGGTTTCGCCTGATTATGGTGACGGCTTCCGTGTTTGTATTTTCCTTTTGTATTTCATTAGGCATGACCATGGTCAATAACGGCTTTACGCCTGATTTTTTACTGGTTTGGTTACGCAATTGGCTGGTGGCATTTTGTTTTGCCTTTCCTGCTAGCTGGTTTTTACAACCTGTGATTGCCCATTGGGTACATAAAATTAAATTTAGTGACTAATCTATATGTGAGCAAAACATTATGGCAAAACGAGATTATTATGAAGTGCTAGGCATTCAAAAAGGGGCGGATGAGAAAGAAATCAAACGTGCCTATAAACGCCTAGCCATGAAATATCACCCCGACCGAACTAAGGGCGATAAAGACAGCGAAGAAAAATTTAAAGAAATCAACGAAGCCTATGAAATTTTAAGCGATCAAGAAAAACGCGCCGCTTACGATCAATACGGTCACGCCGCCTTTGAACAAGGTGGATTCGGTGGCGGTGCGGGCGGATTTGGCGGAGGATTTGGTGGTTTCGGTGGATTTGAAGATATTTTCAGCGAAATGTTCGGTGGCAGTGGCGGTCGTTCTCGGGTGGTGCGTGGTGACGATTTACGTTACGACATTGAAATCACTCTTGAAGAAGCCGTACGCGGCGTGACCAAAGATATTCAAATTCGTACCCTAGTACATTGTGATAAATGTGATGGTACTGGTGCGGAAAAAGGATCTAAAGTAGAAACTTGCTCAACCTGTCATGGACAAGGTCGGGTTCGTCGCCAACAAGGTTTCTTTGTTACCGAAACCACATGCCCTCATTGTCATGGCACAGGCAAGAAAATTGAGAAAACCTGTAAAACATGTCATGGCGATGGGCGTGTGCATAAAACCGAAAGCCTTTCGGTAAAAATTCCTGCCGGTGTGGATACAGGCAATCAATTACGCTTATCTGGCAAAGGGGCTGCGGGTGAAAATGGGGCACCTGCTGGCGATCTTTATGTTGTCATCCACGTTCAGGATCACCCTATTTTTGAACGTGATGGTAACAATTTATATTGTGAAGTCCCAATTAGCTTTACCCAAGCCGCCTTGGGTGGTGAAATTGAAGTCCCTACTTTAGAAGGTCGAGCTAAATTAAAAGTGCCAGAAGGCACCCAAACGGGCAAAATGTTCCGCATGCGTGGCAAGGGCATTGCCGCTATGCGAAGCGGTTATGCCGGCGATTTAATTTGCAAAATTACCGTAGAAACCCCAGTTTCACTCAATGAAGCACAAAAAGAACTACTGCGTAAACTAGAAGACAGCCTAGATGGTCAAGACAAACAACGACCAAAACATTCCAGTTTCTTTGATGGTGTGAAGAAGTTTTTTGATAATTTAGGTAAATAGTGCTTACCCCGTACAAAAATGCGGGGTAATTTTTTCAATTTTTTATTTTTAGGCATTGACTTTAAATTTTTTTTTACAATAGGGAAGATTTATCAAAATAATCTGTCAAAGCTATTACCCCATGTTTATCCTAAGGAGATCAAAATCATGCACCCCATTATTCAAAAAACCTTTGGCGGTTTAAATTTCGCTTATTATATTCGCCATTTTCTGTTTGGCTTAATTTTTTATGTGTTATTTCTCTACCAATTTGCACTTCATCCACTACGTTATGAGGGGGCTGAAACAGGCTACAGCTACATTTTCATCTTGTGGTTTACCCTTTGCCAATTTCTCTATCCTTATTCTCGCTTTGTGTATGAAAGCGTGATGAATTACATTTTGGGCGAAAATGGCTTTTTGGTGAATGCCATATTGATGCTTATTGTTAAATTTTTCACCATGGCAATTTGTTGGATTTTCTCTGTATTTATCGCTCCTATCGGCTTGATTTATCTCTATTTTTATCACAGCAAACAAGAAAAACAAGCCCAGCAAGAACAGCAATAATCTTATCAAGATCCCAAAAATGCGGTAAAATTACTCACAATCCTTTACAGGATTGTTCGGGGCTTTGCCCACGCCACAAGTGGCGTTCAAAATTCCTATCGGGATTTTGTCACCGCACTTTTTGTTTTTTTAGAGATGGATTATGCTTACTCCAACCCCAACCATTGAAAAACCTTCCAATTTGGTGGCGTTTGCGTTTTTATTGATCGCTTTTTTGACAGGCATTGCATCGTCTTTTCAATTACCTACATTGAGCCTATTTTTAACGCAAGAAATTCAAGTTTCCCCTGCTATGGTAGGTTACTTCTATGCAATTAATGCGATTATCGGTATCGGATTAAGCCAAATACTCGCCAAATATTCCGATAAAATGATCGATCGCCGAAAAGTGATATTATATTGTTGTGTTCTTGCTATCGGTGGCTGTTTAGTATTCGCTTTTAACCGTAATTATTACTGGTTAATTTTATTGGGTACAACCTTGCTTGGTTTAGGATCATCGGCTAATCCACAATCTTTTGCCCTAGCTCGGGAATATGCCGACAACACAGGCAAAGAAAGCGTGATGTTTTCCACCATTATGCGAACTCAAATTTCACTGGCGTGGATTGTGGGTCCACCACTTTCTTTTAGCATTGCACTAAATTGGGGCTTTGATTGGATGTATTCCATTGCTGGGCTAGCATTTTTATTCTGTGGGTTAATTGCGGTAACCTTGTTGCCTAAAGTGCCACGTAAAAAAATGGAACAAAATACGCCGTTACAAGCGCCATCGAATAATCAAAAAAGCGTGATTTACCTGTTTATCACCGTCTTTATGATTTTTAATTGCAATGGTATGTATTTGATTAATATGCCATTATATATTATCCATGAATTACATTTACCCGCTGAATTAGCTGGTACATTGATGGGAACGGCGGCAGGATTGGAAATTCCGATCATGTTATTGGGTGGTTATTTAACCCAATATTTCAGTAAAAAAGCATTAATTTTCACCGCACTTTGGGCTGGCTTTTTGTTTTATCTCGGTTTGCTATTTTTCCAAAATACATGGCAATTAGTCTTACTGCAATTTTTTAATGCTATCTTTATCGGCATTATTGCAACGCTAGGTATGCTGTATTTTCAAGATTTAATGCCGCGTCAAGCCGGAGCTGCCACAACTTTGTTTAGTAATGCGGCTAAATTAAGTTGGCTGGTCGCCGGTCCAATTGCTGGTTGGTTGGCTCAATTTTGGCATTATAATACGGTGTTTTACGTATCTTTTTTGATGATTGCGATTGCTATGGTTTGTTTGATGAAAGTGCGGACGGTGAATTAGTCAGTCTATGGACAGACACATAGGGTCGTGCTGACAATGAATCAAGAAATTAAATGAGTTGATCGATAAGCCGAGTTCTGTCGTGGACAATCATTCCTCTAGGCGTACGTTCGCACGCACGCTCAAGCAACCTACCCGAACTCTGAGCGGGCACACCCATTGAGCTCCTATTTGGTCTTGCTACGAGTGGAGTTTACCTTGCCATGAACGGTTACCCGCCATGCGGTGCGCTCTTACCGCACCCTTTCACCCTTACCCCTCACCTAGATTATTTATAATCTAAGTGAGGGGCGGTCTGCTCTCTGTTGCACTGGTCGTGGGATCGCTCCCCCTAGGCGTTACCTAGCACTCTGCCCTGTGTAGCTCGGACTTTCCTCTCGTCTATTTGTCCCACTAGATCGTTCTGACGAACACTTTAGGGCTTCAATAAACCAGCGATTGTCTGATCAACTCAGGGTTCGTAGTATAACGGAATTTTTGCTAGAGTGAAATCAAAACTTACGTTAAAATAGCCATCACAATTTCGGGTAAAGAATCGTATCGTTTTTTTACCGCACTTTTTTGTAGGGACAGAAAATGAATCATCTACATTATGCTCGTGAAACCATTAACATGGCAGAGCAAGCGTTAGATAAATTAAGTCAAACTCTTGATAATACCTTTAATCAGGTGGTGGAATTAATTCTAACATGCGAGGGGCGTATTGCTATTAGTGGCGTGGGAAAATCAGGGTTAATTGGACAGAAAATTGTTGCTAGTTTAGCATCAACCGGTACACCGAGCTTTTTTTTGCATCCAACCGAAGCCTTTCATGGTGATTTAGGTATGTTAAAACCCATTGATGTGGTGATTCTTATTTCTTATAGTGGTGAAAGTGACGAAGTCAATAAACTCATTCCAAGTTTAAAAAATTTCGGTAATAAAATCATTGCATTGACCAGTAACAAAGATTCAACCTTAGGTAAACACGCTGATTATGTATTAGACATTACCATTGAACGTGAAGCCTGCCCGAATAATCTTGCTCCAACAACGTCAGCATTAGTTACTTTAGCTTTAGGCGATGCGCTAACAGTCGCATTAATCTATGCTCGTGATTTTAAACCAATAGACTTTGCCAAGTTCCATCCGGGGGGGTCGTTAGGTCGCCGTTTACTTTGTCGCGTGAAAGATCAAATGCAAACTCGCTTACCTATTACCCTACTATCGACCAGCTTTACCGACTGTTTGACCATTATGAACGAAGGTCGAATGGGGGTTGCTTTAGTCATGGATAATAATAAATTACAAGGCATTATTACGGATGGCGATATTCGCCGTGCATTAACCTCTAATGGCACTGCAACACTGAGTAAAACCGCTCAAGATTTAATGACCAGAAATCCAAAAACTATTCATCAGGATGAATTTTTAACCACCGCGGAAACCTTTATGAAAGAGAACAAGATTCACTCTTTAGTGGTTGTTAATGATCAAAATGAAGTGGTTGGTTTAGTGGAATTTTCAAGTTAAAACAGGGTTAAACATGCTAAATAAATTACAAAAAATCAAATTAGTGATCACAGATATTGATGGTGTACTCACAGATGGATTATTACATTACGACGCTAACGGCGAAGCCATTAAAAGTTTCCATGTACGTGATGGTTTAGGCATTCGCATGTTGATAGAACAAGGTATTCAAGTAGCTGTATTATCCGGACGCTCTTCTCCCATTTTACAAAAGCGTATGGCGGATCTTGGCATTACATTGTCTATTCTAGGCAAATTAGAAAAAGAAACCGCCTGCTTTGAATTAATGCAACAAGCCAATGTTAGCCCTGAACAGACCGCTTATATTGGAGATGACAGCGTAGATCTACCCGCTTTTGCAGTCTGTGGTTTATCTTTTGCGGTCGCTGATGCAGCTGATTATGTGAAAAAAAATGCTGATTATGTACTCACGCTAGGCGGAGGCAAAGGAGCATTTCGTGAAATGTCTGATCTGATTTTAAAGGCTCAAGGTAAAACCGATATTTATGCTACAGCAAAAGGCTTTTTGAAATCCGTACGAAATATGGTTCAATAACCATAACTACATAAAATCTAAAAATATTGTATTTTTGATCTACACCTTAATTCGGTTAGCGCTTTCAGAGTGTAGATCAAATATTATTGTGTTACTCCCATTCGATAGTCGCAGGTGGTTTACCACTTACATCATATACGACCCTTGAAATGCCGTTCACTTCATTGATAATGCGGTTGGAGATTTTACCTAATAACTCATAAGGCAAGTGAGCCCAATGTGCGGTCATAAAATCAATAGTTTCTACCGCACGCAATGAAACCACCCAGTCATATTTACGTCCATCACCCATTACACCGACAGATTTCACTGGCAAAAAGACGGTAAATGCTTGGCTCACTTTGTAATACCAACCTGAATTATAAAGCTCTTCAATAAAAATCGCATCCGCTTTACGCAACAGATCGCAGTATTCTTTTTTGATTTCACCTAACACACGCACGCCTAAACCTGGACCGGGGAACGGGTGGCGATTCAACATTTCTGCTGGTAAACCTAAGGCTAAACCAATTTTACGCACTTCGTCTTTAAACAGTTCACGTAAGGGTTCCACAAGACCTAATTTCATATAATCAGGTAAACCACCTACATTGTGATGAGATTTAATCACATGAGCTTTACCTGTTTTGGCTCCCGCAGATTCAATCACATCAGGATAAATGGTGCCTTGTGCCAACCATTTAACGTTGGTTTGTTTGTGGGATTCTTCATCAAATACATCGACAAACACTTTACCAATAATTTTACGTTTGGCTTCGGGATCATTTTCACCTTTTAAGGCAGCTAAGAAACGATCTTCTGCATTGACACGGATAATGTTTAAGCCGAATTTATCACCGAACATTTCCATGACTTGATCGCCTTCGTTAAGACGTAACAAGCCGTTGTCCACAAAAACGCAATGTAATTTTTTGCCAATGGCTCGGTGTAATAACAAGGCAGTAACGGAAGAATCTACACCACCAGACAGGCCTAAAATGACTTCATCATCGCCTACTTGGGCTTTAATCCGAGCGACTGCATCTTCAATAATATTTTCCGCTGTCCATTTAGTTTCACAACCACAAATATTGACGACAAAATTGGTTAATAACGCCAAACCGCTTTTGGTATGTGTTACTTCAGGGTGGAACTGCACGCCATAGAATCGGCGACTTTCATCTGACATTGCTGCAATCGGGCAAGTTGGTGTGGTGCCTGTGACTTGGAAGTTATTAGGTAAATGGGTCACTTTATCGCCATGGCTCATCCACACATCTAATTTCGCTTGAGCTGCATTCACATCATCATTTAATTGAGCGAAAAGCTGGCAATTAGCTTGTAAATCCACTTGAGCATAACCAAATTCACGGTGATCCGAATTTTCCGTTAATCCACCTAATTGCATTGCCATAGTTTGCATACCGTAACAAATTCCTAATACAGGTACACCAGCACTAAATACATATTCAGCCGCTCTTGGGCTGTTTTGTTCGGTGGTGCTTTCAGGTCCACCTGAAAGAATAATCCCGGTTGGGTTAAATTCACGGATTTGCTGTTCCGTCACGTCCCACGCCCAAAGTTCGCAATACACCCCAATTTCACGCACACGGCGGGCAATTAATTGGGTATATTGTGAACCGAAATCTAAAATTAAAATTTTATGTTGGTGAATGTTGTTCATTTAATTATTTCTCAAGTTTAAGGGAAGTTGTTAATTTTCTGTTAAAAGTCCATACAGAAATACACATAATTGCATAGCCAAACAGTTCTGAACCTTCTTCAACGATATGCTTTGCCGTAATGACGTAGCCTTCTTGTAAAATATGTTTCCAAATTGAACCAGTGCCAAGTAGTCTTGAGCTAATAAACACAATAACCAATCCACCTAAAAAAGCGGCATATTCTCGGCTTTTAATAAATAATACTAAAGCATCAAATGCGGCTTGGCGGTTAGTTAGGGCGTAACCAATACAAATAATTGCAGCGGTTATGGCAAAATAAAACCAACTTCCATGCCCCGTTAGTCGGTCAAAAATATTATCAGATTCTCGAATCAGGATACATAAAAAAAAGCCTGCCATTAACACAAATCCTTGTCGCAATTGTGGAAAGCGTTTGGCATTATAACTAAAAAGTCCAATGGTAATAATGATAAACACATCTTGTAGTCCTTCTACAACAGATTCTTCATTGATAATATTATCAAAATAAAACAGATCCACTGCAATAGCTAAAAATGGAATAGTTGCGACTATGGCATAAAGAAAAAATTCAATAATCGTTTGCCTTATAAAAAAGCGATCTTCGTTGGTTAATTTCATAGTACATCTTGATAATAATAGAAAATAAACGCGGTAAAAATATTGATAAAATTTTTCGATTTTTTACCGCACTTTTTAGTCTTTTAGCCCATACGATAGTTTGGTGCTTCTTTGGTAATCGTCACATCATGTACATGGCTTTCTTTAATCCCCGCACCACTAATCCGCACAAACTGGGCTTTAGTACGTAAATCTTCAATCGTAGCTGAACCTGTTAAGCCCATACAAGAACGTAAGCCCCCCATTTGTTGATGCACGATTTCTTTAAGTAATCCTTTGTATGGAATACGTCCTTCAATACCTTCAGGAACAAGTTTATCCGCCGCATTGTCTGATTGGAAATAACGATCTGATGAACCTTTTGACATTGCCCCAAGTGAACCCATACCACGATAAGATTTAAAGGAACGCCCTTGATAAAGTTCAATTTCGCCTGGAGCTTCTTCTGTGCCAGCGAACATTGAGCCAACCATTACGCAATTTGCCCCAGCAGCAATGGCTTTGGCAATGTCGCCCGAAAAACGAATACCGCCATCGGCGATCACTGGAATACCACGATCTGCCAACGCAGCAGAGGCTTCCGCAATAGCGGTAATTTGTGGTACGCCTACACCTGTCACGATACGTGTCGTACAAATTGATCCCGGACCAATCCCGACTTTTACCGCACTCGCACCTGCATCGGCTAAGGCTATCGCTCCCTCTGCAGTTGCTACATTGCCTGCGATAATCGGTAAATTAGGATATTTTGCACGAGTTTCACGTACACGTTGTAATACGCCCTCGGAATGTCCATGTGAAGAGTCGATTAACAATACATCAACACCTGCTCGGACTAGTGCTTCAACACGTTCTTCATTACCCGGTCCAGCACCTACTGCCGCGCCAACACGTAAACGACCAAACTCATCTTTACACGCATTTGGCGTATTTTCTGCTTTTTGGTAATCTTTTAAAGTAATCATCCCTTTTAATTTATCATTGGCATCTAATACCAACACTTTTTCTACACGATGGTGATGCATTAAACCAAATATTTCTTCTCGTTTGGCATTTTCTTTTACGGTAACAAGACGTTCTCTTGGCGTCATAAATTCGGCAATGGTTTTGCTATGATCAGACACAAAACGCACATCACGACCCGTAATAATTCCTACTAAATTGTCCGCATTATCCACCACAGGAAAACTGGCAAATCCATTTTTCTTGGTGATTTCTGCTAATTGTGCCAAGGTCATATCAGGTTGTACACAAACCGGTTCTGATACAATACCGCTTTCAAATTTTTTCACTTTACGCACACGTTCCGCTTGGCGTTCAATAGACATATTCTTATGAATGAAACCAATTCCCCCCTCTTGTGCTAAGGAAATCGCTAATCTGGTTTCCGTTACCGTATCCATTGCGGCGGAAAGCATTGGGATATTTAGGCGAATGGTTTTAGTCAGTTGAGTGGATAAATCAGCGGTGTTAGGTAACACGGTGGAATGGGCGGGGACGAGTAAAACGTCATCAAAAGTTAAGGCTTCTTGCTTAATTCGTAACATTGCAATATTCTCTCTTTTAAATGTATGCTATAAAATATTGCGAACGCATTATACAGGGTTCACTTAATCTTGTGAACGAATTTTTATGAAAAATTTTGCTTTTTTGAGAAAGAATTAAAAAGGAAATTTATGTACAATTTATTAGAAAAACTGGCTGACGGTCAAACCTATTCTTTTGAAAATTTAACCGCACTTTTAGGCTGTAATGACAATGAGTTACTGGTTCAAATTCAACAATTACAACAGCAAGGTATTCATATTGATACCACTTTGGGTGAAGTCAAGTTATTACCCCAAACCGCATTATTAAACCCTGAAAAATTGCGTGATACTTTGCCGAATCAAGTGTTTTATCGCCCAATTATTCATTCAACCAATCAATTTTTACTCGAAAATATCAAACGCCTCAACAAAGGCGACATCTGCACTGCTGAAAGCCAAACCGCAGGACGTGGACGACGTGGACGGCAATGGATTTCACCTTTTGCTAGTCAGTTAATGTTTAGTTTTATTTGGCAAGTAGATGCGAGAAAGCCTATTGATGGTTTAAGTTCTATCGTGGCAATGGCAATTAATCATACCTTAATAAAATTAGGCGGTGCAGACATTATGCTGAAATGGCCAAATGATATTTTATTAAAAGGAAGAAAACTAGCGGGAATTTTAATTGAAATTGCTCATACCGAGAATGGTCAACTTAATTTAGTGGTGGGGATTGGGTTAAACGTTGATATTCCCAAAGATAACCAACAAATTGACCAAAGCTGGGCAAATTTAACTGAAATTTTGCCCAAAATAGACCGCACTTCGTTGTTAATCGCTTTAATCCAGCAGATTTATCAAGAACTAGAAACATTCGAACGAGTAGGAATAAATGCTGAATTTCAGCAAAAATGGCAAGAAGTTGATGCCTATTTCGGTGAAACGGTAAATATTATCACGGAAAAACAAGTGATTTCAGGAACGGAACAAGGCATTGATGAACATGGATATTTAAAATTATTAACCAATAGTGGCGAATTATTAACCTTTAATGGTGGAGAAGTGTCGTTGCGGAGAAAATAATACTCAATGCCCCGCACTCTCGTACGGGGCTACGCATGGTGACGATGCTCCGCATCTTTAGGGACATAGAATAGCACACAAGCTACGGAGTAGCGATAATATGCTTAACCTTGTACGCAAGTGCAAAGAGAGAAAATAAATATGGCTGGGGTACTAGGATTCGAACCTAGGAATGCTGAGATCAAAACCCAGTGCCTTACCGCTTGGCGATACCCCAATTAAGATTATCTTATCTTGAAAAGATATTGATTAGTATGTTGATAGTATGGCTGGGGTACTAGGATTCGAACCTAGGAATGCTGAGATCAAAACCCAGTGCCTTACCGCTTGGCGATACCCCATCAACTCAAAAGATTTGCAAACTGAAAATGGTGCGGAAGGAGGGACTTGAACCCACACGCACAGGCGCCAGAACCTAAATCTGGTGCGTCTACCAATTTCGCCACTTCCGCAATATATTGACCACTTTTAAATGGTGGCTACAGCGAGATTCGAACTTGCGACCCCAACATTATGAGTGTTGTGCTCTAACCGACTGAGCTATGTAGCCATATTTTGCGTCACCGTAATCAGCGTTGCGGTGCGTATTATGCTAATTTCCCCCTAGCTCGTCAACTATTTTTTCTTAATAATGTTAAAATTTCCGTTCGTTCGAATACAGATTAAGCAAATCGCCTCAAATAAGTCTTTATTCTATCAAAAGATGTTGCAATAAACTACCGTCCAACAATGCCCGTTTGACTAAAGCAAATGCTCCAATCACATCTTCATGATGTAATTCCGACACTACTAACGGCGTATTTTTTACAAATGAGGGTAATGCGTGACTTTCTAATGTTTTGTGAATGGCTGCAAATAAGGTATTCTTCGCTTGGGTAATTTCCCCCGAAATCACGATTTTCTCAGGGTTAAACATATTTACTGACATTGCTAGCACCCGTCCGATTTGTACGCCGACATGTTCAATTAACTCTGTAGCCACTGCATCATGCTTATTACTGGCTTTACAAATCGCTTCAATATCATGACTTTCTAATGACAACCATTTACTTTGATAACCGTCTTCTAGCATTTGTTGCATTTTATTTTCAATAGCATCATTGCTGACCACCGTTTCCAAACAACCAACATTGCCACACAAACAGCGTTTACCCAACGGATCCACCTGAATATGCCCGATTTCACCGACATTATTGCGATAGCCTTGAAACACTTCATGATTAATCACAATCCCTGCCCCTACACCTCGATGAATACGTAACAACAAGGAATCATAACAATCTTTTGTCACACCAAAATAATGCTCGGCTAATGCCAAACTTCGCACATCTTGCCCGATATAACTCGGTAAATTAAAGCGTTGTTCAAGTCGTTGCACTAAATCCCAAGGTTCAGCTAACTCAAAGTACGGTAGATTTTCAATCAGATTATTTTTACCATTCACAAAGCCAGTGACAGTAATACCAATGGCAATTAGTTCGCTAGATTTGTTGGCATTATCCACCATAAATTTATCTAATTGCGCCAATAAAAAATCTTCTAATTGGGGTAAATTTTGCACATCAGGCAAATTAAAATGTTGGTATGTTAGCAACTTAGCTGAAAGATCCATCATTGCGAACACGATTTCTTCTCGCCCTAAATGAATCAATAAAGTACGAAATGCTTTTTGTTCTGCCACAATGGATGTCGCACGACGCCCTCCTGTGGATTCTTGCTGATCCACTTCTTTAATCAACCCACGAGCCAATAAAGCACGGGTAATTTTAGTGACACTGGCGGGGGCAAGCTGGCTTAATTCCGAAATTCGAATTCGAGAAATGGGAGCTTGTTGGTCAATTAATTTATACACCACTGCACTATTCATCTGTTTAACCAAATCTACATTGACAATTTGATTAATTCGCATCCGACTATCCTTATTTTACGCTATAAAATTTATGCTATTCTACCTGAAAAATTGGTAAAAATTAACCGCAGTTTAAAGTGAATGTACTGAATTAATCATGGTAGCAAACCAATCTTTTGTATTGTGATCTATTTCGGGTAAATAATAGGATAAATCCCCTGTCTGTTTCAAGAGCCGTTGCCAGTAAATATCCCCCTGATTATAATCATCGCCCTGAGCAATATTCTCAATATGTTGACATTTAGCCTGCGCATTCTCTGTTTTTAAATAGCGACCAATATCCTTAGTGACAGCTAAAATCACGTGCTGCTCACTCGCTAAATAAGCGGAAATATAGCGTTTCAACAATGGCATCGGATCAAAATTCGGATCAAATAAAAAAGTTTTTCCAACTAAATTATTCTTTTCTTTAGCATAAAAAAGAGGCGGAAGCACTTTATTTACACCGTTATTTGCCAATAAAATTAAATAATAAAGCCAGTTTTCAATGGCATAACTATCTTTATGCTTGGCTACCGTCCATTGAATAAGTTGCACGCCCTTTGTTGTCTCAAATAATCGATTAATATAACCGCTTAAGTAAATGGTTTTGCCCTCCACATCAATGACCAAATCCACATATTGCGTTTGTGTAGGTTGCTCTTGATATGGTCGTAAAATCTCTTGAAACTGTGCAATTTCAGACCGCACTTGATGTTGATAAAGCTGAGCAAATTCTCCACTTGGCAACAATCCTTTGACCTTGAGTTGAGCAAAATAAGCATCCACATCAATCTTTTCTTGCATCAGTAAATGTTGTTGAATTTGATATAGGTCTAAACCGTCTAACACAAAATTCTCCGTATCCATAATTTGTTCATCTTTATCTCTAAAATAAACATCTAATCGTTGTTCAAAGAAAAATTGTAACGGGTTTTTAATAAATTTAATTAACTGTTCAGTATCAATTTGAATAATATTGTTTTCTGGTTTAGTGTCACTGTTTGGTATTTTAACAAAATCTTCTGGTCGTTGATGCGCATTGGCAATATTCGCCCATTCTTTGGCAAAAGTGCGGTGATTTTCACTAAAGTTTTTTGGGCTGAATGCCGTCATCGCGTGATATTTTACCAATGGTTTATCATCACCTTTCGGTCGGCAATCAGTATCCAGATTTTCATCTAAATAATCCAGTAATTGATTTACCAATACCGACGGTTCAAGTGGTGTATTATCAATCATGGATTGCCCTACGTAACTAATATAAAGCTGCTGCTGTGCAGCCAATAAGGCTTCTAGAAATAAATAACGATCATCATCGCGACGAGAACGATCACCTTTTTGACGGTGATATTGCATTAAATCAAAGCTATTCGAGGTTTGCTGGCGTGGATAATCTGGTTCATTCATGCCTAATAAACAGACCACCTTAAATGGAATCGCTCGCATCGGTAATAAGGTGCAAAAACTCACCTTACCGACTAAAAATTTTAAGCTATTCTCTTGTTCGTTTAACTTTTCTGTTAATACATCAGCCATAACCTCTGCGCTCAAAGGTTCATCAATATGTAAGGTTTGTAATAATTCTGTCAATTGTTGAATGCTATTTTCAATATAGCGTAACATGTCTGCCGTATTAGCTTCAGAAATAAAGAAATTCTGCAATAGCGCGGTCAAATTTGTCTGCCATTCAGTGATCGAGTGGGATTGCGACAAGGTATGTTGCCATAGACTAAGTTGCTCTATAAAGCTAGCTAATGCCCCTACTAAACGGCTTTTTAAGCCATAGCTATGATCAAAACCCAATTGTTCTTGTTGCCAAATACCATTTTCTTCACGCATAGCAAAACCTAGTAGCATCCGTTCCAAGCCAGCTTGCCAAGCATTAAAATTTTGCCCTTGCGGATGTTGTTTATCTAATCCAAAACGAATTCCACTGTCTTTTACCCAGTGTCGTAACTGTTCGAGTTCATCTTGTGTAATTGCAAAACGATGGCGAATAGCTGGAATATCTAGCAAGGCTAAAACATCTTCTGCACTAAATTGACTATCTTTTAAATGCAATAAATTTAAAAAAGTGGCTAGTAATACATCACTTTCCGATAGGGTTTGATCGGAAATAGAAAAGGGAATGTAACGTTTATCATAATCCCAATTACCTTGCAGATCTTTTATTTTGCGCTGATACTGTCCAAATACCGCTTGAATATAAGGCGCATAACGGTCAATATCTGCCACCATCACCACAATATCTTTTGGTGTTAAGGTTTCATCATTTATAAAACATTGTAATAAATAATCATGTAATACTTCCACTTCACGCATCGGGCTATGACAAGCATGAAAAGAGATAGACTGATCTTCTGCCGCAAAATGCAATGAGCCTACTTCACTAGGTGCTAAATGCAAAATCTTGTGCTGAACTTGGTTTAGTAAACTTTGCCCTGTAATGTCGATATTTTGTTGAATTTCTAAGCAATCTAGCTGACTTAATAAATAGAAAAAATCTCGCCCTAACTTTCCCCAAGTGGCAAGTAGTGGATTTCCGACCGAAAGATATTCTTGCTCCGAGGTTAATTCTTGTTTATTAGCTAAATATTCATCAAGTTGTGTAGGCTTAAAAAAGGATTTTTGTTCACCGGTTTTACGTTCGGTGAGTATTTTCAATTCACGCTTGCGAGCAAAACTTGGATCGACCAAATCCCCCCAATAATATTGACTTGGATTATTAAAAAATAAATGAATATCACAATGTTTTGCCATGGCGACAAAGGTTTCTAAATAGGTTTTTGGCAACGCAGAAATACCAAAAATAAATAGCCGTTTGGGTAAATTTTTATAGTGACTGAGTTGCAAATATTCCTGATGCAAGTTAGCTCGGTGTTGGAGCGGTTTATCGTCGTGCGATAAATCCGCAATTAAGGCACGCCAAAGGATCCCTTGCCATGCCACATCTTGCTCAATTCGTTGTTTAAAATCATCATCTGTGTGTTTTTGCTGCCCTACAATTTCATTAATAATAATCTGTGGTTGATGTTGTTCCCAAGCAGAAATCCAATGCGGACGATAGACTAAATATTGATCAAACAAATCTGCAATTTTACGCGCTAATTGATACAGTTTCTGTTGTTCTGATTGTGGAGAATAATGCAAATAATTGAGAATCGGTTGCAAATCCGTTCGTTTGATCAACGCCATTAATCGCCACGTCATCGCATCTTTACTGAATTGGCTTTGTTCCGCCACATTTGGCAGATTATCCACATATTGTTGCCAAATAAAGCTCGCTGGCATAGGAAAATGAAAATTTGCCGCAATACCTTGTTTAGCCGCCAGTTGTAATTGCAACCATTGTGCCATGCCGGGACTTTGTACTAAAATAGTTTCTGAGCTAAAAGGATCATCTAGCGGATCAAGTTTAATTAATTCACATAAAATATCTTTTTGCAGTTCAAGGTTATTGGAATGATAAATGATGAACATAATGGTCCCACTTGCCCGATTTTATTTCTTATCATTATAAACCAATTTCCCCTAAAATATAGCGCACTTTCACACGCTCTCCCAAACAACTCACAGAAAACGTCAGTTGGTTTTGTTTAACTTCAGTTTCGCAAGATAGCCCTAAAAATTGTCGTTGCTGCTGATTTTCCGCAATTTGAATAGCTTGATAACGTTGATAAATTTCATTCGCCGTTTGGCGTTGCACATTCACCCATTGATTAATGGCGAGAAAAATACCACTGAATAGACTAAGTGCCACCAACAAGGTGATAAGGCTCATACCTTGTTTAAACCTATGGAATAAAATCATGCCAAGTTTTCTCTCCCTTTTGCCATCGACTATAAGATTGTACTAATTCAGTGACTACTACTTTTTTATAGCTCAGTGTCACCGTATCATCTTTTGAAAATGCCCCTTGTGTGATCACAGAACCTGTTATTTTACCTTTACCAGCAATGTGTAAATCCCCCGTTGCTATCACTATTCCACTTAAATTGCCATTAATATTCCATTCTGTTTGAGCTTGATCAAACCAAAATAAGTTATTGCCGTTATCACTAGGAAAATAATTAACATTTTGAATTGCCCTGGCCTGAAATAATACAAAAGCATCTTTATCAATAAAATTATCAAATTGTTCTTCATTTAAATTTTTAGTAGGCGATTTTTTAAATAAGGCTTGCCGTTGACACCAGATAAAATGTTGATGTTCTTCACTGTCAGATGATGTCATAGATGCTGTTGTAAAATTCCCAACTAAGCTCAGATCTAGATTTTGACAAAGGTCAAATTGCTGTTGCTGAAATTGTTTCTGTAAATCAATATGTTGTCGCACATACTGTTGCCGTTGATTAGCGATACTAGAATGTAAGCGTAGGCTATCATCATTAAATAATAAGATGATTAACAATACACTAGTAAGTAAAATCAATAAGCTAATGGTAACAAAAGCGCGGTGTATTTTAGGTAATTTTTTCATCTATTCACTTGAAATTGGTTGATTAAGTAATGGAATAACCACTGAACTTTCATATTGAATGTCCGGAGATTGTTTTAAACGACCCGCTAAATAAAGCATTAATCCTTTATATTGCTTGCTATTATCTAACCAGTTCAATTGTAAGTCAGTAATTTCATAATTATCTTCATCTAGCATTTTCGTCCAACCTAAATCCTGACAAGCATTCTGCTGTAAATAACCTTGGCATTCTGCTTTTTTACATTTGGTATTCGCTTTATTGCCATAGGTGCGACTTTCTAAAAGCAAACCATTTTGACGATAACCAAAAAGTTCGCGTCCTACTTCTGATGTGGCGTTTTGTTCATCTTTAGCACATTGCTTAGCGGTCGATCCTAAACAACCATTGCCATCTAAATCATAAAAGAATAAAACACAGTTATTTTTCACCGCACTTTCATTAGACATCGGATAAATAGCTAAACTTATGCCATCTTCATCAAGCTCAAATAGGGAAAAATTTTCCTGCGTAACCTTTATGGATAATGCTCGAAAACCGGCACGACGAAGATCTTTCGCCATGGTTTGCAAAGCTCGTTGTAATTCGGTTTGTAATTGAAGTTGTAATAGCTGACGTCGATTTTGCTGTTGGGCGTAGCTATAAAATTGAATAATCACTAATAATAGAAATGAAGATAAAGTTAAACTCAACATTAAGCCTAACAAACTTTGCCCGTTATAAAATCTTGTCATTCTTCCACTCCAGCATTACAGGCATTCTCTGCTTGATCGCTTTTTAGGCGAATCCGCCCTAAATTAGAAAAAGCAAACAAAGTTCGAGATTGCTCAGCCTGTAACATAAAGCAACCTGAATCTGACGAATTGCGTGTACCATTAAAACTGATTAATTTTTGTGGATAATACGCTTTGGCAAAGATCATGTTTTTTTGTGGGCTCAAGGGATAATAAAATTGAGCCAAAAGATGATCAGGGCAAAAATGCGGATGAAAACAATCACAAGTAGTTTCTGATTTACGCTGTGCAGCAATACACCAACGTTGTTGGCTAATATCACGATTAATCACCAGATACCAAATTTCCGTGGAATTTTCCACTCTGGCTTGGATTTGACGTAAAAATAGAAACAAACGATGCTGTTCTTTAATTAGAATTTGTTGGCTATCACTTTGCCATGCTGGCATGCTAATTAAGGTAATCATACTGATAATCAATAAAGCTATCATCATTTCAACCAAAGTAAACCCATTTTTCATAATGTCTTCTTCTGGTTACTCACAATTTCTGTAAATTTTTCACTGCACTTTAAAAACAAAGTAGCTAGAAAACAATAAAATTAATGGCGTTTTGGAACAAAAATCACAGAATTAAGCTAAAGAGATCTACTCACAGCATAAAATAATGTATATAGGTTAAGAATTATAAGAATAGTGGTGGGTCGTAAAGGGCTCGAACCTTTGACTAACGGATTAAGAGTCCGCTGCTCTACCAACTGAGCTAACGACCCAATTTGGGTGGTATTCGTTTTACTATATCAGTATCATTGAATTAAGTGGTGGGCCGTGAAGGATTCGAACCTTCGACAAACGGATTAAAAGTCCGCTGCTCTACCGCCTGAGCTAACGGCCCATTTTGCATGGTTTTATTTTTAACTTTAAAGCAAATAAGAAAATCTAATTAAGTGGTGGGCCGTGAAGGATTCGAACCTTCGACAAACGGATTAAAAGTCCGCTGCTCTACCGCCTGAGCTAACGGCCCATTTTGTATTGCTTTATTTTTAGCTTTAAAGCAAATAAGAAAATCTAATTAAATGGTGGGTCGTGAAGGATTCGAACCTTCGACAAACGGATTAAAAGTCCGCTGCTCTACCGCCTGAGCTAACGACCCACTTACGCTATAACGAACTACGTCAAGCAACGAGTGCATATATTACGGATTTAAATTTAATAATCAATAGTTATTTTTATTTTTTGAATTGTTTGCACGAATACTCATCAATTCAGGATAATTTTTTCTCGTACATTTATAGGGTCAAAAACAAAACAGGTTCCATAAATTGAAACCTGTTCTATTAAAACAATAAATACTTAAAATTAGTATTCTAATACTGCACGACGGTTTTTGCTGTATGCAGACTCATCGTGACCAGCTACAGCCGGTTTTTCTTCACCGTAAGAAACAGTTGAAACATTGTTAGCACCTTTCGCTGCTAAGAAAGATTTTACTGCGTCTGCACGACGTTGACCTAATGCAATGTTGTACTCTGGAGTACCACGTTCGTCAGCATGACCTGCTACTAATACTTTCGCTGCTGGAGTAGCGTTTAAGTATTGTGCGTGAGCGTCTAACAATTGTGAGTATTCACCTTCAATTGCATAGCTGTCAAATGCGAAGTAAACTGTGTTGTAACGAGTTTGTAAATCTTGAACAGATAAACCGCCAAATGTTTGAGCATTTGCGTTTGTACCGTCCGTACCGCTAGCATCGTTGTTTGATGAACTACAAGCAGCTAATGCTAATACTGGGGCAACTAACAATAATTTTGCTAATTTCATTTAATATTTTCTCCTTAGAGTTTTTTACTTTGTTAAATATGGTGACCAAGCAGGAAATTTCACTTGTCCGTCACTTCCTGGCAAGCGTGCTTTAAAGCGTCCGTCTGCAGATACTAATTGTAGCACCTTTCCTAAGCCTTGGGTAGAACTATAAATAATCATAATTCCATTTGGTGAAATACTCGGACTTTCATCAAGAAAAGTTGAACTTAAAGTGTCAATTTTCCCTGTTATAAGGTCTTGTTTAATCACATGATCGCCTGAAATCATTACCATCGTTTTACCGTCAGAACTCACCTGTCCGCTATAACTTTTGCCACCTGAACCTACTAATGATGCACCTCCACCGGAAGCACTCATTGAGTAAACTTGAGGCGAACCGCCTCTATCGGAGGTAAACAAAATACGTCCATCTGGAGTCCAGCTAGGCTCTGTATTATTACCCGCGCCGCTCGTCAATTTAGTAGCTTGCCCACCATTCGAACCCATCACATAAATGTTTAGCTGACCATCTTGATTCGATGCAAAGGCTAAACGACTACCATCCGGTGAAAACGCTGGGGCTCCATTGTGTCCGGGGAATGAAGCCACCACTTTTCTGGCACCGGAACCTAAATCCTGAACCACAAGCTGTGATTTTTTATTTTCAAAAGAAACATAAGCTAAACGCTTACCATCTGGCGACCAAGCTGGTGACATTATCGGTTGAGAACTACGATTTACCACAAATTGATTGTAACCATCATAATCTGCTACACGAACTTCATAAGGTTGTGAGCCACCATTTTTTTGCACCACATACGCAATACGCGTCCTAAATGCACCTTTAATGGCGGTAATCTTTTCAAATACTTCGTCACTAACAGTGTGCGCGCCAAAACGGATAAATTTTGCTGCTACGGTGAATGAATTTTGTGCTAATACTGCTCCAGCAGCCCCCGACGCACCGATAGTATCCACTAACTGATAAGCGATATTATAACCACCACCAGTGTCTGTCACTTGTCCAACCACAATCGCATCAACGCCTAATGAAGCCCATGCATCAGGAGTGACTTCAGAAGCTGAACCCGGTTGTTGTGGCATTTGGTTGACAGCAATAGGGTTAAATTTACCACTATTGCGTAAATCATCAGAGATAATTTTTGCAATATCTTCTGGAACTAAACCGTTGGTTTTAAACGGCACAACTGCAATCGGTCTTGCCCCCTCTACACCTTCATCAATCACGATGCGAACTTCGTCATCCGCTTGAACCGTGCTTATTGTAAAAAATAATACGGCAATGACACCCAAAATACGAGCTATTAATTTCATCATACCACCTATGGTTAATGTTTATTGAGATTACTTTCCTAAAAACGATTATTCCAAATCAAAATTAACTATTTTAGATCAAAGTCAATAATCGGGTTTTTATATTTATTATAAATTTCATCACTCGGTGCAGCTGGTACTTTTTTCGTTCTAGCGACTGCACTCAACGCTGCGGCACAAATATCATCAGGTCCTGAAACGCGTTGATAACCTAAAATTGCACCATCTCGAGCTAATTGAATTCTAATACTACATACTTTTCCAGCAAAACTTGGATCTTTAATAAAACGGCGTTTAATTTCTTTTTTAATCACGCCAGCATATTGATCACCTACTTTACCACCATCTCCAGCCCCCATGGCGGCACCAGAACCCTGACTACCTCCTTTGTTGGCATTACCACCTTTTGATGCGCTACCACCACCAACATCACCACCATTTAAAAAGTCATCTAAAGCAGCTTGTTTAGCTTTGGCATCTGCCTTGGCTTTAGCGTCTTTTTCGGCTTTTTCCTTCGCTTCTCTCTCGGCTTTAGCTTTGGCATCTTTTTCCGCTTTTTCTTTCGCTTCTCTCTCGGCTTTAGCTTTTGCTTCTTGTTCCGCTTTTTCTTTCGCGTCTCTCTCGGCTTTAGCTTTGGCATCTTTTTCTGCTTTTTCTTTCGCTTCTTTCTCTACTTTGGCTTTCTCAGCTTGTAAAGCTTTCTCTTTCGCTATTCTTTCCTGCTCAGCTTTAGCTTTTGCTTCTTGTTCCGCTTGTTTAGCCGCCGCGGCTAAGCGTTTAGCTTCTGCCTCTGCTTTTAATTTTGCCGCCTCAGCTTCTTGTTTAGCTTTCGCTTCAGCCTCTTGTTTGGCTTTCTCTAAAGCTTCTTGTTTAGCTTTAGCTTCAGCTTCTTGTTTCGCCTTTTGCTGTTCAAGTTGTTTTTGACGTTGTTGTTCTTTCTGTTGTTCCAGTCTTTCTTGCTCAAGTTTTTGCTCATCAACCGTCGGCTTTGGCTCTGTTTTTTCAATAACCTCTTCGGGCTCCTTCTTCGTCTTTTCTGCCTGACCTTTTTTCTGTTGTTGAATCCGTCCCCATTCTTGAGCTGCCGAACCGGTATCCACCATTACAGCACCCATCATATCGCCGTCACCTTCGCCTCCCCCCATCACTTCAAGAGGATGATACACCAGTGAACTCAAAATTAACAAACCGAACAGAATGCCATGTAAAACTACCGAAATCAGTAATGCACTTGTTTGTTTCTTTTGTCGATTATTTCTCACAATCTATCCTACTGCTTAAATGGGATCGGTCATTAAACCAACGGATTTAATTCCAGCTAAATGAAGTAAATTCAACGCCTTAATTACTTCTTCATAAGGTACATCACTTGCTCCACCGACTAAAAACATCGTATTTGGATCTTTTTCAAATTCCTGTTTAGTCATTTGCGTGACCATTTCTTCGGTCAGACCTTCGGAACGTTCACCAGCAATAGAAATTGCATATTGTCCAATACCTGCCACTTCTAAAATCACTGGAACCTTATCTTCATTAGATACCGATTGACTTTCTACGGCATCAGGTAAATCTACTTGCACACTTTGGCTAATAATCGGTGCAGTTGCCATAAAAATTAATACCAAAACTAATAATACATCCAAAAATGGTACAATGTTAATTTCAGATTTAATACTTTTCTCTCTACGACGGCGGTAAGCCATATATACCTCTAAAATATCACTAAAATCACTTACAATCCTTACGGATTGTTGTGGGCTTTTTGCCCCCGTTGCGGCAAGCAACGTTGAAAATTGCTGCGGTAATTTTTACACCAGAATTGATGTTCAACCATATAAAGTGCGGTGTAAAAATACTTATTTATTAGTTTTTAGCAAACACTTGACGTTGTAAAATCGTGGTAAATTCATCAATAAAATTACCATAATTCTGCTCTAATCTATTAACACGTAAACTTAAACGGTTATATGCCATGACAGCCGGAATTGCTGCAAATAAACCGATCGCGGTGGCAATCAAGGCTTCGGCAATACCCGGAGCGACCATTTGTAAGGTCGCTTGTTTGGCGCCACTCAATGCCATAAAAGCGTGCATAATCCCCCAAACCGTACCGAATAAACCGATATAAGGACTGACAGATGCCACTGTAGCAAGGAAAGGAACGCGAGTTTCGAGATCCTCAATTTCACGATTCATTGCTAAGTTCATAGCACGTGTTGTCCCCATCATAATGGCTTCTGGGGCATCTGCATTAACCTGTTTTAAACGTGTAAATTCTTTAAACCCTGCATAAAAAATCTGTTCACTACCCGTCATAGCCATGTCACGACGATTTTCTAACCCATCATATAATCGGGTCAAATCTTCACCTGACCAAAAACGATCTTCAAATGCCATGGAATCTTTCAACGCTTTAGTTAGTATGCGACTACGTTGAATAATAATTGCCCATGATACAATGGAGAACGTGATTAAAATTAAAATTACAAGTTGAACGACGATACTCGCCTTTAGAAATAAATCCAAAAAGTTCAATTCAGCAGTCATTGCATAGCTCCGAAAATTATTCACTAAATGCGGCTTTAACTTCTGTTGGAAGTGCCACAGGTTTCATTTTGCCTAGATCAACACAGGCTACCTTAACAGTAGCCACGCTTAATATTTTATTTTCTCGTTTCAGGCATTGTGAGAAAAAAATTGTTGCCCCTTTCATTTGTTCAACAGTGGTTTCGACTATCAACGAATCATCCAGTTTGGCTGGAATATGGTAATCAATCGACATTGATTTCACGACAAAAGCAATGCCTTGCTCTGCTAATAAATTTTGCTGTGAAAAATGAAGTGAACGCAAAAATTCTGTTCTTGCTCGCTCATAAAAATGCAGATAACGTGCATGATACACCACTCCACCAGCATCTGTATCTTCGTAATAAACACGAACGGGAAATTGAAAAAGTTGCATGATAATAAAATCCTTGTTCGATAAATCTTAGTACAAAAAACTGGCGTATTTTAGAGCTTTCAATAATGATAAGCAAGCAATAACACCAAAAGTGCGGTGGAAAATATGATTCTTTTTCTACTGCACTCAAAATCTAAACTATTAATTAAAACAATATCTACTCACTATTCTTCTGCACGCTCAGAAAAACGTTCGATTTTCGCCCCAAGAGCAGATAACTTTTCTTCAATATGTTCGTAACCACGATCAATATGATAAATACGATCCACGATGGTTTCACCAGATGCAATACAACCTGCTAACACTAAACTAACGGATGCTCGCAAATCTGTTGCCATCACTTGCGCCCCGGAAAGATACTCTACCCCTTGAATTAAAGCCGTGTTTCCTTCAATTTCTCCTTTAGCTCCCATACGGACTAATTCAGGTACATGCATAAAACGGTTTTCAAAGATGGTTTCTGTGATTTTACTCGTGCCTTCTGCTACCGCATTTAATAAAGTAAACTGAGCTTGCATATCCGTTGGAAAACCAGGATGTGGCATGGTGCGAATGTTCACCGCTTTTGGACGCTGACCTAAACTATCTAAAGTAATCGTATCCTCAGTCACATCTACTTGCATACCGGACTCACGTAATTTTTCAATTACCGCATCAAGGGTATCCGCTTTGGTACCGAGACATTTAATACGCCCTCCCGAAACTGCGGCAGCCACAAGGAATGTACCGGTTTCAATACGATCTGGCACAATACTATGCTCACAACCAGTTAAGCGCTCAACACCTTCAATCGTAATAGTATCAGAACCTAAGCCTGAAATATTAGCGCCCATCTTATTTAAGAAAACACCAGTATCCACCACTTCCGGCTCACGGGCTGCATTTTCAATAATCGTGGTACCTTTGGCTAAGGTAGCCGCCATCATCACCGATAAAGTCGCACCGACACTGACCTTATCCATATAAATTTTCGCACCAGATAAACGTCCATTAACCGTCGCTTTTACATAACCTTCGTCGAGTTCAATGTGAGCACCCATTTTTTCAAGACCTGCAATATGCATATCGACCGGTCTTGCCCCGATAGTACAACCACCGGGTAAAGAAACCTGCCCCTCGTGGAAACGAGTTAACAATGGTGCTAACGCCCAAATAGATGCACGCATGGTTTTGACCAGCTCATAAGGTGCCACATAATGATTGATATGGCTCGCATCAATTAATACCGTTTTATCCGTATCGCGTTCAACATTCACACCTAATTTATGCAAAATTTTAAAGGTTGTATCTACATCTTTTAATTCTGGTACATTTTTTAATTTAACAGGTCGTTCCGCAAGAATCGCAGCAAAAAGTATCGGTAATGCCGCATTTTTTGCCCCTGAAATTTGTACCGTTCCAGTAAGACGCGATTGACCATAAACACGAAATTTTTGCATAACATTTCCTTAATTCATTGAGTGTAATAGGCGATCACGTTTCCATTTTTCCACTGTATAAGTTTTAATGGTTAATGCATGGATTTCGCCTGTAGTAAAATACTCCATTAATGGTGCATAAATCATTTGTTGTTGTTTTACACGAGATAGTGCAGCAATTTCATCATTCACTACAATTACGCCAAAATGGGCATTTTCGCCTTGAGCATAAATTTCTGAAAGATTAAGTTTTTCTTTCAAAATCTCTTCAATTTTTTTAGGTTCCATAATTTCTCAATAAGGTTAATTTTTTGAAATAAAAGGCGTTAACCAATCATTCAAATTAAATAAATCAGCCAACGTTAATAATTGCTTTGGTATATTTATTAAGACTATTTTATGTTCAGATGATTTAATTTTTCTACAATAAGCAATCAAATCACATAATAGCGCAAATCCAGCACTGTCTATACGCTTGATTTGTGCCAAATCCCATAAAATATCTTTATCGGCAATTTGCTTTTCTGATAAAAAAGTTAAACGTTGTTGCCATAACGGTAACAACGTATCACGAGATAACTCTCCGACTAATCGGAGCGTTATTTTATCATCATTTTGCACTGCCGACCATGTTAGTTTTTCAGCTTGCATATTGAATATTATTTTTTAATGGTGACTGGCACAGCGGCCGCTTTTAATACTTGAGCAGTTAACGCATCAATACCGTCTTTACGTAAAATGTTACTCCACTCTTGTTTTTTAGTTTCCACCATACTCACACCTTCAGCGGACATGTCATAAACTTGCCATTGACCAGATTTACTATTTTTACGCCACTGGAACGTTAAATTTACTGGTTGGCTTTGCATTAATTTTACTTTTACACTCGCTTGACTATCACCATTCATTTGTGCAGGTTGTACTTGTGCTTCCTGACCAGTGTATAATGTTAAAGCCTGCGCATAAGCTTGTTCAATAAACTGATCAAATGCAGAGAAAAATTTCTCACGCTGCTCTGGCGTAGTAGATCTAAAATACTGACCTAACACCAAAGAACCGGCGTAATTAACATGCACATAAGGCATTAAATCTTTACGTACCAAACTTTTTAACACATTTGGATCCGCTTTAATTTGAGCATTTTGTGCTTTCAAATCAGCAAATAAAGTATTTGCTGCTTTTTGAGTTAATTCATAAGGACCTTCTGCCGCCATTACACTTTGAACAGCAAAAAGTGCGGTTGCCACAACAACCATTTTTGATAACCATTGTTTAATTTGAATCTTCATAAAAACTCCTATTAAAATTGCTTTCCTAACCTAAATTAAATTATTCAACTGCTGGTGTGTCAAGCGTTGATTCTTCTTTTTGGTCCTTATCACCATATAAGAATTGACCAATAAGATCTTCTAATACCACTGCTGATTTCGTATCAAAAACTTTACTGCCTTCTTTCAGCATAGGGGTTTCACCGTCATCAAATCCAACACTTAAAGAGATATATTGTTCACCTAATAAACCAGATGTTTTAATTGAAAGTGAACTGTTATCTGGAATTTGATCATATTCTTGGTTTATAGCAATAGT
Source organism: Lonepinella koalarum (assembly GCF_004565475.1). Taxonomy (GTDB): domain Bacteria; phylum Pseudomonadota; class Gammaproteobacteria; order Enterobacterales; family Pasteurellaceae; genus Lonepinella; species Lonepinella koalarum. The sequence continues at coordinate 370,982 of NZ_SRHX01000002.1, read as the reverse complement.
CACGTTCGGTAAATAAGTTTGTTCATCCAGTGAAATATCTGTTACACGCCCAATGACAACCCCGCCAATTTTTAATGGTGCACGCACTTTTAGACCACCGATATTATCAAAAGTTGCAGAAATGTTATAGGACTTCTGTTCGCCAAAGCCTTGTACATTGGTTACTTTTAAGCCCATAAAGGCTAACGCCCCAATACCGAGTAATAAAAATAAACCTACCCAGAACTCATATTTAATTGTTTGTCGCATAATTTATACCTAATAAAAAAGAAATCTTAGTTAACCGCCAAACATCATCGCAGTTAATACAAAGTCTAAACCTAACACCAATAATGACGCGTTTACCACGGTTTTCGTAGTAGATTGGCTAATGCCTTCTGATGTCGGCACACAATCATAACCGTTAAATAATGCAATCCAAACCACTGCAAAAGCAAATACGACGCTTTTAATAAAGCCATACCATAAATCTTGCACGGAAACTGCATTTTGCATCACTGACCAGAAACTACCATCGTCAATACCTTTCCAATCAACCCCCACTAATGCCCCACCGATCACACCCACTGCGGTAAATAATACAGCTAAAATCGGCATGGAAATAATTCCAGCCCAAAAACGTGGTGCAATCACACGGCGTAAAGGATCCACTGCCATCATCTCAAGACTAGAAAGCTGTTCAGTAGCTTTCATTAAACCAATTTCAGCGGTTAATGCAGAGCCCGCCCGACCTGCAAATAATAATGCCGTAACAACAGGTCCTAACTCACGCAATAAGGATAGTGCCACTAACTGCCCAACATTAGCTTCGGCGGCAAAATCCACTAACACTACATAGCCTTGCAAGCCCAGAACCATACCAATAAAAAAGCCCGAAAGCAAAATAATTAGTAAGGATTGTACCCCTAAAACATGTAGCTGCTTGATTAATAATGGGGTATGTTTACGAAATTGTGGCTTACCAACTAATGCGCCCCACAACATAAACCCAGAACGACCTAAAGCTTGTACGGAGTTTATGAAGGTTCGCCCCAATGCAGAGATTAATTTCACTATCATTTAAATAAATCTCCTATGCTATCCTTAACGGGGAAATGGAAATGTACTGGTCCATCTTCTTGCCCTTGAATAAATTGAAGCACTTGCGGATCAGTACTTTTCAATAAAATATCGGCTGTACCTTCAGCAATTACACGTTTATCGGCAATAATATACGCATAATCCGCAATACTTAACACTTCTTGCACATCGTGAGAAACCACAATAGAGGTTAAATCCAAGGCTTCATTTAAGCGTTTAATTAAACTAATGATCACCCCCATACTAATCGGATCTTGTCCGGTAAAAGGTTCATCATACATAATTAAATCTGGATCGAGGGCGATGGTCCGCGCTAATGCTGCACGACGAGCCATACCACCTGATAATTCAGATGGCATTAAATCCGCCGCTCCACGCAACCCCACAGATTCTAATTTCATCAGTACAATTTTACGAATCAATTCCTCTGGTAAACGAGTATGCTCCCGAATAGGAAAAGCGACGTTATCAAAAGTAGAAATATCCGTAAATAAAGCACCTGACTGAAACAGCATTCCCATACGTTGACGCACTTTATAAAGTTCAGCATTTGACATTTTACAAATATCAGAACCATCAAATAAAATCTCACCTTGCTCTGGGATGAGTTGTCCACCGATTAATTTTAATAAGGTGGTTTTACCAATACCCGACGGCCCCATAATGGCGGTAATTTTGCCTTTAGCAACCCGCAAATTAAGATCATCGTAGATAGTACGTTCACCCCGTCTAAACGTGAGATTTTTCACTTCAATTAGTGCTTTCTCACTCATTTTATTTTCCATTTCGTTTGTTTCATTCTGTTATCTTAGTCAAATCGCTCGAGTTTGGACTGTAAAATTTTCTATAAGTTCAACATCATTAATTTTTGACTTTGGGTCTAAAACCTTTCACTTCACTCATTATTATACCATCAGTCACAAAGGTTTGCATGGTTTGCCCTCGGACTACTTGTTGTATTGAAACAATTGCCTTGCCTTGCTCATTTTCTGCAATCGCATAACCACGAGCCAACACTTTTAATGGGCTCAAGCTATCCATTTTGGCACACAAATGTGCCACGTAGTGCTGTTTATGAGCGACATTATTTTTTAACGCAAAATCTAACCGCACTTTCAACTGTTGTATATGCTGTTGTTGTTTTTGTACCGTATAAAATAACGGATTATTATCCAATCTCTGATAAAGTGCGGTGAAATTATAGCGTTTTTTTTCCACTATACGTTGTATCGCGTTATTTAAACGTTGTATAAGCTGATTATTTTTTTGTCGTTGCAAGGTTAATTGAGCTTGTGGGTGCTGATGTTGTAACCGCAATAACAAACGTTGTAATTGTTGTTGTTTCTGTTCAAAAATACGATCTAACGCCCGATCTAAACGTTGTCGTTGATTATCTACTTTATATAATAATTCTTGTTGATTACGACTGACCAGTTCAGCTGCCGCAGACGGTGTCGGAGCCCGTAAATCCGCTACAAAATCCGCAATCGTCACATCAATTTCATGCCCCACTGCACTAATCACCGGCAACATTGAATTAAAAATCGCTCTAGCAACTGATTCTTCATTAAAACACCAAAGATCTTCCAAAGATCCGCCACCACGCCCGACAATCAGCACATCGACTTCTTGCCGTTGGTTAGCTAACTCAATCATTTGCACAATTTCAGCACTAGCTTCTTTGCCTTGTACTTGAGTAGGATAAATCACCACCTTTAAACTCGGATCACGACGTTTTAGAATTTGTAAAATATCCTGTAATGCCGCCCCAGTGGCAGAAGTCACTATGCCAACTGTTTGACAAAAGTGCGGTAAGTTTTTCTTAAGATGTTGTGCAAACAATCCTTCTGCTGCCAACTTCATTTTGAGCTGTTCAAATTTTTGTTGTAACAATCCATCACCGGCTGGATGCATACTTTCTAAAATAAGCTGATAATCACCTCGTGGTTCATACAAACTCACCCCAGCTCGTACCAACACTTGCATTCCATTCTGCGGACGAAAATTCACACGCTGGGTTTTCATCCGCCACATAGCACAACGTACCTGTGCATTTTCATCTTTTAGAGTTAAATACCAGTGACCCGATACCGGTTGAGTAAAATTTGAAATTTCACCCGTCAACCAAACTGCACCTAATTGCCCTTCAAGCAAATTACGTACTGCACTATTTAATTGACTAACAGAAAAAATATTTTGTTGCATAGCGTAAGATAAAATATTCCTATAAAAAATCCGATGGCAAGCATCGGATTTTAACATTATTCGGCTTGTGCCTTAGTCGGCTCACTAAACACATGACTTACCGCACTATGATGTCCCGCCGAACCTTTACCATGGAAATAATAACGACTGTCTTTCCATTGGACGATCTCATAAGCTGGATTCAATTCCGCACTAGCTTTCGCTAAGGTCATTTCAACGTTAACATGTTGTACAGCAGATACCGTCCCTAATCGACCATTAAAATGATAATTACGTTCTGTTTTTTCTATAATTTCAACAGTTTTTGCCATTTTCTCTGGTTCAACTGGCGTAATTTTTTGCTCAGCTTGTTGTTCAAGAATCCGTTGTTCTTCGTTTAAACGTTCCAAGGATTGCTGAACTTTTTTCTCCACGGCTTCATTCGCTGGTTGCGTCACAAAACCCAGAGGCTGGGTTACCACTGTTTCTTCGTTAACCACCAATGACGTTGCCGGCACCACATCACCGTTTATTTCCGGTTGCTCTTGTCGCTGTAACAATTCGTCAACGGATAAAAAGTTACTTTCTTTGGCTTTTTGCACCGCACTATAGTCAATACAAACTTTACCACTGGCGAATTCAGGCGAAGCTACCGCAGCAAATAACGGCATCGGTGACAGATTTTCTTGACGGCGACGACGTTGATTATTCACCCGTAAATGACGTGGTAAACGACGATTATTATTACGTTCACGACGTTCATTTTGTGGAACAGCCTTATCTGCCGTACTTTCCACAGGTTCACCCGTCACCTCTGCTTTCACTTTATTTTCTACGTTGTTTGGCGTACTTAACACTTCAGCTACAGGTACAATGGTTATATTTTCCGCACTTTCAGCCACATCATTTCCCACTCGAACACGTTTACGTAAATCACGTCGTTCTCTACGTTGACGAGTTGGTGCTTTTTCTTCTACCACTTCTGATGCTGTAGCCAGATTATCTTGTTTTTCAATTGTTTTAGTGGCAACGCTAGCGTCTTCCTGCGCTTTACGGTTATTACGACGATTATTACGTTCAGGACGTGATGATGTGGTTGTTTTTTCTGGCGTATTTTCATCATTCAATTTTGCCGGTGTATTACGTTCGTTACGCTCATTACGAGTTTTGCGATTGTTGTTACGACGATCATTATTACGATTTTGCCGATTATGGTTATTTACCGGCTTTTCTTCCGGTTTCGGTGCGTTTGCAAATAATCCTTTTAATCCAGCCCAAAGATAAGCCAAAATAGACGGTTTTGCCTCTTCTTTAGTTTCAATAATCGGTGCAGCTTCTGAAATTGTCATGGATAACGCCGCAATTTCTGCTACATTTTCCGCCGCTGAATTATCCGCGTTGGTTGCACTTGAAGTGTTTTCATTCGCAACATAAAGCTCTTCTTTTTCTTCGTATAATTTGGCTAAATTGTAACTTAAGACTCCGGTATCCTCACCATCACGAGAACGTACCACTTTAAAGTGTGGCGTTTCCATCGCTTGATTTGGTGCCACCACCACATCTACATTATGACGTCGTTCAATGCTTTGAATGGCTTGACGTTTTTCATTTAATAAATAGGACGCAATTTCCACCGGTACAATACATTGTACTTGCTTAGAATTTTCTTTTAAGGCTTCCTCTTCAATTAAACGCAAAATAGAAAGGGATAGACTTTCATTATCACGCACTTTTCCCGTGCCTTGGCAACGTGGACAAATATGATGCGATGATTCACCTAATGACGGACTTAAACGCTGGCGCGACATTTCCAACAAGCCAAAACGTGAAATACGGCTAATTTGAATTCTGGCACGATCTTGACGAACCGCATCACGCATACGATTTTCTACCTCACGTTGGTGACGAATCGGAGTCATATCAATGAAATCAATCACGATTAATCCACCTAAGTCGCGCAAACGTAATTGACGAGCGATCTCATCCGTAGCTTCTAGGTTAGTATTTAAAGCGGTTTCTTCAATATCGCCGCCACGTGTTGAGCGAGCAGAGTTAATATCAATAGCGGTTAATGCTTCGGTCACATCAATTACAATGGATCCACCAGACGGCAAACGTACTTCACGTTGAAACGCAGATTCAATTTGCGATTCAATTTGATAATGACTAAATAGTGGTACTTCGCCTTGATACAGCTTAATTCGGTTTAAGAAATCAGGCCGGACTAATTTAATATGTGCCTTGGCTTTCTCATAAATTTTCGGACTATCCACCAAAATTTCACCAATATCACGACGTAAATAATCACGGATTGCACGCACGATCACATCACTTTCTTGGTGAATTAAGAAAGGAGCGGAGCGGCTTTGTGAAACTTGTTTAATCGCTTCCCAATGATGCAATAAGACTTTTAAATCCCATTGCAATTCTTCCGGTGATTTCCCCACACCAGCGGTACGCACAATTAATCCCACACCATCTGGCACGTCTAAAGAACTTAACGCATCTTTTAATTCAAGACGTTCGTCACCCTCAATACGACGAGAAATCCCCCCTGCTCTCGGGTTATTCGGCATAATCACAAGGTAACTACCAGCCAATGACACAAAGGTTGTCAATGCCGCACCTTTATTGCCTCGTTCTTCTTTGTTCACCTGTACGATGACTTCCTGCCCTTCTTTAATCACATCTTTGATGTTCGGGCGACCGTTATAGCTATAACCTACTGGGAAATATTCACGAGCAATTTCTTTTAAGGGTAAAAAACCATGGCGATCTGCCCCATAATCAACAAATGCAGCTTCAAGGCTCGGCTCTACTCGAGTGATTTTACCTTTGTAAATATTCGCTTTTTTTTGTTCGTGACCCGGACTTTCAATGTCCAAATCAAATAAGCGTTGTCCATCGACTAGCGCAACGCGCAACTCTTCTTTTTGAGTTGCATTAATTAACATTCTTTTCATTGTAAAAATTTTCTCATTTTTATTTCTTAAAATAATTTAATTAAAAAATACCGCACTTTGCTTAAAATTAAGCAAAATTTGACCATAATCGACCTCGTGTTTTTCGTCCTATGTCGCTCATCCCGACCGTCAAAGACTGGGTGCATTGATTAGGCTATTCTTGAATAGTGTCTAGAAACACCGAATAAAACGGTAATTTAATCACATATTTTGTTAAAAATTAATGTCTTATGTCTAAACTGCATTAATCTGAACTTTAACAAAAATCAGTTAATTTTGCCAAGGCAAAATCTATATTATTATGGACGTAATACACCTTTTTAGCAAGGTATTTCAATAATTTTAATTATTTGTTAACTATGCTAAAATCTAACCAATTTTCTCTAAATAACAACTATTTTATGACAAATCAACCCGACAATATTATTAATGCCACGGTCAAAATCATCGATATTTCAGAAGATGAAGCCGGTCAGCGAATTGACAATTATTTATTAACTAAACTGAAAGGCGTACCCAAAAGCCTGATTTATCGGATTGTGCGTAAAGGCGAAGTGCGCGTCAATAAAGGTAGAATTAAACCAGAATACAAATTACAAGTCGGCGACACAGTACGGATTCCACCGGTACGAGTTGCACAAAAAGAACAACCGCCAATCTCAACTAAATTGAATAAAGTTGCTCAACTTGAGCAACAAATTATATTTGAAGATGACTGCCTATTGGTCATTAATAAGCCATCTGGTATTGCGGTGCATGGTGGTAGTGGATTAAGTTTTGGGGTTATTGAAAGCTTACGAGCGTTACGCCCCGAAGCGCGTTTTTTAGAATTAGTCCATCGTATTGACCGTGATACATCTGGTATTTTACTCGTGGCCAAAAAACGTTCTTCCCTACGCCATTTACATGAACAATTACGGGTTAAAACCGTACAAAAAGAATATTTAGCACTGGTGCGTGGACAATGGCAATCGCATGTAAAAATAATCCAAGCTCCCTTACTCAAAAATGAATTAGCCAGTGGTGAACGTATTGTCAAAGTCAGCGAACAAGGTAAACCAAGCGAAACACGGTTTAGTATTGAAGAACGTTATCCCAATGCCACCTTAATTAAAGCATCACCGATTACAGGGCGAACCCATCAAATTCGGGTACATACGTTACATGCCGGACATCCAATTGCTTTGGATGATAAATATGGTGATAAAAAATTTAATCAAGAAATGACCACGCTTGGTTTAGATCGGCTATTTTTACACGCCTTTAGTATTCGCTTTGAACATCCAAAAACAGGGGAAACCTTACGCTTAAACGCTCCACTAGACGATAGAATGAAAAAAGTTTTACAAAAATTGCGAGAACAACAATGATGAAAATTAACCAACTATATGGATGCTTATTAATGACAATTTCTATTTCGGCAACTGCGGTGGAAAATACGATAGTTTCTAACTCAGACATCGTCGGCGAATGGAGTTGTCGAATTTTATACCGCGATTTAGATATTGAATCCTTAGATACCTTAGATTTCCATGCTGATGGTTCAACTGTAGGGCTAGGTATGCTTTCTGTACAAAACATCTTTACTTACGAAAGCCACCATACTGGACGTTGGTCATTAAAGAACAATATTCTATCGGAAAATAGCACGAATTATCGTTTTGGACGTATTCATTCCAAACAAACAGAAAAAAGATTATCCGACGAACCACAATTAAAAGCGCTTGAACAACAATTTTTCCAACAATTAACCAAAGATATGAACAATGGGGATAGTACTGATTTTGAAATATTAGATTTAAAAGAGAACCGTATGTTAATCAACCATGTTTGGAAAAACCAACAACGTCATCCGGGGTTATGCGTTAAAAAAGTGGAAGTAAATCCCAACTAATGTTGGGATCTTCTGACTAAAAACAATTATAACGCCTGATTAACAAATGAAGCTAATTGTGTTTTCGGTACCACGCCTACTTGAGTTGCAAGCACTTTACCTTCTTTGAATAATAACAACGTCGGAATACCCCGTACACCAAATTGAGTTGGAGTACCTTGGTTATCATCAATATTCATTTTAACGATTTTCACTTTATCGCCATATTCTTTAGCCAAATCTTCTAAGATTGGACCTATCATACGGCAAGGACCACACCACGGCGCCCAAAAATCTAATAATACAGGTACATCTGAATTTAAAACATCTGCTTCAAATGAAGCATCGGTAACATGTAATACATCTGCCATTTTTCTTTCCTTTTTAATAAAATCCGCGGACATTTTATTTTTTTAACATATATCAAGGCAAATTGCCATGAATTTGTTAAATATAATAACACAGCTACAAAATTTTCATCCTTTTTTTAATCAATCATTTCAATTTGTAAAATCTTACTTATCACAGAGGGCTAACGCTTGAACTAAATCTTGTTTAATGTCTTCAACATCTTCTAACCCCACTGAAAAACGCAATAAACGATTGCATACTCCACGCGCAATTCGCTCTGCTTCTGGAATATCCATATGCGTTTGCGTTGCTGGATAGGTAATAAAACTTTCGGTACCACCTAAGCTTTCCGCAAACGTAATTAATTTCATTGCTTTTAAAAATGGATTTACCCAGTTCTCATCTTGTAAACGGAAGGATAACATTCCCCCCTTATTCGAATATAACACATCGGTAATTTGTGGTTGTTGACGTAAAAATTCTGCGATTTGTTGAGCGCTTTGTTGATGACGCTTCATACGTAGAGAAAGGGTTTTTAAGCCTCGAATAGTTAACCAAGAATCAAAAGGTGAAAGCACCGCACCTGCTCCGTTTTGAATGTAAAATAAACGTTCACATAATTCTTGCCCTTTTGCGACAATTAAACCCGCTAACACATCATTATGACCAGCAATATATTTAGTGCCACTGTAAATCGTCACATCCGCCCCATCATCCATTGGACGATATAACATCGGGGTTAAGAACGTATTATCCACGATCAACAATAAGTTATGTTTTTTTGCTAGTTTGGCAATCGCCTTGACATCACATTCTTCCATTAATGGATTAGACGGTGTTTCTACAAAAATAGCTTTTGTATTTGGCGTAATAACGGATTCGATCGCACTCACATCAGCAGTATTGACATAAACAGGTTTAACACCATGGGTATTTTTATGACAAAAATCAAGTAGACGATAAGTGCCTCCATAAACATCACTAGAAACAATCCATTCATCGGGAGCTTTAAATAATGTCATTAACACTTGAATGGCTGCCATGCCTGATGCAAAAGCAAAGGCTGCATCCCCACCGTCTAATTTTGCCATAGTCTCTTCTAAAACCACTCGTGTTGGGTTTTTGGTGCGAGTGTAATCAAAACCAGTACTTTCACCGATACCATGATGTCCATAGGCCGTGGAAAGAAAAATCGGCGTGGAAACCGCACCAGTACGTGGATCGGTACGGTTACCAGCTTGGGCTAAAATAGTATCTAAAGCATATTCTTGTGTCATTATTTCACCTAATATTGAAAACGAAAAATTTGCTTGCCATTTTGGCATAAAGTGCGGTGGGATTAAAGGGAATTTTTTTGATTTTGTTTGGCTAATTGGAACAGTGATAAATGATTATATTGATTTTCTTTTACTTTCCTTATAAAAATCCCCCCCAACTGGAACAATTTACCAGCGATAATTATTTAGCGACTTTTAATTCTACCAAGCATTTAAGTGGAATTTTGGCGATAGCCGCGATAGTTAATAGTTAAATAGAAATTTATTGTTTGTGAGATACACGAGAGCCACTGATGACTTTTTAATACAAAACTGGCTTATTTTTAGCAATAATGTCTTTTTTTTCAGCAAGCAATATAATTTTTAAAACTTATTGCAAAATTCCTGTTGACAACAAAATAGATTTCCGTAAAATGCACCCTCGTTGACAGCGATAAGCTGAAAGCAAAGCGGGAATAGCTCAGTTGGTAGAGCACGACCTTGCCAAGGTCGGGGTCGCGAGTTCGAGCCTCGTTTCCCGCTCCAACTTAACCTAATCAGTTAGGAAATGCGTTTAGCCCGAGTGGCGGAATCGGTAGACGCAAGGGATTTAAAATCCCTCGCCTTTCGAGGCGTGCCAGTTCAAGTCTGGCCTCGGGCACCATTTAAAACTAAGTTAACAATAATAAAATGGCACCGTAAGGTGTTTTTTTATATCTAAAACAGATTTCAAATTGTGGCGTGTTAGCAAAGCGGTTATGCACTGGATTGCAAATCCATGTAGCTCGGTTCGACTCCGGGACACGCCTCCATCCATTAAATAAAACTAATTTGAATTTATTATATTTTTTAGTTAACAATTGGATTCAAGTCTCACTTACTCGAAATATTAAACTATATAACTAAAAAAGAGAGGAAATCTTATTACAAAAGTAATCATACTAACTTACCTAAATACTCTATAAAAAAGACCAACTCATCTGAGTTGGTCAATACTATCTACTTTTATTATTTTTATTTAGGGGATTTCAAAATTACGCTTCTACACCTTCAAATAAAGCAGTACTTAAATAACGTTCTGAAGCAGATGGTAAAATAACCACAATCAATTTATCAGCAAATTCAGGTAATTTTGCAATACGATCTGCAGCAGCAAGCGCAGCACCGGATGAAATTCCAGCTAAAATACCTTCTTCTGCCATTAAACGACGAGCGGTTGCAATAGCGGTTTCGCTATCTACTCGTTCAACTCGATCAACTAAAGACAAATCTAAATTTTTTGGAATAAATCCAGCGCCAATACCTTGAATCTTATGTGGACCCGGTTTCACTTCTTCACCATTTAAGGTTTGAGTGATGACTGGGCTTTCTGCTGGTTCAACCGCAACAGAAGTAATAGCCTTACCTTGATCTAGTTTGATATAACGGCTAATTCCTGTAATGGTACCACCAGTTCCTACGCCAGCAACGACCACATCCACCTTGCCTTCCGTACCATTCCAAATTTCAGGTCCTGTGGTTTGTTGGTGAATAGCTGGGTTAGCAGGGTTTTCAAATTGTTTTAAGATAACATAACGATTCGGATCACTTGCTACGATTTCATCTGCTTTCGCAATCGCCCCTTTCATACCTTTTGCGCCTTCGGTTAGCACCAAATTCACACCTAAACCACGCAATAAACGTTTACGTTCTGTACTCATGGTTTCAGGCATAGTTAAGGTAATTTTATAACCGCGCGCTGCTGCCACAAATGCTAACGCAATCCCCGTGTTACCACTGGTCGCATCTACAATTTCCTTATCTTTAGTTAAGATACCGTCTTTTTCTGCTTGCCATACCATGTTGGCACCAATACGGCATTTTACGCTGAAACTTGGGTTACGACCTTCTACTTTCACCACAATATTGCCGTTACCAAAATGATTTAAACGCACTAATGGGGTGTTACCAATAGAATAGGAATTATCTGCAAAAATTGTCATTGTTTTCTCCTTGAAAGAATAGTGTTTGTTGTTGATGCTATTTTTAACACAATATATAATAATAAAAAAATAGTTATTTGTTCTATTTTATAACTAAATAGAATTAAGAACCCGGTAATTCTGATTTTTGCGGTAAACGATCACTTAATAAAATAGCATAACGTTCTGTTCTCGGGCTAGATTCCAACGCAATTTTCAATGCCATCGTTAAAGGGACAGATAGCAACATTCCTACCGTTCCCAGTAACCATCCCCAAAATAAAAGAGAAAGAAACACCACCAAAGTAGAAAGTCCTAATTTTTTACCCATTATTCTCGGTTCAATCACATTGCCGATTGATACATTAATAATAATGACGCTAATAGTCACAATAAATCCCGTAGTAAACCCGTTCAGTAAGAATGCCTGCAAAACAATTGGTACAGCGGCAATAATTGAACCGATACTCGGAATATAATTAAACAAAAAGCTCAAGGTTGCCCAAAGAATTGCATATTGAACGCCTACAAAAGTCAGTAATGCCCATATTGAGATACCAGTAAGTAAACTCATTATTGTTTTTACCCCAAGATAACCAATAATACTCTTCAGCACACGTTCTATATGATTTTCATCTTCTTGCTGCTTATTAAAGACAATAGCAAATTTTCGTTTAGCCGTTGGTGCTTCCAAAAGCATAAAAATTACCACAAGAATTAAGATAAATACATTTGAGACCACATTAGAGAAATTCATTAATAAACCACTAGCAAAATTCATTACAGAACTTGGATCAAAATATTTTACAACTGCATCTGGTCGCATTGAAAAAGGGATATTCCATTTTCGAGTAAATGACAGTAAATCATTAATTCGCTCCGTCATTAATTCACGATACTGTGGCATTGATTTAGTAAACTCTTGTACCGAACCATTAATCAATCCCACCAAGAAGAAAAATATAAGTAGAATTAATAAGAAAAGTAAGGCAATAGCTAACCAGTGTGGTATATTTCTGTTTGTCATAAACTTAATAATTGGTGAACAGACTATCGCTATAAATAAAGAGAGCAAAAAAGGAACGACTATCACCGAAGACACTTTGATCCCAGCAAAAATAATCACCAACGCCGCTGAAACAAATATAAATTGATTTAATGGATTGTTTTTTATCATAAAATACACCGTATTTGATTAGTTAAATCGCCTCTTCATTTTCTTCACCTGTTCGAATACGAATAACGCGTGCCACATCATAAACAAAAATTTTGCCATCTCCAATTTTACCCGTTTGTGCCGTATCTACGATAGCCTCAATACATTGTTCAACAATGTCATCGGGTACCACAATTTCCAATTTTACTTTGGGTAAAAAATCAATGGAATATTCCGCCCCACGATATAATTCCGTATGCCCTTTTTGACGCCCAAAGCCTCGTACTTCGGTGACAGTCATGCCAGTTATACCAAGATCAGAAAGGGATTCACGTACATCATCTAATTTAAATGGTTTAATAATTGCTTCAATCTTTTTCATCTTTAACTCCTATTTTCTCGCCGATTTTGGGCGAAAACTTTCAATCACTTCGGGTTTTGTATCAATATAAATACCATCAATCAGTTGTAAACAATAAGGCACGGCAGAAAAAATTCCTTTAACCAACACCTTACCATTTTCATCTTTTACCCCTTCTAAGGTTTCTTTAATCGCTTTCGGTTGCCCGGGTAAATTTAAAATTAAGCTGTTGTTGCGAATCACGCCTACTTGACGAGAAAGAATCGCAGTCGGCACAAAATGTAAACTGACTTGACGCATTTGCTCACCGAATCCCGGCATTTCACGATCCGCAATAGCTAAAGTCGCATCAGGTGTCACATCCCTTTTTGCTGGTCCTGTTCCACCGGTGGTTAAAACTAAATGACATTGTTGTTGATCGACCAACTCAATAAGCGTTTGCTCAATAATCGCTTGTTCATCAGGAATTAAACGGGTATCAACCAGAAATGGATCCACTAAGGCAGTTTCTAACCAAGCGGTTAATTCAGGAATACCTTGATCTTGATATACCCCTTGCGAAGCTCGGTCTGAAACAGAAACCAAGCCTATTTTTAGCATTTTTTTATTAACTGCAGTCATTTTTTTCCTTATTTTTAAAATGGAAAGAATATGGGAATACAAAATATGGTCACTAACATCACTAAAATGGTAAATGGCACACCGATTTTCATAAAATCAGCAAATTTATATCCCCCCGGTCCTAACACCATGGTATTCACCGGTGAAGAAATTGGGGTCATAAAGGCAGCAGAAGAGGCAATCGCCACTGTCATCGCAAAGGGCATCGGGGATAAATGTAATTGTTGCGCCATGCTAATGGCTATCGGTGCCACTAAAATAGCCGTGGCAGTATTGGATATAAATAACCCAACTACAGCACAAAGCATAAACAAGCTGATTAAGATCCAATGTTTCCCCATTGTCCCCACAGTATTAATCATAAAATCTACCACTAAATCTACCCCACCGGTTTTTTGTAAAGCAATGGAAAAGGGCATCATACCCACAATTAAAATCAGACTTGACCAATGAATACTGGCATAAGCGCTTTTAGCATCTACACAACGAAACTTGCCTAACATTAAACAGGCAATTAAAGCCGCAATGACGTTCGGCACGATACCTGTTACCATTAACAATACCATGACAGCAATCGAAAAGATAGCATGCCATGCCTGACTTGCTGCTGGCACTGCTTTATCAATTTCACTCGGATAACTCAATAAAAAGAAAGATTTGGTTTTATCACGCAGTTGTTGTAATAATTTCCATTGTCCAATCACCAACAATAAATCCCCAACTTTTAGCGGTTCTTCCACCAAATTTCCTTGTAGTAGCTCGCCATTACGTTTAATCCCAATAATATTCAAGCCATAATAAGATCTAAAACGTAATTGCACCGCACTTTTGCCTTCTGCACTGCCGTCAGGAATCGGTGTAATTTCAGCCATCCCCACGGATTTTGCTTGCTCGTTAAAGTTATTATTACGAATTGCCGCCTGTTCTAAATGATGTTCGCGACAGAACTCGGCTAAATCTAATTCAGGATTGCTAATATCAATCATCAATAAATCTTTTATTCGCACTTCTTCTTTACCTAAAGAAGCTGCCATAAATATTGGTCTAAAACGTTTCCAGCGTTCAATTGCCAAAATATTTAACCCATAATTAGAACGCAAATGCAATTCTTCTACACTTTTACCAATAAAATCTGATCCTTCTAGCACAGCGAAACGCTTAATTCGATCGTGCAAATGATAACTTTCAATCAGATCACTAATGGAATAGCGACTGATCGCTTCCTGACTATCTTGTTCCGCAGTTGCAAGCCAACGGCGAGCAACTAACATATAAAACACACCCAATACAAGAACGATTAAGCCTATAGGCGTAAAAGAAAAAAAGCTAAAACGTCCCGCCTGCGTTCGCATTAATTCAGCATTCACGACCAAATTTGGTGCTGTTGCAATTAAAGTCATCATACCACTAATTAAGCCAGCCATACTTAACGGCATCATCAGACGTTTTGGTGAAATATTCATTTGTTGGCAAATCACTAGCACCACAGGAATAAAAATCGCCACAATACCTGTGGAACTCATAAATGCCCCTAAACTGGCAACCGATAACATTAATAACACTAGTACTTTGGTTTCACTATTTCTGGCTGCTTTCATCAACCATTCGCTCACTTGATAAGCCACCCCAGTACGCACCAACCCTTCTGCCACAATAAAAAGCAAGGCAATCAAAATAATGTTCGGATCACTAAAGCCCGCAAATACTTCATCAACACTCAAAATACCACTTAAACAAAATCCCAACATCACCAATAGCGCCACCGTGTCCATACGCAATTTATTTTGGATAAATAAAAAAATTGCCCCAACTAATAAAATAATAACGGTAGTCAAGGGGATTTGTAGAAAATTAAGTAAGTCTGCATTCATCACTATTTTCCTTAAATCAAGGCGTATTATTTAGGATTATTTGCCGTACAGGCGCAAAACTACGGCGATGTTGTGGCAACACGCCAAATTCTGCTAATCTTGCTAAATGTACCTTAGTTGGATAGCCTTTATGTTTGGCAAATTCATATTGTGGAAATTGTTGATCGAGTTCAACCATTTCTTGATCGCGAGCAACTTTCGCCAAAATAGATGCAGCACTAATTTCAGCGACTTTGCTATCGCCTTTTATCACTGCTTGAGCTGGCATAGGCAAGTCAGGAATACGATTGCCATCCACTAATACAAAGTGCGGTTGAATTTTCAGCGATTTTACTGCACGTTGCATGGCTAACATCGTAGCATGCAAAATATTCAGTTGGTCAATTTCTTCCGATTCCGCACGACCTAACGCCCAAGCTAAGGCTTTTTGTTTTATTTCTTCGGCTAATAATAAACGTTTTTTCTCACTGAGTTTTTTACTATCAGCCAATCCTTCAATAGGGTGATTAGGATCTAAAATCACCGCAGCTGTCACCACCGCCCCCACTAAAGGTCCACGCCCGACTTCATCTACACCAGCAATTAATTCTATACCTTGTGGATATTCGAAATCTGCCATAATTATTTCCTTTCTAACACATCCATCACCGCCTGTGCTGCTTGGCTATCGGCATCACATTGAATCAATTTATGCAATTCGGTAAAACGTTGAATTAAAACTTGACGATATTGCACCGCACTTTCACTTTGTTCGAAATAAACAGCAAGTTTCTCGGCTAATTTTTCAGGGGTACAATCTTGCTGTATCATTTCAGGTACTAACATTTCATTTGCTAACAAATTCGGCAAGGAAATATAAGGGGTTTTCACCAACCGTTTGGCTAAAAAGTAGGTGAGCGATTTCATTCGATAACCAACCACCATCGGTGATTTACATAGCATACATTCTAAAGCTGCCGTGCCTGATGCTAATAATGTGGCTTGAGCTACGATCATCGCTTGGCGAGCTTTTCCATCTAACATAATAAGATTTAAATCAGGCGCAATTTGAGCCTTGATTCGTTGAAATTGCTCACGACGTTTTTCATTCACCAAGGGGACTAAAAAGTGTAAATCGGGGTATTGTTGTTTTAATAATACGGCGGCTTTTAAGAATGGCTCCGTCAGAAATTCCACTTCCGCACCACGACTACCGGCTAAAATCGCCATATAACGTTGGCTTGGATCAAGATCAAGTTGTTGACATACTTCTATCCGATTTGGCTTTAATGGAATCGCATCTGCCATAGTATGTCCGATAAAACGGCAAGGCACATTAAAATGATCATAAAAGGCTTTTTCAAAGGGCAAAAAGGCTAACACAAGATCGGTCGCTCGGGCAATTTTATAAATGCGTTTTTGTCGCCATGCCCATACCGATGGGCTAACATAATGAATGGTTTTAATCCCCTGATTTTTGAGTTTTTGCTCCACATATAAATTAAATTCAGGAGAATCAATACCAATAAAAATATCAGGCTGTTGGGCTAACAAAGTTTGCACCGTATTTTTGCGAATTTTCAATAATCTTGGCAGATGTTTTAAAATCTCGGCTAACCCCATCACCGCAATTTCTTCTATATCAATCAGGCTTTCACAACCTTCGGCAAGCATATTTTTGCCCGCAATACCGATAAATTTAGCTTGTGGATAATGACTTTTTAAGGATCGAATTAAACCAGCACCAAGAATATCCCCCGAGACTTCACCTGCTACCATGGCAATTGTTGGAGAGTTTAAGGAATGAGAAAGATTAAGAGCTGATTGAGTTTGTGTCATAAGAAATATCCATAAAATTCACCGCACTTTTTCGTAGAAGTGCAAAATAGAGTGAAGCGCGGTGTAAATGAACAGAATTTTTAACGAATAATGCCACGAGTAGAACGTTTAAAAAAGGCAAGAAAGAAACTAATAGCGGCTTCTGTCTTAGCGTAATGTTCAATCTCAGGCATCACTTGTTCAAGAGTTTTGTCACTACGATAAATTAACTTATACACATTACGAATCGCATGTAAGGTCGTTTTATCAAAGCCACGACGTTTAAGCCCTTCAATATTCACCCCAAATGGTCGAGCATGATTGCCTTGTGCCATGACATAAGGAGGTACATCTTGACTGACCATGGAACCGCCACCTAACATCACGTGAGCCCCAACAATCACAAATTGATGAATAGCAGACATACCGCCCACAATCACAAAATCATCTAGTTCAACATGCCCCGCTAATGTCGCATTATTCGCTAATATACAACGATTTTTAATTTGACAATCATGGGCGATATGCGCATTGATCATAAATAAATTATCATCACCGACTCGAGTTACCCCACCACCTTGCACGGTACCACGATGAATAGTTACGTTTTCACGAATACGATTACGATTGCCAATAATGGTTTTTGTCGGTTCGCCATTGTATTTTAAATCTTGATTAATCTCACCAATGGTCGCGCCGTGGAAAATCTGGTTATCTTCGCCAATCGTCGTGACACCATTGATAACCACATGAGAATGTAATACCGTTCCTTTACCAATTTGAACTTGTGAACCAATCACACAAAATGGACCGATCACCACATTTTCACCAATTTTTGCTCCATCTTCAATAATAGCAGAAGGATGAATCTTCGCACCTGAGTGGATCATAAATGCTCCTTTATGTTTAATTATTAGCGTCTAGCACACATTAATTTTGCTTCACATGCCACTTCACCCGCGACTTTAGCAATGCCAGTAAAGGAAGTTACACCCCGACGTTGTTTGATTACTTCGACATATAATTCTAATTGATCTCCCGGTAACACAGGACGTCTAAAACGAGCATCATCAATCCCCGTAAAATAAAATAATTCTCCACCTTGTAATTCATGTGTTTTAAATGCAAGAATTCCCATAGATTGAGCGAGAGCTTCAAGAATTAATACTCCCGGTAAAATAGGTTCTTGTGGAAAATGACCGGTAAAACAGGGTTCATTAGCGCTAATATTTTTGATGGCTTTCAACCACACGCCTTCTTCAAAATCTAAAACGCGATCAACCAATAAGAATGGATAACGGTGTGGCAATAATGTCATAATTTCTTTGACTTCAATAATACGAGATGGTCTTGTTTCTGTTGTCACAATAATTACCTTTAATGTCGTTTACTTTTAAGATTAATTATACATGAATTAGATGATAGATTGTAGTAAAACAATAATAAAAGTAGTTTCCCCCGCACTTGATGTACGGGGTTAAACATAATAACGCCATGAGGTGGCTAGAAATAAATAGGAGGAAATATAATAAAACCAGAGAAAATAGATAGGTAACATCATCACGCTGGTCTTGCTTTTAGAAAATCAATCGGCTAATTTTTTTTCCAAGGCTTTAAGACGCTTATTCATCTTATCAATATCCATGGTCAAAGCAGCGGTTTTACGCCATTCTTTGTTTGGTTGTAACGGTATACCAGAAGAATAAATGCCCGGTTCGGTAATCGGTCGCATTACCATTCCCATCCCCGTCACAACAGCTTGATCACAAATTTCCATATGACCATTGATGACACTCGCTCCGCCAATTTGGCAATAACGACCCACTTTTAGGCTGCCTGCCATAATGACACCTCCAGCCACCGCAGTACCCGTACCAATATGTACGTTATGCGCAATTTGGCAAAGATTATCAATAATCACATTATCTTCAATCACCGTATTATCTAATGCACCACGGTCAATACAGGTACAAGCACCAATTTCAACATAATTACCAATGACCACGGTGCCAGTTTGTGGAATTTTAATCCAACGCCCACGTTCATTGGCATAACCGAAACCATCGCCACCAATTATCGCACCAGATTGAATAAGACAATGCTCACCAATTTGCACATTGTGATAAATCACCACATTCGCCCACAATTGCGTATTCGCGCCAATTTGTGCTTGTTTACCAATAAAGCAACCGGCACCAATCACCGCATTGTCACCAATCACGGCTCCGTCTTCAATCACTGCATTGGCACCAACACTGACATTTTTCCCTAAAGAAACCGTGCTTGAAATTACCGCACTTGGCGCAATATCATTCGCCGCTTTTGGTGTGCTATCCATATATTGGGCTAATAACGCATAAGCTACATAAGGGTTTTTCACAATAATTAAGTTTGTATTATCGGCACAGAATTCGACATCTGCCTCTGATACCACCAGAATACCGGCTTGTGAAAGGGATAGATAAGGACGATATTTTACATTAGAAATAAACGTTAAATGTTCTCTACTGGCTTTATCTAAAGGAGCGATGGATGTCACAAAAACATCGGCGTTGCCACGCATGACACCGCCGATATGTTCTGCTAATTCTTTTAATGTATAAGAACGCATAATTAATTTAACCTTTTAAAAGATTATTTTGCTGCTGGTTTTTCAGTATCTTTGGTCTCTGCTTTTGGTTGTTCCGCCGGGACTTTACCACCAATCGCTTTTAACACATCATCACTAATATCTTTGCCATCCACAGCAAATACGACTGAATTTGCATCAAGAACATAGGTATAACCTTTTTCTTTTGCCAAATTGTTAGTGGCTTCTTGAATTGACTCTAATATTTTAGTACGTTCTGCATTTTCCAATTTCTGTGCTTCTTGTTGGTATTTTTGTACTTTAGCATCGTGTTCTTTCATCAATTTATTGATTTCATCTTCACGTTTTTTAATATCGGCACTGCGTAAATCTTTTGCTTCTTTTTGCAATTTCTCAATCTTGCCATCAATAGATTTCTTACTTGCTGCAAGTTCATCAGCTTGTTTTTTAAAACCTGAATCTAATTTTTGGGCAATTGCATCACGATCCGGGTGATGTTCGAATAAATAGGCGGCATTAATAAATGCAATATTCTCAGCCGCCATAGCAGCAGATGATACGAAAGCTAAGGCTAAAGAAAGTGCGGTGGCTTTTACAATTTTTTTCATTTGTATAAATTTCCTTTTAAATTATTATTTTTGTTAGTGTACTAAATATGATGATTTATCATGGCTACTCAGCACTAATAAATATTAGACGCTATGAATAAATATTAGTTCAATCTAAATAAATTAGAATGTCCCACCAATGCTAAATTGGAATTGTTCGAGATCATCATGATCATATTTCTTAAGTGGTTTCGCATAAGAGAATACCAAGGGTCCAATCGGTGATTGCCACTGAAATCCAATACCAACGGATGTACGAATACGACTTGGGTCGCTGTAATCTGGTAAAGTTGGGAATTTCGCTTTATCAGCGGCACTCCATTTAGTATTCCATACACTCGCTGCATCAAAGAATACTGAAGTCCGTACCGAGTTCTGATTTTTATCTGCCACAAATGGGGTCGGTATAATTAATTCTACGCTAGATAATACCATAGCATTACCACCGATAATATCATCATCAGAATGATACGTCGTATTTCCACTTGCATCTGATCTTATATAAATCGCATTTGGACCGACTGCTCCAGAAGCAAAACCACGTAACGAACCTATGCCACCAGCGGAATAATTACGATAGAACGGTAATACTTTTCCACCAAATCCATTAGCATAAGATGCACCAGCTTTAGCTGAAAGCACCCACAGACGGTTACGATCTAATGGGTAATAACCCTGTGCATCCGCGCTTAAGGTATAATATTTATTATCCGAGCCCGGAATAGTGACGGTTCCCCCCAAACCCGCTTTCACCCCTTTGGTTGGGAAATAACCGCGGTCTAAACTGTTATAATTCCAGCCTGCTTTAAAGGTAAAATCATGAGATTTAAATGAAGATCCATCATAATTCATTGAATCCATATATTTTTTACGAGAATATTCAGGCATCACTTTCTTCAATTTGTTATAAGCATAACCTACACCTAAATAGTAGGAATTATTTTCATTCACTGGAAAACCTAGGGTTAAATCCGTCCCATAAGTAGTACGGGCATAACTTGCTACAGTATCATCATCCGAGTTATCGTATTTTTCATAATACACATTACCACCAAGACTCACACCATCTTTGGTAAAATACGGCTCCGTATAACCTAAATTAACGCTAGTCGTATAGTCATCTTTACGACCACCTAAACTAACAGATGATCCCATACCTAAGAAGTTATCTTGTTTTATACTGGCTTGATAACTAAAACCACTCTCCGTACCATAACCGATACCAAAGTTGATACTCCCCGTATTACGCTCTTTCACAGTATAGATAACATCTAATTCATCATCTGTACCCGGCACATTTTCAGTACGTTGTTCAACCGTTTCAAAGAAACCAGTACGATCTAAACGTAATTTACCTAATTCAACTAATTGGGAAGATAACCATGTACCTTCTTGTTGACGCATTTCTTGACGCAATGTTCTATCGGCACTCACCGTATTGCCTTCAAAACGAATTTGACGCACAGAATAACGACGACCCGCTTCCACAATATAGGTTAACGCAATACTTTTGTTGTCTTCATCAAATTCAGGATGAATATTCACCTGAGCATTAGCATATCCTTGTTCAGCTAATTTTGCTTTTATATTACTTTCAACATTTTTAACTTCACTACGCTGAAAATTTTTATTTAACTGAATTTCTTTTAACAGTGGAGCAAGCTGTTCTTGCATCCCCCCCACATCACCGATAATTCTGGCACTATTAACAGTATAAACATCACCTTCATCCACCACGATTTTTACTCGGGCTTCATTTTTGTCATCACTTAACTGCACATCAGTATCGGTAACTCTTGCTTTAGCATAACCATTTTCACCATAATAATCTTGGATAGCATTTAAATCTTTACTAAATTGATCAGAAGCAAATTTATTACCAAAGAACTTCCACCATGCGTCTGGTTGTAATTCCATTTGTTCTTGCAATTTGCTACTTGAAATATGGTTATTACCCTCAAAACTAATTTCCTTTAATAGCGCAACATCATTTTCTTTAATTTGCAATTTCACTTCAGCACGATTATTCGGCAATGTATTGACGATGGTTTCTACTTTCGCATTATAACGACCAGTACTGGCATAATGTTCCACCAAACTTTGGCGAAAACCTTCTAATTTTTCACGGTTTAACACTTCGCCTGATCTAAAACCATTTGATTCTAAATTCGATTTTAAGGCTTCATTTGGAATAGAACTATTACCATCAAATGTCACTTCAGTAATAATCGGTTGTTGTGTCACAGAGATAACCAGCGTATCCCCATCCCTACCCGCTCGCACATTATCGTAACCACGTGAATAAAGAGTTCTGACCACATTTGCAATATCATTATCTGTCGCACGTTTACCTACTTGCACAGGCAAACCAGCTAATACATTCATTTCTGAACCTGCTTGCACACCTTCTACACGAATATCTTGTACCACAAAAGGTGCAGCATAGACGCTCGTCGAACCGAATAATAAACTAGCTATTAAAAGTTTTTTCATTTTACAATGACCTTATTAAATTAAAGTAACCGCAATAAAACGCCCAGAATGTCAATCAAAAGGAATTTTAAACGTTCATTTATCAATGGGATATTAACCCTAACACTCTATAAAGACTGCTAAAATTTTAAAACGTTCTCGCTATAAACGTAAAAAATCATTAAATAACGCAAACGCCGTCAGCATTAATAACAAGGTCGCGCCAATGCGATAACACATATTTTGCACCTTATCTGATATGGGTTTGCCGTTGATCCCTTCCGCAGCTAAAAACACTAAATGTCCGCCATCAAGTACGGGCAACGGAAATAAATTCATCATACCTAAGTTAACACTAATTAATGCCATAAAACCGAGATAATATATCCACCCAATTTGTGAAGATATTCCCGCGCCTTGCGCAATGGAAATCGGACCACTTAAATTATTTAGGGATAAATCTCCGGTCAATAATTTACCAATGACTTTAAGGGTTAACCAAGAAAGTTGCGTAGTTTTTTCAATGCCTTTCCACAAAGCATCAAGCATATCATATTTTAATTCTGTACGATACTGCTCATTAAGAGGATAAATCGTTGGTGCAATCCCAACCACATAACGTTTATCCTGTAATGTGGGAATTAAAGTCAAATTCAAGATCCGACCTTCGCGATGAATTTGCAAATCTAGCGGATTGCCCTGTTGTACCTGTTTTACAAAATCTTGCCACGCAAATACTTCACCCTGAGCAGTATAAATCTCATCACCCACCAGTAAACCAGCTTGTTGTGCGGGGGAATCTTCCACAATTTGAGCAATTTTCATTTCGACTTTATTGCCCACCGGCTGAATGCCTAACGCACCAAAGGCAGTTTGTTTATCCGGCTCAAATGTCCAACCTTGGATATTTAAGATTTTTTGTTGTGGACGATCTTCGCCGAAAGGTGTAACGGTTAACGTGACTTGATCATTGCCTAGCTTGGTGGCCAACAACATATTAATGGTTTCCCAATCGGGCGTCGCGGTGCCATCCACCGCCAAAATTTGGCTATTTGGAGAAAGTTGAGCTTGTGCAGCAAGTGTATTCGGTTTGATGCTATCAATCACCGGTTTAATACTCGGGATCCCCACCGCAAACACAATCCAATACGCCAAAATAGCAAAAATAAAATTTGCCAACGGTCCGGCGACAATCACGAACATGCGTTGTAACACGGTTTTACTATTAAACGACTGAGATTTTAACTGTTCCGGTACGTCCTCATTACGTTCGTCTAGCATTTTTACATAGCCTCCCAAAGGGATCAACGAAACAGCAAATTCTGTATCATGTTTATCTTTTCTCGACCACAATACCTTGCCAAACCCAATGGAAAAACGATGAACTTTTATACCGCACTTTCTGGCTGCCCAGAAATGTCCATATTCATGTACGGATACCAGTACACCAATCACGATAATAAACGAAACTAACGACCATAAAAATGACATTAATACCACCTGTTATAGCCAGAAAAAGTAGAAATAAGCAAAAAACGGGATGGCAGCAGTTAAACTATCAATACGATCCAAAATACCGCCATGCCCCGGAATCAAATTACTGCTGTCTTTAATGCCACTTTGACGTTTAAACATACTTTCGGTTAAATCGCCTAACACAGAAACCACCACAGTCGCAATGGAAAGTGCGGTTAAATTTAGCGGATTTCCGTGCATAAAAAAATTATCGCCCGCCAAATAGATAAATAATTCCGCCAACACACCAGCAGTAATGACACCACCCATCACTCCTTGCCAAGTTTTCCCCGGTGATACTTTCGGCGCTAATTTATGTTTACCGAATTTACGCCCCGCAAAATATGCACCGCTATCTGCCGCCCACACTAACACAAACACGTAAAGCAATAATTGAATACCATGCAAGCTGTCTATATTGTAATTTTCTAAACGTAATGCCGCCACGGCAATTAAGAACGGCAGCAAGGTTAACACGGCAAAAATAATGTGTAAAATTAAAGAATTACCCCAAATATTGGCAGATTTCGGATAAGTCACCACTAACCCTAATGCCACTCCCCACCAAATCACTGAAACTAACAATAAAGGTTCAGCATAATCGGCAAATACACGACCCGCATTTAAATAATTCGCTTGACTAAAAATCCAAACGAATAAGACTGCCAAGGAAATGGATGTCACCACAAAACGCCAAACAATTTTTAGCCGTGGAAATTGTGTCCATTCCCACACCGCTGCGGTGACAATCAGACCCAACGCCAAAGTAAAATAGAATGGCGAGAATAAAAATAATGCTGCACAGACAATGGCAATCATCACAATGGCGGATAAGATACGTTGTTTAAGCACCTGTGTTTCCTTCTTTAAGATCCACCAAAACGGCGTTCTCGTTGTTGATAGGTCCAAATGGCCTGATTAAATTCTTGTTCATCAAAATCTGGCCACAGCACTGGCGAAAAAAATAATTCTGCATAGGCTATTTGCCATAATAAAAAATTACTGATACGTTGCTCACCACTGGTGCGAATAAGTAAATCTACCGGTGGCTGCTGTCCAGTGACTAATTTTTGCTGAAAAAGGGCTTCGTTGATCTGCTCAAGCGCTAATTCACCGTTTTTCACTTGCAACGCAATCTGTTGTGTCGCTTGCACAATATCCCAACAGCCTCCATAATTGGCAGCAATATTGACACAAAGTGCGGTGTTATTTTCGGTTAATTTTTCTGCTTTTGTGATTTTCTGCTGTAACTTTTCACTAAACTTAGATGTATCTCCGATAATTTTCAAGCGAATATTATTCTTATGTAATTTCTTCACTTCTGTATCCAAGGCTTGCATAAATAACGTCATCAGAGCTGAAACTTCTTGCTCGGGACGATTCCAGTTTTCACGACTAAAGGCATACATGGTCAAGGATTGCACACCAATTTGACGCGCATAAGACACCGAACGACGCACGGCTTGCACCCCATTAGTATGTCCAAATACCCGCATTTTACCTTGGTTTTTCGCCCAGCGCCCATTGCCATCCATAATAATAGCAACATGCTTCGGAATATTATTCGGATCTAATTCTTTCATTTAATCCTAAATCACAGATGTGAATTGAAAATTTGGGCGTGAATATAGCATATCTAGGCGAATTATGCCATTTTATCATCATATTATTTTTCCGAATGTGTCGATTTTTCATGCGGATAAATGGCGGCACCAATAATTAAGATACCCCCTATGATCATTTTTAAGGTAGGTTGTTCATTAAACAGCCACCATGCCACCACAATGGCATAAACCGGTTCTAAGGAAATAATTAATCCCGTGGTTCGGGCAGGAATATATTTTACGCTACTAACAAACAGCACATGGGAAAGTGCGGTGCAAATTACACCCAAAATGAGCAAATACACCCCATCGCTCCCCGTCATGGAAAGCGAAATAAAGCAAAGTGTCGGTAACGTGACGATTGCTACAATCAGATTTTGCCAAAAAGAAATACTGATCGCACTCAACTGATGACCCATGGTACGATTAACCACCGCCAGACCAGCAAAGCTCAAGCCTGAACTAATTCCCCAAACTAGTCCCACACTATTGGTGTTTTGCCATGTCAATTCAGGTGAAACCAGAAATAATCCAAACATCACGATAAAAACCAATAGCCACGCCGTGCTATTCACTTTATCTCGCAAAATAAAACGTTCTATCAAGGTAATAAACGCTGGAAAACTGGCAAAACCAAGGGTTGCCATTGCTACGCCACCGATTTTGACGGCATAAAAAAAGGTCACCCAATGAATCGCCAGCAAAACCCCAGAGAAAAGTAATCGCCCCATAAAAAATGGCGATAAATGCTGCGTTAATGAAATCCCCACAAGACGACTATAAAGATAAAGACTGATAAACGCCAAACTCGCACGCCCAAAGGTAATCAAACTGGCATCCATTTGGATTAACGCCCCTAAAATACCGGTCATGCCAAACAACACCGCAGCAAGATGAGCAAACACTAGACCTTTTTGATGATTTGTCATGTTACTCATTCCCCTGTTCTCTATGCCTAAAGTGCGGTCTTTTTTAGCTACATTTTTGTAAAATACATTTTTGTGCTAATTCCCGAGCCACCCGATCCACCGCTAATACATCATCAATCTCAGTAATTTTCTGTGGTTGAATTTTTTCTACTACATGCTGATTCACTTGAGCAATATCAGTGAATTTAATTTGTCCATTTAAAAAAGCTTCCACCGCAATTTCATTGGCGGCATTCATGGCTGTAGTGGCATATTGCCCCGCGGCAAAAGCATCTATGGCTAATTTCAAATTCGGATAGCGGTTAAAATCTGGCGCTAAAAAGGTTAGACCATTAAGCTGATAAAAATCCAACGGTGCGACACCTGACACAATACGATTTGGATATGCCATGGTTTCTGCAATCGGCGTACGCATATCGGGATTACCCATTTGTGCAATCACCGAGCCATCAATATAACGTACCATCGAATGAATAATGGATTGCGGGTGAATAATCACTTCCATTTCATCCCCACTGGCATTAAACAACCAGCGGGCTTCAATGTATTCCAGCCCTTTGTTCATCATGGTAGCACTATCCACCGAGATCTTTTTACCCATAGACCAATTGGGGTGTGCCACCGCTTGAGCAGGCGTAATGCCATCAAATTCACTTAAATCTGTATAACGGAACGGACCGCCAGACCCCGTCAGCACAATTTTGCTCACCCCCAATTCTTGCAACGGACAAAAACCAATTTTTTGCTGGGCTTCGGGCGGTAAAGATTGGAAAATGGCATTATGCTCACTATCCACGGGCAATAATCGAGCCTGTGATTTTTTCACCGCGTCAATAAAAATCTGTCCACAAGTGACTAAACTTTCTTTATTGGCTAACAACACTTTTTTACTGGCTTGCACCGCAGAAAGCGTTGGTAACAGTCCTACCGCCCCTACAATCGCCGCCATTACTTGATCCGCATCAGGATGAGCTGCCAATTCACAAATCGCTTTTTGTCCGCTTAATACTTGCGTTTTACTACCCAGTGCAGTTAATTTTTCTCGTAATTTTTTCGCCGCACGATCATCATCTAAGGCGGCAAACTGCGGTTGAAATTTCACGCATTGTTGAACCATTAAATCCACATTACGTCCACCTACTAGGGCAAATGCCTGATATTGTTCGGGATTATGTTCGATGACAGAAAGCGTACTAGTACCGATTGAGCCTGTTGAGCCGAGAATGGTGAGGTTTTGTTTTTTCATGGTAAAATCTGCTTATTAAAATAAAGTAAGCAGATTATACAACAAAAAAGCAGATTGTTAAGGTTAGATCACTTCATTCAATGCTTGATAAAAGTTTTCCTGTTCAGCTTGCACAAAAAACGGCAAGCCGATGACCCGATAATTGGCAAAATCATCCCTTATTGGTTTCGCTTTACCATATTTTTCGGTGATCGCTAACAAAAAATCTTGTTTCCATTGATCGTTATCTTTAATATGTTCGCCTTTCGGTTCAATCAAAATTTGATAACATAAATATTGTTCCCGCCCATCAATTGGTTGTTTTTGCTTAGATTTGAGCAACAACAAAAAATCAGGTTGAAAACCTTGCCCATCGTTAAAATCATAAATTTTATAAATTTCTTCATTGCGTAATAAATGCACATCAAATTGTGCGGTT
This sequence comes from Lonepinella koalarum, assembly GCF_004565475.1. Taxonomy (GTDB): domain Bacteria; phylum Pseudomonadota; class Gammaproteobacteria; order Enterobacterales; family Pasteurellaceae; genus Lonepinella; species Lonepinella koalarum. The sequence goes on along the minus strand of NZ_SRHX01000002.1, from coordinate 342,126 downwards.
AAATTCGCCATATTTTGCTCAATCAGCTCAATCAAGGCTTGTTCAGAACTGGTTCCAGCAAAATTATCTAACATAAACCAATCATATTGCTCTGCCAGTTGTGGATTGAGTGCATTTTTTTCCACATATTTTTGTTTTGGAGTAAAAATATCCCCTAAACTTTTTGGATTAAAAGTTTGGCTACCAATAAAAGGCGTATCGGTTTGGGCTAACAAGGTTTCCATACGATCTAAGACTTTAAGACAAGCCTGCAATTTATCATCCGCTTGCGGTGCTTTATTGCCTTGCCATAAGATTTTCCAATTTGCTAACACGTCTTGTTGTAATTGATTGCGGCGGGTTAGCCCCAATTTTTGTTGTAAATTGCAAAAATGAAATAACGAATTCACTGCCTTGCCTTTAATATGCAATGCTTTATCAAAAATATGTTTTTCCATATTAGCGATAAGTTGACTTGGTACATAAGTTGCCATTTGCTCATTAATCCGAAGATCCTGATCTTGCTCGGTTTGCCAATCTAAATGGGTTTCGGTAATTTGCTGACTGCATATTTGATAACTAATCATTTCATTGGCTTGTTGCAAACTTTCCACATTATGCTGTTTGGCATTTGGATTGGGGATTTTTCGATTGCCCCAAATTAACCAATTTTGCAAAACTTGGCTATTTTTCACCGCACTTTTTAACGCAAAGGTTGCCAATACTTTATTTTCATTTTCAGTCAAAAAGCCTGATTTACGCAATTCGACTTTAAGCTCAGAAATATAACGGCTTTTTTCATCAAAAGTATAATAAAACAATTCTTCTAAAATCCGTAATTCGTGATTAAGTTCATTATCAAATTTACGTTGATATTTAGGTTTATCTGCAAACTCAAAGGGATAATAACGCACCCCACGCCCAATCAGCTGTTTTTCTTTAATGGTGGTTTCAGGTGTTTTTTTAGTAGAACCACCACTATTTTGCCCTTCATACAATCGCACAATATCAAATAAATTCAACACATCCCAACCTTCGGTCAGCCTATCTACGGTAAAAATCGCTCGCACTGGATTATTGGCGGCTTCTAAATTATTTAATAATCGTTCGGTATCCGCATCGGTTTGTTCCGACTTTTTAGTATTCGTTTTTGAATTGGTAATAATCACATTGCGATCTTGATAATTATTTTTCACCCACTCCGCAATATGCCAACTGGATAAATTTTCTCGCTGCATAAATTGCAAGGCTTGTTCGGTTCGGGTTTTGCCCTGCACATAAATATCATCATTATGTTGTGTCAAACTGTCTTGTAAATGATTTAAAAAATCAAAATCTTGAGCCGAACAATCTTTAACTAACTGCATAAAAAACGCATAATCTTGCCAAGAACTGGCAATGTCTTTACTGCGAAATAACATCACGGGTTTAAAATTGGCAATGTCATATTTCAACGCTACTTGATGACGATACCACGCAAATAATAAGGCGTGTAAAATACGCTCTTTCTTATTCAGTGTAGATGAAATTAAATTAATCTCTTTGGTATGTTTTTTCAAAATAAAAGCTTTTAAATCAAATTGGGTAATGATTTTATCGGCATATTTGGCTTGTACTTCGGCATTTTCTGGAATCGTGGCGGTAAATTCTAATAAGATATTTTGATTATCTTTGCCATTTTTGTGTAATAGCTGATTGATAACCATATATTCCCAGCCTTTCGCTTCAATTTCGCTTTCTTTGGTTTTCCCTGTAATTTCGGTTAAATTAACTTGCTGTCCTTTTTTAGTTTGACTATTTAAATGATGAGCTTCATCTGCCAACATAACCAAATTCAGTTTTTGCAAATCGTTCAATGTGGTTTGGTTTTCTTTTTCGATACGCACATCATTATACAATTTTTGAATAGTGGTAAATTTAATTTCAATACCTTGCGGATTTGGGCTAAAGGCTTCCACTTTTTTAATAGGAATCACCGTTTCACCTTGCATAATTTTCGGTTGAAATAAATATTTCGGGTGCATACTCTCCACAAAATTGCTTTCGGTTTTATCCACAATATTGTTTTGATTCACAAAAAACAGAAAATGGCGATAGCCTTTTTGATAGTAATATAAAATCAAAGCTGCCATAACCAAGGTTTTCCCTGCCCCCGTTGCCATTTGGAACAGTAAATGCGTAGGCTGATTTTTGAGTTCAGGAAATGCTGAAATTTTATTGATCCGCTCAAAAATTAAAAAATTTTGCACCGCACTTTGTTGCCATTCAAACAACGGATATTTTAAATTCTGACTGATAAATTCAGGAATGGCGAATTTCTCATTATCGCCATCATCAATATATACGGTTTTACGATTTTCAATTTCACTCAATAGGGTTTTCATTATTTACTCTCCCCATAAAATGAACGACTAAATGCCTGTTCTGCTTCGCTTAATCCATTGTTTTCATCTGTCATATCGCTATAAGATAAATACAACTGATTTAAATCTAACATCGCCAGCATCATTGATTTTTGCTCATTCAAATCTAACGCTTTAAATTCATCACTTGGTAAAATATTATTGACAAAGTCTTTCACATTGACATTGTATTTTAAGAAATAACGCCGACTAATTTCCATAAAAAGTGCGGTTAAATTCTCAACATTTTTTGTCGCCAAGATTTGTTGTTTTGCTGTTTCGTTTAGACTTGCTAGTTCGCAATACACCAACTCGCCACCGCCTTGCCAGTTTACCGCTTTTGAAATCCCGCCTTGCTCACCAGCGATGACTTTTTTCATTCGATCAAGAGCAATAGTTTCAATATAATCCATTTGTTCAATACCGATATATTGACGTTTCATTTTATGGGCGACTGCGGCGGTTGTGCCAGATCCTAGATGGAAGTCTAGGACGATGTCATTTGGCTCTGTTACCATATCAATTATTCGATATAGCAATGCTTCAGGCTTTTTACCAGTTGGAAAACTCACTCCACCTTCATTTTGCGTATTCTGGAAATCAATATCTTGCCAAAAATCACAGACTAACATTGACCAGTATTCCTTTAAGTTTTTTCCTACAATGATTTCTTTTAATCCTTGTGAAATGGGAGATACCATTTGACCATTAAAGTAAAGTCTTTCCACGCCATTATCTAGCACATTTATGAATATTCTATCTTTAAATTTAGTTCTACTTATTAAATCTATTTCTTTATCTTTGTGCGATGTTAATCGGCAAATGTTATCCTTATATTTAACAATGAATTGTCTTACTTTTTCATTTCTAGGATCTATTTGCTCTAATTTAGAATAAGGAAAACCATTTTCATTTAAAACATCTAATAATTTCAAAAAACAATATTCACCATTTTTATTATCTAAAAATAAACTGTAATGACTATCCCAATTCTCTCTAGCCATATATTGCGGTTTTAAAATTAAATTTTCTTTTTTATAAACTAAGATTGTATCTTTTTGCTTGATAATCTTTTTATCTTTATGAGCTGTTTTTGTTCCACTTGGTGTAGAAGATCGCACGGCAATATTTGCAATAAAACTATCCGTTCCAAAAATTTCATCAGCTAACACTCTCAAATAAGCATCTTCGTTGTAATCGCAATGAATAAAAATCGCCCCATTGTCTGATAATAATTCTTTCGCTATTTCCAAACGATTTTTCATAAATGTTAGCCAAGTTGAACGTAAAAATCTGTCGTTATATTTAAATTCATCACTCCCCGTATTAAATGGAGGGTCAATATAAATCAATTTCACCTTGCCTTTAAATTGTGTCGCCAACGTATGCAAGGCAATTAAATTATTGCCCTTGATAATCAAATTGTCAGTAATATCACCATTTTCATTACGGTTTAATTCAGTTACCACCGTTTCACCGTTAGCATTAATCCGTTTGGCATTGGCGAAGGCTTTCGGGTCTAATAAACGATCTATTTCATCAAAAGCCAGTACTTGATTAAAGAAAATTTCCTGGCGTTTTTGCGTAGATTGTTTAATTTCACCATTTTCTAAATGAAATACGGTGTCCGTGCCTTCTTCTGTGCTTTGTCCACCTGATAAAACACAATCTTTAAAGGGAAAATCCAGCACGACATCTGCGTTTTCTCGCAATAATTTTTGATTGATGCTTAAACCGATACGGTTGGCAAAACGGGTATAAGAATTGTCAATTTTTTGGCTATCTAAAAAGAAGCGGAAATCTTGGCTTTTGAATACGAAAACATCGTTAATTGGCGTGAAAAAATGGCGTTGAAGTTCGGCATCACTTAATAATAATGCCATCACTTTCGGATCGGCTTTGTCGATCAGCTCCCAAAGTGCGGTGCGATTGAGTTCGGTTTTATTCTCATCCGTCCAAAGTCTATCATCAGATTGTAAGGCTTGATAAAGATGAATTTCTAGCGTCTGTCTGTCTGTCTGTCTGTCTGTCTGTCTGTCTGTCTGTCTGTCTGTCTGTCTGTCTGTCTGTCTGTCTGTCTGTCTGTCTGTCTGTCTGTCTGTCTGTCTGTCATTATTAGCCCCTTATTTTAAATGTCAAGTCTCCCTGACAAAATTTAGGGCAATATGATACCTGATTTGCCACCAACAAAAAAGTGGGCATTTCGCCCACTCTACAATAAATTATATCAGATTACAACCCTGCTGCCTTTCTCAATTCCGCCGCCCGATCGGTTTTTTCCCACGGGAATTGCTCACGTCCGAAGTGTCCATAAGCGGCGGTTTGGCGATAAATCGGCTGAATTAAATCAAGCATTTTAATCAATCCATAAGGGCGTAAATCAAAAAATTCACGCACTAGATTAACCAATAATTCATTACTCACTTTGCCTGTGCCAAAGGTTTCCACCATAATAGATGTCGGATCCGCCACGCCAATGGCATAAGAAAGCTGGATTTCGCAACGATCCGCAAGACCCGCTGCCACGATATTTTTTGCCACATAACGGGCAGCATAAGCGGCTGAACGATCTACTTTTGACGGATCTTTACCTGAAAAGGCACCGCCACCGTGACGGGCGGCACCACCGTAGGTGTCCACGATGATTTTACGCCCTGTTAAACCGCAATCCCCCATTGGACCGCCGATCACAAAGCGTCCTGTTGGATTGATGAAATATTTGGTGTCTTTGTTTAACCATTGAGCGGGTAAAACAGGCTTAATAATTTCTTCCATTACTGCTTCAATTAATTGATTTTGTTCAATATCTTCACGATGTTGGGTTGACAATACCACCGCATCCACACCGATAATTTTGTTGTTATCATATTTCAAGGTGACTTGGCTTTTCGCATCGGGACGCAACCAATCTAAGGTACCATTTTTACGCACTTGGGCTTGGCGTTCCATTAAACGGTGAGCATAAGTAATCGCCGCAGGCATTAACACATCGGTTTCGTTAGTGGCATAACCAAACATAATACCTTGGTCGCCCGCCCCTTGATCGAGTGGATTCGCACGGTCAACCCCTTGATTAATATCAGAAGATTGTTTACCAATGGCATTTAATACTGCACAAGATTTTCCGTCAAATCCCATATCTGAATGTTCGTAACCAATTTCACAAATCACTTGGCGTGTAAGGTTTTCAATATCCACCCAAGCGGAAGTGGTAATTTCACCGCCGACCAATGCCATCCCTGTTTTTACATAGGTTTCACACGCCACACGCGCTTTTGGATCTTGTTTTAAAATTTCATCTAACACCGCATCTGAAATTTGATCGGCAATTTTATCTGGGTGTCCTTCGGACACACTTTCAGAGGTAAATAAATAGCTTGACATAATGTTCCTTAATTTTTTCATTTAGAAGTATAGACGGCTATAATACGTATTTTTGCCTAAAAGGCAAGCATTTTATTCTGCTTTCAACTGAAAATAAAAACAGGTAATACACAATTTATCATGCGTATTACCTGTTTTTCATAACGACTAATTTGTTGCAGCCGTAATCACTATTTCCACTTTCCAACTTTCATTGGCTAATTTCGCTTCAATACAAGCTCGAGCTGGAGAATTATTTTCAGCCACCCACTCATCCCAAGCACGGTTCATTTCGGCATAATCATTCATATCCGCCAGCACCACTTCAGCACGTAAAATACGGGTTTTGTCGGAATTGACTTCCGCCAATAAACGATCAATTTCAGCTAATACATCTTTCGTTTGCTCATAGATGGGCTGATTTGGGGTATTGGCTGGAATTTGCCCCGCCAAATAGGCTACGCCATTGTACACGGTTACTTCTGATAAACGCTTGCTAATGTGAAAACGTTGAATTGTCATTTTTACTTCCTTTGATTTGTGTTTTAAATAAAGCACGGCTAAAATAAACGAAAATTTCTTATTTTGTCAATCAATTATTTAACCATGAAATTATTAATCTCTAATCAACATGGTGCCATTGTGATGGCGTTAATGCCATTTTTATATGGTATGTTGCTTTCTCAGCCGATTTGGTTACATGTCTTTCTACTGCTTGCTTGGTTTTCGTTATATTTAATGAGCTACCCTTTTCTTAATTTGTTTAAGGGAAGAAATCTCGCATTATATAAAAAATGGACCATGATTTACGCTGTAGCCTGTTTCATTTTTGTCATTCCAGCACTTTGCTATAACTGGAGAATTTTATATTTTGCTATATTGTTTATTCCATTAAGTGCTGTCAGTATCTATTATGCAAAACAAAAAAATGAACGTGCTTTATTAAATGATCTCAATGCGATTGTTATTTTTGCGATTGCTGGCATGGCAGCCTATTATTTTGCGGAAAACCAATTTGATCAACGGATTTGCTGGGTTGCCATATTACCTAGTCTATTTTTTATCGGCGTGACACTCTATGTCAAATCGGTCTTACGTGAGCGGAAAAACCCTGTTTATTTCATTGCTTCTATTCTTTACCATACAGTATGCGTGATGATTTTTCTGCCTTTTCAACACATTTTATTAGCACTAGCGTTTGTTATGCCATTAATCAGAGCGATTATATTGCCGACTAAAAAACTCTCCACCAAACAGGTAGGGTTAGCCGAAATGGCGATTTCGTTGATCTTTTTTATCCAACTTCTGATTGCCACATTATAGATAGATAAAAAAACCACCCTGATTTAGGGTGGTAGGAAAGTAGTTTAGCTATTATTTATTATATTTCTTTAGGAACTTTATGAATTATCAAGCATTTATCTTGATATTTGAATCATACCTAAAAACATTATAAATAAAAAGCCTAATCCACTTATTTATTGATTAATATCAATTTTTTGGCATAAATTTTAACAATCTATTCGCATTTGTCACTACGGTAATAGATGAACAAGCCATGGCTGCACCACCCACCATTGGGTTTAATAAGGCTCCTAACAAAGGATAGAATACACCGGCTGCCAACGGAATACCCAAACAATTATACACAAAGGCAAAAAATAAATTTTGTTTCATATTACGTAATGTCGCTTTAGCCAGCTGTAACCCATCTGCTACACTGTGAATACTATGTCGCATTAAAGTAAGTTCAGCGGTTTCAATCGCAATATCCGAACCGCTTGCCATTGCCATACTCACATCCGCTTGAGCTAACGCTGGTGCGTCATTAATACCGTCCCCTACCATCACGACTTTACGTCCTTGAGCCTGTAATTGCTGAATGACTTGTGCTTTATCTTCTGGCAATACACCCGCAATAACCTGTTCAATACCAATTTCATCGGCAATCGCTTGTGCCGTTTTTTGTTGATCACCTGTCAACATCACTAAATGATAACCCTGTTGCTGTAAATGTTGTACGGCAGTGACTGTGTCATCTCGCAATGGATCTCGAATCGCAAATATGGCGATAAGTTGATTTTGCTCCGCCAAAAAGATCACCGTTGCCCCTTTTTCGCTTTCTGTCAAAAAATCGGCTTCTGCAATGTCTGTATCTATATTCTGTTGCTGTAATAAAGTGCGATTGCCTAACCACAATTTTTTGCCATGAATGACACCACTAACTCCCAGTCCTTTTAACGTGCTAAATTGGCTGGGTTCAATTAATGTGATATTTTGGGCGTAAGCTAATAAGGCTTTGGCTAAGGGATGATTCGCTCCCTGCTCTAAACTTGCTGCAAATTGCACCGCACTTTTTTGCTCAACACTACCAAAGGTATAAACCGCTGTCACCGTTGGCTCACCTTGTGTCAAGGTACCTGTTTTATCAAACACAATCGTGTCTGCACTCGCCGCTTTTTGCAAGGCATCTGCATCACGAACTAACACGCCTAATTCTGCTGCTCGTCCAATCCCAGCAATAATTGACATCGGTGTTGCCAAACCTAATGCACAAGGGCAAGCAATAATCAGTACGGTTGTTAATACCACGAAAGCATAAGAAATCTGTTGCGTGACCACATACCAAATCAATGCAGAAATGAATGCAATCATGATCACCACTGGCACAAATACACTCGCAATCTTATCGGCTAATTGCCCGATTTTTGGTTTGCTACTTTGAGCTTGTCGCACTAATTTAATGATATTCGCTAAGCGGGTGTGATTGCCAATTTGTTCTGCTTGAAAAAGCAACGTGCCATCTGTCACTAATGTTCCTGCGTTCACCCTGTCACCTTTTTCTTTTTGAACTGGAATCGGTTCACCCGTGAGCATACTTTCATCTACCCACCCATAACCTTGTGTCACAACGCCATCAACACAAACCCGATCGCCCGTTTGTAAACGTAGTCGCATTGCAGTTTGAACTTGACTTAAAGGCAATTCTATTTCACCGTTTTCCGTCACGACTTTAGCGGTTTGCGGGGTAAGATCGAATAACCGTTCCAAGGCTTGTGATGATTGCTGTTTGGCTTTCAGTTCAAGCATTTTTCCAATATTGATTAATCCAATAATCATGGCACTGCTTTCAAAGTAAAGATGACGAGTATTTTCAGGGAAAAAATCAGGAAATAGCACTACCATAAAAGAATAAAGCCATGCGGTCCCTGTTCCTAACGCCACTAAGGTATCCATGGTCGTGGATTGATTACGCAAGTTAAGCCAAGCTCGTTGATAGAAATGCTGACCTGTAAACCAAATCACCGCTAATACTAGCAAGCCAACCACCATCCAATTGAGTTGATTGTCGGCTGTCACTTGCATTTGACCGCCAAAGATTCCCCAAAAGAATAAACCAAAACCGACCACTAACGCCACCGTGGCTTGCCAACGGCGTTGTTGAATTTCCTGTTGCTGTTGAGCTTGCTGTTTGACACGACGCTGGTTTTCATCTTCAACTAATTCTGCCCCATAACCAATATCCAGTACAGCCTGTACTAAATCCTGTGGCTCAACCACCCCTGTCACTAAAGCCGTATTATCGGCTAAATTGACTTGAGCAGAACTCACCCCGGTCAAATTTAATAAGGCTTTTTGCACTTTAGCGACACAAGCCACACAACTTAATCCGTCCAGTAACAAGGTAAACTGCGGTGTATTTTGGGCGATTTTTGCCTGATCATGACAACTTTCTACCACCACAGGATCAGGCTGATGATGTTGTTGTGTTGGTAGATCTATTTTGGGTCGGCAAGTTGGGCTTGATAACCCGCCTCGACAATGGCATCAATTAAGGTTTGAGCAGGAACGTCCCCAATCACCGTTGCTTGTGTTAGGCTCACGTCAGCACGTTCTACTCCAGATATTTTTTCTAAGGTTTGTTTCACGTTTTTTACGCAATGTTGGCAAGAAAGATCTTGCAGATTGAGATTTATACTTGTCATGTTTTTTCTCCATAATAAATAAAAATATCCTACTAGAATACTCTCTTTTAGACGAAAAAATCCAATAAAAAAGCAAATTCACCCCGCACCTTATAAAAAATGTTTAAACTTTCAACTTTTTTTGATAAAGATGACATTTTTCTACGCTTAATAATTTATTTTATCACCAAAAAAGTGTATTCTATAACATATTATGACTTTAAAAACGTCTATTCAGTGCTTACTGAATATCTTCTAACTTCAACCCTTAATATAGGTTAATTTATGTCAAAATTAGTTCTTATCTTAAACTGTGGTAGCTCATCTTTAAAATTTGCTATCTTAGATCCTGTTTCTGGTGACGAAAAATTATCAGGTTTAGCCGAAGCATTCTATCTTCCAGAAGCTCGTATTAAATGGAAAATTCACGGTGAGAAAGGCAACGCAGATTTAGGTGCGGGTGCAGCACACAGTGAAGCCTTAAAATTTATTGTTGAAAATGTATTAACCCAAGAATTAAAAGACAGCATTGTCGCAATCGGTCACCGCATTGTTCATGGTGGTGAGAAATTTACTTCATCAGTTATCGTCACAGATGAAGTGGTGAAAGGTATTGAAGACGCCATTCAATTTGCCCCATTACACAACCCTGCTCACTTAATCGGTATTAAAGAAGCGTTCAACATTTTCCCACATTTAAAAGACAAAAATGTCGTGGTATTTGACACCGCATTCCATACTACCATGCCTGAAGAAGCCTACTTATACGCCTTGCCATACTCACTTTACAAAGAACATGGTATTCGCCGTTATGGTGCGCATGGTACTAGCCATTATTTTGTTAGCCGCGAAGCAGCAAAACGTTTAGGTGTTGCCGAAGATAAAGTGAATGTTATCACTTGCCATTTAGGTAATGGTGGTTCTGTGTCTGCTGTCCGTCATGGTGAATGTATTGATACTTCCATGGGCTTAACGCCATTAGAAGGTTTAGTGATGGGAACTCGTTCTGGTGATATCGATCCAGCTATCGTGTTCTATCTATACAGAAACTTAGGTATGTCAATGGATGAAGTCGAAGAAACCTTAGTGAAAAAATCAGGTTTATTAGGCTTAACTGAAGTGACGAGCGACTGCCGTTATGCAGAAGATAACTATGAGAAAGAAGAACCTGCCAGACGTGCGTTAGATGTTTATTGCTACCGTTTAGCCAAATACATTGGTTCATACATGGCAGTAATTGGTGAACGTTTAGATGCTATCGTGTTTACCGGCGGTATCGGCGAGAACTCTGCTCACGTCCGTGAGATCACCTTAAACCACTTAAAATTATTTGGTTATAACATAGATACTGAGAAAAACTTAGCAGCTCGTTTCGGTAATGAAGGTATTATCACTAAAGATAATACGCCGATCGCCATGGTGATTCCAACCAATGAAGAATTAGTCATTGCACGAGATACTGCTCGTCTTTGTATCTAATTCAACGTACTGCCGATCTCCATCGGCAGTTTGTTTTTGTATGCGATAAAAATTAGGAAATACTATGTCAAGAACCATTATTCTTATTCCCGTCAGTGGCGGTGTAGGCTTAACCAGTGTTAGCCTTGGCTTAATTCAAGCCCTGGAACAAAAAGGGGCAAAAATTGGCTTTATGAAACCCATCTCGCAACCAAGTTCAGGGGAAGATAAACTCGATCGTACTACATCCATAGTGCGTACTAGCACCGGACTAGAAACTGCCGAACCTTTTATGTTGAGCGTAGCAGAAAATCTGATTGGGCAAAACCAAACCAACATATTGTTGGAAAAAATCGTTGAACAACATCAAATCCTAAGCCACAATAATGAAATTGTGATTGTGGAAGGTTTAGTCCCCAATCGCAAACATTCCTATGCTAACAGCATCAACTATTACGTAGCCAAAGCCTTGGACGCGGACATTATTTTAGTTGCTGCCCCGGGCACAGACAGCCCAGCGGAATTAAAAGAACTGGTAGAAGCCTCATCTGCCTCTTTTGGTGGCAAAAATAACCCGAACTTACTCGGTGTAGTTATTAACAAATTTAATGCACCAGTGGATGAAAGCGGGCGCACTCGTCCTGATCTCACGGAGATTTTCGATTCCTATCAACACAGCAAAAACCAAGAAGGTGAGGTTTACCGTCTCTTCGCCACCAGTCCAATTAAAGTTTTAGCCTGTATTCCTTGGTCAGCTGAACTGATTGCCACCCGTGCCATTGATTTGGTGAAACATTTAAACGCTACCATTATCAACGAAGGGGAAATCTCCACTCGTCGTATTCGTGGTATCACTTTCTGTGCTCGTGGTCTGCAAAATATGGTGGAACATTTCCGCACTGGCAGCTTGTTAGTGACCTCTGCAGATCGTCCTGACGTATTAGCTGCGGCAGCCCTTGCCACCACAAACGGCATTGAACTTGGCGGTATGTTGCTTACTGGCGGTTATAAAATTGACAGTCAAATTAACAAACTTTGTCAACGAGCCTTTGAAACCACCGGCTTACCGATTTTCCGTACCGAAGGTAACACGTGGCAAACAGCATTAAACTTACAAAGTTTCAGTCTTGAAGTACCAGTGGATGACAAAGAACGTATTGAAAATATCAAACAATACACCAGCCAACAATTTGATAATGATTTTATTCAAGATTTAGCTGGTGCCTCTGCTCGTGCTCGCCGCATGTCTCCACCAGCTTTCCGTTTCCAATTAACAGAATTAGCCCGAGCTGCGAAAAAACGCATTGTGTTACCTGAAGGAAACGAACCACGAACCATCAAAGCAGCAACTATCTGTGCCGAACGTGGCATCGCCGAATGTGTGTTACTGGCCAACCCAGCGGACGTAGAACGCATTGCCGAGGCCCAAGGTGTTACTCTTGGCAAAGGTATAACGATTATTGACCCAGCCACTGTGCGTTATAACTATGTGGATCGTTTAGTAGAATTACGTAAAGCCAAAGGCATGACAGAAACTTCTGCTCGTGAGCAGTTAGAAGATAATGTTGTGTTAGGTACCATGATGTTAGAAGCTAATGAAGTAGATGGTTTAGTATCTGGTGCTGTGCACACCACAGCAAACACCATCCGCCCACCAATGCAAATCATCAAAACCGCACCAGGTAGCTCAATCGTCTCTTCGATTTTCTTTATGTTACTCCCTGATCAAGTGTTGGTTTACGGTGACTGTGCGGTGAACCCAGATCCAAATGCGGAACAATTAGCCGAAATTGCGATTCAATCTGCCGATTCCGCCAAAGCCTTTGGTATCGATCCGAAAGTGGCAATGATTTCTTACTCAACAGGTACATCAGGCTCAGGTGCTGATGTGGAAAAAGTGAAAGAAGCCACTCGCATTGCCAAAGAAAAACGCCCAGATTTAATCATTGATGGCCCATTACAATATGACGCCGCCGTGATGGAAGATGTGGCGAAATCTAAAGCGCCAAATTCCCCAGTTGCGGGTAAAGCCACCGTGTTCGTGTTCCCTGATTTGAACACCGGTAACACCACCTACAAAGCGGTACAACGCTCTGCGGATTTAGTATCTATTGGTCCAATGTTACAAGGTATGCGTAAACCCGTGAACGACTTATCTCGTGGTGCGTTAGTGGACGATATTGTGTATACCATCGCATTAACAGCGATTCAAGCGACACAATAATGAAAAATTGACAAAATTTAAACCGCATTTTTGGAAAAAAGTGCGGTTTATTTTTATAAAAATTTTCAAAATACGCAAGGAAACCCTATGATCTATTTTTCTGAACAAGAACTCGATAATTTTTTACTTGAAGATATTTATCGTGGTGATTTAACCACACATTGCTTAGATATTGGAAAAAAATCTGCTCGTATGTCATTTACACGTAAAAAAGCAGGTGTGGTAGCGGGTATTAATGTCGCATTACGTTTATTAACCAAACTGCATATTCAAGCTAATGCTTTTGTTCAAGATGGCGATGAAGTAACAGCGGGAACGCTACTTATTCAAGCAGAAGCCCAAGCCGATCAACTTCATCAAGCATGGAAAGTAGTACAACTGGTATTAGAGTGGAGTTGTGGTGTGGCACAATATACCGCAGAAATGGTGCAAAATGCCAAAGCGATAAACCCTAATGCCGTGGTGGCTTGTACGCGAAAAAGCATCCCTAACACCAGAAAATTAGCCACTGCTGCCGTGCTAGCTGGCGGTGGACATATTCACCGTCAAGGACTCAGTGAAACCCTTTTAGTCTTTACCAATCACCGTAATTTATTGGACGAACCAGAGAATTACATTGATATTGTGGCAACATTACGCCAACAAGCCCCTGAAAATAAAATCACCCTTGAAGCGGATAATTTAGCCCAGTGTCAAGCCATGTTATTGGCTAATCCTGATATTATTCAATTAGATAAATTTAGTTCAGATGATGTCAAAGCGGCTTTAGAGCTTAAGCAACAACTCAAATCTAATGTGATGTTATCCGTAGCAGGTGGGGTAAATAAAAATAATGTTGCGGATTTTGCTAAATTAGGTATTGACTTATTTATTACTTCTGCCCCTTATTATGCGATGCCAGAAGATATAAAAGTCATGATTGAGAAAAGATAAAAAAATGTTGTTATTTTATACCGCACTTTTATCAAAAATCGTTAAAAAAGTGCGGTATTTTTTTATGACGTTTACTGACTAACTTGTTCTGCTGCCTGTTCTTCTGTTGCTAATTTATTGTCATACACCTTAACAAACGGCAGATAAATTAACCAAGATACTAAAACACAAGATAATGCCAATGCTGCGGCACGCCAATCACCTGCTGTACCAATAAATGCACCAATACCAGCTGGAGATGGCCAAGGTACATTAGCAATTATTGGATTCACCCAATGTAATTTAATTGACCAATATGCCATAGACGCAGTCACCATTGGCGAAAGGAAAAATGGTATAGCTAAATATGGGTTATATACGATTGGTAAGCCAAAGATAATTGGCTCATTAATATTAAATATGCCTGGTGCAATAGACGCTTTGCCTAAAATCCGTAATTGTTGTGAACGAGCAAGAAAGGCTATAAATAAAGTTAGTCCCAATGTACCACCAGATCCACCAAGGAACACAAAACTATTGTAAAATTCACCAGCAAAAGGAATATTCGCTCCGTTTGCATTAGCTTGCAAATTACTTAATACAATTGGCACTAAAAAGGAACTAATAATATTGGCTCCATGAATCCCCACAATCCATAAGGCATGAATTAAGAAGAAAATCACCATCAACCCTAGCCAACTGTTAGCGATGTCGGTAACAAAAGCAAATGGAATGGCAATCACTTTAAAAATATCTGTACCAAATGCGATAAAGCCACCGTTAATCACTAATACCACTACTGCTACCGCAAAGGCTGGAATTAATGCCGTGAATGAGCGAGCAACACCTTCAGGTACAGCTTCTGGCATCTTAATTACCCAATTACGTTTCACGCAAAAACAGTAAATTTTCACCGTCAACAAAGACATAATAATTGCCGTAAAAATCCCTACCGTTCCCATACGATCAGGTCCACTGCCACCAATTACCCAACCATTAATGGTGGTGGCATCGGAAAATAACTGAATCCGACCATCTGCATAAAAAAGTTCTGGAATACATAAAAAGAAAGCAAATAAAGCAAGTAAGGCACCATTTAACGGTGAAACGTTGATCTCATCTTCCTGTTCATGAATTTTGGTATGGACTCACTTACCACAGTATTCGCTCCCCCTATCTGTGAGAACACGTAACATTGGCAAGCCATGCGAAACAAAGAATGGTAAGATTTTATCATTCAGCATATCAGCCACTTCAATTTCACCATAAGTAATATCATCTTCTTTCTTGCGTTCTAGTGCTTCAACCTGACTTTCAAATAAGATAATTCCTTTCTCTGCAACCAGTTTTTCTAGAGTGGTTAATCGCTGTTTAAAGTTAGCCACATTATGTCTTAACCAAATAAAACACTCGCCACCAGCAGAAACGAAAACGCCTTGTTTACGCAATTCATTACTGACTTGAACTTGCCCAAAGGCTGGATTATCGAGAGCAATTTGAACAACTGCTTATTCAATTTTTTCATCTACTCGATTTTTAAGATTAAGAACACGTCTGCTTTGGTTAAGCAACGCCTCAACACCACCATTTTCAACTGCTTGTTGATAACGATAAAATGTATCTCGACTCATACCCATCATTTTACATGCTTGAGAAATATTTCTTAATTCTTGAGCTAAATTAAGTAAACCAGTCTTTATTCAAACACAATCTCTTCACTCAATTTATTGTAAATTTCAACCTGCGTTTCCACTTGTAATTGATTCACTAACCAACCACGTAATTGTGCTAGTTTAATAAAATCATCAATGCGATTAACGCCATTTATTTCCTTTAAGGTAACCACCACGCCAAACCGAATACCTTCACCATCTCGCTTTCTCAATCGCTCAATGGTTCTTACGCTCATTCCCCATTGCGGATTGTCTGTATTTAAAATAGTTTTAGCTTGTTTCCTTGGTGTAAAAGTTTCGCTAATATGTTTCACATTGTCCCATTTTCTAAATATATTTCTTGCTGAATCTTCTCTAATATAACCCGGAGCATCATCAAAATGTTGAGCATCATTATTAATGGCTTTAATAGTTTCTCCTTTTTTGTTAGATAGCCGCCCAAATACAAGATTGAGTTCTGTATTAGTATAATCAACCCCTTGATTTCTAGAGCATTTTGGAAAATAACACATTGTCGCCTTTGCCACATAAGGATGTTTACCATTGCTAATAGGGACGGGGAAATCATAATTATAGGAATGATATTTTTCCGACACATCAAAGACAATAAATTTAATTTCGTCATCACTTGTTGATAAAATATCTTTAATATTGATTGGCACAATGCCATTCCCAATTAATGTTCTATTATCAAAGGATTTTTGACGATGCCAACCAATCGCAGAATCAATCAGTAATGCTTTCGCTTCTTCACGACTTAATCCCATAATGTGAATAAGATAAGCCATTTTTCTTGCAATCAACGGAGCAGCAAAACTGGTTCCAGCTACTTGCCCTAAACCTAATGGCTCACACACATTAATAAACTTTCCATTACCACCGCCATAATAAGCAACATCTGGTTTCATAAAGAAAGATAAAACAATGCCTTGGCGAGAATAACTTGCTGCTTGATTTTCAAAATCAACCGAATTCACGATAATAGAATTTAACGAATCTGCTGGGGTACCGATTTTCTTTCTACCAGTCGATGAATTAGTTCCTGCCACAATAAAAATCACATCATTTTCAAATTGAATTTCATCTAAAACTGCGGCTTCTGCAGAAATAAAGTTTTCTCGAATTTCATCATTTGACCCCAAAGATAAATTCCAGACTTTAATATCCGTATTTTGAGATACAATTTCTTTAATCTGTTTGATGATCGTAAATGAATTAAAACCACTTTGGAGTGCTACACCAAAATGTCTGACCTGAAATCGCCCACAACCATCATCTAAATTCCGATTTAAATTTGGAGCATCGACAATTAAAGATGATACCGCTGTTCCGTGATTATAATCTCTGGATTCTTTAGGAATATCATCAGAAATCATATCGTGATATTCAACCCATTCGCTAAAATAAACATCTCGTTCAAATAAGGTATCAATCACGCCAATAACAGGTTCATTGGTAGGTGAAGGAATTGGAATTTCGATTTTTTCCACCGCGATTTTGAAATCATCCGGCGATAACATAGAGAAATCTTCCACCGCCATCGCCACTAAATAAGGAATTTTAGTATAGACAAGATTTAAATACTTTTCATCTAACAACACAGTCGTATTATCTAAAATATTCGCTGTAGAAATATCAATCCCAACCTTTTCAAGTAAAACACGAATATTGGTATTGACATCATAAAAAGTAACAATGGCATTTTTAATTTCCGATTGAGAAACTTCTTCTACATCAAACTTCTCAATAAATACAGAATCCCTTAAGATCGCTCTAAAAGCGGTTTTTGAAAGATGATATTTTTCATAAGGTAATGAATTAAATAGTTGTTTATCATCAAATTCTTTATCAGTGAGTTCACCATTAGGAAAAGTATCATTAAATAAATGAATTACATTTTCAGATAATACGATAGTATTATCTAATAATTCTCTAGATACATAATGGGTAATAATATGCTTATCTTTATCTGCATTAAATTTAGCTCCCACAATAGAATCATTAGGTATTTCTTTTGTAGAACTTAAATAACCACTGATTCGATTACTTTTAGCAATGATTTTATTGTAATAAGCACTAAGCAATACGCCATCTAAAAGATTAATTTCTTGCCAAAACGTTCTAACTTTAAGTAATGATTGATGAATGGCTTTTAAATGAGATAGCTCAATTAGCGAATTTGCAGGGACTTTTACTCCGCTTATTCCATTTTTTCGTGGTTCTTGAGTAAATCTTTTTCCCCGTAAGGTTAAAATATTATTCATCTTTAGCTCCATTCAATTCTCGTGAAACACTACTTTTTGATATGCCAGTTAAAATTTCAATTTCTCTTACTGTAAAACCTAATTGGCTTAATTTATCTATGCTTAATGTTTTCCCATGGTGCATTGCTCTTAAAAACCGTTTGAGATAATCACTAGGTTCAGAAGGATCGCTAAATGCCAAAGATGTGCGTATTAAGTTTCTTAAGTCCCCTGGGTTTGGAATTTTCTTAGCCGTTTTTAAGATTTTCTTGAATAATCTTGAATCTTTTGTGGCATTTTTAAATTGTTTTAAGAAATCATTTAAAATAACTTCAGCAACTTCAATCTTGTCATCATCAGAATAACGATCGAAATCAATCGTGGCATCAAATCGTCTAACTAATGCTTTATCCAAATTATCGTAAAGATTAGTTGTGGCAATAATAATAGCTTCTGGATTTAGATTATCTAAAGATTTTAAAAAGGTAGAAGTCACTCTCCCCATTTCTCGAATATCATTTTGATTGATACGATCTAAAGCAATAGTATCGATTTCATCAAATAAAATAACGTAATTATTGAGAAATGGTAACTGATTGATTTCATTAAAAACCATAATGATATTTTTAGCCGTTTGCCCTAATTTGCTATCTATTAAATGGCTAAAATCAACCAATAACAATTCTCTATTGAGTAATCGAGCAACATGCTTAGCACTTTCTGTTTTCCCTGTACCAGGTGAACCAATAAATAAAAATTTATTAATACCAATATGATGATTTATAGCATTAATAATGCCTTTTAAATCATTCATTATCATAGTCGGTAAAGGTAAAGAACCAAGATTTAACTTAACAGGAATGAGATTTGAATTTTCACTTTCTGCTTGTGGAATAAAACGATTGGTTTGAGAAATCAATCCCATAATATACTGAGCAAGTTGTGAATCTCCTGATTTATCAAAATCACGAGCAATATCAACCGTTTGATTTCTAAATTCGATTTCTTTGTTTTCATAGTGATACTTGATTAAATCAAGCACATCTGACTTTTTCATAATAACTTGCCCTATTGTGTATAGGGTACAAGTTTACAATCAAATAGGGACAAGATCAATATATTTTGGGACAAAATTAATTTTAATAAAAGATGATTAAGTGGTGAATTGAAAGCTAATAGATTGGTGAATATTTAAAAATCGGGCAACATTCCATTGCCCGACTATCGTTTCTCTTAAACCATTTCTTTAATGCTTAACATTGCATATTTCCCTATTAAGTGATAGAAATACAGCTATCTCATTTTTAATAAGGAAAACCCTATGAAACCTATCATTTACTTCGCTCCTTGGTATCCCTTTCTTTGCTGAACTTGAGCGTTTAAATGTGGAATATCAAGCGTTAGATATGATTAATGATCGTTTAAATTTTAAAGCTTTTTTGAAGCTACGTGATCATTTCCAGCGTTTGAAAATGCCAAAGCTAACGACTATATTGGCATTCCTGCGTTAGTGTTGGGTGAGCAAGTGATTTTGGATATTGATGAATTGAAAAGGTGTTTGCAAAATAGGTAACAATATGAAAAAACTTGGAATTATTGGCGGTATGTCTCCTGCGAGTACGGCGACTTATTACAGCGACATTAACTGCATTGTTAATCAAACTAAAGGCGGCAATACCACTGCTCCAATCTTACTTTATAGTGTGGATTTTAGTGAAATCATGGCATGCCAAAAATCTGGTGATAGGCAAAAAGCGGGAGCAGGGGGAATTTTAGCTCAAGTGGCTACAGATTTAGAGAAAATTGGTGCTGATGCGGTAATGATTACGACAAATACCATGCACAAGGTGGCAGAGATCAAATTTCCGTGCCATTGATTAATGTGATTGAAGTTACCGCTAAAGCTATTGAGCAACAAGGCTTAAATAAAGTTACGTTACTTGGTACAGCGTTTGTGATGCAACAAGATTTTTATAAATCAGGCTTATCCAAACAAGGCATCACCGCTGTTGTGCCAACGGAACAAGAGCAAGCGGAAATTCATCGTATTATTTTTGATGAATTATGTGTCGGCAAAATCCTGCCTCAATCTAAAGCCTTTTATTTGCAAGTCATCGAAAACCTAAAACAGCAAGGCATTCAAAGCGTGATTTTAGGTTGTACAGAAATAGGTTTGTTAATTCAAAATGATGCCAAATGGTTTCCTGTATGTTTAGTGCTTGCACCCACTCTCAAAATCAAGGACAATACAGCATTAATTTTATCTATTCAAAAACAGACAAAAAATGACCTATCCACAACAAGTAAACAAACGCCGCACTTTTGCGATTATCTCTCACCCCGATGCGGGGAAAACCACGATTACAGAAAAAGTGTTACTGTACGGCAATGCCATTCAAACCGCAGGATCGGTAAAAGGCAAAGGATCGCAGCAACATGCGAAATCCGACTGGATGGAAATGGAAAAGCAACGGGGGATTTCGATTACGACTTCTGTGATGCAATTTCCTTACAACGATTGTTTGGTGAATTTGCTCGATACCCCTGGACACGAAGATTTCTCGGAAGATACCTACCGCACTTTAACCGCGGTGGATAGCTGTTTAATGGTGATCGACAGCTCAAAAGGGGTGGAAGAACGCACCATTAAATTAATGGAAGTGACCCGTTTGCGTGACACGCCGATTATCACTTTTATGAACAAGCTGGATCGTGATATTCGCGACCCGATGGAATTATTAGACGAAGTGGAAAACGTGTTAAAAATCCATTGTGCGCCGATTACTTGGCCTATCGGTTGCGGCAAGCTGTTTAAAGGGGTGTATCATTTATATAAAGATGAAACCTACTTATACCAAACCGGCCTTGGACATACCATTCAAGACGTCCGCATTATCAAGGGATTAAATAATCCTGAATTAGATCAAACCGTGGGCGATGATTTGGCACAACAGCTACGTGATGAATTAGAGCTTGTGCAAGGGGCAAGTAATGAATTTAATCACGACTTATTTATTAATGGCGAATTAACCCCAGTTTATTTTGGTACGGCGTTAGGTAATTTTGGCGTGGATCATTTCTTAGACGGGCTAACCCAATGGTCGCCCGCTCCGCAAGCTCGTCAAGCGGATACCCGCTTAGTAGAAAGTAGCGAACAAAAATTCAGCGGTTTTGTGTTTAAAATTCAAGCCAATATGGATCCAAAACACCGTGATCGCGTGGCATTTATGCGAGTGGTATCGGGTAAGTATGAAAAAGGCATGAAACTTCGCCACGTGCGTCTCGGTAAAGATATGGTGATTTCTGATGCCTTAACCTTTATGGCAGGCGATCGCACCCACGCTGAAGAAGCCTACGCAGGGGATATTATCGGCTTGCACAATCACGGCACCATTCAAATTGGTGATACCTTTACCCAAGGGGAAGATCTGAAATTTACAGGGATTCCGAACTTCGCCCCTGAATTATTCCGCCGTATTCGTTTGAAAGATCCGCTCAAACAAAAGCAATTACTCAAAGGCTTGGTACAACTTTCCGAAGAAGGAGCGGTGCAAGTGTTTCGTCCGTTAATAAACAACGATTTAATTGTTGGTGCAGTGGGTGTGTTACAGTTTGATGTGGTAGTTTCTCGGTTGAAATCCGAATATAACGTAGAAGCCATTTACGAAAATGTGAATGTGGCAACAGCTCGTTGGGTGGAATGTGCTGATGTGAAAAAATTTGAAGAATTTAAATGCAAAAATGAGCAAAATTTAGCCTTAGACGGCGGCGATAACTTAACCTATATTGCCCCAACCATGGTAAATTTAAATTTGGCTCAAGAGCGTTATCCTGATGTGACATTTTTTAAAACAAGGGAACATTAATTTGCAAACGACACCATCGTTAATACAATCAGAACAACTCGCTGAAATAAGAGAGCAAATGTTGAAATTTGCCTTACTTCAACTGCGAGATATGACCATTGCAGAAGATATGGTGCAAGAAGCCTTATTAAGCGCGCTGAAAAATATTGATAGTTTTCAACGTCAATCTGCATTGAAAACATGGATTTTTGCTATTCTGAAAAATAAAATTATTGATTATTTACGTCAAAAAGATCGTTTTGTACTTGAAAGTGACCTTGTGGATGATGATGAAGAAAATAACCCATTTTTCGATCAAAATGGTCATTGGAAAACAGAATATTATCCTGAAAGCTGGCAAGAAAATGCGGTTTATTCAGATGAATTCTGGCTATTATTTGAAACCTGTTTAACCCATTTGCCAGCTAAGCAAAGCCGTGTTTTTATGATGCGAGAATATTTAGACTTTTCTGCGAATGAAATTTGTCAGGAAGTCGATATTACTAGCGGTAATCTGCATATTTTACTGTACCGTGCAAGACTGCAATTACAACATTGTTTAACCAACAAATTAGCGTAAAAATAAAAATGAACTGCTTACAAACTACAAAACTGATTTCTGATGCTCATGAACGAGAGCTTAAATTCAATGAAAAAATCGGTGTAAAAACGCATTTAATTTTGTGTCCCCATTGTCGCAAATTTCAATTGCAATGTGAACAAATGCACCATTTGATGAAAAAATTTGCTAAAAATAAAGCCTGATTCACATTGTCAAAAAAGATAATAGATTTATACTATTCAAAACATTAATAGAAGGAAAAAATAATGGCAATTTTAGTCACTGGTGGAGCGGGTTATATCGGCTCACATACTGTCGTTGAATTATTCAATGCCGACAAAGAAGTGGTTGTATTAGACAATCTGTGCAATTCTTCAGCAAAATCCCTTGCACGGGTTGCTCAAATTACAGGTAAACAAGCCAAATTTTACCAAGGTGATATTTTAGATAGTGCATTATTACAACAAATCTTTGCTGAAAATCACATTGAATCGGTTATCCATTTTGCTGGTTTAAAAGCTGTCGGTGAAAGTGTACAAAAACCCATTGAGTATTATCACAATAACGTAGTGGGTTCATTAAATTTAATTGAACAAATGCGTAAAGCAGGCGTATGGAATTTTGTATTTAGCTCATCTTCTACGGTTTATGGCGATCCTGACGTTATTCCAGTGACGGAAGATTGCAAAGTAGGTGGTACAACTAACCCTTATGGCACATCAAAATTAATGGTAGAACAAATGCTAACCGATATTGCTAAAGCGGAACCGAAATTTAGCATTACGCTCTTGCGTTATTTTAACCCTGTTGGCGCACACGAAAGTGGTTTAATCGGTGAAGATCCGAATGGTATTCCCAATAATTTAATGCCTTATATTGCTCAAGTGGCGGTGGGTAAATTAAAAGAATTATCTATTTTTGGTAATGATTACAATACGCCTGATGGCACCGGTGTACGTGATTATATTCACGTTGTTGACCTTGCCATTGGACACGTTAAAGCGCTTGCTCGTCATGAAAATGATGGTGGATTACATATTTATAATTTAGGTACGGGTGTAGGTTATTCTGTATTAGATATGGTGAAAGCCTTTGAACAAGCGAATAATATCGTTGTTCCATATAAATTTACCCCTCGCCGTGCGGGTGATATTGCCGAAAATTACGCTGATGCAAGCCGTGCTTTAAAAGAATTAGGCTGGAAAGCAGAACGTGACTTGAATGCCATGATGCGAGATACGTGGAATTGGCAGAAAAATAATCCGCAAGGCTATAAAGACTAATTAATCATAAAAGTGCGGTAAAAAACACCGCACTTTTCCATTCGAATTTCATTATATTTTAACTATGCCAAATAAATCTTCCGTTTTCTCACAAATTTTTAGTCGCAATATGCTGATCTGTATTTTTACAGGTTTCAGCTCGGGGCTGCCTTTTTATATTCTAATTTCCTTATTACCGATTTGGCTACGCTCCGAACAGGTGGATTTAAAAACCCTTGGTTATTTCACCGCAGTTACTCTTCCTTTTACATGGAAATTTTTATGGTCGCCTTTGCTTGACCGTTATTCAATGCCTTTTCTGGGTCGTCGTCGTGGTTGGATTTTGGTTTCACAAATTCTGTTATTAATCTCAATGGCTTTATTTGGTTTTATTTCACCCCAGACGAATCAAGGATTAACCTTAATCGCAGGGCTTGCTACTCTTTGTGCTTTTTTCTCCGCCAATCAAGATGTGGTGCTTGATGCTTACCGTCGAGAAATTTTATCGGATGAAGAATTAGGGCTAGGCAATTCCATTCACGTCAATGCTTATCGAATTGCAGGTTTAGTACCGGGGTCACTTTCCTTAATTTTGTCCGATTATCTCCCATGGCAAACTGTCTTTATCATTACTGCTCTGTTTATGTTACCCGGTATTTTTATGACCTTATTTATTAGCCAAGAACCCAAAATTGAGCTAAATTCGCACCGCACTTTAAAAGATAATGTGATTGAACCGTTTAAAGAATTTTTTGGTCGCAAAGGCATTTGGTCAGCATTGGCTATTTTAGCGTTTATTTTTCTCTATAAACTGGGTGATAGTATGGCAACAGCACTGATTTCACCATTCTATTTAGATATGGGTTTCAGCAATAGCCAAATCGGTCTTGTAGCGAAAAATGCTTCACTTTGGCCAATGGTGATCGCCAGTATTATTGGTGGCATTGTTATGCTAAAAATTGGGATTAATAAAGCATTATGGTTATTTGGTATAGTGCAGCTCATTACGATTCTGGGTTTTGCATGGCTCGCCAAACAAGGTCCTTTTGCACAAATTGGTACTTATGAACTATTCGCTCTTAGCTTAGTCATTGCGGCAGAATATATCGGTATTGGGTTAGGAACATCTGCTTTTGTTGCATTTATGGCGAGAGAAACCAATCCGCTTTATACAGCAACACAACTTGCCTTATTCACCAGTTTATCAGCGTTGCCAAGAGCCACCTTAAATACCCAAGCAGGCAGTCTAATTGATTGGCTTGGCTATTACGATTATTTCTGGCTGTGTTTTTGGTTAGCCATTCCGGGTATGGTTTGCTTGATTTGGATTGCGCCTTGGCAACAAAAATCTGCCAATACTCTTTCTTAAAATAAATATCTCACCTGGATTATAGATACCGATAAACAACAGCTAAAAATATTTTTAATATACCTATTCCGCGATGCCAATTTCATTCACAAACTGCGGTACTAATTCGCTGGCTTTTCCCACTCTCACATCAGCAAAATGCGAACGAATCTGACTGGGTTCTAAATTGATTTCAATAGTCTTACATTGAGGGCTGACTTCTTGCACAAAACCTGCGGCAGGATAAACATTGCCCGATGTACCAATGGAAACAAAATAATCACATTCATTTAAAGCCTGATAAATCCGTTCCATTTGTAACGGCATTTCGCCAAACCACACAATATGCGGACGCAAACGGCGTGGCGGTTGGCAACAGGTACAACGATCCTGCTCGGTAACATCCCTTGTCCAATCGTAAATTTCCCCCGACCAATTACACCGTACTTTTAATAATTCACCGTGCATGTGAATCAGATTTCTGGTGCCTGCACGTTCGTGCAAGTTATCTACATTCTGCGTAACAACTAATACATTATCGCCGAATTTCTGTTCTAATTTAGCTAAGGCAATATGTGCCGCATTAGGTTGAATGTCAGGGTTAAATAGCTGACGGCGGCGTTGATTATAAAAACGTTGCACCAATTCGGGATGACGTTCAAAGCCTTCTGGTGTGGCGACATCTTCAATGCGATGTTCTTCCCACAGCCCATCACTGGCACGGAATGTACGAATACCAGATTCGGCGGAAATGCCTGCACCGGTTAGAATAACGATTTTGGGTGGTTTCATTTTCTTTCCTTATGGCTTTGTTTATAGTGAATAAATTATGCAGCCAATAACTCAGGTAAACGATACACCGCGTACACAAAAATCGCTAAAATCACCACTAAAATGACTTTTTCAGCCCCTGTTAAGGTGATTTTACCGTGGAATTTTCGGTTGGAATACAGGAATAATAAAATCCCTGGCACATACAACACCACCGACAATAACAAATATTCCAAGCCTGCTGCATAGACGATCCATAGCCCGTAAACTGATGCCATAAAGCCCGTGAGTTTGATGTACCATTTGGCGTTGGTTTGGATTGCCAACTTGAATAAATATGCCCCAATTAAGAAATAGGGGATTAAAATCATGGAGGTGGAAATCATCAATAAATTGGTGTAACTTTGTTCAAAGGCTAACACCAAAATCAAGCAAAATTGCACCACAAAGCCCGTAAACCACAGGGAGTTAATCGGCGTGCCGTTTTGGTTGAGTTTGTCTAAAATTTTCGGAAATGCGCCGTTTTTTGCGCCACTGTATGGCACTTCGGCGGAGTACATTGTCCAGCTGATATAAGAGGCTAGCACTGACACAATCAAGCAAGCGGTGATAATAATTTTGCCTGTCTGTCCCATCATCACATCAAGCAATGGGCCCATGGACGGATTCGGCATATTGGCGATAACCTCACGGGGTAAAATCCCCAAAGATAAAATGGTGATTGCCACATAAAGCACCAAGGCAATCACAATCCCGAGTACCGTTGCCAAGCCCACATCCGAGCGTTTTTTGGCGTGCGCGGAAAGCACTGCTGCCCCCTCAACGCCCGTAAACACCCAAAGGGTAATCAACATGGTGTCTTTTACCTGATCGCCGACACTATTATTTAAGCTAGTGGCTTGCACGTCTGTGTTAAATAATTCCACATCAAAATACCATAGACCTAAGGCAATAAACAAAATTAACGGGGCGACTTTCACAAAGGTGGCGACCAAATTCACTAAGGCGGCTTCTTTCACCCCGCCTGCAATCAAG
The DNA here is from genome assembly GCF_004565475.1 of Lonepinella koalarum. GTDB lineage: Bacteria > Pseudomonadota > Gammaproteobacteria > Enterobacterales > Pasteurellaceae > Lonepinella > Lonepinella koalarum. The sequence continues at coordinate 315,084 of NZ_SRHX01000002.1, read as the reverse complement.
ACGTGAACCAGCCACACGATAATTGATGAACCAATAAAGGCGGCAATGGTGTTGCCTTGCCCGAACAGCACAAAATTTTCGCTGTCGGTAAACACGCCCAAGCCCTCAAATGCCACAGTTAAATAGCCCACGATCCCAATTGTCGCACACAGCCAATAACCCCAAGCGGACATAAAGCCCATAAGTTCACCAAAGCCTTCACGGGCGTAGGTGTAAATACCGCCGTCTAATTCGGGGCGTAGGCGAGAGATAAAAAAGAATGACAGCCCGAGAAAAATAATCCCCACGCCTGTAATCAGCCAGCCGATAGAAATGGCTTCTGCCCCAGCGACGGCTGCCATATTTTGCGGAAGACTAAAAATCCCCGAGCCAATCATAGAGCTTAGTACCAATGCCGTTAGCGACACTAAGCCGATTTTTTTGTTTGACATAATTGCTTTCCTTTTAGGTTAAATTAGGCTTTTTGATAGCCTTCATAATAATAAGATTGTTCAATTCCTTTAAAAATAATTTCACGATTATCCACATCATCCGTTAAATTGGTTTGCAATAAATACCGCAGTTCCAAATCATTCACAGGGCTACGTTCCATCGCTTGTAAATACAAAATTTTATCCACATTTTGCCAATTTACCACCTTGCCTAAATTTTTCCGCAAGATCAAATCCAACCAAATTCTTGTGCTACGTCCATTGCCTTCCATAAAGGGGTGAGCAATATTCATTTCCACATATTTTTCAATGATTTGCTCAAAGGTGACTTCGGGCATTTGCTCAATTTTGGCTAACACTTCCTTTAAATAAAGCACATTGGCAAAACGAAAATAGCCTTTGGAAATATTATATTGACGGATTTGCCCAGCAAAATCATACAGCCCCGTAAATAAGGTGTGATGAATTTGTTGCAAACCTTTGACTGTGCCAACTTCAAATTGATAGACTTCGCCCGTGTCAAACATTCGATAGGCGTTTTCAAGGCTTTGTTGATCAAGAGATTTCATTATATTTCCTATTTCAAATTCTTCGCTAATACTGCAATATAGTCCACCCCAATGCCACAGCAACCACCGATAATGGTTGCACCGTAATCTGTCCATTTTTTCGCCCATTGCAAATAGGCAAGTGGGGTAAGATCTTGGCGTACTTCATCTAGCCCGTCATTGGCGGTGGCATCTTCAGGTTGCGGTGCAAATGCGTTGGCATAGGCTCCAGTTTTAATATGAAGTGCGGTGTGTTTTTCTAGGGTTTTTCGGGTAACGATTAACGCCTGTTCAATCACTTCGGGTTGGCAACAATTAAACAAAATCGCCTGTACGCCAATTTCGATCATTTTTTCCACCGCACTTTGCACGCTTTCGCCTGAACGTAGTTGCGGTTCGGAAGTCGGTTTGTCATCGGTTAAGGTGAATGACACCCATAGCGGACGTTCATCTTTTGGTAAGAGTTTTTGCACGGAAACAGGCTCAATAATCGCACTTTGGGTTTCACATAGCCAGATATCCACATAAGGAGAAAGCCCATCGATAATGGGTTGAGCAATTTCCGCAAAGCGATCAGGTTGGATTAAATCTGCTCGATACGAGCCGAACATTGGCGGTAAAGATCCTGCGATTTTGGTGGTCAAAACACCTGAATTTTGCACCGCAGTTTGTGCCAGTCGCCCAGCCCGTTCAGCAAGCATTTTGCCATCGGCGTGAAAACGTTGTTCGCCAATATGAAACGGTACCACGGCATAGCTGTTGGTGGTGATCACTTCCGCCCCTGCCTTAATAAATTCTTCATGCACCTGTTGCACAGCGGACGGTTTTTCAATTAACGATAACGCTGACCATTCGGGTTGGCGAAATGGGGCGTTTAATCGCATAAGTTCACGGCTCATACCGCCGTCTAAAATGGTGATAGTCATCATATTTCCTTAAATTTTGTTAAATCCAACGTCTTACCTTTTGTTGATATTGTAAAAAATCTTGCCCGAATTTTTGTTCTAATATACGTTCTTCGGGTTGAATTTGAAAGCGATTTAAATAAGCCATAAAGCCAATAATTACTAAAAAGCCTAAGGCTTGTTGTTGCCAAAAAGTAAAAGCGAGTAAAAAGCAAACTAAACTTAAATACATAGGATTACGGCTAAATCGGTAAATCCCGTAAGTAATCAGATGAACACTTTGCTCAGGGCGATGTGGGTTAATTGTAGTTTTATGTTGATAAAATGGATACAAGCTCGCTATAGCAATCATAATACCCATAAAAATAAAGAGATAACTCAACCAATTAGCTAAAGGCAACGCTATTTTAGGTAGCCCGTAGATAAATACGACTGCCAATAAAAATAAAATAGGTGGGGGAAGTTTAAGTTCCATAAGCATCATTGATACATAAATGTAGGGACGGACCGATGTGTCCGCCTGAAAACTACGCTTCGTACTCAATGGACGGGCACATCGGTCCACCCCTACGAATGGGTTTACACATTAAATCTAAAGTGCATGACATCACCATCTTGTACGATATACTCTTTTCCTTCCAATCGCCATTTGCCCGCTTCTTTCGCTCCGTTTTCGCCTTTGAATTGGATGAAATCATCATAAGCGATCACTTCCGCACGAATAAAGCCTTTTTCAAAATCGGTGTGAATCACAGCGGCGGCTTTTGGTGCGGTTGCCCCCACAGAAACTGTCCACGCCCGTACTTCTTTTACGCCCGCAGTGAAATAGGTTTGTAAATTTAATAAGGCATAACCTGCACGAATGACCCGGTTTAAACCAGGTTCTTCAATGCCTAAGTCTTGTAAAAATTCGACTTTTTCATCATCTTCTAATTCAGCAATTTCTGCTTCAATCGCCGCACACACAGGCACAACGACAGCCCCCTCTTTTTCCGCAATAGCACGCACTTGATCTAAATACGGGTTATGTTCAAAACCGTCTTCATTCACATTGGCAATGTACATTGTCGGTTTTAAGGTTAAAAAATTATAGCCTTTAATCGCAAAAAGTTCGTCTTTATCTAAATTAACTTCACGAATCATTCCCGCATTTTCTAACACAGGCAGGATTTTTTCCATAATGGATAATTCAAATTTAGCCTCTTTATCACCGCCTTTGGCGCGTTTTTGCAAGCGTTGAATGGCACGTTCACAGCTGTCTAAATCCGCTAACGCCAATTCCGTATTGATAATCTCAATATCGTCCGCAGGGTTGATTTTACCTGCCACGTGAACAATATCATCATTCTCAAAACAACGTACAACATGTCCGATCGCATCGGTTTCACGGATATTGGCTAAGAATTTATTGCCTAAGCCTTCGCCTTTACTTGCACCTGCCACTAAACCAGCAATATCCACAAATTCCATAGTAGTCGGTAACACCCGTTCAGGTTTAACAATTTCTGCCAACACATCTAAACGTGGATCAGGCATGGGTACTACGCCCGTATTCGGTTCAATAGTACAAAACGGATAGTTTGCCGCTTCAATACCTGCTTTGGTTAATGCGTTGAAAAGGGTTGATTTTCCAACATTGGGTAAACCCACGATACCACATTTAAATCCCATTTTTTATTCCTTACTCTGCTTTAAAACTGTTTAATCGGTTAGTGGCTTTTACCACACCGTCTTTGAATAATACATCCACACAACGACTGGCTTCGTCAATGGCGGTGTTGATTTTTTCCTGATCTTTAGAGGCGGCTTTGCTTAATACATAACCTGCCACCAATTCTTTACTGCCTGGGTGATCAATGCCAATGCGAATCCGATAGAAATTTTTGTTATTACCTAATACCGCAATAATATCTTTCAGCCCGTTATGCCCCCCATGTCCGCCGCCTTGCTTGATTTTCGCCACGCCACAAGGCAAATCTAGCTCATCGTGTGCCACGAGAATTTCTTCAGGCTTAATCCGAAAAAAATTCGCCAACGCCCCCACCGCTTTACCGCTTAAATTCATAAACGTGGTTGGCACAAGCAACCAGACATCACCAAGTGCGGTGGAAATCTTGGCAGTTTTACCAAAATATTTGTGGTCGTCTTTCAGGCTGACATTATATGAACGGGCAATTTCATTGACCAGCCATTCCCCAGCGTTATGACGAGTTCCCTCATATTTTGCCCCGGGATTGCCTAATCCAACAATTAATTTGATTTCAGACATAGATGATTCCATTAGTCAAAAATAAGGGCATATTATAGCGGAAAATTTACGTTTTTACACGGTATTCTATTTGCCTTAACAAAAAGCCTGACCCGATATGATGAAAGCCCCTAAAAATATTCATTTCTAGGGACCCTCATATTATACTTAATTTAGAATCTCGCGATCTGTTATCTGAACTCAGGACGAACACCCAACGTATGACAAATCGCATAAGTCAATTCGCTACGATTCAAGGTATAAAAATGGAAGTCATTTACCCCCTCGCGAGAAAGTACACGAACCATATCAATGGCAACACTTGATGCGACTAAATTACGGGTAGTTTGATCCTCATCTAAACTATCATACATCTTAGCCAACCAAGTTGGAATTTTCACATTAGTGACACTTGACATTTTCTGTAACTGTTTGAAATTTGTCACAGGCAAAATGCCCGGTACAATTTCTGCATCAATCCCAATCGATGCACAACGATCACGGAAACGTAAATAACTTTCTACATCAAAGAAAAATTGCGTAATCACATGATTCGCTCCAGCATCAATTTTACGTTTTAAATTAATCAAGTCTGCTTGAGCGGATTTGGCTTCAGGATGAACTTCCGGATAAGCCGCCACCGAAATATCAAAATCTGCGACATCACGCAATAATGTGACTAAATCTGATGCATAAAACGGCTTTTTGGCATAACCTTTTGGCTCATCGCCACGCAATGCCACAATACGGCGAATACCACTATCCCAGTAATCTTTAGCAATTTGGCGGAGTTGTTCAGGAGTGGCATCAATCCCCGTTAAATGGGGAGCGGCCTCTAAACCTGTTTGTTGTTTAATACTTTTCACAATGCTATGCGTCCGATCTCGTTCGCCAGAATTTGCCCCATAAGTCACTGATACAAATTTCGGTTTTAAGGTCTTTAAGCGATGAATGGATGTCCACAGAGTTTCCTCCATTTTCTCGGTTTTCGGTGGAAAAAACTCAAATGAAATGTTAATCTTTCCGTCTAAATCTGCAATATGTTGGTTTAGTGTATCAATTTCTTTGGCGTAGCTCATATATTTACTCCATATTATCTGAATTCAATTAATGTATTGAGTTAAAGATAAATTAAAGCAATCACGATTATGCGTCAATTTCAAAAAATTCACATTTTTCATGAATTAAATTCATAAAAAGTCATATTTGTAGTCATCTGGTAAATTCGCTATACTTTTACCTAATTATCCGTACATTTTGGGGAAATAATGAACAAAAAATTTAAATTCTTATTACGTCTTTCGGCACTCGCTTTAGTCGCGGGGGTTGCGGCCCAGTTTTATACCAACTATCAAATCGATCAGACTATTAGTAAATTTCCTTATCAATTAAAGGATCAATTTAATATCACTATTACAGAAAAAAATAGCGATTTTTTTACTCGCGATCTCACTTTTAGCATAGAAGAACAAAATGGCGATAACACGGATTTTATGCACACAAAATTAACCGCACTTCCGTTAATGATTAGTGCGGAATCTATATTTAATTCAAATTTAATTAAGCAGCTCAATGAACAACTTAATATCACTATTGACAAAAATACCATTACTAGTCAATTTTCTGTCTTTAGTGATAGTTTAAGTTCTCGTGTACTTACCGAATTTCGTGATAGCACAAATCAATCGCAAACTTTAGAAAGCCAATTGTCTTACCATACTCAATCCAAATCCATTGAATTACAAACCGAGCTTTCTGCTTTTAACTACGATAAATTATTAAAAATCAGCGAATTAAAAGGTGAATTTTTATTAACCACGGTGGGAGATAATTTATATGATTTAATTAAAGCGGATTTTAAAACCAAGAAAATTGATATAAATTTACTTGATGGTGACGATACGCATTTTGGTTTGGTTAAAGGACATTATATGCTGGATAAAAAAATCAATGATCAACAATATGATTTAAATCAGCAAATTAATCAACAAGGGATTTATGTGTCGAATAAAAATACCAAATCCGATCAAGATAAACCTAGAGCGGAAGATGTAAAGTTAACCTTAAAACGACAAAACATACCGTCCCATGTTACCTTTCCTGAACAATTAAGAAAATTGCAAGCCGAGCAATTTAATTTAACCGAGATGATTAAACAGTTTATTGATTTTGTGTTTAATAATCAGCAAATTGAAACCGAGCTTTCGATAAACCATGTTGTTTATCCTAAGGATGAAACAAACCTTATTGATGCACAAAATATACAGATTGTGTTTTCGTCAAATCATCAAGATAGAAAAAATGCAGCGCAAACGCTTAATCTAAAAGCCAAAAATATCCTATTCAAGCAAGATGATGAATATGCATTTACGGATGTCTCTGGCGAAAATAAGATTTCACATTTAAATTTAGAAAATCATTTGGCTTTTTTAACAACTTATTTACCAAAAAGCTTACAGACGAAAGAAGTTCCACAAAAAGATACACCAACATTCTTAGCCGATTTAGAAAAACTCGCCGAAAATTTCCAAACCCGCCTAGAAAGTGCGGTGAAAATTCAGAAAGTTTCTATCGAAGACAAAGGGCTAGCAGAAAATGTGCAGTGGAATTATGTCGGTCAACCAACAAAAGATGTTTTTTACAGCAAAAATAATCTTTCTTTGGATAAAATAGCTATCAATCAACAACAAATGCAATTTGGTCAATTAAAATGGGATTTTCCACTAGAATACTCATCTTCTCAAGGACGATTTTACCAAGCCTATTTATGTAAATTATATCATGCCATTTGCAGCACAAATTTAATGGCAGATAGTTATATCAATCTTGCGATTAAACAATATTCCAGTACACCAATAACCATTCCTAAAGCTACGCTAGTTGCTAATGTGGACACCTATCCCAGCGCAACTCAAGCATTGCCAATTAGCCTAGATTTAACTGCCGAAATACCGAATAATAATGATAATATATCAATAGATGATATTTTAGAACAAGCGAATAACACTCTTGAACAAGGCACTCTCCAAATTAATGGGACAGTACCGCTTGATTTTGTTAAAGCAGAGAAACCAAACACTGAATTTTGGCAATCTGCCGTACTTGCTGTGAAAATGTTTTTTGCTGAAAAAGAAGATAAATATCAGCTTGATGCCAATATCCATCAAGGTAAGTTAATTTTAAATGGTGAATCTTTTGCGCCAGCATCGGAGACCCCATTACAGAACCAATCAGAACCAAACCATCAAGAATAGATAAGGAAGTGGCTTATGCCATTTCCTTATCTATTTCATCAACTTTTCCAAGCCAAAATGCCGATAAGTATGATTGGTCGCGATTCGTCCTCTTGGAGTACGTTGTAAAAAGCCTTGTTGGATCAAATAAGGTTCTAGCACATCTTCAATGGTATCCCGTTCTTCCCCGATGGCAGCCGCAATATTATCTAACCCCACGGGGCCACCGTCAAACCGTTCAATAATCGATGTTAGGAATTTGCGATCTAAATAATCAAAACCAGCCTGATCAATATCTAACATAGACAATGCCGCATTGGCAATTTGTGCGGAAATCACACCGCGGTTTTTCACATCTGCATAATCACGTACACGGCGTAATAATCGGTTGGCAATCCGTGGTGTGCCACGAGAACGGCGAGCAATTTCAATGGCAGCCGCTTCAGATAATTGTAAATTTAAGCAGTTGGCACTACGTGAAACAATGAACGTTAAATCATCCACCGAATAAAATTCTAGGCGTTGTACAATACCAAAACGATCGCGTAACGGTGAAGTTAGTGAACCTGCCCTTGTGGTTGCTCCGATTAAAGTAAATGGTGGCAGATCGAGTTTAATCGAGCGAGCGGCTGGACCTTCGCCAATCATAATATCCAGTTGATAATCTTCCATCGCAGGATAAAGCACTTCTTCAATAGCGGGCGAAAGACGATGAATTTCATCTATAAACAACACATCATGGGGTTCAAGATTGGTCAGCATAGCCGCAAGATCCCCAGCTTTTTCTAACACTGGACCTGAAGTGGTGCGAATATTCACCCCCATTTCATTCGCCACAATATTGGCTAAAGTGGTTTTACCCAATCCAGGGGGACCGAAAACCAGTAGATGATCCAAGGCATCTTGACGTAATTTCGCCGCTTGAATAAAAATCTCCATTTGCGACCGCACTTGTGGTTGTCCCACATAATCCGCCAATAATTTAGGGCGAATAGCACGATCAACGATTTCATCATCTAATTTTGCCGTAGCACTAATAATGCGATCTGCTTCAATCATTTTTATCTCACTTATAAAGCTGCTTTTAAGGCTGCTCGAATTAGTTGTTCAGAAGACAGATCTTGTTTTGCCACTTTCTTCACCATTTTCTCTGCATCCATCGGTTTATAACCTAAAGCAATCAAGGCTGAAACTGCATCATCTGTAGCTACATTTTCCGTTGCAGATATCCGTTCAACCGCTGGCAAATGGTTACTTTTCACAAAGAAATCCCCTTGCCCCACACCTTTGAATTTGCCTTTTAATTCGACCAACAACCGCTCCGCCGTTTTCTTACCCACACCTGGAATTTTCACTAACTTAGATAATTCTTCGTGTTCAATCGCATAAGCAAATTCCGATACTGACATGGCGGATAAAATCGCTAAGGCTAATTTGGGTCCTACCCCATTGGTTTTGATTAACTCACGGAATAAACTGCGATCTTGTTTATGGGAAAATCCAAACAGTAAATGTGCATCTTCTCGTACCACCAAATGGGTAAATAAAGTACAGTCTTGCTCAATTTCAGGTAGATTATAAAAACTTGTCATAGGTAATAACAATTCATAGCCCACACCTTGTACATCAAGCAAAATTTCAGGCGGGTGTTTTTCGATAAGTTTACCTTGTAAGCGACCGATCATAGCGTTAAATTATCCTTGCAAAAATTTTTGCTTACTATAACCAAAGACTGAACAAAAATCCAGTTAAATTTTTAAGCGAAAACGCCCACGACTATAACGAGTGCGTAAAAGTGCGGTGTATTTTTCTCGAGTTTCTGTTGGAATTGCCGTGTGAGAAACCTGCAAACTATGTTGAATGGTGTGAGCATGAGTAATCGCAATCGCTAAGGCATCTGCTGCATCAGCTTGGGGTTTATCAGAGAGTTTAAGAATACGAGTAACCATATCTTGTACTTGTATTTTATCCGCCGAGCCAATGCCTGTCACCGTTTGTTTCACCAAACGAGCAGCATATTCAAACACGGGTAAATCACTATTTACCGCTGCTACAATGGCTGTACCACGAGCTTGTCCGAGTTTTAAAGCGGAACTTGGGTTTTTGGCTAAAAATACTTCTTCAATAGCAAACATATCAGGCTGAAATTGCATGATAATTTCCGTTACACCAGCATAAATCCGCTTTAAACGTGTAGGCATATCCTCTACTTGGGTACGAATGGCACCACTGCCGAGATATGCTAATGTACGTCCTGTTTGACGAATAACCCCATAACCAGTCACTCTTGATCCGGGGTCTATTCCTAAAATGATTGCCATGTTGCCCTACAACTCTACAAAAATAAAATGGGTGGAGCTCTATCTCCACCCAATCATCATAACTGATTTTAATTATTTATTTAATCGTTTTGTCGCTGTTTTATTAACATTACAAAGTTTCGCTAAGATTTGATCGGATTCAGTACCTTTTTCCACTAAATGAATGGCATCAACACCATTAAAGTTATCTAAGGTTAAACCTGTATCTACATTCCATTCGTATTTATCAGACACAAATGAAACGGTATCTTTGCTGTTATCATCACGCGCCAATAAAATGTTTAACGCTTTTTGACCTTTACCTAAACGCACATTAGCCGCACGCGGATCATTATTTTCGAAAGCATAGGTTGCTGTGACCACTTTGCCTGATTGACAACGATAAACTACCGATTTATTTACAGTTGGTACTTTTTGTACTTTTACTTGCGCTGTACCGTCAATATTTTTTGCCATTTCAGTCGCTTGCACATTCGCTGTATTAGCAGCTTGCTCCATAACTTGAGCTTGTTTTTCAGCTTGCGCAGCAGCTATTTCTTGCTTGCTAGGAGCAGAAGAACAAGCAGCCAATACTACTGTGGCACAGATTGCAGGAATAAATTTGACTAATTTCATAAAAATCTCCTTAATAAAGATAAAAGTAGGTCTGGTCAAAAAGACAATTTCATCCTAGCATAACAAAACTTAGAATACAAATTATATTAAAGTAAGGCAGCCACTTCGTCACTGATTTCGCCGTTGTGATAGACGTTTTGCACGTCATCACAATCTTCCAGCATATCAATTAAACGTAATAGTTTTGGTGCATTTTCTGCATCAAGATCGACACTGGTTGATGGGATCATCGTCACTTCTGCACTTTCAATTTTGAAACCCGCTTTTTCAATCGCTTCTCGCACATCGCTTAAATCTTCCCATGCGGTATAGATTTCAAATGAACCATCTTCTTGCGGTTGAATATCGTCTGCCCCCGCTTCGATTGCCGCTTCGGTCAAAGCATCTTCATCGGCTTCAAGAATTAAAATTAAGCCTTTTTTACTGAATAAATAACCGACCGAACCCTCAGTCCCTAAGTTACCGCCACATTTGGTAAAACTCGGGCGAACTTGTGAAATCGTACGATTGGCGTTGTCACTTAAACATTCCACCATCACCGCGGTGCCACCCGGTCCGTAGCCTTCGTAAACACGAGTTTCCATATTGGTGTCATCGCCACCGCCCACACCACGCTCAATCGCACGATTGATGGTATCACGGGTCATATTGCTGGAAAGGGCTTTGTCCACTGCCGCACGCAAACGCGGATTAGTGCCGACATCGCCGCCGCCGATTTTTGCAGCGGTGACTAACTCACGGATTAATTTGGTAAAAACTTTGCCACGTTGTGCATCTTGTGCGGCTTTGCGGTGTTTGATGTTAGCCCATTTACTGTGTCCTGCCATGTTGTTTTTCCTTTCTCTTTTTTGTTTAATTTTAAATTTGGTTTATTTATTACTTTTTTCTTCGCCAATGTTCTTGTTACTTTTTTGCTTCGCCAAAAAAGTAACCAAAAAAGGCGACCCTGCTTTGCCTTGTTTCCTAAAAATCCTTTCATTTGCTTGACGGAAAATGGCTGAACTCGCTTCGCTCAGACAGACGCCATTTTCCTACAAATGAAAGGATTTTTAGGCGGCAAAGAAGGGGAAACCTTTCTTTGCGTTGTTAAAAGTGCGGTGAAAAAATTCCGTAGGAATTTTCAACGTTGCGTAGCAACGGGAGCAAAGCTCCGAACAATCCTATCAAGGATTGTGAGTAAAATTTTTGGGGTTTTTTATCGCACTTTGAATGTTTTTCAGTTGCCCTCCCCATCCCGTTGGGATAGGTTTGGGGGTGAGTTTTATTTTATTAAATATTTTTCTATCGCCTGTCGATTATTCGGCGATTTTGTTAGCATTGCCGCTTGTTTAGGTTCTAACCATTGATAAGCAAGATGTTCCGTTAATTGGGGAACTCGCTCATCTGGCAATGCCAACAAAAACCAATGTTCTTTGCAATGTGTTACATTCGGGGCATATTTATACCGAAAATGCGGGAAAATTTCAAATGTTATCCATTCATTGCAGTCAAAAAGTGCTAAATTTTCCGTTTTTATATCGATGCCGATTTCTTCTAAAACTTCTCGTGTAGCCGTTTGTTCGGGCGTTTCGTCTTTAGCTAAAGATCCCGTTACCGATTGCCAAAAATCTATGTCGTCTTGCCGTTGGAGCATTAAGACTTTATTACTGTTTTTGGCATAGATGACCACTAAAACGGAGTTAGGATTTTTATATTTCATCTTGATAAAAAGGGCGTATGCAATACGCCCCTACAAATCTACTCTGCTTTCACCACAGCCACCGCTAATTCCGCCAACGCCTGCGGATTGGCAAAACTAGGGGCATCCGTCATCAAGCAAGCTGCTGCAGTGGTTTTCGGGAATGCAATCACATCACGGATATTTTCGGTGCCTGTCAATAACATGGTTAAACGGTCTAAACCGAACGCAAGACCTGCGTGTGGTGGGGTGCCGAATTTTAAGGCGTCGAGTAAGAAGCCGAATTTTTCACGTTGATCTTGTTCATTAATACCTAAAATACGGAACACAGTTTGTTGCATTTTCGGGTCGAAAATCCGTACCGAGCCGCCGCCCACTTCGTAACCGTTGATCACCATATCATAAGCGTTTGCTACGGCACTGGTTGGATCGGCTTCAAGCTGTTCTGGGCTGAAATCTTTTGGTGAGGTGAATGGGTGGTGCATGGCGGCTAAATTGCCCTCATCATCACGCTCAAACATTGGGAAATCGATCACCCATAGCGGTTGCCACTCGTTTAGGCGAGTTAAACCGAGATCACGACCGAGTTTTAAGCGTAACGCACCCAATGCGTCAGTGGTGGTTTGCCATTTGTCGGCACCAAAGAAAATAATATCGCCTGTTTCGGCTTTGACTCTCTCAAGAATCGCTTTTAACACGTCTTCCGATAAAAATTTGGCAATCGGGCTTTGTACGCCGTCAAGTCCTCCGTTCACATCATTGACTTTTAACCACGCCAAGCCTTTCGCACCATAAATGCCGACAAATTGGGTGTATTCGTCAATTTGTTTGCGAGTAATGGTGGATCCGTTTGGTACACGAATTGCTGCCACACGTCCGCCTTTGTCATTGGCTGGAGTTTTGAATACGCTAAATTCCACCTCACGCACAAGGTCAGAAATGGTGACCATTTCTAATGGGTTACGCAAATCAGGTTTGTCTGAACCGAAACGTTCCATGGCTTCAGCCCACGTCATCACAGGGAATTTGCCTAAATCCACATTGATGGTGTTAAGCCATAAACCATGGATCAACTCTTCCATAATGGCACGCACTTCTGGTGCTGTTAAAAAGCTGGTTTCCACATCGATTTGGGTAAATTCAGGTTGACGATCAGCACGCAAATCTTCATCACGGAAACATTTCACAATTTGATAATAACGGTCAAACCCTGACATCATCAGTAACTGTTTGAATAATTGCGGTGATTGTGGCAACGCATAGAATTTGCCTTTATGCACACGGCTTGGCACGAGATAATCCCTTGCCCCTTCTGGTGTCGCTTTGGTGAGCATTGGGGTTTCAATATCCAAAAAGCCGTGTTCATCCATAAAACGACGCACAAAACTAGTAATCTTGGCACGAGTTTTTAAACGTTCCGCCATTTCAGGGCGGCGTAAGTCTAAATAACGGTATTTTAAGCGTTGTTCTTCGGTGTTGTTTTGGTTGAAATCTAACGGCAACACGTCAGAGGCATTGTAAATCGCCAATTCGTGTGCCAAAATTTCCACTTCACCCGTTGCCATATTTTTATTAACTTGATTATCAGGGCGAGCAATCACTTCGCCTTTGATTTGAATACAAAATTCGTTACGCAGACTTGCGGCTTGCTCTAAGGCTTGCGGATATTTCGGGTCAAAGCACACTTGCACAATGCCTTTCACATCACGCATATCAATAAAAATCAATCCACCTAAATCACGGCGTTTATTCACCCAACCGCTTAATATTACTTGCTGTCCGATATTTTCACGGTTTAATGCTCCGCAATAATGAGTTCGCATCATATTAAAATCCTTTGTTCTATAAAGTATGAGAAAAAAATTGTGTCAATTATAGCGGAAAATGTCTGCGGAGAAAAAGATTATTTAAATCTAATAACACAATAGAATTTAGCTATTAACCTATTCATTTTTATGATATTAGATCAAAAGTTAGTGCATTACAAATTCATTTTTGTTATATTGTGCAACCTTATTTTATGGATTTAATACAAGTCAAAGGATTGTCATGTTATTTATCAATATTATATTTACAGTTATTCTGGCTATTCGTTTTTATAGCCTATCCATTTCCATTCGTAATGAAAAAGCATTGATAGCTCAAGGTGCCATTCAATATGGTAAAGCTAACTCTAGCTTGCTTTCTGCTGCTCATATCCTGTATTATGCTTCAGCAATTATAGAAGCAAATTACCGCCATATAGTATTCAATACAACGTCACTCATCGGTTTAATGATCCTTATCACTGCCATTGCAATGTTGTTTTACATCATTTACGAATTAAAAGAGATTTGGACGGTTAAAATCTATATTCTGCCAAATCATAAAATCAATAGGTCATTTTTGTTTAAATATATCCGCCACCCAAATTATTTCTTAAATATTGTGCCTGAATTAGTCGGATTAGCTTTATTTTGTCAGGCATCCGTTACTGCCCTTATCGGTTTACCAATTTATCTTATTATTTTAGTGATACGTATTAAACAAGAAGAAAACGCCATGGCACATCTGCTAAAAAAATAACAATTTATTTGTAGTGGGATAAAACTTCTTCTAAAATAACCGCACTTTTTTGGTTAAACGTAGCAACTATATGAATAAAGATACAATTTTTTCAACCCCTATTGAAAAACTAGGGGATTTTACCTTTGATGAAAATGTGGCAGAAGTGTTTCCCGATATGATCCAACGTTCCGTCCCCGGTTATTCCAATATCATCACGGCAATCGGCATGTTGGCAAATCGTTTTGTCACCGCCAATAGCCATGTTTACGATCTCGGTTGTTCACGTGGTGCCGCTACTCTTTCTGCTCGGCGGAATATCCAACAACCGAATGTCAAAATTATCGGTGTTGATAATTCACAACCGATGGTGGAACGTTGTCGTCAGCATATTAATGCGTATCATAGTGATGTACCCGTAGAAATTTTATGCGATGATATTCGCCATGTAAAAATTGAAAATGCATCTATGGTGATTTTAAATTTCACCTTGCAATTTTTACCTCCCGAAGATCGCCAAATCTTGTTAGAAAAAATTTATCAAGGCTTAAATCCAAACGGCGTATTAGTGCTATCGGAAAAATTCCGGTTTGAAGACGGAAAAATTGATGAATTACTGATCGATCTACACCATCAATTTAAACGAGCCAATGGCTACAGCGAACTGGAAGTCAGCCAAAAACGCACCGCACTTGAAAATGTCATGCGTCCAGATGCAGTAAATACGCATAAAGTTCGGTTAATAAATATCGGATTTTCCCATGTTGAACTGTGGTTTCAATGCTTTAATTTTGGATCGATGGTAGCGGTGAAGTGACCCCGCACTAACGTACGGGGCTAAGCATAGTCACGCCACTCCGTGGCTAATGCTAGATAAGATGCGGAGCATCGTCACAATCGTAGCCCTGTACGTCAGTGCAGGGCAAACAAAAACGCCGAATAACCAATTATTCAGCGTTTTTCTTATTTATCGACATTGACTATTCGTCAAATGAACCTTTATTTTCAAGTTTAATCACTATTTTGACACTCAGCCAAACCGCGAATAAAACGCCAACTACCCAAGCTACATATACCATAGTAATTCTCCTTCTTAGTATGCTGTCGTTTTGTTTTCTTCGATGTATTTAGCATCGATTCGACCAAACATTTTGTAGTATGACCAAATTGTATAAGACAAGGCAATCACGACAAATACTAATGCACAGAACAACATTATTTGTAAAGTTAATTGACTTGAAGTCGCATCCCACATTAATAAACTCATATCAGGGTGTGTAATTGATGGCATAACAAATGGGAACATGGATACACCACAAGTTACGATAATACCCAACATGGTTAATGATGAGAAAAAGAATGCAAAACCGGAACGGTTCGCTTTAGATGCTGCGATATTTAATAACGCACCAATCACGGCTAATGCAGGGAAAATATATAACAACGGAATGTCATTATAATTATTAAACCAGGCGCCCGTTTCAAGTATTACCGTTTTACCTAGTGGTGAAGATACAGCGTGATGATCAACAACGCTAGTGACTACAAAACCATCTTTAAATAATAACCATACGCCAGCAAGCACAAAAGTTACTAAGGTTGCAAATGCCCCCACTTGTGAAATAGTTCTGGCACGATTACGTAATTCTGCAGTCGTTTTCATTTGTAACCATGTCGCACCTTGTGTGGTTAACATAGATAAGCTAATTAAACCACAAAGTAACCCAAATGGATTTAATAATTCAAAGAATCCACCTGTATATTTGATTTGCATAATATCGTTGAATTCAAATGGTACGCCTTGTAATAAGTTACCAAATGCGACACCAAATACTAATGACGGCACAAAGCCACCAATGAACAAACCAATATCCCATGCTTTACGCCAAGTTGCATCTTCAATTTTAGCACGATATTCCAAACCTACTGGACGGAAAAATAATGCAGCTAAAACTAAAATCATGGCAATATAAAAGCCAGAGAAAGATACCGCATAAACAATCGGCCATGCGGCAAACATTGCACCACCAGCGGTTAATAGCCATACTTGGTTACCGTCCCAGTGTGGCGCGATGGTGTTGAGCATGACACGTTTTTCAACTTCTTTCTTACCCGCAAAAGGTAATAACGTTAATACGCCCATATCAAAACCGTCTGTTACACAGAAACCGATTAACAAGACAAGAACTAGAATCCACCAAATAAAGCGTAGAATTTCATAATCAATCATAGTCTAACTCCTACTTATTTAGTTGATTGCTCGAAATAATAGCGACCTGTTTTTAATGCGCTTGGTCCAAGCCGACCATATTTAAACATTAAATACATTTCTGCTACTAAGAATATTGTATATAAGGCACAGAGTAAGCCAATGGAGAACCAAAGATCGCCTGTGGTTAACGAAGAATTTGCCACGCCAACAGGTAATACATCTTGGATCGCCCAAGGTTGACGTCCGTATTCAGCCAAGAACCAACCACATTCAATGCCAATCCAAGGTAATGGTAATCCCCACAAGATACCTTTAAGCAACCATGGACTTTGTTGAACTTTGTTGCGTAAACTTTGTACAAAGGCACCAAAAATCAATAAGGCAATTAAACCAGCGACACCACCCATCACACGGAATGACCAGAATACTGGTGCAACATTAGGAATAGTATCTTGAGCAGCGGCTCTAATTTGACTTTCAGTAGCATCAACCACTTTATCAGTATAGCGTTTTAATAATAAACCATAACCTAAGTCATCACGCACTTCGAGGAATTGTGCTTTAGTCGCCTCGTCAACTTGACCTGTTTTTTTCTGAGCACGTAATTCTTCAAGCAAGCCATAAGCCACAATACCTTTACGCACACGTTCAATATTGCGAGCTTCTAACTCTCTCAAACCAGGATAAGTGCCATCCAGTGAACGGGTTGCAATCATACCACCCATAAAAGGAATAGAAATTTCAAAATCATTTTTACGTTCAGCTTGATTTGGAATTGCAAATAAATGCCAAGATGCTGGTGCTGGTTGGGTTTCCCAATCTGCCTCCATTGCTGCTAATTTAACTGGCTGAGTTTGACCCACTTCATAGCCCGATTCATCACCCATGATAATAACACCTGCAGTTGAAATCAAACCAAATGTAGCAGCAATAACGAAAGAACGTTTAGCAAAGGCAAGATCACGACCTTTTAAGATGTAGAATGCACTAATTGATAATACAAACATCGCCCCAGCTACATAGCCTGCAGATAATGTGTGTAATAATTTATTTTGTGCCGCTGGGTTTAACCATAAATCTAAAAAGCTGGTCATTTCCATACGCATGGTTTCAAAATTAAATTCTGATCCTGTAGGAAATTGCATCCAACCATTTGCCACCAAAATCCACATTGCAGAAAGGTTTGAACCAAAGGCTACGCAATAAGTAGCAATTAAGTGTTGTTTTTTAGATAAACGATCCCAACCAAATAGAAATAAACCTACAAAGGTTGACTCTAAGAAAAAGGCTAATAATGCCTCGATAGCTAAAGGAGCACCGAAGATATCGCCCACATAATGAGAATAATATGACCAGTTAGTACCAAATTGGAATTCCATGGTGATACCAGTGGTAACCCCAAGAGCGAAGTTAATGGCAAATAACTTACCCCAGAATTTAGTCATATCTTTATAAACTTCTTTGCCTGTTACCACATAAGTCGTTTCCATAATGACAAGAATAAAGGAAAGCCCTAATGTTAAAGGAACAAACAAGAAGTGATATAACGCAGTTAACGCAAACTGCAAACGAGAGAGTTCAACAATGTCTAACATCTCACAACTCCTTGTAAATATGCTACAAGATTATATTTATAGATTACTTTACCAACAAAATAAGTAATCACCCCGATTTTTCTTTTAACGATCCCCACACGGCTCACACTAAAAGCAACCTTTTATACCAATTATTTTAACAACGTTCTTTCATTTACCATAAAAAAGCCACTAAAATAATCCAAGATCGCGAGCTATTCTACTACTTTTTATGCGGATAAAAAATAGGAAAAATGTTATGTAGATCACATTTCTAGATCTAAATCAAAAAAATAGCAAATTTATTTGATATTATACAATTGATCTATCGCAAAGTAGATTTATTCTTAACAAGAATTTAACATATGAAATCGTAGAAATAACGTAAAAAAATAAAAGATAAAAATAAATAAATTATTGCCGAAAAAAAGATAGACTTTTCTCTCAATCTCTGATATTTTCACCGCAATTGTGGGTATCGCGTACTAATTTACACCTACGCTGACTTAATGAATCAAAGGATCAACCATAGTATGATTACAATAACAACAAAATTAGCTAGCCTATGCTTAGTGCTTACAGTCGCCTTAATATCTAGTTTTCCCGTTTCCGCTGCTGATGGCAATAAAATACCAGAACAGTGTGAAAAACTTTTTCAAGAAACTGAAAAATTGTTTAACGAAGCACAACGTCAACCGGGTACACACACTCAGTTAAACAAAATTCAAAATAAACTGAATCAAAGCAAGAAACAAATTCTAGAAATGGAAATTGCTACTCAAATCAAAAGTTGTGATCAAGGTTTAGCAAAACTCAGCCAGTTACATAAACCAACGGAAGAAAATGTAAATTAATTTTACCCTGCATTCTCGTGTAGGGCTAATCAATAACGATGCTCTGCATCTCTCTTCGATCTATCAAGCTACGGTGTAGCAATACCATGCGTAACCCCGTACGCAGTGCGGGGGAAATATGATAATAACGACGCAAGCTCAAGAAAAACTACAAGATCTAGTACAAACCCATTTTCCCGTCAAAAACGCCCCCAAAAACACCGCAGTTTTTAAAGAATTAAGCTATGCGGTAGCTATGTCAGATTTTGTATTAGATGTTTTTCAAAAACAACCGCAGTTTTTGGCAGATTGTTTAGAAAAAGTGCCTGAATTACCTGATGGCAATCAATATTTCTCCCGCTTAAATCATGAATTAAATCAAACGAATAACCAAGAACGGTGTTATCAAATTTTGCGTCAATTCCGCAACCGTGAAATGGCGCTGTTGAGTATTTGCCAAAGCCTGAATTTAGGCACCGTGGAACAAATTTTTATCCTCCTTTCGCAATTGGCAGAAAGTCTCATTATCGGTGCGAGAAACTGGCTTTATCAACAAGCCTGTGATGAAATGGGCACACCCACAGATGCTCAAGGTAACCCACAATTGCTTTATATTTTAGGTATGGGTAAACTTGGTGGTTTTGAGCTGAATTTTTCTTCCGATATTGATCTTATTTTCACTTACCCAGCGTCGGGCGAGACCGTTGGTGGACGCAAAGCTATTGATAATCAACAATTCTTCGTGCGACTGGGGCAACGTTTAGTCAATGCGTTAGATCAATTCACCGCCGACGGCTTTGTCTATCGCACAGATATGCGACTCCGCCCTTTTGGTGATAGCGGTGCATTAGCTTTAAGTTTTTCCGCTATGGAAAGTTATTATCAAGAACAAGGGCGAGACTGGGAACGCTATGCCATGATTAAAGGACGAATTTTAGGGTACGATCCACAAGATCCCAATATAATTGCCTTACGCCAACTACTCCGTCCTTTTGTTTATCGCCGCTATATTGATTTTAGCGTCATTCAGTCTTTACGTGAAATGAAAGGTAAAATTGAGCGTGAAGTTCGTCGTCGTGGTTTAGTGGATAATATTAAGCTCGGAGCAGGAGGCATCCGTGAAATAGAATTTATTGTGCAAGTGTTTCAGCTCATTCGTGGCGGACGAGAAATTAGTTTACAACAACATTCTTTACTTAACCTATTACCCGAGCTAGAACGACTAAAACTGCTACCGACACAACAACGACAAGATTTAACTCAAGCCTATTTGTTTTTACGCCGTGTGGAAAATGTACTACAAGCGATTAATGACAAACAAACTCAGTTATTACCAACCGTATCAGAAGATCGTCAACGCTTAGTCTCTGCCTGTGCAAAATTTACACAATTTAATAGTACTCAACAAGCGCAAACTATTTACTACCCAATTTATGACTGGAACAGTTTTTATACAGTTTTACAACAACATCAACAAAAAGTGCGGTGTGTTTTTGATGAATTAATCGGCGATAGCAAAGAAAATAAACCACAATCCAATGAAAATGGTTGGCAAGATTTGCTCGAAATGAGTGATGCGGAAATTGAAAAATTATTGACGGAACAACAAATTCCCGAATCCCATTTTGACGAAATTTTAGACCACTTACACAAATTCCGTCACGAGCTTCAACATCGTGTCATTGGCACCCGGGGACAAGAAACACTGAATCAGTTATTACCACAATTATTTAGTCAAATTTTCGCTCATTCGGCTTATTTAACTCTGTTACCACGTATGTTAAACATTGTGGAGCAAATTCTGTCGCGCACCACTTATTTAGAACTATTATTAGAAAATCCGCAAGTACTAACTCAACTACTGACACTCTGTTCACAATCAAATATGATCGCCGAACAAGTGGCTCGTCATCCGATTTTACTGGATGAATTACTCGATCAAAAAAGTCTGCAAAATCCACCGCACTTTGAGCAATATCCAACAGAATTACAGCAATATTTGCTCCGTTTACCACCTGATGACGAAGAACAAATTATTTACGCCCTACGCCAATTTAAGCAAGCCACCTTACTCCGCATTGCGGCAGCAGATATTTTAGGCGTATTGCCAATTATGAAAGTGAGCGATCATCTCACCTATTTAGCCGAAGCCATTATCACCGCAGTGGTAAATTTAGCGTGGCAACAAGTGACGGCTCGCTTTGGTCGTCCAGCTCATTTAAGTGACAATGAAAAAGGCTTTATCGTGGTGGGCTACGGCAAATTAGGCGGTATTGAATTAGGCTATAAATCCGATTTAGATTTGGTATTCCTGTATGACGGCATACAAGGGCAAACGGAAGGCGGCAAAAAATCCGTGGATAATTTCCAATTTTATTTACGCCTTGCGCAGAAAATTGTCAGTATTTTCAGTATGAACACCAGTGCTGGCGTATTGTATGAAGTGGATCTACGCTTACGTCCGTCCGGCGATGCGGGTCTATTGTGTAACTCTTTCGCTGCGTTCAAGAAATACCAACAAAACGATGCTTGGACGTGGGAACATCAATCTTTAGTGCGCACCAGAGCCGTGTATGGCGAGCCGAAACTGCGCCAACAATTTGAGCAAATTCGTACGGACATTCTTGCCACCCCAAGAGATTTGCAAAAATTAAAAACCGATGTATTGGAAATGCGTGCTAAAATGTATCAACATTTAGCCAATCATAATCCAGCGAAATTTAGTATTAAAACCGATCAAGGTGGTATTACCGATATTGAATTTATCGCCCAATATTTGGTGTTAGCCAATGCTCCAAACAATGCAGCATTAGCTTATTGGTCGGATAATGTACGAATTTTTGAACGCATGGCAGAATTTCAGGTTATCAGCCTAGAAACGGCGGAACAGCTCAAACATTGCTATACTAGCTTACGTAACCGTATTCATCATCTCAATTTACTTGGCGAGAAAACTGTTGTAGATGGCAGTGAATTTAGCGAAGTGCGGTTATTTATTCAACAGATTTGGAAAGAACTATTTAAACAATGACAACCACCGAACAAATAGAAATTGAAATCGCCTACGCCTACCCGAAATCCTATTTTTTAAAAAAATTACAGGTAGAAAAAGGCACCACCGTACAAGCCGCCATTTTGCAATCCGGTATTTTGCAACAATACACCGACATTGATTTGCGTGAAAACAAAGTGGGCGTATTCGCCCGCCCCGTCAAACTAACCGACCCCGTCAACGCTGGCGACCGCATTGAAATCTACCGCCCCTTACTCGCCGATCCAAAAGAAATCCGCCGTAAACGGGCAGAAGAACAGGCGAAAGAGGCAGCGGAGAAGAAGAAATTGGAGAAAGAAGCAAAAGCAGCCAATAGTAATGAGCATTATTTATGATTTGTGAAAATAGCAAGATCGAGTAAAGGGCGTATGCAATACGCCCCTACAATTTTATTACCATAAACATCAACGGTAAAAATAACAAAAATATAACGGTACATTGCATACACTCCAAAAACACAATTAAACCATAAAAAACGTAGGGGCGTATTGCATACGCCCAAAAACACAATTAAATCATAAAAACGTAGGGACGGTATTACATACACCCCAAAAACACAATTAAATCATAAAAACGTAGGGACGGTATTACATACACCCCAAAAACACAATTAAACCATAAAAAACGTAAGGGTGTATTGCATACGCCCAAAAACGCAATTAAACTACAAAAACGTAGGGACATATTGCATACACCCCAAAAACACAATTAAACCATAAAAAACGTAGGGGCGTATTGCATACGCCCAAAAAACACAATTAAATCATAAAAACATAGGGACATATTACATACGCCCTAAAAACGCAATTAAACTACAAAAACGTAGGGCGTATATTGCATACGCCCTAAAACACAATGAAATCACAAAAACGTAGGGGCGTATTGCATACGCCCAAAAACTACGGAGAACAATATGCAATACAACCCCAATATCCATCACCGAAAAACCATTAGATTACAACATTATAATTACGCTGCTGCTGGTTCATATTTCATCACTATTTGTTGTTTTGAAAACCAACCTATCTTTGGCAAAATCATTAATGGCGAAATGATACTCAATGAAAATGGAAAAATTGCACAGCAAGAATGGTTAAATACAGTCAATAAAAGGAAAGGTATTGAAATTGGTGAGTTTATCATTATGCCTAACCATATGCACGGCATATTAAATTTTATCAATGAATTATCAGAATTTGATGATATGATCAAACCACGATTTAATAGCCCTAAAAATAATCTAGGTTCAATCATCCGTGGTTATAAATCCAGCGTTAGCAGTAAAATTGGACTAGGCTATTCCGTATGGCAGCGGAATTATCATGAGCATATCATCAGAAATGAACAATCCTATAACCAAATTGAAGAATACATCATCTGTAATCCTATATTCTGGAAAAAAGATTGTTTTTACATTGAACGATAAAAATCCCCGTCTAAGCAAAACTATCCAAAAATACCAGCAAACTACGCCGTTTATCCGCTGTTAAATGATCCAATAGTAGCTGACACTTTCCCGAATTTCATCTTCCATAATGGGGATAAAATTACGCCGTTTTGTTGGTTGTTCATCGATTCGTCTTAAACCATTTTATCCAACACTTCAAAGGTTGCCGTAGGAAAATGCTGTTGTAAATATTGCTGTAAATAACGTTCTGTTTCTCGATTAATCATTTCATCGCCGAGCGGATAACGATTATAAATAAGCCCTTGCAACTGAATATGATATTGCCGACACACCATTAAATTTAATAAAGTATGATTAATACTGCCTAGTTTACCTGATGTCACTAATAACAGCGGATAATTTTGTTGCTGAATATAATCCAATGTTGTCTCGCTTTGATTATAAGGTACACATAACCCACCCGCGCCTTCTAACAACACATAATCATATTTTTGTGCCAATTTTTCGGTGGCTTGCTGAATAAGTGCGGTAGAAATTTGACAATTTTCTAATTCAGCCGCCAAGTGAGGGGAGCAAGGATAAGCAAATAAGTAGGGGCAAGTCGTACCAACCAAATCATCTTCAGTTAAATCAATACCTTGGATTTTTCGATGTTGCACAATATCATCTGCGATTTTTTCACAACCTGTTTGAATCATTTTTTGCGTAATAACTCGAAAACCTTGCGCTGCTAATTTTTTAGCATACCAACCCGTTGCGATAGTTTTACCCACATCGGTATCAATGCCTGTGACAAATAAAATTTTAGCGGTCATTTTTATTTCCTTTTTTCATCACTAATCATAAAATCGGCTGATAGCTTAATTTCACTTCGCCGTTTTCTAAACTAAAATATTGCTGATAAGATTCACAAAATGCTTGTTACTGTAACTGATTATCAAAGTATGGTTCAATATCACTAATGGCCGGATTCATGATAAATTTCTCTGAGTGTATCTAATAATGCACTGGTTAATTGGGATAGCTGTGATGAACTGATAATAAAAGGCGGCATAATGTAAACCAAGCGACCAAAAGGACGCACCCAAATGCCTTTTTCGACCAATTTAGGCTGTAATTTAGCCAAATCAACAGGCTGTTTCATTTCAATCACTCCTATCGCACCTAATACTCGGACTTGTTGAACACTAGCAAAATCAGCCGCTGGAGCCAGTTCACGAGATAATTGCTGCTCAATTTGCTGAATCTTTGTCTGCCAATCATTGGCTAACAAGAGATCGATTGAAGCACTCGCAATAGCACAAGCCAAAGGATTTGCCATAAAGGTTGGACCGTGCATAAAACAACGGGCTTCACCTTGGCAAATGGTTTGCGCGATATGTTCTGTCGTAATGGTTGCCGATAAAGTCAAGTAGCCGCCTGTGAGTGCTTTGCCTAAACAAATAATATCGGGTAAAATCTGCGTATATTCGGTCGCGAATAACTTACCTGTTCGTCCAAAACCTGTCGCAATCTCATCAAAAATCAGCACAACGCCATATTGATCACACAATTCACGGGCACGCTCTAAATAAGTCGGCGAATAAAAATACATCCCTCCTGCGCCTTGTACCACGGGTTCTAAAATTAAGCCCGCAATTTCACTATGCTTTTCAGACAATAAATCCGCTAAAGGTTGAATATCCGTTTCATCCCAAATCTCATTAAAAGCCGTTTTAGGTTGTGGCAGAAAATACTGCAATGGCAAACTGTTCGCAAATAAGCCATGCATCCCCGTAACGGGATCACAAACAGACATCGCATGCCAAGTGTCGCCATGATAACCTGAACGAATAGTCGCAAATTTATGGCGAGTTTTCTCACCCTTAGCATGTTGATATTGCACCGCCATTTTCATGGCGACTTCCACCGCTACTGAGCCACTATCCGCAAAGAAAATCTTATCTAACGCAGGATAATTGGGATTTTTGGGTAAAATTTTTAATAAACGTTGCGTAAGTTCGCCCGCCGCATCGTGCGTAAATCCACCAAACATAATATGGCTCATTTTCGCTAATTGTGCTTGTGCCACCTGATTGAGTTGCGGGTGATTATAACCGTGCAATGCTGCCCACCAAGAAGACATGCCATCAATTAATTGTTTGCCATTTTTTAATTGAATCATCACACCGTTCGCCTTTTCTACCGCATACATTGGCATATCACTATAAATAGTCGCATAAGGATGCCAAATATGTTGATGATCAATAGCAAGTAATTCATTTTCTATCATATTTAATTTACAAATGTTGTTAGCTTTACATAACATAATGAGAATATTACCATTTTCTTCAGGGCAATCGCACTACAAATTTTGACCCAATAACAACTTTTACGAAACACTGTATTTTACGAATGTAAATAGCCCAATGCATAAAACAACTAAAAAGCAGAGGATTTAGTTAAATTTAAGTATTAATTTATATAGTCTCTGATTGTGATTGTTGAATAATTTCCAATTTTATAACCAGCCTGTTGCAAGCCCAGTCTAAAAAAAGTAACATTCTTAACTAACATAAAATTAAGGAAAGACAAAATGACTAACTATTGCTTACCAAAAGACATCACGCCCGAGATTTTCCTACGGGATTATTGGCAGAAAAAACCGTTAATTATTCGTAATGGCTTGCCACAAATTGTGGGGCAATTTGAGCCAGATGATATTATTGAATTGGCACAAAATGAAGATGCCACGGCACGGCTGGTGAAAACTTATGCCGATGATGATTGGAAAGTGAGTTTTAGTCCGCTTTCAGAACAGGATTTTGACAATTTGCCTGCACGCTGGTCAGTGCTAGTGCAAAATTTAGAACAATGGTCAACGGAACTCGGTGATCTTTGGAATGCCTTTGGCTTTATTCCCCAATGGCAACGGGACGATATTATGGTATCTTACGCCCCAAAAGGTGGATCAGTAGGGAAACATTATGATGAATATGATGTGTTTCTGGTGCAAGGTTACGGGCAGCGCCGTTGGCAATTGGGGAAATGGTGCAATCCGAGTACCGAATTTAAGCCCAATCAGCCGATCCGTATTTTTGATGATATGGGCGAGTTGGTGATTGATGAAGTGATGAACCCCGGCGATATTCTTTATGTGCCAGCCAGAATGTCACATTTTGGCGTAGCAGAAAGCGATTGTTTAACTTTTTCTTTCGGCTTACGTTACCCCAATTTAAGCGATATTTTAGACAATGTGAACAAAGGCTTTTGCCATAACAATCCTGATATTGATTTGTCCGCGTTTTTATTGCCGTTACGTTTAGCTCAAATGCCACAATCTACGGGTAAACTTGGACAGCCTGAAATTCAAGCCATAAAAGCACAATTCATTGAAAAATTCACCCAGTCGCTAGAATTTGATCGTTTATTCCAACAGGCACTGGCTCAAACCGTCACGTCACGCCGTTATGAAATGTTGGTGTCTGATGATATGGCGGATCCAGATGAAATTTTGGATTTATTGCAAAATGAAAGTGTAGTACTGACACAAGATAATAATTGTAAACTGGCTTATCTAGAACAACCAGAACTTGAAATTTACGCCAATGGTGAATGGTTAGATGAGTTAAATCCGTTGGAAAAATCAATACT
The DNA here is from genome assembly GCF_004565475.1 of Lonepinella koalarum. Classification (GTDB taxonomy): domain Bacteria; phylum Pseudomonadota; class Gammaproteobacteria; order Enterobacterales; family Pasteurellaceae; genus Lonepinella; species Lonepinella koalarum. The sequence continues at coordinate 287,849 of NZ_SRHX01000002.1, read as the reverse complement.
GAAAGCACTTTCTGACGGCGAAAGTCTTGACTTGTCTGCTATTCAACAGTTGGTAGATGAAGATATTGATATGGATTTGCTGTTAGATAGTATTTGTAATTGGGTAGATGATGGTTGGGTAGTGCTTAGATAAGCGTATAGCTGGATATTTTAGTCATAGTAGATAAAATTATCATGCTGTAGATTCCCTTATTTTAGTTCTAACCGTTGATATTTTATACAAACACCCCATATTATAGATTGATAAGATCGAAATACTTTGACTTTTCATTCATTTAACATTAATTTAACGGTAGTTATTTTTATTACTTTAGAAGGAAAACAGCCTATGCAACAGCAATCCCAAATTGTTTTAGGTGGTCGCGAGCAAAGCGAATCACTACTTCAGACGCATAAAGTGTTACGCAACACTTACTTTTTATTAAGCCTAACCTTAGCCTTTTCTGCGGTAGTGGCTTATATTTCCATGTCATTAAATTTACCCTATCCGGGTATTATTGTGATGTTAGTGGGCTTTTATGGTTTATTATTCTTAACTAATGCGCTAGCCAATAGTGCGGCGGGAATTTTGGCAGTTTTTGCCTTTACAGGATTTTTAGGCTATACCATTGGACCTATTCTTAATGCCTATGTGGGTGCAGGTTTAGGGGATGCGATTGTGTTAGCACTAGGCGGAACAGCTGCCACTTTCTTTGCTTGCTCAGCTTATGTGTTAACAACTAAGAAAGATATGTCTTTCTTATCGGGTATGATGTTTGCTTTATTTATCGTGTTATTAATCGGTATGGTAGCTAACATTTTCCTAAAAATGCCCGCATTGCAAGTAGCGATGAGTGGTTTATTTGTGTTGTTCTCGGCAGCAGGAATTTTATTTGAAACCAGCAATATTATTCACGGTGGCGAAACCAATTATATTCGTGCAACAGTGAGCTTATTCGTTTCAATTTATAACTTATTCATTAGTCTATTAAATTTACTTGGTATTTTCCGTGGTGATGATTAGTTTAACCAATTGGTAAAATAATGATGAAACGTCCCTATTGTGGGGCGTTTTTTTGTTATAATCACAAAAAAAGTAGGGAAATAGTATGCTTGAAGTAAACCAAATTCAAATTGAAACCGATTCAGCGGGTTATCTATTAGACTTAAATCAGTGGAATGAAGATGTGGCGATGGCACTAGCAAAACAAGAAAATTTATTGCTCACCGATGCTCACTGGGAAGTTATTTACTTTGTGCGGTCTTTTTATCAAGAATATAAAACCTCCCCCGCCATCCGCATGTTAGTCAAAGCGATGGCGGAAAAACTCGGGATAGACAAGGGTAATAGCCGCTACTTACAGCGTTTATTTCCTGACGGTCCGGCTAAACAAGCGACTAAATTAGCTGGTTTGCCCAAGCCAGCAAAATGCTTATAAGCTAAACGGCTATTAGTTAAATGAGAATCAATATGATAATGAGAATGATTATCGCTTGACAATATAAAATATATACTTATAATTCGTAGGGCAATTTGGTTCTATGGAACCATGTTGTACATAAATCATGCAAAAGTTTAATTTCATTTATTTAAGGAGAAGCTATGAAAAAACTTGCCAAACTGATGTTAGTTACCCTACTTACCGCGGCTGCAACAAGTAGCTATGCGAAATTTAAAGTAGCCACCACCTTTACGGTGATTCAAGATATTGCGCAAAATGTTGCTGGAGATGCCGCAGAGGTGTATTCTATCACCAAACCAGGAGCGGAAATTCATGAATATCAGCCCACCCCAAAAGATTTGGCTCAAGCACAATCGGCGGATTTGATCCTATGGAATGGGTTAAATCTTGAACGTTGGTTTGAGAAATTTTTTCAGAATATGAAAAATGTCCCGGCTGTGGTAGTGACAGAGGGCATTACTCCTCTTTCCATTTATGAGGGAGAATATCAAGGCAAGCCTAATCCTCATTCTTGGATGTCCACATCTAATGCGTTAATTTATATTGAAAATATTAAAAATGCGTTGATTAAATATGACCCCGCAAACGCCGAGACCTACAATAAAAATGCAGCTACATATATGGAAAAAATTAAAGCTTTAGATGCGCCGTTACGTGAGAAATTAATGCAAGTGCCCGCCGAAAAACGTTGGCTCGTTACGAGTGAGGGGGCATTTAGTTATCTCGCAAAAGATTATGGTTATAATGAACTTTATCTTTGGGCAGTTAATGCAGAACAACAAGGCACACCAAAACAGGTGCGTAAAGTGATTGATGAAGTACGCCAACATAATATCCCTGTAGTTTTTAGTGAAAGCACGATTTCAGATAAACCAATGAAACAAGTAGCCAAAGAAACAGGGGCAAAATACGGTGGTGTACTTTATGTGGATTCCCTTTCCACCGCTGATGGTCCTGTACCAACTTATATTGATTTATTAAAAACAACAGTATCCACCGTTGTACAAGGATTTGAAAAATAATGCAAAATATTACCGCTGCTATTCATGTTGAAGATGTCACCGTTCGTTATAATAATGGACATATTGCGATTCAAAATGTATCGTTCCAACTGGAGGGTGGGACGATCTGTGCCTTACTCGGCGTTAATGGGGGCGGTAAATCCACGTTGTTTAAAAGTATCATGGGCTTGATCCGCTATCAACAAGGTAATATTCAACTTTGCCATTTGCCGGTAGAAAAAGCCCTCAAACAAAACTTGATTTCCTATGTGCCACAAAGTGAAGATGTGGATTGGCAATTTCCGGTGTCAGTGTATGATGTGGTAATGCAAGGTCGCTATGGTTATATGAATTTTCTACGCATTCCCACCGCCCTTGATAAACAAAAAGTCCAGCAAGCGATGGAACGTGTGGATATTCAACATTTGGCAGATCGCCAAATCGGTGAACTGTCCGGCGGTCAGAAAAAACGGGTCTTTTTAGCCCGTGCCTTAGCCCAACAAAGTAAGGTGATTTTGCTTGATGAACCCTTTACCGGCGTGGATGTTAAAACCGAAAATGCCATTGTGGATTTACTCGGTCAATTGCGTCAAGAAGGGCATCTCATTTTAGTGTCTACCCACAATTTAGGATCCGTGCCTGATTTCTGTGATCAGGTGGTGATGATTAACCGGACGGTAATCGCTGCCGGTTCCACCGAAAGTACTTTCAATCAGCACAATTTAGAAACATTATTTGGTGGTGTACTACGTCACGTTAAATTAGCTAACCAAGATTTACATGATGATGAAGATGAACGGGCGGTTACCGTATTAACTGATGATGAACGTCCTGCCGTGTTCTATGGCCAAACTAAAATTGATCCCCCTGCACCGATTCGCAAGAAAGACAAACAGGAACCACCATCATGTTAGAAATATTACTTGAACCCTTTAGCTATAATTATATGGTGAAAGCCATTTGGGTCAGTGCGGGTGTCGGAGGAATCTGTGCATTTTTGTCCGCTTATTTAATGCTAAAAGGTTGGTCATTGATCGGTGATGCACTTTCTCACTCAGTGGTTCCCGGGGTGGCGATTGCCTATTCTTTATCTTTACCTTATTCAGTTGGCGCATTTTTTTCCGGTATTTTAGCCGCACTTTCGATTCTTTGGGTCAAATCCATTACCAAATTAAAAGAAGATGCGATTATCGGCTTTATATTTACTACGTTTTTTGCCATAGGCTTATTAATTGTTTCACTCAACCCGACTTCTGTGAATGTAGAAAGTATTGTGTTAGGTAATATTTTAGGCATTTCGGATGAAGATGCAGTACAAATCGCGATCATTACAGTGATTAGCACGATCTTATTACTGTTATTTTGGAAAAATCTATTGTTGGTTTTCTTTGATGAAATCCAAGCTATTTCGGTAGGCTTATCCCCTTATCGTTATAAAGTATTATTTTTCAGTTTGTTAAGTGCGTGTATTGTGGCGGCATTACAAACCGTTGGCGCAATTTTGGTGATTGCAATGGTGGTAACACCCGGTGCAACGGCTTACTTACTCACGGATAAATTCCATAAACTGATTATTATTGCCGTTTGCCTAGGCATTAGTACCAGTATCATTGGCGCCTATATTAGCTATTTCTTAGATGGTGCTACTGGTGGCATCATTATTTGCTTACAAACGTTGTTATTTTTATTAGCGTTCTTTTTCTCACCAAAATACGGCGTATTGATGCGAAATAAACGACCAAATATACAGGAGAATGCCTAATGGATATGCTTATCAACTGGTTTGCTGAACCTCTTTCTTACCCTTTTATGCAAATGGCATTATTCACCGCTATTATAGTGGCTATTGTGTGTGCTATTTTATCTTGTTATTTGGTATTAAAAGGTTGGTCATTAATGGGCGATGCCATTTCCCATGCCGTCTTGCCGGGTATTGTTGTCGCCTATATAAGTGGTTTGCCATTAATGTTTGGTGCGTTTCTCTCTGGCTTATTTTGTTCTTTAGCCATTGGTTATTTAAAAGAAAACAGCCGAATTAAAGAAGATACCGTGATGGGTATTGTGTTTTCGGGAATGTTTGCCTTTGGTTTAGTGTTATTTGTGAAAGTCGAAAGTGATCAACATTTAACCCATGTTTTATTTGGTAATTTACTCGGTGTTGGATTTAATGACTTTCTACAAATTATGATTATTTCAATTATGATCTTCATGATTATGCTGTTAAAACGCCGTGATTTTTTACTTTTCTGTTTCGATCCAAGCCATGCTCGAGTAGTTGGTTTATCACCACGTGTTTTACATTATGGCTTACTTATTTTATTAGCACTCACTATTGTTGCCGCCATGCAAGTAGTCGGCGTCATTTTAGTGGTCGCCATGTTAATTTCGCCGGGTATCACCGCCTTTATGCTGACCAAAAAATTTGACACGATGATTGCGATTGCCATGCTCAGTTCAGTATTATCAAGCTTCTTAGGCACCTTAATTAGCTTTCATCTTAATGCAGATATTGGTCCTTGTATAATCCTGTTACAAGCGGTTATTTTTGTGTTAGCATTGTTGTATTCCAAATTTAAAATACAACAAATTCAACCTCTGAAAAAGCTAAAAAGTGCGGTGTAAAAAATGCAAAATTTTCAACTCGAACAACTCATTAATCAAAAACTTAATGCTCAAGCCATTTCCGACTATGCACCAAATGGCTTACAAGTGGAAGGCAAAAGCGAGATAAAAAAAATGATCACTGGCGTAACCGCAAGTCTTGCTTTGATCGATCACGCTATTCAACAAAAAGCCGACGCTATTTTAGTTCATCATGGTTATTTTTGGAAAAGCGAAAATCCTTGTATTCGGGGTATGAAAGGTGAACGAATTAAACGTTTGCTAGTCAATGATATTAATTTATACGGCTATCATTTACCGTTGGATATTCATCCTGAACTGGGTAACAATGCCCTACTCGCTCAATTGCTCGGTATTGAAAATTTACAACCATTGGAACAAGGCTCAAACAGTATTCCGATGTGGGGAATGTTGAGAGAATCTGTTGCTGCGCAGGATTTTAGTCAACAAATTGCACAAGTATTAGGCAAAACACCGATAACCTGTGATGTAGAAAAATTTAACCCAAACGCACCGCGGTTAATTCACAAAGTTGGGATTTGTACTGGTGGTGGTCAAGGCTATATTGATCTCGCCTACTCGCAAGGCTGTGATGCCTTTATCAGCGGTGAAATTTCCGAACAAACCACCCATTCTGCTCGAGAACAAGGGATTCATTATTTCGCTTGTGGACATCATGTCACCGAACGTTACGGTATTAAAGCTTTAGGCGAATGGCTTGCAAACGAATATGGTTTTGATGTGGAATTTATAGATATTGATAATCCGGCTTAACACAATCTATCTGATCAGTAAATTCTATCAACCGCACTTACCGATACCGATGTCAAATACAATGATTTGGCAACTCTGTTTTATGTCACAAAAAACGTATAATATTCAATCTATTGAGTATTAACTTAAAGAAATTTCCCTGATAAATCAAAATATTATTTCTCGATAAAATTTGACTTTCGGATAAAAGTATGTTTATTATGAAAACATCTAGTAATTAATAAGCTAATTTCTAGGTAGTTATATTTCAATAAACAATAAACTATACAGAAAAAATAAAAAATAAGGAGAGCATTGTGAGTCAATTCGATAAAAAACGTGAAGAGTTATTAGATGAAATCCGCGATATTTTAATTAATGCGGAAGAACTGTTTGACGAAAAAAGTAAATCTGGCGAAGCTGAGTTGAAAAAACTAAAAGAGAAGTTAAATTCTCGTGTTAGTAATGCAAAAGAAAAATTTGCGAGTTTACAAGAAGATGCTATTGCCAGTGCTAAAGATGCAGTGGCAAGTGCAAAACAAGTAGTAAAACAAACCGATTCTATCGTACAAGACAATCCATATAAAGCGATTGGTGTAGCGGGGGTGATCGGATTATTACTTGGCGTTTTAGTTAGCAAAAAATAATCACGAGATGTTATCATTAGATCTGAGTTGCTTGGCTTCAAGCAACTCAATTTATATTATTTTCTAAGGAGATCTGATGCAAGCCATTCAAAATATCAAAACCGGTGTAAAGAATATTTTCATTACGATGCTTGAATTAGCTCAAGTTCGCTTAGAGATGGCACGTATCGAACTAAGCCAACATACTCGACACTTAGTGTCGGTGCTGATCTCAGTATTAATATTGATCGTATTATTATTTATAGCATTAATGAGTGGACTATTTGCGATCAATACCTATTTCGATGACCCTAGCCAACGCCTGATTGCCTTTTCTAGTATTAGTGGAATTGCGTTATTATTTATTATTATCTCTATTTTTGTGATTTTTAATGGACTAAAAAAACAACGTAGTTTTATGCAAAGCACGCTTAAAGAAGTGAAATTAGATATTGCCACCCTTAAACAACTAGCAAACCATTCTAATTCAAATCAATAGGTGGGAAAAATGAAAGATCAATTAACCGAAGAAAAAGAACTGCTCATCATAAAAGGCGACGCATTGAGAATGAAATTATTAGCGCAGGGGCAACGTACTCAGCAAAATATCGTCTATCCTCTCGCTCAAATTAAACATATGGGCTCCACACTAGCACAACCTGCAATCCGGGCCTTATTTCTTTCGTTACTCAATCGAAAACTGTTATCCATAAAAGGGTTAACTTACTCCGCCCTAGGATTAAGCACCTTATATCTATTAAATAAAAAGAAATAATATTCAGGTCAGCTTTGCGTTCTTGTGTTTTTGTCTTATACTAGACAAGTTTTTCAATCACATTTTAAACATCAATTAGGATAGATTATGAGTTTCTTAACAGGTAAACGAATTTTAGTCACTGGTCTTGCTAGCAACCGCTCCATTGCTTACGGTATTGCAAAAGCGATGAAAGCGCAAGGTGCTGAATTAGCTTTCACTTATTTAAACGATAAATTACAACCACGGGTGGAAGAATTTGCCAAAGAATTTGGTTCAAGTATCGTTCTACCATTAGACGTAGCGACCGATGAAAGTATTCAACACTGTTTTGCTGAGTTGAGTAAAAGTTGGGAGAAATTTGACGGTTTTGTGCATGCTATTGCTTTCGCACCGGGTGACCAATTAGATGGTGACTATGTGAATGCTGCTACTCGTGAAGGCTATCGCATTGCTCATGACATTAGTGCATACAGCTTTGTAGCAATGGCACAAGCGGCTCGTCCTTTGTTAAATAAAAATGCCGCTCTTTTAACCCTATCTTATTTAGGGGCGGAACGTGCGATTCCAAATTATAACGTCATGTGTTTAGCCAAAGCCTCGCTTGAAGCCGCAACACGTGTCATGGCAGCAGATTTAGGTAAAGACGGTATTCGTGTAAACGCTATTTCCGCAGGTCCAATCCGTACGCTTGCAGCATCTGGTATTAAAAACTTCAAGAAAATGTTAGCGACATTTGAAAACACTGCCGCATTACGTCGTACCGTGACCATTGATGACGTAGGCAATTCTGCGGCATTCTTATGTTCTGATTTAGCCTCTGGCGTAACAGGCGAAATCTTGCACGTTGATGCAGGCTTTAGTATCACCGCAATGGGCGAATTAGGCGAAGAATAAACCTAGTTTTTCGTATTTTTGTATGGGCGAACCGATGTGTTCGCCCGTATATTATTTTATAAGACAATAAAAATGTTTCAAAACAATCCTCTACTCTCTCAACTCAAACAACAACTGCACGATAGCAAAGTACGTGTGGAAGGCACGGTAAAAGGTACAGATAAAGCCTATGGTTTCCTCGAAACTGATAAAGAAACCTTTTTTATCTCTCCACCAGATATGAAAAAAGTGGTACACGGCGACAAGATTAAAGCCGTGATCGAAGAAGTGGGTGACAAAAAACAAGCCGTTCCCGAAGAATTAGTCGAAACCCTGTTAACCCGTTTTATCGCTAAAGTGCGGTTTAATAAAGACAATAAATTACAAGTGTTAGTGGATCACCCTAATATTAATCAGCCGATCGGTGCCGTTCAATTAAAAACTGTACCCGAACAATTAAAAGAAGGCGACTGGGTAGTGGCAACCCTTAAAACACACCCACTACGTGATGATCGTTTTTTATTTGCTCAGGTCAGCGAATTTATTTGCCGTGCAGAGGATGAATTTGCGCCATGGTGGGTTACTTTGGCTCGTCATCAACAATCTCGCTATCCCGTGCAAGGACAGGATAGCTATGCTATGCTCGATCAACAAACTCGTGAAGATTTAACCGCACTTCATTTTGTCACCATTGACAGCGAAAGCACGCAGGATATGGACGATGCATTATATATTGAGAAAATCGAGCAAAACGGCGAGCAAACAGGTTGGCGTTTAGTGGTGGCGATTGCTGATCCGACTGCTTATATTGATATTCATTCACAAATTGAACAAGATGCCAAACAACGCTGTTTCACCAATTATTTACCGGGCTTTAACATTCCCATGCTGCCACGGGAATTATCAGACGATCTTTGTTCTTTAATGCCAAATAAAATTCGCCCAGCCTTAGTTTGTTATATTGAAACCGATCTCAAAGGAGAAATCACTAACCAACCTTATTTTGTTTCCGCTTATGTGCAATCCAAAGCGAAACTGGCTTATAACAAGGTGTCCGATTATTTGGAGCAACAACCTAATGCGTGGCAACCTGAAACAACGGAAATAGCTGAGCAGGTCAATAATTTACACCAATTTGCGTTGGCTCGTATGCAATGGCGTAAAACTCACGGTTTATTATTTAAAGAAAAACCAGATTATAGTTTTGTGCTTGCAGAAAATGGTCATATTTTAGACATCAAAGCCGAACATCGCCGTATTGCTAATCAAATCGTGGAAGAATCTATGATTATCGCCAATATTTGTGCGGCACATTATCTTGATGAACAAGCTAAAACAGGTATTTTCAACGTCCATAAAGGTTTTGATAATAAATTTCTGACTAACGCTCACCATTTCTTAATGGCGAATTTTGCTAATGATGATAATCGAGCAGAATTAGCACAACGTTATTCCGTAGAAAACTTAACTACCCTCAACGGCTATTGCCAAATGCGACACGACATTGAGCCATTTGCAGGCGATTATTACGAATTTCGCCTACGCCGTTTCTTAACCTTTGCCGAATTTAAAGCAGAATTAGCACCGCACTTTGGTTTAGGATTAACAGGTTATGCCACATGGACATCACCCATTCGCAAATATTCCGATATGGTCAATCATCGCTTAATCAAAACCGCGATAGCCAACCAACATGGAGCGAACTTACCTTTCATTAAACCATCAGATGACATTTTAGCACGCCTGCAAGAATCACGCCGTCAAAATCGCTTAGTGGAACGAGATATTGCCGACTGGTTATATTGCCGTTATCTGAACGAAAAGGTAGCCGAAAAACCACAATTTGAGGCGGAAATACAAGATGTGATGCGTGGCGGTTTACGTGTGCAACTGTTAGAAAATGGAGCAAGCGTATTTATTCCAGCATCTACCATTCACCCGAATAAAGACGAAGTAGAACTGAATTCTGATGAAATTGCGTTATATATCAAGGGTGAACGCTGTTATAAAATCGGTGATATTGTTAAAATTCAGTTAAATGAAGTCAAACTTGAAACTCGAAGTTTGATCGGAGAAGTGGTGATTTAAATAAAAAGTCTGCCCCAGTGTAAGTTAGATTTAGTATCCATAGGGGCAGCGCATACGAATCTATGCCTTGGTAGGCTTAATGATCTCACTTGGGTAACACCCTAACACTTTCAAAAAAGTACTATACTCTTTTAATTCTTGCAAGACCTGTTGGGTATTGGGATGATGAATATTGGCTTCGATTTCCAAATAAAACATTTCTTCCCACGGCGTACCATAAATCGGGCGAGATTCGAGTTTGGTCATATTAATTTGATGTTTCTTAAACACATACAACGCATCAACCAACGCACCGGCCTGTTGTCGAGTAGTCATTAATAACAGGGTTTTACTGGCTATTTGCGGTGAAACAGATAAAGGTTCTTTCGCAAGAACAATAAAACGGGTGATATTATTGGGTTGATTGGCAATATCCGTTTTTAATACTCGCAAACCATATAAATGACCACCATCTTCATTACCTAAGGCGGCAATATTCGGTTTATTCAAACTGGCGACTAATTCCATGGCATGCGAGCTACTTTCACAGTATTCAATATGCACGCGATCCAAACTACGAATGAATTGGCTACATTGTTGAATGACTTGGGGATGACTATACAACGTATCAATTTGACCAAGATCCTGCTGTTGGTTGACTAGCACACAATGTTTAATGGGATAAGCTAATTCCCCCACCAAAGAGAGATCGGTATGTTGTAATAAATCATATACATCATTAATAGAACCTGACGTGGTATTTTCTAACGGCACCACCCCAACATCCGCTTCACCCGATTTGACTTTGTCAAAAATTTGTTCAAAGGAACTACAACTTAATTCTACTAATTGTTCTTGATAACGTGTGGCATAATTACGAGCGGCTAAATGCGAATAAGAGCCTCGTTTGCCTAAAAAGGCAATATGAATATTCTGTTCACGTTGTTGGTTGAGTTTTTTCTGTAAATAAACCTGTTGTGTTACTACCGAATCTTCAATAATCCGTTGAAAAATTTGGGTAATATATTGTGGTTCAAGTTGATAATTCTGGCTTTCTGCAAAATTGACTAATTCTTGTAATAAGATTTGCTCACGTTCTTCATCACGTAAGGGTTTTTGGGTAATTTCTTTGCTCCGCACCACATCAAACGCCAAACGATGACGTTCAGATAATAATTTTAGTAAACTGCGGTCAATTTGAGTAATTTGCTGACGAATTTCAGTTAAATCCTGTGCCATAAAATAAAAATATCCTGTAATAAAAATGAGGGTCTGATGAACTTTCAACAGACCCGATTATAGCATAGGGCTAACATTAACGATAAATAATCTCGCCTTTTGGCTCAAATTTGCTGGCATCCAATGGTGAATGCTTTTGTAAATATTGTTTCATTACATCTGCATCAATAAAGCCAGAATCCACATAGGTTGGATGATTTTTCAATACTGGATAGCCGTCACCACCTGAGGCACTATAATTTGGCAAAGATAAACGATATTTTTTGCTCAAATCTAATGGCTCGCCTTTGACTTTAATCTCCGTAACAGTTTTATTGGCATAATCTACCACCATGGAAATTCCAACAAATTGCGGATAGCCACCAGAATCAGTTTCTTTTAATGCCACCACGTTTAAGTAGTCTTGTAGTTCTTGTCCCGTTAAATCAGCGTAACTTACTGCATTACCAAAAGGTAATACTTTCAACACATCACGATAAGTCACTTCGCCTTCATTAATTGAATCACGTACTATACCGGAATTGACCAACCCAATATCTGCATTCACTTTGTCACGCTCAACTTCTGCCACTAAACGCCCTAAATTAGTTTGTTTAAAGCGAACCACCGAACGTTCCCCTTCTAATTTACCTTTGACAGTACCGACTTTTTCACCCAATAATTCATTACCTTTTGCTTGGTAAGATTCAACTAATTTTGCTACTTCTGGATCTTGTGGAATTTCTTCTGTATAAAATTGATATTCGGTTTTACCATCTGCCGTTTGTACTTTTTTCTTTAAATTTACTGGAATTAATTGATAATGTTCAAGTTTTAATTCACCATTTTTAAAACTGAAATCTGCACGCCCAACATATTTACCCCATTCATGAGCTTGCATAATCCAACTACCATTTTGGTAATCTGGTTTACAAGGATCTGTTGGTTTGTAGTCCTCAATCCATACTCCCTTTTCATCCACACAAACAGGATCATGGGTATGTGCCCCAATAATCATATCAAACGCCCCCTTATCCAATTTACGAGCCATGGATACATCACCCGGAGCATTTGAACCAAATTTACCATCATAGTAATAACCCATATGGGTCAGAGCAATTTTCACATCTGGCTTTTCATTTTGCGCTAACTCCGCCAACACTTTTTTAGCAGTTTCTGTTGGATCATCAAAACGAATCAAATTCATATATTCAGGATTACCTAATATTGCCGTGTCTTCTGTGGTTAATCCTACCACCGCAATTTTTAAATCCTGCTTATTCAAAATAGTATAAGGTTTTACCAAATGTTTACCGCTTTTTTTCAAATAAATATTCGCTGATAAGAACGGGAATTCCGCCCATTTTTCTTGCATATCCAACAATTGCAATGGATTATCAAATTCATGATTACCTAATGTCATCGCTTCATAACCGACCATATTCATCGTCTTAAAATCAGGCTCGGCATTCTGAGAATCTGACTCAGGTACACCAGTATTAACATCCCCAGCATTTAACAAGATCACTGATCCACCTTGTTTTTCAACTTCTGTTTTGATCTGATCAACTAATGTTTTTTGTGCGGCTAAACCAAATTCGCCTTTATCATTTGGGGCAAAGTGTCCATGTAAATCATTAGTATGTAATACAGTAAAATGGTAAACCTTATCTTGTTGGTATGCCATGGCAGAAGCAGTGAGTAATGCCATAGAAAGCGCGGTCATTTTTGGTAAAATTTTCATAATAAGTCCTTCTAGATGGAATGATAAAGACAAAAAAAGCCACACTCAGAAAAGTATAGCTTTTTGATAAATTTTATTAAATTAACACTTGCTGTGTTATTACATAACCTTTTGGTACAGCTTGTTTATCTCCAAAGGTGACGAATTCCCATGCTTCTTGATTATCTAATAAGGCTCGTAACAATTTGTTATTTAAGCCGTGACCAGATTTATATGCACTAAACTCACCAATAAGGTTGTAACCACACATATATAAATCACCGATAGAATCCAACATTTTATGGCGAACTAATTCATCTTTAAAACGTAGTCCATCTTCGTTGAGCACACGGTAATTATCTAATACGATAGCATTATCCAAACTACCACCTAAAGCCAATCCTTGTGACTGGAGATATTCAATATCTTTCATAAACGCAAAGGTTCTTGCACGGCTAATTTGTTGTACAAAATTTTGTGCAGAAAAATCCAATTTGTAATGGCTTAATTTTTTAGGAATCGCTGGATGATTAAAATCAATCGTGAAATTTAAACGGAAACCGCTATAAGGCTTAATTTCTGCCCATTTATCACCGTCTTCTACTCGTACAGTTTTCTTCACACGAATAAATTTTTTCGCCGCATCTTGTTCTTCAATGCCCGCATCAAGCAATAAATAAATAAACGGGCTAGCACTACCATCCATAATCGGAATTTCCGGCGCATCTACTTCAATAATTACATTATCAATGCCTAAGCCTGCTAACGCGGCATTAAGATGTTCAACGGTAGAAATACGCACACCTTGATCATTCACTAAACAAGTACAAAGCATGGTATCACGTACAGCTTTTGCCTCTGCAGAGAAACTGACGGGCGGATTAAGATCGGTACGACAATAAATCACCCCTGTATTCACTGCAGCTGGGCGTAAATGCAAAGTCACTTTATTACCGCTGTGCAATCCCACACCGGTCACTTTAATGCTTTGTTTTAATGTTCTTTGTTTAATCATATTTTTTCTCAACTTTTTACAAAATGATTAACATTTTATTTTAGCTATTATTACCACGTAAAAAAGCAGGCTTAAACACATCATTATTTAATGGTGTTGGTCGTGTTGTTTCAAGTGGCTTTTGATATGTTGAAGTTTGTTGCTCTGGTAATCCAGACGGTTGTCTTACCTGACCAACTGTTTGTGTGACTGCCGCCACAGGCTCTTCCACATCACCAATCCCCGTAGCAACAATGGTCACACGAATTTCATCTGACATTTCTGGTACTAAGCTGGTACCCACCACTACGGTTGCCTCATCCGAAGCGAAAGAACGAATAATATCACCTACCGCATAAAATTCATCTAAACCCAAATCTAAACCAGCGGTAATATTAACTAATACCCCTTTAGCACCAGATAAATCAACATCTTCTAACAATGGACTGGCCACAGCATCTTGAGCAGCTTTTTCAGCACGTCCATCACTTGATGCACCTTTGGCGATACCAGAACCCATCATAGCACGTCCCATTTCTGACATAACAGTACGCACATCAGCAAAGTCAACGTTAATTAATCCCGGTGCAGTAATCATATCAGAAATACCCGTCACAGCATTACGAAGAATATCATTTACCGTAGAAAATGCTTGAACTAAAGTAGTATTTTTACCTAATACCTTTAATAATTTTTCATTCGGAATACTAATTAAAGAATCCACATGCTTGGATAGCTCTTTAATACCCAATTCCGCAAACGCCATGCGTTTTTTACCTTCAAAAGAAAATGGTTTAGTCACCACCGCAACGGTAAGAATGCCTAACTCTTTTGCGACTTGTGCAACAATAGGCGCAGCACCAGTACCGGTACCACCTCCCATACCTGCTGCAATAAACACCATATCCGCGCCCTCAAGCATCGCTCGAATCGCTTCTTGATCGTCTTCGGCAGCTTTACGCCCTACATTTGGATTCGCGCCAGCCCCTAAACCACGAGTGGTTTCTGCACCGATTTGTACTGTTTGCTGAACCTTACTTTTGCGTAAAGCCTGCGCATCCGTATTTACTGCATAGAAGATAATCTCACCATGTTCATCACTCGCAAGAGAATCTTCTCCCACAAGTGAGCCACCATTATTCAGTAAACTATCTACCATATGGTTGACGGCATTACCTCCACCGCCACCAACACCAACTACTTTAATCAGCGTGCGACCGACTTCATCATCAAAATCATATTGTACCGGGTCAAACATTTATATTCTCCGTGGGTGCTACCAAAAGAGCCTAGCACATAAATTATTCTAAAATTCTTCCTATTGTAGATGAAAAATGCAAAATTATCAAAACTCAGAGCCAACTTTCTTCAAAATTTCTTTCATTCCACCCCAAATTGAGCCTAAAAAACTGCCTTCGGATGTAAAACTTTCTATTAATCGAGTATTTTCTTCATCATTATGATGACTATATTGTAACAAACCGAGTACAGTCGCATATTGTGGTTTATTCACATAATCCGTTAATCCTGTGATATTCAATGGATGACCAACACGAACATGAAAGCCAAAAATTTCCGTGGCACATTTTGCAATATCTTCCATATTTGCCCCACCACCAGTTAACACAACACCTGCAATTAAATCCGCTTTAATATCTTTCTTAATTAGCTCTTGGCGTAAATTATCTAACTCATTTTTTACCACAAACAACAAATCAGCATAACATTTTGATGTCACATCTACAATTTGCGCTTTGCTAAAGGTACGTGCAGTCGTTCCGCCAAGTCCTGCTACTTCGACCTTTTTCTTGGCAAAATGTTCAATTAAATCTTGGCTAGGATTCACCGCACTTCCGTAGTTAATTTTAATATTTTCGGCTTCATGACGAGATGTGGTTAAACTCTGAGCCACAAAATCAGTAATATCATTCCCCCCATAAGGGATCACCTTGCTGTAACGTAATGCTCCATTGGTATATACCATAATATCCATGGAACCTGCCCCAAAATCCACCAAGCAAACGCCTAAATCTTTCTCATCTTCAGTTAACACCGAATAACTTGATGCCAAGCCAGAAAAGACGACTTTATCTACTTTTAAACCACACTGCTCTACCGCTTTTTGTAGATTACTTAACCAAGCTTGATGACAACCAATTAAATGCGCCTGTGCTTTTAAACGCATGCCTTGTAAACCTAATGGATTCTTAATATTTTGTTGCTGATCGACGGCATATTCTTGTGGAATAACGTGTAATAAAGACAAGCCTTCGGGCAATTTAACCGAACTCGCAGTGTGCATGGCGGCATCTATTTCATCTTGCGTCACTTCGTTGTTGGCAATGGGTTCAAGACCGCTATCATTTAGGCTTTGAATATGTTTTCCAGTAATTGCAAGGGTGACGGATATAATTTGACAATCTGCGACTGCTTCCGCACTTTCAATGGCTCGTTGAATAGATTTCACCACCGCAGATAAATCTGTAATGCTACCTTTATCAATGCCTTTAGATGGACAACTGCCATAACCCAGCACATTCACTACGCCATCAGGTAATATCTCGCCTACCACCGCCACCACTTTTGATGTGCCGACTTCTAATCCTACAATGGTTTTTGATTCTACAATTTTTGCCATATTCATCACTTCGCTATTTATTTAATAATATCAGTGAAATTCACTGCCGCACCCACTTTATATCTTAGATCAACATAATTAATTTTTTTATTTTCCGGCACTTCAATTTGTGGATAAATCGTCACAAAACGATCAATTTTGCTTTTCCACTCACCACGTCCTAATTTTAAGGTAATGTCGTTATCTAACATAATCTCCCAAGAACCTCGTTCGTTTACTGCTAAGGTTTTTAGGCTTAAATTTTTTGCTTTTAAGTCTTTATAAATTTTATACCACGCTTCTAGTACTTCCTTACTTTGGTAATCTAAGCCAAATAACCGTGGCATATCAGTATTTTTTAGTTTATCAAAGGGTAAGCTAAACACGGTACCATCACTGGCAACAAATTCATTCTCATTCCAATAAGCTACTGGCGTATATTCTATAACTAAAATACTTAACCGATCAGGCCAAATTTTACGAACTAGCGCTCCTTTTATCCAAGGCATACTCTGAATTTGGTCTCGCACCGCATTCACATCTTGCCCGAAAAAACCTTTTAATTCACCCATTTGTAAAATTTGATCGCGTACATCTGAATAGGTTGTATATTGTGGCGAACCTAACAACGCAAAAGCACTAATCGGTTTGTCATCCAATTTCTCTAACCATGCTTGCCAGTTGGTATAAGTATAATATAGCAAACCTAAGCACAATAGCAAAAGCAATGGTTTGATCTGAATTAAACTTTTCAGATCAAACTCTGGCATTTTGGCTGTTTTCTGCTTCGATTTACGTTTAATCACGGACATTAAACACTTAACTCCAAGATTTTTTCTACTAACTGCGCAAAAGAATAACCCACCGTTTTAGCTGATTTTGGAAATAAACTATGGCTCGTCATCCCTGGTGTGGTATTCACTTCTACTAAACGGAAATTCCCTTTGCTATCGGTCATCACATCAATCCGGCTCCAACCACGACAGCCAACCACGTCATAAGCACGTTTCACCAAACTACGCAACTCTTGCCAACGTTCATCACTTAATGGCATCGGACAAATATATTGTGTATTATCGGAAATATATTTCGCCTCATAATCATAAAATTCCCCCTCGGGGACAATTTGTACCGCTGGCAACACTTCATCACCTAAGACTGGCACGGTTAATTCATCACCAGACAACCATTCTTCAATTAATACCGTATCATCATGTTGTAGGGCTAACTCTACTGCGGCTTTTAAATCTTCTGCCGCTTTGACTTTAGTCAACCCAACGCTGGAGCCTTCACGTGAAGGTTTTACCATTAATGGCAAGCCTAAGCGCGCTACCACCGCTTGTGGATCGAGTGAAAGTGCGGTGTTTTTAGTGACAATTTCCATATCAGCAATCGGTAAACCAAAGCCTTTCCATAACATTTTAGTTCGCATTTTATCCATGGTTAATGCAGATGTCATGACGCCACAACCCGTATATGGCAAACCAATTTGTTCCAATACACCTTGAATCACACCGTCTTCGCCACCCCGTCCGTGCAAAATATTAAAGGCACGATCAAAGCCTTGTTCGCTTAATTCAGCTACGCTAATTTCTTTTGGATCGAGTGGGTGAGCATCATAGCCTTGTGAGCGTAACGCTTGCAGTACAGCAGCCCCTGAATTTAAGGAAACTTCACGTTCTGCTGATGTGCCACCTAATAATACGGCGATTTTTTGTTGTTTTAATGGTTTCATTGAATTATCTCTTTACTTTTATTCTGCTTATTTCGTCCACAATTCCACAAGATTGCGAGAAAGTTTACTCACATTGCCCGCCCCTTGTGCCAAAATTAAATCACCATCTTGTAGGATTTGATCCATAATTTCAGGTAACTGACTATGATCCGCCACAAAAATCGGGTCAACTTTACCCAAATTACGAATAGAACGCGCTAACGAACGGCTATCTGCTCCAGCAATCGGTTGTTCTCCTGCGGCGTACACATCAAGTAAGACTAATACATCTACTTGCGACAATACCTGCACAAAATCATCAAATAAATCCCGCGTACGAGAATAGCGGTGCGGTTGGAAAATCATCACGACCCGTTTATTTTGCCAGCCTGAACGAGCCGCTTGAATGGTCACGCCGACTTCAGTAGGATGATGACCATAATCATCTATCAACATCACTTTACCATTCGGACGAATAAACTCACCCAGTTGATCGAAACGACGACCAGCCCCTTGAAAATCGGCAAGGGCGGCTAAAATCGCATCATTGTTAATACTTTCTTCTTTGGCAACCACTAAAGCGGCAGTGGCATTTAATGCATTGTGTTTACCCGGTACATTTAATAGCACATTAATTCGCTCACCCGTTGGGGTAATCACATCATAATGTCCTTGAAAACCCGTTTGCTCATAATTTTCAATACGATAATCCGCTTTTTCACTAAAACCATAAGTCATCACTTGGCGACCCACTTGCGGGACTAATTCCATTAGCACAGCATCGTCCGCACACATCACGGCTAAACCATAGAACGGTAAATTGTGTAAGAAATTCACATACGTCCGTTTCATTTCTTCAAAATCACCATGATAGGTTTCCATGTGGTCTGGTTCAATATTTGTCACCACCGATACCATAGGTTGTAAATGTAAAAATGAAGCATCACTTTCATCTGCCTCGGCAATTAAATAACGGCTTGCCCCTAAATAGGCATTGGTACCAGCAGATTTCACTAATCCTCCATTAACAAAGGTCGGATCTAAACCTGCTTGCGTATAAATCATCGAAATCATCGCCGTTGTAGTGGTTTTTCCGTGCGTTCCTGCAATCGCAATACCATGACGGAAACGCATAATTTCAGCTAACATTTGCGCCCGTTGAATCACTGGAATCCGTTTTTCATGGGCAGCCACCACTTCCACATTATCTGACTTAATCGCACTGGAAACTACCACCACGCTGGCATCTTGCACATTTTCTGCTTGATGAGAAAAATAAATTTTTGCCCCTAAAGAAATTAAGCGATTTGTCACCGCACTTTCTGCAATATCGGATCCTGTGACAGCATAGCCCTCATTTAACAATACTTCCGCAATACCGCCCATACCGGCACCACCAATACCAACAAAATGAATTTGTTTTACTCGTCGCATACTTGGCACGGATTGTCTAATTTTTGCTTGTCTAATTGCTTCTTGTGATTGCGTCATTTTTATTAACTCACTTCCTTATTTTTCATTCGCGTTTTGTATAATCACTTCTGCTACACGTTGAGCAGACAACGGCGTTGCCATGGATTTTGCATTAATTGCCATTTGCTGTAATTTATTTAAATCTAATTCATTGATTAACTTCACCAAAACATCCACATTCAAATCTGCTTGCTCAACGATATAAGCAGCCTTTGCATCTGCCAAATATTTCGCATTTAAATATTGTTGACGATCCTTATGTTGGAACGGCACAAAAATCGCTGGCGTTCCCACTGCGGCTAATTCACATACTGTCAACGCACCCGAACGACAAATCACTAAATCCGCCCAAGCGTAGGCTTCTGCCATATTATCAATAAATTCACTAATTTTCACCGCACTTCGCACATTTTCTGGATAAAGTGCAGTAACATTTTCTACCGAACCTGCCCCAACTTGATGACGAACATCCAATTTATCAGCTAACCGAGCCACCACTTGCGGAATGGTTTGATTTAACACTCTCGCCCCTTGGCTTCCCCCCACCACAAGGATTCTTAATTTACCATTATTATGGGCTAAACGTTGCGTAAAACGTTGTTCTGGACTTGCCATTTGAAACAAATCCGCACGTACTGGATTACCCACCACTTCGGCATCAGGAAAAGCGGTTGGAAAGGCTTGCAATACCGCTCTGGCAATTTTAGCTAACCATTTATTGGTGAGTCCTGCCACGGCATTTTGTTCATGTAAAATCACTGGCACACCACAAAGTTTAGCCGCAATACCACCTGGACCCGACACATAACCGCCCATACCTAACACCGCATGGGGTTGATACTGTTGGATAATTTTACGAGCTTGCAATATCGCTTTGGTGATCGAAAAAGGTGCTTTCAATAACGCTGCGATACCTTTACCACGCAAGCCAGAAATTTGAATAAATTTAATTGAAATACCATGTTTAGGGACAAGTTGGGCTTCCATACGGTCAGCGGTGCCTAACCAGCAAATTTGCCAACCTTGTTGCTGTAAATATTGTGCTACTGCAATGGCTGGAAAAACATGACCGCCAGTGCCACCTGCCATCACTAATAATCGTTTTTTTTCTCTATTCTGTTGCACCTAATTTATCCCCGAAATTTTTAATCATCTCGTAATCTCGCATGACCACCACGCATAAGCCTATTTTCATGATCAATCCGTAATAAAATGGCAATACTAATGGACATAATAATCACACTCGAACCACCATAACTGACTAACGGAAAGGTTAACCCTTTGGTCGGTAATAAGCCTAACGCCATACCTAAATTCACAAAACCTTGGAAGAAAATCCAAAAGCTAATGCCAAACGCAAAAAAGCCTTTAAAACGTTGTTCTAATAATAAAGACTCTTTACCAATTTTCATGGCTCGGAAAACCAAAGCAGCTAATAGGAAAACCATTAACAATATGCCTAAAAAGCCAAATTCTTCGCCCATTACCGCCATCACAAAGTCAGTATGTGCTTCGGGTAAATATTCTAATTTTTGAATAGAATTGCCTAAGCCCTCACCAAAAAATTCACCCCGTCCAAATGCCATTAATGAGTTAGACAGCTGAAACCCTGTACCGTAAGGGTCTTGGAAAGGATCCATAAACCCCGTTAAACGTTTTAAACGATAGGCGGAAGTTAATACTAACCACACAAATAATACGACCCCTAAGCCCATTAATAACACGAATTGTAAAAAATGCGCCCCGACAATAAACAACAATCCAAAGGTAATCACGAATAATACCACCGTACTACCTAAATCGGGTTGTAATAATAAAAACGCCCCCATTACCCCCACTACAAGGAAAGGTTTTACCGCACTGAGTTTACGACTACGCACTTCATCGTAACGGCGAGTAAAATAGCTGGCTAAAAAACAAATTAAAGCTAACTTAGCAAATTCCGCAGGCTGGAAACTAAATAAAGGAAAAGGCAGCCAACGTCTAGCTCCATTGACTGATTTACCAATACCGGGAATCGCCACCGCCACCAATAAAATAATGGAAATAAAGAAAACCCACATATAGTATTTTTCCCATTTATCCATCGGAATTTTTAAGAAAAAATAACAGACAATAAAAGACAATACCACATTCATGGCATCACGTTTAGCATAATAAAAAGGATCTAATTCATTACGAGTACCCACTGGAATAGATGCTGATGTAACCATAATAAAACCAATAAACAGCAAGATCACAAATAACCACAACAGTGTGCGGTCATACAGTACATTACTTGGCGTAATGGTTGTCCAGCGTTGATAACTCTCTTTTAAATTACTCCAAAACCCCATGACATATCCTATTCAACTGACTGTGCTAGACGGGTAAATTGTTCACCCCGTTGTTCAAAGGAACTAAATTGATCTAGGCTCGCACAAGCGGGTGATAATAACACCATATCACCTGACTTTAACAATGGACGCAAGGCTTGAATAGCTTGTTCCATGGTATCAAATAATTGACTTTGCACCGATAATTTGGCTAATTCGGCACCGTCTTGACCAAAGCAATAACATAAAATTTCAGGCTTATTAATCAGCTTTTCTAACTCGCTAAAATCCGCCCCTTTGCCGTCACCACCTAATAATAAATGCAATTTACCCTTTAAATGTAATCCCGTTAACGCCGCCACCGTACTACCGACATTGGTCGCTTTGCTATCATTAATCCAACGCACACCATGGGCAAAATGGGCTAATTGGAAACGGTGATCGAGTCCAGTGAAAGTACGAAGTGCGGTGCAAATTCCCTGATTTTTTACGCCTACCGCACGCGCCAAAGCAATGGATGCCAAGGCATTCATATAATTATGACGACCGCTGATTTTCACGTCATCACAAGGTAAAATCACTTCATCACCCGCCATTAAATATTGTTTACCGTTTTCGGTTTTTAACCAATAATCTGCATTATGTTCCGCAAAACTGACTTGTTGTTTCGCACTTTGCTTACCGTCTTCTTTAGACAACAAATCTTCACCATTTATCACCGCCGTTTCGGCATTCACATAAATCTTCAATTTTGCTTGGCGATAATCTTCTAAATCCACATAACGGTTCATGTGATCTTCGGTGACATTTAACACGGTCGCTGCCGCCGCTTTTAGGCTGTAAGTGGTTTCTAATTGGAAACTGGAAAGTTCCAATACATAAAGATCATAATCATCATCTAACAACGATAACGCCGGAATCCCAATATTGCCTCCCATACCTACTCGCAAACCATCAGCTTTTGCCATTTCTGCTACCAGTGTCGTCACCGTGCTTTTACCGTTTGAACCGGTAATCGCAATAATCGGTTTCTTGGCTTCACGGCAGAATAATTCAATATCTCCCACCACTTCGACCCCAGCAGAAAGTGCGGTCTGAATTTCAGGGGTTTTTACCGCTAATCCTGGACTAATCACAATTAAATCACTGTCTAATAACCATTGTTGATTTAATCCGCCCTTATGTAACGGAATATCCGCCCCTAATTGTTCCGCACCTGTAGGGTTAGCACGCGTATCGATCACACGTACTTGAGCTTGTTTTCTGACTAAAAAATCTACGCAGGATAGACCCGTTTTACCTAAGCCGATCACGGTGACGTTTTTATTTTTATAATCTGTCATAGCATAATCCTTTTTTATCTAACGTAGCTTCAAGGTCACTAAGCCCATCAATACCAACATCAACGAAATAATCCAAAAGCGGATAATCACACGGGGTTCGGGCCAACCTTTAAGTTCGTAGTGATGATGAATCGGTGCCATACGGAAAATCCGTTTTTTGCGTAATTTATAGGAACCCACTTGTAAAATCACCGAAATGGTTTCCATCACAAATACACCACCCATAATCACTAATAAAAATTCTTGACGCACTAACACTGCAATCACGCCTAATGCACCGCCTAATGCAAGAGAACCCACATCCCCCATAAATACCTGAGCAGGGTAAGTGTTAAACCAAAGGAAACCTAAACCAGCCCCCACAATAGCAGTACAGAAAATCACCAGTTCAGCACTGTATTTTACATAGGGAATATACAAATATTTTGACCATTCAATATTCCCTGTCGCCCATGCAATTAATGCAAATGCTCCTGCCACAAACACGGTTGGCATGATCGCTAAACCATCTAAACCATCGGTTAAATTCACCGCATTACTGGTTCCTACAATCACGAAATAAGCCAAAATAATATAGAACACACCCAATTGTGGCATAATATTTTTGAAAAATGGTACCACTAAACGAGTAGCATCCGTATCTTTACCGATTAAATACATTCCCACGACCGCAATTAAGGCAATAGCAGATAACCAGAAATACTTCCAACGAGCAATTAAACCATCGCTATTTTTATATTTAATTTTACGATAATCATCCACAAAACCAACTGCACCATAACCGAGTAATACGAATAAACTGAACCAAATATACGGATTAGATAAATCGCCCCACAACAAGGTACTCACGGTAATCGTGAATAAAATCATAATACCGCCCATGGTTGGCGTGCCACGTTTTTGGAAATGACTTTCAGGTCCATCATTACGGACTTCTTGCCCGAATTTAAAGATTTGTAAACGACGGATCATTTTCGGTCCAATCCATAAAGACAACAACAACGCCGTTAATAACGCAAAAATTGAGCGAACGGTAAGATAAGAAATAACGTGAAAATCGCTAAAATATTGCTGTAAATAAGATGCAAGCCAAACTAACATGAAATATTACCCTTTGAAATTTTCTGTTAAAATATCGATCACGTCTTCCATTTTTTGACTGCGTGATCCTTTTGCTAATAACACAACAGGTTGATTATTTGCTAATTTTTGTTTAATTATTGGTGTTAAATAATTTGCCATCACTGCTTTATCAGTAAAATGCTGACCTGCGGATTGATGCGAAATCACCGCACTATGCAAACCAAAGCTAACCACACATTCTAATTGTGCTTGTGCCGTATAATCGGCAATTTGCTGATGACAAAGTTGTGTATTTTCGCCTAATTCTGCCATATCTCCAACAACAAAAATGCGAAATGCAGCATATTTTTGCAAAACATCAATGGCAGACTTTAATGATCCCACATTGGCATTATAAGTATCGTCTAACAATAAAAGGTTTTCACAAGGCTGAATCGGAAATAAACGTCCTTTCACCAAAGATGGTTGCTCAAGTCCTAATTTTACCTCTTGTAATGTGGCTCCGACATTTACCGCCAAGGCTGTCGCTGCTAACGCATTGGCTACATTATGTTCGCCTAAATAGGGTAAATTAATCTCAATTTCACCCTGTGGACTATGTAAAATAAAGATCGAACCCGTTTCTGTTGCCTTGACATTGCTAGCATAAAAATCCGCTTGCTTATTATGAGCGGAAAAAGATTGTAATTTATGTGTCCCAATTTCTTTTTTCCACATATCTAAATAATGACAATCTAAATTCACAATAGCGACCCCCTTTTCACTCAAACCACGAAAAATCTCGCCTTTGGCTTGAGCCACCCCCTCAATAGAACCAAATCCCTCTAAATGAGCTGGTGCGATATTATTGATCAATGCTACATTTGGTTTCACCAAATGCGTTGTATAATCAATTTCGCCTTGATGATTCGCTCCAAGCTCAATCACCGCAAATTGATGTTTCTCGGTTAAACGTAATAAAGTTAAAGGCACGCCAATATCATTATTAAAATTGCCATGGGTAAATAAAACTTGATTTTTTTCCACCGCACTTTCCGTTGTCATTCGGCTGGCAGTTTGAGCTAAAATAGAAGCTGTCATCTCTTTCACCGTGGTTTTGCCCGAAGATCCTGTCATTGCCACGGTTAATGGATTTAATTTGGCTTTAAGCCATTGTGCTAATTGTCCTAAGGCTAAACGGGTATCAGGGACTATAATTTGTGGTATGTTGACAGTACATTCATGATCAACAATAACGGCGACATTGCCTTGTGCCATGGCTTGTTCAAGATAATAATGAGCATCAAAACGTTCACCTTTTAAGGCAAAGAATAAGCCGTTTTGCGTTTGTTGGCGGGTATCGGTGCTGATGTTTTCAATTTGCGTTTCAGCATTTCCGATGAGTTTGCCGTTTAAAATTTCAGCGATTTTTTTTGTTGTTAGTTTTATCATTTTGGTTTTTAATTTCAAATTGTGATTTTTGAGATCGGGTTTCGCCACGTTCTTTACTTTTCTTTGCTTGTGCAAAGAAAAGTAACAAAAGAAACACACCCCAACTTTGCCTTGTTTCCTGAAAATGCTTTAATTTGCTTAACAGAAAATGGCTGAACTCGCTACGCTCAGACAGACGCCATTTTCCTACAAATTAAAGCATTTTCAGGCGGCAAACATGGGTCCCCGTCTAAACCGCCTTTGCGACTTGAAATTTTTAGGCAAAATCGCCTTGTCTGAGCGTAGCGAGTTGCGATTTTACCGTGAAAAAAATTTCAACTAAGCAAAGATAAGCGGTGAAGTCGGGGTGTGCTTTTCTTTGCCTACTTTCTTTTGCACAAGCACAAAATTCGTAGAATTTTGAACGTTGGCTTTGCCAACGGCACGAAGTGCGAGCGTAGCGAGTAAAAGAAAGTATGGTCGCCCATCGGGCGAAACCCGATTTAAATTAATCAATATATTTCCTTACCACTTCCTGATCCGAAAAATGATGTTTTACTTTCCGAATAATCTGATAATCTTCATGCCCCTTACCCGCAATCAAAATCACATCATTTTCCACCGCACTTTGTATGGCAGTTTTAATTGCTTGCTCACGGTCATGGATAATTTGCACAGCATTGGCGTGTTCAAATCCTGCCACAATATCTGCCATAATTTTTGTTGGCTCTTCCGTGCGTGGATTATCATCAGTGGCAATTACTACATCTGCAAACTGTTCTGCTATTTTTGCCATCAGTGGACGTTTACCATTATCTCTGTCGCCACCACAACCAAAAATACACCACAATTTACCGTTACAATGAATACGTGCTGCTTGTAGTGCTTTTTCTAAGGCATCTGGGGTATGAGCATAGTCCACAATTGCTGTTGGTTTATGTGGCGTATGCAACATTTCCATGCGACCACACACTCCCGTTAATTGTGAAACGGTTTTAACCAAATCCGTAAGGCAGTAACCTAAGGATAATAAAGTAGCTAATACCAGCAATAAATTGCTCACATTAAATGCCCCAATTAAATGGCTTTCTAATTTACCATTGCCCCAACTAGAACAAAATTCAATGCTCGCCCCTTTGTTATTAAAAGAAACTGCGGTGCATTTTAACCAATTTTTTTGCATTGGCTGGAAATCAGCTTGACAACTCACTGCCACTGCGTTTGGCAATGCTTTTAACCAACCTGCACCAATCTGATCATCGGCATTAATCACTTGTTGTTGCGTGACTAATTCAGTAAATAAGCGTTTTTTGGCATTGGCATATTCTTGCATGCTACCATGATAATCCAAATGATCACGGCTTAAATTAGTAAAAATCGCTACCGCAAAATGCAAAGCCTCAATTCGTTTTTGCACTAATCCATGGGAAGATACTTCAATCGCGGCAAAATCCGCCCCTTGAGCCACAAAATTGGCTAAAGATGATTGTACTTCTAGAGCTGAACCTGTGGTATTTTCGGCTGGTTTAACCTGACCTAATAACCCATTACCAATGGTTCCCATCACTGCTGGGTTATGCCCTAAAATTTGCGTCCATTGAGCCAATAATTGAGCAATAGTGGTTTTACCATTGGTGCCTGTTACCCCAACTAAAGTTAATTCTTGCGATGGACTATCGTAGAAAATATCAGCAATTTCAGAAAGATGAGCGGATAAATCAAAATACGCAATAATAGAGACATTATTTTCAAAACGAACGGTTAAATGTTCGTTTAAGTGGTCGGCATCTGCCAATACAGCAACGGCTCCGTTTTCAATGGCTTGTGGAATAAAACGACGACCATCAACAGTATGCCCTTTTATCGCAACGAAAAGACAGCCGCTCTTTACAGAACGACTGTCTAGGGTCATATCTTCCACTAAAATGTCTAAAATTTCACCAGATAATAAACAATTCCCCAAAAGTGCGGTCAATTTTTTCATTTTTTCTCACTTAATTTGTTTGTTTTCTGTCTATTTTATCGGTTAATCGTACCACACGTTTAATATTTCTGATATTTGCCGTACTTTCTTCGGAATCTGGCGTAACATTATAAGTACGTAACGCATAGCCCATAATACTTGAGAATACAGGTGCAGAGATAGCACCACCATAATATTGTCCCGCCTTAGGATCATCAATTAAAATCACTAAAGCAAAACGTGGATCCGTCACGGGTGCAAGCCCTGCGGTATAGGCCATATATTTATCCACATAATGCCCTTTTTCTAATTTTTTCGCCGTCCCTGTTTTAATCGCGACCCGATAGCCTTCTACCATGGCTCGTTTATTTTTAATCGCCACTTTTTCCATCATATGCACCACATCTTTGGTAATTTTTTCGGAAAAAACACGATTGCCAATTACCGGTGGATCCACTTTAGTAATTGATAATGGACGATAAATACCAAAACTACCTAGCGTAATATAAGCTCGAGCAATTTGTAAGGGTGTGGCATTGATACCATAACCAAACGCCACGTTAGCACGTTCAATCTCAGACCAACGTTGACGATTCGCACCTAGCATACCTGCCTGTTCTCCCCCTAAACCTAAATTGGTTAATTTACCTAAACCTGCATTTTGATAGGTTTCCATTAAGGCTGATGGTGGCATACGCAAGGCAAGACGACTTACCCCACGGTTAGATGAATTTTCTAAAATTTCATCTAAAGTTTGTTGATTACGTGGAGCCACGTCTCTGACCTCTTTACCATTTAATACTAAAGGTCCAGTATTAATAATTTCATTACGTTTCACAGCTCCCCGTTGCAATGCGGTTAACACCACAAAAGGTTTTACTGTTGAACCCGGTTCAAAAGTATCAGTTACCGCACGGTTACGCATTAACTCATTAGAGATGCCCGCACGTTTATTTGGATTATAAGATGGTGCGTTAGCCATAGCTAATACTTCGCCAGTACGCACATCAACTAACACGGCCGTACCGGAATTCGCCTTATTTTCTTCTACGGCTTTAGCAATTTCACGATACACCATGGATTGTAATTTTTCATCAATACTCAACACCACATCATGCGCTGCATATTTTTTCACATCGGCAATTTCTTCCACAATATTGCCTTTTTTATCTTTACGATAAGATCGCAAACCAGCTTTACCGATTAAATCGTTATTTAAACTTTTCTCAATCCCTTCAATGCCATTATTATCAATATCAGTAAAACCGATTAAATGCGCCGTTTCTTCCGCTCTTGGATAAAAACGACGGAAATCATTTTCAAACACAATACCGGGGATTTTTAATTGATGCACATAATCCGCCACATTTTTTGTCACTTGGCGACCTAAAATAATATCTCGAGATTTCGGTTTATTCTCAATTTTTGCCACCAAATCTTGATATTTCATATTAAGTGACGAGGCTAAAGCTTTCCAACGTTCTTGATCGGCTAAATAATTGCCTTCTAAAATAAATTTCGGATCCGCTTTAATGTTATACATCGGCACACTGACCGACAACATTTGTCCATTACGATCTAAAATAGAACCACGAGCGGATAACACTTTTTGCTCACGCAAAGAGCGTTTATCCGCTTCATCATTAAAGGTTTCCACATTAATGGTTTGCACAAACGCAGCACGAGCGACTAAAGCAAACAATCCAAAACAGACAAAACCCATCGCCCAACGATAACGCCCTTTTAAGAAACTTTTTTCATAAATGTTCACTGGCTTGTTAGACTTGACACGGGTAGAATTAACGGATTTTTTCACCGCACTTTTTGATTTCGCTTGATGGCGTGTTGAATTAAATTTCACTTTCATTCTAAAATCACCACTTCTTGTTCTGGTTTAACACGATTCATCCCTAAGCTATTAATGGCAATGGATTCAATGCGACTATTATTACTTAAGGTGGTTTCTTCTAATCTTAAATTCACATATTCATTCTCAAGATCTTCTTTTTGTACTGTTAACGCACTTTTCTGAGAAATTAAGGCTCGAGTTTGGTAAGTAATCCACACCGTACCAATGGCCGTAATCACAATGGCGAACAATAAACAAAAAGCGAATTTATTCGCAGCAAAAATATCCTGAATTAAAATATGTTGTAATGGATAGCGTTGACTATTTAGTAATGGCTCATTCACATTCATTTACAGTTTCTCCGCTATACGTAATACTGCACTACGTGAACGTGGATTTAATGCAATTTCTTGTTCACTGGCTTGAATCGCCTTACCGATAGTTTTTAAAGTTTGATTACGCTGAATCTGATCTTCACGCAACGGCAAGCCTTTTGGAATATCTTCACCCTTGCTTTGCTTACGCATAAAATGTTTAACCATTCTATCTTCAAGGGAATGGAAACTAATAATGGATAAACGTCCTTGTGGTGCGAGCAATTTCACTGCTGAGTTTAGCACGCTTTCCAGTTCATCTAATTCCGCATTAATAAAAATCCGAATCGCTTGAAAACTACGTGTAGCTGGATGTTTATATTTATCTTTAAATGGCACAGCACTCGCAATAAGTTCCGCTAATTGCAAAGTGCGGTGTAAAATTGGTTGATTATTTTGTATCGCGTTTTTGTTGTAATTCACAATAGCACCAGCAATCCGTTTGGCAAAACGTTCTTCGCCAAAGGTCTTCAGCACCCAAGCTAAATCGCTTTCACTGACGTTAGCCAACCATTCTGTAGCTGATTGTCCTTTACTGGTATCCATTCGCATATCTAATGGACCGTCTTTCATAAAGCTAAAACCCCGTTCAGCGTCATCTAGCTGTGGGGAGGATACGCCAAGATCGAGTAAAATACCGTCAATCTTGCCAACTAAACCTAATTTTTCGCAAATGTTAGGCATCGCAGAAAAACTGTTATGTTCAATCTGAAAACGAGCATCTTGAATTTTATTAGCTTCGGCAATAGCTTGCGGATCACGATCAATCGCAATTAAGCGACCATTGTTTGCCAGTTGAGAAAGGATTAAACGAGAATGACCACCACGACCAAATGTACCGTCAATATAAATACCTTTTTCTTTTAATGCCAAACCGTCCACTGCTTCATGAAGTAAAACAGTGGTATGGGCTGGACATAAGGTATTTTGCGAGTTCATAAAAATTATCCCAAAAATTAAAATTAATTACAAAAAGAAAGGAATTCGCTAGGGACTGTTTCTCTTTAAGTTAAGGTTTGCAGAGCTAAAAAACCGAAATTAGCATCCTAGCTCGCTTACCTTTTTATTATCTCGCTATACGATCTTTGTCGTTTATACGAGTTTGCTAGTGCTACTATTTTTATAATTTTATAAAGAGAGCATTTTTAATGCTTCTGACAAGGCAAATTGTCCGCTTGAACCTAATGCAATGTCTTGTTCAATTTGTGCATTCCATTCCGTTTCAGACCAAATCTCAAATTTATTAAGCTGTCCTACCAACATAATATTTTTTTCCAATTTTGCATGTTGACGTAATGGCGCACTAACTAAAATTCTTCCTGCATTGTCTAATTCACATTCCGTGGCATACCCTAACATGACACGTTGCAAACTGCGTTGAACTGGATCAAAATTTGACAACGCCAATAACTTTTGCTCAATGATCTCCCATTCGCTCAAAGGATATAACAATAAACAAGGCTGGCGAATATCTACCGTACAGACTAATTGTCCTTGGTTTTGCTCAATAATTTCGGCACGATAGCGAGTTGGGATCGCAAGGCGTCCCTTTGTATCTAAATTAACCGCTGATGCACCACGAAACATATTTTGCCTTTACATAAGCCTTATTTCATTAATAATGCCGTATCAAGTGAAATTATTCAACACAAAACTCCACTTTTTCCCACATTTTTTCCAATTCTATACTTAGATAGATTAATTGACAAGCGCTTTATACAGTAAAATAAATTTTTCTTACAAAAAACCGCACTTTGATTTTTCAATCAAAGTGCGGTTAAATTTGATAAATTTGCTGTGCTATTCAGTCACTAATGCTTCTGGATCACCATCACCTAACGGTTTAAGGAATGCAAAGAACAAGATCACACAAAACACGGTTAAACCTAAACCAATATAACAAGAGAGTTCATAATCTAAACCGAAACCAATTTTATTATAGGCTAAATAGGTAAAACAAACACTACTCATGAACCAAGCAGGAATGGAGGCAACCCAATGGAATTTATTGTAACGATACAAATAACCCGCTGCTGTCCATAACATTACCATAGCTGTCATTTGGTTCGCCCAAGTGAAATAACGCCATAATACGCTAAAGTCTAATTTAGACACCACAAAACCAAGTGCAAATAACGGCACTGCAATTATCAACCGTTTGGTTAATGAATGCTGTTCAAGTTTGAAAATTTCTGCTATTTGTAAACGCGCAGCCCGGAATGCGGTATCACCAGAAGTAATCGGCAACACCACCACACCTAGCACGGCGAAAATACCGCCGATAAAGCCTAAGAAATGTAATGAACTGTCATACACCACTTTAGACGGTGAACCGGCAGAAATCGCATCTTGTAAGGCTTGTGGATTTTCATAGAAAGCTAATCCTACCATACACCACACTAAGGCAATCACCCCTTCAGCAATCATCGCACCGTAGAAAATAAAACGACCTTCTTTTTCATTTTCTGCACAACGTGCCATTAATGGGGTTTGTGTAGCGTGGAAACCAGATAGTGCACCACAAGAAATGGTTAAGAATAATAATGGCCAAATCGGCACATCACCTTTCACTTGGAAATTCTGGGTGAATTTTTCCCAAGTTAACCCCGCTCCATCAGCGTTTACCGTGCGGAAAAATTCAATAGGATCGGCAGCACTCAAATGTGAACTCACTAACCCATAAACCATCCCCACTGACATAAAGAGTAACAACGCTCCAAATAATGGATATACACGACCAATAATTTTATCAATCGGTAATAAGGTCGCAAAAATATAATATGCAAAAATAATGAGCGTCCAAACTGAAATTACCGTAGCTTTATCCATCCCCCAAACAGTGAGATCTTTTGCTGTTTCCACGACGCGATGAATTTCTTCCGGATTACCTAAATTGATTGCAGACGAACTTGAACCTAGCACATCAAAAGTAATTGTACTCAATAATTGTGCGGGACTTGCCACAAATACCACCCCCACCAACAACAAGAGTATCAATGCCATCACATTAATAAATACTTTAACGGGTTTTCCTAAAAATTTACCCGCTAAATACGGCATGGTTGCTCCGCCATTACGAATACTCAACATACCACAAAAATAATCATGTACCGCCCCGGCAAAAATACAACCAATCACAATCCAAAGCATTGCTACTGGCCCATATAATGCCCCTAGAATCGGACCAAAAATAGGACCTGTACCCGCAATATTTAATAATTGAATTAACCAGATCTTGGTTTTTGACATCGGCATATAATCCACGCCATCTTGATCAGAATAAGCCGGCGTAGTACGATTTGGATTGATAACAAAAATTTTTTCAATAAATTTGCCATAAGTAAAATAGCCAAATACTAAAATGGCTACACAGAAAAAGAACCACAACATAGGAAAAACCCTCAACAAAAATGAAATTAAATAGTCAGTGTGCGGATTGTAGGGAGTTGTTAAAATAAAGTAAACTAAGATTTCATATTACCCTTAAAAATATACTAAAAGTGTGATAATGATCACACTTTTTCGTTATTATTTTGCTTTTTTTGTTCAGGCTCTGGATCAAATTTTACCACCGGCACACAACCACGGCAGGTACCTTGATTAACTCCTAATTCATCGCAAAATTTATTATATTTATCTAAGGCGTTACGCAACCAACTTTTGGGTTTTGTTTGTTCGGTCATACTTTACTCCCTTTTTCTCTGTTTGTTACCATAAATAAAAAAACAGCCTGCAAGCTGTTTTTTATTGTATAACGAATTAAGGCGTATAGAAAGTAGCAGAACCAGGACCTACAGGCAAACCGAATACAAACACCCAAATATAAAACAGCAATATCCAACCCACTAAAAAAATAATGGAATACGGTAACATCATTGCCATTAAGGTTCCGATACCTGTATCTCGTTTATAACGAATTGCCATTGCCATAATTAAACCAAAATAACTCATCATTGGTGTAATAATATTCGTGGTACTGTCTCCAATTCGATAAGCAGCTTGGATCATTTCTGGTGCATAGCCAGTTAACATGAGCATAGGCACAAAAATAGGTGCTGTAATTGCCCATTGTGCTGATGCAGAACCTAACATAAGATTAATAAATGCACAGACAAAAATAAACCCAACTAATAGCAATGGACCAGTTAAACCGATATGTTGTAAGAACTCCGCCCCTTTTACTGCGGTGACAGAGCCTAGGTTTGTCCAGTTAAAAAAAGCTACAAATTGTGCTGCAAAGAAGACCAATACGACATACATAGAAAGAGATGACATCGCTTTACTCATAGCATTAATCGCATCTTTACTCTCTTTCATTGAACCTGTAATGCGCCCATAAATATAACCAGGTACAGAGAAAAATACAAAAATAAATACCACAATACCGTGCAAAAAAGGTGAACCTGCCACCTCACCCGTTTTCGGGTTACGTAGAATACCACTTTCAGGCACAATAGTCCAAGCAAGCAATAAACAGAAAATTAACATGCTAATACCCGCCCAAAGCAAGCCTTTTTTCTCAAGAGCCGTTAAAGGTTCAATTTTGGATTCTAACACTGTCGAATCATCGGCATCATTTGGATTATATTTACCTAAATTTGGTTCGACAATTTTTTCGGTAACAAAATAACCTAATCCACTAATCAAGAACGTACTCACAAACATGAAATACCAGTTTGCTTCCGCCCCTACTACATAATCAGGTGAAATAATACGAGCTGCTTCTTGACTAATCCCAGATAATAGCGGATCTACTGTACCTAATAATAAATTTGCACTATAACCGCCCGAAACACCAGCAAAGGCTGCCGCTAGCCCAGCTAAGGGATGACGACCTAAAGAATGAAAAACCATGGCGGCTAAAGGAATCAACACTACATACCCAAGCTCTGCTGCGGTGTTTGACATAATACCTGCAAATACAACAACTAACGTAACTAATTTGCGTGGGGCATTTATCACCAAACCACGTAAACCAGCAGAAATCATACCTGAATGCTCTGCAATACCTACCCCTAATAAGGCGACTAACACAGTACCTAAAGGCACAAAACTCGTGAAATTTTTCACTAAATTATCAACGATACGAGCAAGTCCTTCACCGTTTAATAAATTAACGACATAAATCATACCTTCAGCACTACGTCCTTTCGCGCCTTCAGGACGTGGATCAATCACTGATACATTAAAATAAGATAATACTGCCGATAAAATCAATAACAATACGCACATCCAAATAAATAACATCACGGGATGCGGTAACAGATTACCTAGCCATTCAACACCTTTTAAAAAGCGTTGCATCTTATTACCTTTGATAATAGGTTGATATTGGTTATTTTGCATAAATATCCCCTTTAGATCGATATATAATTAAACTCTGCCTGATTAAACCATAATTCAACAATAAAGCAAATATTTTATTACATAGGAATAACATGATATCTACACAACATTCTAACTAAACGATATTATTTTGAGTAAGCAAATGAGCCACCTCTAAACGGCACTGCTTTAACCAATTTTTTTTCCCCCCCATTAATTGGACATCTTTTTCTTTGCGTTGGCAATAATCCATTAACAATGGACAATGCTGCACATCAGAAATTGCCATTAAACGCCGAATTGCCCCTATACTTGAAAATAAAGTGCGGTGAAAAAAAGCAAAATTTTTCAAAATATGTATATCATCATCGGTTAATTGACAATCTAATGGAAAAGTAAATTTTTTCTTTAAAGGATGAAAAGAAAACGGAAAATTTCGCTGAAAATAGACTTGAGCTTTTTTAACTACGCATTCCCCTGCGACAGAAATCGGGCGTAACATTATCATCGAATAACAACCACTACTGGCTTCTTTATAACTGCTTATTTGCACCAACACAAAACCGCACTTTCGCCAAAAATGAAATAATGCTTCGGTGTAACCAAAACTTACTGAAATAAAATCCACATCATTTTGCTCAATTAAGGTCTGAATTAATTGTTGCCCTAAACCATGCTGTTGCCATTTAGGCTGCACCGCAATACGCGAAATCCGTAAGGAGTGCAATTGACAAGCCTGTGGTAAATTTGCCTGAAAAGCCAAAGATTGCACCACAAGATTACCTTGTGGACGACGTTCGCCACGGCAAATTTTTTCAATTAACGCCATTGATTGAAAACCACCTTCTTGCATTAACCATAGTCCACCCAGCAAATATTCTTCATTCTCAGCAAGATAAAAACGCTGTTGTGGTGCATCAAATAAACGGCGTAAATCAAGAGGGGTTGTGCGGTAATGTGCTAAACTAAGTAAGCCGTAAAAATCAACAATCTTTTTTACAATTTCACTTTGCGAAATTTGACGAATTTGCATTGCAGTTTGTGGATCATATTCAGGTTGAATAAAATTATCTTCCGCTTCCAGCAATAACAATGCTTCAATAAATTTCTCAAGCTTATCCCCTTTCGCCCAACGTAGAGGTTCAATTAATTCAAACTGTTGAAAAGTGCGGTGTAAATTAGCTAAAAATTTAAGTAAAAATCCCCGACCAGTGCCTTCATAGCTATGCATGGTAGTGCTAATCACAATACGCTCGAAAGTGCTAACTAACTGATGCAATACAGGCAAGGGTAACATTGCGGCTTCGTCAATTAAAAGCCAATCTTGTTGATATTGTGTTGGATCTTGTTGAATTTGTTGGCAAAGATCATCTGGCGCGATAAAAATTATGGGTTGTTTGGCAAAATCTTGCAAGGTTTTCACCGCACTTTTATTCGGTGCAGTCAACCAACATTTTTTGTGTTTAATTTCATCACTCAACATGCCTAATAAAGCAGATTTTCCCCGCCCACGCTTGGCTGTGAGAATGGCTACATCGGCAGGTGATGTCAGTATTTTTTGAATGATATTTTGTTGTTCTATTGTAGGGGATTGATGATGGTTACGTAGTGGCGGACCGATGCGTCCGCCTATAAAAGACGGAGTAGAATGTTCAGATAGAAATAAAAAGGATTGCAATAATCGATAAAAATGTCGATTAAAATTAGGGGTTATAATCCCCTTTTCCACCCCTGACCAGCGACGACTATCTAAATCAATATGATCCTTAGAATCTAACCATAAAACTAAAGTACCACCAGCCTTTAATGTGCCAATAGCAATGGCTAACGCATCTAAATTTAATGTGGTTCTTGCATCAAAAAGAATGTGCTCAAATTCTTGCCCGAGTAAGTTTCTTGCATGCAAAAAATTTTGTGAATTTAATATTAATGGTGTATTTTCGGACGGACACATAAGCCCGCTTCCACGGTTTTGGAATAGGAAAAACGGTTTTTCTTTGTCAAAATAAGGAATTAACTGACGTTCACGCATTATTCTTCATCATAAGAATATGGATCTTCAAAACCTAGTCCGAGCATAATTTCCGTTTCTAGGCTTTCCATTTCCTCGGCTTCATCTTGTTCAATATGGTCATAACCTAACAAATGCAAGCTACCATGCACGACCAGATGTGCCCAATGTGCGATCAGTGGTTTACCTTGCTCAACTGCTTCTTTTTCTACCACCTGACGACAAATCACCAAATCGCCCAATAACGGCAGTTCTACTTCATCAGGACATTCAAAAGGAAAGGACAACACATTAGTCGGGCGGTCTTTGCCACGATAACGCAAATTTAGCTCGTGACTTTCCGCTTCATCGACAATGCGAATTGTCATTTCTGGCTCAAGGCTTTCGGCTCGCACGGCACAGGTTGCCCAATGAGTAAATTGCGCTAAGGTGGGTAAATTATCTTGATTTTCACTGGCAATTTGTAAATCAAGGATCACATTATTCATTTTCTACACTCGTTTTTAATTGTTCACGTGCTAAACGTTTTTGTTCAGCGAATTTTTGTTTACGAATTTCATCTTCTGCTTCCCATTTTTCATAAGCCTGTACGACTTTTGCCACTACTGGGTGTCGCACAATATCTTGGCTATCAAAATAGTTAAAGCTCAATTCAGGTACGCCAGATAATACTTCAATGGCATGTTTTAAGCCTGACTTTTGCGAATGTGGTAAATCCACTTGAGTTACATCGCCTGTAATTACTGCTTTAGAATTAAAACCAATGCGCGTTAAAAACATTTTCATCTGTTCAACCGTCGTATTTTGACTTTCGTCTAAAATAATAAAGCTATCGTTTAACGTCCGTCCACGCATATAAGCCAACGGTGCAATTTCAATCACATTGCGTTCCATCAATTTTTCTACTCGCTCAAAGCCGAGCATTTCGTATAGCGCATCATAAAGTGGGCGTAAATATGGCTCAATTTTCGACCCCAGATCACCGGGTAAAAAGCCCAATTTTTCCCCGGCTTCCACGGCAGGGCGAGTAAGTAAAATACGGCGAATTTCTTGTCGTTCAAGGGCTTCCACTGCCGCGGCAACCGCTAAAAAGGTTTTCCCTGTGCCTGCGGGTCCAATGCCAAAACTAATATCGTGAGTTAAAATATGATGCAAATATTCCGTTTGATTTTTTCCACGGGGTTTAATTAAACCTCTTTTAGTTTTAATCGTGGTCGCATACACCTTACTTTCCATTCGTTCATCCGGATCCCTTTGAGATAACATTCGGCTTTCTTGAATCGCAAGATGCACATCTTCTAAATCTAGCTCTTTGATTTTACCTTTGATCGGAGCCGTTTCCAGATATAAATTTTGAATTAATTGCCCCGCACGTTGGAGAAGACTAGCGTGATGTGGTTTAGCTTGTTCATCATTAGATTGGATGGTAAAGTCGAAATCACGGCGAGCAATAGAAAGATTAAATTCTTTTTCAATCAGTTTTAAATTGTCATCAAATGCACCACACAAAGATTGCAAACGAGCATTATCTGTTGGAGATAAGGTTAAGTATTGGGTTAATTTTTCGGTCATAGTTTTATATAAAATAGGATCTAGTTGCCTAGATCCTATCAAGATTATGGTGTTAATGCTAGATTTTCAACTCTGGAAACAACATTTTAATCACATTTAAGGTCAAGCGTCTAGACTTTCCTTGATAAGGGAAAATGTGCATCATCATCATCGGATTAAAATTCGCTTCAATCACACCCCATGATTGCAAATTCAGCTCGGCAGGTTTGGTTAAATCGGGAATAATTAAATCCACACCGCATACAGATGCGCCCATTGCTTTAGCTATGCCAACCGCTAACGCCTTGTAACTAGGGTGCATTTCATCGGTCACATCAATGCTATCCCCCCCCGTACTGATATTAGAATTAGCACGCAATTGTACAATCTGACCTTGAGCTGGTGTACTGAAAATATCCATGCCTTGCTCTTTTAATTGCAACTGTTCAATTTCGCCCAACGCAATACGTTTTAGCGGTGTACGGCTACCATCACCACGCAAGGGATGATTATTTTTATGTGCCACTAATTCCGCAACAGTACGCTCGCCATCACCGACTACATTGGCTGGCACGCGCAATAATACCGCCAATGTTTCATCACCTAACACAAAGAAACGATATTCCGTACCAACCAAATAATCTTCCACCATGACTTCTTTATCTTCCCGAAACGCAATTTCCAACGCCTTAGCGAAATCATCAGGATTCTGTACCCCCTGTTGGAAAATAGTGATACCTAAGCCGTAGTTAGTGGATTTTGGTTTAATGACGACAGCACGATTCTCAAATAAAGCATAACTTGCTATAGCTTGCTCAAGACTGGTAAATTCAAGGCTTTGTGGCACATTAAAGCCTGCTTTTGCCAACACTTTTTTAGTGACCACTTTGTTTTCCATAATCAATGGCGAAATATAACTATCATGGCTGGTCATATTACCATTTTTCACATATTCAATATGCTCACCATGTTGTAAACAAAGGAACTGATCGTTTTCATCTAAAATTTCAGTTTTAATCCCTTTTTGAATGACATCAAATAATAAAGCCTGCGTAGATAATTCCATATTATCAAAAGCAGACAACGCATAAAAACGTTCAAAGGCTTGAGCCTTATATTGTTTGGCTAATTTTGCCCCAAGCTGTTGATAGCCACCAAATTTGATAATTTCATCGACCAATCTAGCACAAAGTGTTTTGTTCGGTTGAGCAAATTGAGTTAATTTTTCTTGCACAATTTCTATTACTGTTTGCTCTACCCCCAGTTCTTTGAGCATATCCAACAAAGCAATCAACAATAATTCCCCTTCTTCCGCATAGGCGGTGGAGGTAAACGGATCCTCTAATGCTACTTCATATAAACGGGCTTTACCCAATTCCGCGTCATCTTGTGTCGCAGTTTCATCCAGCCACGCCATTAACAAAATAAAATAGTGAATAAATTTTGCGTCGTTTAAGCTAATGCCATAGGGATCAAAAGGATTTAAATCAAACAAACGGAATTCTAAATACTGAATTCCTGTTTGCAAGAAGTCACGGGCTTTTTTTGCCCCTTTTAAACGTACGTTGGAATAAAATTCCTTCTCCGCAATCAGTTTACCTGTACTAACACAATGTTCAAGACTTTCCACATAAGTATTTATGTTGTCAAAAGAAACGTTTACATCAGGAGCATTAACATAGCCATATTCGCTTGAGCGCAAACTCCGCACAATCGGACTTAAATCTTCTGGTACACCATGTTTAAAATAATCATCATCCACCATAGGGCTAGCAGACAACAAATACAACAATACCCATTGATAACGCAAAAAGTTTTTGGCAATTTTCAAATATAAATTATTTTGAAATTCCACCTCACTTTGTATCTCATTTTGAGCGTTAAACAAGGTTTTTACTAATTCAGCATCTAATTGAAAATTATAGTGGATTCCACTCACCATCTGTTTATTTTTGCCATAAGACTTAACTAAATGTTCACGATAAGCCACATCTTCAGGATTATCTAATTGCGCCACTTTAATTTGAGCAGCTGATGGCAACCCTGCTGGCATACTCATAGGGAATATATATTCATTGTCGGGAATTGTGCGTAATACCACTTCGTGAATGGCGGACAACCAACGCAAACTGTCTTCTATTTTTTTATTCGGTGGGGTAATCAGTTCTAATTGACTTTCGGCAAAATCTGTCTGAATATAAGGGTGATAAGAACGGTTACCAAAGGTTTTTGGGTGTTCGGTTATCACTACCGAACCATCGGCGTACACTCGTTGGCTTTCTTTTTCAAACCCAAACAAACCTTGTTGAAACAGTAATTCTAAGCGATGTTGTTTAATAATTTGTTGTAATTTCATCGTATCTCCTTATTTATTCAGGAATTAATTAATTTAAATATTCTGTTAAAATGCCAGTGTGTTACCCGCCATAATAAAAAATAGTTGCTAACCTCATGATGACTAGCAACTATTTTAAATTAATTTAAATTAGTCAATCAAATATAATATAGTTATTTATTATAACGTTTAAATACTAAACTGGCATTGGTACCACCAAAACCAAAGCTGTTTGACATCACAGTTTGTAAACCTGCATTTTCTTTAGTTTCAGTCACAATATTTAACCCTCCCGCCTGTTCGTCTAGCGTTTCAATATTAATACTTGGTGCAATAAAATCATTATGCAACATTAATAACGTATAAATCGCTTCATGCGCACCTGCTGCCCCTAATGAATGACCAGTCATTGATTTAGTGGAAGAAATGGCTGGTTTTTGTTCACCAAACACATTACGTATCGCACCCAACTCTTTCACATCGCCCACCGGAGTTGATGTACCATGTACATTGATATAATCTACTGGTGTATCCACCGTTGCTAATGCTTGTTTCATACAACGCTCCGCCCCTTCACCGCTTGGAGCCACCATATCATAACCATCAGAAGTCGCCCCATAACCTACGATTTCAGCATAGATTTTGGCACCACGCGCTAATGCATGTTCTAATTCTTCCACGACGACAACTCCGCCACCACCAGCAATCACAAAGCCATCACGATTCGCATCATAGGCACGAGAGGCTTTAGTTGGCGTAGCATTATATTTGGTTGAAACTGCACCCATCGCATCAAATTCGGTTGCACATTCCCAAGAAAGTTCTTCTGCGCCACCAGCGAAAACCACATCTTGTTTACCCAACTGAATAAGTTCTAAGGCATGTCCAATACAATGTGCAGAAGTGGCACAAGCAGAACTAATGGAATAGTTCACGCCACGAATTTTATACGGCGTAGCCAAACAAGCGGATACACTAGATGCCATGGTTTTAGTGACTGCATAAGGACCTACCGCTTTTACACCACGCGGACCACGCACTGCATCACAAGCAATTAATTGGCTGTGAGCAGAACCGGTACCCGCACCAATCACTAAACCAGTACGATCATTGGAAACTTGATCTTCGGCTAAACCAGAATCTTCAATCGCTTCTTTCATTGAAAGATAAGCATAAGCCGCAGCATCTCCCATAAAGCGATAAACTTTACGATCAATTAACTCTGCCGGATTTAATTTAACCGTACCAGCCACCTGACTACGCATTCCTATTTCGGCAAACTCAGGCACAAATTCAATACCTGACTTACCCGCTTTTAATGACGCTAATACTTCTTCTTTATTGTTTCCAATACTAGAAACAATACCGAACCCAGTGATAACCGCTCTTCTCATTGCTTATTTTCCCTTATGAATGAAATTTTTAAAGTTTTTGGCTAACTTACTACGAAATGAAATTTTTTCAAGTAAAAATTGATTTGTTCGACCAGTGAGATATTATAGCAAAATAACCATTTGCTAAAAAGGAATAAAATCATGCTACAAGTTGAATCGGCAGAAATTCACTTTAATCAAGATAATACCCCTGTTTCTGAACAATTTGATGACATTTATTTTTGCAATCAAGATGGTTTAGCCGAAAGCCGTTATGTATTT
Source organism: Lonepinella koalarum (assembly GCF_004565475.1). Taxonomy (GTDB): domain Bacteria; phylum Pseudomonadota; class Gammaproteobacteria; order Enterobacterales; family Pasteurellaceae; genus Lonepinella; species Lonepinella koalarum. The sequence continues at coordinate 244,755 of NZ_SRHX01000002.1, read as the reverse complement.
CAACAAGGCAATCAACTTTGGCAACGCTGGCTAGAATCAGAACAACACCATTTTGTCATTGCCGAAACAGGCTTTGGCACCGGTTTAAATTTTCTTATTACCACCGATTTATTCCGCCAATTTCGTCAACAACATCCACAAGCCCCATTAAAACGCCTATTTTTTATTTCCTTTGAAAAATACCCAATTCCCCTTGAACAACTAAAACAAGCCCAACAAATTTATCCAGAATTTATCAATATTGCTCAACAATTACAAGCTCAATGGCAACAACCTATTGTTGCTGGCTGTTACCGTTTTCATTTTGAAGAAACAACGTTAGATCTCTGGTTTGGCGACATTAATGAGCAATTGCCGCAACTCGGCGACTATATGCAAAGTCGCATTGATGCATGGTTTTTAGACGGTTTTGCACCCAGTAAAAATCCCGAAATGTGGAACGAGCAACTTTATACGCAAATGTATCGTTACAGCAAACCTAACGGTACTCTTGCCACTTTCACCGCAGCAAGTGCGGTGCGAAAAGGCTTAGAAAAGGCTGGTTTTGCCGTGCAAAAACGCAAAGGTTTTGGCAAAAAACGAGAATGTTTGACTGGTCAAAAACTCACGAAAAATACACCGCAGTTTGCCTTTCCTTGGTATCATTTCAACCCCGCTCAATTTGAACGACAAGCGGAAATAGTGATTATCGGCGGTGGCATTGCGTCACTTTTTACTGCACTTGCCCTGTTACAACGTGGCGCAAAAGTCACCTTATATTGTGAAGATGAACAACCTGCCTTAAACGCATCAGGCAACAAACAAGGCGCATTTTATCCCCAGTTAAGCGATGACGATCTTCGTAACATTCGTTTCTACATTCATGCTTTTGCCTACGGTCAACAACAACTGCGTCATCTTTCTCAACAGATTGATTTTGAACATCAATTTTGTGGTGTAGCATTGTGTGGTTACGATCAAAAAAGTGCGGTGAAATTAGCCAAAATTTCGCAACAGCAATGGCATGAAAGCCTATATCAATCGCTCAACCAACAACAATTATCCGATATTGTCGGCTTGCCTTTACCCTTTGGTGGCGGTTTTATTCCACAAGGGGCATGGCTCAATCCACGCCAATTTGTACAAAACGGCTTTGCCTACTTGAAAAAATTAGGTTTAACCCTAAAAACATCGCAAAAAATTACCGCACTTCAGAGACAAAAAGATAGCTGGATGTTAACCAACCAACAAAATGAACAATTTCAACATCAAATCGTCGTGCTGGCGAACGGACACAAAATCAGCGACTTTACTCAAACCCAACCGCTTCCCACCTATCCCGTGCGTGGACAAGTGGGTCAAATTCCCACTAGTAAGAATTTACTCAAATTAAACACCGTGCTTTGCTATGATGGTTATTTAACGCCAGTGGATCAGGCGAAAACGAACCACTGTATCGGTGCTAGCCACGTTAGGGACAATGCTACTCGCCATTTTAGCCTTGAAGAACAGCAACAAAACCAACAAAAAATTCAACAAAATATCACTGCACTTTGGACAAAAGACGTGGACACATCGGATAATCTCGCCCGAGTAGGCGTTCGCTGTGCTATGCGAGATCGCATGCCTTTAATCGGCAATGTACCCAATTTTGAACAGCAATGTATTGATTACAAAAATATCTATAACTTGCGTCGTAGAAAACAACCCATTGTACCCGCAGCTAACCACCTGAATTTATATTTCATCGGTGCTTTAGGTTCTCGAGGTTTAACCTCCGCACCTTTGCTTGGAGAACTACTCGGTTCATTAATTTACGGCGAACCTTTGCCATTAAGTGAAGATATTTTACATAATTTAGTGGGAAATCGAAGTTGGATGCGACGATTATTAAAAGGGGGCGTAGTGTAGGGTTCTTATATCAATTTTAAATTCAAGACTGAAAAACCGCGCTGAACAAATTGATCTGCACCCCAAAAGTTGGACTATAACCAACTAAGTAAGGTGCAGATTTTTATGACTAAATACAACCAAGCATTTAAACAACAAGTCGTTGATTTTTACTTCACAAATCACGAAAGCCTATCTATAACACGAAAACATTTTAACCTACCCCCTGAAACGGTTAGACAATGGATTGTGCAATTCAAACATTCAGGCAGTAGTGGATTAGCTGTTCGACATCACAAACAAACGTATTCTCCAGAGTTCAAATTTAACGTTGTTCAAAGCGTACTCTTAGGTCAATTTTCAGGTCGTGGTGCGGCGTTACATTTTGGTTTAAGTAGTTCCAAAATGATTAGCCAATGGTTGAAACTCTTTGAAAAACAAGGTATAAATGGCTTATTATCTAAATCAAAGGGTCGCCAAACGATGAAACCAAAATATCCTAAAATGCCTCCAAAACCCAAGAATCGGCTAGAAGAACTTGAGCTTGAAAACCTGAGATTGAGAGCGGAGAACGACTTTCTAAAAAAGTTGGACGAGATTATCAAACGAGAAGACAGGAAACGGCAGAAGCCATCCAAGCCTTAAGATTACGCTATCCATTGACGTTGTTGCTTGAAACTGCAGGGATTCCCCGTAGTGTATTTTTCTATCATATCAAGCCTAAAACGGATAAAGATGAAGTGCTTAGAGCGGAAATTCGGAAGATAAAAGCAAAACACCCTGAATATGGTTATCGCCGTGTAAAAGAAGTGTTGAAAGGTGTAAATCACAAGAAAATTCAACGTCTTATGCGAGAAATGGGCTTGCAAGTGAAAAGCAAAAAATGCCGAAAATATAATGCCTATCGTGGTGAAGTTGGAAGAATTGCCGAAAATCGGTTTAAACGTGATTTTACCGCCAGCAAACCGAATGAGAAATGGTTAACAGATATTAGGGAGTTCAAGGCAGAAGATGGCAATAAACTCTACTTTTCGCCGATGTTAGATACATTTAACAATGAACTCATCGCACATCATGCAAGCCAAAGTCCAAACTGGGCATTAGTGGAAACGATGTTGCAAAAAGCATTGAAAAAGCGTTCAAAAGGCGAGAAAACGATCTCCTCCATTCGGATCAAGGTTGGCATTATCAAATGCGAGCTTATCGGCGAATATTGCAAGAAAATGGGATAGTGCAAAGCATGTCCCGAAAAGGGAACTGCTTAGATAATGCGGCAATGGAAAGTTTTTCGGTCGAATGAAAACGGAACGTTTTTACGGAAGATCTTTTAAGACCGTTGATGAAATTAAAATCATGATTGATGAGTATGTTCACTATTACAATGAAGAACGTATTCAGTTAAAATTAAAAGGACTGAGTCCGATACAATATCGTCGTCAGTCCTTGATGTAAGTGTCTAACTTTTTGGGGTGCAGATCAAATCTACAAAAATTTTCACCGCGGTTTAGATTATATTTCATTTATATGATTAACTTAACAATGCCTTAATCCGTGAAGTGACCCCTGTCAAATTATAACATTCCACATAATCTCGCATTGGGCGTTTTAAGAAATCAATCACATAACGTTTACCGTCAATATGATGTTCAGCTAAATTTTGATAAAGTTGCTCAATTTCGCCTTTCACTCGGTCATTGTTGTAATTGTAATGCCCTGCAATATCTAAAATTTCTTCGGCAATGTCAGGATTATCCGCAATCTCTGCAAGGGTTAATTTGGTTTGGTCGCCAATCATCCATTTCCGCCAACGTTCACAGCGTACCGCTTCTTCCAGCAACACTTGGCGAGTATTGGACGGCTGTTTGATTAGTCCTTGTTGCACCAATTTTTGTTCCACTTCTGCTAAATTCAAATAAGCTCGAGTTTCTACGCTGCCATATTGTGGTGCCACATTAGTAGCAGTGATTTGCGATGGAATGTGTTCTAACAACGATTTATCATCCAGATAATCGCCATTATGTTCTTTTAATCCCACATTGTATTTTTTCGCCATTTTTGCCAAATTATAGGCATTGTCAAAATTGAAACTACCCACTTGTTCGGTTTTTCGCACTAGTGTGCCAGTTTGTCCCACAATAAAGGTTGGCATTGGCAATTGGCGAGCAGTGAGTTCTTTTTGTAGCCGTAAAATAAATTCTTCATAGGTTTCTGTGGACGTTAAACCGCCGTTGGTTTCTTCTGTTCCCACTTCGTAACCAATTTCGCCAATGCCACGTTGTTTGCGAGCTTTTTCGCAGAAATCAATGAGTTCCACGGTTCTTTCCAATACGGTATCCAGCGGAATGACTTTGCCTACTTCAAACGGGTCTTTGGTGGGGTCAATCATCAGCAAATCAAAACCTGCTTCAATATCGCCAATGTAAGATTGTTGTCCTAACGCTATGGCTTGGTCAACAGGCAAATGATCGTTACGTTCTTTATCTCGTTGCCAAGGGCCACCATGATCTCGGCAAAGATAATATAAATTGTCGTATTGAATCTCATCTGCCACGTCTTTTACAGCTTTGGCAAAGCTAAATTGATTCCAGCCGTTGACATAGCCACCGCCAAGTTCGTCCAAATCCACTTGATTACGACTGGCGATAAACATTACGGGATAATCATATTCTTTGGATAACTCTAATGCGGCTTGCACACAGTTTTTGGACATCGGTCCGATACCGAGCAAGGTAGCACTGTCGCCTGTTTGTTGTAGTTTTAACAAGGATTCGACGACGGTTTTAATCGGTAATTTTTTCATTTTTATTTCTCCATATTTTCTTCAAGATTAGGTTTAGTAAAGTGTAGAATGGCAACGGAAACGAGTGTACCGATAAGCATGGCAAGGAAGTACCACAGTTTGCCATTGACGGCTGGCAACACAATTAAACCACCGTGCGGAACAAGGGTTTCAACGTTATTAATCATGCCCAATGCACCACCGACCGCACTGCCAATAATGATCGCAGGCAAGACTCGTTTCATGTCTTTTACCGCAAAAGGAATTGCCCCTTCAGTGATCCCAATTAAGCCCATAAAGAACGCTGAAATACCGAGATCTCTATCTTCTGAACTGTATTTTTTGCGATCAATGAACGTGGAAATCGCCATAGCAAGTGGCGGAATTGCGACCGCAATGCGATGAGCGCCATTGGGTGCAAAAACACCTTCTGCCATCAAAGCCAAGGTAAATGCCGTAGCCGTTTTATTAATTGGTCCGCCCATATCTACAGCAGTCATTGCCCCGATAATTAAACCAAGGAGAATGGCACTGCTACCTTGTAAATTACCCAGTTGCACCACCAACCATTGCATGGCATAACCAATGGGGACAGCGATCACGTAAATATAAAGCATGCCAAGGGTTAATGTGGTTACAATAGGAATAATCAGAATGGGCATAATGGTTTTTATGGTGTTGGACACTTTCCAGGTTTTACACCATTTCACAAAATAACCCACGGCAACGCCCATAATCATCGCCCCTAGGAAACCCGTTTTAATACCATCATCACCGACAGGTGTGTTGGCGAGATAACCCAAAATCATGGCAGGAGCAAGAGCAGGTTTGCCACTGATGGAATTAGCGATAAAACCCGATAGCAATGGAATCATAATGGTGAAACCTGCAATCCCTAAATCACCAAGATTTTTCATAAAGGAATTGGTGACATTCATCCCTGTATCGGTGGCTTCCCCTGTGGATAAAGAGAGTGCAAGAAAAATCCCACCGACGACTACCGAAGGCAACATAAATGACACGCCAGTGTTAAAGGATTTTTGTAATTCTTTCATTACATCATTAAATTTTGACATAGTCCGCTCCTGTTATAGGTTTTCCGCTTTGTTAATCAAGCCAGCAGGATCTTTAATGGCTGCACCTGGCTCAATATTGATCACTTTGCCTAACTCACGTTTTTGTTCAAAACGTTCATCGCCTTCAATGGCAATGGCGACCGCTAAAATCACCACATCGGCTTGATCAATTTCATCTTGCTCTAGTTCATTTTCAATTCCCATACTGCCTTGGGTTTCAACCTTGATTGTATAGCCTCTTTTACTTGCTTCTTTTTCTATGGCAGCCTGTGCCATATAGGTATGCGCAATGCCTGTCGGACAAGCGGTAACAGCCACAATGTTCATGTTTAAATCTCCTTATTGGGTAGTTTAATTTGGCTTAAATAGTGTTCAATTTTATGAATGTCATTTTCATTGATTAGGCGTTGACGATAATCATCATCGAGTAAGGCTTTACTCAATTCCTGAATAAATCTCAAATGCAGCACCACATCTTGTGTTGGTACACCAATTAAGAAAATCAATCTCACTAGCTCGTCATCATCGCCATCTTCCCCCCAACGAAATTGATTTTTTAACCGCACAAAAGCAATAAAAGGATGTAACACTGCATCAGATTTACCATGTGGCATGGCGATTTCATATCCCACAGCGGTTGCAGATTCTTGCTCTCGTTTTTGCACATCAAGTAAAAACTGCTGTTTATCTGAAATGTAGTGATTATCTAAGGCTAGATTAATTACTCGCTCAAACAGCTCATCTTTGTTGTCAATTTCTAAATCTAACTGAATCAGTTGCTTAGAAATTATTGGTTTACTCATTAATACCCCCTACATTTGTTTGTTCTGGTGTACACCATTCTATCTATGAAAAATACGCTGCATACCACAAAATATTGCAACAACTTGTTGCAATATTTTGTAATACCTAAAATGGAGAGAAATGCGTAGAATAAAGTTGAGATGATCTATAAATGGAGAGAATACGATGAAATCTTTAACCTTTTATCTTATTAGGCACAGAAAAACCCAATGGAATGAACAAGGTTTATTACAAGGAAGTCAAGATAGCCCATTAACAAAAACTGGTTGCGAACAAGCAAAATTAACGGGGCAAACATTAAGCAAGATTCCTTTTGTCGCAGCTTACTCAAGTGGATTAAAACGAGCAATAGATACTGCAAAATATATTTTGAATGGAAGAAATATCCCTCTTTTTCAACATATAGGACTTAATGAACAAGATTTTGGCAAATGGGAAGGAAAACCCGTAAATGGACTTAAGGAATTGGAAGAATATCAATTATTGTCAAACTTCCCATTAAAGTATAAAGCATTAATTAGCCAAGGTGAAACCTATGATAAATTTGCTCAACGAGTAAAACAATCCATTGATCATATTATTCAAATACATCAAACAGGAAATATTCTAATAGTTTCTCATGGAAATACATTAAGATTATTATTAGCATTATTTTCAGGGGCAACATGGCAAAACCACAGAGAACCCAAATATCTCAAAATGCCGACCAATTCCTCCATCAGTACCGTGCATATTTTACAGGAAAAAGAGAGTACAACCAAATTTATCCTAGGTAATATAAATAATACCGACCATCTTAAATAGAAGTAAGAGGAATAATATGTTATTAACTAAGCGTCAGTCTTTTTTAGTTCAATTATTGGAGAAGAGTCATAGCTACATCACAGTAAAAGAACTTGCACAAAAATGTGGTTGTTCAGAGCGAACTATTCATTATGAATTAAATAATCTTGCTGACTACTTAGCTGAAAATAGTAAAGTAATAGAAAAAAGATCTGGTGTGGGTGTCATGCTAACAGAGCATGTTGCTAAAAACAATTTAACAAAAACATCAAACAAAACCAGTTTACATAAAAGACGAGTAGAAATAGCCTATCAGTTATTATTCCAAGAAAAAATATTGAGTTATAACTTATTATCTGAGAAATATTTTGTAAGCAAAACATCCATCAAAAGAGATCTTGATTATATTAATAATAATATTGTATCATTAAACAGTAATTATCAAGGTACTTTTATTGAACAACAACCAGAGGCATTATTTTTAGCTTTTTTTCGCTTTAATGAATTTATATTATCTCACGAAAATAAAGATCATGTGGTTTTATTAAAGCAATATTATTCATCAGAAATAGTAGATTTTTGTTTGCAAGAACTCGCTTTTTTCTTAGATAAAAATCAAAATGCTTTTGCTTATAATGATAGCAAAAATATATTAAATCACTTAGTTATCTTCTTTTTCAATCTAAATAAAGGGATACATTACACTACTACACAAATTTTATCCAAAAACATAAGAACTAAAACATTATTTAGTTTTATGAAAATGATTCTTTCAGTGGCTAAAAATCTTTCAATAGAATTAGAAAATTCAGATGTTGATTTCTTAGTACAATATATTGTATTTAATAAATCCAGTTTAATTCAGGAAAATGAAAACTATTATCATGCTATCATTAAAAATCTCATTAATAAAATGAGCCTTATTATTAATGTGGATTTTTCTAAAAATCAATTTTTAATTGAGCGATTATCTAGCCATATTCCAAGCATGCTAGAAAGATTAAAAAACAAAATAATGGTGAAGAATGAATTTAGTCATGAATTAAAACTAAATTATCCAGAAATGTTTAACGCTGTGATTATGGCAACTGAAGATGTATTTCCTAATATTGATTTAAATGAAAATGAAGTTGCCTTTATTACCATTTATTTTCAAGCTGCTTTAGAAAATATACTCACCGACAAACGAAAAATATTACTAGTCTGTTCACTTGGCAATGCAGCATTAGCCTTTTTACAACACCGATTTAATCACGCCATAAAAAACACTGATGAATTAACCGCAGTTTCTTATGAAAACATTAACAATTTGGCACTAGAAGATTATCAGTATGTTTTTTCCACATTAGAACTGAATACTAATTATCCATATCATAAGATTTCTTTATTAGTGAGTGAACAAGAAATTATTTCTATAATAAATAGTCATGATAAAGTTAAATCAATAAAGTTTGATAATTACTTTAAACTAATCACTGATTTTAATAATAAAGAACAAATTTTAACCTATGCAACAAATTTCCTTGCTCAAAGAAATAGAGTTTCAACGGATTTTTTAGAATCCATTTTAAATAGAGAAAAAATCGGTAGTACAGATTTTCCAACGGGTGTTGCCACCCCACATGGTGCAGTAGATAGAGTTTATCAAACCAGTATTGTATTTATTAAAAATAATCGGAAAATAAAATGGCAAGATTATTATGTGGACTTGATTATTTTGATCTGTATTAGCCAACAAGATCTTAAGAGAAGCAGGGTAATAATTTCGGATATTTACAATATTATTAATAACCAGGATATTCTTAATGAAATCAGAAAGGACATGGAAAATATGAATAACAACAATTATTAAGTATTTATCTTGATAGAGACTGTTCAAAATAAAACACCCTGACCAAAGATCAGGGTGTTGAATATTGTTTTAGAAAAACAAATTATAGGCTTTCAGTGAAAGTACGAGTGATAACATCACGTTGTTGTTCTGGAGTTAATGAGTTAAAACGTACTGCATAACCTGAAACACGGATAGTTAATTGTGGGTATTTTTCAGGGTTTTTAACTGCGTCTTCCAAGGTTTCACGACGTAAAACGTTTACATTTAAGTGTTGACCACCTTCCACTTTTACTGTTGGAGCAACGTCAACTGGTAACTCACGATATTCGATTTTACCTAATTCGTTTACTGCCACGATTTGGTCTTCAGCGAAACCACCTTTTGCACATAAACAACGGGCTTCACCTTTGTCACTGTCTAATAACCAGAATGAATTTAATAAATTGTCATTCGCTGCTTGAGTAATTTGAATACCTTTAATCATAAAGTGCCTCCATTTGGCTGTTTATTTAAATAATTGAATTTTTAAATGATGTACAAATTTTATCAAAAAATTTGATGAATTCAACTATTTTTGACATTTATCAAGCTAATCTTATATTAAAATCAAGATAACTTGATCTGCTTCAATATTATTAAGTTAAATAAAATATATTAAAACTTTTTATTAACATTTTTTAAATTATATTTAACAAAATAGGCGCATATAATAATAAAGACCAATCCTAAACACAGAACTGGTCTTTAAAAATCAAATTTACATATTGATTAATTGGAATTATTGATATTCAACCAAAATATCTTTCTCACTAATCGTATCACCATAAACCGGTAACAAGGTTTTTTCATAAGCACGTTTTAATGAACCGTCTTTAGATAATTTTTCCGTTTCAGCATTTAACCATTCCAACAGATCTTTATCCTCCTTACGCACCGCACCGGCAATACTGTCTTGCTCACCTAAGGTTTTAATACCCACGGTAAATCCGGGATTTTCTTTCGCCCAAGCAAATAACAACGTATTATCGTGAGCTAACGCATCACCACGCCCATCCACTAACGCTTGGAAAGTTTCAGTATTTTGTTCAAATTTTAACAATTTGATATTTGGATAATTCTTAGTAAAGAATGCATCTGCTGTCGTCCCTTTATTTACTAACAGGGTTTTGTCTTCAAGTTCTTTGATATCGGTAATGACCGCACCGTCTTTTGATGCCACACCTAATGCCACTTTCATATAAGGTTTGGCGAAATCCACTACTTCTTGACGAGCAGGGGTCACAGTAAAGTTGGCTAAAATAATATCAACTTTATTTGATGTCAGATATTCTACACGGTTAGCCGCTTCTACCAATACAAATTCTACTTTGTTTTCATCGCCCAGCAAATCTTTACTTAAATCTTTGGCAATTTCCACATCAAAGCCTTGGCTTTGACCATTTTGATCCACATAGCCAAATGGCGGTTTGTCGCTAAATACGCCAATGCGAACTTTGCCTGCTTGTTTAATACGATCTACCGCAGAAACTTTGGTTGGTTCAGCTTTAGCAGCTTCTTTACTATTATTATCGCAAGCGGTGATACCCACAGCTAATAATAATGTAGCTAAAAGCGCGGTGATTTTTTTGAAATTTTTCATAGATGATCCTTTATAAGAGTTATTTGGTGAGCTGATTATAAAAAAATTTCCCACAAAAACGGAAAGAATTAAAGATTATTTGATATAAGGTTTTGGAATAACGTACATTCTTAGTAAACGTAAATGGTTTTGTGACAAGAATTATATTTATAGCGTTGGATATTATTTTGAGTACCATATTTCTGAATAGACAGATTTTGACCAAAAGAGCAGTTTTTTATTCATAATTCAAAAAAGTTGGTTAAATCCAGTTACTATAAGGCTTTAATCAACTTTTTACCAACTATTTTGTCTACTTTGCCGAAATTAACTTAATAGGTATTGACAGTATTTTAAACTAAGATCTTTGATCTTTATAATGCATATTTTTATTAATCATACAATAATCAGATTTTATAAAACTTACTTTAAATTTCCCCAATAATCTTCAACAATATTTGGGACTGCTGTACTAGATAACTAGAAAAAATTCTCTTTAACAAATTGTTTTAAAATAGAAATTTGTTCTTTTAAATTAGAGTGATTAAAATGCTTCTTACTTTCCTTTAAATACAGCTCAAAAATGAGCTTTAGGAATTTCGCTAAATTTACGTAAATGTCCCTTTGTTTGATCCCAAAATTCTCTATTCCATTAATGTAATTTTGCTTTTCAGCAAAGTATGTGTCGTGATTTATACGAAAATGACAAAATTCACTGACATCTAGTACATCATAACCACGATAATAATCTGTGTAAACAATACTATTAGGTTATACTTTTTTCGGATTATTGGCAATAACGTTGCGGTCTGAATATTATTCGACACGACAACAGTATAAACCCTACTGTTACGCTTTAAAAACTCGAATACAGCGGTCTTAACCCGCAGCTCTCCACGTTTATCTTTACGAGTTCCACAAAAATAGCTCTCATCAATTTCTATTTTGCCATCAAATATTTCAAAGTAGGTACTATGTTGATAAATAAGTAATCATGAACGATGAAATAATAGGCTGCTATGTTTTTGTTTACATTAACCAACTCAGAAGCTGTTTAAAATGTAACCTCTGCTACGAACGACTCAATGAGTTTAATTTGTTTATGCTGAATTAGATAAATCTTTCTCATTTCGGTAGTGTACTCTAAAATAGGAAAATTTTCAGTTATATAGTACAATTCTTTCAAAGTTTATCAATAGAAATGTCCATTATGTCTCTCTAATAAAGTAACTATGTAGTAAGAAGAAATAATGAGAATATTAACTATCTATTTTTATAAATGTACTAAATTACTCCTTTATCTAATTACAAATTAATCAACTTATCTGATTACCAATTTATGCATATGCACATATATCTATCTTTATTTTCTTTATTTTTTGTTAATATTTCCAATACATATTATAAAAAAACATACTAAATTTAGCATGATTTATACATAACTAGTTAAATGGAGTAAAATATGAAGATTGTCATTGCACCAGATTCATACAAAGAAAGTGTTTCAGCAATGCAAGTAGCGAATTCTATTGAAAAAGGATTCAAACAAGTTTTTTCTAATGCAAATTATATAAAAATACCTGTTGCCGATGGAGGTGAAGGTACCGTAGAAACCATGGTTGAAGCAACTCAAGGTAAAGTAATTAAATTAGATGTGACTGATGCATTAGGAAAAAAACAACCCGCATTTTGGGGTATTTCTGCAGATCATTCTTTTGCCTTTATAGAAATAGCTGCCGCCTGTGGTCTTGAGAAAGTTCCCATTGAACAGCGTAACCCACTAATTACGACTACATTTGGTGTCGGTGAATTAATTTTATCTGCTCTAGATTTTGGTGTACGTCATTTCATGATTGGATTAGGTGGTAGTGCAACCAATGATGGCGGAGCTGGGATGCTACAAGCATTAGGTGTACAACTACTAGATAAACAAGAAAAACCTATAGGTTATGGTGGTGCGGAACTAGCACGTTTAGATAAAATTGATTTATCAAAATTGGATTCTCGGTTAAAACAATGCCGTTTTGAAGTGGCATGTGACGTAACAAACCCCTTAACAGGTGAACAAGGGGCTTCCGCTATTTTTGGTCCACAGAAAGGGGCAACCCCTGACATGGTGAAACAACTGGATAATGCCTTATCGCACTTTGCCAAAATTATTCAGCGTGATCTGAATATGGATACACGATATGTGGCAGGGGCGGGGGCGGCTGGCGGTTTAGGCATGGCGTTTGCGTCCTTTTTGCAAGCGGAATTGAAAAACGGTATCGGCATTATCACCGATCTTTTGAAACTCGAAGACAAAATGAAAGATGCCGACTTAGTCATTACGGGCGAAGGACGCTTGGATCATCAAAGCATTAAAGGGAAAGTCCCTATTGGCGTGGCGGCGATAGCGAAAAAATTGAATATCCCCGTGATTGCCATTGCAGGCAGTCTTGGAAAAGATATTCAGGTTGTCTATGATTATGGTTTGGATGCGGTATTTAGCGTGCTGAATACGGTTTGCACCTTGCCAGAAGCGTTGCAACATGCCGAAAACAATCTTGAAATCACGGCGAGAAATGTGGCAGCGACGTTGAAAATCAATCTTTCTTAGGGTATTTCATTATGTCTGTTTACCGATTAGATGTAAAACTTGCTCAAAAAATTGTACAGCGTACCATGGATATTATTGATTGTAATATCAATATTATGGATGCAAAAGGCAGAATTATTGCCAGCGGTGATGCGGATAGAATCGGCGAAATCCATGACGGTGCATTATTGGCGTTATCGCAAGGCAGAATTGTGGATATTCATGATGCTGTTACGCATAGCTTACATGGTGTACGCCCGGGCATTAATCTTCCTTTGCGGTTAGATGGTCAAATCATCGGTGTGATTGGTTTAACAGGCGAACCCACCAGTTTAAAAGAATTTGGTAAACTGGTTTGTATGGCCGCTGAAATGATGTTGGAGCAAGCTCGTTTATCCGAATTACTGGCACAAGATTCACGCTTAAAAGAAGAGCTTATTTTAGATCTTATTCACTCCAATGGCATCTCAACCAACTCTCGAGAATGGGCGAATCGACTAAGTATAGATTTGTCTATCCCTAGAATCGCTTGTATTATTGAAATTGATAGTGATCAATTAGGATTAGAAAATACAAACGTCGAATTACAAAATCTACAACAATTACTAAAAACACCAAGAAAAAATGATTTAGTCGCTGTTCTTTCTTTAACTGAATTGGTTATATTAAAATCTGCGTTAAATCACTATGGACGGTGGGATATAAAAGATCACATCAAACAACTGGAACAACTCATTACACATATAAATAAAAATACTCGTTTACATGTTCGCATCGCCATTGGCCATTATTTCCCTAAAGAGAATAACAATATATTTTTATCTTTCCATACTGCAAAAACTACATTACAAATTGGTAAATCTCGTTTGCCTAATCAACAGATATATAATTACCAAGATTTAGTTTTACCAGTACTACTAGATCAATTGAAAGATGGATGGCAAAAACAAGAACTTGAACGTCCTTTAAAGAAACTGTATTTAATGGATAATAATGGCTTGTTAATCAAAACATTATCAAGTTGGTTTGAACACAATATGCAAACCATTACTACAGCTAAAGCACTTTATATTCATCGCAATACTCTTGAATATAGATTGAATAAGATTTGCGAACTAACTGGGTTAAATTTAAATAAAACTGATGATTTATTTTTACTTTATTTAGCATTAAATGTTATTGGTTAAATATTATCACCACACTTTGATTATTTTAAAAGTGTGGTGTTTTAACTATTTTCTAATTACACAATTCAAATAAAACAGCGATTCCTTGCCCCCCACCAACACACATAGCCGCAACTCCTCGTTTCGCTTGTCGTCTTTTTAATTCATACATCAATTTAACAGTAATGATTGTGCCACTTGCACCAACTGGATGTCCTAAGGCTATTGCCCCACCATTTACATTTACTTTATTTTCATCAATCTTTAAATCTCTAATTACTGCAAATGATTGTGATGCAAAGGCTTCATTAAGTTCAAATAGATCAATATCCTCTATATTTAGATTATATTTTTTCAAAAGTTTTTCTATTGCGAATTTGGGTGCGTACCCCATTAATTCAGGTTCATTACCGGCAATTGCATAACCAACAATTTTTATAAATGGCTTAACACCCAATTCATCAGCTTTTTTGGCGCTCATAAGAACAACTGCTGCTGCTCCATCATTTATACCTGAAGAATTGGCCGCTGTAACCGTTCCATCAGATTTAAAAGCAGGTTTTAATTTAGATAATTTTTCAATCGAAACATCTTCACGAACATGCTCATCTTGCTTAAAAAAAGAGACACTTCCTTTTTTGTCTTTTAATTCAACAGGAACAATTTGTTCTTCAAATAAACTATTTTTTATTGCATAAATTGCTTTTTGCTGGCTATTGAAAGCAAATTGATCTTGCTGCGCTCTATTTACACTATATTTTTCCGCAACATATTCAGCTGTCATTCCATTATGATAAGGTCCACCTGGCCAAGTTAAAATACTCAATAATCCATCTTCAAGCTGTGCATGCCCCATCTTATATCCATAACGACATCCTCTATCATAGTAAGGGAGACTAGACATATTTTCTGTTCCACAGGCAACTACAATATTAGAATTACCCGATTGTATTTCTAACATACCATTTACAATAGCTTGCAAGCCTGAACCACACTGCCTATTAACTGAATATGCGGTTGTTTCCTTGGACAAACCCGCATTTAAAGAAACCATTCTTGCAATAAAACCATTTTCTGCTATTTGACCAACATTACCAACAATTACCTCATCAACTAAATTTTCTGCTAATTTGGCTCGATTAATCGCTTCTCTAATCACTATAGCGCCTAGATCAATTGCAGAAACATCTTTAAAACTACCGCCAAACTTTCCTATTGCCGTTCTCACACCTGAAACAATAACAACATCATCTAATTTACTCATCACATTCACCATTTATGTTTAGTTATAAAATCATTCCACCACCAACATTAATAACTTCACCCGTAATATAAGAAGCCTCATCTGATGCCAAAAATGCTACTGCACAACCAATATCAGAGGGTTGTCCAGCTTTCCCCATAGGAATTTTACTTAACATCAAATCCCAATTTTCTTTAGGTAAAGATTTTGTCATATTTGTGTCAATAAATCCCGGACAAACAACATTACAAGTTATGTTTTTTCTAGCGCCTTCTCGAGCCATTGTCTTTGTTAACCCAACCACCCCAGCTTTTGCTGCGGCATAATTAGCCTGACCAAAGTTACCTAACCAACTTGCAGAGGATATATTTATAATTCGCCCATAGGATTGCTCTCTCATAATTTGCATAGCTTTTCTGGATGTATAAAAAACACTGGTTAAATCCACTTTGATCACAACATCCCACTGTTCATTTGTCATTTTATGCAAAGTAGAATCTCTGTTGATCCCTGCATTATTGACTAATATATCAATTCGTCCATATTCATCAATAATACTCGCAAACAATTTATTCACAGCTTGCTCATCACTAACATTACAAGCCACAGGCTCGGCTTGGTATCCTAACGCTTTTAATTCTTGAGCTGTATTAGCTAATTCTTTCTCAATAATATCTGATAAAATAACCAAGCATCCTTTCTCACATAATTTCTGAGCGATACCTTTCCCCAAACCGCGAGCAGCTCCAGTTACAATAGCAATTTTGTTGTTTAACATAATGAATTCCCCTTATTCATGATTATATATTTAAGTCCAAACGGTTTATCTATAAAAAGATTCGGATTCATCATCTTGATATTTTTACTTATGATAGGACTAAATTCCATTAAATCTAAAATATCTTTTTGTAAATCAATTCCTGGTGCAATCTCTATTAGTTCAACACCTTGTGCAACTAATTTAAATAATGCTCTTTCTGTTGCAATATAAACTTGCTGATGTTTCTTCCTAGCAAGTCTTCCACTAAATGAGATTTGAGACACTTGCTTAACCATTTTTTTAATTACCCCTTCTTTTATAATAGATAGTTTGGAATTTTCACAACTGATTTCTAGACCTTTTGCAGTGAATTGTGATAAAAACACTACTTTTTTAGCATTTTGAGTAATATCAATAAAACCGCCAGCTCCAGTACAACGATTACCCATTTTTGTAGAATTAACATTACCTTGTTCATCCAATTCACCTAACCCCATAAAAGTAACATCAATACCAGCTCCATTATAATAATCCATTTGCTCATGGTGAGTTATCATTGCATCTAAGTTTTGACCAATTCCAAAATCGATACCACCTGCAGGTATTCCACCATAAATACCAGACTCAACTGTAATCATAATATCTTTACTCACATTTTCTTCTTGTAAGATTTTCCCAATAACATCATTAGGAATACCTGTACCAAGATTAATCACATTACCTTGTTCCAATAAGGTACTTCCAATTCTCCCAATCAACTTTCTAATGTCTAATTTTAAAGGTGTTATTGTCACTTCTGGTACGATAAGATCTCCCGAATAAGATGGATCATAATACCAAGAAGAAGTCTGTCTGTGATCTAATAAAGGCTCTTCTGATATAACAATGGCATCTACAAAATTACCGGGTACAACTATATTTTTAGGATGAAGTGAACCAGATTTAGCTATTCTTTTTACCTGGACAATCACTTTTCCCCCATATCTTTTGGTCGCTAATACCGCAGGTAATATTTCCAGCTTCATTGCTTCTTCATCTGTTGATATATTGCCATTTTCATCAGCAACAGTTCCTCGGAATATACAAACATCTAATTCTATTGGTTTATAATGAATATATTCTTCATTATCAATAGTTACTATTGAAGTAATATCAGGCATAGATTTTGTAAGTTGATTCATTTTCCCGCCCTCAATTCTAGGATCAATAAAAGTACCAATTCCGACTTTACTGAACTTACCTGGGGAAGCACAAGCCATTTCTCTATAAAGATGCGCGATTTGCCCTTGTGGGAGACAATAAGCAATAACTTTATTATTGGAAATTAATTCCATCCATCTTGGTTGCAGCCCCCAATGAGAACCAATAATTGTTGTAACAAAATGTTCATGAGCATAATGTTGAATACCATCTTTCCGATCACTTTGTCCAGCAGAATGTACTAATGTCAAATGATTAGGATGACCAGTTGTTAAAAATTTACATTCCAACGCTTTTAATATTGATTCACATGCTCCTGATAATGTCATTCCAACGCTACATATTGTGTTATTATCACGAATAAGTTTTATTGCTTCATTTGCAGTCATAAATTTATGCTTCATAACTATAACCCCATTACTTAATATTATCCGAAACACAATTAACTAAATCCCTTAATGCTTTTTTATCAATCTTATTATTTTTTGTTTTTTTTAATTCTTTAATAAAATAGTAATCAACTGGTATCTTATATTTAGCTAATCTAGTCTCTAGAAAATTAACAATCATATTTATATTAATTTTTTCATTATCGTATGTAGAAATGACAGCAACCGGTACTTCTCCATAAATCTCATCATGTTTAGCTACTACAGCAACTTCTTTAACTTGTTTTATATTATACAAACACTCTTCTACTTCCAATCCAAATATTTTCTCTCCTCCTCTGTTTATAATATCTTTCTTTCTATCTTTAACAAACAAAAAACCGTCATTATCCACATAACCCAAATCACCTGTTCTCAACAACCCATCTTCATTAATAAGTTCATTATTATCAGGAATATACCTTGTTATTACATTTGTACCTTTTATACCTATTTCCCCAATAGTGTTGAATCCCACATCTCTAAAATAATCATCAATTATTTTTATTTCCAATCCGGGAATTGCAATTCCTGATGAATTAATTTTATTATGCTTATATATATCTACTGGGAATATTGCTCCGGGGGAGGAACTCTCTGTCAATCCATAAATTACTCTAATACTGGCATTAGGCATAATAGCTTTAATCCTATTGATATCATTAGAAGATAACATGCTAGAACCACAAGCGACCAGTCTTATATTATTAAATACTTTAGATTTAGATGATTCTATTATTTTCTTTAAGACTACGGAAGATGAATGAAAATACGTTATTTTAAATCTTTTCAAACCATCCACTAAATTATCAATATTGAACTTACTATGTAAATATATTATTCCACCACAAGACATTATAGTAGAAAAAATTCCTACTATACCAGTAATGTTATAGATAGGTGTAGCAAGCAAAGTACTGTCATATTTGCTTAACTGAAATATATTTTTATACGTTTCTATAGCATGAACTAAGTTAAAATTTTTTATAACACTTGCTTTAGAATGTGATGTTGTACCTGAAGTAAACATAATAATTGCATCTTTCTCTAAAGTCTCAATATCTAAAAAATTATAATATCTTTCACTTGTTGCTTTAATCACACACAAGTCGCATTCTAATAAACAATCTTTGAAATTAAGACATTCTACATCTTTATCCAAACCATCAATAACATCATTAAAGTTTGTTTCTGATATTAAAAGGTCTATATCTATAATTTTTATTAAATCATTAATTTCATAAGATCCATATTTTGTTGGATAAAGTATAGATATCCAACCCATTTTATTTATAGCTAACAAAAAACATATATAATAAACTGAGCTATCTAATAATACACCAACATTTAATGGTTTATTATTCCCATATCTTCTTTCTAGGTTAGAGCATATTGTTTCAATTAAAATATAAATATTGCCATAAGTGAAATCCTCATTATCATATACAACAAACAATTCATCTTTTTGTTCTAAATATATTTTATAAAAACATTCATATAAATTATTATAACCATCAAATAATAGTTCGTAGTGTCTATTTACCAAATCTACTGATAATAATTTATCCTTGATATAATCCCAAATCATATTCCCTCCAGACTTTCCGATAAACTGGAAACTATATCTATAAAAAATAATTTATTTGCATCAAAATTAGTTGTTCTAGAACTAATAATTGCCATTAATATTCTTTTAGTTTTAACCGAGAAGTACACCCCTTGAATCATGGTTATTGATTCACTTTTTTTGAATATATTTAAAATAGAATGATTAGCATATATTTCAGATATTGAGATGTATACTTGATCTCTATGATTAGTAACTTCTATCGTATCTTTAATTTTGTACTTATCTTTGCCTTTGCTTCTTTTTTCTTGCAAAAGAAAGGTTTTCTCTAATTCAGAAAGATAATCCTGCTCTGAAATAATATTTTTCATTGTCGCCCATCTCAATGATAGCGATATCTCTGATTCTGATGTAATAGTTATATTTTCTAATTTTATTTCTCCTTCTTGAAAACTGCATCTAGAATTAGGTGTCGATACGATCTTCCAGCCTATGGGGTGGTACAGACTCACCCCATAAAATTTTAATTCACACAATTCATTCATATTTAAAACTCTTATTTTGAATTCAAACGAGTTAACGTATTATCAATACTAGATTTCACCTCGCTACCAGAGTATATAATTGAATCAATTCGAGTAACATATCTAGATACTATTTCACTCGGAACTTTTGTTACTATACTCACCACATAATATAAAATACTATTAATAAGTAACGCCCAGATAATAGGAGAAAATCCAAAAGGTGCTTTAATAAAGAATGTGAATAAAATAGTTACCAATAATCCAGCAACTGTACCTGCCCAAGCGCCTTCTTTTGTACCTTTTTTCCAATATAATCCACCTAAGGTTGCTGGTAAAATTTGAGCAAAGAAAGGACTGGAAAGTTTATAGGCATAATCAGTTATAACTGCAGGTTTTAGGGCTACCACAATTAAAACTAATACCATTAGAACTAATAATAGAATTCTACCAAATGTAACCACTTTTCTTGGTTCAATCGCTAGATTTCTTAGCTCATATTTATGGCGGACATATAAATCTCGCGATCCAATAGCACTTGCTGACAATAACATTGAGTCAGCGGTTGATACACCAAATGCAAATAAGCATAATAATGAAATAAATGATATAAACGGTGATGCATATTGCGTTGATATGACAGATACCACATTATCCATACCATATTGGGTAATATCCTGACTACTTAAAATAGCAGGGATAATCAATGCCCCTAATACAACAATAAAACCATAGACCACAACGTAAGCAAGTGGCATTGCCCATGCCATCATTTTAAAGTTATCCTTACTTGAAGCGATAAAAGTTCTCATAAAAATATGTGGCCATACCACTGTTGCTACTGCACCGGCTAAGGCGTTATTAAGAGTACCTTTCCAATTATAGATCTCTCTCGGACCTGGATGGGAAAGTATCGGCGATAATTCAGGATTTGAATTGATTTTTTGCACCGCTTCTGCTAATCCTCCATTTGGGAAATAAGTTGTTACCAAATAAACACATAACACAATTAATGTTCCCGTTCCAAGAATAAAATGAAATGTATCCATCCAAGCAACAGATTTCATACCCCCACCAATGATGTGAAGTGAGACAACCAATGTACCTAATGCAACAGCGACAATGTAGGGGACCATTCCTTTGGTTGTAATTTCCGTTGCATCCCCAATTGCGACCAATTGCATTGCAACATAAGGAACAATAAACAAAATTAGAACGATAGCAATTAGAACACCATAGGATTCAGAATAGTATCTAGTCCGTAAAAAATCTACTGGTGTAGTGAAACCATATTCTTTCCCTAGAAGCCAGAGTCTGTAACCAATAGAAGCAAACATTAAACCAGCAATCATTCCCCCTGTATTAGAGAAAAAGCCTATACCATCCCTGTAAATACTAGCTGGAACACCATAAAAGGCTAAAGCTGAAAACACAGAAATAGCTGTTGTACAAAGTAACACAAAAGGATTTACACCCCGACCTGCCATAAAAAATGATTCAGAATCTTTGCTTGTACTCTTAAAAGAACCAAATCCGTGAGCTATAATAAAAATAGCATAAATCCCTATCCCAATTATAATCCAAATACTTGAACTCATTTGATACCTCACTTAGTCATAATTAACATGTGACTGTGTTTTAAAGAAATTGTTATAGTACAATCCCCACACAACAGCAGCTAAAACTGGTAAACCTAGCATCAGAAACAATTGTAATGGTATAGTACCAAATAATATTTTATTTGGTACTATCGGTATAATTATCCAATCAATGAAGAAATAGATAACATTAAATAGAATAAATAACCATTTTTTACTCATATATGTATCTCCTTTAGTAAAGTGAACTAAATTTAGAATTGTTGGAAAGTATAAAATGAGATTAAACAATACTCATTGTAAAAAGATACAAAATTTAGAGTCTATTTATTATAATTTTAGGCAATTGCACTACGTAATATGATATTGATCACATTTTAGTAAAACTTACATTTTTCCCTAAAGTTCGGACGTGAGAACCTGATATCAACAGCGAAAATATGGCGAGATTGTGGCGAATTAAATCATTTTTATAAAAACTACAGTGTAAAAATTTAATATTTTGATCTGCTTCCTAAAAGTTGGACTAATAACCGAACTAGTAATGATCAATTTTTATGACTAAATATAATCAAATCTTTAAACAACAAATCGTTGATTTTTACTTCGTAAATCACGAAAAGTTACCAATAACACTCAAACATTTTAACCTACCCAATAAAACAGTTAGACAATGGGTTGTACAATTCAAACATTTAAGTAGTAATGACTTAGCGGTGTGATATAGCAAACAAAAATATTCTAAAATACCACCCAAACCTAAAACTTGAGAAGAAGAGATTAAACTTGAGAATCTTCAATTGAGAGCAGAGAACGACTTGCTAAAAAAGTGAGGCAAGATTATTAAGAGAGAAGACAAGAAACGGCAGAAGCCATCTAAGTCTTAAGATGGCGTTATCCATTGAAGTTATTACTTAAATTGTCCAAGTTTTTGTGGTCAGATCAATTTTTTACACCGCACTACTCGGTTTTAACTTCGCTAAATATTAGCTTCATAATCTACCGCACTTTTCTCATAATTAAGAATATTCAAAAAGGCTTTTGCCCGATCTGTGGTGGGATTAGCAAAGAAAAATTCAGGTTTAGATTGCTCAATAATTTCGCCTTTATCCATAAAAATAATACGATCTGCAACCTGTTTGGCAAAGCCCATTTCGTGAGTCACAATCAGCATAGTCATACCATCTTTAGCTAATCCTAAAATTACGTCCAACACTTCTCGCACCATTTCAGGGTCAAGGGCGGCAGTAACTTCGTCAAATAGCATAATTTCTGGATTCATACAAAGGGAACGCACAATAGCAATACGTTGTTTTTGTCCGCCTGATAATTCGCGTGGAAAGGCATTTTTGCGGTCGAATAAGCCAACCCGTTTTAACAGTTTATCTGCTTGTCTTTCCACGTCTTCCCGTTTGCGTTTTTGTACTTTCATTGGACCAAGCAAAATATTGTCGATCACTGATATATGTGAAAATAATTCATAGCTCTGGAACACCATACCAATTTTTTGACGGGCTTTAACCCACGAAATATCTTTGCCTAATATACCATTATTTTCTAATCGAATTTCACCACTTTTAATTTCTTCTAAACCGTTAATACAGCGTAGTAGCGTACTCTTACCACAGCCCGAAGGTCCAAGAATTACCACGACTTCGCCTTTTTGCACGGAAAGATCTATGCCGTGAAGTGCGGTGACTTCAGCGTAATTTTTGACGAGTTGTTTAATATCTAATAATGCCATAATTTAAAATTCCTAATTGCTCCATTTTGTTTCTAAATATTTGGAAAACAATGACAATGGATAACAAATAATAAAATACAAAAAGAAAATCACGCCGTAAATCCACAAAGCAGCGGACGGATCAGTAAATAGTGATGTTTCAATAATCTGTTGCCCCACTTTAATCACTTCCAACACACCGATTAACATAGCAAGGGAGCTAGTTTTTACCATTCGGGTAAATAAATTTATCGCCCCTGGTGTCACTCGTTTTAAACTTTGTGGCAACAAAATATACACAAAAGTTTGCAGTTTGTTCAAACCCAAAGCATAGGCAGATTCGATCTGATGTTTTTCAATGGAAGTTAATGCTCCACGCACCAAATCCCCCATTTCAGCTACCCCCCAGAAAATAAACACTACAATACACACCCAAACGCCACTCCAGTGAATATTAAACCATTTAGCAAACCCAAAATAGACTAAAAAGAGTAATACTAACAAGGGGATAATGCGTACTATCTCTAAATATAGCTGGCAAAAAAAATGCACGGCTTTGTTTTTACTGGTCATCACTACACCCAAAATTACGCCTAAAATACACGCAAAAAACACTGACACAAAGGCAATTTCAGCGGTGATCCATAATCCACCGAGCAAACGTTCTAAATTACTGCCTTGAAATAAAATACCCAACCCCATGACTATGCTCCATATTTAGCTTGACGCAAACGGCGTTCTAAATAACGAATATACAGTGACACGGGCAATAAAATAATCAAATAAAATACCACGAGCAAAAATAAAGATTCGTTAGTTTTATAATCCATTCCGATAATATCTTTTGCCAAAAACATTAATTCCGCCACCGCAACGGCACTAATTACCGATGTTTCTTTCATTAAAAATAAACAGTTTGCTCCCACCGCTGGTGTGGCAATGGCAAAGGCTTGCGGAAAAATCACATAGCGAAAGGCTTGTAAAGGCGTTAGCCCGATACTTAACGCACTTTCAATTTGCCCTTTGGATACGGCTTCCAATCCGCCCCGAATGGCTTCCGCCATATAGCTCCCCCCGAGAAAAGCCAAACCGATAATCCCACAGGTAAAACCATCTAATTTAATGCCTACTTTGGATAAACCAAAATACAGAAAAAAGACTTGAATTAACAACGGGGTATTACGAGAGAGTTCAATGTAGCTTTTGACCAGACATTGCAAGCCACGAATTTTGTAGGTTAACACCACGGCACAAAGCAACCCGACTAACACCGACAACACAATAGCCCAAAAGGACAAATGCAAGGTAAGTAAAGTTGCATCAATAAAACGAGGAACGGCGTTCCAAATATATTGCCAGTTCATAGAAAATAAGAAATGAATTTAAAATAGCTAAAATTATAATGGCTTAATTAGGCAGATAAAAGAACGATTTGATATGACTTAGATACATTTGATATAAAAACACCGCACTTTGGTTAAAAAAGTGCGGTCTAAATCTGAAGAATTTTTAGAATTAAGCAGCGTACAACCCAACCCCTAACTCATCTTCTTTACGAGTTCGATTAATCACTGCTTGTGGCGATTGAATCACGCGTAAGCCCATTTGATCTTCAGTGCGAACCACATCACCACGTAAGGAATTAGTATATACATCAGTGATTTTAATATCCACAAATTTACCAATCATATCTGGTGTACCTTTGAAATTCACAATACGGTTGGTTTCCGTTCTGCCAGTGAGTTCCATAATGTCTTTTTTGGATGGACCTTCTACTAACACACGTTGCTCTGTGCCAAGCATGGCTCGGCTAAATTGTGCCGCTTGATTGTTGATACGTTGTTGCAATAGATACAGGCGTTGTTTTTTCTCATCTTCACTCACATCATCAGGTAAATCTGCCGCTGGTGTGCCTGGGCGAGCAGAATAAATAAAGCTGAAGCTCATATCAAAATTCACTTGTGCAATCAGGTTCATCGTGTCTTCAAAATCCTGATCGGTTTCGCCAGGGAAGCCCACGATAAAATCCGAGCTGATTTGAATATTTGGGCGAATTTTACGCAATTTGCGGATAATGGATTTGTATTCTAACGCCGTATGGTTGCGTTTCATCATGGTCAATACCCGATCCGAACCGCTTTGCACAGGCAAATGCAGGAAGCTCACGAGTTCTGGCGTGTCGCTGTAAACCTCAATAATATCGTCTGTAAATTCAATCGGGTGGCTGGTGGTGAAACGTAATCGGTCAATACCGTCAATGGCTGCCACCAAACGCAATAATTCAGCAAAAGAACAAATTTCACCATCAAAGGTTGCACCACGATAGGCA
This sequence comes from Lonepinella koalarum, assembly GCF_004565475.1. GTDB lineage: Bacteria > Pseudomonadota > Gammaproteobacteria > Enterobacterales > Pasteurellaceae > Lonepinella > Lonepinella koalarum. Next base: position 218,876 of record NZ_SRHX01000002.1, on the reverse strand, counting down.
TTGACGTTTTGTCCTAGCAGGTTCACTTCACGTACACCTTGCTCGGCGAGTTGAGCAATTTCAAATAGAACATCGTCCACTGGACGGCTTACTTCTTCTCCACGAGTATAAGGCACAACACAAAAAGAACAATATTTATTACAACCTTCCATAATCGATACAAACGCCGTTGGACCTTCGGCTCTCGGTTCAGGCAAACGGTCAAATTTCTCAATTTCAGGGAAACTCACGTCCACCACAGAGCTTTTGCCACCACGAATTTGGTTAATCATTTCAGGCAAGCGATGCAAGGTTTGTGGTCCGAAAATAATATCCACAAAAGGCGCACGATCACGAATATGCGCCCCTTCTTGCGAAGCCACGCAACCGCCCACGCCGATCACTAAATTCGGATTATGTTTTTTCAGCTGTTTCCAACGCCCGAGCTGGTGGAATACTTTTTCTTGGGCTTTTTCACGAATGGAGCAAGTGTTTAACAACAACACGTCCGCTTCTTCCGCTTCTTCGGTGAGTTCCAGACCGTGCGTGCTGAGCAATAAATCCGCCATTTTTGAACTGTCATACTCATTCATTTGACAGCCCCAAGTTTTAATATGTAATTTTTGAGTCATCTTTATAATCTGTATAAATTAAATTCGTTAATAAAGCCATAAAATTGATTGGCAATTAACTGGCTATTGTACTGTTTTAATCGCATTTTATCAAATTAATGCTTTCAGAATAAGCAACAAAATAGTATAATCCGCACGTTTTTTGTATTTATTTTAGAAAAAAGGATTAATCAATTAATGTCTAAAGAAGATTGCATTGAGATGCAAGGTACCATTTTGGAAACCTTGCCGAACACGATGTTTCGTGTAGAACTTGAAAATGGTCACGTGGTTACTGCTCACATTTCAGGCAAAATGCGTAAAAACTACATTCGCATTTTAACTGGCGATAAAGTTACTGTGGAAATGACCCCTTATGATTTAAGCAAAGGGCGGATTATTTTCCGTGCGAGATAATATCACGCAAGCCAACAAAGCTCGAAAATTTCGAGCTTTTGTTTTTTTGCCAAAACACTCACAAAAAATTACTTACAATCCTTGATAGAATTGTTCGGGGCTTTGCCCTTGTTGCTACGCAACGTTGAAAATTCCTACGCAATTTTTGCACCGCACTTTTCTTTGCATGCAAAATATGCTAATTTCAATACGTCAAATTCCAACCCAATAAAAAAACTATGGACGAACACTCGAATAACGCAACACAAATAGATAGCTATCAAAAAAAATCGTTCTTTCAATCCCTGTTTGATCGCTTTTTTCAAGGCGAACTGAAAAACCGTGAAGAATTAGTCGAAGTCATTCGCGATTCTGAACAAAATGATCTGATCGACCAAGATACTCGTGAAATGATCGAAGGGGTGATGGAAATCGCCGAACTTCGAGTGCGAGATATTATGATCCCTCGAGCTCAAATCGTGTTTATTGAAAACGATCAAGCTCTCGAAAGTTGCCTTGACACCATTATTGACACGGCTCACTCTCGCTTTCCCGTCATCACTAACGAACGAGATAATGTCGTTGGGATTTTGCACGCTAAAGATCTGTTGCAATTTCTACGAGAACAGCCAGATCAATTCAATATGCAAGTAATTTTACGTCCAGCTGTGATTGTACCAGAAAGTAAACGTGTGGATCGAATGCTGAAAGATTTCCGTACAGAACGTTTTCACATGGCAATCGTAGTAGACGAATTTGGTGCCATTTCAGGTTTAGTGACGATTGAAGATATTTTAGAGCAAATTGTCGGCGATATTGAAGATGAATTTGATGAAGAAGAAGTGATTGCCAATATCCGCCAACTTTCTCGCCATACTTATGCAGTGCTGGCTTTAACTGATGTTGATGATTTTAATCAAAAATTTGGCACAAATTTTGCCGATGAAGAAGTGGATACTATCGGTGGCGTAATCATGCAAGCCTTTGGTTATTTACCAAAACGAGGCGAAGAAATTACGCTGAATAATATTCATTTTAAAGTGACATCAGCGGATAGTCGTCGTATTATTCAGTTACGAGTAACCGTAACTGATGAACAGCTTGAAAGCATCAATGCTCACCAAAATGAAACAGAAGAATAACCCCTTATGATACACAGATTTTTACCTTATCTAATAGCTTTCATCACAGGCTCAATCGGTGTATTTGCCTTTTCCCCTTTTGATTACTGGGGAATTGCCTACATCTCAATGCTAGGTTTACTCTATGTGGCAAAAAATCCCCATAAAAAAACTGCACTTCGAGCCAGCTTTTTATGGGGAGTGAGTTTTTTTAGCATTGCGACCAGCTGGTTACACGTCAGTATTCATCAATTTGGTGGCTCGCCCCTATGGTTAAGTTATTTTTTAGTCTTCGTTCTCGCCTGTTATTTATCGCTTTTTCCCTTATTATTCACCTATCTAGTTCAACATTTTAAAGTCGTAAGCCCTGTTATTTTTGGCACAATTTGGACATTTAGCGAATTTCTACGAGGTTGGTTATTTACAGGTTTCCCATGGCTACTGTTTGGCTATACGCAAATTGATACACCCTTTGCAGGAATTGCCCCCATTTTTGGTGTCACTGGCTTAACCTTTTTTGTAGTATGGCTAAGTGCGGTAATTTTTAATGCTATTTCTGCTATCACTCAGCAACCACAAAAAATCAAGTTTGCTTTATTCAATATTCTACTGGGTATCAGCGTTACTGGCGTAGTTTCCTTTGCCAAAACCAATTATGCCACATCGCTGGAAAATAAAGCCATTACAATTACACTGGCACAAGGCAATATTGAACAATCGTTAAAGTGGGATCCTGATTATCTGCAATCTACCTTACAAATTTATGCCAATTTAATTCGTCCTAATTTAGCTAAATCTGATTTAATTATCTTGCCAGAAAGTGCGTTACCTGCCTTAGAAGAAAGCATTCAACCATTTTTTGATGAACTCAATCAAGCCAGCCAACACTCAAAAACAGATATTATGATTGGCACGGTTCACCGTGATGAAAGCAGCGGAAAATTATTTAACTCTATCGCATTAGTTGATGGCAATTATTCATCTACTACGGCTCAACGTTATAATAAACATCATCTGGTTCCCTTTGGCGAATATGTGCCTTTAGAAAGTCTATTACGACCACTTGGCTCAGTGTTTAATTTACCCATGTCGGCATTTCAAAGTGGTGATAACATTCAACCTGATTTAATCAGCAAAGATCGCCGTTTTATGGGAGCTATTTGCTACGAAATTATCGAAAGTAGTCAATTACAGACAAATTTAAAAGATGATACTGATTTTATTTTAACCATTTCTAATGATGCGTGGTTTGGCGACAGCTATGGTCCTTGGCAACATTTTCAAATGGCAAGAATGCGAGCGTTAGAATTAGCTAAACCAGTGATTCGAGCAACAAATACGGGGGTTACTGCGTTTATTGATGCTCAAGGAAAAGTCATTCGCCAAGCACCACAGTTTGTGCAAACTACGTTGACTGAAAAAATCGCACCAACAATAGGAAAAACACCCTATGCTGTTTTTGGCAATAAACCTTTATACGCATTGTTAGTATTATTTGTTTTATTGCGAGTTATAGGTAATTTTATTCAGAAAAGAATAGCATCACGACTAAATCATGGCTGAAGTTACATGACATACCATTATATTATGGTAAAAGTAAAAACCCGTATCAAGGAATTGATACGGGTTTTTAAATTTTGGTGGAGATAATCGGGATCGAACCGACGACCTCTTGAATGCCATTCAAGCGCTCTCCCAACTGAGCTATATCCCCGAAAGTGGCGTTATGATAAATTCCGCCACGTGTTATGTCAATAGAAAATTAACCTTTATTTTGAATAAATTCAATCGCTTTTTGAATTCTGGCTAAAGTGCGGTCTTTTCCAACAAGTTTTGCTGTAATATCCATCGACGGTGACTGCCCTGAACCAGTGACCGCTAAACGGAATGGCATACCCACTTTACCCATACCGATGTCTAATTCTGTTGCCGTGTCATTCATTGCTTGATGAATATTTTCCACTGTCCAATCCTCCGGAACAGAAAGTGCGGTTAATTTTTCCAATAATTTTGTTAACGGTACAATCGCTTCTGGTTTAAAGTTTTTTGCCACCGCTTTTTCATCATAGCTGTCAAATTCTTGATAAAAATAACGACTTTGTGCGGCTAATTCTTTCAACGTTTTCGCTCGTTCCCCTAATACAGGAATAAGCTCGGCTAAGGCTACGCCATTTTCATAAGGAATACCTTGATCTTTCATGTGCCATGCAAGATGTTTTGCCACATAATTAGGATCTAAACTACGAATATAATGCTGATTTAACCATTGCAATTTTTCTGTATTAAAAGCACTAGCGGATTTACTGACCGAATGAAGATCGAATAATTCGATCATTTCTTCACGTGAAAAAATTTCTTGATCACCATGTCCCCAACCTAAACGTACTAAATAGTTAATTAATGCTTCGGGTAAATAGCCATCATCACGATATTGCATCACACTCACCGCACCATGACGTTTAGACAATTTTTGACCGTCATCACCATTAATCATGGAAACATGAGCATAGGTCGGCACGGGGGCATTTAAAGCTTTTAAGATATTAATTTGACGTGGTGTATTGTTAATATGATCTTCACCACGAACTACGTGGGTAATTCCCATATCCCAGTCATCGACTACTACGCAGAAATTATAAGTTGGTGAGCCATCTGTGCGGCGAATAATCAAGTCGTCTAACTCGCTATTACTAATTTCAATACGACCACGCACCGCATCATCAAAAATCACTGAACCCTCTTGTGGATTTTTAAAACGAATCACATGCGGTTCATCAGGGGAATGGCTATGATCATGCAAACAATGACGATCATACTTAGCCTTTTCTTTGTTGTTTTCTTGCTGAGTACGCAATTCATCTAAACGTTCTTTTGAACAGTAACAACGGTAAGCCGTCCCCTCTTCTAACATCTGATCAATCACTTGATTGTAACGGTCAAAACGTTTGGTTTGGAAGTAAGGGCCATGATCCCAAGCTAAATTTAACCATTCCATCCCCTCCAAAATAGCTTGTGTAGCCTCTGGGGTCGAACGTTCTAAATCGGTATCTTCAATACGCAACACAAATTCACCGTTATTATGTTTAGCGTATAACCATGAATAAAGTGCCGTTCTCGCCCCGCCTACATGTAAATAGCCGGTTGGACTAGGTGCAAAACGAGTACGAACCTTTACATTAGGATCTAAAGGAAATAAATTTTCAATCTTCATTTGTTGACCTTTCTTATTCTTATAAAATTTGCGGACTATTGTACCTTCTTTTCTTATTTTGCTTAACTGAATTTTTGGTTTTATGCCTATTTTTAAGACAATTAAACCATTTTTTGCAGAAATAGATTGACTGAAATTCAAGAATACTTATAATGCAATCCACAACGCAAACAGCGAAGCAAGGGCGATTAGCTCAGTTGGGAGAGCACCTCCCTTACAAGGAGGGGGTCACTGGTTCGAGACCGGTATCGCCCACCACTTTTCAACTAAATTAAGATAGTGATTAGTACCTTGCTTTCGTTTATGTGTTCTCCTGTTGTTTAAGTGGGCGATTAGCTCAGTTGGGAGAGCACCTCCCTTACAAGGAGGGGGTCACTGGTTCGAGACCGGTATCGCCCACCACTTAAACAAACCAATCTACAAACAGACTATTTATAGCTGTTGTCGTAGGGCGATTAGCTCAGTTGGGAGAGCACCTCCCTTACAAGGAGGGGGTCACTGGTTCGAGACCGGTATCGCCCACCACTTATTTTCATTTAATATAATAGATATTTTTTGAGAATAATCTTGTTATTTAAACGTGAAATGATAAAGTACACTATCCTTTATATTTTATGGTAATTTCAAATGAATAAACCTGTGAAAAATGAAACTCTAATTGTAATAACCAATGGTTTACTCCGTTTAACCGGCAATATAGTAAAAGTATTAAGTTATCCATTTCATTTTATCTTTCCTAAAAAACGTTTTACCATTCCAGAATTTAGCCCTGCTAAAGCTCATCCCCAAAATTCACAAAAAATCAACCGCACTATTTGGCAAACTAATTATAGTAACCGTGTTACTTTGCCGATCTATTGTAATTACTTAGTTAATCGCTTACTTTCACGTGATTATGATTATCGTTATGTGAGTACCGAAGCTCGAGAAGAATATATCAAAACGCATGCTGATGAACGTACCTTTAATGCTTATAGCAAACTGACTGACGGCGCTGCTCAAGCAGATTTTTGGCGAATCTTTACGCTATACAATGAAGGCGGTATCTATATGGATATTGATGGTCATTTGGTCTGGAACTTAGATAATATTATTCATGAAAATGATAGTGAAGTATTAATTACTCGTCGCCAGCTTTACACCAATTTCTTTATGGCGAGTGAAAAAGGGAATATTTTTTTAAAAGATACTTTAGATATTATTATCAATAATATTGAACAACGAAAAATTGAAGGAGGCGTATTTTCTTTAACCGGACCAACTTGTTTAAACCAAGCACTAGAAGGTAAAACCGTGAATACTCGTCGAGATAAAATTACCTGTGCGCAAGGAACATTTTCCAACGAATATTTCCAATATATGGATAAAAAAATGGGCAAATGGAATCACGCTAAAAATGAGAATTTGCTCAAATAAAAATATTTATAATAAAAAATTTACTAAGGATCAGTAATGAATAAAAACACCTTTATCGTCGGCTTTATGCTTTTTGCCATCTTTTTTGGCGCCGGCAATTTAATTTTCCCACCTAAATTAGGATTAGAAAGTGGGGAACATATTTGGCTTAGTGCATTAGGTTTCATCGTCACTGGCGTAGGCTTACCGTTGTTAGGAATTATCGTTAGTGCATTCTATTCTGGTGGTTATAGCAAAGCCCTAAAACAAATCCATCCTTGGTTTTCCTTATTCTTTTTAAGTGCGATTTACCTCAGTATTGGTCCGTTTTTAGCTATTCCACGTACTGCCGCAACATCCTTTGAAATTGCACTCCAACCCTTTTTACAAGGTGAAACAGAAATCCCACAGCTAATTTTCACCTCACTATTCTTTATTTTATCTTTATGGTTAGCGCTAAGCCCATCCAAAATGGTAGCGCGAGTGGGTTCCATTCTAACACCAGCTTTACTTATTTCAATCGCTGCCTTAGTGATTAAAGTGTTTTTTGCTTTATCCGATGTTGACTATGTCTCCGCCACTACTACTGAATCCATGTTTTTTAAAGGTTTTGTATCAGGCTATTTAACCATGGATGCGTTAGCATCTGTGGCTTTTTCAGTCATCGTTATCTCAGCGATTCAATCAAAGGGCGTCAACCAAAAACAACTGGTACAACAAACTATCTATGCGGGAATCATCGCAGCAGGAGCGTTAGCATTAATTTATCTTTCATTAGCTTGGATCGGTAGTAAATCCCATTTGAGTGAACAAGCCTTAGCTTATGTACAAGAAAGAAACCTAGATATGGGAACTTATCTACTGAACGATATTGCACAACAAACCTTTGGTGAGCTTGGTCGCATGATTTTAGGTATTATTGTCACTTTGGCTTGTTTAACTACATCGATTGGCTTAATTGTATCGGTAAGCGAATATTTTTATGAAATTTACCATAAAATTTCGTATAAAATTTATGCATTATTTTTTACTGTCATTAGCTTTATTATTGCCAATCAAGGACTCAGTACAGTACTTAGTAAATCGGTTCCTGTATTATTAGTATTATATCCGATTGCTATCACCGTAATTTTGCTCATGTTCATCAATATTTTCATTAACTTGCCATTACTTGCTCAACGTCTATCTATTGGATTAGTCTCCATTATTTCTTTATGCTCCGTATTAGGGGTAAATTTTACCGCGCAATTACCATTAAAAGCCTATTCTATGGAATGGGTTATCTTTTCTATTATCGGATTAATATTTGGATATTTTCTGGATATAATTGTTAGAAAAAGAGCATAACATACAAAAATATTGATACTCCATAAAAGTAGGTTAAAGATAATTACTATAAGACGTTAACTTACTTTTATCTAGGATTCTGATTAGCCGAATTCCAACTCTACCGAACTCTGCCCTAACATTTCCACCAATGCCATCAATAAATCATCCGTCGGTTTTATGCACCATTGCACACCTAATTTCAACAGCACTCGACCTTGTGGACTATCGTAATACACATGAACAGGAATTGTCCCACCACTATAAGGCTCAAGTATGCTTTTAAATTGCTTCACAAATTGTGGTGTAATTTGTGCTTGTTTTAAAATAATAGCTAGACTTTTTACATAACGACTACGGGCTTCATCAAGGGTCATCAGCTCACGCACCGACATTCGTAATCCTTGGCTATATTCGTCTTCACTTACCTGTCCTGATACAATCACAATATTATCTTGTTGTAAATGATCTCCGTATTTTTCTAATGCATCAGAAAATAAGGTAATATCTAATTTACCTGAGCGATCATCAAGGGTAGCAATACCAAGTCGATTACCTTTTTTCGTCACTGCAAAACGAGAAGATATAATTAAACCACAAGCCGTACTCACCGCCCCACGTTGATTTGCTGGATTTGGCACTAAATCTTTTAAACGAAAACGACAATAATGGGACAGTTCTTTAAGGTAACGGCTAATCGGGTGGCTACTTAAATAAAGTCCTAAAGTCTCACGTTCACCATCTAAAATCTGTTTTTCCGTCCAAGGTGGTGTATTAGCATATTTGCGTTCCACATCTTCATGGCTTTCGGTTAATACACCAAACATATCCACTTGTCCAATTTCTTCATCTTTGGCAAATTGATTCGATGATTGCAGCGCATCTTCTAAATTTTTGGCAAGTGCCGCTCGGTGAGGTCCTAATTTATCGAATGCACCGGACTTAATCAGGCTTTCAAAGGTACGGCGATTAACTTGTTTGAGATCCACTCTGGCACATAAATCAAATAAATCTTTGAAAATACCGCCTTTTTCTCGAGCTAAAACTAAGGCTTCAATCGGTGCTTCGCCTACCCCTTTAATCGCCCCAATACCATAGACAATTTCGCCCTGTTCATTGACACTAAAATGATATTTACCGGTGTTAATATCTGGCGGTGTGACTTTTAACCCCATACGCAAACATTCATCATACAACCCCACGATTTTATCGGTATTATCCATTTCTGAGGTCATCACCGCCGCCATAAACTCGGCTGGGAAATGAGCTTTCAACCATAAGGTTTGATAGGACACCAATGCATAGGCTGCTGAGTGCGATTTATTAAACCCATAGCCGGCAAATTTTTCCACCAAGTCGAAAATCTTCATCGCCAACTCGCCATCTACGCCGTTTTTAATCGCCCCAGCTTCAAACACCGAACGCTGTTTTGCCATTTCTTCGGGCTTTTTCTTCCCCATGGCTCGGCGTAATAAATCTGCACCACCCAGCGTATAACCTGCCAAGGCTTGTGCGATTTGCATCACCTGTTCTTGATACACAATCACGCCGTAAGTGGGTTCTAAAATCGGTTTAAGGCAATCGTGTTGATATTGCGAATCTGGATAAGACACTTCTTCTCGCCCATGTTTACGGTCAATAAAGTTTTGCACCATGCCTGATTCCAACGGACCCGGACGGAACAATGCCACCAACGCAATAATATCTTCAAAACAGTCAGGTTGCAGGCGTTTAATCAAATCTTTCATGCCACGCGATTCTAACTGGAACACCGCCGTGGTTTCCGCCGCCAACAAAATTTTAAATGCATCAGGATCATCAAGTGGAATACTTTCAATGCGGACTGGCGGTTTATTCTCTTTTGCCATCCGGGCATTAATCATATCCAACGCCCATTTAATAATGGTCAATGTCCGCAAGCCTAAAAAGTCGAATTTCACCAGGCCCGCATATTCCACATCATTTTTATCAAAATGGGTGACGGGATGCAACCCCTCACTGTCACAATATAGAGGCGAAAAATCTGTAATTAGCGTTGGTGAAATAACCACACCACCTGCGTGCTTACCTGCATTTCGGGTCACTCCCTCGAGCTTGCGAGCCATATCAATTAACGCTTTAACTTCTTCATCGGCTTCATAAATCTCAGCTAATTTAGGTTCCGCTTCAAAGGCTTTGGCTAAGGTCATACCGGGATCGGGTGGCACTAATTTGGAAATCCGATCCACGAAACCGTAAGGGTGCCCCAACACACGCCCCACATCACGGATTACCGCTTTTGCCGCCATCGTACCAAAGGTAATAATCTGCGACACCGCCCCACGTCCATACATTTCTGCCACATGATCAATCACCCGATCTCGCCCGTCCATACAAAAATCCACGTCAAAGTCAGGCATTGACACCCGTTCAGGATTTAAAAAACGTTCAAATAGTAAATCAAAGGCGAGCGGATCCAAATCGGTGATTTTTAATGCATACGCCACTAAGGATCCTGCCCCAGAGCCACGCCCCGGTCCAACTGGAATACCGTTATCTTTCGACCATTGAATAAATTCCATCACGATCAAGAAATAGCCCGGGAAACCCATTTGGTTAATTACATCCAGTTCCACCTGCAAGCGTTCATCATATTGCGGACGTTTTTCCAACCGCACTTTTTCATCAGAAAACAAAAACGCCAGCCGTTCTTCCAATCCCTCTTTGGCTTTTTTCACCAAAAAATCTTCGGTGCTGAGATTACCTGTGGGAAACTGCGGTAAAAAATATTCGCCTAATCGAATCGTCACATTACAGCGTTGAGCAATTAATAAGGTATTTTCTAAGGCAGATGGAATATCCGCAAACAACTCGCACATTTCCTGTTCAGAACGAAAATATTGTTGATTAGTATAAAGTTTTGGGCGTTTCGGATCGTCCAAGGTATAACCGTCATGAATCGCTACCCGAATTTCGTGCGCTTCAAAATCATCTGCTTTTAAAAAGCACACATCATTTACGGCAACCACGGGCAACTGATATTGCCGAGCTAAATCTAATGCAGCACGAATATAGCGTTCTTCTTCATTATGCCCTGTGCGAGCCAGACTTAAATAAAAATGGTTCGGAAAAAATTGTTGATAAAATTTCACCGCACTTTCCACATCGGCTTGATTATCTTTCAATAATTTCAAGCCAATATCACCCTTGCGACCACCCGACAGCACAATCACACCGTCATTATGTTCGGTCAACCATGCTTGATCAATATAAGGCAAATCATCATAACCACGCTGATAAGCCTTTGATAATAAAAGGGTAATATTTTTATAGCCATCATTATTTTTAGCTAGCAAAGTTAATTCAAAGTATTCATCACCACAAAGCTCACTTTTCACCAACACATCCGCCCCAATAATCGGCTTAATCCCCACGCCTAAAGCCTCGCCATAAAATTTCACCAATCCACAAAAATTAGCAAAATCCGTCAACGCCATTGCCACCATATTTTCAGCAACACAGGCTTTCACCAAAGGTTTCACTTTGGCAATGCCGTCAATCATCGAAAAATCACTATGGGTACGCAGATGAACAAAACGTGGCTCAGAACATGGGGTTGACATGGGTTATCCTTGTAATGATAAAAGTGCGGTCTATTTTACGTTAATTTTTGGGAAAATAAAAATACCGAGCGACAAATTAATCGCGTTATCTTGCACCTGCTAACCTTGTTTTTTGTTCTTTTAGTCTGTCTAATGCATTGATAAAATTGTTTTAGTTTTTTCTCGTTCTTTATCATAAAGATTATCAATGAATTGCTCCATGTATTCCCAGTCAGGAACATCATTTTTTACAGGGAGTTTAATTTTTTCTTTTCTAATGGAAGCAGAACTTCCCATATCATTATATTGATAAAATCTACTTAATGTTTTACCAATAACGGCACTAATAAATAACCCATTCTTTTCATTGAGCTTTTCGTTATATAACAAAATAATTGAACTGCCACCACCTCCTCGACCTAGAAAATCAATAGCTTGATAAAAACAACTACCATCAACAGGGCTAATAGTAATGCAGTTACCCTTGTCCAATATTTCATTATCCATAGGCGTCACAAATTTATCTATACCATTATTAAAATTTCCTGATGATACAAAAGGAATAGAGCCAGTTTCGTACTGCTTAATTGTTCGACTTACAGGTCTTTTAATGTTGAACAATTCATCAATAGAATATTCTCTCCAACTTGCTGAATCTACTTTTTGCACTAGGGTATTTTTTATATAACAATCAATATAATACTGACTGTCTCTCTCTTTTACATAAATATTGTCAATAAAATTTTCCATATACTCCCAGTCTGGAATATCATTTCTAATTGGAAGTCGTATAGATAAGGTCGGCAAAACCGTACTAGAAAGCTGATCGTCATAAGCAAAAGAATATAAATGTTTTTTAATAACGCCAATTAAAAACAATGCAATATTAGCGTTTAATTCTTTATTTCTTAATTTTAAACAATGTACTTTCATATCAAGACTGGCTTTATATGGATGATAGAAAATCGTACCCAAAAATGAAATAGATATAAAATTCTCAAAAACTCTATAATTAGGCTCACTCATCTCTTTGTAGTGACCAATAATACCATTATTCACACCTGTCACTGTGATCCTTGGTAAACCACCATTTTCTTGTTCTATTAATGATACTTTTGGAATAGATGCACCTGTTGGTACCTGTATTTTATTTTTGGTAGATTCTGTAATAAACAATTCACTAATAGTAAAAGATTGCCATTGAGAAACATTTAATTTATTCATCATTTCCCCTTTGTAAATCTAAAACTAACTTATCATCACTAATTTCAGCTTGATATAAAACTCTATTGAGCAACTTATCATTAAATTCTTTAACATCAATTTTATTTTCAAAAAATATATAATCTAAAATCACCTTTTTAAAATCTTCTTCATAAATTTCAAATTCTTGCTGTGGTTTTTGGTAAGACAAATGTTCTTTTGGATCAAGCCATTGATGTGTTTGATACTGTTCGTCAACCTTTCTTGTCACTACATCTAGCCAGTAACGTTCAATATCCGACCAACGGTTTTTAATGTCGTGACGACCTTGATTTTTGACTCGTTCCAAACCGTCATCTTCCATGTAGCAAGCAAATACTTTTTTATCCTTTTGTGGCTTACCTGCTTCAAATACAAAAATACTCGTGGTAATCCCCGCATCAAAAAGATTTTCAGGGAGCTTAATAATCATTTCTAATGTGTGTTTTTTTAACAGACTGTGCATTTTATCTTTTTCTAGTTTTTTATCAGGTAAGATAAATGCACATTTTGTACCAACAGAAACATTGTTTAGTACATTTTCCACAATTTTTTTACAGCCATATTTTCGCTCATAAGGGGGATTCATCAATACTTTGGTAATCGGTTTGGATTTTATCCATTCACAGGCTTTGGCTTCTCTTGTGTCTAAGTGTTCTAGGTTGGTTTTACCATCTTTGTGAATAAGCATATTGGCACAGGCAAGGGCAAAAATTTCACGATCAAACTCAATACCAAATAGTTTATTTTGTTTAATATTTTCTGCTTCTTTGGTATTGTTTCCGCCTACTTCTTGAAGCATATTTGCCATTGTTTTGACCAAAAAAGAACCACTACCACAAGTGGCATCTAATACATTATCTGCATAACTTACCTCTAACAAATCATACATAAAAGATGAGATATGCTCTGGCGTAAATACTTGTCCACTTTCAGATTTCTTTTTATAACGATTAAATTCGTTAAAGAAAATCCCCATCACATCTTCTCCATTCCAGTTATCAGAATTAACCGAGTGAGAAATGCCAATGATGCCATCAATAAATTCATTAATATCATCTTGATTCTCAACAACATTCATTCTAATTTCACTGTAAACCTCTAACAAAATATCAATTTTTAAATTCTGTTGTCTGTGTTCTTCTAGTGACTTGGCAAGAGTATCATATATTTTATTTCTAAATGGTCTAAACCCATTATTCTTGATGGCTTCTAAATTACCTCCAAAGCGTTCTACTACCAATGCTGAAGCAGTAAAAATCATACGGTGATATAAATTTTTGATGCCGAATTTAAAATGTAAGAGATCATTAATTCTTTTGGTTAAAGAATATATTTTGTTCTTATCAATATTATTATCCTTAAATAAATCCAGATAATATTGTTTAGGTTGTAGTGTTTTTGCTGTCTTAATTAATTGTTTATTTTTATAAATAGCAATATCTTGACCATTATATAAAATACCAATCGTCTTATTATATTTTGAACTGATAATATCAATATTTTTAAATAGTTCATCAATAAATTCTTGTTTGGCAATATCCTTATCTTCGGATTTTGTTTCAAGAATAATGGCAACATCAAATGTACTATCGGGTAAATACCAACCATCAGGTTTATCGTTAAATCCTTTAAAACCTAATTGGTTAAATGTAGTAATTTGCCCAGTACCTTGCTGGACATTCTTTTCTTTCTTATCAAATTGTAAGATGATTTTTGCACTATCTCTTACTTCGTCCTCAGTTTTAAAAATTGACACTCTAGATCTCCAAATTTATACAAGAATTACAAGATATTTACTTAGTTAACTTATTGTTATGTAGTTTTGATTTATATTTTTTATTCCTAACGATATTGCATTACTGATTGGCAAGCCTTTATCACGCATCACCATATCAATCATGGCATTGACTTCTGGTGGGCGAGTAAACACTTCATCGTAATTGGTGACACATTGGCGAGATTTGATTTGTTGGGTTATTTTGAATGTAACTTTCAAAGAAACCAATGAAATTTTAAATGAAACTATAATAATAGTTAAGCAACTTTTGATCAAGTTTCATTTTGCTTTAAGATCGTTCGTAAAGTGGATTTTATGAATGAGAATGAAAAATTTACCCAAAAATTAACCGCACTTTTAATTGAAAAGGGCTATGAACCGAAACCATCCGTATTGGAACGTGAATTTAATTTGCGTTACTATGGTACTCCTTTGACTCAACAAGCCGTTGGCAAATGGCTCAAGGGAAAATCAATTCCGCATAGCGATAAACTTTGCACGCTTGCAGAATGGTTGGGCGTGGAATTAACGAATTTAGTATCAGAAGAAAGAGCCTATCAGGCTCAAAAAGCCAAGAAAAAGAAAGAGAATAAAGCCAACTTAAGTCAAGCTATCTCAAACTATTATGATGAAGATTATTTATTCCGCCTTTTTCTCAATCTTCCGCAAGAACAAAAAAAAGCCGTACGTGAAGTGATTATGGCTATGCACAAAGCCTATCGGGCAAAGTAAAGCGATCTATTTAGCTCTAATTTTAGTAAAAATTTTTGCACTGCTTGAAAAACCTATGCAACAGGGATTATAATGTAATCACTTTATGTAATTACATTCTTGAATAATTATTAAGGAATAAGTTATGCCGACTATCCAAACAAAGCCTTTTGTTGCTGGTAATAGCCAAGCGATTCGGTTACCCAAAGACTTCGCTTATCCTGACAATACGCCGTTAATTTTAACTAAACACAACGGTGTTATCACGATACGCCCCGTAGAAAATTTATCTACTGTACCTGAAATTTTTGCTCAAATTGGGAAACAAATGGGTGAATTTGAACGCATCGAATTAGACGAGACGGAGCGAAATTGGTAATGAAATATTTACTTGATACCAATATCTGCATTTATTTGCTCAAACATCAACCCCAGTCAGTTATTGATAAATTTACTGCTTGTAAGGTGGGCGATGTCGGGATTAGTAGTATCACGTGGGCGGAACTGTTGCGTGGTTGCGATGTATATCAACCCAAATCTGTTTTTGATAAGTTACGAGCTTTAGTGCCAGTGGTCGATTTTGATGAAAAAGCCGCAGTATGTTTTGCTCAAATCCTTAAAGATTATCCACATAAACCCAAATTTGACACGTTGATTGCTGCTCATGCCAAAAGCCTTAATATCGTTTTGGTTAGTAATAATACCCAAGATTTTGAACACTTTAATGTGAAATTAGAAAATTGGATCACCATGAATTAAAATCCGTATTCCATCTCCATTTTTCTTAGAGTGAAATAAAATAGCCTAATAAATAGGCTATTTTTTGTATTTTCAAGAAAAGTAGATCGAAGAACTAATCTTCCCCCCAAACTTCTCTCGCTATCTCTTCCACGTGTCGCACTTTCGCCCATTGCTGTGCTTCGGTCATCACGTTACCTTCTTCAGTGGATGCAAAACCACATTGTGGGCTTAAGCAAAGTTGCTCCAACGGCACATATTTAGCGGCTTCCGCAATGCGAGCTTTGATTTGATCTTTATCTTCTAATTCAGGGAATTTTGAGCTAATCAAACCCAACACCACACGCCCTTTATTGCCCGCAAAGTGTTTTAACGGCTCAAAACCGCCAGAACGCTCATCATCATATTCTAAGAAATAACCGTCATAATTAGTTTGAGCGAATAAACCATCTGCAATCGGATCGTAAGCTCCGGTTAATAAATAAGATGATTTATAGTTACCCCGACAAACATGCGTAGTAATTGCCATATCCGCTGGTTTATCGGCAAGAATGGCTTGAATATTTGCCACCGCTTGGGCTTTATCCGCCGCAAAAGTCGGTTGATCATGGTTATTACACAGCGATCCCCAATACACATCATCAATTTGCAAATAACGACAACCCAGATCATAAAAGGCTTGAATGGCTTGTTTATACGCCTGTTGCACGTCTTTGGCAAATTCTTCACGATTGGCATAAACGCCGTGATCCCACTGAGCTGGATACATTAATTGATTCGGGCTAGGAATAGTAAATTTTGCCACCGCACGACCACCTACAATGGCATTGAATTTTTTGAAGTGTTCTAAGAACGGGTGATTTTCATTCCACGCCACCTTACCACAACAACGAGTATTATAAGGTCGCACTTCCACCCCTTTGAAAGCATAGGCTTTTTCTGGCACATAACCTTCAATGCCATTTAGATTTTCTAAGAAATCAATATGCCACCAAGAACGGTGATATTCGCCGTCCGTGACCACTTGAATCCCTGCATCTAATTGTGCTTGCACAAGTTTTTTCACCTCCTGTTCAACGATGTCATTACGCTGTTCAAGGGAAATTTTACCCGCTTTAAAATCGGCATGAGCTTGTTTCCACGCATCTGAGCGTAAATAAGAACCAACGGTGTCGGCGTGCAATGGTAAGGTTTTGTTTTTCATAATCTGTCCTTTTTCATGGTAATAAATTTAGTTTCATTATTTGTTTATATTCATCAAGTGTTTTTATATGATCTAGAAATAAATTATGTAATATCTCATCTTTTTGATTATTTAGCTGATAATGATAAAACCATTGGTAATAATTTATACCCTGTTGTTTAAATTTATTCATTGCATTTTCCACATTGAGAATAAATCCATTCTTTTCTGCTAACTGACGTATAAACTCATTTTGTGTTCTGCCATTCCCCTCTCTAAAAGCGTGAATATCATTAATAAACATCACATAACTCTTTAGCAAAAACCAGTTTATCTTTAATGCCTGAAAGATAATTTTTTGATTTGATATAATGATTGAAATGAGCGATGTGATAAGGCAGTTCTGTGTAGTCAAGGAACATTGAATTTTTATTACCTTGATAATACACTTCACCCTGAATCGTTTTTCCCATATTGGCTTGTCTTAGTTCACCAGCAAAAGGGTAAATATTACCAAATAATGCCTGATGAATAGCTATAATATGTTCAAAGTCATAAGTTTTATTGACATTAATCGCTTTAGCATAATTTAACAAAACTAGCCGTTGTTCATAAGCTCTTAATTTTTTACTATTAGTAATATTTAGGAAATTTCTTAATACTTTTGTACCGGGAATATAATATTGATTAAAACGTTCTTCATTATCATCACCTATATTTTTAAAGGATAAATAACAATCATTCATAGTATTCCCGCTTTAACTAAATGATGATATGCTATTTGCTTATTATTCACTGCGACGAAATCAACTTCCGACAGACCATCTGCTCGTTGCATATTATTAAATGCAGTTTCACTATCCACCTTATTTAATATCGCATAAATGGCATAATTTTTCTCATCTTCGGAATAGTGACATTGCTCATACATACCAAATAAAATACCTGCCAGTTGCGTACGATACAAATAATCTTTTTCTTCAGTAGTCAAACTATTCTCAACACTGGTATTTTGCATATAAGAATAATACGGACTATTTTTGTTTAATTCATAATATTTCATCTGTAATCCTTACTGTTTAATGACCGTTTAAGTTTCAAATATTATACCTTAAATTCACATAAATCACACGACTAACTTTCCGCAATAGCCCTAGCACAAGCATAAGCCGAACTCCACGCCCATTGGAAATTATAACCACCAAGCCAGCCTGTGACGTCCAACACTTCGCCGATAAAATATAGACCTAGCACATTATTTGCTTGCATGGTTTTAGATGAAATATATTGCGTATCCACCCCACCTAACGTTACTTCTGCCGTGCGATAACCTTCCGTGCCGTTGGGTTGAAATTGCCATTGATGAATCAGTAAATCAAGTATTTGCAAATCGGCTTTGCTTATTTGAGCGAGGGCTTTATTGCCGATAGCCAAGCGTTGATATTCAATCCATAAATCCACTAACCGCTTAGGCAATAGCTGACTTAAGACTGTTTTTAACAGCATATTTGGCGAAGTTGCTTTAAGTTCCATAATAAAATCAACAATAGACTGGTTTGGTAATAAATCAATCCTGATGCTTTCATTTGGTTGCCAATAATTAGAAATTTGCAAAATAGCAGGTCCCGATAGTCCTCGATGGGTAAATAGCATATCGCCCCGAAACGCTTGATTGCCAAAACCCACATTCACATCAAGCGAAATACCCGAAAGTGCGGTGAAAATTTTGTCATTTTCTAGGTAAGTAAAAGGCACAAGGCTGGCTCTTGGCGGAATGATGGGAATGGCAAATTGTTCAGCAACTTTATAACCAAAAGGTGATGCCCCTAAGGCTGGCATGGAAAGCCCACCTGTGGCAATCACTAAATTTTGGCACGCCCAATCTGCGCCGTTAGCACGCACTTTAAAACGAACTCTTGAATCATTTTCAACTCGTTCTACCCCATCTATTTGCTGGCGTAACTGGATATTGACGTTACCCTTTTTACATTGATCTTCGAGTAAATCGACAATATCTTGTGCCGAATTATCACAAAAAAGCTGTCCGTCAGCTTTTTCATGATAGGCAATGCCATATTCATTGACTAAACTAATAAAATCCCATTGAGTGAATCTTGCCAAAGCAGATTTCACAAAATGGGGATTTTGCGAAAGATAATGGCTTGGTCGAACATCAAGGTTGGTAAAATTACAAAATCCACCTCCCGACATCAAAATCTTGCGCCCAGTTTTTTTACCACTGTCTAAAATTGTCACATTTTGACCGCACTTCTTCGCAAGTTCAGCCGCACAAAACAGCCCAGCAGCACCGGCACCGATAACAATAGTTCTACTATAATGATTCATTAAATATTTATTTAAATTTTGTCTAGTTAAAATAGATATTACACGTTTTCCTACGAAAAAATGCTAAAAATCACATTTTTCCAAAGAAAAAAGTGTAAACAGATTATTTAATAACCTATTTTGTCTTTAATAACTTTTCCGCCATTTGCATACTCTCAATCGTTTTTCGCCGATCGACTTCGCTTCGTCCACTGTCTAACAAGCGTTGCCAATATTTTAGCGCATTCGCGTAATCGGTTTTCAAAAAAGCATCCGATGCCAATAGGGAAAGGCTAGCAGTTTCGTTGGGATCTTGTTGTAACGCTGTTTCAATCAACTGCTGGGTTTTAGGCGTGATTTTTTGCCCGGCTTGATAATAAAGGGCGGTAGCGGCTTGTCCTAAAATATTGGCTTTACTACCTACTAATTGCTCCGCATTGCCATAAGCAATTAACGCATTCTCAAATTCGTTATTTAACAGATAGGCTTGCCCGAGTTCAAACCAACGGTCGCTATCATTGGGATCTTGACGTAATTTTTGTTGAATGGAAATAATATAATCATCATTTTTACGATTCACTGTTGCGGTACTTAATTGATGTTGCTTTTGTTTGAAATCTTGTTTACCTTGTTGCACATCATTCAAGCGATCCAATGAAAAATAATAAGCTAACGGCAACGTAAATAGCACCAACCATAAAATGGGAGTAAAAATCGGCGAAAAATACACCGCACTGTTTACTTGAGAATCAGCTTGTTGTTGTAAAATTTGCTCATCTGCTAATAATCGTTGACTAAATTCATTGGTGAGTGCTGTGTTGGGATTTGATGCCATTTGTTGTTGATATAATTCAATATTTTTTTGTTGGCGGTAATTTCTGTGCCAATCTATTTTTCGTCCCAAAGGGACAAATAACAGTAAGCCAATTAAGGCAAAAATAGCAATACCAATCCATAAAAATGACAAATCTGTATTCATTGTTTTTTCTCTAATAACTGTTGTAAGACTTGCTGTTGTTTATCAGAAAGTACGGTGTTTTTGATCTGAATTTGGCTACGTTTTCGCACATAGTGAAACATTAACCCCATGCCTAAAATCAGTAATACTATCGGCGCCCCCCATAATAAGGCGGTCGTCCATTGTAATGGCGGTTTATACAACACAAAATTGCCAAAACGAGAGGTCATTACATCAATAATCTGCTGATCGGTTTTGCCATCATCCACCATTTTATACACTTCAAGGCGTAAATCGTACGCAATTGGTGAATTAGATTCCACCAGATTTTGATTTTGGCATTGTGGACAACGCAAGGATTTCGCCAATGCCACCGCTCGGGTGCGATCTTGCTGATTTTTAAACTGGAAAGTATCTACCATTTCGGCGCGAGCAAAACTGATAAGAAAAAGTAAAAATAGCATTAAATATCGCATCTTATTATTTCCATTTTTCTAATTCGGGCAAAATCACTTTTTGCATAATCTCATCATCAAATGCTCCTGAATGACGATAACGGATAATGCCGTGTTTATCCACAATGTAGGTTTCAGGGGCACCGTCCACACCTAATTGCATGGCTAATTTGCCCTGACTATCATTAATATTTAATACAAAAGGATTGCCAAATTTTCGTAAATATTCCACCGCACTTTGTGGCTTATCGCGGTAATTTAGCCCGACAATATTGATATTTTGTTCGGCTAAGGCTAAAAGATGTTTGTGTTCTAAACGACAAAAATAACACCAACTGCCCCACACATTGATTAAATAAGGTGCTTTTGGTAAATCCTTGTTGTTTAAAATACGATTATTATCATCTAGACTTGCTTGAAAAAATTCTGGCACCGGACGATCAATTAAAGCGGATGCAATTTTTTTTGGATCTTGTTGTAAGCCTTGAAATAACAACATGCAGATTGCTAACACAAGCAATAAGGGTATAAAAAATAAGATTTTTTTGTTGTTCATTTTGGCGTAATCCTAAAGCGTTCCCCACGCCATTAATAGTCAGTGAATACATGTAAACCAATTTTACACGGGATAGAAACAAAAGCAAAATTTACCTAACAAAAAAGCGTTCATTAACATCAAACATTATTGTTCAATAGTAAAGCCCGCCCCAATTTTGTATTTTGATATGAAATTTGGACGGATATTTTGAATAAGCTATTTAAAAAACTGCCAAAACGGCACGACTTCAATCATTTTATCCCCAACGATCAGCTTATCTTGCTGATCAAAGCTGATAATCACGCCTTGATCTAACTTGAAATAGCCCATCGCATCAAGCAACCCATTTTGCTCTCGCTCACGATTTTCGGCATTTAACTGCCAACAAACTTGAATAAGCAAAATAGGCTGACTATTCTTACACACTACAAAGTCACACTCTTTATTATTTTCATTGTAATAATAAATTTCTTTATATTGTCGGCGTAATTCCCAAAATACCGCATTTTCTAATTTTCTCCTTTTATCTTGGCTAAATGACGGTGAAATAGCTTGCTGTAATCCATTATCAATAAAATACACTTTTCTTGGATTAACCAACTGATTTTTATAGGAATACGAAAATTTAGGTACAAGCTGAATGAAATAGGCTTGTTCTAAATAATTTAAATATTCCTGTACCGTTGATGTGCTTTTTACTTCCAAACTTTGTTTTAATTTATTTGCAGAAATTAAATTACCGATATTGCCTGCCAAGAATAATGTTAAACGTTTCATTGAACGATCATCACGAATACCAAAACGCACTATAATATCGCGATAAAGAATATCATTAAGCAAGGTATTTAAAATCTCTTCATCGCGTAACTTTAAATATTGTGGAAATCCTCCTACCATTAAATATTCATCAAGTGCTTGGCTATTTAGGGCAAAATCTAAATATTCACAAAATTCCACAAAAGAGAATGGAAATAATTCTTTACTAATATATCGCCCAGTGAGTTTTGTGCCTAATTCTCGGCTTAACAAAGATGCATTTGAGCCAGTAACGACCACTTGATACCCCTGATCGAGCTTACCACGCACATACACTTCCCAACCTTCAACCACTTGAATTTCATCAAAATACAATGTAATTAAATCGGACTTTTCTTGAATAATCTCATCAAGCAATGCAAAATCATTAAACTCAAAATCAAATAGCTGTGGCGTGTCAAAATTCAAAAAAAGGTAATCATTTTTTGTATGTTTCGCAATCAACTGCATTAAAAGCGTACTTTTCCCACTGCGGCGAATACCCGATACTATCAATGCAAAATCAGGCAACTGACGAATTTGTGCCAACATTTTACGTGGATAACTCTCCAAGCCCTGTAACCGCTCGCTTTGACTTGCAATACATTCAAGCAAATCAGACTTTAAAATCATAGCCATTTCCCCAACTTTCCCAACAGTGTTTGATACCATCAAACAATAGTATTCATTAATAATGGAAACTATTTTAACTCAAATACGACATAGACGCAAAAAGTGTTCATTACTATCAAACACTATTGTTTGATAATAATGAACATTTTAATAATTTGTGCTTTCACAAAAGCTTAGAAAAAATCAGCTATTTTCTACCTCACTTTGCGTAAACCAACGGTGGCGAATAATGCCCCTAATGCCATTAATATACCACCAAACCAAAGCCAACGGATAAACGGTTTATAATGTAAGCGAAAAGTAAACTCACCATCAATACCGCTTTGTGACGTGAGTTTATCGCCCATTACAATATAAATATCACCTAAAAAACCCCACTCGATCCCTACCTCTGACATATTCATGGCACGGACATCATAATAACGGCGTTCGGGATAAAGTGCGGTGATTTTTTTACCGTTTTTTAACATCTCAAAATGGGCTTTTTCACTGGTGTAATTGGCTCCGATTTCGTTGCGAAAACCCAGATAATGAAATTCGTAACCATTGAGCATTTGGCTTTGCTTCGGGGCAAGTCGTACCCCTATTTCCGTCGCAAAATAACTGGACATCACTGCCCCAATCACCGCAACGGCGACGCCACTATGTGCGAAAATCATCCCTAAACGTTGTAGGCTGATATTTTTTCCAAGTAAAGATAAGGTAGATAACAATAACCACATTGCCAAACTCATTAATATAAAGGCGGTAAAATTAAAATTTAAGCTGTCATCTTGTGCGATCGTATATTCAATAAGAAGGTAGCCAATAATTAAAGAGGGCAAAAATAACAGCAGATATTTACCTAATTTAGTGCGGGAAAAACGCTGCCAATGTGTCGCTAACACCAGCACCATGCTGATCATTGCCAAAACAATTAACGGCAAGAAAATACTGTTAAAATAAGGGGAGCCAACGGAAATAGATCCCCAACCAAGTACGCTAAATAGTATCGGGTAAAATGTGCCAATAAACACGCTAACGGTGGCAATGGTTAACAGGATATTGAGTAAAAGCAATAAACTTTCTTTAGAAAAAAAGGAAAAATACACCGCACTTTGCTGTAATTTGGTTTTAAAAGCGAATAACGTGAGCGAGCTCATGGTGAGTAAGAAAAATAAAATTAATAGCACCGCGCCACGTTCGCCATCAATAGCAAAAGCATGCACAGAAGTCAGCACGCCTGAACGGACGATAAACGTACCTAATACACTGAATGCAAAGGTCAATAATGAAAATAAAATGCTCCAATAACTAAAAATGCCCCGTTGTTCGGTAATGGATAAACTATGTAATAAAGCGAGTCCTAATAACCATGGCATTAAGGACGCATTTTCCACGGGATCCCAAAACCACCAGCCTCCCCAGCCCAGTTCATAATATGCCCACCAAGATCCAAGCATAATACCGAGTGTTAAAAAAAGCCACGAAACCAATACCCACGGACGAATCCAACGTGCCATCGCAGCATCTAAATATCCGCTGATTAAAGCAGCAAGCATTAACGCAAAATTGACAGCAAAACCCACATAACCTAAATAAAGTAACGGTGGATGAAAAATCAAACCAATATCTTGTAACATCGGATTGAGATCTCGTCCTTCAGGAGGTAGGGGAAATTGGCGAATAAATGGATTGGAGAAATACACCACAAAAATCGCTAACCCCAAGAAAATTAACCCCAAAATGGCAAGGGTTCGACTGGCAATAATGGGGTCAATATGACGGCTAAAATAGGCAAATAACATCACCCATAAACTTAAGGCAAAAAGCCAAAATAGCATTGACCCCTCGTGTCCGCCCCACACTGCCACGAGTTTATAAAAAATTGGTAATTGCGTATTGGAATGGGCGACGACATAGCTTAGGGAAAAATCATCAACGGCGAAAGAATAGGCTAATACCCCCAGTGAAATACTGGTAAAAATGCCTAACAAGTAGCTTAAATTCCACGAACTGCGGATCAAAATAGCATGATTTTTGGCAATACCGATTTGCGGAAGTATCGCTAAAAGTAAAGATGTGAAAAAAGCCAATAATAAGGCGATAAAACCGAGTTCAGGAATCATATCATTTGTAGGTTAGAACCAAAATGTCGTTAATCAACGGGCGGATACATTGATCCGCCCCGACCATAAAACATTAAGCCACGGTTAATTGTCCAGCGTATAAAATAAAATAGCGCAGACACAATACGCCGATTAAATCAAAAATCGACACCAATATAATAAAGTTTCGATTATATTTCCACTTATCATTGACAAACAGATTGGCAATCAGTGGAATAATAATCCCGATTAAGAATACCCCCAACCAAAATACCACGCCCCAAAAGCCTGTGAGTGCATTTTTTAACGCCACAACTTTAATCCCACCACCGAAATAAAGTCCGGCCAAAAAACACACCAATAACCCCAATTCAGTCACCATAATTGGCACTTCAAATTTATGGATAAAATGGATTTCGTGACTATCACCGGCTAATTTCCCTGCCAGTAAAATCATTAAAAAGGTTGCCGCAATCCCCGATGATGTGCCTGATGCTAAAAATAATGCCGGCAAGACGGGATTATTTAACATAGGATAACTAATCAATGCCGAGAGCAAGAAACCGGTATAAGCACCCAATACAGCAGCTAACACAAACAGCACCACTTCCACAGGTTTTAGCCATTTTTGTATTACTCCAATCCATTTGATCAGGAAATTTAACACAGGTATAAAACGATCAATCAACAAGGATAATTCATCTTTAAAAATAATGGCTGACCATATCGCTAAGATCAACAAATAAACTTGGAATAACATCACCCCCATCGACATCACGGAATGGAATTGATAATGAAACATGAGTTTCCAAAATGTCCAAGGACGAGCTAAGTGGAAAATCAGCAAGGTTAAGCCAATTAATACTGGCACAAAGCCTAAAATAACGCCACTGCGAATAACCCAGTTTTGGCTCGGTTTCTCTAATTTCACTGCACTCGTGTTGCGGAAAGCAATGGCTAATTGCACGGCACCGGATGAAATGCCTAACAAAAATAAATAAATGGCAATACTGCTATCCCAGACTAAATTTGGGGTTTGAAAATGTTCAGTCATGATCGATGTTCCCCTTTGCCAAATGGAATATGATATAAATTCGGTTCTGTACCTAACTGCACCTTGGTGCGATAAACCGGATTAGCCCGCACTTTTTGAACCACCGCACTGGTTGGATCATTCATATCACCAAAGGTTAAGGCGTTGGTCGGGCAACTTTCCACACAAGCCGGTTGTTTACCCTGTGCTAAATTAGTATCACGACAGAAATTGCATTTATCCGCAGTTTTATGAATAGGGTGAATAAAACGTACCCGATACGGACAGACTGCCACACAATATTGACAACCCACACAAAGATCCTTATGCACATCCACAATACCTGTTTTGCGATCAATAAAAGACGCACCGGTTGGGCAAACCGATACACAAGGGGCATTAGTACAATGTTGGCAAGATTGGCGGAAAAATTCATATTCCACATTAGGAAATTCACCCATCGGTTCACTACGGATAATTTCCAAACGTGAAACTCCTTCCGGCACTTGGTTCACTTCACGACAAGCATCCATACAAGCGGTGCAACCAATACAAGCGGTTTCATCATGCACCATGGCATAGCGAATGGTTTTGTCGGCATAATTGGTGCCACCTTGTGCCATTAAACTGACTGTTGTTCCTGTAGTAAGGATTAACGCTCCCATTCCAGAAACAAAGTTTCGGCGTGAGCAAGCGGTCATTTTTTATCCTTTTCAGTGCTATGTTGATCTTGTTGTTTCAATTTTTGTTGTTTACTGTGGCAATCCACACAAAGTTTTACTCGGGCTTTCGGTTGGATGTCTTTCATCGCATCTTGTTTCGGATGTAAAGTATGACAACTGGCACAAGCTAACTTAATGGAGTGAACATCATGAGCCCAAAATTTCTCTTGTAATTTTTCGGGCTGATGACAAGAAAAACACACTTCATTTTGTTCTGCTGGGGTATATTTAATCACTTGATCGTTATCCCACAATCCGTGAAAACGCATGACATCTTTTACGCCACGACGGTGATTTTCACTGATATTACCGTGACAGGTGACGCAAGTAATCGGCTTACCTGTCGTTGGATTTTTCTGATCTAAATGGATACCATGAAATTTGCCCGCATGAAATTCACCTTTGGCTTGCGCCGATGTCGTATCAAAACTGTGGCACTTAGCACAATATTCATTTGGGTTACGATCATTTTCTAGGCTCGGTTCATAGCTGGCTGAATTCACTTCTGTCGGCGTGGTTAGCGTTTCGGCTTGAGCAATAGATATTGCCCCAACAGACAGCATCAACAATGTAGAGATTTTGGCAAATTTAATTATTGAGTTCATCTTTATTACCTTAAAATTTAGCTTGAAACACACCGCACTTTTTCATTTTGTTTGGAAAGTGCGGTGGATTTTCAGGTTATTTCACCGGTGGTTCATCATTAATTAGCAAGCCTTTGGCTTTCGCTTCTTTATTCCACTCTGGCACAATTGTTTTTATGAACTCGTCTTTCGCTTGACGTTCTTTTTCAATATCAATTCCCATCACTTTCCACGCTTTCTCTGCGCTAGAAATATCTGGATAATCAATAGGTTGTTTAACTTCATGGCGGGATAAAATGATGGCTAATTCTCGGCGCGCATCGGCAGCACGATCCAAACCAGAGGCTATCACTTTCAACATAACATCCGGCGCGTGCATATGCCCTCCGTGACTGGCAGCGGAATAATCCCAACGCCATTGAGCATGGCGGATAGCTTGTAAGGCGTCTTTCATTTCGTCTTGTGTCGCACCGGCATCCCAAGCCGCTTTAGCTTCAAAATGAGCGCTGACTAATTGATCTTCCAATTTAATCATCACTTCTTTTATGTCTTTTTTATGATTGGCTACGGTTTGTTTTAAGGTTTGTTTACTTTGATCATGACATTTCGCACAAGTACTTTCAAAGGCATCAAATGGGTTGCCAATTTGGTGATTAGTATAGACTTTGCCGTCTTCCCCTTGTACTTTTGGCATATGGCAGTCAATACAGGTCACGCCATTTTTACCGTGCGTACCCATTGACCAAGTTTCAAAATCAGGATGCTGGGTTTTTAACATAGGGGCTTTAGATAAGCTATGTTCCCAATCTTTAAAGCCGATTTCGTCATAGTATTTTTCCATACTATCCACATCCACCCCTTTATACCATGGGAAAACTACGTTATTCGCATTGGTTTTATCAAAGTAATATTCTACATGACAGTTAGCACATACCGCCGCACGTTGGTCAGTACGATCTGATTGTTCAAAAGGCTTATCAATGGCTTCTAAAGCACGTAAAACGTGCGGACGAGCAATGCGTAATGCCGGTTTTCCATCAGCAAAGTCTTTTGAACCAGTATCGTGGCAATCTGCACAACCAATAGAATTAACCACTTCCGCCCCGGCTTTCGCCCATTTGCCAGTAAAATAGCCCTCTTCTCCCCATTCAGCAATTAAACGCGGTACATCCGGTCCTTTACAGGTCCAACACGCCATGGGTTGTGGTCCCGTATTCGCATCGGTTGGTGCGCCTGTACGTAAAATATTACGTACATCTGTGATGGCATAGTAATGACCGCGTGGTTTATTATAATCTTTAGCAAAAGCATAACCGCCCCACAATACAATCATGCGTGGATCCTGTTCTATCGCCGAATCTGCTGCGGTTGATTTATTGGTAGATTTCCAACTGTCATATTGACGTGGATATTTCTCTGCAAATTTTTCATTCACAGAGTCAATTTTAAGATCAGGATTGGGTGTAGCAAGCTCCCCTTTTTTCGGGGCATATTTGATTTCTGCTTGAGTATCCACTTTTGAAGCATCAATCGGTTGAGTATCTGCTAAGGTACCTTGTGCCATCAATAAACTCAAAAATGAAAATATTAGCAAAGAGAGCGTTTTTTTGAAGATGTCCACGGTAATCACTCCATATAAAATTAACCATATAAGGTATGAAGAAATATCTTAGCCACTCATCTTTAAATAATAATATTTATCATTTAAAACAATGGGATAAGATAATAAAATATAAAAATGCTAGGGTAAAATAACAAATTCCCACACTTTTTACATAGGTTTTCTACTTTTTATTGCGTTAGATCAAGTAAAATACACCTAAATGGGTAGGAGAAAGAAAGTAAGCTGAAAAATAAATAAACAATGTGCAGTGAAAATTTAGACAATACCGGGTGCCGTCATGCACCCAGTTATTTTTTAAGGAAATTAGATACTATTTGTTTAACTAAACTGAAATTTAGTCCAATGATGATATGTTTCTCCCGCTTTCAGCATTCCGCCATATTGCCACCATTCAGGGTGATTTGGGGTATCTGGTAAGGCTTGGGTTTCTAGGGCGATGCCTGTGTAATCAGCATATTCGCCACCACAACGAGTCGGTGTACCTTGGAGATAATTGCCTGTGTAAACCTGTAATGCTGCTTGACTGGTACTAACGGTTAAACACAAAGATCGATCAGGTGCGGTTAAAATAGCACAAGTTTTTTCTCGTTGTTGATCTAACAGAAAAGCATGGTCATAACCTTTGGTGAGCTGTTGTTCAGCTTGTAAAAAATCCTGTTTAATAGCTTTTGCTTGGCGAAAATCAAAGCTGCTATTTTGCACCGATTTTAAAGGAGCATTGGGAATACCTTGGCTATCTACGGGTAAAAATTGCGCGGCATTCAGTTGTAAAAAATGTTCACGAATATCACAACCTTGTGCTGCGTTATTTAAATTAAAATAAGCATGATTGGTTAAATTTAATGGCGTGTCTTTATCCGAAACGGCTTTAAATTCAACGATCAGGGCATTATCATCGGTTAAACGATAAATAGCTTGCACCTTTACATTACCTTGAAAACCTTGCTCACCATCAGGTGAAATTAACGAAAAAATCACAAAATTTTCACCGCACTTTTCGCCTGTTTGCTCGATTTTCCAACGTTGTTTATCAAAGCCAATTAAACCACCATGTAACTGATGCTCATTTTGATTAGCGGTTAATTTGATGGTTTCACCTTGATATGCAAATTGACTGTTGGCAATTCGGTTAGCATAACGTCCGATAGTTGCGCCTAAATAAACGCCTTGTTTGGCATAGTCTGCTAATTGACAACCGAGTAACACTTCACGCTTTTCATTTTCTACTGGCACAACACAAGACACCCAAGTCGCTCCCCAGTCGATAAATTGTACTTGCATACCTTGCTGATTGGTTAAGGTAACGAGCTGTAAGACTTGTTTATCGAGCGCCAAAGTCTTTGTAGCTTCAATGGTTACGCCCATACTTGTACTCCTTGCGAGGCGGTACACACATAAAAATCTTCTTTAATTCCCGTCTGTTTTTGATAATTATCGGCAATCAGTTGACGTACAGCATCCACTTTTTCCACCGGCGCTACCGCCACAATACAACCGCCAAAACCACCACCTGTCATTCTCGCCCCGCCTGTATTACCTACAGCGACTTGAGCTAATTCGACTAAATAATCAATTTCAGGCGTGGTGATCTCAAAATCATCACGCATGGAATCATGGGATTGCCCCATTAATTTGCCTAGGGTTTGAATATCCCCTTGATTTAAAGCTTGTACCGCATCTAGCACACGTTGATTTTCGGTGACAATATGTCTGGCACGTTTAGCGGTATCTTCATCTATAGCAGTGAGCTCCGCTTCACGTTGTTTAAACTGTTCAATCGACACATCTCGCAAGGCTTTCACCCCAAAGAATTCAGCAGCTCGTTCACATTGTTGACGGCGAGTATTATATTCGCCCGTGACTAAATCGTGTTTAACATGGGAATTCACGATCATCACCGCAATATTTTCTGGCACTGGCACAGCAACGGTTGCAAGGCTACGGCAATCAATCATGAGTAAATGACCTTGTTCGCCTAAGGCTGAAATAAGCTGATCCATATTGCCACAATTTGCCCCGACAAATTTATTTTCTGCCATTTGTCCGATTAACGCAATCTGCGTATCGGTTAAGGCAAGGTTTCCTAACTGTTGACAAAATTTACCTACTGCCACTTCAAGGGAAGCGGAAGAACTTAACCCCGCAGATAAGGGCACATTACCCGTGATGACTAAATCAGCCCCTTGCTTGAAATCAGGGCAATGTTGCTGAATAAACTTCACCACCCCACGCACATAACCCGTCCATTTTTTATTAGCCACTGGGGTAATTTCGGTGGTTAATGAAAATTGATCGGTATCCTCTAAATCGGCGGCATAGACATTAAAAATATGATCATCACGTTTTGCGCCACTCACTGCCGTACCATAATTAATCGCACAAGGCATCACAAAGCCATCATTGTAATCGGTATGTTCGCCGATAATGTTCACTCGCCCCGGAGCATATACATTTAATTCGGAAGTGCGGTGAAATTTTTGCTCAAATAATTGGTTAGCTTGTTGTAAAGGGGTCATGTTATTTTCCTTCTTTATAATGTACTTCGCTTAAATCACGTAATCTTGTCGCCGCTTGTTCAGCGGTTAAATCCCGTTGGCTTTCGCCTAACATTTCGTAGCCCACCATAAATTTTCGCACCGTAGCAGAGCGCAACAATGGCGGATAAAAATGGGCGTGTAATTGCCAGTGATCGTTTGGTTCACCGTTAAATGGTGCGGCATGAAAACCCATTGAATAAGGGAATGATGTGTTAAATAAATTATCGTATTTGGTGGTTAATTTTTTTAGCATTAACGCTAAATCTTCCGCCTGTTCAGGGTTTAATTCCGTTAAGCGTTTAATGTGTGCTTTTTTCGGCATTAATAGGGTTTCAAACGGCCATACCGCCCAATACGGCACCACGGCTAACCAATGTTCGGTTTGCACCACAATGCGTTCTTTTAATTGTAATTCACGTTGAGCATAGTCAAGCAACATTGGCGAATGCTGTTCAACAAAATAACGGCGTTGAGTTTGATCTTCTCGAGCGACTTCGTTCGGTAAAAAGCTATTTGCCCAAATTTGACCATGTGGATGTGGATTGGAACAGCCCATCGCCGCCCCTTTATTTTCAAAAATTTGTACCCATTGATACTTTTGCCCCAACTCACTAAGTTGTTGCTGCCAAACCTTAATCACTTGGCTAATTTCCGCCACGCTTAATAATGGCAAGGTTTTACTATGATCAGGCGAAAAACAAATTACCCGACTTTCGCCTTGAGCTTGAGCCGATTGAAATAGCGGATCAGTGGATTTTTCAGGGGCAGGCGTATCTTCTAGCAATGCCGAAAAATCATTTTTAAACACATAAGGCTGTTGATAATCTGGATTGAGTTCCCCTGTAATGCGTTTATTGCGTGGACAGAGATAACAATTTGGATCATGATTTGGCTTTTGTTCTTCATTAACTTTTTCCTGTTGCCCTTGCCACGGACGTTTAGCACGGTGCGGTGAAACGAGTACCCATTGATCAATGAGTGGATTGTAACGGCGATGTGGGTGTTCGGTTGGATCAAAAATAATGCTCATAGAATATCCTTACGCTTGATAAAAACGAAAACGGTTACATTTGACTTGGTATAAGATAGCAGATTTTTTGAAATAATCTGTGACGTAGATCATATTTTTGAAAAAAAATTGAAAAATTTATTGTATTTTTGGGTTGAAATGGCAAAAATGAAGTGGTAACGTTTTCATTATGTATCTTTGAATGTAGGGGCGTATTGCATACGCCCAGATTACGCTGTATTAATCACAAGAGTGTATACAATACGCCCCTACATCATTGTTATATTGGGAGAAAAATATGATTACCATTCGTGATGTTGCCAAACAAGCTGGTGTCTCCGTCGCCACGGTATCCCGTGTACTGAATAACGCATCTTGTAGTGAAACTGCTCGCCTTGCGGTAGAAAGTGCGGTGCAAAATTTGGGATATTCACCCAATGCCAATGCGCAAGCCTTAGCCTTACAAAATACTGATACATTAGGTGTTGTTGTCACTGATGTGACCGATCCATTTTTTGCGATTTTGGTGAAATCCGTGGATCAGGTTGCCCATGAATATGGCAAAACGATTTTAATCGGGATAGGTTATCACAATGCAGAAAAAGAACGTAATGCAATTGAAACGCTGTTACGTAAGCGTTGTAGCTGTTTAGTCGTACATTCTAAGGCATTGACCGATCAAGAGTTAATCAATTATTTAGAACAAGCGAAAGGAATGGTGATTATTAACCGCTGTATTGCTGGTTATGAACATCGTTGTGTCAGCTTAGATAATCAACGTGGCACATTTCTAGCGACAGAATTATTGATTAAATTAGGTCATCGTAAAATCGGTTATATCGGCTCAAATCATCAAATTAATGATGAAGTAGAAAGAAAACAAGGCTATTTAACCGCACTTCAACAATATGGCTTACCCGTGATTGAAAATACCAGCGTACAAAATAGCCCTGATTTCGAAGGGGGTGAAGCCGCAATGATTGATTTATTGAGCTATCATTCCGATTTAACGGCTGTAGTAACGTACAATGACAGCATGGCGGCTGGCGCATTATCAGTCTTAACTGAAAATAATATCAATGTACCACGTCAATTTTCGTTGATCGGTTTTGATGATATGCCGATTGCTAGCCATTTAGTACCAAAACTCTCAACTATTCGTTATCCAATTGATTTAATGGCAACTTATGCATCAAAATTAGCCTTAAGTTTGATTAATGAAAACATCGAAACGCCGATTCATACACAATTTAATCCAACGGTAGTGCGACGTTTTTCAACGGATAGCTGTTATCAGCGATAATTTTTTGTAACCGCTTACAGTTTTTTATCAAAAATGTGAGAATGATCACAGTATTGTAAAAAGAAATAGTGTATCTTAGTCATATTACAACAAGGTTGTTACAGTTTTTTAGACAATTTTGTGGTAATTTCATCATTTTAGTTAATCAATTAACGAGGACATTGTTATGAAAAAAGCAGTATTAAGTGCAGTCGCATTATCTATCGGTTTAGGCTTGGCAAGCAGTGCCGCCCAAGCAGCCAATCGTATCGGTGTAACCATTTACAAATATGATGACAACTTTATGGCATTAATGCGTCAAGAAATTGATAAAGAAGCCAAAAACTTAACCGGTATTGAGCTATTAATGAACGACTCACAAAATGCACAATCTATTCAAAATGACCAAGTGGATGTGTTAATTTCTAAAGGGGTAAAAGCCCTTGCGATTAACTTAGTTGACCCATCTGCGGCGCCGACTATTATTAAAAAAGCAAAAGCAGAAGATATTCCAGTGGTATTCTTCAATAAAGACCCGGGTGCTAAAGCCATTGAGAGTTACGAAAATGCTTACTATGTGGGTACCGATCCAAAAGAATCTGGGGAAATCCAAGGGGAATTAATTGCCAAACAATGGAAAGCGAATTCAGCCCTTGATTTAAATAAAGACGGCAAGATTCAATATGTGTTATTAAAAGGCGAACCGGGACACCCTGATGCGGAAGCACGTACCAAATATGTGATCGAAAAATTAAATGCACAAGGTATTGAAACTGAACAATTATTTATCGACACTGGAATGTGGGATGCGGCATTAGCGAAAGATAAAATTGATGCATGGCTTTCAAGTAGTAAAGCAAATCAAATTGAAGTGATTATTTCCAATAATGATGGCATGGCAATGGGTGCTTTAGAAGCGGTGAAAGCCCATGGTAAAAAATTACCGGTATTCGGTGTCGATGCCCTACCTGAAGTGTTGCAATTAATCAAAAAAGGCGATATTGCCGGTACCGTATTAAATGACGGCGTAAACCAAGGTAAAGCAGTTGTGCAACTTGCCAATAACCTTGCCAATGGTAAACCGGCCACCGAAGGTACTAACTGGAAATTAGAAAATCGTGTTGTACGTGTTCCTTATGTCGGTGTTGACAAAGATAACTTAGATACATTCTTAAAATAATTCCTATTATCTTGTCGTTAGGGCTTGTGATGGTCATACTTGTGTCTATCTCATAAGAAACACAAGCCCTATTGTTTCTTTAATGATTTAATGTGAGGTGAGATATGTTAACACAAGAAGTGCTACTCACAATGACCAACGTTAGTAAATCTTTCCCGGGGGTAAAAGCGTTAGACGGTGCTAATCTCACGGTCAAATCCCACTCTGTGCATGCCTTAATGGGGGAAAATGGAGCGGGGAAATCTACCCTATTGAAATGTTTATTTGGGATCTATGCTAAAGATGAGGGTGAAATTCTGTTCTTAGGCAAACCAGTAAACTTCAAAACCTCGAAAGAAGCCCTCGAAAATGGGATTTCGATGGTGCATCAAGAATTAAATTTAGTACGTCAACGTAGTGTAATGGATAACCTTTGGTTAGGACGTTATCCACTAAAAGGTATTTTTGTGGATCACACTAAAATGTATCACGATACCAAAGCCATTTTTGACGAACTTGATATTGCTATTGATCCAAAAGAAAAAGTGGCAAATTTATCGGTTTCACAAATGCAGATGATCGAAATTGCTAAGGCGTTCTCTTACAATGCAAAAATTGTAATTATGGACGAACCAACATCTTCCTTATCAGAAAAAGAAGTAGATCATCTGTTTAAAATCATTCAGACATTAAAAGATCGTGGCTGTGGCATTATTTATATTTCCCACAAAATGGACGAAATTTTCAAAATTTGTGATGAAGTTACGGTTCTGCGTGACGGTAAATGGATTAATACGGTGCCGGTTGAAGAAGCAACCATGGATGGTATTGTCGCCATGATGGTTGGACGTGAATTAACCCAACGTTTCCCTCCGAAAACTAACCAACCCAAAGAAGTGATTCTACAAGTGGAACATTTGACGGCAAAAAATCAACCATCCATTCAAGATGTCAGTTTTGAATTACGCAAAGGCGAAATTCTCGGCATAGCAGGCTTAGTTGGGGCAAAACGAACAGATATTGTGGAAACCATTTTTGGTGTGCGGGAACAAAAAAACGGTACGGTAAAACTGCATGGAAAAATTATGAAAAATCGCACCGCACTTGAATCCATTAATAATGGTTTTGCCCTAGTAACCGAAGAACGTCGTTCTACGGGAATTTATGCCAACCTGAATATTGAGTTTAATTCTTTGATTTCGAATATGAAATCCTATATCAGCAAATGGGGCTTATTAAGCAACAAAAAAATGAGCAGTGATACCCAATGGGTGATTGATGCCATGAATGTAAAAACTCCGTCCCATAAAACGAATATTGGTTCACTTTCTGGCGGTAATCAGCAAAAAGTGGTTATCGGCCGTTGGTTATTAACTCAACCAGAAATTTTGATGCTGGATGAGCCCACTCGTGGGATTGATGTAGGTGCAAAATTTGAGATTTATCAACTCATTATGCAACTTGCTCAAAAAGACAAAGGGATCATTATGATTTCATCTGAAATGCCAGAGTTACTGGGCGTCACTGACCGTATTTTAGTGATGAGCAATGGTAAAGTGGCAGGTATTGTAGAAACAAGTAAAACATCGCAACAAGAAATTTTACAACTTGCGGCGAAATATTTATAACCTATGTAATAAAGGAAGGTTGTTATGGTTATTAAAGACAATAAAACGTGGGATTTTTTCAAACAAAATGCCATTTACTTTGTGTTATTAATTTTACTTTTAATAATTATTGCTCAAGATCCCAGCTTTTTAAGCTTGCGAAATTTTAGTAATATCCTCACCCAATCATCAGTGCGGTTAGTAATTGCTTTAGGCGTTGCTGGGCTTTTGGTAGTACAAGGTACCGACTTATCTGCCGGTCGTCAAGTAGGTTTAGCGGCAGTGATTTCTGCGACTATGCTACAAGGTATGGACAATCTCAATCGTGTTTTTCCAGATTTACCTGAAATG
The DNA here is from genome assembly GCF_004565475.1 of Lonepinella koalarum. Classification (GTDB taxonomy): domain Bacteria; phylum Pseudomonadota; class Gammaproteobacteria; order Enterobacterales; family Pasteurellaceae; genus Lonepinella; species Lonepinella koalarum. The sequence goes on along the minus strand of NZ_SRHX01000002.1, from coordinate 181,903 downwards.
CCAATTATTGCCGTCATCTTGCTGGTTTGTGCCATCGGTGCATTAATCGGTTTACTAAACGGTTTCGTGATTGCAGTATTAAATGTGACACCATTTATTGCCACCATGGGAACCATGATTATCGTCTATGGGATCAACTCCCTCTATTATGACGCAGTAGGCTCATCACCAATTGCCGGCTTTACCGAAAATTTCTCTGACTTCACACAAGGCTTTTTCCTACTGGGTTCGTTTAAGCTCTCCTATATTACCATTTATGCCATTATCGCCACCATTATTATGTGGACCCTCTGGAACAAAACTCGCTTTGGTAAAAACATCTTTGCTATCGGAGGCAACCCAGAAGCGGCTAAAGTATCTGGGGTGAATGTGGTGACCAATTTATTAGTGATCTATACTCTTGCCGGTGCATTCTACGCTTTCGGCGGTATGCTTGAGGCAGGTCGTATTGGTTCCGCCACCAACAACCTTGGTTTTATGTATGAAATGGACGCTATCGCTGCGTGCGTAGTTGGTGGTGTATCATTCGCTGGTGGTGTGGGGACCATTATCGGTGTGGTAACAGGGGTATTAATCTTTACGGTGATTAACTATGGTTTAACCTATATCGGGGTCAATCCTTACTGGCAATACATTATCAAAGGTTCGATTATTATTTTAGCGGTAGCGATTGATAGTTTGAAATATGCGAAGAAAAAATAGCTAAAAAAATACCGCACTTCAATAATCAAAATAAAAAACCGAGCATTGCTCGGTTTTTTATCTGATAACTCTCCATATCTAAGTTAATTATGTTGTTTCTAATAAAACAATAATGACAACTCATCATTTTATGCTATATTTTATCCTTTAAACCATAAAAATAACCAAAGGAAACAAAATATGTCTGAAAATAAAATAAACCAAAAGGCTTTTCAGCCCACCGCTGAAAAATCCACCTTAAAAAGTAAACTTAACGCCTTAGGACCCGGCATTCTCATGGCGTCTGCTGCCGTTGGTGGCTCACACATTGTTGCGTCCACCCAATCAGGGGCGATTTACGGCTGGCAATTAGCGATTATCATTATCTTGGCTAACCTATTTAAATATCCGTTTTTCCGCTTTGGATCCCAATATACCTTAGATACGGGTAATACCTTATTAGAAGGTTATTTAGAAAAAGGTAAACTCTATTTATGGGTCTTCTTCTTGCTTAATGTGTTTGCCACCATTATTAACACCGCTGGGGTTGGCTTATTATGTGCTGCTATTTTGACTTTCGTGTTACCCTTTCCAGTGCCACTCCCGACCCTAAGCCTGATTGTTATCGGAGGTTGTACAACAATTTTATTATTGGGTAAATATCGTCTGTTAGATAGTTTATCTAAACTGATTATGATTGCCTTAACCATCACCACTGTTGCTGCTGTCGTGATTGCTTTAATGCGTAATGGTATCCAAGGTGTTGCCCCTGAGGATTATATTGCACCAAGTCCTTGGAATTTAACCGCACTTGGTTTTATTGTAGCGTTAATGGGCTGGATGCCTGCACCGATTGAAATTTCTGCGATTAACTCTATGTGGGTGGTAGCAAAACGTCGTTTTACCAAAATTTCTTACCAAGATGGCATTCTCGACTTTAACATTGGCTTTATTGGCACCGCTATTTTAGCCCTCGTGTTCTTAGCCTTAGGTGCATTAGTCCAATTTGGTTCAGGCGACACCGTAGAAATAGTCAGCGGTAAATATATTGCCCAATTGATCAATATGTACGCTTCTACCATCGGCGACTGGGCAAGAGGGTTAATTGCCTTTATTGCATTTATGTGTATGCTCGGTACCACGCTTACCGTGATTGATGGCTATTCTCGTGCCAATGTAGAAAGTTTACGTCTGATTTTAGGTAAGCAAGAAAGTCGCCCAAGCATTTTAAATAGCGCAATTTTATTGGCGGCGCTTTCTGGATTAGCGGTAATTTTCTATTTTAACAATGCAGTCGGTCCAATGTTAAAATTCGCCATGATTGCGTCTTTTGTATCAACGCCAATCTTTGCTTATTTAAATCTTTCGTTGGTTTTAAAAGGCGAACATAAAGTTAGAGGTGGGTTATTCTGGCTATCAATTATCGGATTAATTTATTTAACTGGCTTTACGCTACTCTTTATCGCCAACCAAGCCGGTTTGTTTAACTAGACTTCATTAAAAGTGCAGTGAAATTTATAAAGGTTTATCTGCACCCCAAAAGTTGGACGCATAACCAACAAATTAAGGTGCAGATTTTTATGACTAAGTTCGATACAATATCGTCTTCAATCCTTGAAATAGGTGTCTAACTCTTTGGGTTAGAACACTATTATTCGTCCCTATTTATATTTACCGCTAATAAGCTAACACTTCATCCAACGCCATATCTTTGGTTTCTTTAGAAAGCCATAATGCCACAAGAGTCAATGCTGAATTTACCGCAAGATAGATACCAACGCCTAAAATACCATAATTAGCATTAATCTGAACAGCAAAAGTTGCCGCAACAGTCGCCCCCACAATAGAAGCAAAATTATAAGCTAAAGACGAACCTGAATAACGCACTTCTGTTGGGAATAATTCGGGTAATAACGCTGCCATCGGACCAAAAGTAAAGCCCATTAATGCCATGCCGACCACTAAAAATGCAAATACTGTCCAAGGTGTACCATTAGATAAGAACATTGGCATACATAAACCAAAAACAATCATCGCAAAGGTGACATATAATAAGAATTTACGGCGTCCCATTTTATCCGCATAAATACCTGAAATACTAGTAAAGATACCAAATACAATGGCACTTAGTAACAATAATCCTGTAAATACATTAGGTTCAATACCTAATCCCATCGGATGACCCGCATCCGATAATTTAGCTGGACTTCTTGAATACACTTGAGCAAAAGCGGTCATAATGTAGAACAACACATAGGTCGCTGTCATAATCAACGTTCCTAAAATCAAAGGTTTCAAATGCTGTGTAAATACCGTACTAACAGGCGCTTTTTGAAGTTTCCCTTGTTGCTCAGTGTCACGGAAAACTTGGCTTTCATGTAAACTTAAACGCACGTATAAACCAATTACCACCATCACAATCGATGAAATAAACGGAATACGCCACGCCCATTCCACCAAGCCTTGATGCCCCCAGAGATAACTCACGGTAAAGAACGCACTATTGGCTAAAAATAAACCAATAGGTGCCCCTAATTGCGGAAATGTACCATACCAAGCACGTTTACCGTCGGGAGCATTTTCTGTCGCCACTAAGGCAGCACCTCCCCATTCGCCTCCTAATCCTAAACCTTGACCGATGCGGCATAAACAAAGCAAGATCGGCGCCCAAATACCGATAGATTCATAATTTGGCAATAACCCAATAGTTACCGTAGATCCACCCATTAATAATAATGAAGCGACAAGGGTTTTCTTACGTCCGATTTTATCCCCAAAGTGACCAAATAATGCTGAACCAATAGGACGTGCAAAAAACGCTAAGGCTAAGGTAGAAAGAGAAAGTAATTCATTTGATAATGGATCACCACTGTGAAAGAATTGTGTATTAAAAACTAATACCGCTGCCGCCGCATAGATATAATAATCAAAAAACTCGATAGCGGTTCCGACCATCGAAGCAATAGCCACTTTACGTGGATCATTTCTTAATGTTGTCATAATAATGGTTCCTAAAAATAAATAACATTTGAAAATCTTGATATTTTAACACAAAGATGCCAAACACATTCAAGAGAAATATACTAAAATAGGCATGGATAACGTCATATTTTCGATATAAAAATCTAAAAACAATAGACCAAACCGATTATTAGACTTAAAATAAGAAAAAATTACAACACCCTCACTAAAAAAACAAATTTCTATAAAATAATCTCTTTTTTATCATGATGATTATTTTTTGCTTAAAATGTCAGCATAAAAATAAAAAACGGTGAAAATCATCAGAATTTCACCGCACTTTAATCTATCTCAATCTTAACCATTCCACCACATTGCTACCGCAATCACTAACACAAATACCACCAACCAAAACAACTGTACTTTCACATTTTGGCGATTTAATTGCTGATTGTGTAATCGACGTTGTTCCAGTTTTTGACGGTAAATTTCTAAATCTTCCTCTTTAAAAGAAAAGCCACAATGGGGACAACTTTCCACACTTTCACTGATTTTTCGCCGACATTCGGGGCAACGTTGTAATGCCATTATTTTTTCCCTTTTAGCGTTCTATAGGTTAAGAAATAATAAGTTAACACCGCAATAATCACACAAGCTACCATGGAAAATAACATTGGTTTTGCGCTTTCCAGTTTAAGTAAGGCGACTAATGAACCTATCGTTGCGCCCAAACCAAAACGCACCGTCCCAGCAATAGAATTTGCTGTCCCGGCAATGGTCGGAAATTTTCCCAGAATCGATGCCATCGCATTTGATGAAATTAACGCATTTTGTCCCACAAACACCGCTACACCGATTGCCATAGGCCAAAATCCGAGATCCAACATCGCCACCAAAAGTAACCACATACCAGCAATGAATTGTACCAACAAGCCGCCTTGCAATAATTTTTCAGCCCCTAATTTACTCACAAAACGTCCGTTAATAAGCGAACCAATACTCATCACACCCACATTCAACATAAAGAAATAACCAAAGTTTTCCACTGACACACCATATAAATCAATATACACAATGGAGCCAAGGGTTAAGAATACAAACATCCCGCCGAAACCAAAGCCAGATGAAATCATATAACCCAGCACTTCTTTTTGTTTCCATATCGTCGCAAAATTACGTGCAATAGTATTCAAACGTAACGGTACTCTATTCTCTTTTTTATGAGTTTCAGGTAATACAAAAAATACCAACAAGATACTAAGTACACCGGCAAAAGCAATAATATAAAAAATCATCGTCCAATGAAAATAGGTAACAATATAGCCCCCTAAAATCGGAGCAATTAAAGGTGCTACCATGACGATTAACATAATCAACGACATCATTTTCGATAGTTCATTTTTATCAAACAGATCTCGCAACAAAGCACCGACTAATACCACAGGAGAGGCACCGAAAAAGCCTTGCACAAAACGAAGTGCGGTAAAATGTTGAATAGAATCTACCGCCGTCAACGCAAAAGCAGAAATGGCACCCACTATGATACCTAATAAAATGATCGGCTTACGCCCATAACTATCACCGATAGGTCCCCAAAACAATTGCCCCATCGCCATACCGAAAGTAAACAACGTTAAAGTATAAGGCACCTGCTCAGGGTTCACCTTTAAATCCTGTGCAATATTCAAAAAAGCTGGCAAATACATATCAATACCCAACGGCGGTAACATGGACAAAATTCCCAATGTTAAGGTAAACAGTATGCTAGCTTTATAGGTTTTAGTCATTTATCACTCCTGAAATTTCTTCTTTGGTTAAGGCACGAAACTCGCCTTCTTCTAAACACTCATCTAATATAATATTCCCAATACGCCAACGGTGTAACCCCACCACTTTATTACCTAATGCCGCAAACATCCGTTTCACCTGATGATAACGTCCCTCGCTAATGGTGAGATTCACATTATAATCATCAATAATATCTAACTGTGCGGACTTGGTCGGTTCTTTTTCACCACGTAATAAAATTCCCTGTTCGCAAATTTGTTGATAATAGTTTTCCACAGGATCCGCAAGGGTGACTAAATAGGTTTTCTCGCAATGATGTTTTGGTGAGGTAATATGATGCGACCATTGACCATCATCAGTCAACAACACCAACCCCGTGGTATCCACATCCAACCGCCCTGCACTGTGCAATCTCCCTGCTAAAGGATAATCGAAAAATTGATAAATAGTCGGATACGTACCATCATCATTAGAACAGACTACGCCTTGTGGTTTATTCAACATAAAATACTGATTCCCCACCAACCATTCAAGACGTTCGCCATCAAATAAAATCTCATCTTCAGGCGACACTTTCACCGCCCCCGATTTTTCAATTTTTCCGTTAAGTTGCACCGCACTTTGTTTTAATGCCTTACTGGCTTGCGAACGGGTTAAGCCGGTCTGTTCGCTCAAAAATTTATCTAGTCTCATATTATATCCAATCATCTTGTCATATTGTTATGGTAAGGGGAAAAAGCGGTAAAAGAAAGAAGAATATCAAAAAAACAAAACCGCCATTTGACTGACGGTTTATGCTATAATTCATCTTGGTTGGTCAGGCAAGCAATTGCCTGAGCCGTCAGGTAATTGCGAGCCTTGATCTTGTTATGTAAACCACTAACAATAGGGGGCGATTATGCCAAACTGGTTAAAATGGCTTATAGTCATTGCGATCTCTATGATGTTATCTGGCGACACCGTGCAAAGTTTAGTCAGATAGCACCCAACCCCTAAAGGGCGAGCCGAAAGGTTCGCTCTTTTTGTATTATATGCCTTTAAGCCGATTTTTCAAGTGATACTGGTTATAATCCGCTTGCATTTAGTCGCTTTTTGCGTTAATCACGTTTATAATTCTGAAAAAAATATTAAATCTTACTTTTTTGTATAAATATTGTACAATATTCAGAATAATAAGGCTTCAAAATGCAACAACCCAATAATCGTCAAGGATCGGATCGGATCGGATCGGATCGCCAAGATTTTGCTTTTAATCTAACCCGATTACAACAACTTAAATCACTTTTACCCGAAATTTTTTGCGAAAATGAAATAGACTTTGACAAGTTCAAAGCCCTTTTTTCCGAGCAAATTGCCACCACACCCGATCGCTATATGCTCAACTGGGCAGGCAAATCGGAAGCCTATCACACCTTACAATCCCCAAGTTTTAAAACGCTCACGCCTTGTCCGCAGGAAAGTGTCAATTTTGAAAACTCCGACAATATTTTTATTGAAGGCGAAAATCTGGACGTGCTGAAAATTCTGCAAAAATCCTATTTTAACAGCGTAAAGATGATCTACATCGATCCGCCTTACAACACGGGCAATGATTTTGTGTATCACGATAATTTCGCCAGTCGTCTTGATGATTATCAGCAACAAAGCGGCGAGAAAGACGAAAATGGCTTGCTAAAAAAAGCCTTTGTGCGTAACAGCAAGGAAAACGGGCATTATCACAGCAACTGGCTGAATATGATGTTGCCACGATTGCATTTGGCGAAAAATCTGCTGAAAGATGACGGCGTGATTTTTATTTCCATTGACGATAATGAACAGGCTCAACTGAAATTACTGTGTGATGAAGTGTTTGGGGAAGAGAATTTTGTGGCTTGCGTATCAAGATCTACAGGAACGCCTACAGGTGGTGGTGGATTATCGCAAATAGTCAATGAACTTGATTATCTACTTGTTTATTCAAAATCATCAGAAGTAACCCTATCAGGTTTAGAAATGACCGAAGAAGAAGCATCTATTTATGACAGAGCAGACGAAAAAGGAAAATATTTAATCAGACCATTGAGACGAACTGGTGGTGAAGATAGAAGAGAAGATCGTCCAACAATGTACTATGCTTTACAAGCCCCCGATAATTCACTAGTTTATCCTATCGCTCCTGCTGGTTATGAAAGCCGTTGGATATGCGGTCAAGAAAAATATAATGAATTATTAAAAAATGAACTAATTGAATGGAAAAATAATCAAGGTAAATGGACTGTTTACCAAAAATTCTATTTAGAAGGAAGATTAAAGCAAGCTGGTAATCTATGGGCAGATGTAGAAGGCAACAAAAAAGCAACTAGAGATGTAAAAAATCTATTTAATAATACTAAAGTTTTTGACTTCCCTAAACCCATTGGATTTCTATCTAAAATATTAAAAATAAGCACAAACTCAGATGACCTAATTCTAGATTTTTTCGCTGGTAGTTGCACCACTGCTCACGCCGTCATGCAGCTAAACGCTAAAGATAACGGTAATCGCCGTTTTATTTGTGTACAAATGCCTGAATTGACCGATGAAAAATCGGAAGCCTTTAAAGCAGGGTTTAAAAATATCGCCGAAATCAGCAAAGAACGTATCCGCCGTGCGGGTAAACAAATTGCGGAAAATAACCCCGATAAACCACTGGATACAGGCTTTAAAGTGTTTAAACTCAGCGACAGCCATTTTAAACAATGGCAATCACCAAATATGGAAAATTTAGCACAACAGTTAGAATTTTTTATTGACCCTGTGGCGGATTTCGCTGAACCGCAAGCGATGTTATATGAAATTTTATTGCGTTTAGGCTTGAAATTAAGCATAAAAGTGCGGTTAGAAAATGATGTTTTTTGGCTGGATGATGAAAACGGCAAACGCTATGCCATTTTATTAAGCGAAGCCAACGAAGCCTTGTTTAATCAGATTATTGAGCAACAACCGCTGAAAGTGGTGATGTTAGATCGCTTGTTTAATGGCAATGATGCCTTAAAGAAAAATACCGAATTGCAATTTGCCGATCACCATATTCAATTTTTGGTGATTTAGGGAGCGATAATGGAAATTCAATTTGAAAACCTAAATTATCAATTGCAAGCCGTGCAAGCGGCGGTCAATTTATTTATCGGACAGCCCAATCAGCAGACCGAATTTTTGTTGCAAGGGCAAAATGATGTGCGTTTTGTCTCCAATCTGGATCTGAAAATTGATGATGAACAGTTGCAACAAAATCTGCAAATACAACAAAATTCACAAAAAATTGACCGCACTTTATTAAGCGAACAAGGCAAACATTTCACCGTGGAAATGGAAACTGGCACAGGCAAAACCTATGTTTATTTACGCACCATTTTTGAATTAAATCGTCAATACGGTTGGCAAAAATTTGTGATTGTGGTGCCGAGTGTGGCAATTCGTGAAGGCGTGTTGCATACCTTGAAAATGACGCAATCTCATTTTGCCAATCTGTTTGATAAACCTGCGGTAAATCCGAAATTTGAATATAAAAGCAATCAGCTTTCACGCTTAAAAACCTTTGCCACCAGCAATCATATTGAAATTTTGGTTATTAATATTGATGCGTTTGCCAAAGACAGCAACGTGATTAATACCCTAAATGAAACAGGCGTTGCCCCGATTAGTTATATTCAACAAGCTAATCCCATTGTGATTATTGACGAACCGCAAAATATGGAAACAGACATTCGCCGTAATGCCATTGAAAGCCTGAATCCGTTGTTTACTTTGCGTTATTCTGCTACGCATAAAAATGCTTATAACCCAATTTTCAGCCTAAATCCTGTGCAAGCCTATCAATTAGGTTTGGTCAAACAAATTGAAGTGGATAGCGTGCTGGCAGAAAATGATGTCAACGGTGCTTATTTAAATTTAACCGAAATTAAGGTTGCCAAACAAAGTTGGTCGGCGAAAATTGAATTGCTGTTTAACGATAAAAAAGCGATGAAGAAAAAAGTCGTCAACATTAAACCGAATCAAGATTTATTTGAACTATCGCAACAAAATGAAATGTATCGTGCTGGCTTTATTTTAAGCGGAATGGATTTGGATAGCCAAATGGTAGAATTTGCCAATGGTCAGCAAATTTTTGTGGGAACAGATCATTCTGCATTAAAAGACGATATTCAAAAAATGCAAATCCGCCGTACTATTGATGAGCATTTGAAAAAAGAACAAAAATTAAAACCGCTTGGCATTAAAGTGCTGTCGCTGTTTTTTATTGATAAAGTGGAAAATTACCGTAATAACGGCAAATTCTATCAATGGTTTGAGCAAATTTATCAGGAACTTACAAAAGAATCCGCTCAAGGCGTGCATAACGGTTATTTTTCGCAAGATAAAAAAGGCGTGGCAAAAGATACTAACGGCACAACGCAGGCAGATTACGACACTTATGCCTTGATTATGCGGGATAAAGAAACGCTGTTATCGCTGGATAATCCATTGCGTTTTATATTCTCCCATTCAGCGTTGCGTGAAGGCTGGGACAATCCGAATGTGTTTCAAATTTGCACCCTAAATGACACCGCATCGGAAATGAAAAAACGGCAGGAAATCGGGCGTGGCTTGCGTTTGCCTGTGAATCAACAAGGTGAACGAAACTATGAACGCAATCAGAATATTTTGACCGTGATTGCTAATGAAAGCTATGACAGTTTTGCGTCTAAATTACAACTGGAAATTGAGCAAGATTGTGGCGTGCAGTTTGATAAAAGCCAAATCAAAAAACGAGAAGATAAAAAAGCCGTTCGCTATCGCAAAGACTTCAGCCAACACCCTGAATTTCAAGCCATTTGGGAGCGGATTAAACAGCAAACCACTTATCGGGTAAATTTCACACAAGCGGAGTTGATTAAAAGTGCGGTGGAAAATATTCAAAAAATGGAGACAGTGCGTGCGACCAAAATTAAACACGAGAAAAACCGATTAAATATCAACAATTCAGGGATTACGGGCGAATATAAAAGCAGCAATCAAGCGGATACATCAGCCCAATGGGCGATTCCTGATTTGCTGGCGGAATTGCAAAAGAAAACAGGCTTAACACGCTTAACCCTTTGCCAAATTTTACAACAATCCAATCGTTTGCACGAAGTCAAAAATAATCCGCAACGTTTTATTGATTTAACCGCTGAAAAAATCAATGAAACATTACAACAAATTATGGCGGACGGCGTGGAATATCACAGAATTAATGGCAAAACCTATGAAATGACGCTGTTTAAGGATTTTGAATTTTATTTGAATCAATATAGCTTTAAGGTCAAGGATTCCAGCAAGACAATTTATGATGATTATATTGCCTTAGATTCGCAAACTGAATACCGTTTTGCCCAACATTGCGAAAGTAGCGATGATGTGCAGTTTTATTTTAAATTGCCCGAACGTTTTAAAATTCCAACACCGTTAGGCAATTATAATCCCGATTGGGCGGTGGTGTTTAAAGGACAAAATAAAATTTATTTTGTGGCAGAAACCAAAAATACAGGCAAAGGGATTCAAGCTGGAATCGATCGCAGCAAATTGCGTTCAACCGAAGATCTCAAAATCACCTATGCAGAACATAATTTTGCTGCGTTGAAAGTGGATTATCCTGATTTGGAATATAAGGCTGTGGATAGCGTGGAAGAATTAGCCGCAAGTTACAAAATTTCTTAAAAAATCACCGCACTTTTGCTATGGATTCTCGCAGAACCAAGCTCGGCTCCAACATCAAAGTGCGGTAATTTTTATCCGCATTTTTTATCCGTTGCAAAAGCGTATCCACCGCCATTTCTGCCAAGCGATTTTTTGGCTGATGAATGGTGGTGAGCGGTGGGCTAAGATATTGGGCAAGGGCGATATTATCATAACCAATAATAGACATATCCTGTGGCACAGATAACCCAGCTCTCCACAAGGCTTGATAAGCACCAAGGGCGATGGTATCACTACAACAAAACACCGCCGTTGGGCGTTCCTTTTGGCTGAGCAACTGCTCCATTCCCCAAATGCCGCCATTAAAATCAAAATGGCTTTCAATAACCCATTTTTCATTCAATGGCAAATTATATTCTGTTAACGCCTGTTTAAAGCCTTTTAAACGGTTTTGTGCCAACGGTTTTTTTAGGCTTCCTGTGATAATGCCAATTTTTTGATGATGATGTTCAATTAAGGTTTTTGTCGCAAGATAGCCACCAAATTCGGCATTTTCAAGGATTTTATCTGCATTGAGTTCTGTCGGCCACCAGTCCATAATCACGCAAGGCAAAGTTAAATTTAAGGGGTTTGCTTGAAAGTGGCTTTCGGTACACATTAACAATAAACCATCTACTTGCTTTTGAATCAAGGTTTGGATATTTTTTTCTAGGCGTCGTGGATCATCATCAGTATTGCATAAAATCAGATTGTAATTCAATCGATTACAATAACGCTCTACATTCGCCACAACTTCTGCAAAGAATGGGTTATCACTGGTAGTGACGAGCATGCCAATGGTGCGAGTTTCTTTGACTTTTAGGCTACGAGCAAGGGCTGACGGTTTGTAATTCAGATCGTTTACCACCGCCATTATTTTAGATCGCATTGCTGGGCTGACATTAGGGGCGTTGTTAATGACTAATGACACAGTAGATGTGGAAACCTGCGCAATGCGAGCGATGTCTTTCATTGTTGCCATAACATTTAATCTTTTAGAATGGCTTCAACAATATCTTGCACTTCAGATAAGACATAATCTGGCACTGTTTCAACTTTCTTTGCTCCCCTGTTTCTAAAATCAATCACCCTAGCTTGATAAGCCACCACAACCCCTTGCGTTTTGCAACCTGTTCCACTTAGGGTAACGGCAAATCCATTTTCACGAGCAAGTTCAGCGTTTCCTTGTGTAATCGGTGCAATCATCATAAAGCCTAATTGATGAAAATCACGGCTACTCAACACCAACGCTGGGCGATATTCTCCTTGTATTTCTTTACCGATCACGGGATTTAAACAAACCATAATAATATCCCCACGCTGAAATAAACTCGCTCTTGGCATTTAAATCTCTCCCCCAACTTGTTCAATAGTATCCCATTCTGCACAAACAGGTAAGCTGTCTAAAGCGGTCATCGCAATACGTTCAGCTAAAGTTAATCTTTTTTGCTTAGGTTTATTTGGCACCACAACAAATTTTATGGTTTGATCATCAATTTTCGCTAATTCGAGAAAATCCCCTGTTTCTAAATTCATTGCTTGGGTAAAATCTTTAGGCAGTCGAATAGCTTTACTATTTCCCCAGTTTTTCACTTGTAATCTCATCTTCCTATCCCCTTATGTATCATTAAATGATATTCTACAACGATAATGGAAAGATAAACAAGCCCTAAATCGATTTTAAAAAATCCAACGTTTCTGCTCTCGTCGGAATAGACGGCTGTGCCCCTTCCCTGGTAACACTAATCGCTGCTGCTACGTGAGCAAAACGAATGGCATCTTGTAACGGTTTGCCGTCTAGTAACGCAATTAAAAATGCCCCATTGAAGGTATCCCCAGCGGCGGTGGTATCAACGGCGTTGACTTTAAAACCTGCTACGATTTCTTGTTGTCCTTGATGGCTGACGAATACGCCTTTTGACCCTAGCGTAATCAATACGGTTTCAATGCCTTTTTGATGAAAAATTTCGGCAGATTTCACCGCACTTTCAAGGTCGGTGACTTTCACCCCAGTCAGAATTTCTGCTTCAGTTTCGTTGGGGGTAATCATATTTAAATTTGCCAATAATTCATCAGGCAATTTTTGTGCTGGAGCAGGGTTTAGCACCACTTTTACGCCGTTATTTTTAGCGATTTGAGCAGCTTTGATCACGGCTGGCAACGGTGTTTCCAGTTGCATTAATAGAAGATCGGCTTGCTCAATTTGGCTGCGGCTTTGCTCGACAATATTTTCATCTAAACAACCGTTCGCTCCAGCAGAAATCACAATACTATTTTCGCCACTCGCTGCCACTTGAATCATCGCAATCCCTGTGGTTTGGTGGGCGATTTGATGAATAAATTGGGTGTTAATGCCGTCTTGTTCAAAGGCATTTTTCATTGTGCGACCAAGGTCGTCATCACCAATACAGCCGATAAAATTCACTTGGGTATGTTCATCACTTAACCTTGCCGCTGCCACCGCTTGATTTGCCCCCTTGCCACCGTAAGCAATGTGGTAGTGATGTCCTGTAAGGGTTTCACCAGGTTTGGCGAAGTGGGGAACAGAAATAACATGATCGGCGTTGATGCTGCCTAGGATAGTGAGTGTTTTTTTCATAAATAACCTTAAATGATAATATTATTTAATTTTTCTACGATATAGATCAGATCCTTGCATAATATGATCAAGCAATTCTTCCACCGCCCAATATTTTTCTTTAATATCTGCTGGAATCACTCGAGAGCCATAATGTTTGAATGTGCCAATTTTAACGTGCATTAATTTAGCAAAATTTGGATAACCAAAACTTTCGGCTGCCCCACAAATCGCAAGGAAATGGGCTAATTCCTGAATGATAGGATCTTGGCTTTCTTTATTTTTATACAAATAAGCATATAAATCAGGGTGAATATTATTAAATACCCCTGAAAATCCTTGAGAACCTGCTTTCATTGCATCAAATGCAATCGCCGCATTCGCATTCACAATTTTTAATTTACTGTTTTTGGTTAATTCAAGTCGGCGTTTAACAGTGGCTAAATCACAAGAAACATCTTTTAGCACCACTATATTATTAAAACCAGCAAAATATGTAATTTCTTCATCGGTTAATAAACGGCGATAAGGTACAGGACATTCGTATAATCCTAAAGTTATATCTTTTGGTAACGCAGATAATAATTTTTCAAAATTTGCTTTTAAAATCGCAGTTCCTTCATTATTTGGATCTAAACGATTAGTAATTAATATCACCGCATCCGCACCTGTATCATACATTGCCTGCAATTCTGCCACTTGTTCATCAAACGTTGCACCAGTATGCCCTGAAGTGACCACAGGAATACGACCTTTAGTTTGATCGATAACAGTTTGCGTTATTTTGATTTTTTCTTCCAGTGAAAGATAAAGGATTTCACTGGATTGACAAGTGGCAAATAATGTATCTGCTCCATTATCAATATACCAATCTGTCAGTTTTCTTAAGCCATCATAATCTACTTCATTGTTTGTAGTAAATGGGGTAAGCATAACAGGGATAATGCCTTGAATTTCCATAATTTTCTCCAAATTAATTATTTTTCACTAAAATTTTTCACAATGCCTTTAATTTGTAAAATCACCACTAATAAGAAACAGCAAGCTAAAACGGCTGAAACGGGTCTTTCTACAAAAGCAAGCAAACTACCATCTGATTTTGTTAAAGAAGATAATAAATTTCTCTCTAACATTGGTCCTAAAATCATACCTAAAATAATCGGTGAAATTGGATAATGATTTTTTTGTAAGAAATATCCAATAACGCCCATAAGCAACATAACGACTACGGCTTCAGGGGAATTATTAATTGCATAAGATCCTACAATGCTAAATATAATTACTATTGGATAAAGAATATCTTTATTGATTTGAATAATTTTCTTTAAGAAATTAACCACAATTAATGCCAAAGGAATTAATGCAATATTGGCAATGAAAAATAAAATAAACACCGCATATAATTTATCTGGTTGGAACAAAAATAATGATGGACCTGGTTGCATATCTTTCATATAAAGTACGCCAATAATAATCGCCGCTGCTGAGTCGCCAGGAATACCGAAAACTAATGACGGTATCCAACTACCAGCAAGACTCGCATTATTACTACTTGATGCGTCAATAATCGCATCTTGTGAACCTTTTCCGTATAACTCGGGCGTTTTTGATGTTTTTTTAGAAATAGCATAAGAAATCCATGCGGCAATATCCGCTCCCGCACCTGGTAATGCACCAATAGTCGTTCCAATGATACTACTGCGTAAAATACTCCATTTTCTCTGACTTAAGGGGTTGGCAAGTCCCTTAAATAGATTTAATGAGCTTTTATTATTTTCTAACTCAGAAATATCTACATTAGATGTTAATTTATATCTATTCGCATAATATTCAATGGCTCCTGAAATAGCAAATAAACCTATCATTGCAGGAATAAAACTTACTCCCTCATATAATGAAACTAGACCAAAAGTAAAACGTGCCTGCCCTGTAAATTCATCAAAACCAATGGTTGAGATCAATATACCAAATAACAACGTCAACAAACTTTTAGTGACAAATTTGCCAGCAATCAACGTTGCACAACTTAATCCTAATAATGACAACCAAGTGTATTCAAAGGAACTAAATTTCAAAGCGAATTTTGCTAAATAAGGGGCACTCACAGCCAAAATTATTGAACCAATCACACCACCAATTACCGAACTTAATAGACCAAGTCCTAAAACAAAATTCACTTTTCCTTGTTTAACTAAACGATAACTATCATCCACATAAGCGGCAGAAGCTGGTGTACCTGGTATTCTTAACAATGCCCCTGGAATATCACCAGCATAGATTGATGACGCTCCAACAGAAATCATTAAGGCTAAAGCTGGAATAGGATCCATAAAGAAAGTGAAAGGCACCATTAAAGCAACTGCCATTGTAGCCGTCAAACCAGGGATTGCTCCAACAAACAACCCAAATAGACCAGCACCTAAAATAGCTAAAATAGCATTGAGATCAATGTAAGAAAAAGCATTTATTAAAATATCCATAGCTACCTACTATTCAAATAACATTCCGCTAGGAAGTCCCACTAACAACACTTTTGCAAATAAGAAATAGATACCGATTGACAAAAGAAAGAGTAAACTGCCAATAAATAGCCTATTCTTTTCTAAAAATGGTTGTGTTAATACATTCAAAATTATTGCCACACTTAGAATAAAACCTACATATTCTGAAGAAAATAAGTAAAACAATACAATAACAGAAATAGCAAGAATCACTTTACCATCTTGTAACCAATCAAAACTCTGAAAAATATATTTATCTCGTAGTTTTACTTCCATAATAAAATCAATCAGACCAAAGAAAGAAACTAAAAACCCAATAATTGTTGGATAAAATGCTGCTCCATAATCAGAAAAATCACCATAAGTATAATAACTATATCCTGATATGATTAATCCAAAAATAAGCAATATAACAGGGGTAAGTAATCTAATCATATATTTCAATAGCCCCTAAAGGGGCTATTCTCCACATTATTCAGCAGACAATAATTCACCGAATTTTTTATCTTCATCTGCCATAAATTGCTCTAATTCAGCACCATATAACGCACTCGCTTCAAAGCCTTGTTTATTAGCAAATTTTTGCAATTCCCCTGAAGCATAAACTTTTTCCATAGCTTTAGTTAAGGCTTGTTTTACATCATCAGGTAATCCTTGTGGTGCTGTTAATACATTCCATCCATTTAAACTCCATTTATATGATGTTGCCTCTTGATATACAGGAATATCTGAATAAAGCTCACTTTTAGTCGGTGTCGTAATCGCTAAATGTCTTACCATTCCAGCATCGGTCATACTTTGAGCTTCACCTGGTGATGAAGTAACAAAATCAATACCACCAGAAACAAGTTCTTGTAACGCAGCACTCGCCCCTTGTGATGGTACAAATTTCACTGCATCCGTTGGTAAATTAGCACTTCTTAATATGCCCAATAAATTTAAATGCCAAATGGAATTTAACCCACTACCCGATGCTTTTAATTTACCTGGGTTTTCTTTAATCGCTGTCAAGAGTTCATTAATATCTTTATATGGAGAATCTTTACCTACTTGCACACCACCAGGCACAACGCCCAAACGAACAATTGGTGTATAGTTTTTATAGTTTAAATCTGTCATTTTTTGATGATGCATTAATGCAATCTCAACTGTCACAACCCCTAAAGTATAGCCATCAGGTTTTGCTGTTTTAATGGCATTATGTCCGACAACGCCACTACCACCAGTACGATTAATAACATTAACATTAGTTTCTAATTCTTCCTGCAATCCTTTTGCAACAAGACGAGCAATAGTATCTGTATTACCACCAGCTGCCCAAGGAACAATGATTGTGATTGGTTTTTCAGGATAATTAGCGAAAGCACTTGCAGAAAACAGAACGGAAGTGGCTAAGACTATTTTGATTAGATTTTTACTCATTTTGTACGCTCCAATATGAGAGATTATGTGACACAAATTAAATCGAAACGTTTCGATTTAATTTAAAAAGACAATACAAGAAAACATCAACTAAAAAAAGCACTTTTTGTTGAATTTGTGAGCTGGATCACAAATTTTCTTTTTTACAATAAAAGCGTTGAATATTTCTCTTGTAAAATTTATCTAATAGATTAAAATATAGCAAATAGATAAATTACTTCTAAACCAAATGGAAAAACGAACGCCACATTGTAAACTTGAAAAAGTCAAAGAGCTTATTGCTCAAGGTAAATACACACAAACCCAGTCTGCTTTGGTTGGTGCAGCTCAAATGGGAATTGACCATAATACAATGATCGAGATTGTGAATGCGTTAACGCCTGCCGATTTTTATAAAAGTATGACGACCTATGCTAATCATACTATTTGGCAAGATGTTTATCGCCCCAATACGGAATATGGCAATATTTATCTCAAGTTAACTGTAATTGATGAAGTATTAATTGTTTCATTTAAGGAGCTATAAGGATGAAATGTATAGAATGTAACACAGGTGAGTATATTCAAGATGTACGTGATATGTCTTATACTTACAAAGGACAAAAAACCGTTATTCCTGCGGTTTCAGGTAAATATTGTAGTCATTGCGATTCAGTATTAGTTGACCCTATTGATGCTCAACGTGTTTCAGAAACGATGATTGAATTTAATAAACAGGTTAATGCGACATTAGCCGATCCGCTTTATATTCAACGTGTTCGTAAAAAATTAAAATTAGATCAACGGCAAGCTGGTGCTATTTTTGGTGGTGGCGTAACTGCATTTTCTCGTTATGAAACAGGAAAAGCCACACCACCAGTAGCATTAATTAAATTATTAAAAATTTTGGATAAACATCCAGATTTATTGACAGAAATGGCTTAACTTCTATTTAGGTTAGGGGTATTCCCCTAGCCCAAATAACAAATTCTCCCCCCGAGCTTTTCTATTACCTCATTTCCCCCTGACAATTTATTGCAAAAATTTGCCTTATATCACATTTTTTTATTTGATTTTGTTTTATAATGGCAAATTATTTGTTTCATTAATCACAATAAAAAGGATCAAAACTATGTCAGATTTACGTCAAGCTGCTTTAGATTTTCACGAATTTCCAAAACCTGGAAAAATTGAAGTTACTCCAACCAAATCACTAGCCACTCAACGAGATTTAGCGCTTGCCTATTCACCAGGTGTTGCGGAACCATGTTTAGATATTCAAGCGGATCCCGCCAAAGCCTATCGTTATACGTCTAAAGGCAATTTAGTTGCGGTGATTTCTAACGGGTCGGCGGTACTTGGGTTAGGTAATATCGGGGCGTTAGCAGGTAAGCCTGTAATGGAAGGGAAAGGCGTGTTATTTAAAAAATTCGCTGGTGTAGATGTGTTTGATATTGAGATTGATGAAAAAGATCCCGATAAATTAGTGGAAATCATTGCCTCCCTTGAGCCAACTTTTGGGGGGATTAACCTTGAAGATATTAAAGCCCCTGAATGTTTCTATATAGAGCAAAAATTACGTGAACGTATGCACATTCCTGTCTTCCATGATGACCAACACGGTACAGCGATTATCAGCTCGGCGGCTGTGTTAAACGGTTTACGTATTGTGGGTAAAAAAATTGAAGACGTGCGTTTAGTCGCATCAGGTGCAGGTGCCGCCTCTATTGCGTGTTTGAATTTATTGGTTTCACTTGGCATGAAACGGGAAAATATCGTGGTTTGCGACTCTAAAGGGGTAATCTACAAAAACCGTGATGACCGTATGGACGACACTAAAAAACTCTATGCCATTGATGATAACGGCACACGTTCATTAGGCGATGTGATTGAAAATGCGGACATTTTCTTAGGCTGTTCCGCCAAAGGCTTATTGACTGCTGAAATGGTAAAATCCATGGCAGCCAGTCCATTGATTTTGGCATTAGCAAACCCTGATCCTGAAATCACTCCACCTGAAGCCAAAGCGGCTCGTGCCGATGCGATTGTATGTACAGGTCGTTCTGACTATCCTAACCAAGTCAACAATGTGCTTTGTTTCCCATTCATTTTCCGTGGTGCATTAGATGTAAGTGCGACCACCATTAATGAAGAAATGAAAATGGCGGCAGTGCATGCTATTGCAGATCTTGCTCTTGCAGAACAAAATGAAGTCGTTACTTCGGCTTATGGTGGCAACGAAGTGTCTTTCGGTCCTGATTATATTATTCCAAAACCATTCGATCCACGCTTAATCGTGCGTATTGCTCCAGCGGTAGCGAAAGCGGCAATGGATAGCGGTGTGGCAACTCGTCCAATTACTGATTGGGACGCTTATTTAGAAACATTAACGCAATTCGTTTACAAAACCAATTTGTTTATGAAACCTGTGTTTGACCAAGCGAAAAAAGACAAAAAACGGGTCTTATTAGCGGATGGTGAAGAAACTCGTATTTTACACGCAGTACAAGAAATTTCTGGTCTTGGTATTGCTTACCCAGTGTTAGTGGGTCGTAATGATGTTATCCAACAAAAAATCAAAAAACTGGGTTTAAAAATTGAAGTAGGTAAAGATTTTGATGTGTTAAGTACCGATAATCCAGAAATCTTTGAAAAATGCTGGAGCTTGTATCATAACAAAATGAAACGCAATGGCGTTACCGCTGCCATGGCAAAACGCCGTATGATGAATAACTCAGCAGCTATCGGTTCAGCATTATTAGAATTAGATTATGCAGATGCTATGTTATGTGGATTAGTTGGTACTTATTCATCCAGTTTGAGTTTATTAACCGAAATTGTAGGTGTTAAAGATAATGTAAAAGTACCTGCTACAGTAAATGGTTTAGTGCTTGCTGATCGTAACTTATTCTTAGCTGATACCTTCGTAAATACAGATCCAGATGTAGAAGAATTGGCAGAAATTACCTTAATGGCCGCTGAAGAAGTTCGCCGCTTTGGTATTGAACCCCAAGTGGCATTAATTTCACATTCTAACTATGGTTCATCTGATCACCCAAGTGCGGTGAAAATGCGTCAAGTTTTACGATTAGTTAATCAATTAGATCCAACTCTAATCATTGATGGCGAAATGCATTGTGATGTGGCATTAACCGAAAGTTTACGTAACGAAATAATGCCAGACAGTCCATTAAAAGGAGCGGCAAATCTATTAATTATGCCAAATATGGAATCGGCTCGTATTAGTTTAAACTTATTGCAAGGTACGCATACCCCGATTACTATCGGTCCAATTTTAATGGGTATCAAAAAACCGGCTCATATTTTGACATCAAAATCTTCTGTTCGTCGCATTATTAATATGGTGGCAGTAGCTGCGGTGAAAGCCCAACAAGCATAGTAAAATAGTTGCTTTCAAAACTGCCTTGTTTAACAGGGCAGTTTATTATATTTTATTATTTATACACAGGTAATTTATCTTCTTTTAATTCCGCAAAAGGTACTTCTTTTTCAAAATTAAAGACCTTAATATCTGTATCATTTTTCTCCGAAAAGAAATCATAATCTGTATTCAGTTCTTGGGCTTGAATGCCTAACCATTGTGCAAAACCATACATAAAATGCATTGCACTACGTTGCACATTCACTATTTTTCTGTGCGTATCATCACTGGATAATTTAAAGAATGGCACTTCGTAATTCTGTTTAAACTCACTTCCATGGGTTAAACTTAATTCATTTTTGTCTTCTTTATTAATATAAGATAAACCATGATCAGAAAAATAAATCAATGAATAACGTTGCTGTTGCTGTTTCAATAAGGCAACCACATTTTCAATCAGAGCATCCGTTTTTAATATACTACTAGCATAACAGGAAAGGGACTTATTAACAAAATCAATAGTTACTTTATCATTCACCCGATCGCAGAATTTTGCATGGGATCCCATAAGATGTAATACAAACAATCGATTTCCTTCTGTGGCTGTTTGATTCATTTGTGCGGCAAACATTTCAAGTAACTTATCGTCATCGACATAACTTGTATTAAATGCTCCTTTTTTAGTAAAAAGATGTACATCCGCTGAAGCACCAATGCGACTAGCAATAGTATCATATTTTCCCATACTACCTTGGTTTGATAGCCAAATAGTTTTAAAATTTGCCGCTTTCGCTAAGGTAATAATATTATACGCATAATTGACTTTTTTAGTTTTTTGATCTTTCAAATATAAAGAATAAAGTAAAGAATGATAAGTCGCTGGGGCGGCAGAAATATAACCACTATTAATATACCCCTTAGTTTGATCTAAAAATGGCGTGGTTGGTAAATGAAAACCATAGGTTGATACCCAATCTCGTCGGACACTTTCACCAATAATCAGAACATAATTTTTATATTTAGGTTGTACGGAAGATAGCTGCCATGGGGAAGGTATGTTTATTAAATTTTCTAGTTCATTTTTCTCATTATAATAGCTATTAATACTTTCATAAATATTAGTATAGAAAGCAATAACATTTACGGGAGTATTGGTTAAACTCCAAGCGGTATCTTCTAATCCATCTAGTTGCTTAACATATAATTTTGTCGGCAACCAAAGAATACTAAATAATAATATTAAAAATAAAATGCTATGCAATATTTTTTTATTATCAGTGGGTTTATTATATTTCTCCACTCTAAATAAAATAAATGCAGAAAAAACAAATATTAGTGGTATAAAAAAATTTGATATTTTCAACTGTTGAAGAAACGATAAAGACTCATCCATATTGGTTTCAATAAAGGCAGCAACAATTCCTGAATTTAATGATCCATAACGTAAATCTACCGGGTAATATAAAAATAATGTAATAGTGATAAAACCTACCAGCCAAAAGAATAACTTTCTATTTACGGCATAAACTAAATAATAAACAAGATAAGTACTAACAATCGCATAATGAATGGTACTTTCTGGAGAAATAAAGACTGTTAAAGCAGAAAAGAAAAGTAACCAAATATAGAATAATCTAGCTTCTAAATAACAACGAATTTTTTTTAACATAATACACAATAAAGAATAAGAAAATAAAAAAGTTTCCCAAAGACTACTGTGTTTTTGGGAAACAAAAATAATTTTTAGTTCTTGTTAAAGGTAGGTTTCTCACTCAATGAATGTCCCACTTCTTCTTCTATACCCACAATTTGACGGAAAGTATTAAGAAGTTGTTGTTTATTGCTCGCTTCGTAATAATCAGCACCAACACATTTTTTCCATGCTGTTTTCTGATCGGGTAAAAGTTCATAGCCAAAAGCGACAAAAGCAATTCTTGTTGGACGTGTGGTATAACTAGCATCTTGTAAAGAATCCAATTTTTGTCTCACTTTCTCACAAAGTCCGTGATTAATAAGATCTATGGTTGTTGTGATTGAAGTTTCGGCATAAGATGTAATTTCATCTCTCCCATCAGATAATACTAAGAGAATACGTTGTGTATTCGTTTTTAATTTTGCTGGCTGTGCTTCTGGATCATTATTTTTATCCATTAAATAATTCGCCCCTATCAATAAGCCTGAACTACTTAATGTCGCACCATTAGCTTTTAAACTACGAAACTTATCATTCAAAGTAGAATGCTGTTCCTTAGTAAACCAAAAATCTGTTGTAGAATGATTGTCATTATCTTTTAAACAAAAGTCATTTTTTGAAAAACTAACCGAATATGAAATATCAGTACCGTTAAAAGAAGCAATTTTATTAATTGTTGCAGATAAATCCACATTATTATTAATATAAGAAACAAGCTCATAAAAGTTTGTTCGATTTGAAAGAGGTAATTTACTAGAGCGCCCCTTAAAAGAGAAAGGTAAATAACAATAACCTGTATTGTTTTTTTGTTGTGCTCCCAAAGCAAAGGCTGTAAAACCTATACGATTAAACGGACTAATATTTCGATTTTCTCTTTCGGCTTTTGATACATCTAATAAATCATTACCAATAGATTCTACCACATCTTTAAGAATCGCTAACTTAGAATTATTATATAGATATGTTTCTCTATTATTAACATCAGAATTCATAGAACCACTAAAGTCACTCACCAACATTAAATCCAATGGCGCAACTTCATCAAGATTTTTCTGTGCATAAATTGCACCAGAAGAAATATTGTTTACTTTTGCAAAAGATAAAGGTTGATCTTTTAAATAGATCCAAGATGGGCGGTCAAAATTACCACTCACATAACAAGCTACGGTTTTAGAATTCGCCCCTAAATCGTTATTAATCGTGCCACAATAATAATCATATTGATCTTTAACTTCTTGATTATTCGGACGGTAAGTATTACCTAAATAATAACTACGTACAATCCCCGAAACTAATTCTTTATTACGCTTATCTTGCTGCTCCATTAATTTTTCTTTAGGATCAAGACTATCACTTGGCTGACGTGTAACATCGTAATGTTTTGGATTTTGTCTATTAGCATTATTTTCTGTCACCAAAGCTAAACTTGCCTGTTCCATACCTTGCACAAAACGGGCTTTATCTAATAAGAGACCTGAGCCATCTACCGCAAAAGCAATTAACCCAAGTAAAACAAAAGAAAGTATTCCCATCATAACGGTATAAACACCACTTTCATTTTTATAAAACTGAAACAAGGTGTTATACCCTGGTTTAGCAAAATAAAATATCTTTTTCATCATAAAATCTCTTATATAATTATTAACGAGACACGCCTAAAGAACTAGAACGTAACATTCCGTCTAATTTAGTACTATCTTTCGCTAATAAGGCTCTAAATAAACCACTACCAATATTCATACAAACCGTTACTTGATACAGTGGAATTTTCCGTTCACCGTTAATCTCTGAACGAGGTGATAAGTCTTTTAACTTATCTAATGATGTAGCTGGAGGACATTTGCTATCATCTCCTAATTTTGTATGCGGTAAAATTGGTGTTTCCCCCGTAAAAGTTAGCTGTTCCAAAACAATTATCACATCATTGTCATGGCTATTATCTCCATACAGAATTTGTGATGCTAATTTCCGAAAAGTAACTAGATCGCTATTTGTTATTGTTTTACTACCTGAAATTGTCTCATCATACAATTGCCGGCGTTCGCGCAATACATTCACTAATGAATAAGAAGCATTATCTAATTTACCTAGACTTGAACGCATAAAAACTAAATCTGCCATAAAAGCAAAGATAAAAGCCAACACGATCATGATAAGAACAAACTCAATAGCGACCGAGCCTTTTTCATTGCTAGAAAAAAATTTAATTCGTGTAGTCAAATTTCGATCTTTCATATTCTTGTACCATTACAATTTTTCTTTCTAATAAATGATTCGTCCAACTTGTCGGCAAAAACGGCAGTGGCACAATAGGACTATAATTATATTTCAATATGTATAATGCCAATGCTGCATTGCGACCTATCGAAGTAGATGTCTGTTTATTTTGTGTAACTTCTGATTGTATAAAATTTTGATTAGCTAAATGCTCAACACTATCTACATATTTCACTTCTACTTCTAATGAATTACGATGTTCCGCTAATAAACCGATGGTTGCACTTTCTAAACTTTGACGTTGCTCCAATAACGTCTTTTTAAACAAGGTCGCATAATCATTATTGGGTGCCTGTTGGTTTTTAACTATTCTCACACTCTCCGCAATGGCTAAATCCCAATAGGCAGAAATAACTGCTAAGCGACACAATTCAAAAATCATAAACACCACAAAAAAGAAAACACCAATTGTGATCGAAAATTCTATACTAGAAACCCCATTAGGGTTTACTAGCATTCTCTTTAAATTCTTTATCATAAATTAACCTTTTTATCATTTTGATTATTCATGTGCGGTGATTTTTTCTGCCTTTTTTAATGCTGCAATCAGATCATCCGGCGATGTATTTAAACGCTCTTTACGAATAATATCTAAAGCATAATCTGTATCATTGTTTTTAACTAAAGCAAAAACGAGATTATGAATTAATCGTTGATTTTTCACTCCATTTAAATATTGCGGAAGTAAGAGATCCACTGCATTACGGTAATCATTATTAATAATGCTTAACATTGCTATATTATTAATTGCTGTAACATCGTTAAGAAAAAATTCTCTTGCTTTTCCCATATCCTCTTGAGCATCAGATAAACGCCCCATATGTGCGAAAGCAATACCACGTAAATTATAAGTTTCCGCATTTCTCGAATCTTGCTGAAGCATCGCATTGGCAATCGAAATCGCTTGAGGATATTGTTGTAGTTGAATTAAATTTTTAATCTGTAAAATACTCGCTTGAGTGGCTAAAGGACTTTGCGAGTTTAATAAAGGTGTTAAATATAATATAGAAGATTGATTATCCCCTTTTATGTAATAACTATTTGCTAATTTATAGCGCACATTTGGATCATCGTTTATTTTTAATGAATCACGGTAAAGCGAAATTAATCCACCATAATTTCTTGTGCTTTCATAAAGTTTTTCTTTTGCATCAAAATTCTCTGCAGTTAACGGTTTATTGAAGTTTGCACAAGCCGTTAAAGAAACAACGAAACCTAAAAATAATACTTTTTTAATTAAATTAAAATACATTTGGAAATACCCTCATTGCACCTGGTGCTAAAATTAAAATAACGATTGGAAACATAATAAAAACAATTAATGGAATACTCATTTTGGCAGCTAGTGTGCCTAATTTTTCTTCTATTTCTAACAATTGCATCTCTCGAATATCGGCAGATAATTGCGTTAAATGCGAATAAATTGAAGAACCAAAATTAAGACTTTGCTGCAATACAGTACAAAACATACGAATTTCTTTAGTCGGTAAAGAAATTGCTAGATCTTGTAAAGCTGCACTAAGACCGGTAATTTCAGATTTCCGAATAATACGTAACATCACATAAGTAAGATCAGGATTTAATACTTCAAAATCGCTTGCAACACGTTTTAGCGCTGCATCAATACTTATCCCCGTCTGTACACAGACAGCCACAAGGTCAACAAATCCCGGCAAATCTGCCATGATTTTCTTTACTTTTCTTTTTAATACTGAACTGGTTGTCATCCCTGGAATAAGAATAACAAAAACAAATATCCCTGCTCCTGCCAATACTAATGTAATTAAATCATCTTGTAGGTTAAAAAGATAATAAACACCGAATAAAAAGAATGTTAATAATAACTTAAGTTTTAAATTCTTATCAAAAATCCCTAATATCTTAAGCAGCGTATTATTATTTATTAATAATAGTTCTAGCTCAAGTTGTTGTTTATTTTGACCTTGCTGAGTTTCTGTATTATCTTTCTCTTTTGGTTTTTCACCTGAAATATATTCTTTATTTCGTTCTAATTTCTTCTTAGTAGAAAAGGCAACGAATAATAAAATCATTCCAAATAATGTTAATGCGAAATAGTATAAAAATACGTTCAATGTCATGTTGACTTCCTCATTAACCACCAAATAATGGACATACCAAAAATTTCACTGCCAAGTACGTAATAAAGAATAATACGACCGTTTGGATCATCAATCACATAATCAAAATTATCCGGCATAGTAAATTTCATAATAATAAAAAATATTACTGGGAAAGCGCCTACAATCATAGCTGACATACGAGCTTCCGATGTCATTGCTTTCTTTTTCTTTTCCATTTTTTTACTGTCTGCAATCACTCGACCTAATCGAGAAATAACTTCCCGCATTTGACCTCCTTTATCAAGATTAATACGAATAATCGTAATAAAAAAATAGAACTCTTTATAGGGATAACGGTTATAGCTATCGTTAAAAACTGAATAAGCATCTTCACCAATCGACAAACGTTTATGAATA
This sequence comes from Lonepinella koalarum, assembly GCF_004565475.1. Lineage (GTDB taxonomy): Bacteria > Pseudomonadota > Gammaproteobacteria > Enterobacterales > Pasteurellaceae > Lonepinella > Lonepinella koalarum. The sequence continues at coordinate 154,428 of NZ_SRHX01000002.1, read as the reverse complement.
ATTTTAAATTCATCACCTAATTGTCCCGGAATATCTCTGCCACAATGTCCTAATGCTTGCAATAAACCCGCTCCTGAAGACGTTGCTGAGTTCATTATTTGTATTACCTCAGGAAACATTTCTTCAAACACTTTTCTATTATGACGTTGTCCTTTTTTCCAAATAAAAAGAATAAAAAGGATTAAGAAAAGTCCAACAAAAACAAGTCTATCCAATTTAATAAATTCATAATTTAAGTAATAAATAATAAAAAATACACTGAATGTAATTAGAATATTTCTAGTTAGATTCTTATTATTGCCAGAGACAAAATAATATTTCCATAATACTAATTTTGATTTCACTGTTTGAATAAAATTAATAAATGTCTTAAATGAAATATTACGTTGATTAATTTTCTTGCGCGCAGAAAAGAAAATTGTTGCGGTATAAATAAATAATAATATACCAAAGGCTAGTATTAAGTAATATAGAATACTCATTCCATTTCCCCAAAAATACCCGCCAACTCTGAACTTAAATTGAATATCTGTGCATTTTGTGCAACAATTGATCGCTTCAATAAGCCATGACAAATAAATTTTCCGATAATTTTACCGTCTTTATCACGGTATTGACTTGGTTCAAAGTTGAAAATGTCCTGCAATATAATTTGCCCATTTTCCATACCCATTATTTCAGTAATATTAACAATCTTTCTTGAACCGTCATTTAAACGAGTGGCTTGAATAATAATATTCACCGCAGAAGCTATATTACGGCGAATTGCTTCAAGTGGAAGTGAAGCATTCGACATCATCACCATACTTTCTAAACGGGCTAAAGCATCTCTCGGGCTGTTTGCGTGCAAAGTTGACATGGAACCATCGTGTCCAGTATTCATCGCTTGTAACATCTGAAATGCTTCACCACCACGACATTCCCCCACAATGATACGTTCTGGTCGCATACGCAGCGCATTAATCACCAAATCTTGCATCGTGATCTCTCCAGTATGTTCAACACCTGCTAAACGTGTTTCTAAACGAACAACGTGCGGTTGTTCTAAACGTAATTCAGCAGTATCTTCCAATGTAATAACACGTTCTTGCGGTGAAATATAATTAGACAGGGCATTCAACAACGTCGTTTTACCCGATCCCGTACCACCTGACACAATAATATTCACTCGAGATCTTGCAGCGATAATCAAAAAATTAGCCATTTCTCGTGACATGGAACCGAAATTTACTAATTCTTGCAGTGATTTTTTCGATTTACTAAATTTACGAATAGAAATAGATGTCCCATCTAATGCAATTGGTTGAACAACCACATTTAAACGACTTCCATCAGGCAAACGTGAATCTACCAAGGGAGAAGAATCATCAATACGACGCCCTACTCTTGCTACTAAACGTTTTGCAATATCCGTTAATTGATCGTTATCAATAAAGGATTTATCGGTTTTTTCCAACAAACCTGCACGTTCTATCCAAATATCGTTGGGACCATTAACTAAAATATCATTAACCGTGTCATCAGCCATTAATTCTCGCATTGGTCCATAACCATCAATTTCATCAGCAATGATTTCCGCCATAAAACGGGCATCTACTGACGTAATATAAAGGTGATGAACATCAGAAACTTGATATACAATTTGCATGAGTTCATCAATCACTTTATCTCTTTCATCTTGTATTTGATCAAGCTTCTCAATATCTAAATTACTGAGTAACTCATTCCTAAAAAAGACTTGCTGTTTTTTTGTTAACATCGAAATTCACCTCCTTATTTAGTCAAAGAATGAATAATGGAAGACAGCAAACTTTTATTTTTATTACTACGGAATGAGACACGTGAAATCGTACCAAGCACTTTCATCACCAAAGTATGCATTTCTTTTTGTCCAATTCGTTTTAAATTTACAGATAAAATATTGCGACTTTCGGTTTTCTTTAAAAATGGTATAACTGCATCAACAGGACAACCTAATAAAGATTCAATATCTGACTTTGCCATTAATTTAGATATTTCTAAAGACGTATCTGAAACACAAATAAACGTACGAATTGATTTTCCAGTGGTATTACGAATACGTTCACATTGTTCTAAGAATTGTTTAGCCACTCGCAATGAACTAATACGGCGCTCAACCACCAACACAAAATTATGGCTATACTCAAAAAAACCAGAAAATTGCTCTGGATGTACATTGAAAATAGGTTGATCATAAACAATAAAATTATATTTTTCGCTTAGTGTACTGTCTAAACTTAGTGGTTCACCTTTAAATAAATGCAAATTTGATTCATATTCAACAATATCGCCTTGCACTTTTTTATCAAATAAGAGATCTAAATCTTGTGATCCATTGCAACCCTGTGCCAGTAAAATAGGAACTTTTTTGGTTGCCACAATATTACTTGCTATATGTGAACTAATAAAACTGGCGCCAATCCCGCCTTTACAGCCTAATACACAAATTTTAATCGTATTTCTAATCTGAGGAATATTAACACCGGCAGAAATAATCTTTTCTGCCATCTGAATTAATTGCGAATCAGTATTAAAATAAAGAATACTTTTATTCAATAATTTCTGTGCAATAGAAATAGAATCACATGTCCCAATTAAGCAACACCATATATTTTGTGGCACAATAGCATTAACACGTTCAGAAAGAATAGCAACATCAGATTCATTTTGGATATCAGCGATAACCCCTACGGTTTCTTCTACCGTAAAAGTAATTTTATCGTCAGTTAAAAAATCTTTGTCAATAATCTCAATTCGTTCTAAACCACGAGTACGCAGTAATTGTGCAACATAAGTCTGTATATTTTCTCTTTCAGATAGAATAACAATTTTTCGTGCACTATCTGTAACAACATTTTCTTTATCAAGTAACAACATAAATTGACCCGTAATAAATTTCCCAATTAGTTTTTCAATTGAATACGATAATTATTTTTCGTAGCACAAGGCTTATAAGGATCAAAACTCATATGATCTTCTGCCGTATCAAAACGGCAATTTGTTTTCTTTATTCCTTTATGTTCAACTTCAACATATAACGGATAAAGTAACTGATCCTTGCTAACACTCTTTATATGAATATTATTTTTTTTAATGCCTTTCGCAATTAATGCTTTTTGAATATGTTCAGCACTAAGTTTTGCCGATGAATCCGACCAAATAATATTGACATTTTTACTTTTATCGCTCCCAACATCTCGAACTACATCACGAATGACGTTGTGTATTGCCAAATCAGTATTAGTCGCTAATATATGGCGATTAACTAATTGAGATTGCATCGCATATTGACTTTGCGTTGGCTGTACTATTGCCATATCTTTTGCCAATTCATTCATCTGTCCGAATGCAGCTTGATAGAAAACGCTTACAAATAATCCGGCTAAAATTCTTTTCATTGGATAAATCCTCCATCTTTTAAGAAATTAGTGATAAGTGTTTGGTGGTAAACTTTTTTCAACGGGGTAACATGGAAAAAACGTTCCATGGTGCCAGTTTGTTCAAACGTTGGATAAACAATTTGCTCACTGTTAACCGCCTTAACTAAATTTACCGTTGCTACAATCACTAACTCTCGGCTTTCACGCTGTGTTGATGCACTACGGAAAAAAGATCCTAAAATAGGAATATCACCTAGCACAGGAATTTTAGATAAACCTTCAATATCATCTTGGCTGAGTAAACCACCAATAATAAAACTTTCTCCGTCCGCAATTTCAAAGGTAGATTTAGAACGACGTGTATTAAAGAATGGTATCGCACCAATCCCATCATACTGATAGTTACCTGCTAACGTACTGACTTCTTGAGCTAATGCCAAACGAATGCGATTATCTTTTTGTAATTTTGCACCGACCCCTAATTTAATCCCGAAATCTTTGTAAATAATGGTTGGATTACCATCACGATCTCGTTGCGCAAAAGGAAGTTCTCCCCCAACTAAAATATCCGCTGTCTCACCCGATAACATGGAAACATTCGGTTCAGCTAAAATTTTGCCATTGTTCTGATTATCTAACGCATTAATAAAAATACTTAACCCATCAGCATTAAGGGATAAGGTTCCACCATTTGTCCCATTAAAACCGCCACTGCCAGAGAAACTTTTACCCAAGTTGTTGAGAAGATTACCGTGTAGATTATTCCAATTAATTCCTAACGCGTCAGAAAACTTTTTATTGACTTCCACCACGGTTAATTTCACATTGATTTGTACATTATCCGCAACTTGAGAATTATTGATTACATCGTCATAGCTATATTTATCTAAAAACGAAACTTTATCATCACCACCAGTAGCATGTTGCAATTTATATTCGGTAACTTTTGGACTTGATCCCAATGAAGCCCCCACAATACGATTAATCTCATCACGTTCATTTTCTGAAATAGCTTCTCCTTCAATTATATAAGCCTTACCGACTTTCTTAACGGAAAGTTTGCTATTAGGAAAGCGTGCTTTAATTTGTCTATTTGTATCTGCAATATTATTTAATGCGTCATTGACATTGATGGTATCTGATTTAATTTGATTACCCTGCTCATCAAATGCAACAACTTCTGATTTACCTTCTTCCTTGGTATAAATCATGAAACTATGATCATCTAAAATTTCATAATCTGCTACATTAGGCGAAGAAACAAATACCGTATCAATTTTTTGATCTGATTTAATTAACCGAGATTGTCCTTTTTCCAAATTAAATGTTTGTGAAAATGTGTTATACGATAAACCGATTAATACTAAACCAATAAATTTAGTGATCCATTTTTTTCTAGTTGTCAACATCCTTATTGTCCTCTTAATTTTCTAATAAACATACCCCGATGATTAATCGTAGAGGCTTCTGTATTGGTTGGCAAAATAATTAACTTACTTTCTTTTGCAACGGCATAAATTTTCTGAACTTGGTTAGCATCAGCTTTTACCGTAATATACCCAATCACACCTTGGCTACCAGAATTTTTAATTTCCTCATCGGAAAATTTTTTGCTATATAACACTAATAGATTATCTATTATTTTGATTAATTCATTTCTATCTGCACTATCAAATCCTTTTGCAGTTTGTTGTGCAAAAACAGACACTGAACTACCTGCCAAAACAGTATCTAAAAGATAAGCTTCTGGTGATTTAATATAAACACGATAAGCAACTTCATGCTCACTATCGACAGTAGAAAGTAAGAATTTAGCATCATCAGGTGAAATAATATTATTTTTAGATAAAAAAGAATCCTTAGATAAATTTTCACTCACTAAAAAACCTTGTAATGAATGATTAGCCGAACTATCAAGCCAATCTTTCAAATCCTTCTCAACTAAAGGGCTATCTACATCAACAGTTAAATCAGAAAGAGTATAATCTTCCGCTTGAAGCAATGTTCCTTTCGCCACATCACGAACTAATACTGCCGTGGTAATTAATTTCTGTTCTTTATCTTCCTTGATTGTGGTCGCTTGTTCGCCTTGTGTGACAGCAGAATCAGCATCATTTGATGATGGAATAAAAAATAATCCACCTAACCCAACAGCAAGAATAAGAAATGAAATTAGAAAAAGAACTCTATAATTCATTTTTAATCCTTAATTTATAAATTTAATAAAGTTAATAATAGTAATTATGCTAAAGGTTATCAGCTATACAGACACATATTGACTAAATAACCTAAGCTAATTGCAACACCGTAAGGCACACCATTGTCCGTAATGGCTTTTCTGTAAAACAGAAAACCTACAATAATAACAAGTAGTCCAGAGAATGTAATAAAAAAGAAAAGTGATGGAATTTGATCATTTGGTAAAGATAATGTTAATGCGGCAATGAGTTTAACATCTCCACCCCCTATTATCCTCAGGGTAAATAATAAAAATCCAATCAGCAATACAAACAAGGGGGTTAAAATAAAAAGCGTTTCATATTTTAATCCAGTTAAAATAATGAATACCAAACATAAACCAATAACTATTTTATTCGCAATAATTCTATATTTAATATCAGACCAAGAAATATTGATTAATAAAACAATAGTGATGATGTTAAGAAATATAATTAACCCTTCTCTAAACATAACTCTGCTACTGTTAAAATTTTTGCAACAAGAACAATTTAAAAATATTATAAGAACGTATAATTAATGAGAAGAATTGGAAAATCCATTTTCCTTAATTTATCCAACTGGCTAAAGAATATTTAGCCATAACACAAGTTATTTATCTACGACGGCATCAGAAATGGTGTCAGATAAAACAGCTAATTTATCTGATAATTTAACGATAAAGCTATTAGGGCTATACAACATCGCAATTAAAAAAAGTCCAATCACAAAAATGATTAATCCATATTCAATGGTCGTGACACCTGTTTGATCTTTTTTTATATCATGCAACCATTCAGTTACTAGAAAATAAATTTTACTTGATAAATTGGATAACATCCTTAAATTCCTAGCTTGGCACTAGCAGCCAATAATTTAGCTACTAGTACCTAGTATTTTATCACTTACCTGCTGGTGTACTAAAACTTGCAGAACTAATAGCAGAAGCTAACTCACTGAATTTAGATGATAGTTTAGCAACAAACCCGTTATCACCATAGAATACCGCAATAATAAATACTGCAATAACAATAGCAATTAAACCGTATTCAATCGCTGTTACACCTTTTTGATCATTTTTGAAATGACGTAACCCTTCAGTTACTGAAATATAAGCTTTTGTTGAAATGTTAGACAACATTTTAAAATCTCCATTTTTATTTTTACAACAATCCGTATCTAACGGGCGTTAGATAGCGCTATTTACCGTATTTATCTTGTTTAGAAATAATGCAGCTGATAAAAGAGTTAGACTCAACACTTTACTGGATTATTAATACAAAAATACTGATAGATTGAAATTCCACTTCAATCTGGGATGCGTATTGTCCACAAAAAATGCTTTAAGTACAGTTAATTTTTTAAAAACAAATACTGGTCGGATCTGCTTGAGTTAAATTGGTTGCATATTAGACTAAGCAACCGTTTGCATATTGAACAAACATTACTTTTTATTATATTTCAATATGTTAATAAAATTATATTTTGCTGAATGGTTTCAACAAATAAATAGCAATAAAAAAATCTTAATTATGTTAAATGAAAATAGGTGATGCAGATCGTCTTAGACAAAAAACAGGATATTGACATTTCATTAAAATTATGTTAACAAAATAAATTATACCAATTTAAACTGTATGCGATCTAACTTCATAATAAAATATGATTTATCTGATTGATCTTAATAAAATTCATATCCCTATTGTGATACACGGCATCATTAAATTTAGTTAATATAAATAAATTTTGTTACGAAGTTGTAGGCAAATGATGACTCAGATTTCAATACCCGGTTTAATCACCGGGCATTGATTTTTCTCAACCTGTATTAATGCGCTTTTTTCATCGCTTCCGCAATAAATTCTGCTTCTAGCCCTAAAATCACTTGTAAACCATTATTTCCCATTTTCACTAGACCTTTCGAACCGAGTGCTTTGAGTTTGGCTTCATTGATTTTATTCATATCTTGTACGGTTAAACGTAATCTTGTGGTGCAATAATCAACATTGCTGAGATTTTGTTTACCACCGAGAGCTTGCGTAAATTGCATCGCTCGTTCAGCGTAATTAGTATTTTCAGCGACTGTTTCGATCACATCGTCATCTTCACGCCCCGGCGTTTTCAAATTAAACATTTTGATTACCGCACGGAACAATACATAGTAAATGCCGGCAAAGATTAAACCTTGTACAATCAGCATATACCAATTCACGGCCAATGGATTACGAGAAGAAAGCACCATATCCACTAACCCTGCACTAAACCCAAAACCAGCGATCCAATGCATGGTTGCTGCTATATAGACAGAAAGTGCGGTTAACAGTGCATGTACTACATAAAGCACTGGTGCCACAAACATAAAGGCAAATTCAAGTGGTTCAGTGATACCAGTGAAGAATGATGCCAATGCAGCGGCAAACATAATAGATGCAATTTGGGCTTTTTTGGCAGGTTTGGCACTGTGATAAATCGCCAGTGCAGCGGCTGGTAAACCAAACATCATGACAGGGAAGAAACCGGCTTGATACATACCGGTTACACCTAAAACAGCTTTACCATCGGCAAGAGATTGAGCACCACCTAAGAAATTTGGAATATCATTGATACCCGCTACATCAAACCAGAATACAGAGTTCAACGCGTGATGTAAACCAACAGGGATCAATAAACGGTTAAAGAAAGCATAAATACCCGCACCAGTCGCCCCTAAATCTTTAATGGATTCCCCGAAAGACACCAAGCCACCAAAAATCACTGGCCAAACATAAAGTAACACAAAGGCAACAATAATCATCACCAAAGACACCACAATTGGTACTAGCCGTTTACCACTAAAGAAAGCCAAGGCTTTAGGTAGTTCAACGGTATGGAAACGGTTATACAATTCTGCGGAAATTACCCCAACTAAAATACCGATAAACTGATTGTTAATTTTATTAAAGGCAGCTGGCACTTGATCCGCCGCAATGCCTTGTAATTGAGCGACTGCACCGGGGGAAAGTAAGGTAGTCACCACTAAATAGCCAACTAAACCGGAAAGTGCGGCGGAACCATGTTTATCTTCTGACATCCCAAACGCTACACCAATAGCAAATAGAAACGGCATTTGATCGATAATCGCACCACCCGATTTAATTAATAATGCCGCCAATTGGCTATTTGCTCCCCAACCATCAGGGTCAAGCCAATAACCTACGCCCATTAATAGTGCCGCTGCTGGCAATGCCGCCACCGGCACCATCAGTGCACGCCCTATTTTTTGTAAATAATTAAGAGTGCTCATAATGTTCTCCTTAAGATTTGAAGTTTTTGTTTATTTCCATACAGCGGAAGAAAGTCTACTCCAATTTTTGTAAAAAAAATGTGATCTCCGTCATAAATTAAAAAAATATTTTTTATTATAACCAATAGACTTTATGTCAGGTTTATCTATAATGAAATTGAGTCTGGAATTTTCCACCTTTTATGATTGAATATACGGGAAATTGCTATGCTAAAAATTACTAAGATCTTTAACAACAACGCTATCTTGGCAGAAAATGAACATGGCACAGAATTAGTTATTTTGGGCAAAGGCATTTCCTTTAACAAAAAAGTGGGAGATTTGGTTAATGAGCAAGCTATTGAGAAGACCTTTAGTTTAAATAAAAGTATTTTTGCGACTCATTTAACTGAAATTTTAAGTGAAATTCCACCACAATATTTTCGTTTAACCCATCGTATTATCAACCACGCCAATCATCTGTTAGGGACGGAATTGTCCAATAATATTTATGTCAGTTTAACCGATCATATTTATCATGCAGTAGAACGACTTCGTCATCAACAACCGATCCAAAATGGCTTGTCCTATGAAATTCAACGCCTCTATAAAAAGGAATTTGCCATTGGACAGTATGCGGTGCAATTAATTAATCGTGAAATGAAGGTGGAAATGAGCGATGATGAAGCAGGATTTATCGCTTTACATATTTTTAATGCCCGTACAGACAGTGAAATGCCTGAAACTTATCGTACTATGCAAATCATTAAAGATATTTTAGCGATTGTCGGTTATCATTTTAATCTGGTATTAGATCCTAATGATTTTGATTGCGGACGATTTATCACCCATTTACAACATTTTTCGCAACGCTTATTCTCCAATCAGGAAATACCCAATTTTGGTGATGATTTTCTCTATCAACAAACCCGAAAAGCCTATCCTGATGTGTATCAATGTGTGGAAAAAATTAATAAATACTTAGTTAAAAATTTTGATAAAACCTTAAATCAAGATGAACAGTTATATTTAGCTATTCATATTCAACGCATTATTCGTAAATGAAAGTGCTATCGCACAAAAGCAAAAAAGTGCGGTGTAAAAAATGCTGATTTTTTTCACCGCACTTGAAAGGTTGTGAAGACCTAAGGTTAGCCTAAATCTTCCCCATTGCTGGCAATGACTTTTTTATACCAATAGAATGAATCCTTGCGAATACGTTCGCCCGTGCCGTTGCCGTCATCGTCAATATCCACATAAATAAAGCCGTAGCGTTTACTCATTTCGGAGGTTGACATACTGACTAAATCAATCGGTCCCCATTCTAAATAACCCCAAAGATCCACACCGTCCGCAATGGCTTCTGCCATTTGTTCGATATGCGCTTTAAGATAATCAATACGGTAGCTATCGTGAATTTTACCGTTTTCAACTTGGTCATAAGCACCTAGCCCGTTTTCCACAATAAATAACGGTTTTTGGTAGCGGTCGTACATATCGTTTAAGGTAATCCGCAAACCTACTGGGTCAATTTGCCAGCCCCAATCAGAGGCTTTTAAGTACGGATTTTTCACCCCGTGTAAAAGATTACCGCCAATATCGCCATCTTCTTGCGGATGGGTCGTTACCGCTAAACTCATATAATAACTGAATGAAATATAGTCCACCGTATGCTGTTTCAAAATCTCATCATCGCCCACTTCCTTTTGGATCTGCACATTATTTTCCGCCCAATGACGTAACATATATTTCGGATATTCACCACGAGCATGAACATCGGTAAAGAATAAGTTTTGTTGATTGCCCCATTGTGCTTGGCGTTGATCGGCAGGATCGGCGGTTAACGCATAATGATGTAAGCGTGCCAGCATACAACCGATTTTGGCATTCGGATCAATTTCATGCAAGGCTTTAGTGGCAAGGCTACTCGCCAAAAATTGATGATGTAACGCTTGATATTTGGCACTTTCCTGTTGGGAGGCTTCTACCCGATCTAACACAACACCTGCCCCACAATAAGCACTGTGCATCGTCACCATATTGATCTCATTGAACGTTAGCCAATATTTCACTTTGCCTTTATAGCGGTTAAAGACAGTTTTCGCATAACGCACAAAGTGTGCTATCACTTCCCGCCCTAACCAGCCGTTGTATTTTTGGGTTAAACCCAACGGCGTTTCATAGTGCGAAAGCGTAACCATGGGTTCAATGCCATGTTTGTGCATTTCATCAAACATATCATCATAATATTTCAACCCTGCTTCATTGGGTTGCTCATCATAACCGTTCGGGAAAATTCTCGCCCAATGAATAGAAATACGAAAACATTTAAACCCCATTTCACCGAACAAGGCAATATCATCTTTATATTTATGATAAAAATCAATACCATGACGTTTAGGGAAACGCCCCTCAAATTTGCCCGATAAAATCTCATCAATGCGGTCGGAAGAGACATCAATCGCTGCCGATTTTAGCCCGCGGATTTCTTTTGGCACATAAGCCACCATATCCGACCCTGCTAAACCTTTGCCGTCTTCGTCCCAACCGCCCTCAATTTGATTGGCTGCGGTGGCACCGCCCCATAAAAAGTCTTTTGGAAATTTACTCATTATATTGTCCTCTGTTGATAAAATTTAATTGAAACTGTAGCCATAAGGATAAAGCGGATTTTCACTATCATCTGGCAAAGCAGGATGTTGTTTTTCCACTGCCTGCATTGAACGTGGCAATTCAAACGGCAATTTGCCTTGAGCTTTAGCTTTGCCTGTGACAACATCAAATAAAGCATTATCATCCGCGCCGAAATTTACCATCAGTACAGCGGCTTTATCCTTAATATTGGTTAAAATTGCTGGTCTGTCCATATATACCGAAACAATGGTCGGTACATGAGTTTTGGCAAGACTTTGCACTACTTGATAATCTTTATCGGAAGCTAAAAAATTAAGCCGTCCCTCATGTTGCAAATTGCCAAAGAAATATTGACTATGCGGATATTCAAACGGCGTTTCAAGTCGAACAATGGCAAAATCCGCCTGTGAACGTTTTTTCACTACGGTAAAACCATATTGTTTGGCAATCATTGCATCCACATTATGCAAATAGACTTTTTTGCCACTTTGCACAGGCATTAAGCCATTATTTTCCAATAATACTTGGGCTTGTTGTTGAGCCTGATGAGCCAAGGCTTTAGTTTCAGCATTATTAAACACTGTTGCCGTTGCGGTGACATCAACATAAGGATTTTCAAATAAACCTAGTGCAAATTTTTGTTCAAGAATCCGCTGTACCGATTGAGCAAGGCGTTGTTCAGAAATCTCGCCATTTTTCACCGCACTTTGTAACGGTTCAACGTTATCCGTGCCGCCAAATTGATCCAATCCTGCATTGAGTGCTTTCACATAGCGTTGTTGCACCGTTAAATTTTCCACGCCCCAAGGCATTGCCACTTGCTTTAAGGTTTGTGGATTAGCCTTAGTCGGGTTGGTACATTGGCTGGTACAATCACGAGTAATACCCCAATCGGACAAAATAATGCCTTTAAAGCTTTTTTCATTACGTAACAAATCCGTGAGTAATTGTTTGCTATAACCCGCCCCCACTTTTTCCAACGGTTGACCATTGACTGTTGCACCATTCAAAATCGGATAGGTTGGCATCACGCCAGCGGTGCTGGCAATAAATGCTCCGTCAAAGGCTTTGACATGCAAAGCGAAACTGTCTGCTGTATGTTGGGCGTTACGTCCGTAATAATTATGTCCGTCATAACCGTTCGGCTCGGCTCCATAGCCCACCCAGTGTTTCACAATGGTTGCCACACTCTGTGGATTTACCCCTTGATTGCCTTGTTGAAAGCCTTCAATATATGCACCGACCTGTTGGCTCACTACGTCAGGATTAGAACCAAAAGTAGAAGTCACTCTCGACCAACGGGGTTCAGTCGCAAGATCCGCTTGCGGAGAAAGAGCTACTTGAATCCCTACCGCACGATATTCTTTGCCAGCAATTTGCCCGAATTGTTGCGTCAACTGTGGATCATTTAAGGCGGCAAAACCTAAGGTTTCTGGCCATTTAGAAAAACCCTCGTTAACTGGTGTACCTGCTACACGCAAGAAATGATGACGCGGATCGGAACTGACCGAAAGCGGAATCGCAAATTCAGTTTGCTCCGCCACTTGTTGAGCCAGATTATTTTGTTCAGCGAAGTTGGCTGGCGTAGTGGCAAGGCGTGTGATCAAATGGTTGACATGTTTAGTTTGCACCAAATTTTTTAGCTCAACTAAATCATATTCAGTAGTCGAATCCTTTTTATTTGGCAAAGTAGAATGAAACATCAATCCCACTTTCTGCTCAATGGAAAGACGGGTAGTTAAATCTTTGGCTCGTTGCTCAGGGCTATTTCGCCAGTCTTCAAAAGGTTCTAATTTACCGTTTCGGTTGAAATCTTTAAAACGTAAGCCGTTTAGCTCAAGAATGGGTAAAATTTTTGCCCCCAACTCTGGTTGTTGTACGGATTGACTGACACAAGCAGCAAGCACTAAGGTTGCTACAGGTAATAATTTGAAAATAGTTTTCATGCTTTTCTCCTTATTTTCGTTGATCATTCAACCAAGTAAATAAATTGGAATAGCTTTTTCCATTAAATTTAGCTTGGAAGTTACCGCCAAAGTTGGCGTTACTTGGTTCAAAGCCATAATTTGGTGCTGTTGCGGATAAAATCTTGGTGGGGTTTTGTACGCCACCCACTTGATCATTTAGCACATAAATCCACGAAAAATGCCCAGAATATCGGGTATTTGGAGTATCTGTACCTTGCACCGTTTCAAAATAGGAAAACCACACATTTTTTGCACCTGCTTTGAGTAAGGCTTGATAGGTCGGTTGCGAATATTTGTGCGGATTCACGACAGGATCATCGTTTGATGCCACAAACCAAATGGGTATATGTTTAATTTTATTGGCTTTTGCGGTGCTAAACCAACGGCTATCGGTTGTTACAAAGGCTTCCGTACCCGTGCCTTGTTGGGTGACATATTGCCCTTGATTATCTTTTTTATGTTGGAAATAAGCGTAAGCCTCACAAATTGGATAAGCCGCAGCAAAATAGCGCGGATAATTAACCAGCATATTCACCGTCATATAGCCACCGTTGGAATCACCGCCTAAATAAATACGGCGACTATCTACATCAGGATTGGATTTTACATAGGCTTTAATGGTATCCATTAAAATTTGCGTATAACGAGATGGGTTCGCTCCACCGCCATTTTTGCCGTCCCCCTCATCCATCCAATAGGTTGGCGTTTGCACGACCAACACATAAGCACCAGTTTGTTTACCCGCATGGAAATAATGCTGAATCGGTGATTTGGCTAAGGCTGAGGCTTCATTACCTAAAATCGCAATATCAGGATCGGTGCCGCCCTCGCCTTGTCCGTGTAACCAAATAATCAACGGATTCTTTTCACCTTGTTTTAAATTCTCAGGTTCAAAAGCGGCAGTTTGTAGGGTTAATTTTTCAATTTTCCGATTGTATGGATTTCGATAATTGCCCGAAAACGCACTGCGCACGTTAAACAATGCGGTGTCTGGCACAAGGCGGTTGTTGATTGCATCTTGATCGAGATTTAAGGAATAATTTTTACCATTAATCGTCAATGACTGAATAGCGGTTTGAACCCGATACTCTGTCGCCCATTCATTCATAAATTTTTGTATATTATAAACAAACGGCGATGCCACATAGCTATGGTCTTGATAAGGCACGGTTAGCTCCAACGTGATGAACCTTGATTTAGCTTGCGGATTACCTTGAGCATCTGAAATATAAGCATTTTTCAGCTCACGTTGCACGCCTGCGGTAGTAATGCTGATATGCTGGTTGTCAAGACTCGTTACTTCATCGTTTAATGCAATAATCACTTTCGGCACATTCGGTCCACCCTCTTGCCCTTGCACCAAAATCGTCGTTTTAGCTTGTTGAGAATAAGGCGGATTGACTGCTTGGCATCCGCTTAACAAGGCAGTAGCAGCGAAAGTTAACATCAATAATTTTTTCATTGTGAATTTCTCCTCAAAAGTGCGGTGATTTTTAGCAAAATTTTTTATTTTTTGCACCGCACTTTTTAAATTTAAACTATATTCTCTACGCTTAAACGGAGAGAAAAGCCGTTATGCCGTGGTGGTTTGTAATACTTTTATTAACGGTTCATTTTGCGCAATATGTGGTTCGGTGGTAACAATCACATCAAGATAACGCTCGCTATTGGCAATAATTACTGGAGTCATGACAGAATAGCCGGCTTGAGTAATTGCCTCAATATCAAATCTACCTAATAGCTGCCCTGCAGAAATATGCTCACCGTCTGTTACCAAGGCTTCAAAATATTTACCACCTAGCTGTACGGTATCCATACCAATATGAATCAGAATTTCCAAGCCATCATCGGACACAATATTGTAAGCGTGTTTAGTCGGGAAAATTGAGCTAACGATGCCGTTAACCGGTGAAGTCAATTCGCCTTTAGTCGGCAAAATCGCAACGCCTTTGCCAAGTGCTTCGGAGGAAAACATTGGATCTTCAATGCTGGTTAATTTATGCACCTCTCCCTGTAACGGGCTGATTAAACTGAATTTTTCTAATGGAATAGCGTGAACGACAGTATTTGCTGATGTGTCAGTCGGCTCTACATTATCAGCGGATTTTGGCAACATCTTATCGTTATAGCCGAAAAGATAGGTTAATAAACAGCCTACGATAAAAGCGGTGGCTAAACCGAAAGAATAGGATAACAAAGAACTTTCTGGTCCAATTAATACAGGATAAAGCAATAATCCGCTGAAACCAAAAGCAAAACATTTCACCGTACTCAATGTCATTACCGCCCCGCCAATCGCACCACCGACAACACCATAAATAAACGGTTTTTTAAAGCGTAAGGTAATCCCGTAAATTAATGGCTCGGTAATCCCCAAAACACCTGAAAAAGCGGTTGAGCCAGCTAGGGATTTAATCTCTTTATTGCGTGATTTTAAAAATACCGCAAAAGTCGCTCCCGCTTGCCCAAGTACGGCGGCCCCTGTTAATGGCGCAATCACATCAAAGCCAATCACTGCCATATTGTTAATCATAATCGGCACCACACTCCAGTGAATACCAAAAATCACCAACACTTGCCAAATACCGCCCACAAATAAACCTGTTAGCACGGGGCTGACTTCCATCATCCAAGACAGCGCAGAAGCCAAAGCCTGTCCAATACCTGAACCGATGGGACCGATCACGAGCAACGTTAATGGTACAACCACAGCTAAGGTACAAGCTGGTGCAAAGAAATTCCGCACCGATTCATGCCAGATTTTTTCAAAAAAGCGTTGTACATAAGATTGAGCCCACACCGCCAGTAAAATTGGAATCACGCTGTAAGTGTAAGTCATGACTGCCACATCAAAACCAAATAATACCAAGCCTTGACCTTGGCTGGCTATTTCTACCAAAGAAGGGTAAAGCAAGGCAGTGGCAACACCAACCGCAATATAAGGACTGGTTTTTAATTTTTGTGAACTTGAAAAAGCCAAAAAGACGGGTAAGAAATAAAAGGTGGCACTGGCAGTGGCATCTAACACCAAATAAGTCCCCGATTGCGGATCGATCCAACCTGCCACAGAAAGAATAGCTAATACCCCTTTAAGAATCCCTGAACCTGCCATGACCCCAATCATTGGCGTAAAGGAGCCGGCTAAGAAATCAATCGCCCGATTAATCACACTAGCCTTCGGTAAATCTTTTGCATTGCCTGCTTCAATATTGGCAATATTCATTATTTCCGCATAGACTTTCGGTACATTATTACCAATCACCACCTGAAATTGTCCGCCACTTTCT
Organism: Lonepinella koalarum; assembly: GCF_004565475.1. Classification (GTDB taxonomy): domain Bacteria; phylum Pseudomonadota; class Gammaproteobacteria; order Enterobacterales; family Pasteurellaceae; genus Lonepinella; species Lonepinella koalarum. Next base: position 137,660 of record NZ_SRHX01000002.1, on the reverse strand, counting down.
ACCACACTAATCACCCCAGCGGTCTGATTGAGTGCTTCTTTATCCGCTTTGGTACGGTCTTTTAACACAAAACGTAATCTTGTTGCACAATGTACTAAGGAATGTACATTTTGCTCACCGCCCACTAAGCGGAGAATGTCCTGTGCGAGTTTGCCAAAATCTTTTGCCATAATGAATTCCTCTTAAAATTTAAAATTGCTAGGCAATAAAAAAGCCTAAGCAAAATAACACTTTCACTTTCATAGGAAAGAATCATTTTGCTTAGGCTTGCCGAATTAACGTAACACCCTAAGTGCTAATGTGGGTTAGTATAGTTAGCAAAAGAATAAATTGTAAAGAAACAATTTATAAAAATGTGATCATGATCACAAAATTTTATTGAAATAGTACAAAAGTGCAGTTTTTTACCGCACTTTGCCGTTTTTAGCATAGGTTAATCACGGAAATTATTAAATTGGAATGGCTGCCCCAATTCCGCACCTTTAACTAATTGAATTGCAGCTTGTAAATCATCACGAGATTTGCCCGTCACACGCACTTGTTCCCCTTGAATTTGGGTTTGTACTTTGATTTTGCTGTCTTTAATCAATTTAACCAGCTTTTTCGCCATGTCGGTTTCAATCCCTTGTTTTAATTTGATTTCTTTGGAATACAATTTGCCGTGATGTTCGCTTTCGGACGGAACATCTAAAGATGTGCTATCAATATCACGTTTAATACAAGAGCCGATTAAAATTTCTAACAGTTGTTCTAATTGGAAATCTGATTCAGAAGTGATTTTTATGCTTTCATTTTTTTCGTTCAGTTCAATCACCGCTTCTACGCCACGAAAATCATAACGTGAGCTTAATACTCGGTTGGCGTTTTCCACCGCATTACGCACTTCGTGCATGGTGAGTTCAGATACAATATCAAATGATGGCATTTTGTTCTCCTATTTAGTTAAATTGTTAATTCGATCACTGGCACTTAGCAAGCACAGCAATCCTGTTAAATCCGCAAAGTTTACCACAACTTGAGCCTGTTGTTGTACTTTTGGTTTAGCATGGAATGCCGCACCAAGATTGGCAACACTCATCATGGCGAGATCATTCGCACCGTCACCAATCGCCACCGTATTTTTAGGATCAATATTAAACTGCTCGGCTAACTGCTGTAATACCTTAGCTTTATATTGTGCATGTACAATATCGCCTTTCACTTTGCCAGTCAGTATTCCATCCACAATATCAAATTGGTTAGACACCGCATAATCTAAACCGAGCATGTCTTTCAAATAATCTGCAAAATAGGTAAATCCCCCCGATGCAATGGCTATTTTCCAACCATATTTTTGCAATTCGCTGACAGTTTGGGTTAAACCCTCCATTAAGGGTAAATTCCGGCGAACATCGCCTAAAATACTTTCTTTTGCCCCTTTTAAAGTACCTACCCGACGGCGTAAACTTTGTTCAAAATCTAATTCCCCTCGCATGGCGGCAGCGGTGATCGCAGACACTTCTTCACCAGTTCCCGCTAGTTTGGCAATTTCATCAATACACTCAATTTTAATCGCGGTGCTGTCCATATCCATTACAAGCAAACCAGCTTGGCTTAATTTCGCATGAAAATTAATCACCGCTGCATCTACTTGTAATTCGTGTGCATAAGCAATAAATTCAGGATTAAATTCCCCTTGGATTAACAGCACTATATTGTTGGCAATTTCCCAACCATCCAAAACCTGAAAATTTTCACCGCACTTTTGTTGAAACAGCATTAATTTTTCAAGATTTAATTGTGAACTAAATAAAATAGAATATCCGTTTTTTTCGACTACTTTTTGTTCGCTTAAAAGTGCGGTGGGAAAATGGGGAAATTTTTGTAAAATAGTTTGCATAAGAAATCCTGTTAATTTTTTATTGTAGTGCTACAATCATACCTTATTTACAAAATATTTGGGTAAACAACTTGCAAATAATCAAAGAAAAATTAGTAAAATTCAGTATGATATTGATCATCTGCGGACTTTGTTTAGCTGTGGTTGGAGTAATTTTATTTGGTGTTAAACAATTCCAAATCGGATCACAATTAGCCAGCATAAACCAAGTGGCAAATTTGTCTCATTTATTGGTGCAACAACAAACTAATTTCCTTTCTACTCTATTGGTGAATAATGCTAAAACCGAAAAATTTAATGAAAATTTAGATAATCTGACCAAAGAAAGTTTTATACTCGATGCTTCTTTATATGCAAGTAATGGTCAACTATTAGCCCAAAGTAGCAATCACTTAAACTGGCAACAACAGCTAGATCCAGTAAAAAATAATGAGATGGTCACGCAGCAAATTGTGGAACCCATTTATTCCGCAAATGGACTGGAAGGCTTTTTACGCGTCACGTTTGATGCCAAGTATGGACAAACTACACAAAGCAAAATCAATCAGATTTTTCATCAACTCTATGGAGAATTGTTAATTATCTTTTTAGCAGGGGTTATTTTAGCTAGTTCTGTACATTACTTTTTAAGCCATTTCCGCCGAGTGAGACGGCTTGAACTTTCCACAATAAGTGTTTCTCCCCCAAAAAGCAAAAACACTGCAAGTAAGAATTTTCACCGTCGCCGTAGAAGAATTTAATATTAAGAAATAGCTAGGATTCAATACAATATCTTAACTTTATCTTAACAAATAGTGATTAATCTCATAATTTGTGATCAAGTTCATATTAATTTCCTTTCCGACCATGTATAATATTATTTAGATGTTAATTAATGATTACATCCTCACATCTTATCTTTATTATTCACATCCCTTTCAGGAGGAAATTATGATTATAGGTTGTCCAAAAGAAGTTAAAGTTCAAGAATATCGTGTTGGTTTAACCCCGGCAAATGTGTTGGCTTATGTGGAAGCTGGTCATACGGTTTATATTGAACATGATGCTGGAACTGAAATTGGTTTTAGTGATGCAGAGTATCAAGCTGCCGGTGCCACATTAACAGATAAAGCTACTTTATTTGCCAAAAGTGAAATGATTATTAAGGTCAAAGAACCTATTGAAAGCGAATACCATTATTTCCGTGAAAATCAAATTCTCTATACTTATCTTCATCTTGCCGCTGATAAACCACTTACTGAAATGCTGTTAGCGAAAAAAATTCAAGCCATTGCCTATGAAACCATCAAAACGCCAACCGGCTTACCTTGTTTGGCGCCGATGAGTTCTATTGCTGGTCGCTTAGCAACATTAGAAGCAGCAAAATATATTCAAAAAACCTTTGGTGGTAAAGGTGTCTTATTAAGTGGTACGGCCGGTACCCCCAAAGCGAAAGTGGTGATCTTAGGAGGAGGAGTGGTTGGTTTGAATGCTGCACAAATTGCCATGGGAATTGGTGCAGATGTAACCATTTTAGATATAAATGCTGCTCGTTTAGCCTACATTGATCAAATTTTTGCTATGAAAATTAAAACATTAACCAGTTCTCGTGGTAATATTCTCCACTTGCTACCTGATGCGGATGTGGTGATTGGCGCGGTATTAATCCCCGGAGCAAAAACACCGCACTTATTAACCCGTGAAGATCTAAAACTCATGAAAAAAGGTTCAATACTCGTGGATGTAGCTATCGACCAAGGTGGTTGTTTTGAAACATCAAAAGCCACTACTCATGTTGATCCGATTTATGAGGTGGAAGGTATCATTCATTATTGTGTAGCGAATATGCCGGGTTGTGTGGCAAGAACTTCTACCCTAGGGTTAACCGATTCCACCTTACAATATGGACTAGACATCGCAAAATTAGGCGTAACAAAAGCCTGTCTTGCCGATCCTGCGTTATTACAAGGATTAAATACTTACGCAGGTCATTGTACGTTCAAAGGTGTGGCAGATGCTTTAGATATTGAATATATGGAGCCTAAAACTGCATTAACCCATTAATTTTATTAAATTTTAACCGCACTTTCCGTTATTTTGAGATAGCGGAGAGTGTGTTTTGTGGATAAGAAAGAGGAATCTTATGTCAGTGAATGGAACAGAAAAACGCCAAACGTGGTCAAGTCGTTTAACCTATGTTCTGACGGTAGCAGGTGCAACTGTTGGATTTGGTGCAACTTGGCGTTTTCCCTATTTAGTCGGGGAAAATGGGGGCGGTGCTTATGTGATGTTGTTTTGCATTGCCATGATTGTAATTGGTATTCCGATGATTTTAGTAGAAAATGTGATCGGTCGTCGCATGCACAAAAATGCGATTGATGCTTTTAGTGGGACAGCAAATGGTAAAAAAATTCATCCGGCATGGAAAATTTTAGGTTACATGGGATTGCTTGGGGCATTTGGTATCTTAGCTTATTATATGGTACTAGGTGGCTGGGTGCTAACTTATATTGGTAGCATTATTAGCGGTACACTGGATTTATCTGCGCCTGTAAGTCCTGAAACCACATCAAGTTTCTTTACTACTTATATTCATAACAGCCCATTAACGATTTTAGCTTATACCGCACTGTTTGTATTAGCAAACTACGTTATTTTGGCAAAGGGTATTATGGATGGTATTGAACGTTCGGTAAAATTCTTAATGCCGTTACTCTTTATTTTCTTGTTAGTGATGATTGTACGAAATGTTACTTTACCGGGTGCAGTACAAGGTATTGAATTCTATTTGATCCCTGATTTTTCCAAAATCACCAAAGAGTTATTTGTCTTTGTGTTGGGACAAGTTTTCTTTGCATTAAGTCTTGGTTTTGGTGTACTGATTACGCTATCAAGCTATTTAGATAAAAAAGAAAACCTAGTCAAAACGGCATCAATTACCGCCGTGATGAACACATTGATTGCGCTTGCTGCTGGATTTATGATTTTCCCATCCTTATTTACTTTTAATGTACCTCCAAATTCAGGACCAACCTTGGTATTCCAAAGTTTGCCGATCGTATTTTCACATATGTGGCAAGGTTCAATTTTCGCGGTGATTTTCTTTAGTTTATTGATCATTGCGGCATTAACCACTTCATTAACCATTTATGAAGTGCTGATTACCGCTGTACAAGAAAAAACTCGCTTAGGTCGTAAAGTATCAATTGCTTTAGTATTAGGCGGTATTTTTCTATTAGGTAATATTCCTTCCGTATTAGGTGATAATGAATGGCAAAATGTAACCATTATCGGGCGCAGTATTTTTGATGCCTTTGATTACATTAGTGGCAATATTCTGTTTATTTTAACCGCTCTTGGTTGTGCCGTATTCGTTGGATTTGTGTTAAAAGATGAAGCTAAACAAGAATTAAATGCTGGCGAGAAGTTCACTGCGATTTGGTTTAATTATGTAAAATATGTGATTCCCGTGTTGATTTTGGTAATTTTTGTCTATTCTTTATAAAATAAACCTGTTACATAAAGCCCTACCCTGCTCCCCGATTACAAAATTGGGGAGTATTTTTTAGGGCCTTTTTTGTTTGAAATACCCTATAGCAAACGTTTACCTAAATTCGCAAAGTCGGTATAATAGCTCCAATTTTTGAACACAAAAGGACAACATCGTGAGCAAACCCTCATTAAGTTATAAAGACGCTGGCGTGGATATTAACGCTGGTAATGAATTAGTTGAACGGATTAAACCGCACGTAAAACGCACTACTCGCCCTGAAGTGATTGGCGGTTTAGGTGGTTTCGGTGCATTATGTGCGTTGCCAAGCAAATATAAAGAGCCGATTTTAGTTTCAGGCACAGACGGTGTGGGTACCAAATTACGTTTAGCCATTGATTTGAAAAAACACGATACGATTGGGATTGACTTGGTGGCAATGTGCGTCAATGATTTAGTGGTGCAAGGTGCAGAACCGTTGTTCTTCTTGGATTATTATGCCACAGGAAAATTGCAAGTGGATGTCGCATCCGATGTGGTGAAAGGCATTGCGGAAGGTTGTGTACAATCAGGTTGTGCCTTAGTTGGCGGTGAAACAGCGGAAATGCCAGGGATGTATCATGCTGGTGACTATGATTTAGCTGGCTTCTGTGTTGGCGTGGTGGAAAAATCTAAAATTATTGACGGTTCGCAAGTACAAGCGGGAGATGCGTTAATTGCGTTAGCTTCAAGTGGTCCACATTCCAATGGTTATTCTTTAGTGCGTAAGGTGATTGAAGTATCCGGCGTAAACCCTGCCACAGAACAATTAGCAGGTCGTCCGTTAAGCGAACAAGTGCTTGCACCGACTAAAATTTATGTCAAATCGGTGTTAGCATTGATTGAAAATGTTGATGTGCATGCGATTGCTCATTTAACCGGTGGCGGTTTCTGGGAAAATATTCCACGCGTTTTACCACAGAATCTGAAAGCGGTCATTAATGAAAAAAGCTGGCAATGGCAGCCTGTGTTTAAATGGTTGCAAGAAAAAGGCAATATTGAAACCTATGAAATGTACCGCACCTTTAACTGCGGTGTAGGCATGGTGATTGCATTACCACAAGCAGATGTAGAAAAAGCCTTGACAGTATTGCGTGCAGCAGGTGAAGACGCTTGGTTAATTGGTCAAATTGAACCGTTACAAGCAGGCGAACAACAAGTGATTATTCAATAATATTCGGGGCGGATCGATATGTCCGCCCTTAACTTTTCAATTTAATACCTATCTTTATGAAAAAAATCGTTATTCTTATTTCAGGTTCAGGCACCAATTTACAAGCGATGATAGAGGCTTGTGAAAATAAAATGATTAATGGGCAAATTATGGCTGTGATTAGCAATCAAGCCAATGCTTACGGTTTAGAACGTGCCAAAATTGCCCATATTCCCACCGCACTTTTTGAACGTAAACATTATCCAAATAATCTGGCAATGGATTTAGCTATTGGGGATTTTATTGCTGATCTTGAAGCGGATTTGATAGTGTTAGCTGGCTATATGAAAATTCTCACCGCTGAATTTACCCAACGCTTTGCTGGCAAGATTTTAAATATTCATCCGTCATTATTGCCAAAATTCCGTGGCTTAAATACCTATCAACAGGCTTTAGAGGCTGGCGAAACGGAACATGGTACAACGGTGCATTTTGTGAATGAGCAAGTAGATGGCGGTGCCGTGATTTTACAAGCTAAAGTGCCGATTTTCCCTGACGATAGCATAGAAGATATTCAACAACGAGTGAAAACACAAGAATTACAAATTTATCCTTTGGTGGTGAAATGGTTTGTTGATGATCGCTTGAAAGAAATTGACGGAAAAGCCTATTTAGATGGTCAATTACTTTCACCACAAGGGTATGCCATAGATTAACATTTAAAATAGTTCGGCGTGTGTGCCTAGTCTCACCAGTTGAATATAATCATTCCCCTTTGTCATAAATCAATAATAAATCAGGTTTTATATGACATTCACGAAAACCATTCCACTCTCCTTTAAGTGCGTGATCTTGGTATTTTTCAGGTAGTTCTTTATCATAAATAAGATGGTAAGCAACAACCGTCCATTCCGCACTTAATAACTCAGCCCAAAGTCTTTTAGCATCTCGTTTGAATTGCGTTGTTGGAATTAGTGGAATTGGGTTCATTCTTGCTCCTGTAAAATATCTTTCATCATTTGATCCATATTGGTATAACCTTTTAGATTTTTACCATTTTTACGATTTTCAATCGCTTCTAACATCGCCAATCTGGTCACTGCATTGGGCGTATCAGCATGATGATCAAATGATAATGGCACCGATTTAGTATCTGCAATTTGATTTAAGAATAGCTTAATCGCTTGTGACGGTGTTAATCCGTAGCTTTCGATCACCGAAAATGCACGTTCTTTTAAGCGAGAGTCCAGACGAATATTAAAGTTAATGCTAGTCATTTTTTTATCCTTTCAGTTTCTGATATAAAGTACCGAAATTGTAAAGCCATTGCCATGACATTGCAATGACTTTTATTTAATGATTGGCGAATAACTAGAAAATAATCCGATCTTTATTTTTATCTAAAGTGGATTGACCAATGCCCTGTACTTCTAATAATTGCTCTATAGAGGTGAAAGCACCGTGTTTTTCACGATATTGCACAATGGCTTCCGCTTTTTTAGCTCCGATACCCGTTAAGACTTTTTGAATTTCTGCTGCGGACGCAGTGTTTATATTTAATTTATCACCGACTACCGCAACTTGTGCTGGTGTTTCAGTTGTAACCGTTTGTACTGTTACTTGCTGAGCGGGTGTTGTGACTGCTTGTGTGGTCTCTGCTAATACATTTGTACTGCCTAATAATGACCCTACCAATGTTATTGTACCTAATAATGCTTTAATAGATTTCATAAGATTTCCTTGTTGAAAATGAATATTGATTTTTGTGTTGAGCATATTGGGAACAAACTCAACAGAGCATAATTTCAAGGAAAACATAAAAAGTCTCAAGAAATTCACTGCAGTTTTGGAATACATATCACAAAAATAACAAAAAATGAGGATAAAACTGCGGTGAAAAAATTCCACAGAATTGATGAGTAAAAAATGATGAATTTTGTATAATTAAATTAATTAGTACGAGTGTTGTCATAATAGGGAAATATAAATGGCGGTAAGGAAGGGATTTGAACCCTTGATGCAGTTTCCCACATACACGCTTTCCAGGCGTGCTCCTTCAACCACTCGGACACCTTACCATTCTGGACACTCAATGAATTCATTAAGTAAGCGGGCGTGATTATAAGAATTAACTTACCGTTAGTCTAGTCTTTTTTCGCTTTTCTTGCGAAAACGCAAAGTTTTTTGCGGAAATTTTAGTTAAAATAGCGTGGGTTTGGAATTTCTATAGAACATAGTGGTAGAAAAATGTTAAATAAATGGTTTTTGACTAAAAATGCTTTTTTGGCGGTTAAGCCGTTCAGTGCATTACAAGATGCGTTTCGCTTAGGTTATGGAAAAACGCAACTCATTAAAGATATTATTGCTGGATTGACGGTTGGGGTTATTGCCATTCCGTTGTCAATGGCATTGGCGATTGCCAGTGGCGTGCCACCGCAACATGGTTTATATACGGCAATTGTAGCAGGCATTGTGATTGCTTTATTGGGTGGCTCTCGTTTTAATATTTCAGGACCAACCGCCGCTTTTGTAGTCATTTTATATCCCGTGACGCAACAATTTGGCTTGGGCGGATTACTCATGGCGACCCTGTTATCAGGGATAATTTTAGTGCTAATGGCGTTGTTTCGTCTAGGACGGTTAATTGAATATATTCCTCTGCCTGTCACTTTAGGCTTTACCTGTGGCATCGGGATTACAATAGCAACTTTGCAAATTAAAGATTTTCTCGGTTTACATATTGATGTCATGCCAGCCCATTATTTAGAAAAAGTTTATACTATTTTCACCGCACTTCCGACTATTAACTGGGCGGATACGGCAGTTGGTGTTGTTACTTTATTAACTTTATCCCAATGGCATCGTTTTCGTTTACCTTTTCCAGGACATTTACCCGCAGTCATCATAGGTACGGTTTTATCGCTGGTTTTAATTATGGTTGGTTATGATGTGCAGACCATTGGTTCTGCTTTCCAATATCAACTGGCAGATGGTTCAGTCGGACAAGGTATTCCCAATGTATTACCTGAATTTGCTTTACCGTGGAATATTCCGAATGCGCAAGGGAAGTTAGTGGAATGGAATTTTGATACGATTCAATCTTTGCTACCTGCAGCATTTTCAATGGCGGTTTTAGGGGCGATTGAATCTTTATTATGTGCGGTGGTATTAGATAATATGACCAATACTAAACACCATTCTAATAACGAATTATTAGCCCAAGGGATCGGCAATATTATTACGCCGTTTCTTGGTGGTATCACGGCAACCGCGGCTATCGCACGTTCAGCTGCTAATGTGAAATCAGGGGCGTTTTCGCCGATTTCCAGTATGGTACATGGCTTGTTAGTATTGTTTTCTCTGTTATTATTTGCTCAGGCTTTATCTTATTTGCCTTTAGCTTCCATGGCGGCATTGCTGTTAATGGTGGCGTGGAATATGGCAGATCTACGTAATATCATTCATTTAGTTCGCCGTTCGGGAGCCAATGAAATCGCGGTGTTATTAATCTGTATTTTGTTAACCGTGATTTTTGATATGGTGATTGCTATTACAGTGGGTGTGTTATTGGCGAGTTTATTGTTTATTCGTACCATTGCAGAAATGACCAAATCCATTGAACAATCGCATCCCCAAGATTTAGATGATGTATTGGTTTATCGCATTAGTGGCCCGTTGTTTTTTGCCGCAGCGGATAATCTATTCGCAGATTTACACGAGAAAACCGTGCATACTGATCACGAAGTCAAGCATATTGTGTTGCAATGTGATGCGGTAACGGTGCTAGATACGGGGGGAATTCATGCGTTAACCCGTTTTGTGCAACATATGTTACCCCATCAACAGCTTTATATGTGTAATATGCAATTTCAACCGTTGCGGATGATTGTAAAATCTAACACTGTACTCGAATTGAAAAAAATTAATTTTAGTTCAGGATTAGAAGATACTTATCAAAAAATCCGTGATTTTGATAAGTTATCTGTTAATTAATCATTGAATTAAATCGCTTTTGCTGTTACAAATAAAGTCTAAATAAGAAGCGAGTTCCTGATGGGGAACTTGCTTATAAAACAATTTAAGCTCCAAGGAAAAGATGATGACAGCACAACCTACCTTATTTATCGACCGTGACGGTACATTAATAGACGAACCAAAAACCGATTTTCAGATTGATAGTTTGGAAAAATTAAAACTGGAAAAAAATGTTATTCCTGCCTTACTTAAACTGAAAGATCGTTATCGTTTTGTGATGGTGAGTAATCAAGATGGGTTGGGTACGGATTCTTTTCCGCAAGACACTTTTGATAAACCGCATAATGCGATGATGGAAATTTTTCGTTCACAAGGTATTGAATTTGATGACGTGCTGATTTGCCCGCATAAGCCAGAAGATCATTGTGATTGCCGTAAACCGCAAACCAAATTATTAGAAAAATATATTGTCAGACAGCTTTTTGATCCTGCCAGTAGTTTTGTGATTGGCGACCGTGCCACGGATGTACAGTTAGCCGAAAATTTAGGTATTCGAGCTTTGCAATATCACCCTGAAAAGCTCAACTGGGATTTAATTAGCGAAAAATTACTCGGTGAACCTGTAACCAATATCGGTGAACGTCCACCACGCTATGCCGAAGTGGTGCGTAAAACGAAAGAAACCGATATTAACGTACAGGTTTGGTTAGATGAAACTGGGGTGAATCAGATTAAAACAGGCATCGGCTTTTTTGATCACATGTTAGATCAAATTGCAACGCACGGTGGTTTTCGCATGAATGTGTCTTGCCAAGGCGATTTATGGATTGACGAACATCACAGTGTGGAAGACACCGCACTTGCCTTAGGCACGGCGTTAAAACAAGCCATTGGCGACAAGCGTGGTATCGCTCGTTTTGGCTTTGTATTGCCGATGGACGAATGTAAGGCAGAATGTGCCTTGGATTTATCGGGTCGCCCCTTTATTAAATTTAACGCTGAGTTTAAACGAGATAAAGTAGGTGATTTCAGCACCGAACTCACCGAACATTTTTTCCAGTCCATTGCGTTTACTATGCTGGCGACTTTACATTTAAGTGTGCAAGGTGATAATGATCATCATAAAATTGAGAGTTTGTTTAAAGTGTTTGGGCGAACGTTAAGACAGGCGATTCGGATTGAAAGTGATGTGTTGCCGAGTAGTAAAGGGGTGTTGTAGTTCTCATATTAGTTGAATATATCAATATATTTATATATACTTTTAATATATACAAACAAGAATTGGGAGTAAACAATGACAACAGCAAAATTATTTTGGACGGGTAATTCTCAGGCTTTACGCCTACCCAAAGCATTTCGCTTTAATAGTAAAGAAGTGAGCATTCGAAAACAAGGTCAAAAGGTGATCCTTGAGCCGATTGTCAATGATTGGTCGTGGTTAGACGAACTGGCTGAAATGGGTAAACTAGATGAAAGTTTTGTACAGGCGATTGAAGAGGGTCGTTTATCTACCGCACAAGAAAGAGATTGGGGCAGTTTTGAATGAAATATTTGTTAGATACCAATGCCGTTATTGCCATTTTAAATAACAATATGGATTTTATTACTCGCTTGAAACGTTACGCTCCAACTGACTTTGCTTTATCGAGTATTGTTATGTTTGAACTTTATTATGGGGCAGAAAAAAGCCAGCGTAAAACAGAAAATTTAGCTAAATTGGATAAATTACCGTTTACTATTTTGCCCTTTGAATTAGAGGATGCCAAACAAGCTGGTAAAATTAGAGCAGAATTAACGAAACAAGGGACACCTATTGGTACTTATGATATACAGATTGCAGGACAAGCAATTAATCGTCATTTAATCTTGATTACCCATAATACTAAAGAATTTGCACGTGTAAATAAATTACGCGTTGAAGATTGGCAATAACTTACAGTTGAACTATAAATTATGAAAAATATTATTATCATCGACACTGGCTGTGCCAACCTGTCATCCGTCAAATTTGCTTTTGACCGTTTGGGTTACACTGCCGAGATCTCCCGAGATCTGAATAAAATCCAATCCGCCAATAAACTGATTTTACCCGGTGTTGGCACCGCTATTGCTGCAATGCAAAATTTAGAACAACGCCAACTTATCGCAACTATTCAAAACGCTACCCAACCGATGTTAGGCATTTGCTTAGGCATGCAGTTAATGACGGAATATTCCGCCGAAGGCAATGTATCAACCTTAAATCTCATGACAGGGCATACGGAATTAATTCCTAATACGGGTTTGCCGTTGCCACATACGGGTTGGAATAAGGTGCATTATGCCGACAATCATCCGTTATTCGTCAATATTGAGCAAGATAGCCATTTTTATTTTGTGCATAGTTATGCGGTATTGCCGAATGAAAATACCATTGCAACCAGTCAATATGGGGTAAAATTCTCGGCTGCTATTGCGAGTAAAAATTTTTATGGCGTACAATTTCATCCTGAACGTTCAGGTAAAAACGGTGCACAATTATTGCAAAATTTTGTGGAAAATATCTAATCATTCGTCAGGGTAACTTATTACACTCATGACAAATCTATGCTAGGCTTAGCATAACCTTTTTAAAGGTAAATTATTTTATATTTTGTCTAAATAGGATTATCAAATGAAAAAATCACTTTTTGTATTGCCTTTAGTCGCTTTTGCATTAGTCGGTTGTACTAATAGTTCAACTACAGACGCCACTTCAAGTTATGAAGTGGTTGATGTGAGTGAGCCTTATGCAAATGTCCAACCAACCGAAATGCCAAACACCATGGAACAGCCAGATGGTCAATATCAACAACCGACCTATAGCCAACCGGCTTATAACCAAACGACTTATAACCAACAAACCAGTTCCAGCTATAATACAAGCGGAAATGCTGAACAAGTCGGTAATTGTACGGTGGTGCGTGATGGCACAAATACGCCTGTATATAGCCAAATTCAAAAAGGCTGCTATACAGGCTCAACTTATACCGTGGGTAAATACGATACCCTTTATTTAATCAGCTATTTAAGCGGTAAAAGTATTAATGAAATTGCTGACTTGAATGGTATTTCATCAATGGCAAAATTGAGTGTCGGTTCCACTTTACGTTTACGTTAAAAAATACTTTAGGAAAACCCAATGAAGAAATCTATTATTATCCCAGCGCTTGACCTAATTGATAGTCAAGTGGTGCGATTACATCAGGGTGATTACGCCAAACAAACTACATATAGTGATAATCCGGTTGAGCAGTTTGCCAGCTATCTCGCACAAGGGGCGGAACAGTTGCATCTGGTGGATTTAACTGGCGCAAAAGATCCTGCCAAACGCCAAACCAAGCTAATTGGTAACATCATAGAAACCACGCAATGTAAAATTCAAGTGGGTGGCGGTATTCGCAGCGAACAAGATGTAGCAGATTTATTAGCCGTCGGGGCAAATCGTGTGGTGATCGGTTCAACTGCAGTGAAAAATCCAGACCTTGTGAAAGGTTGGTTTGAAAAATATGGTGCGGAAAAGTTTGTCTTGGCGTTAGATGTCAACATTGATGAAAAAGGCAATAAAATCATTGCCATCAGTGGTTGGCAAGAAGCCAGTGGGGTGTTGCTTGAAACATTAATTGAAGATTATCAATCCGTGGGTTTACAACATGTTTTATGTACCGATATTTCCAGAGATGGCACCTTAGCGGGTTCCAATGTGGATTTATATCGTGAAATTTGTGCCAAATACCCCACAATCCATTTTCAATCTTCTGGCGGTATTGGTTCATTGGCGGATATTCAAGCATTAAAAGGGACTGGCGTAGCGGGTGTGATTGTTGGACGTGCCTTATTAGAGGGCAAATTTAATGTAGCTGAGGCGATCGAATGTTGGCAAAACGGATAATTCCTTGTTTGGATGTAAAAGATGGTCAAGTGGTGAAAGGCGTACAATTTCGTAACCATGAAACCATCGGTGATATTGTGCCACTGGCGAAACGTTATGCCGAAGAAGGGGCGGACGAATTGGTATTTTATGATATTACCGCATCATCAGACGGTCGCACCGTGGATAAAAGTTGGGTGGAACGTGTTGCCAAAGTGATTGATATTCCCTTTTGCGTGGCAGGTGGCATTAAAACCATTGCCGATGCAGAACAGCTTTTCGCCTTTGGGGCAGATAAAATTTCAATTAATTCGCCTGCGTTGGAAAATCCCGAATTAATCACCGCACTTTCTCAACGCTTTGGTGTGCAAGCCATTGTGGTGGGCATTGACAGTTGGTTTGAACAGGAAACGGGGAAATATTGGGTTAATCAATATACGGGCGATGAACATCGTACTCGCCAAACTAACTGGCAATTATTGGACTGGGTCGCTGAAGTGCAACAACGTGGTGCAGGCGAAATCGTGTTGAATATGATGAATCAAGACGGCGTGCGTAACGGCTATGATTTGGTGCAGTTAAAAAAAGTGCGTGAGATTTGTCATGTGCCATTAATCGCATCAGGCGGTGCAGGCGAAATGGTGCATTTTCGTGATGCCTTTGTGGAAGCCAATGTAGATGGAGCTTTAGCGGCAAGTGTGTTTCATAAACGGATTATTGATATTGGGGAATTGAAAGAGTACTTACAACAAGAAAAAGTGGAAGTGAGAAAATAATGATTAATATACAAACCATCAACTGGCAAAAAGTTGATAACCTGCTCCCTGTTATCGTACAAAACGCCCAAACTTGCGAAGTATTAATGCTGGGCTATATGGATGCAGAAGCATTAAATAAAACGCTGGTTGAAAAGAAAGTGACGTTTTATTCCCGCACCAAACAACGGCTATGGACAAAGGGTGAAACTTCGGGGCATTTTTTGAACGTGGTGGATATGGCGTTGGATTGTGATAATGATACGTTGTTAATTTTAGTTAATCCTATTGGACCCACTTGCCATAAAGGGACAGAAAGTTGTTTTAGTGAATTGCAAACGTTGCCCGATTGGGTATTTTTCAGCAAATTAGAAAACCTGATTAAATCACGCAAAAATGCCGATCCTGACAGTTCTTATACTGCTAAACTATATGCTAAAGGGACAAAGAAGATTGCTCAGAAAGTCGGTGAAGAAGGGGTGGAAACTGCCTTAGCGGCAATGGCGAAAGATCCTGATGAAGTGGTGTCTGAAACAGCAGATCTGCTTTATCATTTAACGGTGTTATTGCAAGATGCCAACTTAAATTGGACGGATGTGATGGATAAATTAAAACAACGCCACGCAGGAATTGGTTTACACCCTGAGGGTTCAAATAAGTAGTACATTATTCGCAACTATTTCACCGATTATAAACAACAAAACCGCACTTTTTAAACAAAAGTGCGGTTTATTTTTTATTAATTTTTAAATTAACAATTACGCTAATTTTTTAATTTGAGCGCTCAATTTAGATTTGTGGTTAGCTGCTTTGTTAGCGTGAATTAAGCCTTTAGATGCCATACGATCCACGACTTTTTGCATCTCAACGAAAGCGGCTTCTGAAGCTGCTTTATCGCCAGTTGCGACTGCTGCATAAGTTTTTTTGATGTAAGTACGCATCATTGAGCGTTGACTTGCATTGTGTTGACGGCGTTTTTCAGATTGAACCGCACGTTTTTTTGCTGACTTGATATTAGCCAAGGTCAAACTCCTAAGAATTTCTGTTAATTAATCAATATTGCTCTTTCATTCAACATTAGAATGAGCTGTCTGTAAATTTGTTGTTTTCGGTGAGACACAACCGAATCTTGCCACCGTTTTTCGGTTGCTATAAGCCGTTAAGCAACGCTTTAAACAATGTAGGGCGAGATTTTATCAGTTTTTTTTGTTTTAATATAGCATTAAAATGAAATTTCTATAAAATTAAGCTAATTTTTTCCGATTTCCAGATTGAGAACAAGCATTTTGAGTAAACGACTTTTAAAATCAGGCATTATCGTCAGCAGCATGACATTACTTTCACGGGTACTCGGTTTAGTGCGAGATGTAGTGATTGCGAATATTATTGGGGCTGGAGCTGCTGCTGACGTGTTTTTATTTGCTAACCGTATTCCGAATTTTTTACGCCGTTTATTCGCAGAAGGGGCTTTTTCGCAAGCCTTTGTGCCAGTTTTAGCGGAATATCAAAAATCAGGCGACATCAGTAAAACTCGGGAATTTATCGCCAAAGTATCGGGTACTTTAGGCGGTTTAGTGACGATTGTCACGGCGTTAGCCATGGTAGGCTCCCCTGTTGTAGCGGCAATTTTCGGGACAGGTTGGTTTGTGGATTGGCTTAACGATGGACCCAATGCGGAAAAATTTAACCAAGCGTCATTGTTGCTCAAAATCACCTTTCCTTATTTGTGGTTTATTACGTTTGTCGCCTTATCTGGGGCGATTTTAAACACCATTGGCAAATTCGGCGTGATGTCTTTTTCGCCAGTATTACTGAATATTGCCATGATTTGTACCGCACTTTTATTAGCGCCACATTTAGATAGCCCCGATCTTGCTTTGGCAATCGGTATTTTTATCGGTGGCTTGCTACAATTTCTGTTTCAACTTCCCTTTTTACGCCAAGCTGGCTTATTAGTTAAACCCAAATGGGCGTGGCATGATATAGGCGTGAAAAAAATCCGTACCCTGATGATTCCCGCTTTATTCGGCGTTTCCGTCAGTCAAATTAATTTATTACTTGATACCTTTATTGCCAGTTTTTTAATGACCGGATCGATTAGCTGGCTGTATTATTCCGACCGTTTACTGGAATTTCCGCTTGGTTTATTTGGCATTGCAATTTCCACCGTGATTTTGCCAACATTAGCTCGTCATCATGTGAATCGTAGTGATGATACACAAAAAAGTGCGGTGGATTTTCGGCAAACTATGGACTGGGGCGTTCGCATGATTTTATTACTTGGCGTGCCAGCTATGATCGGTATTGCGGTATTAGCTGAACCCATGTTACTCACTTTATTTATGCGGGGACAATTTTTACTCCATGACGTACAAGCCGCTGCCCTTTCCCTTTGGGGGTTTAATGCAGGTTTATTAAGTTTTATGCTAATCAAAATTCTGGCCAACGGTTACTACGCCAGACAAGACACCAAAACACCCGTGAAAATTGGGATTATTGCCATGGTCAGCAATATGGGCTTTAACCTATTAGCCATTCCGTTTAGTTATGTGGGTTTAGCCATTGCTTCCGCCATGTCCGCTACGCTCAATGCTTATTTGCTCTATCGTGGTTTAGCCCAAGCAGATATTTATCATTTTTCGAAAAAAAGTGCGGTATTTTTTAGCAAAGTTTTGCTTTCTGCCCTAATAATGGGTACATTGGTATGGTATTTTAGTCCTGATTTAATCACGTGGAATGCAATGCATTTATTAACGCGAATACATTGGTTAGCTTGGCTAATATCTCTTGCCGCAATGAGCTATTTTGTTATGTTAATCTTACTCGGTATCCGCAAACAGGATTTATTAGCCAAAAACTAAGGATAACCATGATTTATCTCTTATTAGCTGCCCTCATTTGGGGAAGTTCATTTATTGCAGGAAAGTACAGTTATGCTATGTTTGACCCTGCTATTACCGTACAATTACGTTTAGCCATTGCAGCAATCTTCTCTGTACCAAGTTTCTTGCCAGCTTATCGCAAAATTCCTACACGTTTAGTCAAAAAAATGTGGTTGATTGCGTGGTTGGTATTCCCTGCGGTGTTTATGCTACAGTTTATCGGCTTATCATTCACCTCTGCCGCCAGTGCTGTGACGATGTTAGGGGCAGAACCTTTAATTACCGTGCTAGTCGGTGTGTTATTCTTCAAACAACGGCTTAAATTAATCGACATTCTGTTTGGTATCGTTGCCTTTATCGGAGTCGCCTTAGTGGTATTAGGTTCTGAAGAACAGGGTGATGTCAGCTTATTAGGTTGCTTAATGGTACTATCCGGAGGTTTCATTTTTGCTTTTTGTTTATATATGAGCAAAGATGTCATGAAAGAACTTAAGCCGGTTGAATTTACTAATATTTTAATTGTATTAGGTACCGTGACTTGTGTTCCGATGACCTTATTATTTACCCAAAATTGGCAGATTAATCCAAGCAGTGAAGGTATTTGGGGTATTCTCTATTTATCCGTGGGTTGCACGTGGTTAGCCTATATTTTATGGAACAAAGGTTTACAAGATGTCAGTGCCAATATTTCTGCTATTTTCAGTGCGTTAGAACCTGTGTTTGGTGTTTTTCTCGCTTTGTTGATTTTAGGCGAACAGCTTTCTTTGGTCACGGCAATCGGTGTAGCTTTGGTTATTTTCTCCGCCATGGGATCGACGTTATTACCGATTTGGTTTAGAAAATGGACACGTCCGAAGTTGAACTAATGAAGTTGAACTAATTTTGTCTGATTAACAACCCCAACACTTCATAATGACTAGTATGGGGAAACATATCAAACAGTTGGATTTTGCGAAGTTGATAATGGCTTAATTCGGCTAAATCTTTTCCCATGCTCACCGCATTACAGCTAGAATAAAGCATAAACGGGGGGCACATTTGATTGAGAAATTGGGCTAACACCTTGCCTATGCCCCGTCTTGGGGGATTGACGATCACTAAATCAGGTTTAGCTTGTTGATCCTTTAGGGCAAAATTAGCCGCATCTAGGGATTGAAAATTAACATTTTTTAGACCGCACTTTTCCGCCGATTTTTTAGCGGCTTGAATAGCGGATGGTGAAATTTCAATGCCCGTTAATTTGACATCAGGATTTTTTTCGCTGAGTGCTTTCGCACAATGTAAACCAAATCCTCCCACGCCACAAAATAAATCCCATAGCGAATCAATGGGGAGATCTTTTATCCACTGTTGAGCCGTCGCATAGAGACTTTCTGCCACGGTTGGATTGGTTTGGAAAAAACCTTGTGGGCGAATAAACAGAGGAATTTGGTTGAATTGTTCTTCTAACACTTGCTGTTTAGTCAAAAAGATTTCTTTTTCTCCCTCTAGAATGGCAGCATGTTGTGGTTGGATATTCACGGTAATCACGGTTAATTGCGGTAATTTTGCTTGTAACTTCGCTAATTCTCGTTGGATTAATGGAATTTTGTTTTCGGAGCGTAGTACAAAACGTAACATCAGTTCGTGGTTGTAACGGCTTTCGGTCAGCAAAATAAATTTGAGTTCACCCTTTTGTTTTGCCACATTATAGGGGACTAAACCTGCTCGACCGATAAAGTCTTTGAGAACAAGAAAAACCTCTGCAAAATGTCGCGGATAAAGCTCGCAATCGGTTAAATCTACTGCTTGATTTTGTTCGTTGACAATACCTAAAATCGGGCGTTCCACTGCCCCAGACACCACCATTTTGGCTTTATTGCGAAAAGCTGTCAACGGTGAGCGAAAAGGTTCAAACCAAGCGAGTTGCGACAGATCTAATTTAGCCAGCTGTTGTTTTAAATGCGTTTCTTTCTGTTGTAACTGTAACGGATAGTCTGTTTCAATCCATTGGCAAGATTGGCATTGCTGAGATTGGTAATGATCGCAATATATCATGGTTATGCTTTACATTCTAACCATTGCTGTTGAAGTGTAGTCAATGCTTTGTGATTTTTTAACCAACGTTCTGTTTTAGTCAGTTCATTCCAACGAAAAGATTTTTGCTTAAATAGTGAACGTAAACGTCGTTGACGTTGCTCAAGGTGCGGTGCATTTTCTGGCAATTTTAGGTTATCCAACACTTGTACCACGCCATCAGGTTCGTTGCATAACAATAATAAATCACACCCTGCTTGTAAGGCTTTTTCGCAGCGTTGGACAAAATTCCCCATAAATCCAGCCCCTTTCATGCCAAGATCATCGGAGAAAATTGCTCCATTAAAGCCAAATTCTTGGCGAAGAATGGTTTGTAACCAGTAGCTTGACCCACTCGCTGGTTGGTCATCACATTGGCTATAAATCACATGAGCAGGCATAATCGCATTAAGCAAATTGTTGGCAATCAACTGTTGAAAAGGCTGAATATCTTGCTCAAAAATCACCGCACTTGGACGTTTATCATAAGGGGTTTCTAAATGACTATCGGCGATGACATGACCATGTCCGGGGAAATGTTTGCCTGTAGTTGCCATGCCGGCTTGCTTCATACCTGTAATAAAAGCGGTAGCTAAACGAATAACTGGCTCAATATCAGCGTGAAAACTACGATCGCCGATAGCTTTACATTGATGTCCCAAATCCAACACCGGCGCAAAACTTAAATCAATATCCAGTGCCGTCATTTCTGCTGCCATTTGCCAACCGCTTTCTAAAGCCAGATGTTGTTGCGTTTGCTGATCGAAACCGATTTCCGCAAAAGACTGCATGGCTGGCAGCTGGGTAAAACCATCTCGGAAACGCTGTACCCGACCGCCCTCTTGATCCACGGTGACTAATAATGGCTTTTTCACACGTTGCCGAACCTCTTTAATCAGGGCTTGAATTTGTTCACGGTCGTAAAAATTGCGACTGAATAAAATTAAGCCTGCAACTAGAGGATGTGCTAGTTTTTCGATTTCTTCTTGCTCAAGTTGTTGACCTTTGAGATCGATTAATAGGGTTGACATAATTTGCCTTGTTCGTATGTGTAGGGGCGTATTGCATACGCCCTTAGTATTAACCTTTGAGTGTGACAGGGCGTATGCAATACGCCTCTACGATAGTTTATTGTTTCAACTGCAAATACAACCGATAATTCACACTTTCAGGCGTTGGCTTGCTCAAATTAATGGCTTGCTTTTGTTCAGGTGCAAGCCATAAATTCGCACGATATTGTTCTTGTTGTAAGCTCACAGGTTGTGTCACGCCATTTTTATCATACCAAAATACGTCATACTGTAGGTTAATATTCTGATTTGATTTATTTTTTACCCATGCGGATTGAGCCGTTGCATTAGCATCAATCAATGGGTTAAGTTCTGCCGTAATATTTAAAATCGGGGCATGCGTATAAACTAATGATGGCTGGCTTGAACCACAGGCGACTAAAAAAAGTGCGGTGCAAACTAACAAAATTTTTTTCATTCACGCGTCCTATTTTGCCAACATTCTACCGAGCGGTTCACCGCCTACCAAGTGCATATGAAGATGAAAAACTTCTTGTCCGCCATGCTTATTGCAATTTACAATTAAACGATAGCCGTCTTCCGCAATGCCTTCTTGTTGCGCAATTTTGGCAGCCACAGTGAATAGACGACCGAGTATTTGTTCATCTTCGGCAGTGACATCATTGACGGTAGGAATCAGTTTATTGGGAATAATTAAAATATGGGTTTTCGCTTGCGGAGCAATATCACGGAAAGCAGTAACGAGTTCATCTTGATAAACAATATCTGCTGGAATTTCTTTGCGAATAATTTTGCTGAAAATGGTTTCTTGTGGCATGGTGCTGTCCTTTTAAAATTTGAAGAAATATCACCGCACTTTTTAGCAGAAAATGGCAAAAATTGCAATTTTTAAAGGTGTTTGTTAAAACCTTGTTACAACCCTATTATGCTTTTTGATCTAAAACAAGTTTTCTTCTGACTTTGATTAAATTTCTTTGCTTTTGAATGGGATTTATCCGTATAATTAACAAAATTTATAAATTTTCAAAAAATGTTTAGATTTTTGAATCTCCTAGTAATATAAATAAAAATATGATGAAATCTGAAGAAAATATCTCAACCGTGATGGCAAGCCCAACTCAAATGGCTCAAATAGGCGAAGATGCCGGAGCATATAAAGCCAGTAAAAATCAATTCTATTCTTTCTTATCTGCTATTTCTGCAGGTGCATTCATTGCACTGGCATTCGTTTTTTATACCACCACACAAACTGGCAATGTCGGCACATCTTGGGGCTTAACCAAATTAGTCGGTGGTCTGGTATTCTCTGTCGGCGTTATTATGGTAGTGGTATGTGGTTCTGAATTATTTACATCATCTACCATGACTATGGTCGCTCGAGTCGGTGGCAGAATTAATACCTTACAAATGCTACGTAACTGGATTGTAGTCTATTGTGGTAATTTTGTGGGGGCAATTTTTATTGTTTGCTTGATTTGGTTTGGCGGTCAATTAATGGCGGCGAACGGTCAATGGGGCTTAACCATTTTACAAACCGCCCAACATAAAATTCATCATACTTGGAGTGAGGCTTTCTGCTTAGGTATCTTGTGTAACATTATGGTGTGTATTGCCATTTGGATGGCGTATGCCGGAAAAACCTTGACCGATAAAGCCTTTATTATGATTTTACCGATCGGTTTATTTGTCGCATCAGGTTTCGAACATAGTGTCGCGAATATGTTTATGATTCCAATGGGTATTTTAACAGCACATTATACTTCGCCTGAATTTTGGCAAATGATTAACATTGATCCGGCACTATTTGCCGATTTAGATGTCTATCATTTTATAGTGAAAAATTTAATTCCTGTTACCTTAGGTAACATTGTGGGTGGTGGTGTTTGTATTGCATTGATGCAGTGGTTTACTAATCGACCGCATGCACATTAGGTTAGTCGTAAAAACAAGTTAACTTGTTTTTATATCGTGAAAAGTTTATTTATTAAAGAGGGAAATTATCCAAATGACTCAATTAACAGAAAATCAACAAAAAGCGTGGCAAGGTTTTGCCGCAGGTGACTGGCAAACTGAAGTAAATGTACGTGATTTTATCCAAAAAAACTATACGCCATATGAAGGTGACGAATCTTTCTTAGCTGAAGTTACCCCAGCAACAGCTACCCTATGGGCAGATGTGATGGAAAAAATCAAAGTGGAAAATGCCACTCACGAACCGTATGACATTGATTGTGACACCCCGTCAACCATCACTTCTCACAAACCCGGTTACATTGACCAAAAATTAGAGAAAATCGTCGGTTTACAAACCGATGCTCCATTAAAACGGGCGATTATCCCTTACGGTGGGATTAAAATGGTAAAAGGTTCATGCCAAGTTTACCGTCGTGAATTAAAACCAGAAGTAGAACATATTTTTACTGAATATCGTAAAACCCATAACCAAGGGGTATTTGATGTTTATACACCGGATATTTTACGTTGCCGTAAATCAGGTGTTATCACTGGTCTTCCAGATGCTTATGGACGTGGTCGTATTATCGGTGACTATCGTCGTGTTGCCTTATATGGTATTGATTTCTTAATGAAAGATAAATTTAAACAATTTACTTCATTGCAACCACGTTTAGAAGCCGGCGAAGACATTCAAGCCACCATTCAATTACGTGAAGAAATTGCAGAACAACACCGTGCTTTAGGTAAAATCAAAGAAATGGCAGCAAGCTATGGTTTTGATATTTCAAACCCAGCGACTAATGCTCAAGAAGCGGTGCAATGGACTTATTTCGGCTATTTGGCTGCAGTGAAATCCCAAAACGGTGCAGCAATGTCATTCGGTCGTGTGTCTTCATTCTTAGATATTTATATTGAACGTGATTTACAAGCCGGTAAAATTACGGAACAAGAAGCACAAGAACTCATTGACCACTTAGTGATGAAATTGCGTATGGTGCGTTTCTTACGTACTCCTGAATATGATCAATTATTCTCAGGCGACCCAATGTGGGCGACAGAAACCTTAGCGGGTATGGGTTTAGACGGTCGTACTTTAGTGACTAAAAACAGTTTCCGTATGTTACATACCCTTTACACCATGGGTCCATCACCAGAACCAAACTTAACCATTCTTTGGTCTGAACAATTACCTGAAGGCTTCAAACGTTATTGTGCCAAAGTATCTATTGATACTTCATCTGTACAGTACGAAAACGACGATTTGATGCGTCCTGACTTCAATAATGATGACTACGCTATTGCTTGCTGTGTAAGCCCAATGGTGGTGGGTAAACAAATGCAATTCTTCGGCGCTCGTGCAAACTTGGCGAAAACCATGCTTTATGCGATCAACGGCGGTATTGATGAAAAATCAGGTATGCAAGTGGGTCCTAAAACTGCACCAATTACCTCTGAATACTTAGAATTCAATGAAGTAATGGATCGTATGGATCACTTTATGGATTGGTTAGCCACTCAATATGTGACTGCGTTAAATATCATTCACTTTATGCACGACAAATATGCTTATGAAGCCTCATTAATGGCATTACATGATCGTGATGTCTATCGTACCATGGCTTGTGGTATTGCGGGACTTTCTGTGGCAGCGGACTCATTATCTGCGATTAAATATGCCAAAGTAAAACCAATTCGTGGTGATATTAAAGATAAAGACGGTAACGTGGTAGCAAGCAATGTGGCTATCGACTTTGAAATTGAAGGTGAATACCCACAATTTGGTAACAACGACAGCCGTGTAGATGATTTAGCCGTAGATTTAGTTGAACGTTTTATGAAAAAAATCCAAACCCATAAAACATACCGCAATGCGGTACCAACACAATCTGTGTTAACCATTACCTCTAACGTAGTTTATGGTAAGAAAACCGGTAACACCCCAGACGGTCGTCGTTCAGGTGCACCATTTGGACCGGGTGCAAACCCAATGCACGGTCGTGACCAAAAAGGTGCGGTAGCCTCATTAACTTCGGTTGCCAAACTTCCATTTGCTTATGCGAAAGACGGTATTTCCTATACATTCTCTATCGTGCCAAATGCGTTAGGTAAAGACGATGATGCTCGAAAACGTAACCTTGCTGGTTTAATGGATGGTTATTTCCACCACGAAGCCACTGTAGAAGGTGGTCAACACTTAAATGTGAACGTATTAAATCGTGAAACATTATTAGATGCCATTGACCACCCTGAAAAATATCCACAATTAACCATTCGTGTTTCTGGATATGCGGTACGTTTCAATTCATTGACCCGTGAACAACAACAAGATGTGATTACACGTACCTTTACTGCTTCAATGTAATGATGAGATGCCCTGCACTTGCGTACAGGGCTATTACAGTAACGATGCTCCGCATCTGATTAATAAGCTACGGAGTAGCAACTACATGCTTAGCCTAGTACGTCAGTGCTAGGCTTTTTTCTTATTTATGCGTATAATACGCCAATTCATTTTTAACTAATAAATCAACGTAACTATGCAATTGATCCGCAACCTAACGCATTTTCCAGCCAATTTTCCATCATGTGCGTTAACCATCGGCAATTTTGACGGCATTCATTTAGGGCATCAAAAAATCTTAACGCATCTAAAAGAAAAGGCTCGAGTATTAAATTTACCCACAGTCGTGATGATTTTCGAGCCACAACCTCGGGAATATTTTCAAGGGGAAAACGCACCCGCAAGATTAATGCGATTGCGAGATAAGTTACATTATTTTCAACAAGCTGGCATAGATTATGTGATCTGCACCAAATTTGACCGTACTTTTGCACAACAAACCGCACAAAATTTCATTAGTGAGTTATTAGTCAATAAATTAAATGTTAAATTTCTCAGTATCGGTGATGATTTCCACTTCGGACAAGCCAGACAAGGCAATTTTGCTTTACTCCAGCAAGCAAGCCCAAAATATGGATTTGAAGTAGAAAATAACCGCACTTTTTGCTTTAATACATTACGAATTAGCAGTTCTGCCATTAGACAAGCTTTAGCAGAAGATCGACTAGCGGATGCAGAAAAATTGCTCGGCAGACCTTATTGTATCTGGGGAAAAGTGATCCATGGTCAAAAACTCGGACGTACCCTAGGTTTTCCTACGGCAAATATTCACTTACATCGCCAAGTCAATCCCATTAAAGGGGTATATGCGGTGCAAGTAAAATTAAATGGTAATCAAATTGTGCAAGGTATTGCGAATATCGGGCAACGTCCAACTGTGCAAGGTACGATACAATTATTAGAAGTTCATCTATTTGATTTTAATCAGAATCTATATGGAAAAAATATCCAAATTGAATTTTGCTATAAACTACGCAACGAAATAAAATTCGCCACCCTTGATGCTTTAAAACAACAAATTAAGCTAGACGAAGATATTGCCAGAGCTTATTTTAATTCCAAATAACCACATTAACAAAAGTGCGATAAAAAACAAAATTTTTAACCGCACTTTGCTTTCTAATAGCGAACAACATTAATAATAAGAATGCTCACCGCGTTGGTGTTCAGTCACATCTTTTGCCCCTTTTAATTCATTCGGAAACATTTCGACTAATTGTTTTTCTACACCGTCTTTTAAGGTCACATCCACCATTGAACAACCGTTACAACCACCACCAAATTGTAAAATAGCGTAGCCGTCATCGGTTAATTCGATTAACGTAATACGTCCACCATGACTTGCTAATTGGGGATTAATTTGGGTTTGAATGACATAGTCCACACGCTCAATTAACGGTGCATCATCTGATACCTTACGCATTTTAGCATTAGGTGCTTTTAAGGTTAATTGTGCCCCTAATTCTTCCGTAACATAATCAATTTCTGCATCTTCCAAAAACGGCAAACTGACTTCATCCACAAAGGCAGAAAACGTATCATATTGTAATTCTGTATCCGTATCTTCTACCGCATTGGTTGGACAATAAGACACGCCACATTCTGCACTTGGTGTACCGGGATTGACCACAAAAATACGAATATTAGTCCCCTCTTCTTGCTGATCTAATAACTTACGAAAATGCGCCTGTGCGGCGGCTGAAATAGTAATCTGTTGCATCATGTTGTTTCCTTAATCTTACTGATTTTGTCAGAAATGATACGCTGAGATTGTTCTTTATGCAAATTTTTATGTACGAGCAAGTCCCCAAACTTGAATATGTTGGACCCCCATTTTGCGTAACTGTTTAGCGATTTCATTCATCGTTGAACCTGTGGTAATCACATCATCAAGGATGCAGACCGATCTATAGTTGCATTTTGTTAGTTTATTTTGCACCATAAATGCATTTTTTAAATTGTTACGCCGAGCTTTAGCGGTTAAACCTCGCTGGCTATGGGTATTTTTAGTGCGTAACAAAAGATCTTCTCGCACCGGAATATTTAACCAACGAGCCAGCCATTTTGCCAGTAATGCTGCTTGATTATAACCTCGTTGCCAGTGACGAAAATGATGTAATGGAACGGGTAAAATCACATCAGGCAAAGACAAAGCATGGGTACGTCTTGCATTTCGCACCGCTAAATAAAGCAAGCGTGCTAAACTCCGATCTAACCAAAATTGCCCTTGGAATTTAAAACGATGAATCAAGGTAGATAAAGGTTCGGAATAACGTCCAATAATCACCATTTGTTGCCATGCTGGTTCTTGCTGTAAGCATTTGCCACAACGCAATTCATCACGAGTTAATTCTGCCCCACAGCAACCACAATAAGCAAAACGGTAAATCTCCGCATTACAACGGCTACATAAACCATGGTACCCTATTGCTAATTTCTGCTGACATTTCACACAACTTAAAGCGAACCAGTTCATTTTATTTTATTCTTGATGTTAATTTGTGATATTCTTATTAAAAAGCCAAATAATCACAAATAGCAACTGAAATATTTGGAATACAAATCACAAAAATTTATTATATTAAGATAAAGGAGTATAAAATGGCTGATCCACATATCCAGTCACCAATGGACTTTTTAGACTATCTCACAGTATGTTTATATCGCACAGGATTTATTCTGGCGGCAATTTTCACCGCACTTCTCCCCTACTACGAATTTGCTCAAATTGGTATTTTAGCGGCAGCGTTGCTTTGTGCTTCATCATTGCATATTTATCTCAAAAAATTCCGCTTGTTGTTGCAATTTGCTACTTGGTTAGCGCTATTTTTCCAGATTATCGGGCAAACAGAACTCGCCTTGGGAGCTGCGTTAGTGACACTAGGTGGGCT
Source organism: Lonepinella koalarum (assembly GCF_004565475.1). GTDB lineage: Bacteria > Pseudomonadota > Gammaproteobacteria > Enterobacterales > Pasteurellaceae > Lonepinella > Lonepinella koalarum. The sequence continues at coordinate 109,285 of NZ_SRHX01000002.1, read as the reverse complement.
TTGTTTTAAAGAATATTTTTGCTTCCGCATTTTTGCGTTAAATCTGATGCCAATTTTTGTAGCCTTATTATGGTTGACTAAAGTGGCTGAAATAATAATCGGATTACAAGTTCTTTCTGTGATTTGCACCGCACTTTTTGCCGTATTAGCGATTCAAAAATGGCGTATGCCATTGCATTTTGATATTGGAGATAAGGGAAAATATCAAATCTAGCAATTAACTTGGCTCCCTAGTAAAGGGAGCTAAACCATTAATCAATTAACCCTGTTTTGTGCAGAAAACGAGCGATCCCGTCTTGTTCAATATGATCGGTTTCAAAATCTGCAACGGCTTTCAATTCATCACAAGCATTACCCATTGCCACCCCCACACCAACGGTAGTTAACATTTCCAAATCATTTAAGCCGTCACCAAATGCCATTGCATTTTCGATAGATAAATTTAAATGCTTAAGTAAATGCAAAATACCACGTGCCTTAGAACCTTGAGCATCAAATAGATCGACCGATTGTTCATGCCAACGAACCGTTTTTAGTCCCTTTAACACCCCAGAATCTGCCACTAATTGATCTTTGCTTTCATCATAAAAGGGCAAAATTTGAAATACATCATGTGTCTGGTAATAGTCTTTATCAATATGGTAATCCGTTTGCAATGGATCTAACGCACTACGCACTTGATCAGTAATTGCTGATACGGCTAAATGTTCGTTTGACACAAAGGCATAATCAAACCCAACAGATTCAAAAAATGCGACGACTTCTGTAATCTTTTGCGGTGGAATCGGTAGCTTATCCACTACGTTGCCCTGATGTATCACATATTGTCCATTCATGGTGACAAAGGTATTCATTCCAGTTTGTTTAGCTAATGCTTTGATTTTAGGTGGAAAGCTACAAGGTGAACGCCCTGTGGCAATAGCCGCAATAATCCCTTTTTGTTGTAATTTTTGAATGCTAGACAATATGCTTTCAGGTAACAAATCCTTATCTTTAACTATGAGTGTTTCGTCAATATCAAAAAATACAATTTTAATTTGATCGCTTAAATTAGGTAAATTCATATAAAATCCTTGAACTCTTGATTAAAATATCCCATTATTATGAATGAATTTGGGCTTAGGGTTAAGTATTATTTATTTATAGGAGCATAAAATGACACAAGTAACATTAGCAGGAACCCCCATTGAAGTAAAAGGACATTTCCCACAAGTGGGTGAAACCGTTGAAAATTTAGTTTTTACTAACACCAAACTAGAAGACGTTGCTTTAAACGACTTTGCTGGCAAACGTAAAATCTTAAATATTTTTCCAAGTATTGATACGGGGGTTTGTGCTACCTCAGTACGTACTTTTAATCAAAAAGCGGTAAATTTAGCCAATACTGTCGTGCTTTGTATTTCTGCCGACTTACCTTTTGCGCACGCTCGTTTTTGTGGCGCGGAAGGCATTGAGAACGTGCAAACGCTATCCACTTTCCGTGATAAATCTTTACACACTAAATTAGGCGTAGATATTGCCAGTAGCGGTTTAGCAGGTTTAACTTCTCGTTCAGTCATTGTGTTAGATGAAAATAACAAGGTATTGCATTCTGAATTGGTGAGTGAAATTAAAAGTGAACCAGATTATGAACAAGCATTAGCGGTTCTGTAAAAAATAAGCCACAGCGTGGCGTAACCATAACCCCGTACGCCAGTACGGGGTTATATCTACATTTAATCCAACTGCCAAACCCCATTTACGGCTGTATTTTCTACTTTAAAATCATGGGTAAACACCGTTAAATTAGCAATTTTGCCGACTTCAATGGAACCAAGTTTATCATCTACACCGATCGCTCGAGCAGGATAAAGGTTACACATTCTCAAACTTTCATCTAATGGAATACCCACTTCTTTCACGGCATTTTCGACACTTTCAATCATGGTGATAGACGAACCACTTAAAATGCCGTTGCCGTCAACACATTTGCCGTCTCGCACATAAATAGTTTTACCTACGAAAGTAAATTCTTTAATATCTGAACCCGCTGGTGCAATGGCATCTGTAACGATACAAAGTTTATTCCCTTTGGTACGTTTAGCGATTTTTACGTTGCCAAAATCCACATGCAAACCATCCACAATAATCCCTGCATAAATATCATCAGAATCCAATACCGCACCAACTACTCCCATATCTCGTCCGGAGCTAATCGGTGACATCGCATTATGTAAGTGCGTTGCAAAAGTAATCCCTTTTTTGAAAGCATCTTTTGCCACATCATAAGTTGCATTAGAGTGACCGATAGATACCACCATACCAGCTTTGACAAAATCAGGCACATATTTTACGCTTGGGTTATCCGCTGCTAAGGTAAGTTTAGTAATCACATCTGCATTCGCACAGAGAAAATCTTTCATCTCCGGGGAAACTTCACGGATATATTCAGGCTGATGCGTACCTTTTTTAGCCACACTCAAATAGGGACCTTCCAAATGCAAACCTAAGGCTTGGTTTTGGTGTTTGGCTAAATATTCTCGCATAATTTTCACCGCAGTTTTCATATCGTCATCAGGAGATGTGATAAAGGTTGGTAAAAAGCTAGTCGTCCCCGAACGTACATTGGTGTCTTGCATAATCTCAAGGGTTTCCACGCTAGTTTGATCATTAAACATCACGCCACCACAACCGTTTAATTGTAAATCAATAAATCCAGCTGTAAGGTTATTACCTTTTAAATCAAAATGTTGAATATCATGAGGTAAATGTTCTTGGCGAACAATATCCACAATTTTATCATTATCCACGATGACGGCATGACCATACAACACATTATAGCCGGTATAGATCACGGCGTTCGTTAAAGCATATTTCATGTTATATTCCTTAAAAGCGTTTAGGGCGTAAAAATATCTAGTTATTCATTTAGTCATTAACGACTGAATGAATAGCTCGGGCTTCTAACTCAGTAAAATATTTCACTGTTTTTACTTTTAATTCTTGCGTCGCTGGCTCATCACAGACCAAAATATAATGGCGATGTTGTTGCAATGCACTAATCGTCCAGAAATGGTTTACACAGCCTTCCACGCCTGCTTGTACCGCAAACGCTTTATTATGCCCCGTGGCAAGAATCATGACTTCTTCCGCATCTAATAATGTGCCTACGCCAATAGTTAAGGCATATTTTGGTACTTTATTCACATCATTATCAAAGAAACGGGAATTGGCAATCAGTGTATCTTGGGTGAGCGTTTTAATTCTGGTGCGAGATGCGAGTGACGATGCGGGTTCATTAAACGCAATATGACCGTCATTACCGACCCCTCCCATAAAGAGATTAATTTTACCATAGGACTTAATTTTTTCCTCGTAACGACGGCATTCAGTATCGTGCTCTTTGGTATTTCCATTCAGAATATTGATATTTTTTTGTTGAATATCAATATGATTAAAGAAATTATTATACATAAAACTATGATAGCTTTCGGGATGTTCTATAGGTAAGTCAACATATTCATCCATATTGAATGTGACAACATGTTTAAAACTCACTTCCCCAGCTTTGCATAAAGCAATCAGTTCTTTATAAGTGGCTAATGGTGTACCACCAGTAGGTAGCCCTAAGACAAAAGGATGATCTTCTGTTGGTTGAAACTGATTAATTCGATCTACAATATGACGTGCAGACCATTTAGCTACTTGTTCAGCATTTTTTAATGGAATTAAACGCATATTATCTCCTTGGAAAAGTTTTGTTTTTTACACCGCGGTTTTTTGTTAACCTTTGTTTATTTCACATTGTAGGGGCGTATTGCATACGCCCTATTAATTCGATCCTTTTATGCCCCATTTACCTATTTGGATACAAGGGCGTATGCAATACGCCCCTACAGAACCTAACCAACATAAAATCAATCAAAACTGCGGTGTTTTTTTGATGATTTTTTTAATTATTTAAGAAATTGCTCATATAACTCTTTAGCGCGAACTAATTGTGCTTCAGTGGCTTTCGCTGTCATTGGTTCACGACAATAACCTGCATCTACACCTTGTAATTTCAAGATTTCTTTGATTGTTAGGTATAAACCATTGGCCAAAATACCTTCAATTAAATCGTTAGTCACGTGTTGAATTTCCAATGCTTCTTTTACTTGGCCGGCTTGCGTTAATTCAAAAATTTGTCTTGCACGTAAACCGTTCACGTTGAACGTTGAACCGATCGCACCATGTACACCTAAAGATGCCGCAGGTACCATCATTTCATCAAAACCCGCCCACACTAATTTTTCTGGATACGCTTTACGTAAACGTTCTAATAAATAGAAGTCACCTGCGGTGAATTTCACACCTAACACTTTTGGATTTTTGTAAAGTTCACCAAATTGTTCCACACCAATATTCACGCCAGTTAAGAACGGGATAGAATACACGATCATATTATTGCCGGTTTCTGCAATAATCGTTTCGTAGTAATGTTTGATTTCTGGAAAACTGAATTTGTAATAAAATGGTGTGACTGCTGATAAACTGTCATAACCTAATTCTGTGGCATATTTACCTAATTCCACCGCTTCTTTTAAGTTTACACTACCTACTTGAGCAATTAATGCGACTTGATCTTTGGCTTCATCTTTGGCAATACGGAAGATTTGTTTTTTCTCTTCGGTAGAAAGCATAAAGTTTTCACCCGTAGAACCACCTACATATAAACCATCGACTTTCATTTTATCAATGTTATGACGAATGATTTGACGTAACCCTTTTTCGTTGATGGAACCATCTTCATTAAAAGACACTAATAATGCACTGAAAATACCTTTTAAGTTTTTCATTAAATTTTCTCCTATTTGTTCTGTTGTTGCTCAATAACGGCAACAGTTTTCTGTTTAGATTGTTTCGCTTTTTCTTGTTCGGCTTGAACTAACAAGGCATAAATCAGATCAAGCACGAATAATTGAGTGATTTGTGTACCGACGGAATCGCCTTGTAATTGACCTTGGCGATTACCGTTATTTAGCACATAATCGGAAACTTTAGTAATGGGGGAACGTAAATTATGGGTAATTGCCACCGTTACTGCGCCAGCCTGTTTAGCAATCTCAAGTGCTTTGGTCGTTTCTGGTGAAGCACCGGAATGACTAATACCAATTACCACATCACCTTTTTTCATCAATGACGCTTGCATATACATAAAATGGTTATTGGTTTCAGAATCTACCTGAAACCCCACACGCATTAATTTATTTTTTGCACCATCTGCCACAATACCTGATGAACCGACACCGAATAAATAAATGCGTTTAGCGTTACGCAATTCTTTTACTACTTTGTTTAACTCATTAAAATCTAACAAATTAATGGTTTCACTCACCACTCTATCAATCACATTTTGTAATTTAGTCGCAATGGATTTAGGGCTATCCTTGGCAGTGATATTGGTATCTAACAACGCGGAAGGCTGTTGACTTTGGGTCGCAAGCTCAATAGCAAAATCTAATTTAAAATCACTAAATCCTTTAAACCCAAGAGTACGACAAAAACGGATAAACGTGGCTTCACCCACATTTAATGATTTTGCAATTTCAGATAAAGAAGATTGTGCCAGTAATTGCGGCGTTGTAAGAATCTGTTCTGCAATGCGTTTTTCGGTTTTCGTCAAACTACTTTGCAATGCTCCGATAGTATCTAAAATCTTACCACCTTTATTAGAATTATTGACCATATTCATTCCTCTAATTATTATGCCTTAGCTAAAACGATTTCACCCCAATATGCCGCACCGATTAACCCAGCATCGCCGGCATATTTTGCAGTGCTTAATTTACAATGATAGAAATGTGGCATCGCTTGCATATATTGTTGCACTAAAGGCAAATAACCGTCTGCTAACCCTACACTACCGCCAATCACAACATGTTGAATATCCAAGCAAATCACTAAATCTGCCACTAGATTTGCAATGGCTTTGGCAGAACGGTGAACAAGCGCGGTGGCTTTTTCATCATTTTCACGAAATAACGCGAACACTTCTTTCGGCGAACAAGGTTTATCCCATTTTTGTGCATCACGTTCTATTGCTCGTCCTGCCGTGACGGCTTCCACACAACCACGACGGCCACAACCGCACATTTCACCATTTGGATCCGCCAAGCTATGTCCAATATGTCCCACTACACCATTTGGTCCAGTTTGCAATTCACCGTTTAAAATAATGCCTCCGCCGACACCAGTCGAAACCACAATAAAGGCAAAATTAGGTACTTCTTGCGGATCCATATGTTGATATTCCGCACAAGCCGCTGCTTGTACATCATTTAATAAGAAAATCGGTTTATCCGTATGACGAGCAATACTGTCTTGGAGTGGAAATTCCGCTAATCCACCTAAATTTTTCGGGTTAAGTGCGGTTAAAATTCCATTATTTATGATACCGGTAGAAGCCACTGCTACGTAATCAAATTGACCGACATATTGCTGAACTAATGTGGCTAAGGCTTGATGCATAGCATTGGCAGCATCATCTTGTGGTGTGGTAATTTGCTGGCGTTGTTGGATTTGGTTGTTTTCCACCAACGCTGCCGCAATTTTAGTACCACCAATATCTAGGGCTAAACAACGCATATAAACTCTCTTTATTTCAATTAGTTAGCAGATTTCACCGCATTGGCAAACCAGCTCACAATATGTTCTAAACGGGTTAATGCAGAACCTACCGTGACGGCATCTGCGCCGATTTCAATAGCCGTTTTGGCTAATTCTGGGGTATTGTAACGACCTTCCGCCATGACAAAACAACCGGCGGCTTTTAAATCTTTGACTAATTGATAATCCGGTTCACGGGGAATTTCGCCACCGGTATAACCTGACATGGTGCTACCCACAATATCAAAACCGAGTTTTTGACAATATAAACCCTCTTCTAAATTAGAACAGTCTGCCATGGCTAAACAGCCACATTCGTGGATTTTTTTCACCGCACTTTCTATATCCACTGGACGAGGGCGATTGGTGCCATCCACCGCAATAATATCTGCTCCCGCAGTAGCTAAATCTTCAATATCTTGTAAGAATGGGGTGATGCGAACCGGGCTATCTGGTAAATCACGTTTTTTAATACCAATAATCGGAATGGTCACAAAAGGACGAGTGGCTTTTAAATTTTCTACACCCTCAATACGCAAGCCAGCAGCCCCACCATGTTGGGAAGCTTGCGCCATCGCGGCAACAATTTCAGGTTTATCCATAGGACCGCCATCAACCGGTTGGCAAGAAGAAATAAATCCTTTTGTGATTTGAGTAAGCACGTCGGAATGAGATAGTTTTGACATATATACTCCATGTAATTTTATTTTTAGAATTAATACTTCATTTTTTTGCTAGGTTACGCCCTAACAAACAAAATAGCAAGACCTTTTGCAATACTTTGCATAAATTTACAGCAAAATAATTTTAAACTTAAATTAAAGATCATATATTGAACTTATTATATGCCTAAAAAATCCCAATAGTGGAGTAAAAATTCAAAAATTTTAAAATAATTTTTCAATTTTGTGATCTATGTCTCATTTTTGAAATTTAACTTCAAAAATATATTTATTTTTTGACTTTTATGATCCAAAATGCTAAGTATATTAAAACCGCATAGGTTTAATTCACTCTCACACTTTTAAACTCTGACAATTAACAGGAGCGTACTATGAAATTTAACAAACTATTACTAGCGACATTTTGTGCCGGCATTGCGGCATCTGCTTTTGCAACTTCTGCCTTTGCCGCAGATTACGATTTAAAATTTGGTATGAATGCGGGTACAAGCCAAAACGAATACAAAGCCGCTGAATTTTTCGCCAAAGAAGTGAAAGATAAATCTGCGGGCAAAATTGAAGTGAAACTTTTCCCATCATCTCAATTAGGTGATGATCGTACTATGATGAAACAATTAAAAGATGGTGCATTGGATTTCACCTTTGCAGAATCTGCCCGTTTCCAAATTTTCTATCCAGAAGCAGAAATCTTTGCCTTACCTTATGTAGTGCCAAACATTGAATTTAGCAAAAAAGCATTATTAGACACCAATTTTGGTAAAGAATTATTACGTAAAGTGCATGATGAACAAGGTATGACGTTATTATCTGTGGCGTATAATGGTACGCGTCAAACCTCATCAAACCGTCCAATTAATTCTATTGCTGATATGAAAGGCTTGAAATTACGTGTACCAAATGCAGCAACTAACCTAGCCTTTGCAAAATATGTCGGTGCAGCACCAACCCCAATGGCATTCTCTGAAGTATATTTAGCCTTACAAACTAACTCTGTAGATGGTCAAGAAAACCCATTACCAACTATTCGGGCGCAAAAATTCTATGAAGTGCAAAAATATTTAGCCATCACTAACCATATCTTAAATGACCAACTTTACTTAATCAGTAATGAAACTTGGGATGATTTACCAGCCGATTTACAAAAAGTGGTGAAAGATGCCGCTGAAGCTGCCGCGGAATACCACAGCAAATTATTCCACGATGGCGAAGCTAACGACATTGCTTTCTTTGAACAACAAGGAGTAACCGTTACTCACCCTGATTTAGCACCGTTCAAAGCAGCATTAAAACCTTACTATGACGAATATTTGAAAAAGAACGGCAAAGTGGGACAAGATGCCTTTGATGAATTTTCACAAATTAAATAATTAAATAATCTCGCCTTGCTCTCATTTTCCTCTGGTGGGAGTAAGGTTTCTTATCTAAGTTTCCGTATTTTACTCGGCGTATCGGAGTAGTTATGAAATTTTTTAACAAAATAGAAGAATGGGTCGGTGGGACATTATTGTTCATCGTATTCCTAATTCTTTGTGCTCAAGTCATTGCACGTCAAATCTTTGATTCTCCCTTAATTTGGTCAGAAGAATTAGCCAGATTGCTGTTTATTTATGTCAGCATGTTCGGAATCAGTATGGCGGTGCGTAGCCAACAACATATTTATCTCGACTTTATCACCAATCTCATGCCGCCAAAAGTAAAAAAAGCCACTAATACTTTTGTACAACTACTGATTTTTGCCTCTATCATTATTTTTATTCATTTAGGTTTTAAAGTCTGGATTGGGGCATCCTTTGAATTGGTGGCGTTGGAAATCAGTGATAAATGGTTATATGCCGCACAAGCCTTTATTTCCTTGCTGGTGCTAATCCGTTTCTTACAAGCACAAACTGAAAATTTTGCCAATCAAACATCCTATTTATCTGCCACGGTTTTTACTATAGGTGCGGTGATTTTATTAGCTCTTTTATTCTTCGTCCCTGATGTATTTAAAGTGCTTCGTATTTCGCAATATGTCAAACTCGGTGATAATGCCGTTTATGTAGTGCTTTTAGTTTGGCTAGTGATTATGTTCTTAGGTACACCAGTGGGTTGGTCGTTATTTATTGCTACCTTGCTTTATTTCTCCATGACGCGTTGGAATATTGCCAATAGTGCCGCCAATAAATTGGTGGACAGTCTAAACAGTTTCTCATTATTAAGTGTGCCATTCTTTATCTTGACTGGTATTTTAATGAACGGAGGTGGTATCACAGAACGAATTTTTAGCTTCGCCAAAGCCTTATTAGGTCATTACACAGGTGGTATGGGGCATGTAAATATCGGGGCGAGTTTACTTTTCTCTGGTATGTCAGGTTCCGCCATTGCCGATGCGGGTGGTTTGGGTCAATTAGAAATTAAAGCCATGCGTGATGCAGGCTATGATGATGATATTAGCGGTGGTATCACGGCAGCCTCTTGCATTATTGGACCACTTGTCCCACCAAGTATTTCCATGATTATTTACGGCGTCATTGCCAACCAATCCATTGCCAAATTGTTCGTGGCAGGCTTTGTACCGGGCGTATTAATCACTATTGCGTTAATGACCATGAACTACTTCGTATCCAAAAAACGTGGCTATCCAAGAACACCAAAAGCCAGTATGGCAGAACTTTGTACTTCCTTTAAATCCAGTATCTGGGCAATTTTAACCCCAATTATCATCATTGGTGGTATCTTCTCAGGCATGTTTACCCCAACGGAAGCCGCCGTAGTGGCTGTGGCATACTCCATCATTGTCAGCCGTTTTGTCTATAAAGAATTAACCTTAAAATTATTGTTCAACAGCTGCGTTGAAGCGGTAGCAATCACTGGTGTAACTGTATTAATGGTAATGACCGTGACTTTCTTCGGCGACATGATCGCACGTGAACAAGTGGCAATGCGTTTAGCCGAAATGTTTATGGCGGTAGCCGATTCTCCATTGACAGTGCTTGTGATGATTAACTTACTGTTATTATTCTTGGGTATGTTTATCGATGCGTTAGCGTTGCAATTCTTAGTGTTGCCAATGCTGATTCCAATTGCACAACATTTTGGTATTGACCTCATCTTTTTTGGGGTGATGACCTTATTGAACATGATGATCGGTATCTTAACACCACCAATGGGCATGGCATTGTTTGTAGTAGCACGTGTGGGTAATATGTCTGTATCAACTGTGACCAAAGGGGTGTTACCATTCTTGGTACCAATCTTTATCACCTTGATATTGATCACGATTTTCCCAGAAATTATAACCTTTATTCCAAATTTATTAATGCCGAATTAACGGTAAACATTTAAACATATACATTAAGGAGTTCTATTATGAAATTCACTCAATCTTTATTAGCTGTCTCTGTATTAGGTTTAACTGCTTTCACTGCTCAAGCAGCACAATATCCTGATTTACCGGTGGGGATTAAAAGCGGTGCAGGTGCCTTAATTGGCGATACCGTTTATGTAGGCTTAGGTTCAGGTGGTGACAAATTCTATTCTCTTAACTTAAAAGAGAAAGATGCACAATGGCAAGAATTAGCGGCTTTCCCGGGCGGTACTCGTAACCAACCAGTCGCAGCTGGTATCGATGGCAAACTTTATGTGTTCGGTGGTTTCCAAAATAACGATGTAGCCGATAACCAAGTAATTAATGATGCCTATTCTTATGATCCAGCCACTAACACATGGACGAAATTAGACACACGTTCACCTCGTGCCGCAGTGGGTGCGAGTGGTGTCACTGATCACGGCAAAGTTTACTTCGTGGGTGGTATCAACCAAGAAATCTGGAACGGCTTATTCCAAGATGTGAAAAAAGCAAGTAGCGGTCTTGATAAAGAAGCCGACAAAGATAAAATTGCTGCCGCCACCAAACCTATCTTTGATGCCTACTTTAACTTACGTGCGCAAGATTTCTTCTTCTCATCAGAAATCGTCAGTTATGAACCTGCGACTAACACATGGCGTAACGAAGGTTACTTCCCATATTCAGGTCGTGCAGGAGCATCAGTCGGCATTAACAATGACAAATTGTTAGTGGTCAACGGTGAAATCAAAGCGGGTCTTCGTACTGACGGCACCGCACAAGGTACCATCACTAAAGACGGCGTAAAAGACTGGAAAAAACTTGGCGACTTACCAGCCCCGAAAGGCTATGACGCACAAGACGGTATCGCAGGCGGTATGGGTGGTTATACCAATGGTCATTTTATCGTCACTGGTGGGGCAAATTTCCCGGGGGCACGTGCAAACTATGCCAAAGGTATCAACGATGCACACCGTACTGGTGGTTTGAAAAAAACCTATCATAGCGATTTCTACGCATTGGATGCACAACATGGTACATGGAAAATCATTGGTAACTATCCGAAAAACATCGCTTACGGTGTAGCATTACCGTATGAAAACAAACTCTTATTTGTCGGTGGTGAAACTGATGGAGGTGCTGCTTTAACAGAAGTTCGCACAGTTAGCTTTGATGGCAAAAAACTTGTCGTTGAAGAATAAAAATCTTCAAAAAATACCCTCACTTTTGCGTTTTCCAGATGCGACTGGTGTAAAAGTGCGGTGTGATGTCCTCTTAATTTTAATCAACCAACGATATCAAGGATGATGTCGTTGTTTTTTTGTCCAACTATAATTAATCCCCCCTGCACTCACGTACAGGGCTCAGCACAGTCACGATGCTCCGCATCTTATCCACCTCTGAACCCAAGCCACAGCGTGGCGTCACTATGCTTAACCCCGTACGCCAGTGCGGGGGTCTATGAGTAATTCCACTTGACATTAACAGACAAAAATTTATACTTAGTAATAATCTGACCCTTAGTTGTACGCTTTTGTCACTTGTCCAGACATTATGCTGAACCTTAGGGTTTTTTTCTATATAAGGAGAATTCAATGGAATTAGTCAATGAAACCAAACTAAACCAAACCGCCCGAAAAGACACATTCTATACTGCAGAAGAACTTGATTTAATCTACAAAATGCGAAATGGGTTAGAAGAAACTGTTACACATGAAGAAGTAATGAAAAATTTAAAAAGGGTTTTAAAACTGGATGAAAACTGACTATAAAATTATTTGGAGAAAAGTCGCTGAAGAAAAGTTAGAAAAACAAGCTCAATATCTTTTGGAACAATCTAAAAATCTAGTTGTTGCAAGTAATTTTTATCAAACAATTAAAGATGGAGTAAACAGATTATCCTATTATGCAGATGCTTACAAGTTTCAGGAAATGAAAAAGATTTACCTTTATAATGGATGATATATTGTTGATTTTCTTATGGATGATGAGTATGTCTATATCGTCAATTTCAGATCTGCACGTCAAAATTTACATTAAACCTACTATTGCATGGAGCAAACATGAAACTCAAACTACACTATCTCGATCGTTCTCGTGCTATGCGAGTGACTTGGTTATTGGAACATATTGGTTTACCTTATGAACTCATCCCGCATAAACGTCAAGAAAATATGCACGCACCGGAAGCATTGAAAGATATTCACCCGTTAGGCAAAGCGCCATTACTCGAAATTGACGGAAAAGTCATTACTGAATCCGTCGCTATGGTGGAATGGATTATCGCAAATCACGCCCCACAACTTGCTCCAGCGACAGATAGCCCTGAATATGCCGACTATTTACAATGGCTACAATTTAGTGAAAGTACCGCAATGATCCCATTAGTGCTTAAATTTATTGCTGCGAGAGAACCCACTCCACCACAAAACACCTTGGCTTATGCAGACAGTGAAATAGAAAAAGTTTATGACTATGTAAACCGTCAATTAGCCAATAAACGCTATATTATGGGCGACAAACTTACGGGAGCCGATTTTGCCTTAGCATTTTCTCTAATCTTTATGAAAATGGTTTATCAAGGTAAATTCACGCATATTGATCGTTATCTTGCCGATTTGAACCAACTTCCAAGCTGGCAAAAAGCCCAACAAATTGAACAACAAGTGTTGCAAGGAAAATAAGGCTTGTCACCCTGCACTCACGTGCAGGGCTCAGCATAGTGACGATGCTCCGCATCTTATTCATCTCCGAACACAAGCCACGGCGTGGCGTTATCATGCTTAGCCTCGTACGTCAGTGCGGGGCGAATGTCTTATTACCCTGCACTTACGTGCAGGGTTAAGCATAGTGACGATGCTCAGCATCTTATTCATCTCCGAACACAAGCCACAGCGTGGCGTTATCATGCTTAACCCCATACGCCAGTGTGGGGGATCTTGACTAACCCCTTGTCATTTCTCAAAAAGTTCCCACTAAAAATGTGATCTAGTTCACATTTTTGAAATAAAGTTTCCTAAATATATTTATTTTTGAATATTTACTTTAATAAAAAATAGTTATTTATAATTATTCATTATAAATCAATATGTTATAAAATTACTAGAAATAAACAAATAAAAACTTTTTTTCAATTTTGTGATCCAGATCTCATTTTTAAGATGACAATGAGTTAGCATAACTCATTGATTTATATATAAATCAATGAGTTAGCATAACTCATTGATTTATATATAAATCACGTTTTTTCATAAAAAACCCATGATATTGACAAGAAAAAATAGTTCAATTAAATTTCAAATCAAGAAGTAAAACTTCAAAAAGCAAAGCAATTTGCTAAATTCTAGTCGAAATGTTCGATTTGTTACTTAACCAAAATAAGGAAACATTATTATGAAAAAAACACTTATCGCTCTAGCCGTTGCCGCTCTTGCTTCAAGTGCTGCTAATGCAACTGTGGTTTATCAAAAAGATGGTACGAAAATTGATATTGATGGACGTGCACATTTTGAGTTACAAAGTGCAAAAAATAAACGTACCGATTTACATGATGTCGGTTCTCGTTTGCGTGTTCGTGCTTATCAAGATTTAACCGATCGCCTTTCTGCTTACGGTGGTGTGGAATTGCGTTTCTCTCAAGGAAAGTATAGTGATAGAGCTGACCAAATTGGTAGTAACTTGCGTACTCATCGTATGTATGCGGGTTTTATTCATAAAGACATTGGTACATTAACTTTCGGTCGTCAATTACATTTAGGTGACCATATTCCTAAAGCAAACTATACCTACGAATGGGGTGGTAACGTACTCTTTGATGCCCACAAAAAAGCGGCTACCTTTATGTCCGTACCGTTTGGTGGTGTTCGCGTAGCAGCAGACTATTACTTCGGTAATTCAAATAAAGCAAATGAAACCTCTAGCGGTAACGCTAACTGGGATGAAGGTCAAGGTTATGGTGTAGGTTTGTACTATGATGGTAAATTGACTGATGATCTTGCAGTGCGTTTTGGTTCAGGTTTCACTGAAGTTACTCAAGCTGTCAATACTGGAACCTCTACTAATCCTATTTTCCTAAAACAAGATGAATTTAAATTACAACGTGGTGGTATCGGTTTTGATGTAACCTATAAAATTGTACATTTAGGTTTTGACTGGGCGTATGGTAAAGCAACTAAAGGAAAAGAAAGCTCAAACATCAATTTCCAAGATGTTTTACCATTAAGCGGTACTCCAGTTCATAAAATTAACCGTTACCAAGTTGGTTTAAAATTTGATGTGACCGAACAAAATGCACTTTATAGCGCCTACTACTTCGGTAAAGCTGAAAAAGCAGATACTACTATTGCAGACTATAAAATGAACGCTTGGATGATTGGTGCTGACCATCGTTTCAACAAAAATGTTGCCGTTTATCTTGAAGGCGGTAAAGCTAAAATTAAACAAAGTGGTGCAGCAGACATCAAAAATCACCGTATCATAACTGGTGTGAGAATTTTATTCTAATTCTCCTAGCTAATGTTTTTTCTCATTTGATCCTTTCGCCCCATTATGTTAATGGGGCTTTTTTATTTTCATTACATTTTTTCTTTTTTCATCTCTTCGGATTTCATCATATCCGATTGCATGTCTCCTTTTTTCATTTCATCAGTTTTCATCATTTCTGATTGCATGTCTCCTTTTTTCATCTCATCGGCTTTCATCATTTCTGATTGCATCTGATCTTTGCTCATCTGATCTTTTTTCATATCAGCCGCATTTGCGTTCACAGCAAACATAGAAAGTAATGATACCGCACTTAAGGTTTTTAAAATGTTTAAAGATTTCATAGTATTCTCCTTTGATTAATATAACGAGATAATGAGTGAAAGAACATATTCACTATCCTTTCATTAGCATTAGTCGAACGAGTAGCAGAAACCTTACAAAATTTTTCGGTATAGTAGTAAAAAATAATCTTTAAACTATTTTTTGTCAGAAAAACAATGCAAAAGAGAGAAATAGAATGTGCCAAATAGCATTTGGCACAAGCATGGATTGCTATTTAATGACAGGTTTACGTGATGGACTACACATCAGGTGTATAATCTTCCCCTGCACCTAATTTCAGATAGGCTTGGCGTTTTGGATCAACTAATTTTGCACTTTTGATCATTTTTTCAATGGTCACGCCCTGTACTAAAATAGAAAATGTAACCACTGCATAGGTCATCAATAGGATTAAATCGCGAACATCAACTACCACGTCATCACCCGTCATCAAACCAACGTGGCTCGGAATACTTAATGCCATGGCAAGTGCCAAACCACCACGTAAACCACCCCAAGTGAGAATTTTTACCGTATAAGGATTATATCGACGAAAGCGTTGCATCACTTTGAAAGGTAGCCAAACACTTACATAGCGAGCCAATAAGCAAACTGGAATGGCAATTAACATCATAATTGAACTCGCCCAAGTAAAGTCCACTAACAATAAGGCTAAACCAATCAATAAGAATAATAATGAGTTAAGCGAATGGTCGATCATTTCCCAGAAGTGATCTAAATAACGCTGGCTTTGTTCGGAAAAACCATGGCGACGTGTCCAGTTGCCAATCATAATGCCTGATGTCACCATGGCTAACGCCCCTGAAACATGCATATAGTTTGCCACCATAAAGCCAGTAGTCGGGATAGTCAAGGTAATTAAGATTTCCAAGCTACCATCATCGGTGGCAGAAATTAAATAATGAGAAACGAACCCCGTAATCAGACCAAATAAAATACCGCCGACAGCTTCGTGTAAGAATAACATGGTAATCCCTGATGTACTGGCTTCTTGCCCGCCAAAAGCAACCGCAAATACCGTGGTAAAAATGACCAAGCCTACCCCGTCATTGAACAAAGATTCCCCCTCCACTTGCATAGATAAACGTTTTGGCGCGCGTAAGTTTTTAATAATCGCTAATACGGCGATGGGGTCAGTTGGCGAAATTAATGCCCCAAAAACTACGCAATAAATAAAATCGATATGCCAGCCCAAACAGGCGGTGGCATAATAAATCAATGCCCCAATCATTAAGGTTGAACAAAGTGTGGAAAATAAGGCAAAAGTGGCGATTTCCCAGCGTTGATCTTTCATTAATGGCAACTTAATGCCTAATGAGCCGGCAAATAGCAGAAAGCCAAGCATGCCATTCAGTAGGAAATTTTTAAAGTCTAATTCTTCCATAATATGCGTAGCTATATTATCTAATCTAAGCCAGCCTAGGAAACCTAGCAGCAACAAAATTAACGAACCAATCATAGCCGATGCTGTGATAGCAATAGTTGATTGTACCCTATCACTGATTTTGTGAGTAATAAAAGCCAACAAAATAGAGATACCGAATAAAAAACAGATATAAGCGTAAATACTCATATGGAATCCTTAAAGAATATTATTTTTTCCAACCTTTTAACGCATCCGCAAAGGCATTGTTGGTAAAAGATTGATTATGCCGTTCATGACGCCCTTTGGGTGATGAATTTCGTTCACAACTGCGGTCAAATTTTTGCTCTTTTTTCACCGCACTTTCCTCTAATCGCATAGTTAACGCAATCCGTTTACGCGCCACGTCCACTTCCAGCACTTTGACTTTCACCACATCGCCCGTTTTCACTACTTGATGGGGATCTTCAACAAATTTATCCGCCAACGATGAAATATGTACTAAGCCATCTTGATGCACACCAATATCCACAAATGCTCCGAAATTGGTCACGTTAGTAATGGTTCCCTCTAAAATCATACCCGCTTGCAAATCCGTGATGTCTTCCACACCGTCCATAAAGGTCGCTGTTTTAAATTCACCCCGTGGATCGCGTCCCGGTTTTTCTAGCTCTTTAAAAATATCCATTACCGTAGGCAAACCAAATTGTTCATCAGTGAATTGTTTTGCTTCAAGCTGACGAATCGCCGACGCATTACCCATTAATTCTTGAATGGATTGTTCTGTGGCTTGTAAAATTTTTTCCACCACCGCATAAGCTTCGGGATGAACACCTGACGCATCAAGGGGATTTTTGCTCTGATTAATTCGCATAAAACCTGCACATTGCTCAAAGGCTTTTGGTCCTAAACGGGGGACTTTTTTCAATTCAGTGCGACTGTTAAAACGTCCGTTCTCATCACGATAAGCCACGATATTTTGGGCAAGCGTTTTACTCATGCCAGCGACACGAGCCAATAAAGCCGATGAAGCGGTATTTAAATCCACTCCGACGGCATTGACACAGTCTTCTACCACCGCATCAAGTTTACGAGCCAGTTGGGATTGATTCACATCATGTTGATATTGCCCCACCCCAATGGCTTTTGGTTCAATTTTCACTAGCTCCGCCAGCGGATCTTGCAAACGGCGAGCTATGGATACCGCTCCACGTAAAGATACATCTAAATTCGGAAATTCTTGTGCCGCCAGTTCAGAAGCAGAATAAACCGATGCCCCAGCTTCACTGACGACCACAATCTGCGGTGTATTTTGCGGAATTTGTTTAATCACTTCCTTGGCAAAACGTTCTGTTTCACGTGATGCCGTCCCGTTACCAATCGCAATTAATTCGACATGATGAGTTTTAATCAATTTAAACAACGTTACCAAAGCGGTTTCCGTTTGCCCTGTATGTGGATAAATCGTGGCAGTATCGAGTAATTTTCCTGTATTATCCACCACGGCGACTTTCACCCCCGTGCGTAAACCTGGGTCAAGTCCCATGGTATTTTTCGCTCCAGCAGGGGCTGCCATTAAAAGTGCGGTTAAATTTCGGGCAAAAACATCAATCGCTTCCTGTTCTGCTTTTTCACGTAACGCCCCCATTAATTCCGTTTCTAAATGTAACGCCAGTTTAATTTTCCATGTCCATGCAATCACTTGCTCACGCCATTTATCCGCAGGTTGCGCATTAAAACGCACCCCCAAATGCTCACGAATAATTTCTTCACAATAGCTTGAACGACTGCCTTCTGCTGCGTCAGGATCGGCGTTAAGACTCAGTTGCAGAAAACCCTCATTACGTCCACGCAACATGGCTAAAGCACGGTGTGAGGGTACATTTTTTAACGGTTCTTGATGATCGAAATAATCTTGGAATTTTGCCCCGTCCGTTTCTTTTCCCGCAAAAACTTTGGAAATTAACACCGCACTTTGTTGTAAATATTGACGGACTTTTGCCAATAATTGTGCATCTTCGGCAAAGCGTTCCATTAAAATATATTTCGCACCGTCTAACGCCGCTTTACTATCCGCCACACCTTTTTCGGCATTCACAAAGGTTTCTGCTGTGCTATCGGGATCGTGATGAGGTTGCAACCATAATAAATCCGCCAACGGCTCAAGACCTGCTTCAATGGCAATTTGTCCTTTGGTGCGGCGTTTCGGTTTGTAAGGGAGATAGAGATCTTCGAGTTCGGTTTTGCTTTGGGTTTGTTGAATTTTTTGTTGCAGTTCAGCGGTGAGTTTGCCTTGTTCTTCAATGGATTTCAGAATCGTCTGACGGCGATCTTCCAATTCACGCAAATAAATTAAACGGGTTTCAAAATGGCGTAACTGGGTATCGTCTAAGCCACCTGTGACTTCTTTACGATAGCGAGCAATAAAAGGAATGGTATTGCCATCATCCACTAACTGAATCGCAGCCAGAATTTGTTGCGGACGAACATTGAGTTCATCAGCGATAATTTGAGAGATTTGTTGGTTTAACATATTGATACTTCTTTAAGCAAAAATTAGCTTAATAGCATACTGTTTTTGTTGGGAAAAATAAAGCAGTATCAAACTAGATACGATCAAAGCCCGCAAAACAAAAAATAAGGCGAATCCATTCAATCCGCCCTATTCTATTTTAGTCAAAGCAGTAAAAAATTAATACACACCTTGTGCCAACATGGCATCAGCGACTTTCACAAAACCAGCCACGTTTGCACCCACCACATAGTTAATATTTTTGCCCTCACCTGAACCATATTTTTTACAGTTGGCATGAATATCTAACATAATACTGTGTAATTTGGCATCCACTTCTTCACGGCTCCAGTATAAACGTTGTGAACCTTGAGCCATCTCTAAACCAGACGTTGCTACCCCACCGGCATTAGCCGCTTTACCCGGTCCAAATAATACATCCGCCGCTAAAAACGCATCGGTCGCTTCAATGGTGGTTGGCATATTGGCACCCTCAGCCACTAATTGTACGCCATTGGCAATGAGTTTTTGTGCATCCGCTAATTCTATTTCATTTTGAGTTGCACAAGGTAACGCAATATCGACTTTTACATCCCAAGGACGTTCATCCGCATGATATTCTAAGCCGAATTGTTCTGCATAATCTTTCACACGACCACGTTTCACTTCTTTAATTTCGATTAAGGCCGCTAATTTTTCTGCGGTGAAACCGTCTTTATCATAAACATAGCCCGATGAATCTGAACAGGTAACCACTTTTGCACCAAGTTGTAACGCTTTTTCAATCGCATATTGCGCAACATTACCTGAACCTGAAACTGAAACGGTTTTACCTTGGAAAGATTGACCTTTTTCCGCTAACATGGCTTGTGCAAAATAAACTAAGCCATAACCTGTGGCTTCAGGGCGAATTAAGCTCCCACCAAAGGAAAGCCCACGACCTGTGAATACACAAGCAGCTTGGTTAGATAATTTTTTCATATAACCAGCAAGATAGCCCACTTCACGACCACCTACACCAATGTCGCCTGCTGGCACATCAGTATCTGGACCAATATGACGATATAATTCTGCAATTAATGCTTGGCAGAAACGCATCACTTCCGCATCAGATTTACCTTTTGGATCGAAGTCGGAACCACCTTTCGCCCCGCCCATTGGCAAGGTGGTTAAGGCATTTTTGAAGATTTGTTCAAAACCTAAGAATTTTAGGATAGATAAGTTAACTGACGGGTGAAAACGCATACCGCCTTTAAATGGACCAATCGCACTATTGAACTGCACACGGAAAGCACGGTTGACTTGGGTTTGACCTTTGTCATCTGTCCATGCCACACGAAATTGGAATGCACGTTCAGGTTCAACTAAACGTTCTAATAACGCTTGTGAACGGTATTTTGGATTTTTTTCAATAAAAGACCAAATAGAGGTAAATACCTCACGCACTGCTTGTAAAAATTCAGGTTGATGACCGTCACGCTGTGCAACGTAAGCTAAAAAGTCTTCTAATGAGTTTACTGTGTTTGACATAATGTTTCCTTTTTAAATAAATAATGTTTGTAATTATTTTGTTTGTCTATCAGACTGAATAGAATATGCAAAAAAATTGAGCATAAAACAATCTTTTTATGATATTTTTGCTATAAATATAAATAAGAATTGTTGTTATTTAATAATTTCATTGTTTTATTAAATATTTTCTAAAAAAAAGCAATTACCATCTTCTTCTGTATAAGATTGACTGTAAAAAGGTAAATAAACACAGAAAAATCAAGAAAACCCAAAATTAAATTAGATAATTTTTATAAAAATGCCTTATATATTAAATTTTATTTAACAAAATTAATTTAAATTTATATTCACAATATAAAATTTTTGCATAAAGTAATTTTAGATCTAAAATCAATATTACGTTAATTTCTACTTTACGACACCCTATTTTACTCACAACACTTTTTTATATTAAAAATAAGGATTTTTTATGTGTGGATTTATTTTTTCTTCTTCGGGAAGCATTGATGATGCGTTTAAGCGTGGTTATGACAATATTTTTCATCGCGGACCAGACAATCAAAGTTTAACT
Organism: Lonepinella koalarum; assembly: GCF_004565475.1. GTDB lineage: Bacteria > Pseudomonadota > Gammaproteobacteria > Enterobacterales > Pasteurellaceae > Lonepinella > Lonepinella koalarum. The sequence continues at coordinate 87,865 of NZ_SRHX01000002.1, read as the reverse complement.
ATTGAACCTACTGGAATTTGGGGGTTTCATCGTTTGTCAATTATGGATTTAACCAATAACGGTAATCAACCTTTTAAACATAATGGTGTTGAATTGATCTGTAACGGTGAAGTGTATAACTATGCTGAATTGAAAGCGATGTTAGAAAGCACTTATCCATTCCATTCTGGTAGTGATTGTGAAGTATTAATTCCATTATATCAACGTGTTGGCATTGATGTGATGATGAAAATGTTAGATGCGGAATTTGCTTTGGTGTTAGTTGATAGCAACACTGGCGAAATTTTTGCGGGACGTGATCCCATCGGAATTCGACCAATGTTCTATGGTTATCACCAACAAACAGGCGGTATTGCTTTTGCTTCTGAAGCCAAAGCCTTGGTTTCTTTTTGCCGTGATGTGATGCCATTTCCGCCGGGACATTATTATCGCAACGGTGAATTTGTTTGTTATAACGATATTGCGGATCCCAAAGTCATGGTAGATCACGATGTGGATACCATCGCAAAAAATTTACACGAAAAATTAGAAACCGCTGTGATTAAACGTTTAAATGCGGATGCACCATTGGGCTTTTTATTAAGCGGAGGCTTGGATTCTTCGTTAGTTTGCTCTATTGCACAAAAACATTCGGCGAAACCGATTAAAACCTTTGCGGTGGGGATGGAAACTGATCCGATTGATTTGAAATACGCCAAAGAAGTGGCGGATTTCTTAGGCACGGAACATACCGAAGTGATTATGACTAAAGAAGATGTCTTAGCTGCATTGGAAAACGTGATCTGGCATTTAGAAACTTGGGATATTACCACTATTCGTGCCAGTATCGGCATGTATTTAGTCTGTAAACACATTCGGGAAAATACCGATTTGAAAGTGCTATTAACCGGTGAAGTGAGCGATGAAATTTTTGGTTATAAATACACCGATTTCGCCCCTAGCCCAGCGGCGTTCCAAGCGGAAGCACAAAAGCGGATTCGTGAGCTTTATATGTATGACGTGTTGCGTGCGGATCGTTGTTTAGCGGCAAACTCGTTAGAAGCTCGTGTGCCTTTTGCAGATACAGATTTTGTAGATTATGCGATGAGCATTAACCCTGAACGTAAAATCAATATTTATAACAAAGGTAAATATTTATTGCGTAAAGCCTTTGAAGGGCAAGGTTATTTACCTGATAGCATTTTATATCGTGAAAAAGCGGCATTTAGTGATGCGGTGGGACATTCAATGGTAGATCATTTAAAAGCCTTTGCGGAAAGCCGTTATTCTAACGAAGATGTAGAAAATGCACGACATAAATATCCTTATGCTACGCCGTTCACCAAAGAATCGCTGCTTTATCGTGATATTTTTGAGCAGTTCTACCCGAACCAAGCGGCTTGGATTAAAGACTTCTGGATGCCGAACAAAGCGTGGGAAGGTTGTAACGTCAATGATCCAAGTGCGCGTGTATTAGGCAACTACGGCGATAGTGGTAAATAATTTACTTTCGTCATTACCTTAAAATACGATATATTATATCGTGATTTTATTAACAATGCTGACAAGCGCAGTATAATCCACTGTTCTTTTTAGCTAAAACGATTTTACATATTTATACTTTTACTCTACTTGCAGGAAACAACTATGACAACGCTATATGATCGCAGTGAAGTGCGTGAAAACTGCGGCTTTGGACTGATCGCCAATATTGACGGTGTGCAGAGTCATAAAGTCGTACGTAATGCCATTTTAGGCTTATCTCGAATGCAACATCGTGGGGCTATCTTATCAGATGGTAAAACTGGCGATGGCTGCGGTTTATCTATTCAAATGCCAGAAACTTTTTTTCGCAATGTGGCAACGGAAAACGGTTTCTCACTCGCCAAAAACTTTGCCGTTGGTCAAATTTTTCTACCCCAAGATGAAAAATTAATTGCCGAATTTATTGATATTATTAACCAAGAGCTGACTGAAGAAACTCTAGGCATTGCGGCGTGGCGTGATGTGCCAACTAATCCATCAGTTTTAGGTTCTATCGCTTTAGCGGATATGCCAGCGATTAAACAGGTGTTTATTAATGCCCCGAGCGGCTGGCGTGTGCAGGATTTACAACGTCGTTTATTCGTTGTTCGTCGCCGTATTGAAAAACGCATTGAGCATAATGATTTTTATATTTGTAGTTTTTCCAATCAAACCGTGATTTATAAAGGTTTGTGTATGCCGAAAGATTTGCCTAAATTCTATACAGATTTAGCCGATCTACGCATGCAATCTGCCATTTGTTTGTTTCACCAACGTTTTTCCACCAATACCCAACCTCGTTGGAAATTGGCTCAACCGTTCCGCTATTTAGCCCATAATGGTGAGATTAATACCATTTCAGGTAACCGTGCTTGGGCGAGAGCAAGAAGTTATAAATATCGCACGCCATTAATTCCGGATTTACAAACTGCCGCACCGTTCGTCAATGAAAGTGGTTCGGATTCCAGTTCACTAGATAATATGTTGGAGTTGTTTGTCTGTGGTGGAATGGACTTATTCCGTGCCATGCGTTTGCTTGTTCCACCAGCATGGCAGCACAACCCAGATATGACCGACGATTTACGTGCTTTCTATGATTTTAACTCAATGCATATGGAACCTTGGGACGGTCCAGCAGGGATCGTATTATCAGATGGACGTTACGCCGCCTGTAACCTTGATCGTAATGGGTTACGCCCAGCCCGTTATGTGATTACCGAAGATCGCTTAATTACCATTGCCTCCGAAGTAGGGATTTGGGATTATGCGCCTGATGAAGTGGTAGAAAAAGGTCGTGTTGGACCGGGGCAATTATTAGTTATTGATACCGAAAAAGGGCGTTTAGTCCATTCTAATGAAATTGATAACGAAGTGCGTGCAAGACATCCATATCGTCAATGGTTAGATAAAAATGTAAAACGCTTGGTACCGTTTAGCGACGTGCCAGACAATAAAATTGGTGAGGCAAGCTTAACCGAGCAAGAATTGGCCGTTTATCAAAAACAATTCCTATACGATGCGGAAGAAATTGAAAATATAGTACGTATTCTTGGTGAAAATGGTCAAGAAGCGGTCGGCTCCATGGGAGATGATACACCATTTGCGGTACTATCTGAACGTCCACGTGTGCTGTTTGACTATTTCCGACAGTATTTCGCTCAAGTCACTAATCCACCTATTGACCCACTACGTGAGGCTCACGTAATGAGTTTAACCACCAGTATTGGGCGTGAAATGAGCGTATTCTTTGAAGCAGAGGGTATGAGTAATCGTGTTAGCTTTAAATCGCCAATCTTAGTGTATTCGGATATGCAGCAAATTCTGAATTTACCGAAAGAATACTATAAACACCATATTTTAGATGCGACCTATAATCCAGCTGAAATAAGCTTAAAACAAGCCATTGAAAATTTATGCGAAGAAGCCAAAACTGCGGTGAAAAATGATGTCGTTTTATTGATCGTATCGGATCGCAATATTGCCAAAGATCGTCAACCAATTCCATCCGCCTTATCCGTAGGTGCTTTACAACATCAACTGGTAATGGCTAATTTACGTTGTGATACTAATATTTTAGTGGAAACTGCTGAGGCTCGTAACCCACATCATTTTGCGGTATTAATTGGTTTGGGTGCAACCGCGATTTATCCGTACCTTGCCTATGAAACTTTAGGACACATGATTAAAGTGGGAGCAATCAAAAAATCCTTGCGTGAAGTGACAGCAAATTTCCGTTATGGAATTGAAAAAGGCTTGTACAAAATTATGTCGAAAATGGGGATTTCTACCATTTCATCTTATCGTTGTGCCAGATTATTTGAGTTAGTAGGAATGGGTTCAGAAATTACCGATCTTTGTTTCCCGGGGATTACTAGCCGAATTGAGGGTGCCAGCTTTGCGGATTTTGACCAGCAACTTAGTCAATTACGTAAACGCGCATGGCGACCAAGTCAAGAGCTGGATATGGGCGGATTCTTGAAATTCAAACCGCAAGGGGAATATCACGCCTATAATCCAGATGTGGTGGTGAACTTACAAAAAGCCGTCAATAGCGGTGATTATGAGCAATACAAAGCCTATCGTGATGCGGTGAATCATCGTCCTGTGGCGACCATTCGTGATATGTTAAAGCTCAAAACAGAGCAACGTAATGCGATTGATATAGCACAAGTTGAGCCTGCAGAAAATCTATATAAACGTTTTGACAGTGCCGCTATGTCTATTGGGGCATTAAGTCCAGAAGCACACGAAGCCTTAGCCACCGCAATGAACCGTTTAGGCGGTTATTCAAATTCAGGTGAGGGCGGTGAAGATCCGAAACGCTATGGCACGGAAAAAGTGTCTAAAATCAAGCAGGTGGCATCAGGTCGTTTCGGTGTCACTCCCGCTTATTTAATGAGTGCAGAAGTGATTCAAATTAAAGTGGCACAAGGGGCAAAACCGGGTGAAGGTGGTCAATTACCGGGGGATAAAGTCACCCCTTATATTGCACAATTACGCTATGCAGTACCGGGGTCAACCTTGATTTCACCACCGCCACATCATGATATTTATTCCATTGAAGATTTGGCTCAATTAATTTTCGATCTCAAACAAATTAACCCGAAAGCGTTAATTTCAGTGAAATTGGTGTCTTTACCGGGTGTGGGAACAATTGCCACTGGTGTAGCCAAAGCCTATGCCGATTTGATCACCATTGCAGGTTATGACGGCGGTACGGGGGCAAGTCCATTATCTAGCGTTAAATACGCAGGTTCGCCGTGGGAATTGGGTTTAGCCGAAGCACAACAGGCGTTAGTGGAAAATAATTTGCGACATAAAGTGCGATTGCAAGTGGATGGCGGTTTAAAAACAGGTTTAGATATTGTTAAAGCTGCCATTTTAGGGGCAGAAAGTTTTGGTTTCGGTACAGGTCCAATGGTGGCATTAGGTTGTAAATACTTGCGTATTTGTCACTTAAATAACTGTGCCACAGGTATTGCGACGCAAGACGAAACCTTACGCAGTAAACATTATACTGGCTTGCCAGAAAAAGCCATGAATTACTTTAAATTTATTGCACAAGATGTCCGTGAGATTTTAGCCCAATTAGGCGTAGAAAAACTCACCGACTTAATCGGTCGCACCGATTTATTGGAAATTATTGATGGTCATACGGGTAAACAACGTGGTTTAGATTTAACTAAATTACTCTATTCGCCACAAGTGCCAGCTGGCAGTGCAAGATATTGTACGCAACACAATCCACCATTTGACAAAGGTTTGTTAAACAAAGCGATTGTAGAACAAGCGCAAGAGGCGTTAGAAAGTGGCTTGAATAGTGAAATGAATTTTGACGTGAGCAACCTAGATCGTTCTATTGGTGCAACGCTTTCTGGTATTTTGGCAGCACGTTACGGCAATCGTGGTAATCCATTGCAAGAATTTAATATTAATTTAACGGGTACTGCTGGACAAAGTTTAGGGGTATGGCTGGCAGGTGGCGTGAATCTAACCTTAACAGGTGATACTAACGACTATGTGGGTAAAGGGATGGCTGGCGGTCGTATTGTGATCAAACCGCACGCAGGTGTTTCATTCAAGGCAGAAGATGCCACCATTGCGGGCAACACTTGTTTATATGGTGCCACTGGCGGTGAATTATTTGCATCAGGACGTGCGGGCGAACGTTTTGCGGTGCGTAACTCTGGTGCATCCGCAGTGGTTGAGGGTATCGGCGATAACGGTTGTGAATATATGACTGGCGGTATCGTCACCGTGTTAGGCAAAACGGGGATTAACTTTGGTGCCGGCATGACCGGTGGATTCGCTTATGTACTTGATACAGATGGTGGTTTTAAACAACGGATTAACCCTGAATTAGTAGAGGGTTTAAACATTGTGGATTTACCAACCCATCAAGAGCATTTACGAGGCTTAATTTCTCGCCATGTGGAATTAACCCATAGCGGTATTGGTGAACGTATTTTGGCTAACTGGGAACAATATGTTTCGCAATTTGTGTTAGTGAAACCGAAAGCCAATGATGTTAATGCCTTATTAGGGCATAAACGCCGTACTGTGAATGAATTAGGTGCGCTAGCTCAGTAATAAAAATTTAATAAAATTGTGGGATTTTCACCGCGCTTTCTTTTAGTAATAAGTGCGGTGGAAAAAGAAAAAGTTTTTAAAGATTTGAAGGAATAAACTATGGGTCGTGGAAACGTCTATCAATTTATCGACTTGCAACGTGTGGATCCCCCGAAAATTCCACTTAACGTAAGAAAAACCGAGTTTGTGGAAATTTACAATGTATTTAGCGATACACAAGCACAATCTCAAGCGGATCGCTGTTTGGAGTGCGGCAATCCTTATTGTCAAAACAAATGTCCATTACATAATAATATCCCGAACTGGCTACGTTTAGCCCATGAGGGACGCATTATTGAAGCGGCAGAATTAGCCCATTCCACCAACAGCTTACCAGAAGTCTGTGGTCGTGTTTGTCCACAAGATCGCTTATGCGAGGGTTCATGTACCTTAAATGACGGATTTGGTGCCGTCACCATTGGTAATGTGGAAAAATATATCACTGAAAAGGCCTTTGAAATGGGCTGGAAACCGACCATTAATGCCGTTCCAACAGGTAAAAAAGTGGCGATTATCGGTGCTGGACCTGCTGGCTTAGGTTGTGCCGATGTATTACTTCGTAATGGTGTAGAAGTCAGTATTTACGAACGCCAACCAGAAATCGGTGGTTTGCTCACTTTTGGTATTCCAGCATTTAAACTGGAAAAAAGCGTAATGACACGCCGCCGTGAGTTGTTCACCGAATTAGGCGTAAAATTCCACTTAGGGGTAGAAATTGGCAAAGACATCAAATTGGATGACTTAGTAGCTCAATATGATACGGTATTCTTGGGTGTTGGCACCTATCAAGGCATGAAAGCAGATATTCCCAATGAAAATGCCACTGGCGTTTATTCCGCCCTACCATTTCTCATCGGCAATACGCAACATTTACTCGGCTTTGATGCGCCTGATTTTGTTAATATGCAGGGTAAACGTGTGGTGGTTCTGGGTGGTGGTGATACGGCTATGGACTGCGTGCGGACATCCGTTCGTCAAGGTGCATCAGAAGTCACCTGTGTGTATCGCCGTGATGCTGCCAATATGCCAGGTTCGAAAAAAGAATATCATAACGCTAAAGAAGAGGGTGTCGATTTCGAATTTAACGCTCAACCGGTAGAAATTGAAGCCGATCCTGTTGCTATTGAAACAGACGCATCAGGCAAAGTGACAGGGATTAAAATTGTCAGAACCAAGCTTGGTGCCGCAGATAGTAACGGTCGCCAACGTGCGGAAATTATTCCGAACAGCGAAGAAATCATCTCTTGTGATGCGGTGATTGTGGCATTCGGTTTCGCTCCACATGCAATGCCTTGGTTAGCCGCAGTCGGCGTGGAAGTGGATAATCGTGGTCGGATTAAATCCAACGGCGAATTAAAACAGCAAACCGCCAATCCAAAAATCTTTGCCGGCGGTGATATTACCCGAGGATCTGATTTAGTGGTGACAGCGATTGCCGAAGGACGTGATGCAGCAGAAAGTATTCTAGAATATTTGGATATTTAATGATATTAAAAGTGTGGTGATTTTTCACCACACTTTTACTTTTTATCTTTTGGCAAACCCTTGCTTATGTAAGAATGCCAAAATATCTGGACGAACCGGCTTAGCTAACGTATTTCGTACTTGTTCTGTCCAATTAAATACCTTGCCATTACGTTCTAGATAATAGGCTTTGACTTGCTCATTATAGATAGCTAAATCTGTTTGCGTTGCTACTTGATAAGCGTTTTCTGACAATATAAGTGAGGTTGGTAAACGGGGGCGCTGTAATGGTTCCTGATCCGGATAACCTAAGCATAATCCCACCAACGGAATCACGCCTGTCGGCAATGCCAAAATATCTGTCACTTGAGCAATATCATTGCGCAAACTACCAATATATACACCGCCTAATCCTTCACTTTCGGCACTCAATAAAATATTTTGCGCCATAATCCCCACATCTACGGCGCCGATTAACAATATTTCAGTCCAATCTGTTTGAGCTTCTGGCACAAGCTGTTGATGACGGTGCGTATCCACACAAAACACTAAAAATTCAGGACTTTCTTGCACATACATTTGTCCTTTTCCCCCAGCAGATCCACAAATCTCTCGAATTTGCTGACGTTTATGTAAATCAGTGACTCGAATAATACTCACTGATTGCAAAAAACTTGATGTACTCGCCATTTTACCGGCTTCAATTAATTGATTAAACAATTCATCTGGAATAGCTTGATCCTTAAATTTCCGGATTGAACGATGATGAAGTGCTGTGGTTAATGCGGATGAATGTTGCATAATTTTTCCTTATTAGATGATTTAGAAAATCCCTATTATAAAATAAAAAACAGGATTATCCCTAACCCTGTTTTTCTCGGGAGGACAGATCGATCCGCACTCTACAAAATTTGACTAATTACGTATTACGCATAATACATTTCAAATTCCACTGGATGTGGTGTCATATTCAAACGCTCTACTTCCTTACGTTTCAAACCGATAAAGGTATCGATAAAGTCTTTGGTAAATACACCACCTTTGGTTAAAAACTCATAGTCTTTTTCCAAATTATCCAAGGCTTCGCCTAAGGAACTTGATACCGCTGGAATTTCTTTTAGCTCTTCTGGCGGTAAATCGTAAAGGTTTTTATCCATAGCATCACCCGGGTGGATTTTATTGATAATCCCGTCCAGACCTGCCATTAATAACGCAGAGAAACACAAATACGGGTTCGCCATTGGATCAGGGAAACGAGCTTCTATACGTGTGGCTTTTGGGCTAGTAACCGCTGGAATACGAATAGACGCAGAGCGGTTACTTGCAGAATAAGCTAATAACACTGGTGCTTCAAAACCCGGTACCAAACGTTTATATGAGTTCGTAGTTGGGTTAGTAAACGCATTTAAGGCTTTAGCGTGTTTAATGATACCACCGATGTAGTAAAGGGCAGTTTCAGAAAGTCCTGCGTATTTATCGCCTTGGAACACGTTTTTTCCATCTTTGCTTAATGACATATTACAATGCATACCTGAACCGTTGTCGCCTGCAAATGGTTTTGGCATAAAGCACGCGGTTTTGCCATGTTCTAACGCCACGTTTTGCACGATGTATTTGTAGATTTGGGTTTCGTCTGCTTTTAATACTAAACTATTAAATTTAGTCGCAATTTCATTTTGGCTTGCAGTAGCTACTTCATGGTGATGTGCTTCCACTACTAAGCCCATTTCTTCTAATAATAAACACATCTCAGAACGAATATCGTGTCCAGTATCAATCGGGGCAACGATACAATAGCCACCTTTTTTCAATGGGCGATAAGCGTTGTTGCCGTCTTCATATTTGCGATCAGTATTCCACGCTGCTTCAATATCATCAAGTTGATAAGATACTTTGTGTGGTTGGGTAGAGAAACGAACATCATCAAATAAGAAGAATTCAGGTTCTGGACCGAACATAACATTGTCCGCTACGCCTGTTGAACGCATATATTGTTCTGCACGCATGGCAATAGAACGTGGATCACGGTCGTAGGTTTGCATGGTGTTTGGATCGTAAATGCTACAACGAATAGATAGGGTTGGAATTTGCGCAAATGGATCCACCACTGCACTTTCCGCAATTGGCATTAACAACATATCCGCTTTGTTAATCGCTCGCCAGCCTTCTACCGAAGAACCGTCAAACATTTTTCCTTCTTCGAAAAAATCTTCATCCACTGCACTGACTGGCAATGACACACCGTGTTCTTTGCCTTTAATGTTGGTGAAACGAAGTAAAACGAATTTGATGTCGTTTTCTTCAATGAGTTTAAATACATTAGCAATAGCTTGAGTTTTTGACATAAGAAACTTCCTTCCAAGTATAATTTATAGTGAGTAAATTCTTGCAATCTGCTTGCATAGAGAACATAACGAATTAATTTAAATATAACAACAATATTTAGTGATAAATTTAATAAATAATTTTTATATTTAAATTATATTCAATTTTATACTAAATTTGTTAAACGATTTCTAATTTATCATTTTTGACAGAAATAATCAATCAGCTTGGTTAACAATTCTCGAGTCGGTCGAATAAATTCTGTTGCTAAAAATTCATCTGGCTGATGTGCTTGTTCAATGCAACCCGGACCGAGCACTAACGTCGGGCAAAGCTGTTGAATAAAGGGAGCTTCGGTACAATAATTCACCACTTCACACTTTTCCCCTAACAATTTTTCCACCACCTGTATCACTTGAGCAGAATGTTCACATTCATAGCCCGGAATCGGCTCATGTAAATGACGTAAGGTTAAACGGTCACCGTATTGTTCAAATAACGGTGCTAACTTTTCTCGTAACATGGTTTCTAAATCGTCTAATTGCATAGCCGGCAACGGGCGTATATCAAATTGCAATTCACAGCAAGCACAAATCCGATTGACCGCATCACCACCGTGAATTGAGCCGAAATTCATTGTAGGATAAGGAATGGCAAAATCCGCGTGATGATATTTTTCTTTCAGTTCATTACGCATTTGCATTAAATAACCCGTGGCTTGGTGCATAATTTCAATGGCATTCACGCCTTTTTCAGGATCGCTAGAATGCCCTGATTTGCCAATAATTTGTAAGCCCTTGCCAATATGCCCTTTGTGGGCTCGCACGGGGCGTAACGATGTTGGCTCACCAATAATGGCACAATTAGGACGAATATGGGTATGCTGAATAAAGGTGCGAGTACCAAGCATGGTGGTTTCTTCGTCTGCCGTGGCGAGAATGCGTAAAGGTTTGGTTAATTTGGTTAAATCAATCTGCTGAATCGCATCCAGAACAAAGGCAAAAAAGCCTTTCATATCCGCCGTGCCTAAGCCGTAAAATTTGCCGTCTTGTTCTGTTAATTTGAAGGGATCAAATGTCCAACGTCCCTCGTCAAATGGCACGGTGTCCGTATGCCCTGCCAATAATAAACCGCCTTCGCCCTCGCCGATCGTTGCCAACAAATTATATTTGTCATTACTGCCCGCCACAGGTAGAATTTCCGTTTTAAAACCCAGATCCTTTAACCAATTCGCCAACAACTCAATTAAAGTGCGGTTAGATTGATCGGCGTTTTTTTCAATACTGCTGATCGTTGGAATGGCAATCAGCTGGGAATACATCTGAATAAAGGATGGGTGTTTTTTCATTGGGCTACTTTCTGCATTACTCTATAAAGGTGATTTGACTGGCAAGCATAGCACAACTCATTTATTTCGTCAGTGAAAATTTTACTCTTTTTGTGTCTATTCGCCAGAATAAAAACAACCCCACCAACCCAATCAAATACCCCAAAATCACCCATTGAGCCACTGCCACCGATTGCTGGCTAATTTGGCAAATCCCCAAATAAAGATAGCCCACGCCTGCCAGTAATTGAATAAGATAATAAATTGAAAGATAAGGGAAACGGAGCAATTCAAGATGATGAAATTCTTTCAAATTGGCAATAAACAAACAACCAATACCGACAGCAAGAAAACCGCTGACATTGTCAGGCAAAAGGATGGAGCTTATGCCATAAAAAAATAGCAATACCAGCAATAAATTGCGGTAAATAAGATTGGGAATGAAAAGTGGATTTTTAAGTTGGCTGTTTTTTAAGGCGATTGTGCTTAAACGAAGGCTAAAATTCACGCTTTCCCAAAGGGTCGCCAATACGGCGAGATGAACGAAGAAAAACAGGCTAGTCATAATATACTCTTCCTTGAAAATACTGTTTCACGGTTTTTTCTTCATACTGATTATCTCGCAAGGAAAGCGGCGTGTTGAGAATAATAGATTGTTGAATTTGCATACCTTTTTCTGATAATAATAAAATTTCGTGGCTTAATCGCACGGCTTCAAAGCGGTCGTGGGTGACTAATAAACAAGCTAAATTTTTTTGTTCAATGCGTTGTTGCAACAAGGCGATTAAACGCTGGCGTAAATCCCGATCTAAACCTACAAAGGGTTCATCTAATAACGCTAAGTCGCAATCGCTTAATAATAAACGCAAAAATGCTACACGCTTTGCCATGCCGCCGCTGAGTTCGGTGGGATATTTATTTAAATCCGCTGGGGTTAAGCCGATTTCTTCCGCTAGGGCGTAAATTTTTTGACGATCAGGGGTTGGCATAAAAATTTCAATATTTTTCACCGCGGTTAGATTATTTAATAGTCTATTTTCCTGAAATAGAAAGCCGATTTTGTTGAATTGATTAATAATTTTGCCGGATTTGGGTTTGTCTAAACCGCTCACTAACCGTAACACGGTGGTTTTGCCACAACCGCTAGGCCCAAACAGGGTTTTGATTTCGCCCTGTTGTAATGCAAGGCTAAAATCTTGCACAATTACATCTTGTAAAATGGCAAAATGCAAATGGGATAATGTTAGCATATTCTCTTTTTCCTGCTTACCTTTTCCATGGCATAAACAAAATTTCCAGTGGCTTAATAATCAAATATTCAAATAACGCCACCAACAAAATCACCAACAACACATACGCCATCACCGTGGGCGTATCCAACATTACTCTAGCATCAGCAATGCGAGATCCCACACCGTCACTCGCCCCCAATAATTCTGCCATGACCACAATTCGCATGCCCGATGCCACGGCGACACTGATACTGGCAATAATGTAAGCTGTTAAATGGGGAATATACAGATAACGCAGTTTTTTCGCCCAGCCGAGATGATGCGCATCAAACACTTCTTTCATTTGCTGGCTCACCGTGGTAATCCCCACGGAACTGCTGGCAAAGGTCAGTGGCGTGACAATGATAATAATGGTAAACAGCACGCTGGCGTTGCCAAAACCGAACCAAAATAACGCCATCACTACCCAAATAATTGGTGGTGTGGCGAGTAACATGGTCATTAAGGGTTTAAGCATTGCCATCAGGGTTTTTGATGTGCCAGCGATAAAGCCTGCGATCATGCCAAGCAATAAAGCACTGCTTACGCCCACCAAGGCACGCCACAGGGAAAGATCAAGTTGATTTTCGCCAAAATTTCGCAATAAATCCATGGCTTGCTGAAACACCACCAGCGGACTAGGGAGCAGAAATTCGCCAACGCTATTACTGCCCCATTGCCAAATGGCGAGCAACATTGCCACCACGCCAAGGGTGGCAAAACCACCCCATAAATAATCAATGACATAGAAAATTGGCGTTTGTGGCTTGCGAACTTTATCCACGCTTAACATAGGAAAAAGTCGTCCGCTGGCAATTTTCCGCCTAATAGTTTCGGGTTGTAACGCAACACAATGTCATAGAATTTCAGCAATTCTTCCTTGATTTCTGAACCTTTTCGCACGGTTAAATTAGCGTGCGGAATGGCGTTTGCAATGGCAGGAGCTGGTGCTGGGAAATAATTTGTGCCAATTTCCGCCGCACTTTGCGGATTGTTTTTCACCCAAGTTAAAGCACTTTGCAAATCCTGATGTAACAGCTCAAAGTCTGCCACATGGGCTTGATAAAAATCACGATTGGCGATAATCCCTGCTTGGGGAATAATCGGTTGGGTGTTAAAACTTTCCGCCCAACTTTGCAAGAAATCAAAGGTTCGCACCACTTCTACGCCCATTTTTTTACCTTTCAAAATACAAGCACTGGCGAGCGGTTCAGGCAAATAGGCAATGTCAAAAGGTTGAGTTAAAAATAGGCTTACCGCTTCCGCTGGTGTTGCCGTATAGGTAATATCCACCTTACTTTCATCAATACCCCGTTGTTTTAACAAGGCTCTAAAGGTAATGTCAGGCATATCATTTTTAAAAGGCATAATGACTTTTTTCCCCACCAATTGCTCAGGGGAGCTGATGTCATTTTTGCCTAATAATTGTACAATACCGTTAGTCAAAATATTAATCATTCCCACATTTTGCCCTTGGTTTTGCAGATTCACCCCCACATTGCTTGGACTCATCATCACTTTAAATTCACCGCTGGCAACCCCTGCTCTAAGTTGATCGGGATTTTTCCAGATTTTAAGGCTGGTGTCCGCTTGTTTGGCTAATTGTCCTTGTAGCGTAGCGACCGCAATGGTTAGGCTTGGCAAGGCAGGCGCGCCATAAATAGTAAAGGCAGTTTTGCTTGCCGCAAACAAACGGGGTGCGGCACTGGATAATAATAGGGCGGAACTTAATTTTAAAAATGTTCGGCGTTGTATTTCAGTATTCATCTTTTTTCTCCCAATCTTAGAATGAAGCATGTAGGCTTAACCAGAATGTGCGACCTGGGGCGTTCACCACATTTGGGGTGAGTGCCAACACATGATCGCCGCTAATAAATTCGGCATATTGGCGGTTAAACAGATTGTTCACGCCCAAACGCACGGCATATTTATCCTGAAAATTTAAGCCTGCGTAGAGATCCACCACGGTAAATTGTTTCGCCGCTTCACGGTTGTCAATGCCTAAGCCAGAAGTGCGGTCAAAATCGCCTTTGTTTTGTTTCGCCACATAACGCACCGCCGCACCAAGGTTGTAACTGCCGTATTGGAAATAGTTGCGGTAATCTAAATTGGCGTTCAACTCAAAGGGACGAATTTGATACAACGGGCGATTATCGGTGTCGTTTTTGCCGTAGTTATAAAAGGCTTTTGCCCCCACTGCCCAATTTTGCAAGAAATTGTAGTTAGCGTATAAATTTGCCACGATTAACTTGGCATCCACATTGCGAGTGATAATGCCACCGCTACGATCAACGGTGCCTGATTGTCCCCGAGTGCGGTCAAAAATAATCAAGTTTTTCACATCGTCATACACCAAAGAACCGCCAACATTCCAGCCGTTATCCAAAATAGAATTTAAATAACCTTTGTAAAATTCATTTTTCAAATCAAAATCAAATTTAATTCGATTATGCTCTTCAGGTTTCAGCCAAGGATTATCCACAATGGCACTGGCAGGTTGTTGATTCATGGTTGTGCCGTTCGGACGAACCACAATAGATGCCAAGGAATTAAACCGCTCCATATTGTCGCCCACCCGTTCTAAATGTCCGAGGCTTAACGCATAGTGTTGCAATTCAGTTGGAGTAAATTCATATTTCAACTCGGCAGACAAGGCATTTTGTTTGATTTTGCCGTCCGTTGAATTTCGCCCGAAATAGGTTTTCCACAAGGTTTGAATATTAGCAAATTGCGTACCAGGCATCATTGGATTTGGCAAATTGCTATTGAATTTCCGCACATCCGCACTGTTATATTCATAGGTCAAACCTAAGCCCAGTTTATGCTGATCATTAAAGGTATAATGCAGATTATCAAATACCCGATAGCGATCAATATGCACATTACCAAAACGATAACCGTTTAAAATATCCCGTGCAGCGGTGTGCAAATAGCGGTCGCCATCTTGGTCATCATGCTGATAACTTACGCCAATTTGATTGTGGAAATTGCGCCAATCCACATCATATTTCACGGCTGCATCAAAGATTTCACGATGCAGCAACACATACACATTATTGCCCGCCACAGAGCGTAAAGTATAGTTATCCGCATGGCGTTTCACATGGCGATAGGTCAATTCAGTACTGAGCGTATTGCTCAAATCTTCCTGCCCCAAACGCCCATTTAACCGCACCACATAACGCTCGGTACTGACAGGATCCATTTGATGTTCAGGCTGTTTATCCTCGTCCAAATCATCATGAATAAAGGTTAAACGAAACTCCGTGCGATCATTGGGCAACCAGCCCAACACCGCCGCTTGATTAAAGCGTTCATAACCAAAATTCACCTTGTTACCTTGCCCGTCTTTATAGCGATTGGCTTTGGTGTGATTCACATTAAACAAGGCATAATAATTGGCTTCACGGAAACCTGAAAACAGGGAGTTATAAAAACTTGAGCCATAAACACCTGAGCTTAATTTTAACGGTGCAACGCCCTCATTGACTTTATTCGCCACGGAAAAATACGACAAACGGTCAGTGCGATCAAATTGATTTTCAATCATATAACCTTGCGCAATATTGGGAGCGATAGGTTTCGGTGGGGAAAAGGATTTTAACGGTTGAATTTGATCAGGATCGGCAAGATCGGTGGCAAAAGCCGTTGGTGTCACTGCTAATACCACTATGCTTAAAAAGGTTTCTTTTTTCATAATAATCTCTATTAGTATTAATAATCATTCTTATTATAATTAATACTTGATTAAAAGAGTAAGGTATTAATATGGAAAATTACTTAAATGTGAGAAAGATCGCAAAATAAAAACACTTCGTTACAAATATTTTACAAGTACATTACACAATAATTACACCATACTTATCCTGATGGAGAATGTGCCCTTTAATTGCCTCAAAAGTGCGGTATAATTTCGCTAAGTTTTTCATTATATTTGCCGAATAACAGTTGCTTTTTGTATATTTATGCAGAATAATAGCATAAATAATCATCATACTGTATTCTAAAGGGGGGAAGTTATGACACAAAAAGTCATTATTATCGGTGCCAGTGGCTACACTGGTGCAGAATTAGCTCAGATTTTAACACGTCATCCGCATTTTGAGCTGGCTGGGCTTTATGTTTCACAACAAAGTTTAGATGCGAATAAATTAATTTCGGATCTTTATCCACAACTACGAACGTTCTGCGATTTACCGTTGCAACCGTTGCCTGATGATTTATCCCTATTAGCAATTGATGCGGATGTAGTATTTCTAGCCACAGATCACCAAGTCAGTCACGATCTTGCCCCTGTTTTCCTACAGCAAGATTGCCATGTTTTCGATCTGTCTGGGGCTTTTCGTGTCAATAATGCTGACTTTTATACCAAATATTATGGATTTGAACATAAATATCCAGAATTATTAGATTTTGCCGTATATGGTTTGGCAGAATGGAATAGTAAACAGATTCAGCAAACAGATTTAGTCGCTGTTGCCGGCTGTTACCCAACCGTTTCACAGTTAAGTCTCAAACCATTAATTGAAAATAATTTATTAGATCTCAATCAATTACCTGTTATTAATGCAGTTAGTGGGGTAAGTGGAGCCGGACGCAAACCCAGTATTACCAGCAGTTTTTGTGAAGTAAGTCTAAACGCTTATGGTGTCTTTACGCACCGTCACCAACCTGAAATCGCCACCCATTTAGGTACCGAAGTGATTTTTACCCCCCACTTAGGTAACTTTAAGCGGGGTATTTTGGCGACAATTACGGCTAAATTGCAAGAAAATGTGACGGATGAGCAAATTACATCTGCCTATCAGCAATATTATGCGAATTGTCCATTAGTGCGAATTTACGCACAGGGCTTACCAAGTATTAAGGCGGTAGAATTTACTCCTTATTGTGATATTGGTTTTGCCACCCATAACGGACATATAGTGATTGTAGGAGCAGAAGATAACCTGCTCAAGGGGGCAGCATCACAAGCGGTACAATGTGCCAATATTCGCTTTGGTTATAATGAAACGCTCGGTTTATTTTAAGGATTTATCGCAATGATTAGACCTTTAGTGATTAAATTAGGCGGTGTGTTATTAGATACCCCAGCCGCAATGGAAAATTTATTTCTTGCTTTAGCTCATTATCTACAACACTCTACTCGCCCTTTAGTTATCGTGCATGGTGGTGGTTGCGTAGTGGATGATTTAATGAAAAAATTAGGCTTACCCGTACAAAAGAAAAATGGCTTGCGAGTGACCCCAAGCGATCAAATTGACATTATTGTAGGAGCGTTGGCTGGCATTGCCAATAAAAAACTGCTGGCACAAGCCATAAAATTTCAGTTAAATCCTGTCGGATTAAGTCTTGCTGACGGCAATTTAACCAGTGCAGTGCAATCTGATCCTGAATTAGGTCATGTCGCCAATGTACAAGCAAAAAACGCTACTCTGTTAGAGCAATTATTAACCAGCAATTTTTTACCGATTATTAGCTCTATTGCTGTTGATGATCAAGGGTGTTTAATGAATGTCAACGCCGATCAAGCTGCCACCGCTATTGCAGCATTAATTAACGCAGATTTAGTCATGTTGTCGGATGTGGACGGCGTATTAGACGGCAATAAGCAACGCATTTCACAATTAACTGCAGCACAAATTGAACAATTAATTGCTGATAAAGTGATTACTGACGGTATGATTGTCAAAGTAAAAGCAGCGTTAGACGCAGCACAATTATTACAACGTGGCGTAGATATTGCGAATTGGAAATATCCTGAAAAACTCACCGCACTTTTTGCGGGTGAAATTATCGGCACAAGAATTACTCCCTAAATAAAAATAAAAGGACAACAACATGGCATTATGGGGCGGTCGCTTTACCCAAGCGGCAGATAAACGTTTTAAAGATTTTAATGATTCACTGCGTTTTGACTATCGTTTAGCAGAACAAGATATTGAGGGTTCAGTGGGTTGGTCAAAGGCATTAGTGAGTGTCGGCGTTCTCACCACAGATGAGCAGGCTCAACTGGAACAAGCGTTAAATCAGTTGTTAATTGAAGTGCGGTCAAATCCGCTGGCGATTTTGCAAGATGATGCGGAAGATATTCATAGTTGGGTAGAAAGTAAGCTCATTGATAAAGTCGGCAATCTAGGTAAAAAACTACACACAGGACGTAGCCGTAACGATCAGGTTGCCCTTGACATAAAAATGTGGTGCAAACAGCAAGTCACAGAATTGCAATACAGTGTACGTGAACTACAAGCCAAATTAGTGGCAACCGCAGAAAATAATCAACACGCCGTGATGCCTGGTTATACCCATTTACAACGCGCTCAACCAATCAGCTTTGCTCACTGGTGTATGGCGTATGTAGAAATGTTAGAACGAGATTACAGCCGTTTAGCGGATGCTTATCGCCGCATGAATACTTGTCCGCTCGGCAGTGGGGCATTAGCGGGGACAGCCTACCCTATCGATCGTGAGCAATTAGCACAAGATCTTGGTTTTGCTATGGCAACTCGCAACAGCTTAGACAGTGTTTCCGACCGTGATCATATTATTGAATTGCTTTCCACTGCATCATTAAGTATGGCACACCTCTCCCGTTTCGCTGAAGATATGATTATTTTCAACAGTGGCGAAGCAGATTTTGTGGAATTATCCGATCGAGTCACATCAGGATCGTCACTCATGCCACAAAAGAAAAACCCCGATGCATGCGAGTTAATTCGTGGTAAAACAGGGCGTGTGATCGGTTCTTTAATGGGAATGTTGACAACCATCAAAGGCTTGCCATTAGCCTATAATAAAGATATGCAGGAAGACAAAGAGGGCATTTTCGATGCTTTAGACACATGGCACGATTGTTTAACCATGGCATCATTTGTGTTAGAAGATATTAAAGTTAATGTGAATCGTACCAGAGAAGCCGCTCTCAAAGGCTACTCCAATGCCACTGAGTTAGCGGATTACTTAGTCGCTAAAGGTGTACCATTCCGCGATTCTCATCATATTGTGGGTGAAACTGTGGTTTATGCCATCAAGCTACAAAAAGGCTTAGAAGATCTAACTGTACAAGAATTCCATCAATTTAGCGATGTCATTAGCGAGGATGTTTATCCTATTTTGTCATTGCAATCTTGCTTGGATAAACGTAGTGCCAAGGGTGGTGTGTCTCCGTTGAGAGTGGCAGAAGCGATTGAAGAAGCGAAAGAACGAATCGGTGTATAACCTGACTAGCAGTGGTATCCTATAAAAATACCTGTTTTTGAATATTATCTCAGAAACAGGTATTTACACAAATTTTGTTATAGACTCGACTAATCTTTTACTCATACTCCATCTCCAACCTTTCGCATTTCTTATGCAGATACATTCCTTATGTTATGGTTATATCAAGTATGTTGTTATACATTTTTCATGGGCTAAAAAACTCTTAGTAGTTTAACTTCTATTATTACTATACTTTATAATATATCAATTTTATCTACAATTTCTTTCAAAATTGGATTTATTGCCTCAAATATAGACTTAATTCCACTTGGAGAAATGATTTGTTGTTGCGCTTTTATTGGAATTTTTTCCCGATAATCAAAGTATTGTCTATGGGCCATGCAATTACGATATTTGTGTAATGTATCTAGATTGGATATTAACGCTTCAAGTTTTGGCGTTTTTGACTCAATATCCAAAACAACCGTATAACCCAAAGTATCAATCATCAAACGGCGAAAATGTTCAGAGTAACTTAAGCCATGAACTTTTCTAACATATGATTTCTCAAAATTTTCTATTTCTTTTTCTGATAATCCTTTTCTATGTAAAAAAGATATTATTACATTATCATAAACCTCTTCTAACCACCCGCAAAGTTCAAGTGCTGCCATCTTGCAATATAGACTTAATTGGAGATCAAAATTCGGTTCAGTAATATCCCGATCGTACCATTCCCCTATACTATCAAGAGTTGCTTGGATTTTTTGAGTATCCATCATTTTTGAGAGCTATCTCCAAACACATTATTAGCCTGATTTAATCTTGCTTCAACTTTTTGTTTCTGCATCAACCCTCCTTGTAAATTCTCAGTTTTAAATTCTTCCAAACTGATGAGCGTTTCATATCTAGTACTCAAATCAACATTAGCGCCATTTTTTAAATACTCTAAATTCTTTGCTACTCCATAAAGAATAGCTTCGAGAATAACCTTTGAAAGTTTTTTATGATCAATATTATTTGCAAATACTAAATCTATGACTTCCGAAAAAAGGGTTTTCTTTTTCTCAAACTCTTCATCATCTATCATTTTATAACATGCCATATAATCATTTAAAAATTTGGTCAAATTACCTCGATAAATACTAAATTCATCCTGAAAAGCGAAAAATCGCAAAATAAATTCTTCAAATGCAAATCGAGAATTCTCACTTCCTAATAATGCCTTAATTTCATTATATTTATCTATTGCACAATTAACTAGGAGATTATTCAACTTACCATTAAAAATACAGTTTCTAATTTCTTGGTTATTTAACTTTACCCCCCCAGTGTTAAGTCTATGAAATATAGTAAAAATATAATCCATATGATCTTTTTTACTTAGATCACATCTCAATACTGTAACTGGAATAGAGACATTTTCTATGAAGCTAATCACTTCAGGAAAGCATTCTTTTATTTGCTTAATTTTCATTCCCGAAAGTCTATCATCTATATCATCTAAAGAAGATAGCTGAAACTCATCATCATTTTCTACAGCATCAAGAAACTTTACTATTGTTGATATTCTTTGTAATCCATCAATTACAACTCTTTTCTGACTACTAATATCCAAACTAATACACATACTCGGAATAGGAAGATTCTTCAATAAAGAATCTAAAAATCGAGTCTGATCTCGTAATTTCCAAACCTGCTCACGTTGGAAATCTGGAGATATATCAATCTGTTTTTTATCATACATTCTTTTGAGATCCGCACATGAACGTGATTCATTGAATGCAAAAATATCTTGTGGAGGAACTACGTTCTCAATCACTTCGTCATATTCATCTAATATTTCTTGTTGTTTATACATATTTAACTCCAGAATAAATAACATAATACTAACTATTATTTAACAATTGTATTCTATAAAAAAAGGGGTTATCTTTTATGAGTGTGTTACAAAAGATCAGGTTCCAATTTCCATGACTAATAATAATATTTTGTTATGGTCCTCTTAATCTTAACCTAATTTGCTGTATATTGTAATAGCGGAATATGATCAATTGCTATTTTAATTTCATTCTCTCCAAAAAAACTTTCTATTCTTACACTATCTAAGCATTAAGCAACATCCATAACCATTTCCAAATCACATTAATCCCTTACATAATCCCCACAGCTCAACGAAAATCTCCCCATTTATACTTTAATTATGATAATATTTCCCTTTTATATTTTGTAGGAGAAACATTTTTATGCTCAATTTTGTCCAGCGATTTTTTAAAATGGAATCTGCTAGTGGGATTTTATTATTGATCTTTGCTTTCATCGCAATGTTATGCGCAAATAGTAGTTTACAATCTGCTTATTTCGACTTTCTAGATATTCCGGTAGCAATACAATTCGGTACATTTAGCATTAATAAAAACTTTATTCATTGGATCAATGATGGCTTTATGGCGGTATTTTTCGTGTTGGTTGGCATGGAAGTCAAACGTGAAATATTAGAAGGTTCCTTATCTAGCTATCAACAAGCAATCTTTCCCGCATTTGCTGCCATCGGTGGAATGATTATTCCTGCTATAATTTACTGGTTTATTACTCAACAACATGCTGAGTTATCAAATGGTTGGGCTATCCCGATGGCAACCGATATTGCCTTTGCATTAGGCATTGTAGCCTTGTTAGGTAAGCGGGTACCTTTTCCTTTAAAGGTCTTTTTACTCGCGTTAGCCATTATTGATGATTTGGGGGCTATTGTGGTAATTGCATTGTTTTTTTCATCAGATTTAAGTACCCTAGCCTTAACCGTTTCTGCTATTGCAATTATTGGTTTAATTATTTTAAATCGTCTAAAAGTCGGGTATATTTGTGCTTATTTATTAGTCGGTTTAGTGTTATGGGCATCGGTGTTAAAATCAGGTGTGCATGCCACGCTTGCTGGGGTGATTCTTGGTTTTTGTATTCCATTAAAAGATAAAAACGGCAACACCCCATTGCATACTGTTGAACATTTTCTAGTGCCTTGGTGTTATTTTTTCATATTACCATTATTTGCTTTTGCTAATGCCGGGGTTTCTCTTGGTAATGTGAATAGTAATATGATTTTATCTGCCTTACCAGTGGGAATTAGCCTTGGTTTATTCATCGGTAAACCACTTGGCGTGTTTAGTTTTAGTTATTTATCCATTAAACTTGGTGTAGCGAAATTGCCAGAAGGTGTGAATTTAAAACAAGTCTTTGCCATTGCGGTACTTTGTGGGATCGGTTTTACCATGTCAATGTTCCTTGCCAGCCTTGCCTTTGAAGGAGGAGTAGCTAGTACTATCAATACATTATCAAGATTAGGGGTATTATTAGGTTCTTGTAGTTCAGCTATTTTAGGTTATGGATTACTTTATTTATCCACCAAAAGTTCATAAAAAAACACCGCACTTGGCAAAAGTGCGGTGAAAATTGCTACTCATTTTCTAGAAATGCTTTTATCTGACTTTCCACCTGATCAAACATTTCATAACGTTTACGGTGCATAGATCGTTTCTTACTCGCAATATTTTCCAATGATTTTCGCTTAATTTCATTCGACAGCCGCCAGTATTTATTAACGAATGTCGCTCCATTTTGTTGCCAAAATACATCATAATTAAACAATAAATATTTATTATCATTCCAACGATATTTAGCTTGGTATTTATGTGGAATACCATATAATTCACAACCTAATAGGTGAGCCAATATTTTAAATACGTTGACTAACATAAACATAGGACGAGTGCCATGTAACAATTTAGTTGCATCACGTACGATATTTTGAGCTTGATCATGATTTGGTCCTTGAATTGATGCAATTAATAATTTATTGGGGAATAAAAAAGTAAATGATGCATCATAAATACGGCTTTTTTGTTGATTCACAATATTTAATGAGAAAAATCCTTCAAAAGGATCTATCCTATTAATATTTAAATATAAATCTAATTCATCGGTTAATTTAGCTAATAAAATATGTTCTTGCTCAATTAATAGCGTGAGTTTATCCTGTGGAAAATAACGTTCTACCAAATAAAAATTGGCCATTATCGCGTTCAAACGAGCATTAATATTAAAACGTTTATCACAGTATTTATTTAATAATGCATTCGCACGGTAAATATTTTTCTGAAAAACAGGTTGCCATATAGAATGTGCGATTAAATAGTCTGACAACTGTTGAATAGATTGCTTATATAAAAATAATCGCACCCTATATCGGCAGTACTCTCTTAATAATTTTAACTTACGTTTTTCGATCGGAAATAAATTATGAAAGGATAATGATGATAACAAAATAAACATAAAAAATTATCAGCTCTTTCAAAAAGATTAACTAGCGTTATAACATAAAAAAAACCTGCCTAAACTTCACCATCTATAGCGAAGCAAGGCAGATCTTTTATTTAGCTTACCATTGATAACGGTAAGTAGCTTGAGCAGACCAAGGTTGTTTTATATGTTGACCGTAGGCATTGTTCGCTTGAACGCTAAAACTATGGCTACCACCAGATAAACTTAAACCGACTGCCGTTTCCACTCTGCCACCAAGACGGGCAATATCAAAACCTTGTTGACCTAATGTCACTTTGCTATGGTTAAATTTATCATACACACCGTTTACTTCAGCAAATGGTTTCAAACTCAAACGACCGGTTTGAATACCTTTCGCCACACGTACACCTACTTTGCTGTGCAATACATTTAAGCGATCTTCATATTTGTTACCAGAAATAGTTGACCAACCTAATTGTACTTGCGGTGTCACTGACCATTGTTCAGCAAAACTAAATTCGCGACCGACTTCAGTAGAAACAATGTAAGCATTGTAATGATAGGTTACATCTTTTTTACCCTGTCCCCCCGCATTAAATTCAGAACGTAAACGAGAGTATTTGGCAATACCGTCCACATAGAAGCCATTTTCATTCAAATAGCTCGCATAAAGTGCAACTGCTTTTGAATACAATTTAGCATTACTATATGAACCGTCGAAGTCCATTTTGGCAGCGGTTGTACTGATAAATCCCCCAATACGTACATTATCCGTTACATCCGTATCCGCACCGACTTGTAAATTGTAAGTATCTAGTGTGCCACCAGATGTTTTACTTTGTGATGATACCGATTGTTTATCAAATTTTTGGCTTTGATTAACGCTACGTGTCCAAACACTCGTTGATGTACCCTTTCTCACATCACCTAAACGTTGATGAATACCGGCTAATTCTGCATCTAATATTGCGACTTGTGCCGCGCGCAAAGACGTTAAGTTATTTGCAGTATCATTCAACTCCAACTGCGGTTTTGCGGTTGAACCACTGTTTGGTTTGGTTTGTGGTTTAGTTTCCGGCTTAGTTTCCGGGTTAATTTCCGGTTTAGTTTCTGGCTTAGTTTCCGGTTTCATTTCCGGCTTAGTTTCAGGCTTAGTTTCCGGCTTAGTTTCCGGCTTAGTTTCCGGTTTCATTTCAGGTTTAATTTCAGGTTTAATTTCTGGCTTAGTTTCCGGTTTCATTTCCGGCTTAGTTTCCGGCTTAGTTTCCGGCTTAGTTTCCGGCTTAGTTTCCGGCTTAGTTTCCGGCTTAGTTTCCGGCTTAGTTTCCGGCTTAGTTTCCGGCTTAGTTTCCGGCTTAGTTTCCGGTTTAATTTCAGGTTTAATTTCAGGTTTAATTTCTGGCTTAGTTTCCGGTTTAATTTCCGGCTTAGTTTCCGGTTTGGTTTCCGGTTTGGTTTCCGGTTTGGTTTCCGGTTTGGTTTCCGGTTTAATTTCCGGTTTAATTTCCGGTTTGGTTTCCGGCTTAGTTTCCGGCTTAGTTTCCGGGTTAATTTCCGGGTTAATTTCCGGGTTAATTTCCGGGTTAATTTCCGGGTTAATTTCCGGGTTAATTTCCGGGTTAATTTCCGGCTTAGTTTCCGGTTTAATTTCCGGGTTAATTTCCGGTTTGGTTTCCGGCTTAGTTTCCGGGTTAATTTCCGGGTTAATTTCCGGGTTAATTTCCGGGTTAATTTCCGGCTTAGTTTCCGGTTTAGTTTCCGGTTTAATTTCCGGTTTATTATCATCATTAGGAGGAAGATTTAAATCTTCATGCGGCGATATTTTTTCATCATCCGGATATGGAACTAATTCATCAGATTTCGGTTCCTCGGCCTTTGGTTCTTCCATTTTTGGTTTATTAAAATCTGGATCTATTTCTGGTTCATTATTGTTATCAAGTTTGCTAGCCAATCCCCATTCTTTTTTCCCATTAATGGTTAGTTCATATAAATGATAACGATAACCTCCAGCGTTGATATATTGATTGTCTCCACCTAATTTAACTGTTAGATTATCAGATAAATCAGTCGATTCTAATAACGTGATAATATGTTTTTTCGGGTCATCAAATTTATGGTCTCCACTCTGATCGCTGACTAAAAAAATTGCACTATTCTCTTGATTACTTAACTTACCCGATAGTACCACTTTATCACTTTGATCTTGTGATATATTTGAGTTGACATAGAAGTTATGTGCTCCCTGATATTTGCCCGTTATCGTTAATGTTTTAAATCCATCAGAATTATTCACAAAACTAATATTTGATTCTCCCCCAATGGTAGATAAATTATGTACGATAGAATTCGAGGTAACATTCCAAGTTGAATCAATTAACTTAATATCGACCCAACTATTTGGATTTTTTAATCCTCCAGTTAAAGTAGATTTCTCTAAATAAACTAATGTCGCAAGATTGTAATTGACATCATTCTCAGTACTAATTTCTACTAATTGATTATCAATATTTAATGTACTATTCAAAAGAGCTAAATCCATTATTCCTTCGGAATCCTCCCAATAAATACCTCGTCTAGTATGAATATTGCTATCTTGAAATAAGAAAGAATGTTCTTTGGGGTCTCCAACTATATCTTTAGATGAAACGGTTGTAGCAATATGAATGAATAAGCCATCTTGATCATTGATATTTGTCGCCATCACTTTTTTCGCAGTGAGCCTAGAAGCATCCTCCTGTAACGAAAATAAGGTAGATTTTTCTCCTGTAGCATTAAGTGTTACATTATCAAAAATAGCACTATGTTGGGCCAAAACAACAACAGCACTTTGATTCGCACGGTTGGTAAATGACGAATTACTTACTACTGTTGTAGGATTATCTCCATTATATCCGAACTTAAGATCCAAGGCACTACGAAATGCCTGAGGTCCCTCTGATGGTTTAGTTGATACATTAACCTCCGCATTATTGATTGTCACATTGGTATTTCTAAATGATAAACCAAAGTCACTTTTTGGATTCGTTGAATTAACTTTCAACCCATTAATACTCACATTGCTATCATTCACAATTACAACACCACTTTGCTTTGATGAATGATCAATAGAGATATTACTCAAGACTGCCTTTGTTACATTTGAAATAACAATAGAGGCATTCGCCCATTCATCCTTGATATGTTTATCTTCTAACTCATAAGAGTCCTTATTAACTTCAACCTGTTTTCCTATCTGTGTTAAATCAGCAAGTGCTGATTGGGTGACCGCAAAATTCGCTATTAAAGCGAGCGTTAATGCTGAATATTTGAAATGAACAATTTTCATTTTATTCTCCTTAATTAAAAAATGTATCCATACACATAAAAACTGCAGACGGCATGATATACCTATGAAAACACTATTTCAAGAAAAAATAATAATATTTTATATTAATAATGATAATAAAATGAGAATTTAATATTTTTTTGACTTTTATCAAAGAAATGATCTGATAGATTTGACTGTAAAAATTTTTAAGATAGAACAATACATTGAAATATCTAGCATTTATTCATTTTATGTCCAGTTACTAAACCACTTTAGCTATAATATTTATTAACTTAATCGACAAAATAACATAAAAAATCTACCTATACTTCGCCATCCATAGCAAAGCAAGGCAGATCTTTTATTTAGCTTACCATTGATAACGATAAGTAGCTTGAGCAGACCAAGGTTGTTTTATATGTTGACCGTAGGCATTGTTCGCTTGAACGCTAAAACTATGGCTACCCGCAGATAAACTTAAACCGACTACCGTTTCCACTCTGCCACTAAGACGGGCAATATCAAAACCTTGTTGACCTAATGTCACTTTGCTATGGTTAAATTTATCATACACACCGTTTACTTCGGCAAATAGTTTCAAACTCAAACGACCGGTTTGAATACCTTTCGCCACACGTACACCTACTTTGCTGTGCAATACATTTAAGCGATCTTCATATTGGTTACCAGAAATAGTTGACCAACCTAATTGTACTTGCGGTGTCACTGACCATTGTTCAGCAAAACTAAATTCGCGACCGACTTCAGTAGAAACAATGTAAGCATTGTAATGATAGGTTACATCTTTTTTACCCTGTCCCCCCGCATTAAATTCAGAACGTAAACGAGAGTATTTGGCAATACCGTCCACATAGAAGCCATTTTCATTCAAATAGCTCGCATAAAGTGCAACTGCTTTTGAATACAATTTAGCATTACTATATGAACCGTCGAAGTCCATTTTGGCAGCGGTTGTACTGATAAATCCCCCAATACGTACATTATCCGTTACATCCGTATCCGCACCGACTTGTAAATTGTAAGTATCTAGTGTGCCACCAGATGTTTTACTTTGTGATGATACCGATTGTTTATCAAATTTTTGGCTTTGATTAACGCTACGTGTCCAAACACTCGTTGATGTACCCTTTCTCACATCACCTAAACGTTGATGAATACCGGCTAATTCTGCATCTAATATTGCGACTTGTGCCGCGCGCAAAGACGTTAAGTTATTTGCAGTATCATTCAACTCCAACTGCGGTTTTGCGGTTGAACCACCGTTTGGCTTGGTTTGTGGTTTAGTCTCCGGTTTAGTCTCCGGTTTAGTTTCCGGTTTCATTTCCGGTTTAATTTCCGGTTTAATTTCCGGCTTAGTTTCCGGTTTAATTTCCGGTTTAATTTCCGGCTTAGTTTCCGGCTTAGTTTCCGGCTTAGTTTCCGGCTTAGTTTCCGGTTTAATTTCCGGTTTAATTTCTGGCTTAGTTTCCGGTTTCATTTCCGGCTTAGTTTCCGGTTTAGTTTCCGGTTTAGTTTCCGGTTTGGTTTCCGGTTTGGTTTCCGGTTTGGTTTCCGGTTTAGTTTCCGGTTTAATTTCCGGTTTAATTTGTGGTTTAGTTTCCGGTTTAATTTCCGGTTTAATTTCCGGTTTAATTTCCGGTTTAATTTCCGGTTTAATTTCCGGTTTAATTTCCGGTTTAATTTCCGGTTTAATTTCCGGTTTAATTTCCGGTTTGGCTTCCGGGTTTGTTTCCGGTTTATTATCATCCTTAGGAGGAAGATTTAAATCTTCATGTGGCGATATTTTTTCATCATCCGAATATGGAACCAATTCATCGTCTTTTGGATCTTTCATTTTTGGATCTTCCGCTTTCGGGTCTTCCACTTTTGGTTTATTAAAATCAGGATCTTTTACCGGCTCGCCGTCTTTGAGTAAACTAGTCAATTTCCAAATAGCCTGTCCATTCGTCGTCGTTTCATTCGCTAAATGATAACGATAGCCACCGGCATTAACATAATTTGTGCCATTTAGTATCACCGTAATATTATTTGCATAATCTGGTGTCGCTTCAAGCACTGTCGCACTGTGATTAGGATTCTCAAATTCATCATTACCACTTCTATCTGTAATATTTAAAATGGCTCTTGAATTTTCCAGAATTCTATTATTTATGACGATCTTATCACTTTGATTATCGACTAGTTTTGAATTTAAATTGAATGAATGGTTTCCTGAATATCGCCAATCTACACTTAATGTTTTGGTTTTATCGCTATCATCATAAGCAAAATCAATGAGTGATTGCTCACCTGATGAACTTAAAAGCTGAATATGCGAGTCAGATGTCATTTTCCATGTCGATGTCGGATGTAAAGTAATATCAATAGTACTGTTCGGTTCTTTAAACCCACCAATTAATGTAGAATTGTTTTGCAGTTCAAACACTGTAGTGAATATGTCGTAGTCATTACGAGTTGCATGAACTAACTGATCTTTAGCTTCAAGCGTGGTATTATCTAAATGTATCTTAACCGTTTGGATGTTTCCAGCCAGATCAGTATCATCGCCATTTTCAATCCAATTAATCCCTTGCTTACTCGTAATATGGCTGTTTTCAAAGCTAAAATTATTACCATGCTCTCCAATTACCGTGCTTTTTTCTACTTGAATAACAAAACCATTATCTCCGGCATTGTTGGCAGTAATATTATCAGCAATCAACTGAGAATTATCTCTTATAGAAAACAACGTTGAGCCTTTCCCAGTCGTATTTAATGCTACATGACGAAAAGTGGCATTATGGTTCTCAAACCCAACAACTGTACTGTTATCACCATGGTTAGCAATGGATGAATTGGTCACCGTAGAAGATTGCTCTGGCTGGCTATCAAAATACAACGCTCCATGAGGTGAATTTGCTATGGTGACATCAACGGTCATATTGTTAATGCTGGCATTCGATTCAGCAAGAAATATGCCAAATCTACTTTCTTTATTGGTTGAAGTGACATTCAAACTATTAACCGTAAGATTGGTGTTGGCAATATGAATAATCCCCACTGGATTTTTTGCATTCGTAATAGACACGTTATCTATCACAGATTTTGCCACATTATTAAGATGAAGGAATACTGATTTTGGGCTTTCATCTTCCGTAATATTTTGATTGCGTAACTCAAAAGCCGGCACATGCTGTTGATCTATTGTCGCTGTCGGTGCATCTGCTACCTGCGTAGTTTGAGCTAAATTCGCAACGGCAAAATTCGATATTAAAGCAAGCGTTAATGCTGAATATTTGAAATGAACAATTTTCATTTTATTCTCCTTAATAAAAAATATATCCATACACATAAAAACTGCGGACGACATGATATACCTATGAAAACACTATTTCAAGAAATAATAATAATATTTTATATTAATAATGACAATAAAATTAGAATTTAATATTTTTGATCTACACCCCAAAAGTTGGACTAATAACCAACCCAGTCAAGGTGTAGATTTTTATGACTAAATACAACCAAACATTCAAACAACAAGTCGTGGATTTTTACTTCTCAAATCACGAAAGTTTATCTATAACATGCAAACATTTTGACCTGCCCAATGAGACAGCTAGACGTTGGATTGTGCAATTTAAACACTCAGGCAGTAGTGGATTAGCTGTCCGACATAGCAAACAAAAGTATTCTCCAGAGTTCAAATTTAACGTTGTTCAAAGCGTACTTTTGGGTCAATTTTCGGGTCGTGGTGCAGCGTTACATTTTGGCTTAAGTAGCTCGGGCATGATTAGTCAATGGTTGAAAACCTTTGAAAAACAAGGTATAAATGGCTTATTACCCAAACCTAAAGGTCGTCTGAATATGACCCCGAAATACCCTAAAATGCCCCCAAAACCTAAAACCCGTGGAGAAGAGCTGGAACTTCGTATTTTAAGACTTGAAGCGGAGAACGCTTTTCTAAAAAAGTTGGACGAGATTATCAAACGAGAAGACAGGAAACGGCAGAAGCGGTCCAAGCCTTAAGATTACGCTATCCGTTAGCTTTGTTGCTCGAAATTGCGGGACTTTCTCGTAGTGTATTTTTCTATCATATCAAGCCTAAAACGGATAAAGATGAAGCTCTTAGAGCAGAAATCAGGAAGATAAAAGCAAAGCACCCTGAGTATGGCTATCGCCGTGTAGCTGCGGAATTAAAAGGTATCAATCATAAGAAAATTCAACGACTTATGCAAGAAATGGGCTTGCAGGTGAAAAGCAAAAAATGCCGAAAATATAATGCTTACCGTGGTGAAGTCGGAAGAATTGCCGAAAATCGGCTTAAACGTGATTTTACCGCTAGCAAACTGAATGAAAAATGGCTTACAGATATTACGGAGTTCAAGGCAGAAGATGGTAATAAACTCTATTTTTCGCCGATTTTAGATACATTTAACAACGAGCTAATCGCACATCACACTAGCACTAGTTCGAATTGGGCATTAGTAGAAACGATGTTGCAAAACGCATTGAAAAAACGTACTAAGGAAGAAAAAACGGTGTTGCATTCACACCAAGGTTGGCACTATCAAATGCGAGCTTATCAGCGAATATTGCAAGAAAATGGCATTGAACAAAGTATGTCTCGTAAAGGAAATTGCCTAGATAATGCTGCAATGGAGAGTTTTTTTGGGCGAATGAAAACGGAGCGTTTTTATGGGAAATCCTTTAAAACAGTTGATGAGATTAAAATCATGATTGATGAGTATGCTCGCTATTACAATGAAGAACGTATTCAGTTAAAATTAAAAGGACTGAGTCCGATACAATATCGTCTTCAGTCCTTAATGTAAGTGTCTAACTTTTTGGGGTCAGATCATTTTTTTCATCCCCTTTCGTTTTTAACAACATATTCTATTTAAAAAACACTCTGGCATTTCTAAACAACCGCATCCAAGCTCCATCTTCATTCCATTCTTTTGGATACCAAGAATTGCTCACAGCACGGAAAACTCGTTCAGGATGTGGCATCATAATAGCAACACGTCCGTTCTGGTTGGAAAGTGCGGTGATTCCATCCACCGATCCGTTTGGATTTGCTGGATAGGCTTCGGTAGGTTGAATATTGTTATCCACATATTGAGCAATAATTAACCCTTGTTTATGTAAGCCTTGTAGCTGGTTTTCATGTTTAAATTCCACTCGACCTTCGCCATGTGATACGGCAATAGGCATATATGATCCTGCCATTTCCGTAAACCATGGAGAATTATTTTGATTAATTCGTACTAACGCTGCGCGAGCTTCAAAACGTTCCGACATATTACGTACAAAACGTGGCCAGTTTTCTGTGCCGGGAATAATCTCTGCTAAATTTGAGATCATTTGGCAACCGTTACAAATTCCGAGAGTTAGCGTATCTTCACGCGCAAAGAAAGTTTGGAATTGCTCACGAAGTGCGGTATTAAATAAGATAGATTTCGCCCAGCCACCACCTGCACCAAGAACGTCACCATAAGAGAAACCACCACAAGCTACTAACGCATTGAAATCTTTCAGATTACAGCGAGCATGGTGTAAATCGCTCATATGCACATCAATAGCTTCAAAACCGGCTCGGTCAAAGGCGGCTGCCATTTCAACGTGACTGTTTACCCCTTGTTCACGTAAAATCGCAATACGCGGCTTTTTGCCAGTAGCAATATAAGGGGCAGCTATATCTTGATCAACATTGTAAGTTAAATAAGCAGAAAGACCTCTATCGTCAGGATTTTTCTTAGCTGCAAATTCTTGATCAGCACATTCAGGATTATCACGCAAGCGTTGCATTTGGTGAGTAAGTTCCGCCCAAATTGCACGTAACTCCGAACGTTTTTCGTCCAGTAACACTTTATTACCACGAGAAATGATAAATTCATCATTTTCGGTCACATAACCTAATTCTTTGGTTAAATGAATCAGCCCATGTTGACTTAATACGTCACGTACTGCATTAAGATCGCTTTCACGTACTTGAATCACTGCCCCTAATTCTTCGTTGAAAAGCACACTAAGATCGTTATCACCTAAAGTACTAATATGTGCTGACACACCACAATGTCCAGCAAATGCCATTTCCGCTAAAGTAACAATTAAACCGCCGTCTGAACGGTCGTGATAAGCTAACAGCTTACCATCTTGAACTAAGGTTTGCATCGCATTAAAGAAGTTTTTCAACAAATCAACATTGACGACGTCTGCTGGTTTGTCGCCTAATTGTTTATAAACTTGAGCCAGTGCCGTTGCTCCTAAGCGGTTTCGCCCTTCACCTAAATCAATTAATAACAAGCGAGTTACCCCTTGATCAGTGCGTAATTGTGGGGTCACGGTTTTACGCACATCTTCCACTCTAGCAAAGGCACTAATTACCAATGATAACGGTGCAGTCACAGATTTTTGTTCGCCGTTTTCTTGCCAAGTGGTTTTCATGGACATGGAATCTTTACCTACAGGAATGGTTAAGCCTAAGGCAGGACAAAGTTCTTCACCCACGGCTTTGACTGCTTGATATAGCCCTGCATCTTCGCCATGGTGTCCTGCCGCTGACATCCAGTTGGCAGAGAGTTTAATGCGTTTAATATCGCCAATGTTAGTTGCCGCAATGTTGGTAATACTTTCCGCTACCGCTAAACGTGCGGACGCTGCAAAATCTAATAACGCCACTGGAGCCCGTTCGCCAATGGTCATCGCTTCCCCGTGATAGCTGTCTAAAGATGCAGTCGTCACTGCCACATCCGATACAGGAATTTGCCACGGGCCAACCATTTGATCACGAGCCACCATGCCTGTCACCGAGCGGTCGCCAATAGTAATTAAGAAAGTTTTTTCTGCCACCACAGGTAAACGCAACACACGGTGTAAAGCATCTTTTAATGTAATGCCATGTTGAGAAACGGCTGGATTTTGCACCGCAGTTGACTGCACATCACGAGTCATTTTCGGGGTTTTGCCTAATAACACATTCATTGGCAAATCAATGGGTTTGTTGCCAAAATGACGGTCATTTAAGGTTAAATGCAATGCTTCAGTGGCTTCGCCGATTACCGCATAAGGGGCACGTTCACGCTGACATAATGCTTCAAATAACGGTAATTTTTCAGGCGACACCGCTAAGACATAGCGTTCTTGCGATTCGTTACACCAAATTTCTAACGGTGACATACCCCGTTCATCACTGAGAATTTTGCGTAATTCAAAATTACCGCCACGACCGCCATCGTGAACAAGCTCAGGCATGGCATTAGACAAACCGCCAGCGCCCACATCGTGAATAAATAAAATCGGGTTATCGTCACCCAACTGCCAACAACGGTCAATCACTTCTTGACAACGGCGTTCCATTTCAGGGTTATCCCGTTGTACGGAGGCAAAATCTAAATCTTCTTTGGATTTACCTGATGCCATAGAGGACGCCGCACCGCCACCCAAACCGATATTCATCGCAGGTCCACCCAACACAATCAATTTTGAGCCAACAGCAATTTCGCCTTTTTGTACGTGTTCAGCACGGATATTGCCGATTCCGCCTGCCAACATAATGGGTTTATGATAACCACGGACTTCTTCACCAGCAAAGCTGTTCACTTTTTCTTCATAGGTGCGGAAATAGCCCAACAAAGCAGGGCGACCAAATTCATTGTTAAATGCCGCACCGCCTAAAGGACCGTCAAGCATAATATCCAAGGCGGAGGCAATGCGATTCGGTTTGGATAACGGATTTTCCCAAGGTTGCTCAAAGCCCGGGATCACTAAGTTAGACACCGAAAAACCGACTAAACCTGCTTTTGGTTTCGCACCCCGTCCTGTTGCCCCTTCATCACGAATTTCACCACCCGAACCTGTTGCCGCCCCTGGAAATGGCGAGATAGCTGTTGGATGGTTGTGAGTTTCTACTTTCATCAAAATATGAGCATCTTCATTGTGATAGCGATATTGCCCGTCTTGATCGGGGAAGAAACGCCCCACTTTTGAGCCATTCATCACTGCGGCATTGTCTTTGTAAGCGGACAGCACATAATCAGGGGTTTTCTCAAAGGTATTTTTGATCATTTTAAACAAGGATTTTTCTTGTTTTTCACCGTCAATCACCCAATCCGCATTAAAGATTTTATGGCGACAATGTTCCGAGTTGGCTTGAGCAAACATATATAACTCAATATCTACAGGATTACGCCCAAGTGCGGTGAAATTTTCCACTAAATAATCCATTTCATCTTCCGCCAAGGCTAAACCTAAATTCACATTAGCTTGTTCTAATGCCTGGCGACCACTGCTTAAAATATCCACGGTAGTAAAAGCTTTCGGTTCTTGTTGGTAAAATAATTTTGATGCATGTACCAATTCACGCACCACATTTTCCATCATTCGGTCGTGAATATGATAAGTCAATGTTGCTTGTTCATCCTCTGTTAAAGCACGTTCAAATTCAAAATAAAATGCTAAACCACGTTCTAAACGCACCACCTTGTCTAAACCACAGTTATGAGCAATATCCGTAGCTTTTGATGACCAAGAAGAAATTGTACCAACACGAGGAATCACAACATAACATTCTCCTTGCGGTTCATGCTGTGCCAACGTTGGACCATAATGTAATAATTCTTCTAATTTTTGCATT
Source organism: Lonepinella koalarum (assembly GCF_004565475.1). GTDB lineage: Bacteria > Pseudomonadota > Gammaproteobacteria > Enterobacterales > Pasteurellaceae > Lonepinella > Lonepinella koalarum. The sequence continues at coordinate 51,905 of NZ_SRHX01000002.1, read as the reverse complement.
TCTTCGGTATTTAATGCTGCTTTCAAATGAGCAAAATGTACATATTCCGCATAGCAAGAATTAACCGGTAAGCTAGTTTTTTGAAAACGAGTGGCTAATTGATTTAAACGAAATTCAGACAAGGCTGGTGAGCCACGGAAAATTTGGAACATGGTGTTTTCCTTTGAAAATAGTGGGATGAATAAAATAAAACGGAGGTTATTATAAAGGAAAAAAACCTATAACGAAAACGTTTGCGTAAGAAATTAAAAATAAAATACTTGAATTTACCATCTAACAGCAACAAATAAAAAAAGTGTTCATCAACTTAATGTATTATTGAGTTACCACACAAAACAAACATTGAAAAAATGAACACCTCATACAAACATCTTACCTTAACCGAATGAGAAAAATAATAGTTCTACATACTCAAAAGCTTACTCTTACTGAAAAACAACAATAGGTTAACGCTTCGCAATATAAGTCTTTATCCCACTTTTTAGTAACCATTTTGTCTATTAAGCCAAAACTTATCAGAAAACAAAAAAGCCGTAAGCTATTGATTAACTTACGACTTCTCTAGAATTAAGTGGCGGAGGAAGTGAGATTCGAACTCACGGAGGGCGTAAACCCTCGCCGGTTTTCAAGACTTAGTTGATGTAAATAAAATTAAACACAAAATAATTTAATTTCAACGACTTGTATTTTTACCCTAGCGTGTTTTTTGTTTAATATATCAACTAATTTTTCCTTTTTGGTTTTGTTTGGGGATTGTTTTGGGTATGGGGAATGTTGTTATTTTAGTAGGGAAGAAGACCGCTGAACTGCGGTCTCTCTATCAATCCTTACACCCACACCCCACCACGTCACTGCATTCAAATTCTTTGTTGCAGATGGTTTCGGTGATGCCTTGTTTGGTGACTTCCCATTTTATGCAGCTGCCAGCGGGAAAGGCTTTGGCTTTGGTGTTGTCTTGTCCGCGTTCAATTTTGACTTGGTTGCCGTAACTGATGACTTTGATGATTTCTGCACCCGTGCCGTCATTGATGACGAGATAGCTGTGATCTTCACCTAGGCGTTGTGCCAGTTCTTTGGCATCTAAAATTGGCAGTAATTTTTTGCTACTGCTGATTGCTTCGCTTAAGGTGGTTTGGTAACCGTTTAACCATTTGTAACTCATTTTAACACTCCAAACATTCTTGTGAATAAAAATAACCGTTTTCGCTACTACCCATATTACAGTTGCACCCAATGTGAATCGGCACGCAAAATGGCTTACAGCCGTCTATGCGGATAATTCCTTGATAGCGTCCTGAACGGGCTTTGTATAATGCGTCGTCCCACATAAACACCACGCTGGAATCGGTGAGTTCTAAGGACGGATAAACAATCGTATCGCTTCCGCCCACTCGGGTAATTTCAATGGTTGCACTGTCTGCTTGACTGCAATTGTCAATGTGAAAGGTGGTTTTTGCTACCTTTCTGTCAATTTTAATCGGTTTCATTTGTTCTCCCTGTGATTAATTGTTGTAAAATCCACTACCAAATAATGACGGGGTAGCGGTGTTTGCCCCTTGGAAACTTGCCATATTGGCTGTCCCCATTGCTCCCCCAATGTGGCTTAAATTTGCCACAGCATTTGACCAGCCGTCATAAGGGTTAATTTGGCTGGCAGCAGCTGCCGCTTGTTGAGCGGTGCGAATGGCGTTTAGGCTGTCACCCACTCGTCCTTGGAATAGGGCATTCCATTTGTAGGTTTCTTCTCGGTATTGGCTTTCCCGTTGGTGTTTGCGTTCTTCTTCCATGCGGATGGCTTGATTGGTGGCAAGCACGGTGGCTCTGGCTTCGGCGATTTGTAATTGGCGTAATGCCGTGCGTGTTGCCCCCACACAATGAATACGACTTTCCCGTTGCACTTTATCTCTCGCACGGGAGAACTCACTACGAGCGGTGGCAATAGCTCGGTTTTTCGCCGTGTCATAATCCACTTGATAACCTGCTTGTTCCCTTGCCCTGGCTTCGTTTAGCATGTTGATTTCAATCGGTCGGCTGTGGTCATACCAATGATTAAACAGTTTGTCGCTTTTGTCCTTTTGGTTATTCCAAATCGCGTCAAAACGATTTTGTGCTTGCTTAGCAGTGTCATGTTGTTTGTCGGCAAAATAAAAGGACGCTGCCTGTTGAATCAGGGCAATAATCATATTGGCGTTGGCGTTTTGTTGCACGGCTTCAAAATATTTGCACGCATAATCTGCCATAGCCAAGGCACGGGCTTTAGCACTGGCGTTGGTGAGTTTATCCCCGTCAGGAATTGCTTCTATTTTATCTTGTACGCTTTTGCAGTCTATATCCTTGCCGAAAAAGGCTTCACTAATGGAATCCATCATGCTGGTTTCTTCTGCCATGTTTCCCCCTTAAATGTAATCATGTAAATGTCGGTAATGAAAAAGCTCAATTAAATCTTCAAATTGTTCAATCAATTCTTGGGTAAATTGAGCTTTTAATCCGTTGTTCGGTAACATCAGATAAAATTCATACAAGGCTTGTTTATTGCTGTCTTTATCTGATTGGTCACGCAATTGTTCGATAATTTCGGTGTATTGATTTGCCATGGTTCTCCTGATTTTGGGTAACAAAAAACCGCCCTAGTGGTTTAGATTTGGGCGGTTGGGTTATTTTAAGTAATCTTTCGTTGGTAGTCTAAATGGTGGGTGAGCGGATAAATCGACAATACGAACCATGTTAACTAAACGTTGATAATGAAGCACATACTCTGATGTTCGTCTGCCATAAGGCTTTGTTAGATCATATTGAATAATACCAATATGATAATGCCATAAACGATATTTCCTTGCATATTCTATCTTGCTAACATAATTAGCATCATTAAAATTGACATCATTTGATGATTTATTTTTACCTTCCAAACCAATAAATCCGTTTGTTAAGATATGCTCAACAAAATGTGTAATTTTATCTTTGTCTGCTGTCGGAAGATTTTTAAATTCATGTTTGAATTGTGTTGCAAATTCTACTTGTAAATTAGCCATTTAATAACCACGCTTTAATTTCTTTTGCTGTTTTAATATGGCTAGGCAATGCAATAAATTCCCCTTCCACTCGTTCTTTCATTCTTTCCAAATCAAAGTTAAAGCCTGATTGTTCAGGATATAGTTCTTCAATTTTATCAATGGTATGTTCCATATTATCCAATAACGCCATGATTTTAGAACCGTCTTGAAAAACGGTTTTAGTTTCAGTAATTAATTCTCTGTGTTTAATAAATAACAGTTTTAATTGAATTGGATCGACATAATCCCAAACAGTAGGATTTTGCTGAACTTCATTTAAAAAACTCATTAATAATTGATTCACCGCTGAAATACGAAAGTGTATTTCTTGTATTGGTGTGTCATTGTTAGAATCAAACAAAGAGTGTGGCAATAAATTATCAATCGCTGATGACATGGATAAGGTTAATGGTGACATAGTTTCCCCCTTTTAAAGATTGAGTTATGTTAAGCCGAAAGATTAACCCTGTCAAATCTCACACAAAATCCACCGCAGTTTTATCCTGATTTTCATTCAAAAACCGCGGTGTTTTTTCCCTGTGTTTTTCCTACGTTTTTACTCTGCCGTATTCAACCCTTGCATTTTTCGCCAGCGGTTTAACATGACGCGTTGATATTCATCTGAATGTTGATGGTAATCTCGCAAGCGTTGCTCGTAGGCTTCTTGGCTGAGTCTTCCTGCTCGCAAGGCTTTTGTTAGTTGGGCTTTTTGGCTGCGGATTTGGGCGGAACGTTTTTTGTCAAGTTCATAGAAAGTGACAATGTCCTTGCGTTCGTCCGTAAGCCAACCATCTAACTTGCCCCGTTCTTTACGAGAGTTGTATTCCCTTGCCACATTTGCCGCTTCGTGAATGCTTTCATAATAACGGCTGGCGTTAGCAAATTGATTTGGCGTGCCAATGAGCTGATTGATAAACGGAATGCGAGTGTCTAAGCCGTGTTTTTCTCGATTCGGATTTTCAATAAACATCGTGCTTAACTCTTTCAGTGAGCCAACAAAACCGCTGTAACCGTCAAACACATTTTTCACCTGTTCAGGGTGCATATCCACGCCAATGGTGTCATGAATCCCCAAGGCTAGATCTTGCCAAAAATCCGCCGTGGTAGATTTAGCTTGTTCCGCTTTGAGCTTGTCTTTGTTGACATATTCCGTGGTGATGCTGTTACCAAAAGCATTACGGTTTAAGGTAATTTGTGCAATGGGTTGTAGTAGCGTTGGGGTAAAGGTTAACGCCGCTTTCTCCAACGGATATTTGCCTGCTGAAATTTCACTTGGGGCAATGGGGGCAATGGATTTTGTACTTTGCACAAACATATTCACCGCTGCTTCGGAAACGGAAATATCCGACACTGCCGCTTTGACCATATTGGTGGCAAAGTTCCACGCCAATTGTGGCATACCAAACCCCACGGGGATTTTTAGTATTTTCTCGCCCGGTAACGGAATCGGAATATAACGGGTAATATCCCCCTGTTTGTCCAGTTCGTTACCCCCTTCGTCATCGTCCCACAAGGCACGCAACATCATATACAACGGCATCATCACCGCCATATACCCTAGGAAACGTTTTTGCCCTTTTGGCGTAGACAAATATTTCATCATGTTACGTCCGCCCATTGCCGTTGGTTGTGCAAAGGCATACAAGGCTTTGAAAAATGGCATCACCGACCCTGTTTTGCGGAAGTTGGTGAGTTCCAAAGTAATCCCTGCCGCTTGTTTTGGGTCAACCCCGTGTTCAATCAAGGCTTGATAAGACGCTAGCGATGACACTGTGTCAAAGATTTTGTTATAGCCTGCAATGACTTCTCCTGCTTGCAACAGTTTCTTGCTCACAACGGAATTTTCTTTTTGCAGTTTTTTCACCAAATCTTTTTCGGTGGTTTCCAAATAGGTGCGGTAAGTGGATAACGCCCCTTGGGCTAACATGTCTTTCAGCAGTTTTTCGCTTGGCTGACTGTCTCGCAATGTTTGATTAAAACCAAAACGCTTGGTGGCTTGCCAAATGCCTTTGCTTGGATTGACCGCATTGTTTAAAAAGGTGCGGGCGATTTTATCCATTTGTTGACTATCAAGCAGATTACCGTTTTTATCAAAGACTTTTTGAATACGGATAAACTCGGATTTCTCCCATACATCACGCATCATGTTGACGGGGGCAAAAGTAATATTCCATTGCGTCACCCCACGGGCAAACCAGCCCAACGGCTTGGAAACTGCACGCATAAAGCTGTTCGATTGCTCCACATTTTCCCGTTGAATGGCTTGAATTACTGCGGGCGGTAAACCGTATTCAAAATACTCCCCGCCTTGTTTGCGAATCAACACATTGTCACTGGAACGGGTCGTTCCCCCTAATCGTTTCTTGCTCAAACCTAAGGTTTTTTCCAATTGCTCACGGGCAGATTTTTCTGCTAAATGATTGATTTGTACCAATTCATCAAGTTTTTCTTGGTAAATGTCATCAATGCGATTTTTAAATTCCGCCCAACCGGAGTAAGTAGTGGTTTTGCCAATGGCTCGCCAAGACGCATCAATGCCGTCTTCTGCTTCCGACATTTTGCGTCCTTTCAATTGACGATCTCGGGAAATATTCACCGCAGTTTGCCCCGCCCCACTAATCCCATCAAAGTCTTCCTGTGCATTCGGATCGCCCGTTAACGGCACATAATGGGGGTTCTTTTTAAACTCCCTATATTGCTCTTCGGTGTAACGCCCTGACGCATGATCTAACACTAAACGATGTTGATTTAGGCGATATAAATGCCGTACGGCTTCTTCCAAATCCACTCTGGAAATATGTTTTTCAATATTGTCCATAATGATTTTGGCGTTAGCATTTGACCAACCGCCTGCCGTGCCAATTTTAAATTCCACATCAGGGTCGATAGATTCCACATCATGTTTACGGCGACGATATGTGCGATTGGCTTTGCGATAGACTTTGTCGGCATCTTCCACTGCTTTAATTAAATCAGGATTGGTCGGATCTTTCGCCCACTCGTTTTGTGCAAGCGATCTTTCCGCTTTCGCTTCCAGCATGGCTTTACGCTCACGGGCTAGAATTTCATTATTCTTCTCAATGGCATAACGAGTCGAAGCCCAATACCCCACCAACCGTTTAATAGTCAGTTCGTCTTTATTGTATTTCTTGCTTAACGCCACCAATTTTGCCATTAATGGTTTCAAGAATTGCTGTTCAATTTCGCTGTTTAATGCGTCCCGTCTGCCTGTGGCCAGATACAAATCATGGCGTAACATTTCAATTTCATGTTCGCTATATCCATGATCTTTCAACCCGTCAATCCAGTCATTCACCGGTCGGAGTTGGTCAGCTACTTTCTCGTCCACCTTGCCAATTAGCGTATTCCAACGTTCTCTTAAGCCTGCGAAGTTACGCCCCCGCACATCATCAAACCACCCCGCTTCCTGTGTCGCTTGCCCCTTTTGTGCAAGGTTAGCGGCGGATTGACGGCGAGAATAGCGAATGTCATTGTTAGCATTATCTGCTTCTTGCTGATTATCTTCTTGCAAAATTTGCAATAAGCGTTTATCATCAATGGCAGAGAAAGGTGAATTGCTTTCGGAATTTGGAGTTGTTATCCCTAGAGTAGAAAGTAGTTCGCCTTTTTCAGACGAGCTATTAGGGTTCTCCGCAGTTGATACGCGAGAGGTAAATTCTAATAGCTCGTCATTAGGCGAGTTATTGTCAATCCGCGAACTTGTTATTCGTGAAGCTATTGCAATTAACTCGCCTTTTTCTATAGGCGTAAGTTTATGGTCATAATATTTCTCACCATTACTATCTGTCGCAATAACGGCTCTTACCGTATAATCTTTCTTCCCGATATTTAACCCTGCCACATAATAATCATACTCTCTAATTTCAGGATTTTTCGCTTTATCTTCATTAGGTAAAGTATCTAAATACACAGCATTCTCAATAATTTGCGGAATAGCAGCAATACTTTGTAAATGTTCAGGATTTTTAAAGTCGTGATGTAATACTTCCAAAATACTACTACGAGTTAAATTAACTTTTCCGCCTGTATCCTTATTTGTATAAACCCCACGCAAAGATTTACCATAATTCAACGCATTGCGTTTATACTGCTTCATATCCGAACTTGCTTCAATCTCTTTGCCTGAAATATGAATACTTTCACTTTCACGCAATTTCTCTAGGGTTTCGGTTTTTGGACGACGTGAAAACAACACATTCCCACCGCTATTTTCATCTAGCTCATTGGTTGCCTGTTTTACCGTTTCCGCACGGCTATTGGTGTCATTAGGATCATACTCATAGATTTTTAACCCTGCTTTTTCCAATACGTTGTAGGCATTTTTTGGCAAGTTTTCTGGCACCACTGCACCGAGAAAATCGCTAAATTGCGTTACGTCTTTGGCTTTGGCCTCGAAATATTCCGTTGGCATCGCTTTTAATTTTGCCAACATATCCGCTACGGCTTGACGATTTTGTGGGGTATTTTCCACTGAAGAATAGACAAAGGCTTGTTCAATACTTTCATCTACCGCATTGTGCAATAAATTATAAATCTCATTGCCAACGCCTAATTGCTCGCCCAATGTTGCTACGTCATTTTCCATTTGTTCAATGGCTTGTTCTGACGTTTCCTTATCTACTAAGCGACTTTTATTCTTTTGAATATCAGGGACAGATTTAAATTGCGGTGTTACTTTCGCACGCAAGCTACCTGTTCCATAATCAAAACTTTCGCCACCACGTAGATTTTGTTTGAGCTTTTTCACCACATTTTCTAATGAGTGTTCAACATAGCGAGTTTCCCCTGTTCTTGGGTTTTCGCCATTTTCCAACTGCTCACGAATATCTAAAGGCGCAACAATATCTTGAACATATTGATTAAACGCATTTTGATAATGATGTTGGGTGATTTGCTCATTTAAAGCCGCCTTTGTTCTGCCATAATCCACATCTGTTGTTGGGTCTAACCCTTTGACTAACCGTTTAATATCGCCATTCAAATAAAAGGCTCTATTTTCTGCTGACATATTAATAATGTCTTGCATTTCAGCGATTTTACGTTCAGTGCTTTTTCTCACAATTGGGCTTGTGGTATTGCCTTGTTTGGCTCGTGCTTCTTCTAGTTTGGCTAATCTTTCTTTAGCAAAATCACGCAGAAAATCATCTGAACGCAACGCATCAATACCACCATTTGACAAGGCTTTTTGTACAGATTGATAATCCGCAAATTCATTGTGAGCTTTCTCTTCGTAAACGATATTTGGCTCAATGCCTTTGCTTTGTAAAAATTCATACTGCACTTCGGCAGAATCAGCCAAGATATTACTTACGCCTTTTTGTTCTAAATTTCCTGTGAAGTTCCAATCAAATCCTTTATCATTCAACAATTTCGCAGTGTCTTCAAAACGTTGATATAACGCACGCTGATCTTTCGCATTGAGTTTATAACTTACTTGCGGATAACGTGGACTGTAAATATCTGAACCAAAGACGTTCGCTTTATTTTCACCTTTCGGATCGATATGGTTACGGTCACCAATTAAAGTGACTTCACCAAAATCAATATTGGATCCTTGTTTGGAAATGGCAAGCGATGCCATTGGCAAACCACCCATTTTATCTGCGTGCATTATATTTTCCGCACTGAGACTGTGCGTCACCATTAAATCACGTTGGTAATTTTCTTTTCGGGGGGCTTTGCGACTAAAGCGAATATCATCATTATCAGGGTTAAATTCACCGTTGTTGTCAGTGGCGGATTTGATTTGGTTAGGATTGAAAACGATAAACACTTCTCCACTTGCTGACTTATCATTAAAAGTGAAACCGTCATATCCATTTCGCTCTAAATTTGAATTGATATAATCCTGATTTTTAGCGTGTAAATCTGTTATATCAAAGAATTTGTTACTCCCATTGCTTTCAGAATAACCAAATTTATCCGCAAAAAAGTTATAGAAATGCTTACTTGTCGCTCTAAAACCAAGTTCCCTTGCATCTAATGGTTTAGTTGATTTAATGAATACCGCTTTAATATCACCAGTTTCACCCGTAACATCATCAAAAGCATAAGTTTTAGCAACGCTTTCAAATGGCGTAAACCAAAAACCTTGATTACCACCATACACTGATTGTCCGTATTTGAAAGTGTAGCCCAAATCTTGTGGTGTACCACGATAAACCACCAACGGCTCACCCGTTCTCGGATTGATTACCTTACTCGCATTTTTAGGATCGTTTTCCCAATCTCCAAACCAACGTTTAAATTCAGGCGTGCGGACTTGTTTCCATTGTTCAAAAGTCAGTTCCGTTTTGCCGTCTGCTTTGGCTTGGTTGTAGTTTTCTTCTGTAAGTTCAGGGTGAACTTTACTAGCAGAGTTCACCCCTGAATCAGATTTATTTTCAGATTGGTATTGACTTAAGTCGGTTTCGGTTTTAATATTCCGCTCAGAAAGGGATTGATTTTGAGATACATATGCGGGCAATTGAAGCCCAAAGGTATCTGCAAAATCAGTCCATTTTGGGGAGCTATTTTCAGATAACGGTGATCGCAATTGAAGCGTAAGGTTATCTAGAAATTTAGCTCCTTTTTCTTTATTCCAATATAATAAATCATTTTCTAATCCACGTTGGATCTGTGAATTATTTCGACCATATACGCTAGCAATATTGATTAACTCAATACCTTGTTGAGTTTGTTTTAAGTGCAATGCAGCTACTACTGGTTTATTAACGCCATTCACATTTTCAGTTAATTCTGTTAATACAACATAACCATTTTCTTGTGTGCTAGATTTCATCACTGCAACAGGATTATTAATTTGTTTTGGTAACTGCTTTAATGTTTCAGGTGTAACATTATGCTTATCTTGCATTACTTTTTTGAAAGTTGAGCCGTGAATAGTTACATCTGTATCAGGTAATCCAATCATCTTAAGCACATCAGGCGTTGTACCAACATTTACATAACCTTGAACATTTTCACCGTTCGCCACTGCGTCAACCGCTTTTGCAAAGTCCGAATTTGGATCTTCACTTAAACTATATCGCACTTCCCCGCTGCCACTTTCCCCTTGCGTATCGCTTCCAATCCCACCTTGGCGGATCCCAGCTAACACGTCAAATACTTCTTGCGTGGTCATTGCCATTGAGTTTGGATCTCGTTTGAGAATGGCGTTGACCACTCGGCGTAACACGTTGGCATATTTCCGCAAATATTGACCGAATCCGTCTTTCCATAATCTGCCGATTTTCACGTTATAACGGCTTTCCAGTTCCGCCCAATTGCCTGTTTCAACCGCCGCATTGATTTCTGCTACGGCTTCTTCGACAGCCACGGTGAACGGCACTTCGCCATATTCCGCCCGTTCTTGTTGAATGGTTTTGGCGATTCTTTCTACCACGGGATGTTTGCCCATTCGGGTCACAATATCTTCAAATCTTGCCCCTAATGTTACATCCACCCCACGATGTGCCAATTCGTGCCACGCTACCCACGCCAACCGTTCTTCACGGCTCATTACGTTGTTAGCAGTGATATTGTCGCTGTAAATGTAGATTTTTTGCGTGGTTGAGTCATACCAACCTTCCACATTGCCATCCAACAAACTCTCCGCCGTTTCCCCTTTCGGCGGTTGAACAGTGTTTCTGTCTACCACTTCAATATGGCTTGCGGTTTTTTCCCCTAAAATCCGTGATAGGGTTTGTTGGTCTTGAGTGGCTTGGGTGTTGACGGATTGTTGGCGTTGTTGTATATTATTTATGCCATCCGCTCCCACTTCAGCACGAGAAGGTGTAGGGCTGTTAGTGCGTAGGTCAGATGAACTCACACCCGTTCCCTGATTCACCGAATGGCTTTCAAATGCGGTTAATAACCACGCATTTTTTCCTTGTTCTTTTACGAGATGAACGACATTTCCATTATGCTCAATTCTAATATTTTCAGATTGTTCTTCTACACGATGTTCTGTAATATCCCCATTATTAATAACACTAGGCAATTCTTGAGTTAGAAAATTTTCCACTTGCTCACGGCTCATATTATCAGCTTGCATACGCTTATTAATAATATGCGAAACCCCCTTTGCTCCCTTGCTTTTGCCATTTGGGCGAATGCGTCCTACTGTTCCCCAAATAAAATCAATCCAGCCAACACCTTGGCGGAACATGGCATTTTCCACATCAGAATGCTGTTGAATCACCATGTTCATTGCTTGTGAGCCACGAGCAATATTTTCTTGGCCAGATTTAATTTCTGAACGTGAAAATAACGTAGTTTCAGGCTCTGCCACCTTAGCTTGTTCTAGCGTTCCCACTTTATCAAACGGGGTGTCGTCAAATAAATTACCTTGGTCAATATTGCCTTGGTTTTGAGCTTGTCTGTAATAGGTATCTAAAATCTCGCCAATGCGTTTTGCACTGCGGTGATTTTCATTAAAGATGGTTAACACACTCTTGGCTTCAGGGGATAACTCGCTGACAAAATCTTGCTGAGCAAGGTATTCATTAATATTTCTGCCTTGGCTTCTAAGCTGATTATAAACTTCAACGGCACGCACAATATCGGCGGAAATATCCACATCACCTAACCGCCCATTTGCCATATTCTGCTTGGCTTGTGCCACGGCGGGACTGACTTTTACTAACGCATTAAGAATGTTTTTCGCCCCTTGGTCGGTGCTTTCTACCGCACGAGTTAACACATCGGTGTCGCCATAAGCGGTGTAAAGCAAGGCATTGCGTAAACGTTGTACGCCCGTTTGGCTTAATTGCCCTTGGCCATCTAATAACGCATTACGCATATTCTCAGACTGATTAGCGATAAACTGGTTGATAAATTGACGATTGGCCACATTGTTAAGCTCGCCATTTTCACCCACATTGAACATACCTAAACTTGGCAAACGTTGTGCGTCCACTTTGGCTTGCTCAAGGTTGCTCATTTGCATTCCGCCTTGTTCATTGGAGCGAATAGCAGTTTGTGCAATATCCACATCATTGCTTAAACGGCGAACCAACACAGGGTTTTTCATATTGGCAAGTTGAGCGGTATCAATGCCAAATTTCCCCGCATTATTGATAAGATACTGGCGGTAACTGTCCCCTTTGCCTTGTTGGTAGGCTTGTTGAATCGCCATAGACCGCCCATTGCCTGCAATAATGGTGTTGCCATTTTGTGCCACTAAAGGCGCACCCATATCCATTGTCGGGCTTTCGCCCAATTTTCTTGGGTCAAGATTGGCTGCCATACGTTGAATTTGCGTTTGGCTCGTCACTCGGTTACGGTCACGGAATTGATTATCCGCTTTATCTTGCGTAGGCGTGAGTACATCGGCTTCCACCACTTCATATTGGAATGGTTGATACTGGTTATCGCCAATATCCACTTCATCGGTTTTTCCCATCAACCCCCATTCTCTAGGTATAATTTGGGCTTGCTCTGCACTTTGTTTTGCTGAAAAATCTGACGGATTTTGCACCGCAGTTTGGCTTTCTGTTGGCGTGGCTTGGTCGGTGACATGGTCGGTGTGTCCCACTTCTGCCAAATAGGCTGCCGCTAATTTGCCGTAGCGGGTGTTTTCCTGTGCCACTTGTTCAATTACGCCGTCTTGAATATCCGCTTTTAATTCATCAAATAAATCATCACGGTCGCTCTCATTTTCAATGTTAGCCAATACCCGTTCAAGGGCTTGTTCATTGAGTGCAACCGCAGAAACAGGCGGATTTTGCACCGCAGTTTGGGCTTGTGTTTGGTCTGTTGGCTGTGCTGGTTGGGTGGCTTGTGGTTCGGCAAGGGAATTAATCAATTCATCATCTTGATTAGTTTCTTGTTTGCCACTGTTCATCATGCGTTGCATACCATAAGCAACGCCACCACCTAAGCCACCACCTAACATACCGCCAAAGGCAGCCGCACCGAGATTGTCGGTGAGCGAATGAGCGTTATCTATGTCACTAATGGCTTTATTGGTGGTCACTTGTTGTGCCATTTCATCGGCAGTCTCAGTGACAAATTCACGTCCAAATCGTCCACCTGCGGAATTTAACGCACTGCCTGCCCGTCCCACTGGCAAGAAACCGCCTAGGCGTTCCAATGCGGCACTGCTTAAGCCGTTCATCAACACTTCGCCACCATGTTCTTTCAAGCTGGTTGCCAATGCCACACGGGCAGATTCAGGGCTGTGACCTTGAAAGAGATATTGCAAATACAACGGGCTTGCGTCTAACGCTTCTTGTGGCATTGCCATAATGTGGTCGTTGATTTCGTTGCGAGTTTCGCCTGCCCCTTGAACACCACCTAAAATCATCGGTGCGGCAGCTGCTAAACTTACCCCGCCTGTTGCTGGAGCAAGGTAAGCTGCCCCAATCCCCACAGCAATTCCAGGTAGCACACTTTCTGCCACATCGCCACCTGTGGTTAACGGATTTTCAAAAAAGTTGGCCAGACTCGCCGTAAAACCCGTCCCACCTAATTGTTTATCCAAGGCAAGACGTTGGGCGTTTTGCTCACGGTTATAGCGGTTTTCTTCGGTTTCGAGATTTTGCCAGTATTGCGTAGCTTCATCGCCCCATTGACGTAATGCCCCTTGCGGGTCAATTAATCCACCTACCGAACTCACCAAACGAGTGGCAGATTTAGGCACAACCAAAGCGGCATCTTTCACATTCCCCCAAAATCCTGCACTAGGTGGTATATCGTTTTGTGGTGCAACCTGCACGGTTGGCGGTGCGTAAAGTGATGCTAGACCAAAGGCGGTATCAGGTTGTGCCGTCATGGCATTAGGAGCGCCATATAAATCGGCAAAGGCTTGTTGCACATTGACGGCGGGCGGATTATTTGGATTTTGAAAAAGACGGATTAATTCATCGGTTGACTGGCTCATAAAAACTTCCTATTTCTTAATTAATAAAACAGTTAAAATCTCAGGTAAATGCCATTTTCAGTCGTTTTCATATCACCACCACCGAATAACACTTATCAATGGTGCAATGCTCAAGGCAAAAATACTTAATGCCGTTAAGATAATCGCCAGACCAATTGATACTCGAATAAAAGGACTTGCATTTGTTTCCATTTCTAACCCCTTTTTTAGCTGTATTTTTAATTTTGTTTTGCTATAATTAGTCATCACTTATTTCTCTGTATGTGAGTTCATTTCTGTTAAGGTACTTTTAATGGGAATGAAAAACCCCGAAAGCGGCTAACTTTCGGGGTTTATTTTTGCTAACAAATTTATCTAGGATAATAAGACGCAAAAGGATAATAAGGATAATTTATCGCGCTATTATTTTTAATTATCTGCTGTAATTGACCTGTTCTATTTTTTTTCTTCATCTTCTCGCTGTCTATCCGCAATGACATGATTCAACGACTGCATCACCTGCTCAGGGGAATGGGTTTGTAAAGCAGTCGCCAGTGTTTGAATGGCTTGCTGTTCATTTAAGCCCAAGGCTTGTTGCCATTGGGTCGCCACATTGCCAAAATTTTCCCCGTAATGTTGCGTAAGTTGAGCGAGATTGCCATATTGTGCCGTTGGCTGTGCTTGTGGCTGTGGCTGTGCTTGAGCCTGAATAGGTGGTTGCGTATAACCTGTAATAATTGGCTCGGCATTTTGGGGTGGATTAAGGTCAGTAAAATAACCATTAAAACGAGAAAAATAACTACCAATATACTCCCCGTCATTGGGGTGTCTTGCATAGAGTGCTTTGGTGTGCTGATTAAATCGTTCAGGGTCAAAGGTGGTTATCTTATTGCCGGTGTTCGGATCGTAACTTTCCACAAAGGAATTTTTATATACGTCCGCCAATTCCGCATCCAAGTTTTTATAATGTGCTGCTTGAGCCTGTTGCTGATTGCCATAAAGCTGAGCGATTAATGCGGGGCTAAATTGTTTAGCAATCTCAGGGTTGAGCAGATACGCATAATCTGGGTTTTGCCCCGCAAGAATGGCTTGTTGTTGCACTTGGTTTAACTGGGCTTGGTCGTTGAGACCACTTAACGCCAGTTGGTTTTGTCGGGTGTTTAAGCCCAACTGGGACAAGCTGTTATCAATAGTGGCTTGTTGAGTGGCGTTACGAGTAGTGGTGTTCCAACCATATTGATTAATCAAATCCTGATTTTGTGCATTTAACGCATTCACTCGCCCGTTTTGCGTAGCGTAATTTTCTGCCAGTTTCCGCATGTTGTCTTCTGCCGTGGTGCGGTTATTTTGCGTAGCGGTGAATTGATTGGCAATATCAAAGGCTTGCTTCCATGCGTTTTGGTCAAATTCGGTAGGCTGGGCGTACATTGCCATGTTTCGTCCAATATCAGCGATTGCCATAATGTTCTCCTGTTGTAATTTAGACGGGTTATTGGGTTTTGTGGTTAGGCTTGATCATAAATACTTTTGACTAAATCCCCGATATAATCAGGCATGCCATTATTGGCTTGTGGGGTCACCCCAAAAGCAGCCGCCAGTTGGCTTTGATATTTCTGCCGATTGCTGGGCGTAGGGTTTTCCACTTCTTGGCTCAAAGGTTCAAGTGTGCCGTTAAGCTGATTGAAGTAATGACTAAAAGGGTTATTTTGTGCCGTTTGATTCCCTTGGGGATTGAATGCGGCGTAGATGTTGTTGTTAAGCGGATTATTTCCCTTTTTTACGGGGGAATCATAAGGATTGTCATATTGTGTAGGTAAAGGAATATTCGGTGCTTGCCCTTCGCCTACGCCTAAAAACATTTCACGCTCACGGTTTCGCCGATTGATTAAGCCTTGATTGTCTTTATCTCCTACTTTCCGCCATGCCATAAATTGCTCGGCGGCACCGTCCATATCCCCCGCATTCAGTTTTTTAACTAGCGTTGAATTAGAGAAAGCAGTTGGTCCAATATTGTAAGCAAGACTGACTAAAGCATCATACTGGTTTTGAGATAACGGTACATTCACATTATTTCTCACCGCATTTTCAAATTCAGGTAAACGAGATTTAAATAATTCTTCTGCTTGTTGTTCGGTGATTTCCATACCTTGCCTAACGGGAATATTCCCCACTTTGCCTGTATGACCGTAACCAATCGTCCATTTTCCTGCATCATCTAAATAGGCTTTTGTTCGCAATGCTTCATAACCTTTTAGGGCATTGATACCTTGCTCACTTATATTCCATTGATTTTCATTCATATTGACTCCATAAAAAAACACCCACAACGTGAATGTTATGGGTGTTTATTTTTCGTTAATGATTAATCCGCTTGCGTGTAAGGCGTAATAGGATAAGTTGAAAATAACCGTTCCAGTTCTTTTTCAAGTAATTGACAATCTTTATCGCCGTGAACAGTGATTTTATTTCGCTCTGTATCATTTATATTTTTTAAATCTAAATAATACTCCACCACATCATCACCATAAAAAATCGTCGTGGCATTTTCTTCACCAAAACTATCTGCTAATAAAGGATAATACAAAGATTGATAATATTTAAATAAACCGTTTTTTTCTGTATCATTCCGCCAGCTTTCTAAAATATTATTGCGTTCATCAAGGGAACTTGCATGCCATAAGTCAGGAAAAAAACAAGCAGTAATATTATTGCCTTTGACCACATAATCGTTGAGCTGTTTCTTGGTAATATCGCCTAGATTTGCCACACTCGGCAAGGCGATAAATAGGCTTAGAAGTAAGGAGAGTTTTTTCATTTTGATTCCAATTTCAGTTAGCAATAAGTACATTTTATGCTAACTCAATTAGAAATCAAATGAATTTCACAAACTCGCCAAAATCGTCTCCACATAGTCATCAAAGGCGTTGTCATGATTGGTTAAATCAATAAAACGGTGAATATATGGCTTGGTGACAAATAGCGGATTATCCAACAATAACACCATCACACAACCTTTAATCTGATTGTCTTCTCGGGCAGTGAACACCTTAATTTGAGTATAAGGGGTTTGTCCCGCCCACACTTGAAAAAAGTGTTGCCAATTTGACCGCAGTTGAGCGGTTTGGTCAAAGTTTTCGCCAATATAACTAAACAACTCACTTAATAACTGTTGTGAACTGGCAATATCACTGATATGTTCGGTTTGGTATTTCATTGTGTTTCCTATGAAAAAACCGCCATGGGGCGGTTAAGAAAATCTCGTGGATAACGGGTTGTTCGGATCTAACATTTTCGGAAAGGGAATATGTTTGGGCGAATACGCCAGTAATAAAATTTCCTGTGCGGTGATTTTTTGATAATGGATCACCGCTGATGATTTCAAGCCTTTTATGTTCCATTCTAAATTATAGGTATAACATTCAGGTTCACTTTCGGCATACTCGCCACTGTGGTAATGCCACGCATTATGTTGTTGATATAGCACTGTTTCAGGGATAATGTTGCCTTGGTTATCTTGCCACGATGTTTTGTTTTTGCCAACAAGGAGATTATCCGCTCTGACAGACGCAATAAAATCCGCTAACATGTCGACTTGAACATCATCAAAATAAGGAAAATCCCGAAATTCTAATGTATTCATCAAGCCGTTTTCAAACTGTTTGGAAAGGTGAACAATCATACGGTTCTCCGTAAACTAAACAATTTTTCACGGATTTCTTCCCTTGTTACACCTTGTTCAAAGGTTAAACCAATATTTTCTTTCCCCATTCTGGATAAAACAACATTATCCATTTCCTGTTTATATTTAGCGTATTCAAATAATTGCGTAAAGGCATTTAGCACTTTCTCAAAACTGGCTAATCTTTCAAGCAATATAGGGTGTTCATCGGTATATTGTCTCGTGGTAAACAGCAACCCTGCTGCTTCTCGCAACATACTCATCATTTCCTGCTTGTTAAATGTTTCAAGCAAACTCGGTTGCTGATAGGCTAACAGATAAAACGCTGACAACGTATGCTCTGCCATAAAAATACGGTTTGCCAATTCGCTCAAGGCTTTTTCTGTAGCAACATCTTCCATCTCATCTGATTGTGCTTTAGCCGAATCTACGACATTTTGCGCAATACTTATTTTACTTTGAGTATATATCGGCTGTGCAGAAATGGCGGCACTAATGGCAATGCTGACTAATGAAAGTAAGTTCATCTTTCTTCTCCTTTCTTCAATTTACCCATTGTGGCATAAAATCAGATGAAGTCAACCTATTCCCCCCCTAACTCTGCCACGCTACTGGCAATATGATATTCCCACACTTCCCCTTGTCCGCTGATTTCTACATCAAAAAACAAGGTGGCATAACCCGCTTTTAAGCGATGCGGTCGAGTGTCGTTGACAATTCTGTCACTTAATACCACAGGCTCTTGCACCATTTCATCTCGGTGGCGTTTGTAGGCAATATGGGTTACTCGGTTTGATTGATATTCTTGCACCAGTTTATAGGCTGTCATTGCCGTGTAACCGGGCAAGGCATTTAACCGCCCACGCCATTTAAAATGCTTCCAACTATTGCCGGCGTTCCATTGATAAATGCCGTCATCAAGGGCGAAAAATAACTGGTCTTGGTCGCTACGATACACCGCTTTCGGGCGAATGGATAAGGTGGTCAAGGCTTCAATTTGCACATCATCATGAATCGAATCAGGCACTTTAAAGCGAATGCCGATTTTATCGGTGAAACCAAAATAATACCCGTCATGCACCACGCCTGACATCTGCCACGGGGCAAGGGCTTGCCATTGGTCTTGAGTGAATAGGGCAGTGGTTATCACTTTGGCTGAATTGCCTGCCAGCATCACTAAACCGTCTTTAGTGGCATAAAAACACGCTCCATTATAAAGGCAAGCGGATTGATAGGATATGATTGGCAACGGCTCTTCTACAATGGAAATTGAACGGCAACCCTGCGATTGACAAGGGCTTTCCATTTCAATCATGGCAGGGTATTCGTCTGTTAAAATATAACCGACTTTCTCGCCACATAAAAAGCGAATCGGTCTTCCGTTGAAATTGCCGTAGCGGTAGGATTCGGGGAACGCATGGGGTTTCAGTGGTTCACTGAGCCATAATTCCGTTCCCACTAACCCGCCTAATTGCCCGTTGCCACAATATTGCAAATCTCGCATATTGTCTGCTGGCGGTGCGTATTCTTCAGTCAAGCATTCTTCGCCGTACACGCTGTGAGCCTGATGAACATAGCTTGTTGTGCCAACATCCACTTCATCGACCAACAAAAAATGAGCGTCATACTCCGCTTTCGGATCGCCATAATCCAAGGGGGTGACCGCACAATATAACCGCACTTTGGCGATAGAATAGGTGGGGAAATCTGCCCCAATCCCACTAATCACTACATTCTGATCGTTGTGAACATAAATAGGTTCACTGGGTAAACTGGGGGCGGATTCAAAACCCAATTCATCAACTAAGGTATAAATATACTGGCGTAACTCTTGATTAAAATCTTGGCTTAACGTGCCTAAAAATTGGGCGTTCGGGGTGGGAATTTCCACGGGAAAACCCAATCTCTGCCAGCGGTCATCACACGCATTTTGTCGCTGTTGAATCACAGGATAATCGCCAACCCCACTTGCCACCAGATAACCGCAATCTGTTTCCATGGGTGAAAAATTGGCGTGGCAATTCTCACTTGCAAGATAACAACATTTATCCACAAAAATCACCTTGCCTGTTTTATCACTGACTTTCTTATCCTTCCGCCATGGTCGCAATGTACCACGGCTTAAGTCCACATCTTCCGCCACTTGTGCCATGGCTTGATGTAAATTATTCGGGCGTTGTCTCGGAGCAATACCACCAAATTGGGTGAGTTTTAGACTAGGCATGTTAGATCCTTTTGAAAATTATCTATAATCATTCTTGATTATGGTTGCGTTTGTGTTATTATAATCTTATACGATTACAGCCTATATTCATTATGTTTACCTTACATCTCATTAAACAAGCTCAAAAAGAAATTTTGAAAATGCCTACGGCATTAAGGGAATCCACTTTTGAAGCCTTGAAACAACTTGAACAACAAGGCAATCAATTAAAAGAACCCCATGTTAGAGATATGGGGGACGGTTTAAAAGAGTTGCGTGCGTCATCAAAAGACGGAATTTCTCGTAGTTTTTTCTTTTTTCATATCGGTAAACAAATTTATGTAATCCACGCACTCCATAAAAAAACACAAAAAACACCAAAGCAAGATTTAGATCTTGCCAAACAACGAATGAAAGCGATTAAGGAGCAATTTAATGCAAAATGAAACCTACGAATTTGTGACCCTTGCCGAACTTGAACAAGAATTAATGCAAGATCCTGAATTTGTTGAATTACGCAAAGTGCGTGAAGTGCAACAAAAAATGATTAATGAACTCAAACAGTATCGTTTAACTAAACATCTTTCACAAAGTGAAATTGCAAAACGTACTGGCATGAAAGTTCAAAACATCAGCCGTCTTGAACGTGGGCTAGTCCGCCCAAGTTTTGAAACAGTAACTCGCTATGCTCAAGCCTTGGGCGGTGAAATTATGTTTCAACCAAGTGCGTAATTTTATTTATACTCTGCCCTATCCAACTCAAAATGCGGACCATCTTTAAAGGATGTCCAATCACCGCCCCAAACAATCGGCACATTCAGCTGTTTCGCCGCTTGTTTGACGGTGTCGGCGAGCTGTTTAAACTCGCTCCATTTGTCCCAGTTCACAGGATACGGCACTAAATCCACCGCATGCCCTGTTAAATGTCGGCTGTTTAGGGTTTTGCTTGCCCCTTTTGCCACTAATTCTTTTTGCCGTTCCAAGGTGCGTAAGCCTTCAATTACGCTAAAATCTTGTTTGGCCAAGGTTAAAGCAAGGCGAACCACCTTAACTAAATCAGGGTGAACTCCTGTTAAATGCTTTTCACTGCGTTGACTAAATTTAAATGTCATTCTCACTCCTTAATTTGCCATAAAAAAAACGACTGCATCACACAGCCGTTTTTGATTTTCGGTTAACTTATTTGTATTTTTTGTGAATTTGTTGAGCGTAATGTTTGGCAATAATACGGATTTGGTCAACCCCTAAAAACGCCACCCCCGCCCCAAAGGCAACGGACAGTTTGGTCGGCATATTAAAATATTCAAATACGCTTTCACTTGCCACCGCAATCAAGCCACAAATCACCGCTTCTACATAGCGTTTTAACCAGGGATGATCTTTACCAATATAATAAATCCGCAAATACGCCATAACAAATGCCATAAAAAAACTGTAAATGGCATTGATATGTTCTTTGCTATAATTTAACACTAATTCAACAACGGTATATTCTTTGTCTGCCATTGTTCATCTCCTAAGGTGTTTCCTTGACACTACCGCATTCTTCACACCTTGTTGCCAATTCCACAATTTCTCGCTCAATCACTCGTTCAGTCGGGCGTGGCACGCTAATTTGTTGGCTTAAACCGCTTTCATTATCAGACAGACAGCCACAAGGCGTTTTGCATTTTTCTATCACTTTGCAATAATCAGACATGTTAGATTCTCCCTTTAAACGCCAAACTAGACGGGGCATTCGTTGCAAAATGACTTTGCACATCAATTTTGCCTTGGGCGATACCTTGTTTGAACCGTTGCTCATAAACCACTGCCAATTGCGGGTCGGCAAAGTCATATTGTCGCATAAACAACAACTGGCTTAACGCCCCATTGACCACTACATCATGATAACGGTCAAATAACAGTTTATCCACATCGCATGCCGTTTGTGTCGGCTGAGCGAAATAATGCACCTGCAATTGATTCTCGCCGTCAAATTTAGGGGGCTTGCTGAGAATGATTTTATCATTTGGCTCAAAGGTAAAATGCTTGTGGCAAAAGCCGTGACGTGGTGAATGAAAATGTTCAAAAAAACAACGGCATTTTTCACCGCGGTTACCCAAATGCACCGACTGCACCACATGCACTTGCTCATTATCGCCTTGTTCAAGGTAATAATCTCGCACGCCCACTTGTACATCTAAACGCAATTCCCGTTTTAACAATCGGCTTTGCTGGCAAAAGGTTTGTGCTGACTGGCGTAAATATTCCAACGCCACATCATCGGGAACACCTTTTGCTATCAGTGTCACTCGGGGTAAAAACTCAGTGAGTGAAATAAATTCCACATCTCGCCCGTCATTATCACAAATCCACCCCGTCATCGGTTGATTGCCCCCTTTGGGTTTTAAGCAAGGGTGAGAACTAAAGCTAATGGGTTTGGCGGGGCTTTCGCATGGACAACTCATTTTTTACCCCCTGTATTTTTGCTTGCTTGTGCGTTGGCTTGTTGAGTAAATGCCACTCGCACTTGCTCTTGTAACAAGGTGCGATCTAAAAATTGCTTATAATATTGAGCGGATTTTTGTTGCGATGTAGCACTTTCTGTTTCCATAGCAAATAAGCGATACAGCACATAATCCACCAAGTTCGCATAGTTTTCCGTGATATTTTCATCAAGGGTGTCGCCTAGTTTAACTTTGTCAGGCTTTACCGCACAGGTCATTCGGGCGTAAATGTTTTCATCAGGGCTAACAGGTGGTTTCACGCTGAATTGATTATCCGTGCCGTTAACCTTGCTATAACTGCGTGTGTCGCTTTGACGATTAGCACAATTGCGTTTACCAAATGCCGTTTGGGCGGTGTCGTCTACTTCTTTCAGCTCTGCAATAAAATTGCCGTGAGCGTCCGTGATGGCATCGACCGAATACAACAAATCACAACAACAAGGCTGTTGCAAATCGCTCTCATCCAGTCTTGTCACCACGGTTTTGATAAACTTAGCGGGATTGAGTTTAAACATTTCTGCCACCGCTTCATTGAGATAATCCACAATCAGCGGATCTTCAATGCGGTCAGCGTCAATGTCGTTATAATCAAAACGAACACGCAGAATAAAATCTGCAATATTCATCAGCTAATTTCCTGTTCAATGTCGTTGCTATTGGCTTTGCTTCTGCGACTTGGTTTCGCCACAGACGGCTCACGGTGAATAATTTCTTTCTTTTCATTTTTGGAAAGTAATTCTGCCGTTAAACTATTTTGCACATCAAATTTCATGCCATTAATGGCGGAAACAAAGGTGTGTTTTTGTGGAATAGGTTGTGTCATGGTCATTGTCCTTGTAAAAAAAACGCCCTAGCCAGTGATTGACTAGGGCATCGGGTTACATCATAAAACCGTCTTGTTCAAAGCGGCGACCAATCAATAGCACCAAATCATTTAACTTGGTGAGATCTTTTGGCAAGGCTTTAATTTCAAGTTCAATCACGTCCACTTTTGGATTGTAACCTTGGGTTGGTTGAACCGTCCATTGGGTGCGTTCTTCCACTTGAGCGGTTTTGGCAGAATCAAAGTAACCCGCTTGGCTGACCACTTCAATTTCGCCCGCTTCAGAATAAGTGGCTTCGGTCACCATACCTGATAAATCCGTGCCATTCACACTGGTCAAGTCAAATTGAAAACCCGCCACAGGCTGGCGGAAGTCAAAGAAAACGGCTTTCACATTGGCGTGGTTTGGATGTAGGAAAACCCGCAATTTATCGCCTACTTCTAAATCTTCTACCGTTTTGCCATAGCGTTTGAGTAGCACTTTTAAAAGCTGTTTCCATTCCACCTTGTCACGATAGCCATAACCGCCGTCTGCGCGGTTATCAGGCTGAACCTTAACAGGTAACAGGTTTTCATCTACCACCCCGCAATCACGGCAAGGCTTGCCAAATTCAGTGGCATAACCGCCACGGAATAAATTATAAATCGCCATAATTAATCTCCTACTACAACAGCCGCAACGGCAATGGATTTATTGCTTAAGGCAGCCACATCAAAACGGTAATTCCCCACAAGGTAAATATCGTTTAACACGGTTTGCCATTCGAGATAGTCTAAACGACTTGGGGCAGCAATGTTTTCAGGATCGACCATTAACACATATTCCACCACTTTACCGTCTGCACGGCGATAACGTGGCATATGTAATGATGAGTAGATTTCCATTCCTAACATCGGGTGAACCATTCCCGTTACAATCGGGTTATCCGGTAAGCAGCACCCTGCACCAAGATGAGACTGCTCCGCACGCAAACGAGAATAAAACGCAGGACTTGCCACGATTTTTAACGCATTGCCACCACAGGTTACGCCGCCTTCTTGTAAGGCTTGCTCCATATTTTGCAATACATCCATGGCTCGCACGCCATTGGCTTTACTCACCACCACTGGGTTTTCTGTATCGCCAAGATTGATATTGCCACTTAATGCCCCTGCTCTCACGCCACGCAATAACGGGTGAGCAGACGCGGCTAACACAGTAAAGCCGTAACGCTCAGTTAAATCACGCAACGCACGCCCTACCGCAGTTTCATACCCGTCTTGAAACACTTCCCAGTTGTGACACATCAGTGTGGCTTCTTCACGAGAGAATTTCCGTTTCATCGGCACAGACTGGCATAAACGAATTTCACCACTACGGAAGGGATTATCAGGCTCCCAGGTTTCACCATTCCATGCACCGTCGTGGAAATCGCCCACTTCAATGTTGTCAATAATGGTGTAATGTGCCACAGGGGCGCAGTTTAGCCCTAACTCCACGATATTATGTTTTGGGTTGACAATTCGGGATAATGCGGAGCAGTTGTGCATTTCAGAAATCACAATCTGCGTGGCATAATCGGGAATATACAGCCCTTCGCTTGCACCGCCCAAATCGGCGGCTCGCATATTCTTAGCCATAAAGACTCCTTTTATTGTTTAAATTTTGCCAAGAATTTTCTCAGCTCAGCGGTTTTCCCTTGACGGGCTAACATTTCCGCTTGTACTTGATCTTTCTCGGTCATCTCTTTGGGAATAATTGCCTTTGCCTTAGCGGGTGCATTTTTTTGTGGTGCCACCGTCACAGGCATAGGCGCTTTGGTTTGGGATTGTTGATACTCATCTAACAAATTGCGAATCGCTGGAATCAAGCGAACGTCTTTTTCACCCCCCGCTTTAGCGATTAAATCAAGCCCCGTTACTCCCGTCCAATCGGTTTTACTGCGTGCAAATTCCATAAAAGCAGAATCGCCAAGTAATCCTTGCACTTCAGGAATTTCACGCTGAATTTCCGCATACCAAATCCGCTCACGCTCGGAAACCGTTGGCTGGGCTGGTGCTTTCGGTACGGACGTGTTGGGTTGGGTTTCTGTTTCTGTTTTCGGGGAAACAGGTGATGATTGCTGTTGAGTTTGTTGCTGAGCAAGTTGTGCTTTGAGCTTGAAATACAAATCAGGATTCACAATTTTTATTTCACCCAAATCGTCATCAGATAAGCCAGTCGGGTCTGGTTGATTTGGGGTTGGTGTGGTTGGCTGAGTGTGTTTTTCTTCCAATTCTCGCAAGCGTTTTTCTGCTCGCTCTCGGGCTTCGGCTTCTTCAATTAAACGGGCGTTGAGCTGTTGCCGTTCTGCCTGTTCTTTTTTCAATCGTCCTTTCCACGCATTGACATCGTTGTCATCTTTCACTGATTTTTCATCTTCGCCTGTAGAATGTGGCGCAGCAGGCGTTTTTGGCTCAAACTGCGGTTCTTTTTCAGGGGATTTTTCAGTGGTCTGTGACGGTTCGTTTGTCGGGTTGTCTTCCGTGGTTTCAGGGGCAATCTCCGTTGTGGATTCGGTTTGTTGTTCTTTTGCTAAACCATTGCCAGCTTGCTTTTCACGGGCTTTTATTAGCTCATCACGCAAGTAGTGGGGAATGTATTTACCAAAAGACTGAGTATCTTGTTGTTCCATTTGTCTTTCCTTAAAAGAGTGGAATAAAAAACTGCGGTGAAAAACACATCATTTTTTCACCGCAGTCCTATTGAGCGTTAAACCTTACACTAATGGTAAGATTTTCGTTGTCGTTTCAGGTTTATCAGGGCGGAAAATTAAGCCTGTGAGCTCAGCGATAGCGTGAGCGGCATGTTGATATTCCTTACGCATCGCATCATCAAGCTCCATACGAGCTTTACTGTTTAAATAAAGCCATTGCGCATACAGAAAATTTTCCAGTTCCTGTTTGATTTGTTCATTATGGGAAAGGCTAAAACGCAGTTCGGTCAGCTCATCATTAGGCTGATTAGGCGAACACATTCGCACCCACAATGGGGAATCTGTGGCTTTCATTAGCGTCCGCAACCTTTGCAACCGCCTTTCGCCGCACGACTGGCAGATGGCATTACGCCACCGCTAATTTCCTTGGCGACTTTATCGGTGCGGTCGGCAAAACGTACGCCACTGTTACCGTCACTGGGTTTTTGCACGTTGTCACGTCCTTTTAATGGGGTATAGCTCATCGCTTTCTCCTTATTTTTTAGGTTTAAAAAACGACTGAAACTAAATGTCGCAGTCGCAGAGTTGGTTTTTCGGGATGATTGGGTCATCGTAATGGTCAATAATTACCAAGTTTGTGCCGTGATATTCAAAGTAGTAAGTGCCTGCATCATCAATATGAATCGCAGGCTCATCAGCGGTTAACACCACCGCTTGTTTACGCTTTTTATACGGCATATGTTCCACATTCGCCAACACAGACGGCTCAATAGGAAATGGGCAACACTCATCAGATAACGCCCAATGGCGATTACCCAATGACTGCACCCGTGCAATATGCACCGTCACCGTTTCACTGCCACTCAATCCCCACGCAATCACGCGCAATGGATAGCGTTTAACTTCCACATTGCTGGATGTGGGGAATAATTCGTTTAGATTGAAATGCGGTTGAGACGGTTGTGCGTGGCGAATAAGGGTTGTGTGAGTTTGGATTGGCATGATTTGTCCTTATTGCATCTTTAAGTTAAGCGTTAATAAATCCAAGTGCCAACTTGCCAGTTTGAAATAGTTGGTGTAATCATCTCGACTAACTTCGCATTGCCATTTTCCACATATAAACGAGCGATTTTTTTTAACATAGGATAGGCTAAAATTTCCTGAGCTTCAGCAGAATCTAAATAACCACTAGGAGTGTCATCCAATACTTCACCTAAGTCAAAATCTGCAAAACCGGTAGTTTGATTGAACCCCATTACAAACTCAGACTGAGAATATTTTAATTCCCCGTTTGTTTTCCCAATTAGCGTAAATGTAGTCGTTGCATTAGTTGTATTACTAAAATTTACAACAAACAAGGAATAGTACCCATTTGGCATACCTGTTAATGTATTAGACGAAATATTATCCATTTCACCGTAGTATTTAGATACACCTGGAACAACTTGTTTATCTTCCACATCCAATATTGCTGAATGAGCGGTATGGGTTGGACTTGAGAATCCAATCGAAGCGCCTGGATTAAATTCGGGTACTAACCATAAATCAAGAATTGTTGCACCACTTTCACCTTTCCATTTAATATTCGCAATAAATTCCGCGTTAGTATTACCACCATAATCACCCACAGCTTGAATATTATCAGTAATTTCAGCAGGAATATCTGGCTCAGGCATTGGCGTTGGTTCAGGTGTTGGTTCCGGTGTTGGTTCCGGTGTTGGTGTACTATTACGACATTCTTCTAACTGAGCGTTCAGAGAACTAATTTGTGAATTGGCGTTTGCCAATTGAGACGATAACCCTGCGTTCTCTGCTTCCAGACTATCGTTTTTAGACTTTAGGGCGGTTAGTCTCGCATCAATTGCGTCAATATCGGCACAAGTGGCAAGGCAATCCCCTTGCATAACAGCGTTATTACTGCTGTCACGTCCTAACTTCATTTTAGTGCCATTCCCCGCCAACACATCAGCTAAATAATTATCTTGTGCCGTGTCTTTTTGTTGCAAGGCACTAATTTGATTGTCATGTTGCGTGTCTTTTTGTTGCAAGGCACTAATTTGATTGTCATGTTGCGTGTCTTTTTGTTGAAGTGCACTAATTTGATTGTCATGTGCCGTGTCTTTTTGTTGCAGGGCACTAATTTGATTGTCATGTGCCGTGTCTTTATTTTTCAACGCAGCAATCTCTTCATCTTGTGCTTTATCTTTAGCGGAATTTGCTGTCACTAATTGATTAATCAGCGTTTCGGTTTTTTCGTCTTGTTCAGTTTGTGAATTTTCAAACTGAGTGCATGTTACAAATGCCATAATACTCTCCTAAATTTTTGTGCCAATAAACACGGCTGTGTTATCATCATCGCCGTCAACACGAGTAAGGGTGAATTTTGTGCGATGATTACCAGGGACATTGATTTCAAAGGTGCAACCGTCCACCACATTAATAGTGGTTTGCCCAAATCTTTCTCTATAACGAACAAGATATTGCATACCCAATCCCACCTGATTCCTATCAAGAATGTCGATTGAAGCAAGAAGATTGTTAACCCAAATTGCATTAGGCTCAACAGTTGTGACTGAATTAGCAGCAGTGTATTCATGAGTTTTATTTTCATCAAAAAACACAAAAGACGCTTTAAAAGCGTTAAGGGTTTGTATCACCACTAAACCGCTAATCGTCCAGCTTGGCTCTACTACCGGTGGTTGTGCTGGCGTATTCGCTTGCATGGCTTCTTCACAATCCATCAAGTCTTTTTCCACCGCTTGCAGCTGTCGTTCTATAAACCTGATTTGTATCTCTTTGTGTTCAAGCTGAACTTGAACTGCGGTTAAATTTTCCGTTGTTTGTGAAAGTTGCTGTTCGGTTTCTGCTAGCGTTTGTTGTGTCTGTGCCAGTTCCTGCTCCACCGCTGAACAATCTGCGGTTTGTTGACAGCTCAATGCTTTCAATTTTTCTGCATAGTAAGGTTTTATTGCCATAATTAGCACCCCGTTTTAATAAGCTCTGGGGCAGTGGCGGAATGGTTAACCGCATAACCAATCACCCCATTTTCACATTCTGCAACCGGCACAGTATGTCCATCGTCTGCATTCGGATACGCATAACCATGAATATTGCCTTGACAGTCAATAATCGGCACTGTGGCATCAGGATCTCGGGTCTCGTTCGGATGAAACAAATAACCAATTTGTCTATCACCATTATGACAACCATCTCCACAACCTAACTCCAAATCAATCACAATCGGCACACTGGCGGAATAACCACAACGCTTATCGGTACGCGTCCAGCGTACATTTCCGCAATTGCTGATTTCTTCCACTTCCACAAAATGCTGATTACACCGCTCTGTCCCTGTGGTTTCCCATGTTTTATCGAGACAAAAACCGCAAGGCTCAATACCCAGCTCAACATCGCTAAATTCACGACCGCTTACCGCTTCCACTTCCACCACTAAATCCGCTTGGCTTCCATGCACCACCGGCATATAATTGCCCGCATAAGGAATAATAATGGTGTTACGGTCAGGGGTGAGACTGGGTACGCATGTGCCAATTTGATATTCAATCGCTGAACTCAATTCGCCTTTAGTTGGACTAATTAACGCACAACCATTACGCTCAAAGCGGGGCTGTGAACTGCAATAATGCACCCGTTGAAAGGTGATGATGTTTTCGTTAGTTAAACCATAAGCGGTCACTCGTACAGCCCCCTGTACTGAAAAACCTTGTGTATCCACCATATCAGGGGAAATCACGGTTAATACATTGGGATTACAACTCATTATTTGCCCCCATATAAATTATCAAACAACACTGACACTAAATCGTGAAACTTGCTGTAGTCTTGCCCTTTGCGTGGTGTAAATACAATCGGTTGTTGCCACCACAACACTTTAAGTCCACCGGCATAACCACCGTCTGTAAAGGTGAGTACCTTAGTGGATTCGTTAAATTTCACATCACAGGTATTCGCTTGAACACGCTGCACCACACCATAACCATATCGGTCGTGCCAAACTTGGTCGCCCTGTTTGACTTCATCTAAATCAATTTTCATTTACATTATCCTTAAACTCCGTCCGTCTAATCCGCTCGTTTGACTTGCCAATTGAGCATTATTCAGGTCAGACTGCACGCCACGACTTGGCATATAGCGGTCAGTGTCAATCCCTGCGGATTTTAAATAATCTCGTACCATATCTGTGACCAGCTGTTGTGGTACAAGCCCTTGTTGTACAAATTGACTGGCTTGCGGGACAAGTCCTGCCAATTCTTTTGCTTTTTCCAACTCAGCTTTCAGCCCTAAAAGCCCCGTTGGGATAATTTCTGCGTCCGCTTTTACGCTGTCATCATCGCCCAGTAAATTATGGGCGTATATCAACGTAATCGCTGGACGGATAAAATATTCATCAATATTAAACGCACAATCTTCCAACCCTAACACGGCGTTATCGGTCATCATCGCCAATCCACCCAGTGTTTGTCCCGCCCCTTGTAATCCTGCATTACCATTTAAAAATGACGGTAAACCGCATTCATCATCGGCAAGACGAATCTCATTGGTCATAAAGTTAAATAACTGCGGAAAGGTCAGTTGGATATTATGTTGCGTGATTCCCCGTCCGTTATTTTCTCGGCTAGGATTAGAGAAAATGCGGACATAAGGCTCAAAGGTGATTTTACTTGGGTCATTGAATTTATCCGCATCAATTTCCAACATCGGACCTGCCGCATAAAAAGCATTAAGCAACATGGAATATTGCGTGCGATTAATGGATTGCTGGCGGTCATAAATCATCATTCCCACGGAAATACCATAAGGCTCACCGGCAATGCGTTTGTAACTGGCGGAAAAGTAAGTGCGTTCCCCTTTTGGGTGTGCCACAATTTGACAACGAATCACACGGTTGTCGCACACTTCAATATCGGCGTTAAAAAAATCATGGCATTCACTGTCTTTCAGTTTCACGCCGTAATCGATTAAATCCTGCCCTTGAATCAACATCTGACAACGCAAGGTATGAATTTCATCTTCCACTAAGAAATAATCCAACACCCCTTTATCTTCCACATCTAGCCCTAACCAGTTAGCATCGCCATTCTCAATAATGGCTTTTAACACATCATCGTGATAACCTAATTCTTCCTTGCCAATAAATGACGACAATTGGGCTTTAGTGCGCTTGGTCAGCTCAATAAAATAACTGCCGTCTTGAGCATTGGTGCTATCAGGGGCAAAAAACGCATTCACTGGATTAATCCGCCGAAAAGTCGGGCGAATCACCGTGACTTTTTCAAACTTATTTTTATTCCACTGATAATCCACCACCGCTTCATTGTCATAACCCACCACCATAACGGGGAATAAGGCAATATCAAATAAGGCTTCACTTAGCACTTGGGTGAAATGACCTTCCACTAATTGGTCTTTAATCAACTTCACCATTTTAGCCGTAGCATCTGTGGCAATGTGCAACTCTTCTTGACGTAATAATTCTTTCGCTTCTTTGCTTTGTTGCTCAATGAACCTTACCACTTCAGGCAATAAAAAACCGTCTTCCCCCATAATGGCTTCAGGCGGTATCCCTACTTCAATGAGCTTACTTAATAATTGCCCTTTAACCCTTTCTAGCCCTTGTTCTTGTTTGTTCTCGGGTAACTCCACAATAGGCGTAGGGGAGATATTAAACGGCGGATTGGCAGGATTAGCGTATTTAGACCGCATATAACTGCCGACCGCATTAACTTTAATTTGGGTTAATCCAAAATAAGAACGCATATTCGGACGACCAATTAATTCTTCAGGGTCGTGAATCTTATGATAAGCATCATCAAGCCGTCTAAACCAATCATCTACGGTTTTTCCTTGCACCAACAAAGATGAGCGGTGACTTTTCGCTTGACGAAAATATTCCGTCACTTGCTCTGCCAGTGAATCGTGAACATCTTCTAATTCATCTTCATCATTCGGCAAATCAATTTGTTCTTTGTGTGTTGCCATTGGACATCCTTAAAAGAAAAACCGCACCTTTAAAAGTGCGGTTCAATTATATTTTATCAAAAATCAAAAAAATTACTTGGGCAATATTACTTTGTGCAATATAATAGTTTTCATCAGCAAGGTGCTGAGACAAGAAACCCCACCTTGTGGAAAGTGGGGCAATCTGAAGTAGGTGAAGTGATGAATAGAACTTTAGCGATCATCATTATCCTGTTAGTCGGATTGTTGGTAAGCCTGCCAGCTTACTAGACTAACTCAAAGGGGGATATGTAGCAGTCTCCCCCTGCGACTTCAATCTTAACCAATTCGTACTTTAAAAGCAAGGATTTATTATGGCAAATGCAATAACCGAACACAGTAAAAAATTGCGAGCCAAAACCGCTCACGAGTGGAATAAAAAAATGCTTGAGCAAGGCAAGGTTCAACGTATCAGTTTACAACTTGCCACTGACACTGCACAAGAATTTGACGCCATCTGTGCGGAATTAGGCGTTGCTCGTCCGCAAGCAATTAAAACCTTGTGTGAACTGTATCGTGCTACACATTCCCGTTAATCATACTGCCCCCATAAGTCGGAGCTTTGCGTAAGCCTTGGTAGTCTTCGTCTTGCTCCGACCTTGGTATCACATAATTTAATGCAAAAGTAAATGACAAGGCATCCGCCAAATCAGGCGAATGAGCCATTTCTTTTTTGCTCTGCATTTTCAGCCGTCTGGAACTGTCGTATTCTGCTGACAACATCAGCAAATCGCTTTCGAAAATATCGTTATCGGGAATATCTGCCCCATTTTCGAGCCATTGGTTCATTCTGTCCCACATTTCCGCCCGCTTGTTAACATAGGCATCAGGTTCATCGGCTTTACGGCTTGCCTTAATGTCCATCACTCGGTCTGAATAACCCAACTCCACCAAGCGGGAATAAACGCCCAAGCCTAGACCTACGGCATCTACAAACATCATGTCGACCTTGTATTCATGAATCACATCAACACAACGTCCCACAATCGCCATTAAATCAGGCTGTTTAAACCGCCACGCTTTCAGCACTTTCTGCCCTTGACGTAACACAATCGCTGTACTGTCTTTACCACCAGCAGCGGGGTCAACACCACATACAATCGCTCCGTAAGGTTTAAATTCTGCCTTGCGGGCTTCTCGTACGGCGACCGAATTAATAAACGCATTTTCGCTGGATTGAAAGGCTTCTTCAGGGGTAATCGGGTATTGCTCACGAAACAAGGCAAGCCGTTCTTCAGGTGAACCCTTAAACTCTCGCATTTTAGCTTGTCGCCACGCTAACTGCTCATCGTCAATGCCATACAAGACTTGATAATCCCGTTCTTCAGAACTAAACTCCACCCCCGTTGCACTTTGACGATATTCTTTCATCGCCGTCCACGGATAAAACACGGGTGTGTATTCATTTTCACCCCGTATGGCTTGTTCCCACGTTTGATGAAAATATTCACCTATGCCGTTTGCGGTAGATTCAAGAAAAATCATGGAGCCGTCACCACTGGGTACAGTTTGCATTACTCCAGCGGTCATCTCCGCTTGGTTTTTACTGCGTGACACTTCCGACCAATGCAAACATTGAATGGTCGAACCGTGTCCCACATTTTTACTACCTGCCGTGGCGGTTTTAAACGCACTATCCACATCGGTGAAGGCTAATTCATTGGTGCTATTGCGGTGAGCTTTCGGCTTAAATTCATCAGGGGCGTTATCATGGTAACGCTTAATCATCTCGAACAGCTCTTTAGTCGCACTGTCTAAATGCGTCAACACAAGGGCTTTCGTCCCCCTGTGGTAAATCGCCCACCAATAATACAACGCCCCAATAAAGGTGGATAACCCCATTTGCCGAGCTTTCAATACAATAAATCTTGCTCGATGTTGCATCTGCATTTGGTCGTAGAACTTATCCAACAAATCTAACTGCACCGAATTTAATACAAAGGGAATCACCCCTTGATTTTTGGTACGGATTTTCAAACAGTAATAGGCAAAAGCCTGAAAGTTACGCCGAAATTCATCACGCAGACGATCGACCTGTTCCGAGTTCGCCATTGTCAATACTCTCCAACCATTGGGAAAAATCCGTCGTCGTGCCTGTGGCTTGGTTTTCGGTACTGGCTCCTAATGCCAACCGATATACCTTTTGCAAATCAACCAATGAACTAGTGAGCGATTTCATATCCCCAGCTTTCTCACAAGTAGAAATCTTGATAATAATATCAGATTGAGCAATACGAATAGCCTTTAACGTTGTTGTTTCAAACTCAGATAATTCATCCGCACGGTTTTCAATAGATTTCTCAATGGATTTTGCTTCCAATTTACTTCCAATCTGCTTCCTTTCATTTTCCCATTGTTCACGCATCACTTTTTTAGAAAACGTGCTATACGGAATATCAAAGGCTTCGGCAAAATCACGAGTAGACAAAGAAGACTTTACAAATTCAAGTTTAATTGCAACCCAATCATAAGATTTCTTCGCCATAACCTACCCCAACCAATACCCAACGATACTACCTAACAGCAACCCTGCCATAATCCGATACCCCAAACAACATTGACAATTCGTTCCATATGCAAACAACAACGCTAACTGCTTCCCTTGTTTAAAGAGAAACGGCAATTCTTCCACCGGCTTTTCACATACCCACGCAATCTTTTGTTCCGCAAATGGATCTTCTTCCACTTCATCATAGCCCACATAGACTAATTCCGAACTCATCGACCTTGCTTTGGCTTTCGCTTCTCGCACTGTTTCCGCTAGAATCGCTAAGGTTTCTGTTTCACCGTGAAAAGGGTAAGTGAAATAACAATTCAACATTATTTTCGCTCTCTCTGAATTAAAAAAGGCGACCTTTCAATCACCTAAAACAAACTGCGGTTCTGTGCATCGTCATTTTGAGCAGTTGGTTTTTATTCGTTGCAATAAAAAACCCCAAGCATTGCTGCTCAGGGCTGTAAATTCTTTCGTGCATTTTAAATGTACGAAACCGCACTATAAGTGAAATGATACAGTTTATGTCTAGACAAATCAAGCATTTTTGTATATTAAACAGCCATTCGATTCACTTTTTCTTGAATTGCCGCTCCCACAAAGGCATTTAACGACATATCGCCAGCGGCTATCACCGCCATACGGTGTAATTCTTCACTAATCCGCACATTGAATACACCTTTAAAAGGCTTGTCAGGCGTTTTGCCTAATTCCGCACAATCACTCAAATACAAATCCACAGACGTACGAAATTCTTTTTCTAATTCAGGTAAAGTTTCCGCTTCATATGTGACCAAATCCCGAATATATGCTAATTTACCAAACAATACATTATTTTCTAAATCAGGCTCAATTGTGCCAACATAGCCTTTATAGTTTAACAACGTCATAATATACCTACCTGTTTTAAGGATTCTTTCACTGATTTTAATACACCGCCTTTAATATAATTTTCAGGGTGTGGCTTGTGCAACAAGATAATATGGTCAAGTTTTGTGTTAAAAAATCGAACTCGAGAACCTGCCATTTCTTGCTTCTCATATCCTTGTTGAGCAAGCAAAGTGACTAAATCCATCCAAACAAACGTACTTTTAGCCCCTGCCAGTTTCTCTAATAATTTTTCAGCTTTTCCCATAAACTCAACCTATATTATATTTAGTATCAATTATAGTTACATTTTTCTATTTTGCAACTATTTTTGCTACCATTATGCTAACATAATGCACTGATTTTGACTAAGCATTAACTTCAACGATGTTTCTGCTACTCTCATCAAATTAAAATAATGTGCTTTACTCACCCCAAATCTTGTTAAAATCCCCCTTTGCGTCACCACCTTATACTTA
Source organism: Lonepinella koalarum (assembly GCF_004565475.1). Lineage (GTDB taxonomy): Bacteria > Pseudomonadota > Gammaproteobacteria > Enterobacterales > Pasteurellaceae > Lonepinella > Lonepinella koalarum. The sequence continues at coordinate 16,261 of NZ_SRHX01000002.1, read as the reverse complement.
TTCCGCAAATCATACACAGGCAACCGATACGCATAAGTCGCCATAAACAAATCATACAGCTCAGGCGTAACTTTTTTCATTACACAAACACAACGGTCAATTTCCATCGCCAACTCGTCCTTAATCGGTACCACTCGCTTTGATTTCATCACGGGCGGAACAGGAATACTTACCGACAAGCTCGGATATTCCGTACCTAATCTCGGTGTCGCCCAATATCCCCATTGAATACAAACATCTTTAAAACTCACATCAACCCCTTACACTTCACCTTATACACCCGAATCAATTTCTTAATCTCAGGAATCGTCAACTTCAACGGCTTATGGTCTTTTCTTTCCAACCATTCCACCCGCTCTAGCCCAATTTTCCGCACTAAATTAATCCGATATTCCGTAATATTCCCACTTAAATGTGTATTGCAAGGCTGACATTGCTTATGGCAATTGTCTTCATTAAACCGTAATTCAGGGCAAGCCTTGGTGGTGCGATAATGCCCTGCGTGCCATTGCCCCTGATGAAACCGTCCGCACGAAATACAGGGTAAATCCTTATCCCTTAAACGAATAAATTGATTGAAGACTTTCTGCAAATCTTTCAACCAATCTTGACGGCTTTTCAAATTCTCCCGAACTTGCTTAATCTTGGCTCGTTCTGCTTTCTCTCGTGCTTTCCGCTGCTTAATTTTCTCTTTTTCTGCTTGCTCCTTAGCAAACTGCATCGCACAAGCCACCGAACAGACTTTCGCAAAGCTACTGCGTGGCACAAAGTCCAGTCCGCAAATCTTGCATTTTTTACACCGCACTTTTTTCATTATTTCCCCTTAAAAGACAACCAACCCCATTTAAGAGACAATCATTTCAATAACAAAAACAAATCTTTACAATAAGCCAACCCATTTAAGAGACAACCACCATTTTCGTAACGTCACGAAAATGATCTATCGCCACCGTTCAGGCAACCATTTCCAATCATTAAACCGCACGCCATTTTCAACGCCCCAACTCGTCAGATATTCAATCAAACTCGCCATACGGCTAACGCTCATTTGTGCTGAACTTTCCCGAATATTGACAAATTCCCCCTCTAACCCTGCCACAATCTCAAAGCCCTGTTTAGTCGCTTGTGCGTGAGCGGAAATAAATAACACTTTCCATTGCTCCATACTGAGCTTTCTACCGTGAAATTCGCACTGATTCGCCACGTCTTGGCACATGGCATGGAACTTAGCATTCTGTTCAAGGTTACGAGTAATCGGCTTAATCTGCACCACTAACGGCTTTTTCTCATCAATTGGCAAAGTGCGAATAAACTCGATTAAATTGCACCGCACTTTTTCCGATTTAAGCTCAACGTATTTCATCGCTTAATCTCTCATTCCAAGCCAAAATATAAACGCCATAGTGGCGAAATAACCAATAGTAACTATTGCAGCATCAGACATTAATTCACCCTTACCCCTTTAAACATCGCTCTCATATTCGCAATGTGTTGGCTAACTTGTTCTTTGCTCGCAGGAATAATCACTTTTTCTGGCAAGGCTGGTTGTGGTTTGGGTACTTTCCAGCCTGCATCCAATCGTTTTGCCGTACGGTTTAATTCCTGCTGAATTTCTGACCGCAAGTCCTTATCCGTCCACTGGTTCGCACGCTCTTTGCAATACAACCCTGTAATCAAATACCGCTCTAAATCACTGTCAAATTTAAACCGGTCAATTTCTTCCATACCGTACGCCATAAACGCCACAATGCGTTGATATAGCTGGTCTTCCGTGGCTAATCCGTGCGGATTGTAGTTTTTCTTACACCACGCAATAAACTCACCCACACTCGGCAAATAACCGTTTGGCTTCGCTCTCGCTTCACGCATCCCGCATTTCACCATCTCAAAATTATTCACGCCCTGTTCCTGAAAACCCAAAATCCATTGCTGCTTAATGCGTTTGAGTTGAACAGAATCGATATTCAACAACACCGGACAACTGGCGATTAAATTTTTAAATAACTCATCCACCATACCTGCTACGTCATCATGAAAAACCTTGCCAACAGTGCTTGTTGTGGTAGCGTTTGAAACTTGATTATTCATGGTTAAAACACCCCTTCCCAATCTTCCGGACGATTCCACTGCATCGCATTTTTCTCCGTAAACGACATCTTCCGCTCCACTTCACCAAACTGAATTTGTGATTGCCGTTTCATTTCCAGCTGATCCCATTTTTCACGCAACTTGTGCGGACTTAAAATATTCGATTTCCAAAAGCCATCACGGTTCGCCCACTGGAATAATTCGCAAATTTCACGGTGCGACCGCCTGTCAATCTCTCGAATCAGGCGAACCTCATTCGCCCAGCGATTGATATTCGGGTATTTTATTTTCGGGTTGAGTTTTTGCAGTTGGCTAAACATCCATTCCGCTGTCGTCAAATCATCGTTAGAAAATTTTTCAAGTTTTCGCTTCGGCGACTTCGTCTGAACTTGTTCGGACGAAGAAGATATTGATTGGTTAATTATTGGTTCAAAAGAGTTATTGGTTCTGGGTACAGATTCTGACCCATCTAAGGGTACAGTTTCTGACCCATAGGGTACAGATTCTGACCCATCTAAGGGTACAGTTTCTGACCCATCTAAGGGTACAGTTTCTGACCCACTTGATTTAACACTTGAATTTTTAGTGATTTTGGTTTTAGTCAGAATTTTTTCCATGTTTAATTTATACAAATTTGAAGTATTTATGCCACTCTCTTTTTTGCGTTTAATGACCAAAATAAATCCTAATTCTTGTAATTTTGTTAACGCCAGTCTTATCGTTGTTTTAGATTTAATGGAACATTTATCTTGTAAATAGGCTAAAGACGGGAAACATTCTCCAGTTTCATCATTCGCATTATCCGCAAGGCGTAAAAGGATTAATTTTGTTGTTGAGTCGGGAAGATCTAAATCCCATACATGACCAAGTAGTTTAGAACTCATTTTCATTCTCCTGAATAAAAGTTTCCAACGTTGTTTTAAACGTAGTCCAATTTCTCGCTGTTTTTGCAAATTCCTTTAGTTCTTCTACGTCAAAACCAAGAGAAGTCGCTTTTTTCATAAGTTGCATGACATAACCAAAATTTACATACATTCGATTTTTCAAAATCCCTCGAATGTAACAAAGTTCTCTGTCAATTTCAGGCATGCGATTAACACTACAAATCTTCGGAATTAAATTAAAAAAATCATTGCTTTTTTCTTCATGAGATTTATCTTTTCCGAATCCAAAAACACTCTCAAATGCGGAATCAATGGCGTTCAAAATTTCTTCAAGAGAGAATTTCTTCAACCATGATTTAATCGTTTTTTCCCCATTCACATTAACTTCATGGGGTTCTATTAATTCGTTTACTTTCTTTGTAATAACCATAACAAGATCTTGATCTAAATTGGCGAGGCTTTCTCGCCATTGCAGCATCATTTCAAGTTGCTCGCGTTTTTCATTCAGCTCTTGTAATTGTTTTCTTTGCTTTTCAATAACGGAATTATCCGTTAGTAAAATATCCTTTTTACCTAAATTGCAATCTGAACAAGATGTAATCAAATTCATCAAATCATCAGATCCGCCCTTGCTGACAGGATTTATATGATCGACGTGTAAAACCACATCAGGTGCAGACTTACCGCAGTACTGACATTTAAAACCATCTCTTTTAAAAATCTCAAAACGGATTTTCTTAGATAATGGTTTTCTAGCAGTTTTTACGTCTTTTATCGGCATTTCACTTGCCTTTTTGTTTTTTTTAGTGGATAATCTACCCATACTTATTACTCCTTTATGGATTAAGTAACTAACCACCGCCCAACGGTGGTTTTTTATTTGCTAAACAAGTACCAACCAAGTAACATAAACGCTACCAAGTAAATGTAAAAAAACTGATCGCTGAGATAAAATCTTTTCAGCCGGTTTAAAAATTCTTTCACTGGAGTATTCATTCATTTTCCAAATATTTCTCATGCAAACGGCTATCCAAGCCATTTAACGCCAATAACAACAGCTCAAATTCCTTACGTTCAACGGCAATGTGCGTGGCTTTATCCACCAGCCCAAAACCATTCGCCGCAATGAAATTCAAGGCGGTTGTTAATTTCTCACCATTCTCACCTGTCAAACGGCAAAGCGTGGACGGGTCGCAGTCCATACGATCTGCCACATCTACTTGCTTTTGTGAGCGGTATTTTGTCATCAAAGGATCGGCAAGCTCCCTTGCAGATCTTGTTAACGTATTGCGTGCCATTGCATTTGCCTTTGGGTAAATTAGGTTTCAACAGGGAAAATATCTTCAAACGTGCAATTAACGCCGCATTGATTAAATACCGCAATAATCTTGCGTGCGGTATCTAATTTAGGGGTACGCCGTCCAGTTTCATAATGACCTAATGCCCCTTGTGTAATAGCAACACGTTTAGATAATTCCTGTTGGGTTAAATTGGCAGATTGTCTAAATTCTAAAATCTTGTTCATTTTTTAACTCCGTTAATATTAACCAAATAATACTATATGTAAATTTAAAGATCAACATAAATATACTATTAGTATTTTGCATATTTAATACTTTGCGTAATAATCAACATCTAAAATAAGGTAGGTGAATTATGAAAAAACCGTGGAATGACTACGTTCGTGAATTAATGGCAATCTCTGGCAAAAATCAAAACGATATAGCGGATGCAATGGGGAAAACCCAAGGGGCAATCGGTCACTGGCTAACAGGGAGAAGAACCCCAAACTTTGATGATGTTGCCCAAATATTAAAAATCTTAGGTGCGGAGAAAGTTATATTAAACAAAGACGGTACCGTTGAAGATTTTGATGTCAATGTAACGCCTGTTAGATTGCGTTCCCATAAAGTCCCCCTAATCAGCTACGTCCAAGCAGGCATGTGGACGGATATTAATTTACTGCAAGACAGCGAAGATTTTGAATATATCCTCACGGATTTAGACGTATCCGAAAATGCCTTTGCCCTGAAAATCAAAGGCGACAGCATGGAGCCTGATTTTATCGAAGGAGATGTGATTATCGTCGATCCAAAAATCCAACCTCACGCCGGTGAATTTGTAGTGGCTGTTAATGGTGATTATGAAGCAACCTTTAAAAAATACCGTCCGTTACAAGACTACGATAATTACGGTAATCGGCACTTTGAATTAGTGCCCCTCAACCCCGACTACGATAAACTCACCACCTTAAAACAGGCTATTCGCATTGTGGGAACCATGGTAGAACACCGCATTTATCGGCGGAAACGGTAGGGGAAATATGGCAACTATCAATGAATTAATCATTCCACAATGGGAAATTGATAATATTATGCAACAAAAAAAGATTGTCAATTTCAATCATGCCATATGGAGTAAAAAGCAATTTAATCAGCCAGAGCCAGCTTGGTTAAAATTGGCTTTACCTGTTTTTGATGAAAATCAACTCCCTATTACCCATTTAAAATTACAATGGCAATATCGCCCAGCAAGAAGAGCAGAGTTAATCCCTGAAATGAATTTTATGGCAATGTATAAAAACCGCCGATTATTTGCCGTAGATCAGGGGCAAAATATCGCTCACCACAACGCATTTACCGATGTTTTGCCTACACCGCCCACACGCATTGAAGGCTGTCACTATCACTTATTACACGAAAAACACAACCAAGAAACAGGTTATCCCATAGAAAAAAAGATTGAAAAAACAGATGACTTTTTCTTTTTTTCGGAGTATTTTTTAGAACAATTTAATTGTTCTTATACGGGGAAAATACCCCACCCAATTTATAGCAATAATGGACAAATGGAGTTAAGTTTATGATATGCAATAGTGTTTTATCGCATTTAGGCTATGATTGCCAACCGTTATCAAGCGGATTGGTAAGAATTAATACGCCATTTTTCCAAGATGATGGTGATGTTATTGGCGTGTATATTGAACAATTAGGTGATGATAAATTTTTAATTACTGATGATGCAAAAACCTTGATGAACTTAGAAAGTCGTGGCGTATCGCTTTCTCAAAAACGGTTTAACCACATTAAACAAAATTTATCATACAGGGGAATTGAACTCAATCAACGGGCGGAAATCAACAGCATAAGCAATTCAGCGACACTTGCTCAACAGTTACAAAAAGTAATCCAAAGCTCAATTATCACAGGTGGAATGGCTTCAGATTGGTTTAGTCTGCCTGAAGATAAATTTGAAAAAGAAGTGAAAGGTTTATTTCGCCAAAATAAAGGTAAATTCAGCCAACAACTTACTTTTGATAATAAATTCACAGGGTTAAGCGGTCATCTTGTTAATATTCCTATTTTGTTACAGGGGGCAAATAAACCTAATAAACAAATTTTTACAGTCAGTGTAAAAGCTCAAGGAAACTGGAATAGTGCCTATAGCGTATTAGGTAAAATGACGGATTTAACCGACCCAACAAACAACGCTCAAAATACGCAACAATTTGTCATTATTGACGACCACAATGTAGGCGACCAATTTAACAATCTTGTCTTACTTTTTAACGCACAAGCTCAAGTTTTACCATATCAAAAACAGAATATTTGGTTAAACAAGCTCGCAGCATAATCCAAACCGTCTCAACTCAAGGGGCGGTTAAACCCCATATTTCCCCGCCAAATACCGCACCCCGTCACTCACCAGCTCCGTTTGTGATTTGCCCGTTTTACTGCTTAATTGCTCCAGTAATTCAATCACCGATGAATGCAGTTTAAAGGATTTCAACTTCACCCCACGCTTTAAATCGCTTCTCTCTTGAATTTCTTTTTTCGTCATCGCCATAATAAAACCCTTGCTTTTTTCACCGCAGTTTATTAATATTTAGGAACTGCCTAGCGATAATTGCAGTTACCGCTAGGACTTGAAAGTTATCTAGTAAACTGGCACAGCCAACATTAACAAGATAACTAGGATTAAGATTTTAACGCACATAATCCAGTTCCTTTTGTAAGCCCCACTCTGAACAGCGTGGGGTTTGCTGTTTCTAGCTCCTTGCTAGATGTGATTATTATAGTATGTACTACACCATAAAGCAAGCAATTTATACAAATTTTCCAATAAAAAAGCCCTGAATTAACAGGGCTTGAATAATATTCACAGGGTTATTTTATTCTAATTTTCTATCCTAATTCCACTACTAAATCAGGGTGTTTATTAAGTAGTTTCAATAATGCTACTGCTGCTCCACTTGGATTACGCTGTCCTTGCTCCCACGATTTTAACGTATGTACAGAAATCCCCAACCGCTCAGCAAATTTACGCTGTGAAAGTCCTGTACGATTACGAGTTTCTGTCACGGGGGAAGTTTCAACATAAGTAATTCGCCCGTGCTTGCCTTGTTTTGCATCCATTAAGGCTTCGGTTAAACTTTCACGAATAACCACCGCATCCGGATCGTCCGCAATCACCGCATTAACCATCGCTTCAATATCCCAATTTTTCGTTTTGGCTTGAATTTTTTCTTGAATATCACTCATATTACACCGCCTTTAATTTTTTTATCTCTGATTGAGAAACATTTTCCTGCTGATTTTTGGCATACAAGTCCAATAACAACACTACACCGTCATCGAGCAAGTTAAAATAAATAATCCGCAACCCACCACGCTTACCCCGTCCAGAGCCTTGCCAGCGAACCTTACGCAAACCGTGAGAATTAGGGATAACATCGCCGACTAGCGGATCGCTCGCAAGATAGCTAAAAAATGCCGACCGTTCCTGTTCGTCCCAAATATTATCCGCTTTTTTCTTAAAGCGTTCCTGCTCAATAATCGTGTACATTATTTTCTCAATGATTAATAAGAATAAATGTATTATATGGATACAATGTATTATATTCAAGCATTTTTTATGGGTTATCCCCCCAAAATCCCCACCGCACTTTTCCAAAATTATCTCCTTTCAGTCACATCCTTGCTCAAAAAACAAGCAATCAAACAAATTCCCTAAAAATTTATTTCTTTTAAAATCAATAAAATAAAAATACAATATGTAATTTTATAAAATAAATAATACTTTTAGTATTTACAATCTTGATTACATTTTGTATTATACCACATCAAAACAAAACACCCTAACAATCAGAGCAGGCGGACGAAAGGAAGTCGAGAGATAAGCAGAGATGATTGTTAGCACCAACAGATGAAAAGGAAAAAAATGGAAATTAACAACGCCCAAGAATTAAAAGCCCTCATGATTACCGAAGTGCTTGAATATTACGCAGAAAAAACAGGGAAAGCCCTTGAATTTTTAGCAGACCTGCTTGAAACAAGTAGCGAATTTAGAGATTTAATCATGGGTGAAGTGGAATTTATTGCATTAAAACTTTTATAAGGCGTATCTAAACGCCTTCCCCCGAAAGGGATTGCTCTTTAACAATTTAATTCAGAACTTGCTATCAATGCCGAATGATTGCCCTTACTGGCAACAGGAGATAAGGTTAGTAAAAGCTCTCTCTGAGTGTAAGGTAACAGAGAGAAACGTGGAAGCCCATAAAGACCCACCGCCTTAACAGACCATGTGAAAGCCATGCCCGATTCATTTATTGGGGTTGTCCGATAGTAAGTTCAGGCGAAATCTGGGCGTGTACAGTAAGACACAAGAAAGTAACCGAAGAAAAATACAGGCTCTGGGGATTAGCCAAAAAATCCCCATTCAAAACCGCATTTATTGCTTTTTATCAACCAACTTAATGCAGATAAAGTGCGGTGTCAGTAAGTGCGGTTTTGAATAACATCTCAATGGTCGGAAAGAGATAAAATACCACCATCCGTCACTACTAATGACATACCCCACGCAAGTGGGGATTTTTTTCAAGAATCGTTTCTGATTTTTTCCAACAGAAACGCATAGAATTTAGGCGTGACGATATAAGACTGGAACACAGGATTGAACATTTTTAATTGAACAAGCCCTTTAGATAACAGGCTCGAACGGATTTTAACATTCGGAATCTCCGCAGGAGCAGAGCCGTAACTCACTAAATCCATTAACACTTTCCGTTCATCATCCGTTAAGGCTTGATAAATCCCTTCATACTGTTTGAAAGCACGCCAACGGTTAAAGCGTGGATAAATATAATCATCAATTTGTTTTCCAGCAAGAAAAAGCGAAGTGGATACAACAAACACGCACAAACCATACACAAAAAAAGGCTCTTCTCTCGGAGCAATCCATTGTAAAAATGTAGTGTACGGCACAAGAATATAAATCAACAAAACAATCGCAAGATAAAAAAACATAGCAATAAATGACACCTTTTTAGAGATAAGTTCTACGACTTTAAAGATAAAGTCCCACATATTGAAACTCCTTTGTTGAGTGAATGAATTTTGACACTTCTATTCTACTCTAACACCGAAAAGGCGCAAAGGAGTTTCAATATGGGGGCTTGACATCCCCCCCACTCCGCCCTATAATACCCCCACTTTCAATAGAAAGTCAGGATTGGCGTCCTGAAATTGTCAAGGCGGAGAAACACAGCACGCCTAAAGCGTGTTTTTTTATATCCGCAAAACAGCAAATCTACCTTTTCCATAAATTTATGGAAAAGTCCAATGATGAGCTGAATGGGAGATCGAAAGATCGCCGTGATCCTTGACTACGGTACGCCAATCTCGTTCAGTTCATCACCTATAAATTGGCGTTTATTCGTGATGAAGTTTAAAAACAAGTCAAGGAATAAACAAAATGACAAATGCAAATTTAATCCCTGTCTTCAACGGACAAATTGAAAATCAACCTATTCAACTTTGCAACGCACGAGAACTTCACACTTTCGTTGAAAGCAAACAAGATTATTCAGACTGGATAAAAAACCGCATCACCGAATACGGCTTTATCGAAAACGAAGACTACATCATCACAACCGTTCGCACCAACGGACGACCACGCAAAGAGTATCACATCACCCTTGAAATGGGCAAAGAACTTGGAATGGTCGAACGCAACGCCAAAGGCAGACAAATCCGCCAATATTTCATCGCGTGCGAAAAACAAGCCAAAGGCGAACAAACCGCGGTGAAAATCGCCCCACTTTCCAAACAGCACCAACAAAACATCAAAGAGTTAGTGATGGGCAGAGCCAAAAGCCTACCGAAAGACCAACAAGCGAGAGCCACCATCACCCAATGGTCAGCACTCAAAACCCATTTCGGCAAAAGCTACAAAGACATCAACGATGACCAATATCTCGAAGCCGTGAGCCTACTCGCACGCCTACCGCTAGACGGCGAAATATGGCTAGACGGCGAACAAGTGTTGTTAGATAAACCCCAACCCCAAGCCCCACAAACAGGCATTGTTCTCACCCCTGACGAACTCGCCCTACTGTTACGCTTATGGTCATCCAGCACCAACCTACACGAAAGCGGACACCACCTACTCCGCCGACTCAACGGCTTACTGGTCGGGCGTGAAGTGGACAGCCTACAATTCAACGTAAGGCTCCACACCGAACTACTTAAGGCAATCCATCCGTTAATCGAACGGCTAATGCCCCAGGTACAACAACCCCAAAAAACGTTGTTACTAGGACACGCAAAACACTAGGAATTACCACCGCACTTTACGCTTTGATTTTCAAAGTGCGGTGAGTTTTACTCGTTTTTCGTTTTGAATTTATCGGTAATGTGATTAAACGCAACTGGCAACAAAGACATACCCACTAAATTAAACAACAATTTCATAAAGAAATATTGTTCATAAGCCGTATCAATATCGGCTGAAAAATTTAGCCCAATATGTTTCATCTCATCAAAACTGAGAGAGCCAGCGGTAATTTGACTAATAATGGTAAAAATCAAATAGGCTTCAAACCCGACCACATTATTCAAATTAAATTTACTATCCACAAACCAATAGAAACAAGCCAAACACAAAACGAGTAAAAGATAAATCCAATATTGACAACGGAAAGATAAATCGCTTTGAACCACAAAAAGGTAATACCCAAATGGCGTAACCCATTGAACAAAAGCCAAATATTTTCCAACTTTTTCAATATTCATAACGCACTCCACGGAGAAAAAGAATGTTACACAAGATTAAACAATATATTACACGCTTTAAGCAAGCAAACCCAACAATAAGCGAATACTTAATCGGCATAACGCTGGCTATCACTGCTTACTATATCGCATTTTTCTTATATTACATCATTAACTAAATCGTACAAAAAGGAAACAGAAAATGACGCAAAAATACGAGAATGTATATAACTTCACTCTGCAAGATGGTGCAAGTTTAACGCTAAATATTTACATCAATTCAGCCCCCAAAGAACCGATTAAATGGACTCCGACGAATAACTGGGATGACACATTCATCACCCCAGCTAAAAAAGAAGAACCTTTTAAAGTGCGTTAATGTTTTTGCTCAATTATATAAGGAAACACTATGAAACTGCTCAAAACCTACTTACAAAACATCTTCACCGGCATTGCTCTAGCACTTCTCATTATGGTTGCCATTGCACTTATCGCTAGCTGCCACCCAGCCTTTGCCACCACACCACAAGAAACCTGTGCGGACAAAGGCGGTGTATGGCAACACGGACACTGTCTGGCACGAGATATGACAGACGAAGAAATTGAATACGCCAAGCAATGGGTAACGTTAAAACAGAGAGAAACACAGGAGCAAACCCATGAAAGATAATTTTAGAGCGTGCCAATGGTTACATGACCACATGGAACCACCTGATTTTTTAGTTAATCCTGAATTGACCTTTGATGATATAGACCAAGGTGCCTGCTATGACGAAGAAAAGCAGCAACTCATTGAACATATTTTTTGCAGTGCTGCCGTCGATACAAAGAAACTCGATGCGGTCTATTTCGCCATTATCCGCTTTGCTGAATGCCCGACAGGGACGTTAGGTAAATTACTTGCCGACATTGAAAAGGTCGCCCCAGATATTCGCCGAGAAATCCAAGTTGTCATGCAAGCAATCAATCAAACACATTAAGGGAATTGTTATGACCACCGAAACAACACCAACCGCACCAGCTAAAAAAACACATTTCCCCGTGAAAGAGTTTTTTGACAAGCCGGTTATTCAAGAAAAAATCAAATCACTGTTAAACAAAAATGCCGATGCTTTCACCACAAGTGTACTGCAAATTGTCAATAGTAATACCATGTTGCGAAATGCTAACCCAATGAGCATTTTTAACGCTGCATTAATGGCAGCAACCTTAAATCTACCACTACAAAATGGCTTAGGTTTTGCCTACATTGTACCTTATAAAGGTCAGGCACAATTCCAACTAGGCTACAAAGGCTTAATTCAATTAGCCCAACGAAGCGGACAGTTTAAACGATTGGTCGCCGTGCCAGTGTACGAAAAGCAACTGATTACCGAAGACCCGATAAACGGCTTTGAATTTGACTGGAAACAAAAGCCCGAAAAAAACGAAAAGCCAATCGGTTATTACGCTTATTTCAAGCTGATTAATGATTTTACTGCTGAACTTTATATGACCGAAAGCGACATCTATGAACACGCTGAACGCTATTCACAAACCTACCGCAGTTATATGAATGGTAATGGTAAAGGCGGTGTATGGGTCGAAAACTTTGAAGCGATGGCTCTCAAAACGGTGATGAAATTGCTGTTATCCAAGCAAGCCCCGTTATCCGTTGAAATGCAACAAGCGGTATTAGCCGACCAATCTGTAGTAAAAGATGCCGAAAAAGGCGAATTTGATTACCCAGATAACCAAATTGAAGATGCTGAATTTATCCTAAACGTCAATGAAGAAGACTTTGCAAAATGCAAACAAAGTATTCAAGCCGGCGAAACCACCTTACAGGACCTATGCGACAACGGCTTTGAATTTAGCCAACAACAATATGCCGAATTGGAGAAACTCGAAAATGAACTATCAGCTTAAAGTGCGGTGTTCCAGTATCGCTGATATTATCGGTACACCAAAAACCAAGGCACAGCAAAATGAACTAACCCAAACCGCCAAAAGTGCGGTGCGAAAAATGGCAAAATATGACCTTTTCGGCTATCAAGACTTTGACGGCAATAAATACACTGAAAAAGGCATACAGCTTGAAGATAAAGCCATTAAGTTAAGTGGCTTAACCCGTGGTCTTGCCTTAAAGAAAAACACCGAACGCAAAGAAAACGATTTTATTACCGGTGAATGTGACATATACGTCCCCAGTCGGAAACTCATAATTGATACAAAATGTTCGTGGGATATAGGCTCACACCCATTTTTTCCTGACGAAGCCCAAGAGAAAGCTGAAAAAGCAGGCTACGACTGGCAAATGCAAGGTTATATGTGGTTATGGGAAGCTGAAGAAGCTCAAGTTGACTTCATTTTGTTGCCGACTCCACCTGATTTACTCACCAGCTACGACGACCCCGAACGCTATATCGGCTTAGTGGAACAAATCCCACAACGCCAGCGGATTACCACAGTCACAGTTAAACGGGATGATGAGAAGATTGAGCGGATAAAGGAGCGTGTGGCAGTATCTCAAAATTATTATCAGCAAATTATTGAAACTTTAGGGAGAAATTAAATGGCAGGAATAAATCGTGTTACTATCGTAGGACGCTTAGGTAACGACCCCGAAGTCCGCACAATGCCAAACGGTGACGCAGTCGCCAATATCAGTGTAGCAACATCGGAAAGCTGGACGGATAAACAAACAGGCGAACGCAAAGAAGCGAACGAATGGCACCGTATTGTATTTTATCGCCGTCAAGCGGAAATCGTGGGGCAATACCTACAAAAAGGCTCACAGGTCTACATTGAAGGCAAACTCAAAACCCGAAAATGGCAAGACAAAAACGGCACCGACCATTACACCACGGAAATTCAAGCTGATGTAATGCAAATGCTTGACAAAAAAGAACAAGAAACCACTACATCATCACCGCCAGCAGCTCGAAGCAGAAACGCTTATGCGGAGCAGAAACAAGGCTATACCAAACCAACGACTTCTGCCCCGTCGCAAGAGCAGGACTTTGATGATGATATTCCGTTTTAGGGGGGAATAATGGCTAAATATTTTAGTTATTCTACAAATGATGACGATTTTTTTATTTTCGACACCTTAGAACAAGCCAAGCAAGCAACGCTAGAAAAAGCCCGTGATTTATATGAAAATTTCGGTTATGACGGTTTTTTAGATGATGAACAAATTGGGTGGATTGAAGATTGTTTCTACGGCGAAGTATTAGGGAAAATACATATCCCCAAAAGACAACCTGAAGATAGCGAAGAACAGAATTTCAAAGAGGCGTATGACCTGGAATATCTCATTGATAAGCCTGTTCTGGTTAAGGAGAAATAATGGCTAAATTCAAGAATAAAAAAGAAAATTCACTATCAGATGAATTTCGAAAAAAAGCCCATAAATATGAACGTTTTTTAAATGATAAAATTCCAATAATTAAAAATGAAGAAAATGCAATTGATGAAATTCTAAATTATTTTACCAAACTAGAAACAACTGAAAGATATTTGTTTACATATGTCTTGATTCATCAATTTGTAGCAATAGGTTTTGTAGCAAAAGAAGTTGGAAAATTTGTCCGAAAAATAAAAGAATTATCGGGAGAATAAAGGCTCTCACGAGCCTTTCACCTGTTTAAAACACTCCACCGCTTGAATAATCAACTGATTCTGCGGAATGCCGTGTTGTTGGCTCAACCGCTCAATTTCCGCAATCACTTCAAGGGGAAGTTTAAAGCCTTTTTGACGAATCCCACGCTTTTCATTGCTGCGGTTCACAATTTCGGTTCTTGACAATGCCATAATAAATTCCTTATAATTTGAAGAACTAGGGAGCCGGTAACTCCCTAGTAAATTATCAGATTAGTAAACTGGCATTGACCAGAGTAATAAAATGATAATCAGGATAATGTATTTGAACATTTGGTTATCCTTCTTCAAGCATAAGGATTAAGCCTTACACTCACTTTCAGGCTTCCCCCTGAAAGTGATTATATTATAAGTTGGTTTTCCAACTAAAACAAGCAAATTTTAAGAAAGCCTACAAGTTTTTGTAGGCTTTTTTATTTGACAGGAATCATCGCCGGCAAGGTAAAGGTATATTGCAAAAACAGCTGCGTAAACAGGCGCAGCTCTTGCAATTCATCAAGCGAAATATCATCGTGCGTGGCATCATTACCCAGCGCACGAATACGGTGCGCAAAATCGCCCATTGATTTTACTAGCAAGCCATTTTTCACTAACGCGTTAATGCGCCAATTTAGATTTTTATCAGTATTATCATCAAGCAGTTTCAGGGCAAATTCCAACGTTTTGCGAAAACCTAAACCTGAATAGGCAATCATTAAACGGTCGCCACGAGCCTGTAAAAATAACTGTTCAGCGCCTGTTAATTGCTCAGCAATATTGTTTGGTAAATGTGCAGGAACTTCAGGCTTAGGCGGTTTAGGCAACCATTCGGGATCGAAATCAAGCAAGTCAAACAGACTATCCTTTTCTCGCCAGTCTGCGTGTTTTCTAAATGCATCAATTGCTATCAGGTCAGCAGGGTTTTTCTCATTAAAGCCAAGGCTTGCCACAATGCCATGCCCACAATAATTGCAGGTTGCTAATATCGAATAGACATCAAAAGGTACGCTTTTCACTTTTCGCTGCACAAAGCCACCGACTTCAAACGCCACATCTTTCTTACCGCAATGCGGACAATCATAACCAAAGGTAATCATTATGGAATCCTTACAAATATTCACCCAATTTATTGACAACACGGTTAATGAACCGAACGCCAATAGCCTATTGCACACATTCTACACGAATTTATCCGAACACGAAAAAGAAATCTTTGTCATCGCCCTAATCGGACACGCCACCACCACGCACAAATTGCTGGAATACGAAAGAATGAAATAATTTGACACCCCACCGCTCTTTCGGTAAGATAACCGCACATTCAAGCCGTCCCAAACGGCTTTTTTTATAGGAGCTGAAAATGGCTGAACAATTCGATCTTGAATTATTTGAAAATGATGCACATCAAAACGGTATTCGTTATTGGATAGCACACGACTTTATGCAACATCTTGGCTATGAATCTTGGAACACCTTCAAAAGTGTTATCATTGACATCCTCCCCGCCCTAAAGGATGGGGATTCCTACTAGCTCCCCCTTTCGGGGGCTACTCTCGGTGGGTTCTTGCTGCTGATCTCTAATGAGATTCACTTCACAAGCTCTACGGGTATGTCCTA
>NZ_SRHX01000028.1 GCF_004565475.1 Lonepinella koalarum | reverse complement strand
CCGGTAAAGACGGAGCAAGTGCCAATATTACTGTGGTTAATGGAACCAATGGTATTGACGGCACCAATATAACCCGTATTGTCTATGATAATCAGACCGTAGCAACCTTAAATGATGGTTTATTCTTTACGGGTGATGATACCAACGTTACCGTAGGTAAGAAACTCAATGAAACCTTAACCATTAAAGGTAATTTATCGCAAAGTGCCAATGTCACTGATCAAAATTTACGTGTTGATGTGGTAGATAAAGCCTTAGTGATTAAAATGGCGAAAGATCTGACCGATCTGGATAGTGCAACCTTTGGTAGTGACACGGATAAAACCGTAATTAATAAAGACGGCGTAACCATTACCAATGGCACAAATACGGTGAGTTTAACCGAAACCGGTTTAAACAACGGTGATAATAAAATTACCAATGTGAGCGCCGGTGTCGCAGATACCGATGCGGTGAATATGAGCCAATTAAATGCAGTTAATACTACGGCTAACGCTGGTTGGACGTTGACTGACGGCACAAACACTTCAACCGTGAAACCAAATGCAACGGTTGCCTTAACCAATACCGATGGTAATATCAATATCATTAATAACAATGGTAGCGTTACATTTGATTTAGCCAACGAACTTGATTTAGGGGCGAATGGTTCGGTGACAATAGGTAATACGAGTGTTAATAATGACGGTTTAACAGTTGGTAATACCAGCGTAAGCGATAATGGCTTAACCATTGTGGGCGGACCAAGTGTTACTAAAAACGGTATTGATGCGGCAAATACGAAAGTCACCGGCGTGGCGGCGGGGGATATTTCCGCCACCAGTACAGATGCGATTAACGGCAG
>NZ_SRHX01000027.1 GCF_004565475.1 Lonepinella koalarum | reverse complement strand
CCAGCAGGCGCGCCGACAGCCCCGGCCTAGGCGAAGCGGGTTGGTGACGCCGAAGGTGGCTTTGCCGAGTATGTTCTGACCCTGGAATAATCCCGACTGGTGTGTGGCCCGGCCTGCCCCGTGCAGCCGGGCCGCTTGCGTCCTGACCGGGTGTGTCACGATAGGGCCGTGGACAGCATCACGATTTTTTTGCAGACCCTGACCCCACCTCATCAAGCGTTGGCCGCCACCATCTTTACCTGGTCCCTGACAGCGCTGGGGGCTTCCTTCGTACTGTTCGCACGCAACATCAGCCCCAGATTGCTGACCGTCGCGCAGGGCCTGGCCGCCGGAGTGATGCTGGCGGCCAGTTTCTGGTCGCTGCTCAGCCCCGCCATCGAAATGGCCGAGGGCCTGGGCATGCTTCCCTGGGTTCCGGCGGCAGGCGGTTTACTGCTGGGTGCAGCTTTCGTGGGGCTGCTGGACAAGGTGTTGCCGCACCTGCACCCTGGCTTTTCCCGCGAGCAGGCTGAGGGAGTCAAGGTGCCCTGGTCGCAGGGTGCGCTGCTGCTCGCAGCCATGACCATTCATAACCTGCCCGAAGGCATGGCCATCGGCGTGAGTTACGGGGGCGCGGCCCTGGACGTGGAGGGCAGCTCACTGGGCAGTGCGCTGGCGCTGAGCCTCGGGATCGGCTTCCAGAACGTTCCTGAAGGCCTGGCGGTCGCCTTGCCGCTGTACGCGGCGGGCCTCTCGCGCTGGCGGGCGTTCATGTTCGGTCAGGCCTCTGCGCTGGTCGAACCGGTCGGTGGCTATTTCGGAGCATTGTTCGTGGGCAGCGCCCCCGTAACTCACGCCGATGGCCATGCCTTCGGGC
>NZ_SRHX01000026.1 GCF_004565475.1 Lonepinella koalarum | reverse complement strand
CATTTTCTATGGCATTATACCTACTGGTCGTACGTTAGAAGTCTGTAGGTAGTCGAGTAAACTGAAAAAAAATCGTAAACATTCGACAACGGGAACCTCTACCCTGTTTCGAATCCCTTCAGTGATGTGGAATTCGAGTGCGAAATACTGTTTTTGTAAAAGCTTTATCGTGAAGCGGAACTCGCCAAATGTCGAAGGGGATGCACCCCACTGTATCCGCCCGAGTGGGGATGGAAGATCTCAAGGCTGGAACCGATAAAGACATACTTGGCAGTGTCAGTTACAAATGTGCTGAACTTGACTTGAAATGCAATTGACAATGGCAAAACATTAGTAAATATGTTTTATATGGATTAATTGGTAAGGATGGTCTAGTGGTCAGCGAGGCGGACTCACGATCTCGAGGTCGAGGGTTCGAACCCAGCGTCGGCGCTGGGTCTTTTCAGGTGTGTCCTTGGGCAAGGCACTTTACTCCACATGCCTCAGTCGACTCAACTGTGATTGAGTACCTGGCTCTGCTGGGGAGGTAAACTGCAGTCCCTGCGTCTTAGTCGGCTCTGGTCCAGGGTGTAGGGATAAAATCCCCTGCAGGCTCAAAAGCCGAGGTGCCGGGAGATTAGTGCCCGCAGCTACGCTCTTTAAAGCGCAAGCCCCCTACCTTTACCTTTTTACCTTTTTATAAGGTGTACTGCAACCTGCGAGGAGGCTCTACGCGCCGCGCCCTGGGCAACATCGAAGGTCCTACGACCGGAAGATGGCAGATCCTTTCAACAAGCAAACCAACCAAACACGAAGCAAAGGGGCGCGTGTGACGTTGGTGAGGACACGACAAGAAGAAAAATCTTGGAAGTGAGTAGGTAATGTCATTGGTGGGTAGCGTCTTCTTTCCCCTTTCCTTGTCAAGATGTATATGTCTTTAAGGTCAATGATCATCTGTGCACAACGGATATTCCACGTTTCCTTACCTCGACTTCCTTCAGCAGTGGTTCCTTCATGTCCAGGCGTTGTATCATCACCCTCAAGTAGTGCATTGTTTGTCCCCTCAAGATCCTCACTGAAATACA
>NZ_SRHX01000025.1 GCF_004565475.1 Lonepinella koalarum | reverse complement strand
TGTGGAATCCCGAAACTGGAACTAAAAGCGGAATATGGTCTGGGCAAAAGTGCACCATTCATTCAGTCTGCCCAGTCTGCATAAAGCCTGGGAGAAACACGTCTACGAAGCGGTCAACTTCTCTCCAAGCGAATAACAGCACGGGAAAATGTACGCTCCGACTGTGGACTCGTGTTTCCTGCTTTCTCCATGTCGCCAAATCTAGACAGTCACATGTGCGTGCATTTTTGAACTTTTCAGCCTAATGTTATATGTTACGCTGATTGACACGCATCAAATAGCCACGATAAGCTGAATCTCCCGACTCCATCCGTTGGACAAAGTGTATTATTGGACACATCAGTCAATATCAGTGCTTATGAGCAGACTGCTCAAAAACAGAAGAAACATACGCTGCGACCAATCGGGGTCACGAAATGAAAACATTGCCCACTGGAATTCAGAACTGCTTTTTATCTCGGGTACTCAACTAGACACACCACCTATTTTTTCGCTTCGGAAGCGAAGAAATGTCAATGTTTCTTGTGGGATTCGAACCCGAGCGGCTGGATTCACAACGGTGACCAGCGCTCTCACCAACTTCGACACGAAGCTCCACATAGGCTGCGAGCAACTCATGTTGGAACTCTCGCCAATGCTCTTTGAGGACTCGAATCTTTGATCAGCCACTTTGGTGTGAGCAATTCCCAATAATTTCGTGATAAGTTATGAGTATATATCAATTCGCTACAGAAGTATGAAACATTTAGATACTGATGCCTTCTCCACCGACTTGATGAACAGCGCGGCTTTGTCCACGACCTCAGTGACTGGTGTCGAGTTGAAACTTCAATCCTTCACTGACACGGTCACAAGGGTTCTGGATCTCCACGCCCAGTTAAAGAAAAGCGCGTCCCAGTGCGGAAAGTTGAGCCGTGGATTAACTCCGGAATCTTTTGCGCTCGGGCCGACAAACGGAAGTTCGAACGGCTATGGAGAAAAACAGGGCTGACTGTTCATCACCAGATTTACCAAGCGAAAAAAAATGCCGTCAATCATCTGATTAAAACCACACGTGCTGATTACTATA
>NZ_SRHX01000024.1 GCF_004565475.1 Lonepinella koalarum | reverse complement strand
CCTTTCCTTCACAGTACTGGTTCACTATCGGTCAATCAGGAGTATTTAGCCTTGGAGGATGGTCCCCCCATCTTCAAACAGGATATCACGTGTCCCGCCCTACTTGTTGTTAGCTTAGTACCACAATTTGTTTTTAAGATACGGGACTATCACCCTTTGTAGTTCGACTTCCCAGCCGATTCTCCTAAACAAACTGCTATCACTCACTGGCTCTTCCACTTTCGCTCGCCGCTACTCACGGAATCTCGGTTGATTTCTTTTCCTCGGGGTACTTAGATGTTTCAGTTCTCCCGGTTTGCCTCATTTACCTATGTATTCAGTAAATGATAGTAGATTCTTCATCTACTGGGTTTCCCCATTCGGATATTTTGGATTAAACGCCTCTTATCGACTCATCCAAACTTTTCGCAGATTAGCACGTCCTTCTTCGCCTCTGATTGCCTAGGCATCCACCGTGTACGCTTAGTCACTTAACCATACAACCTGAAGTGCTTTGTACAGGTTTCAGATGACAGGCTTCAGACGACAGCCTGATACCTTTTCTATCTTTAACCTGCTTACTTTAGGTTGATTTTAATAACTAGACTTGTGTGCTTTTGTTCACACAAGATTTTTACTCAAACGTTGAGTCATCTAACAATCATCAATAGCAACACTGCTATCTGACCACTGTTATCTGAACTCTGTTTTCAGCTTGTTTCCAAATTTTTAAAGAACATTAAGATAATCAAAAATCATCTTTAGATGGCGTCCCCACGGGGATTCGAACCCCGGTTACCGCCGTGAAAGGGCGATGTCCTAGGCCTCTAGACGATGGGGACAACAGTTAAAGATAATCTTTTGTCTTCGCACTTCTTTTTTTCATTCATTTCTTGCCCGACCTAGTAAGCAAATAAAAGCGCGGTCTTTTTTTCGTTCATTTTTACCAAACAATCTGTGTGAACACTTGCTATCGCTTCAAGTTTCTTGGGTATCAATAACAAAGTCAAATCAGCTCACTGCCATCTGACACCTGTTATCTGACCACTGATATAAGGAGGTGATCCAACCGCAGGTTCCCCTACGGTTACCTTGTTACGACTTCACCCCAGTCATGAATCATACCGTGGTAAACGCCCC
>NZ_SRHX01000023.1 GCF_004565475.1 Lonepinella koalarum | reverse complement strand
GGCGCCTAATTTGTGTGGCGCCACACAAAATAGCGTAGGCGCCACTAGGCGCCGTACAAAATAGGCGCCATTAGGCGCCACACAAAATAGGTGCCACTAGGCGCCACACAAAATTAGGCGCCGTATAAAATAGGCGCCACACAAAATAGGCGCCGTATAAAATAGGCGCCGCACAAAATAGGCGCCGCACAAAATAGGCGCCGTACAAAATAGGCGCCACACAAAATAGGCACCAGTAGGCGCCACAAAAAATAGGCGCCGTATAAAATAGGTCAGGTCAGGTCAGGTATGGGGGCATGCGCCCTGGCAGCGCGTTGCTGCGTTCACCCTACGGCGGTACTCCCGGGGTCTCCGTATGGCCATCCTCCAGGCAGCCGCCTGGCCCATCCCCATTTCCTCGCAGAAACGATGAACCTGGCGCAACCATGAAACATGTGGACGTCCCCTCAGTCTCCGCCACCCACTGGGGTCTCTAGCACAGAGAATCCTGTGAGCAGGATCAACTTCGGGAAACCGTGCCACGTGCCCATAGAGCCGCAACTGACGTTCTCGGATAATGCAGGTCACATATCTCATCCCACTTTCCATGAGTAGCCGCTGATTAGATACGAAATCTGACCAGTGATACCCAAGGATCCTGCGGAGAGACATGGTCCCAAAGGAGTTCAGCCTTCGTCTCAGGTCGGCGGTTAAAGTCCAAGTCTCACAACCATAGAGTAAGACTAGCAGTACCAACGATCGAAAGACTCGAACCTTCGTCCTCTTGCATAAATGCCGACAGAGCCACACACCGTCATTCAGTGAATCCATTACACCCCAAGCCCAGCCCAGAAGTCGCTTAACTTCAGGCTCACAGCCCGCAGATCTATGGATAACACTGCCAAGGTAAGTGAAAGTCTCAGTAATTTCAACATTCTCGCCACACACGGGGATCAACTCGATAGCCACATCCAAGATGTCATTGTCAGAATTTTTTAAGCAGAGATCAGAAAATATTAATAAATCACAAATAACATCGTGTATCAGTGTATATATTTTTCGGCATTTTTTTTATAAACCCATACCCTATATCTACTATATATACCACTAAGTTATATTTACACATTTACAAAATTTACATATATTATTTTACCACTATATAGGCACATTTGCAACCCATGATTGATGGGTTGCAAAATTATGTGCAAATCAAAGATTCTGAGATTTCCATTAACAGTTCTAATAGAGAAGTGAATAATTCGGACTTAATCGTCATACGAAGTCAGAGGTCTCGATTTGACAATTAATAAACAGGACATGCAGGATTTCATAGAAATCTG
>NZ_SRHX01000022.1 GCF_004565475.1 Lonepinella koalarum | reverse complement strand
ACCCAACACTACCATCGGCATCACAGCATTTCACTTCTGAGTTCGGCATGGAATCAGGTGGCGCTACTGCATTATGACCATCAGAAATCAGGGTTCAGATGACAGGTTTCAGACGGCAGTGCCGTGCTTTTTTTCCTGTATCTTACTTAATTCTTTCCATTTTTTTATTCTTTAAATTTGAAACAAGCTGTTTTTCTGAGTTTCTTTTCGTCTTTGTTATTCTTTCTCTCAAGTTCGTTCAACTGTCATCTGACTCCTGCCATCTGACCCCTGAACATCAAACCACTTGAGGTTGTATGGTTAAGCCGCTCGGGCAATTAGTACTGGTTAGCTCAACGGCTCGCACCGCTTACACACCCAGCCTATCTACGTCTTCGTCTTAAACAACCCTTACACTCTTAAAGAGTGGGATGACTCATCTTATGGCAAGTTTCGTGCTTAGATGCTTTCAGCACTTATCTCTTCCGCATTTAGCTACCCAGCAATGCTTCTGGCGAAACAACTGGTACACCAGTGATGCGTCCACTCCGGTCCTCTCGTACTAGGAGCAGCCCCACTCAATCATCCAACGCCCACGGCAGATAGGGACCGAACTGTCTCACGACGTTCTAAACCCAGCTCGCGTACCACTTTAAATGGCGAACAGCCATACCCTTGGGACCTACTTCAGCCCCAGGATGTGATGAGCCGACATCGAGGTGCCAAACACCGCCGTCGATATGAACTCTTGGGCGGTATCAGCCTGTTATCCCCGGAGTACCTTTTATCCGTTGAGCGATGGCCCTTCCATTCAGAACCACCGGATCACTATGACCTACTTTCGTACCTGCTCGACTTGTCTGTCTCGCAGTTAAGCTTGCTTTTACCATTGCACTAACCTGACGATGTCCGACCGTCATTAGCAAACCTTCGTGCTCCTCCGTTACTCTTTGGGAGGAGACCGCCCCAGTCAAACTACCCACCAGACACTGTCCGAGACCGCGTTCCGCAATCTTCGTTAGAACATCAAACGTTAAAGGGTGGTATTTCAAGGACGACTCCACAAGAACTGGCGTTCCTGCTTCTAAGTCTCCCACCTATCCTACACATCAAAATTCAAGGTTCAGTGTCAAGCTATAGTAAAGGTTCACGGGGTCTTTCCGTCTAGCCGCGGGTACACCGCATCTTCACGGCGATTTCAATTTCACTGAGTCTCGGGTGGAGACAGCCTGGCCATCATTATGCCATTCGTGCAGGTCGGAACTTACCCGACAAGGAATTTCGCTACCTTAGGACCGTTATAGTTACGGCCGCCGTTTACTGGGGCTTCGATCAGGAGCTTC
>NZ_SRHX01000020.1 GCF_004565475.1 Lonepinella koalarum | reverse complement strand
CCATCATTTAAAGAAAGCGTAATAGCTCACTAGTCGAGTCGGCCTGCGCGGAAGATGTAACGGGGCTAAAATATAGCACCGAAGCTGCGGCTTTCAGGGGTCAGATTACAGGAGTCAGATAACAGTATGGTAATGAAATTTGAAGATTTGCAAGTGTTTCAAAGAAGTTATAAGATTTCTTTAGAATTGCATAAGGCAAGTTTAGATTTTCCAAAGCATGAGCAATATGGTTTAGCAGACCAAATAAGAAGAGCAAGCAAAAGTATTTGTGCAAATATAGCAGAAGGTTTTGCGAGAAAACGCTCTCAGGCTGATTTTAATCGTTTTATCGGAATGGCAATAGGCAGTGCTGATGAAATGAGAGTATGGTTAAGATACTGTTTAGACTTAGGTTATATAGCGGAGCAACAATGGCAAAGATGGCGTAATGAATACGAAGAAATTGCAAAAATGTTGCAAGGTTTAGGTAAAAGGGTAGATAAAACTGCCGTCTGAAACCTGTAATCTGACCCCTGACAGGGTAGGGGAGCGTTGTGTAAGCGGAAGAAGGTGAATCGAGAGGTTTGCTGGACGTATCACAAGTGCGAATGCTGACATAAGTAACGATAAAACGAGTGAAAAACTCGTTCGCCGGAAGACCAAGGGTTCCTGTCCAACGTTAATCGGGGCAGGGTGAGTCGGCCCCTAAGGCGAGGCTGAAAAGCGTAGTCGATGGGAAACGGGTTAATATTCCCGTACTTGGTAAAGTTGCGATGTGGGGACGGAGTAGGTTAGGTTAGCGTACTGTTGGATATGTACGTTTAAGCGTGTAGGTGGGAAGTTTAGGTAAATCCGAACTTCCATTCAACACTAAGGCGTGATGACGATTTCCCAAGGGAAAGAAGTAATCGATACCACACTTCCAGGAAAAGCCACTAAGCGAAAGACTTTACTAAACCGTACTGAAAACCGACACAGGTGGTCAGGTAGAGAATACTCAGGCGCTTGAGAGAACTCGGGTGAAGGAACTAGGCAAAATAGCACCGTAACTTCGGGAGAAGGTGCGCCGGCGTAGATTGTAGTCTTTTACAGATGAAGGTTGAACCGGTCGAAGTGACCCGCTGGCTGCAACTGTTTATTAAAAACACAGCACTCTGCAAACACGAAAGTGGACGTATAGGGTGTGATGCCTGCCCGGTGCTGGAAGGTTAATTGATGGTGTTACCCCTCACCTAGATTTATTTGCAAAATCTAGGTAAAAAAAGACCGCACTTAAGAGTAAATCTAGGTGAGGGGGAAGCTCCTGATCGAAGCCCCAGTAAACGGCGGCCGTAACTATAACGGTCCTAAGGTAGCGAAATTCCTTGTCGGGTAAGTTCCGACCTGCACGAATGGCATAATGATGGCCAGGCTGTCTCCACCC
>NZ_SRHX01000001.1 GCF_004565475.1 Lonepinella koalarum | reverse complement strand
TGGACCGTGTCTCAGTTCCAGTGTGGCTGGTCATCCTCTCAGACCAGCTAGAGATCGTCGGCTTGGTAGGCCTTTACCCCACCAACTACCTAATCCCACTTGGGCTCATCTTATGGCATATGGTCTTACGATCCCATACTTTAATCTTTCGATATTACGCGGTATTAGCTACAGTTTCCCGTAGTTATCCCCCTCCATAAGCCAGATTCCCAAGCATTACTCACCCGTCCGCCACTCGTCAGCAAGAAAACAAGTTTTCTTCTGCTACCGTTCGACTTGCATGTGTTAAGCCTGCCGCCAGCGTTCAATCTGAGCCATGATCAAACTCTTCAATTTAAGTTCGATCGCTCAATAAACTGCTTGCTTCAAATCATTTAATGAATTTTAAGTTAAGCACCTATTAAGACTTCAAGTTTTTAAAATTTTTTAAACCGAAATCAATCAACAAGTGCCCACACAGATTGTCTGATAAATTTTTAAAGAACAAATCGCTATTTTAAAGCGAAAATAAAACGACACACTGTTTGATTTTCAATTTTCACAACAGCGTGTCGTTGTGTGGGGCGTATTATAGAGATCTTAGAATCCTTTGCAAGTGTTTTTTTGCAAAAAATGTAAAATCTTGTTTGAGTGTTTATATTTTAAACGTCAAGCTGTATAAGACGACTAAAACCCCAATCCTTTAACACCTTTTCTTTCTGTTCAAAATCTATTGGTCTTTGGGTGCAAAAGGCTAAATTTTCAGCTTGTTCATCATCTACATCAGGCAATAAACTCGCTACGCGATTGGCTATGCCTTCTGCGGGATCAACGAAGTATTTCACTTGCGGTAATAATTGCTGTAATTCCTCTTTCACCAAAGGAAAATGCGTACAACCTAAAATCACCGTATCAAGTGCGGTGTTTTTTTGCCAAGGTTTTATTTCATTGGCTAAACGGGCTAAATCCAATTTGCCCGTTTGCTGCTTTTGCTCTGCCATTTCCACCAACGCCGTTGAACCGATTTTTTCTACGATGCAATCCTGAGCATATTTTTCAATCAGCTCTTTTACATAAGCTCGCTCTACCGTGCCTTTGGTCGCCAATAAGCCAATGACTTTTGTTTGCGATAATTTGGCAGCAGGCTTGATAGCAGGCACTGTTCCTACCACGGGAAAAGCAAATTTGGCTCGTAAGGCTGGCAATACCACTGTGCTGGCAGTATTGCACGCCACCACAGCCATATCAATGGTAAATTGCTCGGCTAATCTCCCCACGATTTTTTCCGCACGCTCAATTAATAAGGGCGTGGATTTTTCCGAATAGGGAAAAAAGGCGTTGTCCAAGCAATACAAATAGCGTGCATTGGGAAAACGCTCACGCACGGCATCATAGATAGTTAAACCACCCATGCCTGAATCATATAAAAGTATCGTTGTCATAAAATCGCCTCAAAAAGCACCGCACTTTAAGCGTTACTATATATTTCTTTATTATTTAACCAGCGTTTAATCAAGGCATCTGCCACATCGGGGTATTTCACAATCAGTTGTTTGGCATAATGTTGCACCGTCGGGATCATCTTGCGATCTCGCATTAAATTGGCTACTTTAAATTCCGCTACACCGGTTTGTTTAGTGCCTAGCACTTCCCCCGGCCCCCTAATTTCTAGATCACGTTCGGAAATCACAAAGCCATCTTGGCTATCTCGCAACACTTGCAGGCGTTTTTGCGAAATTTTGCCCAACGGCGGTTTATACATTAGCACGCAAAACGAAGCGGTGCTACCACGCCCCACTCGCCCACGCAATTGGTGCAACTGCGACAATCCCAAACGTTCGGCATTTTCAATAATCATCAGACTCGCATTGGGGACATCTACCCCCACTTCAATCACCGTGGTTGCCACCAACAAATCCAATTCCGCCTCTTTGAACGATTGCATAATCCCTTGTTTTTCCGCTGGTTTTAAGCGTCCGTGCACTAAGCCAATACGCAATTGTGGCAAGGCATTCCGCAAATCTTCCGCAATGGCTTCGGCTGCTTGGGCTTCTAATACTTCGCTTTCATCAATCAGGGTACAGACCCAATAGGCTTGGCGTTTTTCTGCCGTACAGGCATGATGCACCCGTGCCACAATTTCCGCTCGGCGTTCTTCGGACATCACGACCGTGGTAATTGGCGTTCTCCCTGGGGGCAGTTCGTCAATAATGGAGGTGTCAAGATCCGCATACACCGTCATTGCCAGCGTTCTCGGAATCGGGGTCGCCGTCATAATTAACTGGTGCGGATAAAAGCCCGCTTTTTCGCCTTTTTCTCGCAACATTAGGCGTTGATGCACGCCGAAACGATGTTGTTCATCAATAATTACTAAGGCTAAGTTGGCAAATTCTACATCCTGTTGAAATAAAGCGTGCGTTCCCACCACCATTTGCACCACCCCTGTTTGGATTTTCTCAAGTTCTGCAGTGCGAGCTTTGCCTTTCACCTTGCCGGCTAACCAACCCACTTCAATACCTAACGGTTCAAACCAACGGCGGAAATTTTG
This sequence comes from Lonepinella koalarum, assembly GCF_004565475.1. Classification (GTDB taxonomy): domain Bacteria; phylum Pseudomonadota; class Gammaproteobacteria; order Enterobacterales; family Pasteurellaceae; genus Lonepinella; species Lonepinella koalarum. The sequence goes on along the minus strand of NZ_SRHX01000001.1, from coordinate 550,952 downwards.
GGCGTGTTGTTCGGCTAAGATTTCTGTGGGTGCCATTAACGCTACCTGTTTACCATTATCAATTGCCAACAAAGCAGCAAGAGCTGCCACTAAGGTTTTGCCCGATCCTACATCGCCTTGCACTAATCGCATCATGGGGTGATCTAAGGCTAAATCTTGTTCAATATCCGCCGTCACTCGCTGTTGAGCGTTAGTCGGCTGAAACGGTAATTGTGCTAAAAATCGTTGTTTTAAATCGGTATAATAGTGCAACGGCAAAGCATAATGTTGTTGCGTCCCCAAACGGACTTTTTGCATTGCCAAATTATGCGCCAATAATTCTTCAAAAATTAATCGCACTTGGGCTGGGTGTTGCCCCTTTTCTAGCATTTCTAACGAAATATCCGGCGGTGGACGATGTAAAAAGCGAATGGCATCTTTTAAACTAAAAGGATTAGGATTAAATTCATTAGGCAAAATCTCAACAATTTGAATTTTATCCAATAATTCAAGAGCTTGATCAGTGAGTTTACGTAAGGAAGTTTGTTTTAGCCCTTCAGTCGTGGCATAAATCGGCGTAAGTGTTTCATCTAATTGCAACGGCTGATTATCTCGAATAATCTGGTATTCGGGATGATGAATTTCAGCCATAAACCGCCCACGTTTCACTTCGCCAAAGGCTTTGACACGGCTACCCAGTTGAAAGCTGTTTTTCATTCCAGCGTTGAAATTGAAAAAACGCAACATGATTTTAGATGTACCGTCTGATAGGATTACGGTTAAAATAGGACGGCGACCAAACTGCACCTCGCAAGTTTGCACCACGCCTTCAATAGTCGCATATTGTTCAGGGCGAAGATCGGCAATGGGGGTAATGTGGGTGCGATCTTCATAACGAGTGGGTAAATGAAATAACAGATCCTGTAAATTATTGATCCCAAGACGGCTTAATTTGATAGAAACTGCTGTTCCAACACCCGATAAGGTAGTAAGTGGAACAGCATCAAGCAATTGCAAGCTCATCATTAGGATAACGCATTGATATTACGTTCAACACGAACAACACCAGCAACATGTTGCAGTTTACGGATAATTTTAGCTAAATGTTTAGTATTTTGCGTGGTTAGTACTAATATTGCAAAGCTACTCTGACCGTCTTCTTCGGTCCAAACACTATGCAACTGACTTTGCATCACTGCTAATGCAGCGATGATTAAACCGAGCGCTTGCTGTTCTCGCATTTCAATCCGTAATTCCACTTCAAAATTCTGATTGGTCACATAATCAACCCAATCAACCACCGAAAAATGCCCTTGATGACAAGTTAAGGTCGCACAACTTTTATGATGAATAACCAATCTATTATGTTCATCTTCATAAGCACAAATCGGATCTCCCCAAACCGGATGACAACAATTTGCTAAAATACGTACTTTGCTAGATTGAAACGAAACTGCGGTCTGATCTTCAAGACTTTTTAACTCTTGACGAATCTTAGATCTCGCTCTTCCCGTTACCACAGAATTCAACCAATTTTTTTGTGGACTTGCCTTATTTGATGTAAGAATATCCACGGTTTGTCCCGAAGATAACGGCTGAGAAAGCGGATAATCTATGCGATCAACTTTTGCCCCCACACATTTATTGCCAATATCCGTATGCACCGCATAGGCAAAGTCAATGGCGGTCGCCCCTTGCGGTAGCTCAATAATCCGTCCTTTCGGCGTAAACACATAAATTTCATGGGAAAATAAATCGGATTTCACGCTTTCAATAAATTCAAAAGAATTACCCGCACTTTGCTGTAAATCAATTAAACTTTGTAACCAGCGTTGCGCTTTAATTTGAGCGGTCGTGGTATCATTTTTGCCATCTGCTTTATACACCCAATGAGCGGTAATCCCCATTTCCGCCATACTATCCATTTCTTCGGTACGGATTTGGATTTCCACTAACACACCTTTCGGTCCAATAGTAGAAGTATGCAGGGCTTGATAACCATTGGCTTTCGGCACAGCAATATAGTCTTTAAATTGTCCGGCTCTTGGTTTATATAAACTATGCACAATACCAAGCGTCCGATAACATTCATCTACTGTATTGACCACAATACGGAAATCATAAATATCTAAAATAGAACGAAATTCTTGCTCTCGTTGTTTCATATTTTGATAAATATAAAACAACGGCTTTTCCCTACCAAACACACGAGCAGCAATGGGTACTTTTTGCAAGCGAGTTTGTAACTCGTCTAAAATCGGTTGAATTAATTCTTGATGACGGCTGCGCGCTAGTTGAATGACTTTTTGTAACACTGCATAACGTTGCGGGTGCATAGCTTGAAAACAGAGATCTTCCAACTCGTTTTTAACATGTTCAATGCCTAAACGGTGAGCCAACGGACTATAAATTTCTAGCGTTTCTTTCGCAATACGACGACGTTTATCGGGACGTAATGACCCTAACGTTCGCATATTATGGGTTCGGTCAGCAAGTTTAATTAACACCACTCGAATATCTTTCGTCATGGCTAAAATCATTTTACGGAAACTTTCCGCTTGAGCTTCCTGACGAGTACGAAATTTGAGCTTATCTAATTTTGATACGCCATCCACAATTTCCGCCACACTTTTACCAAAAGCGGCTGTAAGCTGTTCTTCCGTATAAGGTGTATCTTCGATCACATCATGCAATAACGCTGCCATCACAGCTTCGTGATCTAAATGCATTTCTGCAATAATGCAAGCTACCGCCACAGGATGGGTAATATAAGGCTCACCGCTAGAACGAAATTGTCCTTGGTGACCATCTTTTGCCATAAGAAAGGCACGTTTAATTAACTCAATTTGTTCAGTAGGTAAATATTCCTGAATAATTTTTTCTAACGGTTCAAAATAAAGCATATTTACTTATCTCAAATTTCAAACAGCGAGCCTCATAACATGGCAAATGAGCACATTTATTCCATTACAAATGCTGTCGCTTGATTTTCTTTTTCGCCATAAGAAAACGCGTCTTGACGTTCTTGAGCATTCATAATCTCATTATTAATCAAGCCTTTTTCAATTTCTCTTAAAGCAATCACGGTAGGTTTATCATTTTCTTCCGGCACCAAAGGTTCAGACTGATTTAACTGCAATTGTCTTGCACGACGAGATGCTGTTAAGATCAAATCAAAACGATTACCAATTTTTTCAACTGCATCTTGTACAGTAACACGAGCCATATTCTACTCCAATAATAATTAACATTTTTTCAATAAAAGGGCAAACATAATACTAAACTGCACACTATTTTGCTAGTAATTCATGAATTAAGCCTTGATTTTCCTGTTTTTGATAGCCTAATCTGAGTTTTTCCGCTCGCAAAATACTTTTTAAATCCGTCAAAGCTTGCTCAAAATTATCATTCACAATCACATAATCATATTCATCATAGTGGGATATTTCATCCATAGCCTTTGACATCCGTTGCACAATCACCTCTTCACTATCTTGTCCACGTCCAATTAAACGGCGTTCCAGTTCTTGCAAGGATGGGGGTAAAATAAAAATACTTTTTACTGACTGCACCTTTTGCCGAATTTGTCTCGCCCCTTGCCAATCAATATCTAAAAACACATCAATCCCTTGGCTAAGATTTTTTTCAATTGCCGGCAAAGACGTACCATAATAGTTGCCTCCAAAAACCTTGGCATATTCTAAAAATATTCCTTGTTCAATTAGACTTTCAAACTCTGATACCGACACAAAATAATAATGTATGCCATCGGTTTCACCCAGTCGTGGTTGGCGTGTGGTGTGAGAAATAGACAGCATCATTTTTTTCTGCTGATCTTGTGCTAACAACGCTGAAATTAATGATGATTTTCCCGCTCCACTAGGTGCTGACAAAATATACAAATTTCCTTGTGACATAATTCCCCCCCGATAAACTGACCCCATTTTTTATTATGCATGGAAACAAACTAAAAAGCATTATAATTTATGAATGCAATTCAATACAATAACTAGAAAATTTGACTTAGATCACAAAAAGTTTATCCTCTCTTTTATAACTGTTATTTCGTTATTCATAAAAATCATGCTATAATCCATGATCGACAGGTAGTTGACTTTTGTAAGCAATGAACTGTATGACTTTTGTTTAACTTTAAATATAGGTGAAAATCTTATGGCAATTAAAATTGGTATTAACGGCTTCGGTCGTATCGGTCGTATCGTATTCCGTGCAGCACAACAACGTTCAGACATTGAAGTTGTCGGTATCAACGACTTAATCGACGTTGATTACATGGCTTACATGTTAAAATACGATTCAACTCACGGTCGTTTCGATGGTACTGTTGAAGTGCGTGACGGTAAATTAGTGGTAAACGGCAAAGAAATCCGTGTGACTTCTGAGCGCGATCCAGCCAACCTAAACTGGGGTGCTATCGGTGTTGACATCGCTGTTGAAGCTACTGGTTTATTCCTAACTGACGAAACAGCTCGTAAACATATCACTGCGGGTGCGAAAAAAGTCGTTTTAACAGGTCCATCCAAAGACAACACACCAATGTTCGTAAACGGTGTAAACTTCAACGATTATAAAGGTCAAGACATCGTGTCTAACGCTTCTTGTACCACTAACTGTTTAGCACCGCTTGCTCGTGTTATCCACGAAACTTTCGGTATCAAAGACGGTTTAATGACCACCGTTCACGCCACCACTGCAACTCAAAAAACCGTTGACGGTCCATCTGCTAAAGACTGGCGTGGTGGTCGTGGTGCGTCTCAAAACATCATTCCATCTTCAACAGGTGCTGCAAAAGCGGTGGGTAAAGTATTACCTGCATTAAACGGCAAATTAACTGGTATGGCATTCCGTGTTCCTACTACCAACGTTTCTGTGGTTGACTTAACGGTAAACCTTGAAAAACCAGCTAAATACGAAGAAATCAAACAAGCGATTAAAGATGCGGCTGAAGGTAAAACCTTCAATGGCGAATTAAAAGGCGTGTTAGGTTATACTGAAGATGCAGTAGTTTCTACCGACTTCAACGGTGCTGTTGAAACTTCTGTATTCGATGCAGATGCAGGTATCGCATTAACGGATACTTTCGTGAAATTAGTGTCTTGGTATGACAACGAAACTGGCTACTCTAACAAAGTATTAGACTTAGTTTCATTGGTGCATAACTATAAAGGTTAAGAACAAAGGCTAATTTTATTAGCATTTGAAAGAAACCCAATCACGCAGGTGATTGGGTTTTGTTTTGTTCAACCACCCCCAAAACAAACCAAAAACAGCTGCCTTTGTTTTCTTGGCTTTCGATGTTTAATCGGGTGTTGTGTTGTTGTAGGGCGTGTTTGACGATGGCAAGTCCCAAGCCGCTGCCGCCGGTGGTGTGGGAGCGGGCGGGGCCTACTCGATAGAAGCGTTCGGTTAGGTGGGGGAGGTGTTGGGGGGCGATGCCTATGCCGTTGTCGGTGACGGAGAAGATGGCGTGTGGGGTGTTTGCGGTGGTTTTATTTGTTGTTTGATTAGTGGCTTGATTCATTTTCCAGCTAATTTGAATATGGCTGTGTTCGCCTGAATGTTTAATGGCATTATAAATTAAATTCGCCACGGCACTTTGTAATTGGGTTTCTTCGCCTAATACATATAAGTCAGGTTCAATATTAAACTCAATGCGTTGTTGTTCTGTTTTTAAAAGTGCGGTGTTTTTTTGTAGAGATAATATAATCGCTGACATATTCACGGGGTGATGTTGTTTATTATCGGCAGTTTCTATTTTCACTAACAAGGATAATTGTTGGAGTAATTTGGTCATGCGTTGTGTTTGTTCTTTTATGGCGTGCAAGGCTTTTTGTTGCAATTCGTTAGCGTTTTCAAATTCTAATAATTCAATATAACCTTGTAACACGGTAAGTGGTGTTCTTAATTCATGATTTAAATTGGTTAAAAAGGTTTGGCGAATGCTTAATAAGCTAATAAATTGCGTGACATCTCGGGCTAAAATTAAATAGGTTTTTGCGGAGTAGAGATTCACCGTGATTTCAATATAACGCTGATTATTGGTGAGTATCACTAAAGGGCGTTTATAATGTTGTTTTTGAAAATAGGTTTTAAATTCAGGGTAAAAAATAATGGTAAAAATGTTCTTTTCCACTTTTTTATGCCAATAAAAATCAAATAATTGTTGAGCATGTTGATTAGACCATAATATGTCGCCCTTTTCGCCACACACCATAATGGCTTCTGATAAAAATTGCACATTACGATTTAAGCGGGATAATAAACGTAAACTTTTCATTTTTTCTCGCCGTGCTTGATTATTATAATAGGTGAGTGTCGGCGATAAGGTTTCAAATTGGGTTAAGGGTTTTATGGTTTCATTTTTGGGTTGTAATGTTTTTAATAAACGCCATTCCATATAATGATGCCAAATTAATAACAGCACCAATATGATTGCTAGCCAAGTCCAAAAATCCTGTGCAAAAAGGCTAAATAAATAGGCAATGGATGCTGCAAGGATTAATTCAAATAACAGGCTTTTAATTGATGTTTTTATTTTGGTCATATTTTCACCTTAGTCATTAATCTGGCTAGAAAAACGATACCCCATACCCCGCACCGTTTGAATATATTTATCCAATTGATAAGGGGCAAGGCAATGGCGTAAGCGTTTGATATACACATCCACGCTGCGTTCTTCTAAATAAATATTATTACCCCAAATAAAATCTAATAATTGTTCACGGCTATAGACTTTTTCTTTATTGTGCATGAAGAAATCCAATAATTTAAATTCCGTGTGGCTTAAAGTGATTTCTTGCTGTTGATAGGTCACTCTTTTAGCATCTTGATCTAATCGCAAGCCGTCAATGTCAATAATGCGATGATTTTTTTGATAAATACGTCTTAATAAGGCTTCTATGCGGGCTAATAATACTTTTGGGGAAAAGGGTTTGGTGATGTAATCGTCTGCCCCTTCGCTTAAGCCTAGCACACAATCTTGTTCGCCGCTGCGAGCGGTGAGCATAATCACGGGGATAGACTGCATGTCAGGGTGTTTTTTTAAATATTGAATAAATTGGATCCCCGAACGCCCTGGCAACATCCAATCTACTAAAATCAACTGCGGTTTTTCTGCCATTTTTTTCACCGCGGTTGGGTAATCAGGGGCTTCAATCACGTCAAATTGTTGCTGTTTTAAAAACAACACGAGCATTTCACGAATCGCTCGTTCATCTTCCACCACCAGAATTTTTGCTGTTTTTTCTGCCATAATTTACCCTATTTGTTTATTAGCCTACACGCCCTTGAATATAATCTGCCGTGCGTTGGCATTGGGGTTGATTAAAAATACGCTGGGTGTCGCCAAATTCCACTAATTCGCCTAAATACATATAGGCGGTATAATCAGAGCAACGAGCGGCTTGCTGCATATTATGGGTGACCATTGCCACGGTATAATCCTGTTTCAGCTCATCAATTAAGGCTTCCACTTTCATGGTAGAAATAGGATCTAACGCAGAGCATGGCTCATCTAATAATAACACTTCAGGTTTTAAAGCAATGCCACGGGCGATACATAAACGTTGTTGTTGACCGCCTGATAAACTTTCGCCACTTTGGCTTAATTTATCTTTCACTTCATGCCATAATGCCGCCTTGCTTAACGCCCATTCCACCCGTTCATTCATCTCGGCCTTGGGCAATTTTTCAAATAGGCGAATGCCAAAAGCAATATTATCATAAATGGACATGGGGAAAGGGGTAGGTTTTTGAAAAATCATGCCGACTTTTGCTCGAATTAAGGCAATATCTCGCTGGCTGGTGAGTAAATTTTCGCCGTCTAAATTAATTTCACCCGTGGCATGTTGTTGTTTATATAAGGCAAACATTTTATTTAAACTGCGTAACAAGGTGGATTTCCCACAGCCAGAAGGCCCAATAAAGGCGGTCACTTTATGGCGAGCAATGCGTAAATTGATATTTTTTAAGGCATGAAAATCGCCATAATAAAAATTTAAATTTTTTACTTCAATTTTGGTTTGTTCTAAGTTAATCATAATGTTTCCTTTATTTACGTTTTATTTTTTCCGACATTTATTTTTTTCTGCAATATAGCCGAACTAGAATATTAATGCTCAACACAAAAACAGCAATTAAGGTTGCTCCAGCCCAAGCTAATTGCTTCCAATCTTGAAAGGGGCTGGCGGCATATTGATAAATCACCACGGGCAGATTTGCCATGGGTTCATTCATATTCCAACTGGTAAATTGATTGGACAACGCGGTGAATAATAAGGGGGCGGTTTCCCCTGCAATGCGAGCAATGGCAAGCAATATGCCCGTGAGTATGCCTGATTTGGCACAACGATAGCAGATCATCACAATCACATACCAACGTGGACAACCCAAGGCAATGGCGGCTTCTCGCAAATGATTCGGCACTAAACTAAGCATGTTGTCTGTGGTGCGAATCACAATGGGAATTAGGATCACTGCCAAAGCAAATGCCCCTGCCCAGCCTGAATAATGGTTTACATTGGCGACATAAATGGCATAAATAAATAAGCCAATAATAATGGACGGGGCGGACAGTAAAATGTCATTTAAAAACCGCAAACCTGCGGCAAACTTGCCGCCTTGTCCATATTCCGCTAAGTAAGTACCAGCCAACAAACCCACTGGCACGCCAATAATCACGGCGAAAAATAAGATTAAGCCTGAGCCTAAAATGGCATTGGCTAAACCGCCTTTTTGTGCAGGTGCGGGCGTGTTGGCTGTAAATAAATCAAGAGATAAAGCAGGAATGCCATGATAAATTAAGGTGGCAAGAATCCAGCCTAACCAAAACACCCCAAACACCACGGCAATGGTGGATAAACTTAACATCAATGCGTTAAGGGATTTTCGCCAATAAAAACGTGATTGTTGCAGATTATTCATCTTTTCTTCCCTTCTTTTTTCAGCATGCGATTGATCATTAACCTTGAGCAAATTAACACCAAGGTGGTAATCAAAAACAAGGTTAAGCCAATTTCCATTAAGGCGGATTTTTGCAATCCCCCCGCTTCATTAAATTCATTGGCAATGGCGGAAGCAATAGAAGTAGTGGACGAAAAAATCGAATCAGGCAAGCGGAAACTGTTGCCAATCACAAAGGTCACTGCCATGGTTTCCCCTAAGGCACGCCCTAAACCTAACATAATGCCACCTACTACGCCCGTTTTGGTGTAGGGCAACATAATTTTCCACACCACTTCCCAAGTGGTCGCCCCCAAAGCGTAAGCGGATTCTTTTAAAATCGGCGGCACCACCGCAAACACATCTCGCATCACCGAAGCGATAAAGGGAATACTCATAATCGCCAGCACCAAGCCTGCGGTAAATAAGCCCATGCCTAAGGGAACGCCACTAAACAACACCCCAATTAACGGCGTTTGCCCTAAAATTTCGATTAAATAGGGTTGAATATGTTGTTGAAATAACGGCACAAACACAAACAACCCCCACATGCCATAAATAATAGACGGAATAGCTGCCAACATTTCCACTGCCAAGCCAATGGGGTGTTTTAACCACGGGGGAGCGAGTTCCGTTAAGAAAATGGCAATGCCTAAGGAAACAGGAATGGCGATCAACAAGGCAATCAGGGAAGACAAAAGCGTGCCAACCATAGGAATTAACGCCGCATACTGTTCTTGCACGGGATCCCATTCCGCCGTCCATAAAAACGCCATGCCAAAATGACGGAGCGATTGCCAACTGCCTATAAACAAGGAAAATAAAATGGCAATTAACAGCAACGCCGCCAACATGGCGAAAAACAGCGTGACGCCATGAAACCCATATTCTTGCCAAGGTTTCGTCAAGGTGATTTTTTTGCTATTTTGCATAGTCTCTCGCTTATTTGAGTTGGAACAAGGTGGAAAAATCCCACCTATTGCTCATGTTCAACAATATCATTACCAAAGATTACGCCCTTGATTGTCTTTCACTTCCGCACGCCATTGAGTTTGAATCTCTTGCACCACCGCATCAGGCAACGGCACATAATCTAGTTCTTCCGCAGACGTTTTTCCCTTATGAAACGCCCAATCAAAAAACTGCAACACCGATTGTGTCGCTTCGGGTTTTTCCGCATTTTTGTGGATTAAAATAAAACTCGCCGCGGTAATCGGCCAAGAATCAACGCCTGGTTCATTGGTCAACACCACGCCCATTCCCGGACTTTCCGCCCATTTAGCATGACTGGCGGCGGACATAAAACTGGCTTTAGAGGGTTGCACAAATTGCCCCGCTTGATTTTCTAACGCCACCCAAGGAAGCTGATTTTGCTTGGCGTAGGCATATTCCACATAACCAATGCTATATTTAATTTGTGCCACATACGCCGCCACGCCTTCATTGCCTTTGCCCCCTTGCCCCGTTGGCCATTTCACGGATTTCCCTTGCCCCACTTGGGTTGCCCAATCGGTGGAAACCTTGGATAAATAATTGGTCCAGCCAAAAGTTGTGCCTGAACTGTCGGCACGATGTACCACAATAATGGCTTTCGCTGGCAAGGAAAGGGTTGGATTTAATTGTTGAATCGCCTTGTCATTCCACTGCTGAATTTTCCCCAAGAAAATAGCCGCTAACACCTCGCCTGATAATTTCAGGGTGTCTCCTGCAATTTCAGGAATATTCACCACAGGCACGGTGCCGCCAATAATCGCAGGGAATTGCAATAATTGATGCTCCTGCAATAATTCCGCTTTCATAGGGTCGTCAGAGGCACCAAAATCAATGGTTTTCGCCATAATTTGTTGCTGCCCCGCCCCTGAACCAATAGATTGATAATTAACCTTGTTACCTGTTTCCGCTTCATATAACGCCGCCCATTTGGCATAAATCGGATAAGGAAAAGACGCCCCCGCCCCTGTAATGGTTTGGGAAGCCTGTGCGGTGGAAACGAGCAAACCGAGAGAGAATGCTAGTATAGATGACTTAACTATAGTTGATTTTAGGGTTGATTTTAACATAGGTTTCTCCTTATAGATTTTCAACATGGTTTAACCACGCTGAGCAGTATAAGGAAGAAATGTGACAATTTAATGACAAAGGGAAAAGATTGTAATAGATCAAACCCAATTAAGCATGATTGGATTTTGTTTTATATTTTGATTACGCAATAACGTAATCGTATCACAACATTGACATCCTCCCCACCCTAAAGGACGGGGATTCCTACTAGCTCCCCCTTTCGGGGGCTACTCTCGGTGGGTTCTTGTTGCTGACATCTAACGATATTCACTTCACAAGCTCTACGGGTATGTCCTACCCTGAATATGTCGTCATTGAGAAAGCCTAAGCATATCTCTGTTAACACGAATTGATTGTACTCAAATTTTGAGTAATTTTCTATTTTTATTTGTGCCGTAAAACACCGCCCTAAAGGGCAGTGTTTTACGGCACGATCAGATAAAAAATTTAAGGTCATTTTTATTGGCTCACTCACCTTGTTGCTTGCTGAACCACACTAAAAAGAGGTGGTACAATCAGATAAAAATCCAGTTAAACTCAATTCAATAGCACTTTACAAGCGTTAAAAAATCACTTATCATCTTAATAGGAATCATTTTTATTTCAAAAGGGTTCTTTTTGTGGCTGGCAAAGTTGCTCGCAGCATGATTGCATCAAGGTTTAACAACGAAATCATCTGAATTTAAGTCACTATAAGCCACTAAATAATCGTAAGCACGCTAAACATAATGCGGTGCTTTTTATCTATTTTTTATCTAAGGAGTTTTTCCATGCAAATCCCATTTAAACTCAGTGCTATTCTTATCGCTGGTAGTTTTGTACTTACTGCTTGTGGCTCATCCAGTTCTGGTGAACCAACTAAAATTGAAGAAAATAGCTTTGGTGTAAAAGTATCCACCTCTGCTCAAAAAGCAACGTTTGACACCATCACCGTTGATGGTCAAGAAATTCCATTAGCTGATGCAGAGTTAACTGCAACTCAAGGTAATCCAAACTCCGTTCACCCTGTCTTTGTAACAGATGCAAAAGGAGAACAAGTAGAGCGTTACAATATTAACGTTAAAGATGCGACTAAAATTGCTTCAATTGATAGTAATAATATTGGAACTGAAAGTGTTAACGCACACAGTTTTGAGTATGCCATCGTAGGTGCGGTTAAAACAGATAATGGTGAATATCTGTTTATTCAAGGCGAGAAAACACCAATTAATGAAATCCCTAAAACAGGTTCTTTCTACTACACTGGCGGTACATTACGTTTCGTAACAGCTGAAACTGTGGATAAAGGTAGCTTATTCCAAGAAACAGGTGTTCTCACTGGACGAATTGAAGCAACCGTTAACTTTGATGACAAAACAATTGATGGTTATATTCGCGATGCGGGTCGTAATGCAGAACAAGAGTTCTTTGAAGGTAAAATCTCAGGCAATGGATTTACCACCACTTGGACAGATGGCGACACGGGTAGCTTAAAAGGTAACTTCTATGGTGATGCAACCGAAATCGCTGGTGAATTTGAACGTTCCGATTCCTTTGGTGTATTTATTGCTGAACAAACTGCAACAGAATAATCCATATTACATCTCAACTTTTAAACCCCAGTTTGCTATGCTCACTGGGGTTAGAAACTGAAAGATAAAATCTATAAAATTCTATAAATATCTAAATAATTTAGTACAATCAGTTCCGTTGATTCTATGCTATAATTTCCAAAATGAACAAACTTCTTTCCATTGGTCAAGCGAGCAAGGTGCTTAGCGTAACCATACAAACGTTACGAAACTGGGATAAAAAAGGCTTGCTTAAGCCTGATGAGTTAACAAAAGGCGGTGATCGCCGCTATAAACTTGAAACGCTCAAAGCGATTAACCATAATATTGTTTTTAATCGTGATGATTTGAAAACCATTGCTTATGCTCGAGTGAGTAGCCACGATCAAAAAGAAGATTTAGTTCGTCAAGTACAAATTTTAGAACTTTATTGTTCTAAACAAGGCTTTAATTATGAAGTTATTCAAGATTTAGCTTTTCAAAAATTTTTCCGAGACCTAAAACAAGGTAAAGTAAGCTATCCACAGTTTAAGAAAAAACGTGATAATGCTGGGAGCTACTACATTGGTGGCGATCAGGTTGTGTTATCTGACACCAATAAAAATTCTAAAAAATACAAGAAAATCATTACTGAATGTAACGCTCAATATCTAAAAGTGCCTAATCTTGGTTATGTTAAATTAAGCGAAAGATTAAGATTTTCTGGAAAAATCAATAGCGTAACCATTAGCCAAAATGGCGATAAATATTATGCATCATTTAGTGTATCCATTGCTGAAGAAAATTATCAGCCACAGCCTAAAACAAAATTAGGCTTAGGGATTGATGTGGGATTAAAATCTTTTGTAAGTTTATCTAATGGTTTAGAAATAAAATCACCTAAGCCATTAGCTAAACTTGCACGTAAACTTAAAACCAAAAGCAGACAATTAAGTAAAAAACAACACCCAAAAACCAAAGGTGAAAAAACGAAAAAGTCGGCGAATTATTTAAAAGCAAGTTTAAAACTAGCCAAATTACATCGGCGAATAGCAAATATTCGCAATAATTTTTCACATAAACTGAGTTCATCAATCATTAAACAGGCAGATTATATCTGTTTAGAAGATTTAAATGTAAAAGGAATGATGAAAAATCATCAATTAGCGAAATCTATTGCTGACGTGAGTTTCTATGAGTTTAGAAGACAACTTGAATACAAAGCAAAATATAATGGGAAACAGATTATTTTTGCAGATAGATTCTATCCAAGTTCAAAAACGTGTAGTCAATGCGGTTCAATTAAAAAAGAATTGAAATTAAGTGAGCGAATTTATTGTTGTGAACATTGCGGTGCGAAAATAAATCGTGATTATAATGCTTCAATAAATTTATTACGCTTAATGGAAAAACAAATAGGGCAAGTTCTGCCCGAATTTACGCCTATGGACTTGACGGCAATACAATCCGATTTAGCAATAAATCGGATTGTAACCAGCAAGGTTGAAGTAGGAATACAACAAAGATCCAATTTATAGCTTTTTATAGTTATTTATAGGATTTTGTAGGTTTGTAAGAACGGTATTTTAATGATTTATTCCTTATCATGATGCTAATAGAGCGGTCCAATCAGATAAACATCCTGTCAAATTCCATTCAATAGCGCTTTACAAGTTTTAAAAAATCACTTATCCTTTTAATAGGAATCATTTTTATTTTAAAGAGATTCTTTTATGTGGTAAGCAACGTTGCGAGCAATGTTATTATGTTATTGCATCAACGTTTAACAATGAAGTCATCTGACTTCAGTCACTAAGTAAGCTAGCACGCTAAACTCGAAGCGGTGCTTTGCTATCTATTTTGTAATTATCCTAAGGAGTTTTTCTATGCAAAACCCATTTAAACTCAGTGCTATTGTAATCGCCTGTGCTCTTGCCCTTTCAGCTTGTAGTTCATCTTCTAGTGGGGATGGTTCAAATGTTACCCCAACCCCACCAGAAACCAGTACCCCTGATAACAGTACCCCTGATAACAGTAACCCTGATAACAGTAACCCTGATAACGGTACTCCTGATAACGGTACCCCTGATGACAGTACCCCTGATAACGGTACCCCTGATGACAGTACCCCTGATAACGGTACCCCTGATAACAGTACTCCTGATACTACCTCCTATGTCGTACCAGAAGGCATTGCTAAAAATAGCTTTAATGCAAACACATCTGTGTCATATGATACCGCTAATTTTGACAAAATCACCGTTGACGGTGTTGAAATTCAGTTAAGTGAAGCAACCACAAAAATTGCGGCGGGCAATCCAAACTTTGTGCACAGCGTGTACTATACTGACAAAGGTGAAAGCAATGGTACAAACTCTAGCTTAAACTTTACGGGGGCAAATGTGATTACGTCTCAACGTAAAAGCGATATCTCTGATGCATCTTATGAATTTGCCAATGTCGTCGCGGGTGCAGTGGTAGCAGGTGATAATCAGTATCTGTTTGTGCAAGGTACACCAACTGAATTGACTGCCGTCCCAACTGGGGGCACAGCAACATACAACGGTGGCTTCCTACGCTTTGCAGGTAGCATTGCTGACAACTTATTCCAAGAATCTGGTGCGATTACGGGTAACTTCACTGCAGAAGTTGACTTTGATGCTAAAACCATTTCAGGGCAAATCCGTAATGGTAATGGTGCACCAACAACTGTTGCGCAAACATTTGAAGGTGATGTATCAAGCGAAGGTTTCACCGCTCAATGGACCGATGGCGATACAGGCGATGGCTTAAAAGGTAACTTCTACGGTTCAACAGCCGAAGAAGTCGGTGGAACATTTGAACGTTCTGATTCCTTCGGGGTATTTGTTGGTAAGCAATAATAACTTCTTATCACTCCTCGTTGTTTAAATCCCCACCCCAGCTTGTGTTGCTCGCTGGGGTGTTTTGATCGTATGTATCTGCTGGCGTAACTGTTCAGTTATTGAAATGGCTAGCCCCTAGAATAGGGTAGTTAATGCCAATACCCATAGAATACTCAATACAGGTCCGAGTAATCCGATAATGATCCCTCCCAAGCGGAATTCCGATTGTGGAATCAAGCCTGTACTGAATGCGATGGCATTCGGTGGTGTTGAAACCGGCAGAAATAATGCACAGGAAGCACTTAAACCAATCACTAACGGCAATATTGACGGATCTATATCAGTGTGACCAACCATTGTCAGTAGGGAAACGCCGATAGGAATTAAAATGGTTGTTGCTGCCGTATTACTCATAAAATTAGATAAAAGCACGGTAATAAAGCCAAATAAAACCAGTAGCATCACAAAACTGAGCTGAATATGGCTGATTTGCTCAACAAAGTGAGAGGCAATTTGCTGTTCTTCGATCGCTAATCCCAACGCCAAACCACCGGCAACCAACATTAAGGTGTCCCAAGGCAGCTGACGAATATCTTTTTCATTAAGCACTCCCGTTATCGTTAAACCAACAATCGGAATACCTGACACCGCTGCCACAGGGATACCGATCCATTTGGAGGTCAACCAACAGAATAATGTGATTGATAAAATAATTAAAACAATTCCTTTATGCATTTTTTCCTGCGCACTGATTTCTGTTTTAGTGTTGGCGAGAAAATCAAAATCCAGCTTGTTTTGTTCAGCCACCTTATATTTTTTAATCAATACTTGCCAAAAAATAAATAATAAAAAAAATGCCAACGGCATACCGAATATCATCCATTCCAAAAATGAGATCGGATGTCCCATTTTTTCCAGTGCGCCTACTGCAATAGCGTTGGGTGCCGAACCAATAATTGTTCCCATACCACCCACCGAAGCGGCAGCTGGAATACCAAGTAATAATGCTCTAGATAAATTACCTCGTTGCTGCAAATTGGAGAAAAGCGGATTGATGGTTGCGATCATCATTGCCGTTGTTGCGGTGTTACTCATTAGCATTGACATGACTGCCGTAACCAACATCAGTCCCCATAGGACATTGCTTGGTTTATTCCCGAATTTCGGTAAAACCATTTTTAACAGCATAAAATCAAGTTTGGTTTTTTTCATCCCTTCCGCTAAGAAAAAACCGCCTAAAAATAGCCAAATAACACTATCTGACCAAGTTTGCAAATATTTCATTGCGTCATAGACTTCGCTTTTCCCCATAATCAAGACAAGAAAACCGATAATTAAAATACTAACGGAAAAGGGAGGAATAGCCTCTGTCACCCATAGGCCGATAGAAAAGAACAATAAAAATAACACGTAATTTTGTATTGTGGTAAAACTCGCACTAGACAATAACCATGTTAACCCTAATGCAAAAATGACCGAAAAACAAAAGAAAAACAGATTTCTATTAGGTGCCGCTCTTATTGATCGACAAAGCTGCTTAATCGCCATATGTATTCTCCAGTTGAAGCAATTGAATTGAATTTAATATTAATTATATTAGAAATATATTCGCAATAATGTGATCATATTCAAATAAATGGAAATTTCATTTTATTTATTTGCATGAATTGTAAATCCAAAGTGAATTTTGTTAAATTTAAGGGAGGATTATGTTATGCAATGTTAAATAACTAATTCATTTTTAACCTTTATTTACTCAATTCCAATCAACTTATGGGTTTGAATACTCAGTTGCCATTTGGGTTTATTTTGGCGTTGGTTAAGTAAGCCTAAATGTGTGATGGTTTGCAGTAGATTCATTTTGCCATTAATTTCACAAGGAGAAAGATAATAACCGTTGGCTTGAATTTTGCTTTCAATCAACTGGCAAAAATCTTGTACATTTTCATCTTGTTCATCCACCACAATACGGACTTCATGTGCAAACGGAATACAACGATTTTCGTATTTTTTGGCATACATAGCTTTAGGGCTGGTGGCAATATAATCAATTTGCGACGGAATGGCTTTTAAACCGTTGGTTTCAATAGCTAAAAAATAGCCGTCTGCTTTTAAACGATCTAATAATAAAGCAATGCCGACTTGAATAGTGGGTTCACCACCGGTGATAATAATATTCTTCACTGAAAAAGACCGCACTTTTTGTAAGATTTGGCTCAAACTCCATTGCTCAAATTGGTTGTAATTGGTATCACACCAAGGGCAAGCCAGATTACATTTGCCGAACCGTACAAAAATACTTGGCATGCCTGTATTTGCCCCCTCTCCCTGTAGGCTTTCGAAAATTTCGACAATGGGAAATTTGGGTTCATTAATTAACTGCACGACTATGATTCCCGATATTCACAAAAGGAAGTCGGCGTTTCCCATAGACGAATAGCAGAAATAGGTAACTCATTTTTTAATTGATTAAATATAAAACGAGCCATTTGTTCCGCCGTAGTACGCATCGGAATACCAAAGGTCTTTGAATCTAATTCATTGAGGAGATTAGCAATTTTACATTCTCTTGGACTGTTGGTGTCATAAATAAAAGCATGATCCATAGGATCTAAAATAGCTTTTTTTACCACGGTTTTGACATCAGTAAAGTCAATTACCATGCCTTTTTTGGCTCCGTTAGCGACCAAATCACCACTCACTTCTACTTGTAATTTGTAAGTATGTCCGTGCAAATTTTGGCATTTACCATCGTGACCGTCTAAAATATGTGCCATATCAAAACTAAATTCTTTAGAAACTTTAAACATTGTTATCCCCCTATTGATGTGGAATTTACCGAATTGTTACGCCCAATTTCGTTGGCATTTTTCACCGCACTTTTTAAGGCTAAATATTCATTTAACCCTTTGTTACGTAATTGACAACTCGGGCATTCGCCACAACCACCGTCAATACCTAAATAGCAAGTGTGGCTATGTTGTTGGACATAATCTAATGCATCAAGTTCATCGGCAAGCTGCCAAGTCTGGGCTTTGGTTAAATACATTAATGGTGTGATGATGCGGAAATTGTAATCCATGGCTAAATTTAAGGTCACATTCATGGATTTAATAAATATATCACGGCAGTCTGGATAACCGCTAAAATCTGTTTCACACACACCCGTGATAATATCGGTAATGCCTTGCCCTTTGGCGTAAATAGCCGCATACAGCAGAAATAACGCATTGCGACCATCCACCAAAGTATTCGGCACGCCATTGTTGCCCGTTTTAATTGGGCTGTCACTCATCATTGCATTGGCAGAGAAAATTTGCGTACTTTCCATATCAATTAGCGTTTGCTTGATCCCAAGATCTTGGCAAATCCATTGTGCTTTATCTAACTCAATAGCGTGGCGTTGTCCATATTTGAAAGTAATGGTTTCGAGATTTTGTTTACCGTATTGCTGAATGGCTTGAATTAAGCAAGTGGTGGAATCTTGTCCACCAGAAAAGATAACCACCGCTTTGCGGTCGTGATTTGGATTGAAAAGTTGCATTATAAGTCCTTAGTTTTTTAGCGTGGGAGGGTTGCGAACCACGGTTAATGTTTTATTGTGTAAAAGTGCGGTGCATTTTAGCAGAGATTTGGGAATTTGTCCTGAATTTCTCTCTGGTGAATAATGCAACATACCGAATTGAAAAAAGAAAAACAATGATAGAATGACGATTATTATTTGTAAAATAAGGAATTAATCATGCTGAAAAAACTACTTTTGGTGACGATGATTGGTCTGTCATTTTCCATCTCTATTTATGCCAATGAAATTGATGATCTGATGGTAAAAGCAGAACAAGGAGATGAGCAAGCTCTGTTTGATTTAGCTTTGAAATATTACCATGGTGATGGTGTAAAACAAGCTTATAAACAAGCAACATATTGGTATCAGCAGGCAGCGGAGCAAGGGGTTAGAAACTGAAAGATAAAATCTATAAAATTCTATAAATATCTAAATAATTTAGTACAATCAGTTCCGTTGATTCTATGCTATAATTTCCAAAATGAACAAACTTCTTTCCATTGGTCAAGCGAGCAAAGTGCTTGGCGTAACCATACAAACGCTACGAAACTGGGATAAAAAGGGCTTGCTTAAGCCCGATGAGCTCACAAAAGGCGGTGATCGCCGCTATAAACTCGAAACCCTTAAAGCGATTAACCATAATATAGTTTTTAATCGTGATGATTTGAAAACTATCGCTTATGCTCGAGTGAGTAGCCACGATCAAAAAGATGATTTAGTTCGTCAAGTACAAATTTTAGAACTTTATTGTTCTAAACAAGGCTTTAATTATGAAGTTATTCAAGATCTTGGTAGTGGAATGAATTACTATAAGAAAGGTCTAACAAAGTTATTAAATCTTATTTTAGACGGAAAAGTTAAACGCTTAGTTCTAACGCATAAAGATAGACTTTTACGTTTTGGTGCAGAATTGGTATTTTCGATTTGTGAAGCAAAAGATGTGGAAGTTATTATTATCAATAAAGGTGATGAAAATATTAAATTTGAAGAAGAACTCGCGAAAGATGTACTTGAGATTATTACCGTATTTTCAGCAAGATTATACGGTAGTCGTAACAAGAAAAATAAAAAATTGTTAGACGATATGCAAAAGGTAATGATTGAAAATGTCGGAGAATAATAACATTGTCAGTCTTTCTCATAAGATTGAAATTTATCCGAATAAGAAAGCTAAAACGCATTTTAGAAAAGCGTTTGGCTGTTCTCGTCTTGCCTATAATTGGGGATTAGCCAAATGGCAAGAATATTACAAACAAGGCATTAAAAAAACACATTTAGATTTAAAGAAAGAATTTAATGCGATCAAAAAAACTCAATTTCCTTTTGTGTATGAAGTCAGTAAATATGCCACGCAACAACCTTTCCTTAATTTGAATTTAGCTTTTCAAAAATTTTTCCGAGACCTAAAACAAGGTAAAGTAAGCTATCCACAGTTTAAGAAAAAACGTGATAATGCTGGGAGCTACTACATTGGTGGCGATCAGGTTGTATTATCTGACACCAACAAAAATTCTAAAAAATACAAGAAAATCATCACTGAATGTAACGCTCAATATCTAAAAGTGCCTAATCTTGGTTATGTAAAATTAAGCGAAAGATTAAGATTTTCTGGGAAAATCAATAGTGTAACCATTAGCCAAAATGGCGATAAATATTATGCATCATTTAGTGTATCCATTGCTGAAGAAAATTATCAGCCACAGCCTAAAACAAAATTAGGCTTAGGGATTGATGTGGGATTAAAATCTTTTGTAAGTTTATCTAATGGCTTAGAAATCAAATCACCTAAACCATTAGCTAAACTTGCAAGTAAACTTAAAACCAAAAGCAGACAGTTAAGTAAAAAACAACACCCAAAAACCAAAGGTGATAAAACAAAAAAGTCGGCGAATTATTTAAAAGCAAGTTTAAAACTAGCCAAATTACATCGGCGAATAGTCAATATTCGCAATGATTTTTTACATAAACTGAGTTCGTCAATCATTAAACAGGCAGATTATATCTGTTTAGAAGATTTAAATGTAAAAGGAATGATGAAAAATCATAAATTAGCGAAGTCTATTGCTGATGTAAGTTTCTACGAATTTAGAAGACAGCTTGAATACAAAGCAAAATATAATGGGAAAGAGATTATTTTTGCAGATAGATTTTATCCAAGCTCAAAAACGTGTAGTCAATGTGGTTCAATTAAAAAAGAATTAAAGTTAAGTGAGCGAATTTATTATTGCGAAGATTGCGGAGCGAAAATAGGTCGTGATTATAATGCTTCAATAAATTTATTACGCTTAATTGAAAAACAAATAGGGCAAGTTCTGCCCGAATTTACACCTATGGACTTGACGGCAATGCAATCTAATTTAGCAATAAATCGGATTGTAACCAGCAAGGTTGAAGTAGGAATACAACAAAAATCCCATTTATAGCTTTTTGTAGTTATTTATAGGATTTTATAGGTTTGTAAGAACGGGATTAAAATTACCTTGAATCTTTTAGCTTTTGTGATACGATAATATCACTGTCCATGCAATGGAAACATTATTGTGATCAAAAGTTTTAAACACAAAGGATTAAAACAGTATTTTGAAAAAGGCATTACTAAAGGGATTCAAGCCAATCATCAGCGTAAATTAGATGGTATTTTAGATTTGATTGATTGTGCGGAAAATGTGACAGAATTTATGCCTTTTTATCAATGCCACGAATTGAAAGGTAAGCGAAAGGGAATCTATGCAATGACGGTCAACGGCAATTGGCGGATTACTTTCGAGTTTACCAATGGCGATGCCTATATTTTGAACTATGAAGATTACCATTAGGGAGCATACTATGCGTAAACCAGCCCACCCCGGACAAATTTTATTAGACGGTTTTGTTGAACCCAATCAAATTAAAGTGAAAGATTTAGCGGAGCATTTAGGTTTTTCTCGTGAAACCCTTTCTCGTGTGTTGCACGGAAAAACACCGATGACGACAAATTTGGCTTTGCGGTTGGAAGAAGCTGGGATCAGTTCGGCAAGATTATGGCTGAATTTGCAAATAAAATACGATCTTTGGGAGTTAAAACAGCAACGAGCAGAACATGTTCGACCGTTTTATTTTGATGGAACAACGGCATTAGTATAATCGGTTGGAATAATATTCATTTTATGCCTTAGTTTTTTAGCGTGGGAGGGTTGCGAACCACGGTTGTTATTCATAATCTAAAAGTGCGGTACATTTTTATCCAAATGCAGAACGCAATATTTATCTTAAACTTTCCCCTCCGCGTTTTTAGCGAGCAGAGAAGAAAGTCAAAATAAAAATAAGATCGGGCATATGCAAAGAAAATTTAAACTAACTTATTCGCCACATCTAATAAATCCGCTTTAAACGGACGACGCATATTATCAATCGCATCAATAATATCATGATGCACTAATTTTTCGTTTTGAATCCCCACGCAACGTCCTTTTTCACCTTGAAGGAGTAAATCTACCGCATAAACCCCCATACGAGAAGCCAAAATACGATCAAAGGCTGACGGCGTTCCACCACGTTGAATATGACCTAACACGGTGGCACGCGTTTCATTACCCACACGCGCCTCAATATCTTTTGCCAATTGATGCACATCGGTGACTAATTCCGTAATCACGATCAAGGCGTGATTTTTACCTTTCGCAAAACTGCTTTCAATTTCTTGAATTAATTCTTCTTTGTTAAAGCCAATTTCCGCTGCAATGGCATATTCACAACCGCCTGCAATCGCCGCCGATAAGGTTAAGTCACTACAATGACGCCCCATAATTTCCACGATAGAAATACGATGATGTGAACTTGATGTATCACGTAAACGGTCAATACACACCACCGCCGTTTCTAATGCGGTTTGATAGCCAATGGTATAATCTGTACCCGGAATATCATTATCAATGGTTCCCGGTAAACCAATACAAGGAAAGCCATGTTCTTCAGTTAATAATTTTGCACCAGTATATGAACCATCTCCACCGATAACCACTAAAGCATCAATACCATGTGAACGTAAAACCTCGGCACATTCTGTACGCACGGCTGGATCTTTGAATTCTGGGAAACGTGCGGAACCTAAAAAAGTACCGCCTTTATTAATAATATCTGATACGCTATAACGAGTTAACTGTTTGATTTTATTTTGGTGTAAGCCACGATATCCTTCATAAATACCGTAAACATCTAAACCTTTATCTAACGCTGAACGCACCACCGCACGAATAGCGGCATTCATCCCCGGTGCATCACCACCACTGGTTAAGATTGCAATTTTTTTAATCATTTCTGTTACCTTTTATTAAATATTAAAAACCCGATAAATTTTTGCGAGCTAAGATTACACTATTCCCCTACTTGGCTCTAGTAAAATTTCGCAATTTGCACATAAAATTTGATCTAGTTAAATTTCTGTTTAGTTTGGTACGGATTGTGCTTTTGGCAATTCGCAACGCCAATCCCATTTTAACTGATGTAAACGCGCTATTTCTTTATCAATCGCATACTTCTTCAAATAACCTATTAATTTTATTTCCCCCATATTCGCTAATTTGCGTGATTGTGGAATTTTTAAGGAATATTGATATTGCACAAAGCCACAGCCTTGTACATCAGATGCCCGAGCCACTTCTAGTTGCCAATCATGTTGACTTACATTCGGCTCATAAATCACAAAAGCGTATAAAGTATCTTTTTCCGTTGTCAAATTAAAATACTTCACGTCATTATTGTCATACACTTTTTCTCTTAATTGAATGCGCTCTTGCAAAGACATATTTTGCACATTACGATCATGTAATAATTCCACCGAGCTTTTCCAGTCTTTACCACTTTCTTTGTTGGTAAAATAAACATAATGCACCATCGTTCCCAAATCTTGGGTTGATTTTAACACATAGTTTTTATTATTATGCTGAATTTGTTTTGGTACATTTAATTGAACCTGTTGTTCTGGTTCAGTTGATAATGGCTGTGTAACACAACCTGACAGCAATAAGATTGCCAAAAGTGCGGTGACAAAATTCCGATAGGAATTTTGAACGCCACTTGTGGCGGGGGCAAAGCCCCGAACAATCCTTTCAAGGATTGTAAGTAATTTTTTCATTATTTTACTCACTTAAATCTCGTTTAAAAACCCATTCATTACTCTGTGAAGCCGTTTCATCAAACCAATATCCACCTAAATCAAAGTGTTTTAATTGCTCCGCTTGAGTTAAACGATGTTGAATCATATAGCGGCACATTAAGCCCCGTGCTTTTTTCGCATAAAAGCTAATCACTTTATATTTACCATTTTTTAAATCTAAGAATACTGGCTTAATAATTTCCGCCTTTAATACATCCGTTTTCACCGATTTAAAATATTCATCCGATGCCAAATTAATCAGCACATTATCGCCTTGCTGCTCAATGGCTTGCTGTAATACGTTGGTGATTACATTTCCCCAAAATTGATACAAATCCTTACCTTGTGGATTATGTAATTTTGTTCCCATTTCTAAACGATAGGGTTGCATTAAATCTAACGGACGTAATAAACCATAAAGCCCTGATAACATTCGTAAATGTTGTTGAGCAAATTGAATATCCTGTTTATTTAAGGTTTCAACCTGTAATCCCGTATAAACATCACCTTTAAAGGCATAAATGGCTGCTCGAGCATTTTGTTCATTATGTTCGGTTTGCCATTCTGCGAAACGTGCTGCATTTAATCCTGCTAATTTATCACTAATCGACATTAATGAGCCAATTTGTGCGGGACTAAGCTGACGACAAATGTTAATTAATTTTTCACTATATTCCGTTAACTGCGGTTGAGAAAAATCAAGATTTTCTACCGCACTTTCATAATCTAATGTTTTCGCTGGAGAAATTATTGCTAACATATTTTTCCTTAAATATTGTCTAAACGCCAATCTATTTCATCAATCTGATGTTGGCGTAAGTAATCATTCGTTTTGCTAAAATGACCACAACCGAAAAATCCACGATGAGCAGATAACGGTGACGGATGAGGTGCTGTTAACACACAGTGTTTTTGCCGATCAATAAATTGCCCTTTTTTCTGTGCATGGCTACCCCATAATAAAAAAACTAAATGCTCACGTTGTTCATTCAATTTGGCAATCACATGGTCAGTAAAGGTTTCCCAACCAAAATTAGCATGGGAATGTGCTTGTCCCTGTTCGACTGTTAACACTGTGTTTAATAATAACACACCTTGAGCCGCCCAAGCTAGCAATGAACCATGATTTGGGATTTGGAAATCTGGATATTCCAGGCTCAATTCTTTAT
Source organism: Lonepinella koalarum (assembly GCF_004565475.1). Classification (GTDB taxonomy): domain Bacteria; phylum Pseudomonadota; class Gammaproteobacteria; order Enterobacterales; family Pasteurellaceae; genus Lonepinella; species Lonepinella koalarum. Next base: position 525,690 of record NZ_SRHX01000001.1, on the reverse strand, counting down.
ACATATTCACCAACGACGGTGGCGGAGCAACGGACGGTTTTACTGAAAAAGCTAAACCATGTGCTTGATTTGGTCCATGATAAGGATCTTGTCCTAAGATGACCACTTTCACTTGCTCAAATTCAGTTAATTTAAACGCATTAAAGATTTCGCGTTGTGGTGGATATACAATTCGCCCTGTCGCTCTTGCCTGATGAACTTGAGTTAAAATCTGCTGAAAATAAGGTTGTTGTTTTTCTACGCCAATGACATCTTTCCACGTTTTCATTATTTTCGTCCTATAACCATACAAATTAATGTTAAGTATAGTCATTTTCTTACTTTTGCACTAGATTTTATTCAAATTAATGCTATATTAGCGAACACTTGTACGCTAAACAAAATAATCAATAGGATTTTAACCATGAACATGGATTTCCATTTTATTCAACGCATTCGTCAACAAGCAAAAACACTATCAAAACAGACCGCACTTCGTTATAAACAACAAGATCAGTGGATCGATATGTGTTGGGATGATTTTCAACAGCGTATTGATGAAGTCAGCCGTGCCTTATTAGCTTGTCAGATTCAAGTGCAGGATAAAATCGGTATCTTCGCCCATAATATGCCGAACTGGACAATCGCTGATATTGCCACATTACAAATTCGAGCGGTAACCGTTCCGATTTATGCCACCAACACGGCTAATCAAGCTGCCTTTATTATAAACAATGCGGATATGAAAATCCTGTTCGTGGGAGGGCAGGAACAATATGATCAAATTCTGGAAGTGTTGGATCAATGTCCGCAATTAGAAAAAATTGTAGCCATGAAACCCAATATTGCGTTGCATTATTGTGCAAAAGCCTATCACTGGTCTGATTTTGTGCAACTGGGTTCGGACAATCAACAAACAGAATTAGATCAGCGCCTTGCTGATAAATCTCTTGATGATCTATTTACCCTCATTTATACATCAGGTACCACCGGTGAACCGAAAGGTGTGATGCTGGATTATGCTAATTTAGCCCATCAATTACAAGCTCATGACAAATTACTTGATGTAACCCAACAAGATGTGTCTTTATCATTTCTCCCTTTCTCGCATATTTTTGAACGGGCTTGGGTAGCCTATATTTTACATTGCGGAGCCGTCAATACCTATTTAGAAGACACCAATCAAATACGTCAAGCTTTAACCGAAGTCCGCCCAACCCTAATGTGTGCAGTACCACGTTTTTATGAAAAAATTTACACCGCAGTTTGGGATAACGTACAACAAGCCCCGTTTTATCGTCGAGCGTTATTTAACTGGGCGTTAACTGTAGGTGAACGCTATTTTCATATCAAAACTTCAGACAAAAAACCGTCTTTTTTATTGCAAAAACAATATGCTTTGGCAGATAAAATCGTGTTCAGAAAACTCCGTCAATTACTCGGTGGACGAATCCGAATGATGCCTTGTGGCGGAGCCAAATTAGAACCGAGTATTGGGCTATTTTTCCACAGTATCGGCTTAAATGTAAAACTCGGCTACGGCATGACCGAAACCACTGCAACCATTTCTTGCTGGGACGATGTTAAATTTAAGCCAAACTCTATTGGTACATTAATGCCTGATGCAGAAGTTAAAATCGGGGAAGATAACGAAATTCTGGTACGTGGTGGAATGGTGATGCGTGGTTACTACAAAAAGCCCGCAGAAACCGCCCAAGCCTTTACTGAAGATGGTTTCTTAAAAACGGGGGATGCCGGTGAATTCGATACTGACGGCAATTTATATATCACCGACCGCATCAAAGAATTAATGAAAACCTCCAACGGGAAATACATCGCCCCACAAATGATCGAAGGGAAAATAGGCAAAGACAAATTTGTTGAACAGATCGCGATTATTGCCGATGCTAAAAAGTACGTTTCAGCCTTAATTGTACCTTGTTTTGAGAGTCTGGAAGAATATGCCAAACAGCTTAATATCAAATATCAAGATCGTTTAGAATTAGTCAAACATTCGGATATTATTCAAATGTTTGAAAAACGGATCCATGAGTTGCAAAAAGAACTGGCTCACTTTGAACAAATTAAAAAATTTACCTTATTACCACAGGCTTTTACCACCAAAATGGAAGAAATCACCCCGACCCTAAAACTCCGCCGTAAAATTATTTTGCAACGTTATCGTGAGCAAATTGAGTTGATGTATAAGGGAAAGGGCGGGAAAAAAGATAACGTGTAAAGATTAGGGCTTGTGGACGTTTCATTTTTCCCAGCAACGGAGACTTATTTTATTCAAATATATTTTGTTCTGAGCAAATTTCAGGTATTCTTATGCCTAGTTCATTCTGCTTGCAGCTCTGAACTTAAATATGGCAGGTTCTGTTTATTTATTTTAAGGAAATCTATGAAAAAATTATTTTTAATCACCGCACTTTTCAGCAGTGCGATCTCTGCTCAAGCACAAAGCGTGCCGAATCCTAACACCACTACACATTCCTATGAATTTACCCAAAATTACGATCTCGTTGTGCCACAGGGTTCAACAGGAGAAACGAATTTATGGGTTCCGTTACCGTTCAATAATGACTATCAAAAAGTGCAATCTATTGAATTTGATGGTAATTTCAAACACGCCTATATTAGTGAAAATAATCAATATGGTGCCAAAACGCTGTATGCAAATTGGGATGAAAAAGTGGAAAAACGTCATCTGAATATAAAATTAGTGGTGCAAACTCAAGATCGTGAGCCTATGCAGCAAGGATTGTTAAAAGATTATCAAACACCTGAAAAAATTGAATATTCTGTTGATGTGCAACAGTATTTAAAACCTACTCAACATATCAAAACCGATGGTATTGTCAAACAATTTGCCGATAGAATTGTGGGTAGCGAAACCAATCCATTGAAAAAAGCTGAACTTATTCATCTGTGGATCGTCCATAATATGGAGCGGGATAATTCCGTGTTAGGCTGTGGCGATGGTGATGTGGAAAAAATTCTCACTACTGGTGTGTTGAAAGGCAAATGTACCGATATTAATTCAGTATTTGTCGCATTGGCTCGAGCAGCGAATATTCCTGCCCGTGAAGTGTTTGGAATTCGTTTAGGACAAGCGGTAAAAATGGGCGAATATTCCAAATCAGCCTTTGGCGGTGCGAAAGACAAAGTAGCGAATGAGAACGGTGGACAACATTGCCGTGCGGAATTTTATTTAGCTGGCTTTGGTTGGGTACCTGTGGATTCTGCTGACGTGGCAAAATATCGTTTAACTGAGCAAAAAGCCGTGGACGATAAAGATACTCAAGCCGTGGCGAAATACTTATTCGGTAACTGGGAAGCCAACTGGGTAGGCTTTAATCACGCTCGTGATTTCAACCTTTACCCAATGCCAGAACTCGCCCCAATCAATAACTTCGGCTACCCTTATGCGGAAATCGGTGGAGATCCATTAAATTCTTATGATGCAAAAGAATTCGGTTATGAATTTATCTCAAAAGAACTATAACCCATCCTTTTTTACCGCTTGTGTAACGGCAGTGGTGGCTGCTGTTACATCGAGTTTGTGCTGTATTGCTCCGCTGATTTATTTGCTATTCGGGGTTTCATCTAGTTGGCTAATTGAGCTAAACCAGCTAGATTACTTACGCATTCCCATGTTAATGTTATCGCTTGCTGCATTCGGCTACGGTTTTTGGTTATTAGTCTTTTCCAAAAATATCATTTGCACGAAATATTTATCTCGTAAAACCTTGTTATGGTGCTACTGGATTCTATTTGTGTTGATTATTTTTTTGTTAAGTTATCCGACTTTATTGCCGTTTATTTTGGAGCGTTTAGCATGAAAAAAGGATTGATCTTTAGCATAATCAGCTTATTTTCTGCGGTCAGTTTCGGAGCAGAAAAGCAAATAACACTGCATATTGAAGAAATGAATTGCCAACTTTGTGTGTATTTAGTGAATAAGGAATTGCGAGCTATTGACGGTGTTATTTCGACTAAGGGCAATTTTAATGACCGACGAGTAAGAATCGTAGCAGACGAAAAAGTCAGCAATGAACAATTCATTAACGCTATTGATAAATTACATTATCACGCTGTGGTGGTGCCATAATAATTTGTTGTTTAACCTAGTACCCAAGTACTAGGTTTTCTGTTATCTCGCCAATGAAAACTGTAAAAATTCCACAAAATGATCCGCCCAATATTTTTCATGATGAATTTCATTTGCCATGATACGCAAGCAGATATTATCAACTGGATGTCCCGTTCTGATTAAAGATTGATAATAGCGTAACGTGCAATCAATATAGGCTTGGCTCATGTTATAAATATATTGCGCATCCACATCATCCCCTTCATTGGTGCCAACCTGAATAAAAACACGGCTCGCTCGATCAATAGGATGTTGATGGGTAAACTGGAGAAAATCGCCTTCACAAAACCAAGAAGCTAAAGAGAACACACCTAAATGCCCGAAAATATGGGGATAGGCGGACCCCATATAAGCGGTGATAATGCCTCCCATTGAACTGCCCGCCAATAATGTATGCTCGCGTTCTGGTTTAGTGCGATAATGGTGATCAATAAAAGGTTTAACGGTATTTACCACCCAATCGCCATATTCACCGCCTTTTCCGCCGGTATTACGGGCTTGCTCGGTATGCCCGACACTGGCTTGCCAAGGCGAATATTCATCTAAGCGGTCAGTGCCCGCATTATCTATACCTACAATAATCAAGCGGGGAAATTCTTTATGTTTTTTTATGGTCGGAATAATCTTCCACGAATAACCCGAATAAGATTCTTTGCTATAAAACACATTTTGTCCGTCGTGCATATACACCACCGGATAATGTTGCCATTGATCTTTATGATAACCTTTCGGCAGTAATACGCGTACACGGCGATGATGATCGTAATAGGGAACATATAAAAAATGTTCTTCCATTTTTAAATAAAAGCGTTCCGAAACCATTTCTTTTCCTTACATCTTAATATAAAAGTGCGGTTATTTTAAAACAAAAAAGAGAAGATGAATATCTTCTCTTGATAGAAGCTGCACAATCATTTAATCACAAACGACTTTAATTGCCAAGCCACCCTGTGATGTTTCTCGGTATTTTGAATTCATATCCTTACCGGTTTCATACATGGTTTCAATCACTTTATCTAAGGTCACTCTTGGGTTTGTGGTACGGCGTAATGCCATGCGACTAGCATTAATCGCTTTCACTGATGCAATCGCATTACGTTCAATACAAGGGACTTGTACCTGTCCTCCTACTGGATCACAGGTTAATCCAAGATTATGCTCCATGGCAATTTCAGCGGCAATACATACCTGCTCAGGGCTGCCCCCAAAAATTTCGGTTAACCCCGCAGCTGCCATAGAACAAGCCACACCGACTTCCCCTTGACAACCGACTTCTGCACCGGAAATTGATGCATTCATTTTATATAAGGAACCAATCATACTACAAGCTAATAAATAACGTTCAATAATTTCTTGACTAATCGGTGAAATAAATTTTTCATAATAAGACAATACCGCGGGAATAATCCCACAAGCGCCATTGGTTGGAGCAGTGACTACCCGACCACCTGCTGCATTTTCTTCATTCACCGCTAATGCATACATATTCACCCAGTCAATCACCCGCATGGGATCATTTGACAAATTAGTATTAGCTTGCAACATACGGTGTAAGGAGGCTGCACGTCTAGGCACTTTTAATGGTCCGGGTAAAATACCTTCCGTATGTAACCCTCGCTCAATACAGGCTTGCATGGTATTCCAAACGCGAAGTAGGTGCTGTTCAGTCGCGTCTTTCCCGTTTAATGCGATTTCATTTTCCATCGCGACGGTGGAGAAAGCTAACCCATTCTCTTTACAGTGCTTTAAAATATCTACTGAATTTTGATAAGGAAACGGAATATCAACTTTCTGTTTTTCTTGTTGACCAAAATGTTCTTCATCAACAATAAATCCGCCCCCAATAGAATAATAAGTTTTTTGATAAATCACGTCATTCTTCACATTAAGTGCGGTGATTTTCATGCCATTTTCGTGCAAAGATAAAAATGTTTGATGAAACATCATGTTTTCATCAAAATTAAATGTGACTGTTTTTTTACCTTGTGCAATGGGTAATACCGCGGTTTTTTTTAATTCAGCAATAAATCTAGGAATTAACTCAATATCCACATCCTCTGGCAAATAACCGGCTAAGCCCATAATAATCGCCGTATCCGTATTATGTCCACGTCCAGTCATAGATAACGAACCATAAACATCTACGTGAATTTTGTTCACTTGCTCAAATAATAGTTGGGAAATCAAATCATCCACAAATTGTTTCCCTGCTTTCATCGGTCCAACGGTGTGTGAGCTAGACGGACCGATACCCACTTTAAACATATCAAATACGCTAATCATTTTATGTTTCTCATTGAGAATTCCCTTCTTCAACCATCATGAAAAAGGGAATGTGATTATACAAAAGAGCGGCATTTTAGCTTAAATGCTAAACTAAAATAGTCCATAGACAACCGCAGAAATCGCAATTAACCCCATTACGGTGACAAAGACATTACTTAATTGTCCTTGATAGCGTTGCATTGACGGTACTTTTCTAATCGCATACATCGGCATAATAAACAGAATCATGGCAATAATCGGACCGCCTAAAGATTCAATTAAGCCTAAAATACTTGGATTCATCACCGCCACACCCCAAAGGGTAAACAGGAAAAATACGGCAGTACCATAGTTAAGTTTTTTACGATTAATTTGTTTATTATCCGTCATTTTAATATAAAGCCCCTCTAACCCCTCACGCGCGCCTAAATAGTGACCAAAGAATGAACTGGTGATCGCAAAGAATGCCACTAACGGACCAAAATAAGAAATATACGGATTATCAAATTTATTGGCTAAGAAAGATAAAATACTAATATTTTGCTCTTTCGCCAAGGCTAATTCTGCTGGGGTAAGCGTGAGTACACAACTAAATACAAAGAACATCACAAAAACTAACAACATAGTAGCTGAGCCTTTTAAGGTTTTACTGGCATATTTTTCAGCCAAAATCGGATCTTGATATTCACGTTGCTGTGATTGAGAAAAAGCCGAAATCGCGGGTGAATGGTTAAATGAGAAAACCAATACCGGAATGGTAATCCAAAGCGTAGTAATAAAACCACTGGTAGTCGGCATTTCCTGTAACATAGCGCCATTCCATTCAGGAATCAAATAAATAGATAAAGCAAAAAGAATCAAAACCAACGGATAAACTAACCATTCAGTGAGCTTTAACATCACGCGTTCATTCGTCAACATGACTGAAATTAACGCCGCAATTAACACAAAAGAAAGTAATACTCGGTTAGGTGAAGCCATCCCTAATTGGTTCACAATAAAAGAATCCACCGTATTAGTAATCCCATTACCATAGATTAATAAAATTGGGAAAATAGCAAAGAAATATAATAACGTAATTAATTTCCCTGCCGTTTTACCAAAATGCTCTTCTACGACTTCGGTAATATCGCTACCCGGTTTAGCAGATGATAAAACAAAACGAGATAAACCACGGTGTGCAAAATACGTCATTGGTCCGACCAGAACCGCCATAATTACTAATGGCCAAAAACCCGCTCGTCCCGCATTAATTGGCAAAAATAATACCCCCGCTCCCACCGCGGTACCAAATAAATTAATCATCCAAGCAATGTTAAATTTAGTCCATTTCATGGAATGTTGATTTGAGGACATATAAACTCCTTAACGCATTTATAATAGTTACTAAAAAATTAATCCGCGCGTATAATATTCCAAAAATCAAGCAATGTCAGAAATAAATATCGAAAATGTGATCTAGTTAAAAGATTTATATGCTATTTGGCTAAATTTTAACAGAATAAATACAAAGTTGGGAAAGAAAAGCAAAAAGGCTTGGAAAACCCAAGCCTTTTGTAAGTATAGCAATCTTAAAATTATGCACCCAAACGTTCTTTAATACGTGCAGATTTACCTGAACGCTCACGTAAGTAGTAAAGTTTCGCTTTACGTACCGCACCTTTACGTTTTACAGCAATGCTGTCAATCGCTGGTGAGTGAGTTTGGAAAACACGTTCAACGCCAGTACCGTTTGATACTTTACGTAACGTAAATGCACTATGCAAGCCACGGTTACGAATTGCAATAACCACGCCTTCGAATGCTTGCAAACGTTTCTTAGAACCTTCAACCACCCATACTTTCACTTCTAAAGTGTCACCCGGACGGAAGCTAGGAATGTTTTGTTTTAATTGTTCTTGTTCAAGTTGTTTAATGATGTTGCTCATTTTTTAAACCTTTTTTCATACTAGAATTAACTGATTAAGCTGTTTCAGATTGTCTCTTGTTCAGATTTAATCTGTTTCAGCAGTTTCTTTTGTTCGTCAGTCAGAGCTAGTTTTTCCAGTAGCTCAGGGCGGCGTAACCACGTTCGCGCAAGAGATTGTTGTAATCGCCATTTGCGAATTTGTTCGTGATTGCCTGAAAGTAACACGCTTGGTACGGTTAAATCATCTAACACTTCAGGACGAGTATAATGCGGACAATCCAATAATCCCGTGGCAAAGGAATCTTCCTGTGCGGAGGCTTGTTTGCCTAATACTCCGGGAATAAATCTTGCCACCGCATCAATCAATGTCATGGCAGGTAATTCCCCTCCTGTTAGCACATAATCTCCGACTGACCATTCTTCATCAATTTCCGTTTGGATCAATCGTTCATCAATACCCTCGTAACGTCCACAGACTAAAATGAGTTGCTCATTTTGTGCCAGTTCTTTTACGCCGACTTGATCGAGTTTACGACCTTGCGGTGAAAGGTAAATGACTTTAGTTTTTTTATCACCAACCTGTTTACTGCCTGTGTTATGTGCATTTGCTAGATTTTTCGCTTGATGAATCGCATCCCGTAAAGGCTGCACCATCATCAACATACCCGGTCCACCCCCATAAGGGCGGTCATCCACAGTTTTGTGTTTATCCAAGGTAAAATCTCGCGGATTGACACATTGCACATTCAGTAAATGCTGTTTAACTGCTCTACCTGTTACCCCAAATTCTGTTATTGCTTTAAACATTTCAGGAAACAGGGTGACGATCCCTATAAACATAATTGTCTCCGAATGTTACTACTTTAAAAGCGCCACAGCGTACCTGAGATTAGAAACCAGCGTCCCAATCCACTTCAATCGTCTTTGTGGTGAGATCGACTCTTTTAACTACTTGTTCATACAAAAACGGAATCAACCGTTCTTGTTTGCCGAACGCATCTTTGTGAGTGGCTTTGACCACTAATACATCATTAGAACCTGTTTCCATCATTTCGGACACTGTTCCCATGGTATAACCTTGTAAATTGACCACTTGGCAACCGATTAAATCGTGCCAATAATAATCGCCGTCTTGCAATGCAGGAAAAACCGACAAATCTACGCCAATTTCTACATTAGTTAAGGTTTGTGCCGTCTCACGATCATTGACATTTTTTAATTTAACAATCAGCTCGTGATTATGATGTTTCCAGCTTTCTAATGCTGTGGCTTGCCATTGTCCTTTGATTTTCAAAAACCAAGGTTGATAAGCAAAAATGTTTTCAGCAGATTCAGTGGATGAATAAATACGAAGCCAACCACGAATACCGTAGGTCGAACCTAATTTACCGACCACTTCAATACGTTGCTGTTCCATATTCATCACCTATACTCAAATCGTTTAATTATGCTGCTTTTTGTACTTCTTTCACTAAAGAAGAAACACGATCAGATAGGCTTGCACCTTTTTCTAACCACGCATTAACACGATCTAAATCTAAACGTAAACGTTCAGCATTACCCGTTGCTAACGGGTTGAAAAAGCCGACACGCTCAATAAAACGACCGTCACGTGGTGAACGGCTGTCAGCCACAACGATTTGATAAAATGGGCGTTTTTTAGCTCCGCCACGAGATAAACGAATGGTTACCATAACCTTCCTCTAATTATTTAATCATAAAAGAAAACCCACCCGAAGGAGCAGGAATACTTACTTTTTTCTCTGTATATATAGACAAAAAGCCTGAGAATTATACATTTTTTTATTAAAAAAGCAAGGGGAAAACAATAGTAACAACGTGGAATTAGCCCAATCAACCCTGCACTGACGTACAGGGCTAAGCATGGTAACGCCACGCTGTGGCTAATCTATATTGTTAAGATGCGAAGTATTGTTACTTGCTTAACCCTGTACGTCAGTGTAGGGTTAGAAACTGAAAGATAAAATCTATAAAATTCTATAAATATCTAAATAATTTAGTACAATCAGTTCCATTGATTCTATGCTATAATTTCCAAAATAAACAAACTTCTTTCCATTGGTCAAGCGAGCAAAGTGCTTGGCGTAACCATACAAACGTTACGAAACTGGGATAAAAAAGGCTTGCTTAAGCCCGATGAGCTCACAAAAGGCGGTGATCGCCGCTATAAACTTGAAACGCTCAAAGCGATTAACCATAATATTGTTTTTAATCGTGATGATTTGAAAACCATTGCTTATGCTCGAGTGAGTAGCCACGATCAAAAAGAAGATTTAGTTCGTCAAGTACAAATTTTAGAACTTTATTGTTCTAAACAAGGCTTTAATTACGAAGTTATTCAAGATCTTGGTAGTGGAATGAATTACTATAAGAAAGGTCTAACAAAATTATTAAATCTTATTTTAGACGGAAAAGTTAAACGCTTAGTTCTAAGGCATAAAGATAGACTTTTACGTTTTGGTGCAGAATTAGTGTTTTCAATCTGTGAAGTAAAAGATGTGGAAGTAATCATTATCAATAAAGGTGATGAAAATATTAAATTTGAAGAAGAACTTGCAAAAGATGTTCTTCAAATTATTACCGTATTTTCGGCAAGATTATACGGTAGTCGTAGCAAGAAAAATAAAAAATTGTTAGATGATATGCAAAAGGTAATAATTGAAAATGTCGGAGAATAATAACATTATCAGTCTTTCTCATAAGATTGAAATTTATCCGAATAAGAAAGCTAAAACGCATTTTAGAAAAGCGTTTGGTTGTTCTCGTCTTGCCTATAATTGGGGATTAGCCAAATGGCAAGAATATTACAAACAAGGCATTAAAAAAACACATTTAGATTTAAAGAAAGATTTAATGCGATCAAAAAAACTCAATTTCCTTTTGTATATGAAGTCAGTAAATATGCCATGCAACAACCTTTCCTTAATTTGAATTTAGCTTTTCAAAAATTTTTCCGAGACTTAAAACAAGGTAAAGTAAGCTATCCACAGTTTAAGAAAAAACGTGATAATGCTGGTAGCTACTACATTGGTGGCGATCAGGTTGTGTTATCTGACACCAACAAAAATTCTAAAAAATACAAGAAAATCATCACTGAATGTAACGCTCAATATCTAAAAGTGCCTAATCTTGGTTATGTGAAATTAAGCGAAAGATTAAGATTTTCTGGAAAAATCAATAGCGTAACCATTAGCCAAAATGGCGATAAATATTATGCATCATTTAGTGTATCCATTGCTGAAGAAAATTATCAGCCACAGCCTAAAACAAAATTAGGCTTAGGGATTGATGTGGGATTGAAATCTTTTGTAAGTTTATCTAATGGCTTAGAAATAAAATCACCTAAGCCATTAGCTAAACTTGCACGTAAACTTAAAACCAAAAGCAGACAATTAAGTAAAAAACAACACCCAAAAACCAAAGGTGATAAAACGAAAAAGTCGGCGAATTATCTAAAAGCAAGTTTAAAACTAGCTAAATTACATCGGCGAATAGCAAATGTTCGCAATGATTTTTCCCATAAACTGAGTTCGTCAATCATCAAACAGGCTGATTATATCTGTTTAGAAGATTTAAATGTAAAAGGAATGATGAAAAATCATCAATTAGCGAAGTCTATTGCTGATGTAAGTTTCTACGAGTTTAGAAGACAGCTTGAATACAAACCAAAATATAATGGGAAACAGATTATTTTTGCAGATAGATTTTATCCAAGTTCAAAAACGTGTAGTCAATGCGGTTCAATTAAAAAAGAATTGAAATTAAGTGAGCGAATTTATTGTTGTGAACATTGCGGTGCGAAAATAAATCGTGATTATAATGCTTCAATAAATTTATTACGCTTAATGGAAAAACAAATAGGGCAAGTTCTGCCCGAATTTACGCCTATGGACTTGACGGCAATACAATCCGATTTAGCAATAAATCAGATTGTAACCAGCAAGGTTGAAGTAGGAATACAACAAAGATCCAATTTATAGCTTTTTATAGTTATTTATAGGATTTTGTAGGTTTGTAAGAACGGTAAATCTCAGTATCACGTTGTGGCTTGCCACTTTATTTAGGTTTATAATAATCTAAACAATCTTTTAGGAAAGCCCTATGCAACATCTTCTTGTTATTCGCAATGATAAAATCGGCGATTTTATGCTGATTTTCCCTGCGTTAGCGTTAATCAAACAGTCTGAACCGAATATCAAAATTACTGCTTTAGTACCTAATTACACCGCCCCTTTAGCACAACTTTGCCCTTATATTGACAATATCATTATTGACAGTAAAGATAAAAAAAATTCTGTAGAATTTCACCGCACTTTAAGCCACATTAAAACAACAAGATTTGATGCCGTAATTAGTTTTGTGTCTGATTGGTATAACGCTAAACTAACATGGCAATCTGGTATAAAATATCGTCTTGCGCCCGCCACGAAATTATTTCAATTTTTATATAACCATCGCCTAACACAACGCCGTTCTCGTTCGGAAAAGGCAGAGTTTGAATATAATATGGATTTAGCGCGCCAATTTTTAAAAGATCATAAAATTACTGTAGTTGAACCACAACCTCCTTATTTAGTACTAGCTAAAACTGCGGTGCAAAATCAGCGAATTTTATTAAGTCAGCAACTAAATATTGATCAAAGTAAGAAATGGCTGTTTGTACATAGTGGTACAGGGGGCTCAGCAAATAGTTTATCGTTAAATCAGTATGTAGAATTAATTCATGGGATTTTAGCAGAATTTGATTGTCATATTGTGCTAACTGCGGGTCCAAACGAAAGTGAAAAGGCTCATCAATTAGCAGAAATGGTGAGTAACAAAAATATTGTTATTTACGACCAAAATAATGGTCTGCAAGATTTTACTCATTCCTTAGCTTGTGCAGATTTATTTATTGCGGGATCGACAGGTCCATTACATATTTGTGGCGCATTGAATATTCCGACAATTGGTTTTTACCCAAGCCGTTTATCTGCTATCCCACGTCGCTGGCGACCAATTAATCAACCAGATCGTCATATTGCTTTTTGCCCGCCTTTTCGCAAAGAGGTGGAAAAAAATTTAACTGTCATTCCCATTCAGGATTGTTTAAAAAAAATTATTCCATTTATGCAACAACAATGGGGCGTGGAAAAGCAAAATTAAGGCTAGCAAAATAGAACGTGTTGCTAGCCTTAGAATGATGTTAACGCATGGTGACAAATTCTTCCGAACCTGTCGGGTGAATGGCAACGGTGTTATCAAAATCGGCTTTAGTTGCACCCATTTTAATGGCTACCGCAAAACCTTGAATCATTTCATCTACCCCAAAACCAATACCGTGTAAGCCCACCACTTTTTCTTCTTGACCAACACAAACCAGTTTCATGCGGCAAGGTTGGCGGTGTTGAGTAACCGCGGTGTACATTGCAGTAAATGATGATTTATACACTTTAACATTTTCTGCACCATATTGCTCAATCGCTTGTGGTTCAGTTAAGCCGATCGTACCAATTGGTGGATGGCTAAATATCACCGTCGGCACAAGATTGTAATCCAAATGTTCGTTTGGTTTATTGTTAAATAAACGTTCAGATAAACGACGACCAGCCGCTACTGCCACAGGCGTTAATTCAATACCCCCTTCAATAATATCACCTACCGCATAGATGTTCGGTACATTGGTATTTTGGAATTTATCCACTTTAATAAAACCACATTCATTAGTTGCCACACCAGTAGCTTGTAAATTAATCACATCGGTTGCGGGTTCACGACCAATCGCCCATATCAGACTTTCTACCGTGCTTTCACGACCGTCTTTAAGTTTCAAGGTCAACGTGCCGTCTGCATTTTTCATCACTTCTTCAGGAATAGCCTGAGTATGTAATTGAATGCCATCTTGTGCTAACACTTCTAATAAGGTTTCTACGATTAATGGATCTTGAGTACGTAATGGCGCATGTTGACGTACAAATAAATGGGTTTCGACACCAAAGCTATTCAATACACCAGCCAGTTCTACCGCAATATAACCTGCCCCTACAATCGCAACGGATTTTGGTAATGCCGTTAAGGCAAACACACCATCCGAAGTGATGCCATATTCTGCGCCTTTTAGCTTTGGAATGCTCGGACGACCACCCGTAGCAATTAAAATATGATCAGCGCTAACTTGTTCGCTTGAACCATCTGCATAACTGACTTCAATGGTTTTAGCATCGACAAATTTAGCAAAGCCGTTTAACACATCTACATTATTTTTACCTAACACATTACCGTATGAGGTATGAATACGACCGATATAGGCTTGACGGCTTTCAACTAATTTTGAAAAATCGAATTTATTGACGTTCACATCAAAGCCATAATCAGGGGCATAATGATGAATCGCTTCGGCGACTTGCGCACCATAGAACATCACTTTTTTCGGTACACAACCGACATTAACACAAGTGCCACCTAAGTGTTTTGCTTCAATAATCGCACATTTTTTACCATAACTCGCCGCACGGTTAATCGAGGCAATCCCACCACTACCGCCACCGATAGCTAAATAATCATAATGTTTTGTCATAACTGCTTTCCTTTTATCTTTTTAAGGGGAATAATTGTTATTTTGGCTAAAAATATCATGATGAGCAAACTGATCACATAAATTATTATAATCGGTTTTATCAATGTATAACGGTTAATTTAATATTAAACTTTTAACCACTCTGCCACTAATTTATCAGTAATTTCTTCATGCGACCACATACTGGTAATTTCAGGCATGGGGAATTTACTATGGTTATAACCCACTAATCTGGTGTAATCAAAACTGGCGTGCGGATAACCGTTAACTAACAAAAAGGCTTGCTTACCATCTTCTGACCAACAAATTTGAAACTGACGGGCTTCATGCTTACCTTCAATACTGTCCACACCATAAACATACAAACTATCCACAATAGGTTGTTGTTGGTTATTTAAATCCATGGCATAAAAATAACCGGTTTCACCATCGTCTTCAAACATCACCACTAAATGATCATAAACGGTAGAGTGAGCACCGAAATGCTTTTTTTGACCGATAAGATGTTTATCTTCTAAAACTAAATGTAACATGTGTTCTCCTTAAAATGCAGTATTTCCTTAGCAAATTTTTATTTTTTATCTAGCATGTGTACAGATTAATTTGCCATTTACAAATGTTTTTAAAATAGGTTTTAATTTCACCAAATGATTAGCTACGGGGCAATCAGTAAAAAAATCTACCATAGGTTGAATATGCTCGCTAGGAAAATCAGGTGGCAAACGAACATGAATTTGATACTCAGGAAATTCATCGGTTTTACAATCTTCCACTAACGGGATTAAATTCACTTCAATTTGGCTATAATCCAACCCTTGTTGATAACAATATTTCGCTAAATTGACGCCATGGCAAGATAACATCGCAGCAAGAAAAAGTCGCCAAGGATTCAGAGCAATACCACTCCCCCCACGATCTTTCGGGTAATCGGTGAGTAAAGTAAATTCTCCCACTTGTACTTTGGTGATAAACCCAGATGGGAGTGTTAAGGTTAATTTATCTTCTGTCATATTATAAGTTCTCCACGTATTGCATCGCTTCCACTACTTGCGCAACTGTACAATTTGGCACAGCCAAGCGAAATGTTTGTCCATCGCCACAAGCAATTTCAGCAATTTGTTGCATAACTTCGGTTAAATTCTCATGAATACCGAAATCTTGTAAGCGATGTATAAATTGATACTTGGTAAAAAATGGCAGTAATTCTTCAATTTCAGTCATTTTTTTCTCTGCTGCTAACTGCACTAATATACCATAAGCCACTTTGATACCATGACCATATTGATGCGTTTGTGGAAATTGCGACATGCCATCATGAATCGCATGTGCCCCTGCGACACGAGCTTTTCGCCCCGCTAATCCCCCCACCATACCGCCTAGTCCAATAATGGTTTCCACGATATGTTTGAAAGCAGGTGTCACTTGATGAGATGTGAGTGAGGCAATGGCTGCATCAGTTTCATTTAACAAAACTTGTTGAATCAATTTCGCCATTTGCAATGCTGCCTGCACGAAAACAGGCACATCATCTGTCAAGTTTGCTACAGCAGCATTAGCTTCATACCATTTAGCCAACGTATCCCCAATCCCATCAAGTAAATAAGATTTTGGAGAATGAACCAATAAATCAAGATCTGCTAAACATAAGTAAGCAGCGCGTTCATAATGTTCACCTTGTTTAATTCTTCCATCTGATTGATAAATAATAGATAAGGGGGTATAGGCGGCACAGGTGCTAAGCAATGTTGGTACGGTAATATATTCCACATTTAATCGATTTGCCACAGATTTTGCGGTATCAATCAATTTTCCTCCTCCAATTGCCACAATACAATCACAATCAATGGGTAAACTGTTGGCTAAATACTCAATATTTTCATGAGAACAACTGCCATCATAAAAATAACAGGGATAATCTTTCTCCGATTGATAAAATGAAGAAAAAGCTGCGTAGGCTTTTTGCCCTGTTAAGAAAACAGGATTAACAAAGGAAGTTAATTTGGCATTGAGCATGCTCAATGCCCCTTGATTGCAAATAAATTGCCCTATGCCACGGCTAATACTGCGTAAATCCATTATTTTTACTCATTAATAATAAGTTTCGTCATATCTGCACCTAAATATTTTTCAGTGATTTTAGCAATTGTACCATCTTGTAAAAGTGCGGTAATTTCTTGGTTAATTTCATCACGCAAAGCCATCCCTTGTTCGGTTTTCGGGAAAAAGAATGCCACATTATTGGCGCGCAATTTTTCATCTAAAATCCGAATGTTGTTACCTGTTCGTTCCGCAAATTGGTTTGCTGTTGACACGGCACAAGCTTGAGCATCAATTCGCCCTAATACCATTTCCATTAAACCATTATCTGAACTTTCATAAATAACTTGTTCAAAACCATAGCTGGGCTGCATTTCATTGATAATTGTTTGTGCCGCTTGACCATTGGTTACACCGATTTTCTTGCCTTTTAAATCAATGAGTTTAGTAATGGTTTGATTATCACCTTTTACGATCACCGCTTGAGCATCGCCATAATAAGGGATTGATGGATAATATTTATTTACCCGTTCTGGCTTCACTGCAAAAGCATTAGAAGCCACATCCGCACGTCCCGCATCAAGTTCACCAAAAATCGCATCAAAAGTTGTTCGTTTGACATTCAGTTTCCAATCTTTACGTTTAGCAATGACAGCCCAAAGTTCCGCATCAACGCCCGTCCAATTACCATCAGCATCAAGCATAGAATAGGACATTGATGTACCCGAAGTGACAATGGTAACTGTACGGGTTTCTGCTAATACTTGATTTGATAAGCCAATGGCAGATCCTAGCACAGCAGTAGTGAATAAGATTTTATTTAATTTTTTCATTATTTTCTCCAATATAATTATTAGCCGTAGGCTCGACTATATTTTTTCTCTAAATATTTATGAATAAAAGAACAGAAAGCTATCACGGCAAGATAAATTAACATGACCGCAGCATAAATTTCAAAATAACGAAAAGTTTGCGACCCCTCGACTTTAGCTGCGCCCATCACATCTAAAATACCAAGCATAAATGCCAGTGATGACATTTTAATCAAATTAATAATATCATTGAATAAAGCAGGCAATGCTATTCGAAAGGCTTGTGGCAATACAATACGACGAATCACTAAAGCATGTGACATGCCTAACGCATAACCTGCTTGTTTTTGTCCATCATCCACAGAAAGCAATGCGCCTCGCATACTTTCCGACATAAAAGCAGAAATATTAAGACTCATCACTATCGCTACTGCTGTGACAGGCTGCATTTCTCTTACAATATTAGAGGCTGTAGCCAAACCAAAATAGAAAAAATATAGCTGAACCACAACAGGCGTACCACGCATTATAAAAATATAAATGCTGGCAAGTTGATAAAAAATGGGGATTTTGTAGTAACGGATTACAGCAAGTACAGTACCAAAAATCAAAGCAATAATTGCCGCAGTAAGCGTGAGTTGTAGCGTAATATCTAGGTGACGAGCCACTTTCGGTATTACTTCAACAAAATAGCTAAATTGGAAATTCATTATACTCTCCCGGAGTAATAATTCATTTGAGTCAAAATTTTTCAAAAAAATACCGCACTTTTTCTTATCAAAGCCAAAGTGCGGTACAAAATTTAAGATTTTTTAATCTAAATCAACGCGAATTACGCCTGACCTTTCACCGCTTTTAAGCCTAAGAACGGCGCTTTGTCGCCCAATGCTTCTTCGATACGGATTAATTGGTTGTATTTCGCAATACGGTCTGAACGGCTCATTGAACCTGTTTTAATTTGACCTGCCGCGGTACCCACTGCTAAATCTGCGATAGTGGCATCTTCGGTTTCGCCTGAACGGTGAGAGATAACTGCGGTGTAACCTGCATCTTTCGCCATTTTAATTGCGGCTAAGGTTTCAGTTAATGAACCGATTTGGTTGAATTTGATTAAGATTGAGTTTGCGATACCTTTTTCGATACCTTCTTTTAAGATCTTGGTGTTGGTGACGAATAAGTCATCACCCACTAATTGAACACGGTCGCCCAATACTTTAGTTTGGTAGGCGAAACCTTCCCAGTCTGATTCATCTTGACCATCTTCGATTGATACGATTGGATATTCTTTAGTTAAGTTTTCAAGGTAATGGGTGAATTCTTGTGAAGTGAATGTCTTGCCCT
Organism: Lonepinella koalarum; assembly: GCF_004565475.1. Classification (GTDB taxonomy): domain Bacteria; phylum Pseudomonadota; class Gammaproteobacteria; order Enterobacterales; family Pasteurellaceae; genus Lonepinella; species Lonepinella koalarum. Next base: position 506,614 of record NZ_SRHX01000001.1, on the reverse strand, counting down.
CACCTTTCATTTCGTATAAACCGTTGTCTTTGTTGTAGAACTCAGATGACGCACAGTCCATCGCCAATGTAACATCTTTACCTAACACATAACCTGCTTTTTCTACCGCTTCTTTGATACAAGCAAGTGCTGCTGCGTTAGATTCTAGGTTAGGTGCGAAACCGCCCTCATCACCCACTGCGGTGCTTAAACCTTTGCCTTTTAATACTTTAGCAAGGTTGTGGAATACTTCCGCACCGATACGTAATGCTTCACGTAAGGTTTTGGCACCCACTGGTTGAATCATAAATTCTTGAATATCCACGTTGTTGTCAGCGTGTTCACCACCATTGATGATGTTCATCATTGGTAATGGCATAGAATATTGACCCGGTGTGCCATTAAGTTCTGCAATGTGAGCGTAAAGTGGTAAACCTTTCGCTGCTGCTGCGGCTTTGGCGTTGGCTAAAGATACGGCTAAAATAGCGTTTGCACCGAATTTTGATTTGTTGTCAGTACCGTCTAAATCGATCATGATTTGGTCGATTTCAGCTTGATTTAATGCATCTTTACCGATAACTGCTTTAGCAATTTCGTTATTGACTGCAGAAACTGCTTTTAATACGCCTTTACCTAAGAAACGTGCCTTGTCACCGTCACGTAATTCTAAGGCTTCACGAGACCCTGTTGATGCACCAGATGGAGCCGCTGCTAAACCAACATAACCACCTTCTAAGTGAACTTCTGCTTCAACAGTTGGGTTACCGCGTGAGTCAATGATTTCACGACCGATTACTTTAACGATTTTTGCCATTTTTGTTTTCCTTCTATTAAGTTAATCTAAAAATTCGTCTTTTTAAAACTATTCAAACTATTCCGATATGGTATAGATCTTTGTAGCATTTGTCTTGCAAAAAATCACAATAATTTGATCTAGTATCAAGTTTTATCTTAGTTTTGCTGATTTTCTTTCGCCGCTTTCACGAAACCAGCAAATAATGGGTGTCCATCTCGTGGTGTGGATGTAAATTCTGGGTGGAATTGACAAGCCACAAACCAAGGGTGATTTGGTACTTCAATAATCTCAACTAATTTTTTATCCGCACTTAAGCCTGTCACTTTTAAGCCTGCTTTTTCAATTTGTGGTAATAAGGTATTGTTCACTTCATAACGGTGACGGTGACGTTCTTCAATAGTTTCTTTGCCATAAAGCTCACGCGCTTTAGAACCATCCACTAAATGACATTGTTGCGATCCTAAACGCATGGTGCCACCTAAATCGGATTTATCAGTACGGGTTTCCACTTGTCCCGTGGCATCTTGCCATTCGGTAATTAAACCGACTACTGGTTGTGGACAGGCTTGATCAAATTCAGAAGAGTTCGCTTGCGTTAATCCAGCCACATGACGAGCATATTCAATCAGTGCGACTTGCATACCTAAGCAAATGCCTAAGTAAGGAATATTGTTTTCTCGAGCATATTGAGCGGTGAGAATTTTACCCTCAACACCACGATAACCAAACCCACCCGGTACTAAAATACCGTCCACGCCTTTCAATACTTCCACCCCTCTGGTTTCCACATCTTGCGAGTCAATATACTTAATGTTGACCGTTAAACGATTAGTTAACCCCGCATGTTTTAAAGCTTCATTGACAGATTTATAAGCATCAGGCAATTCCACATATTTACCCACCATACCGATGGTGACTTCACCCGTTGGATTGGCTTGGCGATACAATACTTGCTCCCATTCCGATAAATCTGCTGGTTTGCAATCTAAATGGAAACGCTTGCAGACGAAATCATCTAAACCTTGCGATTGTAATAACGCCGGAATTTGATAAATAGAATCCACATCTTTTAAGGAAATTACCGCTTTTTCTGGCACATTACAGAATAACGCTATTTTAGCCCTCTCATTACTCGGCACCATACGGTCTGAACGGCAAATTAACACATCAGGCTGAATCCCGATAGATAATAATTCTTTGACCGAATGTTGGGTTGGTTTGGTTTTGACTTCGCCGGCGGTTGGAATATAAGGTACTAACGTTAAGTGCATAAACATGGTTCGTTCACGTCCTACTTGCGCTGCAAGTTGACGTAAAGATTCCAAAAATGGCAGAGATTCAATATCGCCCACCGTTCCGCCTACTTCAATAATCGCCACATCATGACCTGCCGCACCGTCAATCACACGGGCTTTGATTTCATTGGTAATATGCGGAATCACCTGAATGGTTGCCCCCAAATAATCACCACGGCGTTCTTTGCGTAATACTTCGGAATAAATTTTACCTGTGGTGAAATTGTTGCGTTTGGTCATTTTGGTACGAATAAAACGTTCGTAGTGACCTAAATCTAAATCGGTTTCTGCACCGTCTTGGGTCACGAACACTTCGCCATGTTGGGTTGGCGACATGGTACCGGGGTCAACATTAATATAAGGATCGAGTTTCATAATGGTGACATTTAAGCCACGAGCTTCTAAAAGGGCCGCTAAGGACGCTGCTGCAATGCCTTTACCTAACGATGAAACCACACCGCCTGTTACGAAAATATAATTGGTTGTCATAAGTGAGATCTTGTTTTGATTGATAGTGAAAAATAAATGAGATACGTTGTATCAGGACGGGAAGACATTGTACAAGAAAGTGCGGTGAAATTCAATTCACTATTATTAAAATAGCAGAAATAATCCTAGAACTTTTGAGCTAATTAACAGTCCTAATTAAACCAACAATTCAATATAGAGTAAATATTTAATGAAACGATACAGCTATCTTATTTTTCCACTTTTATTAGCTTCTTGCAGTGCGGTATCTCAACCAACTCATACCCCAGGGCAACAACAAGCTCGAGCCGTAATGCTGCAAGGCGTAGAACTATATAAACAACAATCTTTCACTCAAGCCATGCCGTTATTACAACAAGCCACCGAACAAGGCGATATGAAAGCATCTCGCTATATCGGCTTGATGTATCTAAATGGTGAAGGTGTCACTAAATCTCCAACTAAAGCATTTGAGGCTTTTTCCACCGCCGCTAATCGTGGTGATATTACTTCGCAATATTGGCTGGGTTATTTATATGAAAATGGCATTGGTGTAGAAAAAAATCTCACCACTGCCACACAATGGTATGAAAAATCTGCGGCTCGTGGTGATCATGTTTCGCAACCAGCGATGGATGCGTTAAAACGTTTAGATCAAAGCAAATAACAGGAAATTTTATGAAGAAATTAATTTTAACCGGTGTTGCCTGTGCAATGACAAGCACTGCGTATGCTCAAATTGAAAGCGTAATAGCCGTCACTACGCCAAATGGGTTAGGTCAACGAGTCACCCAAGCGGTGGTGAATTACCCTGCAAAAACGTGCTTAACTGCGGTGCAAAAAAATGATTTTTCGGTAACGAATCGTACCATTACAGAAGCTAAATTAACCGAGCAAAAATGTGCCAACCAAGTGGTATTAGAACTAGATCCGCAAGATGTCGATGCGGCAACTACCGAAAAAGATCCCGATGATCGTTCCGCCCCTTACACCGAACGTAACATCAGCTTAACAGTAAAACAAGTCAATTCATTAGCCAGTAAATCAGGCAAAGTAAAACCGAGCGAATTAACCGGTAGCAAAGTAATTAATCAAGTGGTGGACGATTTCCAACAAGCGGAATTTAAAGACCAAAGCGGTGTGGTGGTGAAATATAATTTATTTGTACCGAAAAATTATGACCCGAACAAATCCTATCCGTTGGTAATGTTTATTCATGATGCGGGTTCAACCAACAGCAACGTGAAACATACCTTATTACAAGGCAACGGAGCAACTTCTTTTGCCAGCCCGTCATTCCAAGCAAAACATGAAGCCTTTGTGCTTGCCCCGCAGTTTGATCATCAAATTGTCAATGATCAGTCGGATGATCCTGAAGATCTTGAACCAACGATTAATTTAATTAAATCCTTGGCAAAACAATACAATATCGACCAAAACCGCCTTTACACCACAGGGCAATCGGGCGGGGCGATGATGTCTATCGCCATGAATATCAAACACCCTGATTTCTTTGCTGCCAGCTATATTGTGGCAGGGCAGTGGGAACCGAGTGTTACCGCTCCGATGGCAAAAAATAATATTTTTGTGTTAGTTTCTGAAAATGATGCCAAAGCCTTTCCAACGGAAAATGCGATTATGAAAGTATTGGCTGAAAATGGTGCGACGGTTAAAGAAAGCCACGGCTGGAATGCTCAAGCACCAGTGACGGAATTAAATGAAAAAGTGAATGCGTTGCTTGCTCAGGGGGGTAATATTCATTATGCCAGCTTTACGGGTGGCACCTTGCCACTGGAACAAAACTCCCAAAACAAAGGGGCGGCTCATATGGGAACTTGGGGTGTGGCTTATAATATTGATGCGATTAAGGAATGGTTGTTTAGTCAGCGGAAAGAGAATTAGTACCTAGTACTGGCGTACTAGGCTAGGTGTGATAACGCTAAGCTGTAGATCTAGTTAGAAAAGATGCGAGGAATCCTAACCATTTGTAACCCTGTACGAAAGTGCAGGGTTAGAGCTCATAAGGCAACGCCTGCAACTGCAAACTTACATCCGAATCAGGCAAGCGAAATACCTGTTCGGGTGTAATGTCATTACTTAGCACCACTTGCAACCACAAAACATGACTAAAATTCACCGCGCTTAAAATTGTACCCGTCGCTCGCCAACCACTTTCCAGTTGCATTTCAATGCTACTACCAAGTTCCGGTGTCAAATCCGTTTCGGCGTTAAAAGCAAACATGGCGCGCTTATTTGTGCCACGATATTTAGCTCGAGCCACCGTTTCTTGTCCGATATAACAGCCTTTTTGGAAAGAAATCGCCTGCTCAATGACCTGTAAATTCAAGGCTTGTGGAATAAATTCCCCTTGGGTTTTATGAGTTAAAATCGGATAGCCTTGTTGAATATCGGCTAAATCCCATTGTGTAGAATCTGCATTAAATTGAACCGCACTTTCAGGGTTGATCAAAATACAGCGGTTAGCAAATTTCACACCAATTTGAGCCGAAAATTCACTCTCTTCGTCAATTAAGCCAACCAGTGGAAAATTAAGTTCGGTAAACGTGACTTTAGAAAATACCGCATATTTTTTTAACTGATCTAATCCTATTGGTAATAGCGAATGATGAATAACCGTATAAAATTGGTCATTTGCCACTCGAATTAAACGGAACACGGATGTCATTTTGCCTTTAGGATCACAATGGGCGGTCATTGTGCTTTCACCGACAGCTAACTTAGTTACATCACAAGTAAGCTGTCCTTGTAAATATTTTTCCGCATCCACGCCCACAATCTCAATTAATCGGTATTGTTGAAGAGAAATTATCGCCATCGCCTACTCCAAATTTTGAATTTGTTCACGCATTTGTTCAATTAACACTTTAAGTTCTACGGCAGATGCGGTGGTTTCTGCGTTAATTGATTTAGATGCCAAAGTATTGGATTCACGATTAAGTTCTTGCATCATAAAATCGAGCTTACGACCTACTGCGCCGCCTTTTCTCAGGATAGACCCCGTTTCCTTAATATGCATTTGCAAACGATCTAATTCTTCTGCTACATCAATACGTTGTGCCAACAACACCATTTCCTGCTCTAAACGTGTCGGATCGGCTTGTAGCTTAATTTCATCAAAACGTTGTTGTAAACGATCTCGTTGCCATTGCAAAATCTCCGGCATTTTTGCCCGCACTTTATCGGCTTCCACCCCAATAGCTTGCAAGCGTTGCTCAATCACATCTTTGAGTTTATCTCCCTCACGACCCCGCATGGCGATAAATTCAGTAAGGAGTTGATCAAAACCGTTCAATAAATCTTGGCTGATAACATCTAAATCCTGTTCTGGTGTTTCCACTACTCCCGGATAACGCAATACATCAGTTAAATTAATTTCCCCCTCGCCTGCTTGCGCTTTAATCCATTTTAAGGATTGAATCACCTGCTTAGTAAGTTCTTGATTTAAATTCAAACTTGTCGCAGTTTGTTTTTTCGTGTCAATGCGTAAGCTACATTCAATTTTACCACGGGTCAGATTTTGGCGAAGTTTTTCACGTAAACTGTTTTCTAAGCCGCGAAATTGTTCAGGTAAACGGAAGAAATTTTCCAAATAACGTTGATTTACCGAGCGGATTTCCCACACGGCATCACCCCAGTCCTTTTTAATTTCAAAGCGAGCAAAAGCGGTCATACTGTAAATCATATTTTTATCCTTTAACTTGTTATATCTATTTACTACTCTTATTGTACTGTTAAATTTCGTTTCTGTCATTTTACGTGTTAAAATAACCACTAAATTTTTCAAAAATAAGGAATAAACCATGCGTCCAAATAACCGCGCCAATAATGCGCCTCGTGCAATTAAAATTACTCGTCATTACACCAAACACGCCGAAGGTTCAGTATTAGTGGAATTTGGTGAAACTAAAGTGATTTGTACCGCCAGTGTGGACGAAACAGTACCTCGTTTTCTCAAAGGTCAGGGACAAGGTTGGGTGACGGCGGAATACGGCATGTTGCCACGTTCCACCCATAGTCGTATGCAACGTGAAGCAGCAAAAGGTAAACAGGGCGGTCGCACCATGGAAATTCAACGCTTAATTGCGCGTTCTTTGCGTGCCATGATCGATCTTGAAGCCCTAGGCGAACGCTCTATTACACTTGATTGTGATGTTATTCAAGCAGACGGTGGCACTCGCACGGCTTCAATTACTGGAGCTTGCGTAGCGTTAATTGATGCGGTCAACGGTTTGGTCGCAAATGGTACCTTAAAAGCCAGTCCAATCAAAGGGTTAGTATCAGCGATTTCAGTCGGTATTGTGAATGGTGAAGCCGTGTGCGATTTGGAATATGTAGAAGATTCCAACGCCGAAACCGATATGAATGTGGTGATGATGGAAGACGGGCGAATGATCGAAGTGCAAGGCACCGCAGAGGGTGAACCTTTTTCTCATCAAGAATTATTGAGCTTGTTAGATTTAGCCAAACAGGGTTGTGAGCAGATTTTTGTGGCTCAGCGAGAAGCGTTAAATCAATAAAAGTGCGGTGAAAAATATGCAAGATTACAAACAACAATTTATCCAATTTGCCTTAAGTCGCAATGTGTTACGTTTCGGTGAATTTACCCTAAAGTCAGGCAGAAAAAGCCCGTATTTTTTCAATGCTGGCTTATTTAACACGGGAGCAGATTTAGCCCGTTTAGGCGAATTTTATGCACAAGCTATTCAAGCCAGTGGCTTGGCTTATGATGTAATTTTTGGACCTGCTTATAAAGGGATCCCCATTGGCACAACGGTTTCGGTGGCGTTGTTTAATCAATTTGGTTTAGATAAACCCGTTTGCTTTAACCGCAAAGAAGCCAAAGATCATGGTGAAGGGGGGAATTTGATCGGTTCACCATTGCAAGGCAAAGTATTATTGGTAGATGACGTCATTACCGCAGGTACGGCAATTCGTGAAGCCATGGATATCATTGCAGCCAACGGTGCAAGCCTAAGTGCGGTGGTCATTGCATTAAACCGCAAAGAAAAAGGCAAAGGCGAATTGTCAGCAATTCAAGAAGTAGAACGGGATTATCAATGTGAAATTTTGTCTATTATTGATATGGACGATTTAATTACCTTTATTTCGCAAGATAGCCAATATCGTCAATATTTAGTTAGTATGCAAGCCTATCGTGAGCAATATGGTGTCGCTTAAAACAGCAAGAAAAATACGGGGGAAAGATGGCAGATGTCGGCAGTACAAATCAATTAGTTAGTGTAGTTACCCTATTGGGGGCAGCGATTTTAGTCGTTCCTTTTTTTAAGAAAATCGGATTGGGTGCTGTATTAGGTTATTTAGCCGCTGGCTTAATTATTGGACCATTCGGCTTACAACTGTTTAACGATCCCCAATCCATTATCCATTTAGCCGAGCTTGGTGTTGTGATGTTTTTGTTTCTCATCGGGCTGGAAATGCAACCTAAGCATTTATGGGGCTTGCGAAAATATATTTTCGGTATGGGTAGTCTGCAAATTCTGGTAGCCATTGTGTTTCTCACATCCCTTGGCATGCTTTATGGTGCCAGCTGGCAAGTGGCATTTATTGCAGGTTCTGGCTTCGTATTAACTTCAACTGCGGTGGTGATGCAAACCCTAAGTGATCGTGGCGAAATGACATCAGATCGAGGCAAACGCATTATTGCCGTTTTGCTATTTGAAGATCTGCTGATCGTACCGTTGTTAGCTGTCGTAAGCTTTCTTGCCCCTGAAAGCAGTCAAGTTTTAAACACACAAGCTCCTTTTTGGCAATCCATTGCCATTGCTATTGGCGCATTGGCATTATTAATTGTGGCGGGAATTTGGGGCTTTAACCCTCTGTTTAGAATTTCCGCCCAAACCAAAATTCGCGAACTGATGACCGCGGTCGCCTTATTTGTGGTGTTAGGCTCTGCCTTATTAATGGAAGCCAGCGGTTTATCCTTAGCCATTGGGGCATTTATCGCCGGAGTATTGCTCTCTAATTCCAGTTTCCGCCACCAACTTGAAGTGGATATTGACCCGTTCAAAGGCTTATTGCTCGGTTTATTCTTCTTAGGCGTAGGCATGAGTTTGGATCTTGTTTATGTATTTGAACATTGGCTACTGATTATTGGTGGCGTGTTTGCCATGATGTTAATGAAAGGATTGGTAATTTATGTTGTGGCAAGGCTAACAGGTTCTAATCAAGAAGATTCTTTGGATCGTGCTGTAGTCATGGCACAAGGAGGAGAGTTTGCTTTTGTATTATTTTCTACTGCCGCTTTACAAAATGTAATCAGTGCCGAAATGCAGGCAAACATGACGGCAATTGTAGTGTTATCCATGGTACTTACCCCCGTATTTATTATTTTGCACCAAAAATTTATTGCGCCACGTTTTCACAAACAAGATAAACGTCCAAATGATCCCATTGACGAACAAAATGAAATTATCTTAATTGGGCTAGGTCGCTTTGGACAGGTGATTAACCGCTTACTACGTTCTTGTGGCTTTAATCCCACCATTATTGAATATGATGTGGCTTTAATTGGACAAATGAAAAAATTAGGCATTAAAAGTTATTTTGGTGATGCGACCCATCCCGATTTGCTCAAGCGGGCTGGGATTGATACGGCAAAATTATTGATTGTAGCTTTAGATAATCCGAATAAAATCACGCAAATTGTCAAACATGTGCGTAGTATCAATCCGCATATCCAAATTATCGCCAGAGCCTACGATCGTTTTCATGTCATTGAATTAACCCGTGCCGGATCCAATATTGAAGTCCGTGAAACTTTTGACAGTGCCTTGCGTGCAGGTAAACAAGCCCTACAAGCCTTAGGGATAGACAGAGATAAAGTCCATGAAATTGGCAATGAATTTTTTGGTCGTAATCGCCACGGGGTAAAACTCATGGCAGAAACTTATGACCCTAGTTTACGTCAATTTGAAAACGAAAAAATGCTACAAGTGATTATTGAAGAAGATCAGGAAACCATGATGGTGATTCAACAGATTTTGCAACGGGAAAGATAGCTAGTATTCCCACTCATCGGGATCAATCCCCAACTCTCGCATAATATCTTTGGCATTTTCAGGAATTTCATTATTGCGATCTTTGAGTAGATCTTCGTCTGTGGGGAGGGGTTGACCAGTGAACGCATGTAAAAAGGCTTCGCATAGTAATTCGCTGTTGGTGGCATGGCGTAAGTTTTTGATTTGGCGACGCGTGCGTTCGTTGGTTAAAATTTCCAATACTTTAATCGGAATGGATACCGTGATTTTTTTAACCTGTTCACTCTTTTTACCGTGTTCGGCATAAGGGCTGATGTATTTGCCGTTCCAGTTCGCCATAATCTGTCCTATATAACTTCAAAAACTAAGGGTATTTTAATCCACAATATTCTATTTTGTCTATTTTTTCTGGCACTTCGTACAAAAGAAACTATTGCGTTGTCCGATGAGCAAACTCTCAATTTTTGCACCGCACGTTGGACAGTTTTTGCCTGCTTTGCCGTAAATTTGTAATTCTTGAGCAAAATAACCGGGTTTGCCGTCAGGTTGCAAAAAATCTTTTAGGGTAGTGCCGCCTTGTTGAATGGCTCGTTGTAGCTCTTTTTTAATGGTGGCGACGAGTAATTCTGCTTGTTTTTTAGTGATCGTACCCGCTAATTTTTGGGGGTGCAGCCCACATTGAAATAGCACTTCGTTGGCATAAATATTGCCAACACCTACTACAACAGCATTATCCATTAGAAAGACTTTAAGTGCGGTGTGTTTTTTACGAGATTTTTTAAATAAATAATCGGCGCTAAATTGATCAGAAAGAGGTTCAGGACCGAGTTTCATAAACAAGTGGAAATTATCTAAATTATCCGTCCATAACCACGCCCCAAAACGGCGAGGATCGTTGTAACGCATGATTTTGCCGTTATTCATTATCATATCAAGATGATCGTGCTTTTCCACGGGATCATTATTTTCCACAATACGCACTGAACCCGACATACCCAAATGACCAATAATAAACCCCTGTTCGGTATGGATAATCAAATATTTAGCACGGCGTGAAAGTGCGGTGATTTTGACCAAAGAAAGCTGGCTTAATTCAGGCGACACTTGCCAGCGTAATTTAGTTTGCCGAACAATAATTTTTTCAATGGTAAAACCCGTAAGATAAGGCGCAATACCATTTTTAGCGGTTTCCACTTCGGGTAATTCGGGCATATTGTTTTCCTTAAAATTTACCTATAAAAAAACCCGATCGAGTCGGGTCTTTCATTCTGTTTAAAATCAAATTATTTGATTTTTGCTTCTTTATAAACAACGTGTTTACGCACCACAGGATCAAATTTTTTGATTTCCATTTTCTCAGGCATATTACGTTTGTTTTTTGTTGTTGTGTAGAAATGACCAGTTTCAGCAGTGGAAACTAATCTAATTTTCTCACGAGCACCTTTAGCTGCCATATTTTAGCTCCTTAGATTTTCTCGCCACGAGCACGAATGTCAGCTAAAACTGCATCAATGCCTTTTTTATCAATAATCCGCATTCCTTTCGCTGTTAAGCGTAAAGTCACGAAACGGTTTTCACTCTCAACCCAAAAACGGTGAGTGTGTAAGTTAGGTAGAAAACGACGTTTAGTCGCATTCAATGCGTGCGAGCGGTTGTTACCAACGGCTGGACGCTTGCCTGTTACTTGACAGACTCTTGACATAATAAACTCCAATAATTAAATATAAGCTCGAGCTTACGGTTCGGATACAATTTCAAGGAGAGCCTTGATAGCCACCTCGTCAGGTCGCTGTAGCCGACCCGCTTACTATATTAAAGGCTGTGAATTATACTCACATAATTCGACTTTCTCAAGGAAAAAATACATTTTCTACGAAAAAGACCTAAGATTTTCGCTTCTTCGTGAAAATGATCCAATGTTGGATCCTATAAATAACCCTTTTCAGCAAAGGAAAAATAGCAACCCTTACCGATAATAAAGTGATCTAAAATGCGAATTTCCATGAATTCTGCGGCTTGTTTAATTTTGTTTGTGAGGATAAAATCTGAATCACTCGGTTGGGCTAAACCAGATGGGTGGTTGTGTGCCAGAATGAGAGCAGAAGCATTACAATATAAGGCGGTCTTAATGATTTCTCTCGGATAAACACTGGCAGAATTGACAGACCCTAAGAACATTTCTTCTTGTTTAATCAGTTGATGCTGATTGTTCAAAAATAACACTAGAAAGATTTCTCGTTCATGGCGTTCCATTTCCGCTTGCAAATATAGCCGTACGATTTCTGACTGATTAAAAATATGGGAGAATTTAATTTCTTCTAACAAATAACGTCTGGTCATTTCGGTGCTGGCTTGTAGTTGGATAAACTGGGTAATACCAATACCTTTGAAAGCACAAAATTGTTTTTGATTGGCAGAAATCAAACCACGCAAGGAACCAAAATTCTGTATTACCGATCGGGAAAGTTGCATTACGGGACAGCCTTTAATGCCAGTACGTAAGAAAATAGCTAACAGTTCATCATCCGTCAACGCGGTTGCACCGAATTGTAATAGTTTTTCTCGGGGCATTAAAGGAGACATTTTCATGCTTATATTCCAAATGATAAATTTTCAACATATTGCATTTCACTTTGTAGTAATTTAGCATGCTTGGCGAGAAATTTATGCGAGTTTTGGAATACAGATCAAAAAATCTTATGTTTTATTCGTTAAAATTGCAGTAAAATGATCAAATAGAAGTGAAAGAGGACTAACAATGGCAAATTTACCAAATAAACGAATCGTAGTGGGGATAACCGGTGGTATTGCGGCTTATAAAACCATTGAATTTATTCGCTTATTGCGTAAAGCGGGAGCAGAAGTGAGAACAGTTTTAACCCCAGCCGCCGCCGAATTTGTTACACCTTTAACATTACAAGCGATTTCAGGTCATGCCGTCGCACAATCTCTGCTTGATCCACAAGCGGAATTAGCGATGGGGCATATTGAATTAGCCAAATGGGCTGAGCTAGTCGTCGTGGCACCAGCGAGTGCGGATTTTATTGCTCGACTGAATGTCGGCATGGCAAATGATCTACTTTCTACCCTTTGTTTAGCCACATCCGCGCCAATTTTGTTAGCTCCTGCCATGAATCAGCAAATGTACCGCCAAGTGATAACACAACAAAATATTCAATCTTTACAACGACGTGGAATTTTATTTATCGGTCCAAACAGTGGAGAACAAGCCTGTGGCGATGTGGGGATGGGACGAATGTCAGAACCACAGGAAATTTTCGCCACCGTTGAGCAATATTTTTCTCGTTCATCAGATTTAGTTGGCTTAGATATTGTGATTACCGCTGGTCCAACGCAAGAAGCGATTGATCCTGTACGTTATATTAGTAATCATAGTTCAGGGAAAATGGGTTTTGCCATAGCAAGGGCTTTTGCTCAACGTGGGGCAAATGTGACGTTAATTAGTGGACCCGTTAATTTACCCACACCAAGCAAGGTTAATCGAATTAATGTGCTTTCTGCTCAACAAATGTGGCAAATTGCCCTTGAAAGTGCGGTGAAAAATCACATATTTATTGCCTGTGCGGCAGTAGCAGATTATCGAGTAGCGGACATTGCCGAACAAAAAATCAAAAAATCTACTAATGAAATGCAACTTACTTTGGTGAAAAATCCAGATATTGTATCTGATGTGGGGCATTTAACCGAAAATCGTCCATTTACCGTAGGATTTGCGGCTGAAACCCAACAAGTAGAGCAATATGCACAAGATAAATTGTTACGTAAAAAGTTGGATATGATTTGTGCGAATGATGTGTCGAATGGACAGGTTTTCGGGGCAGAGCAAAATGCGTTAAAATTGTTCTGGCAGAATGGCTCAGAACAGTTACCTGAAACCAGTAAACAGCAGTTAGCGCAACAATTAGTCAATAAAATAGTTGAGAGGTACCATGCAAAAGAACATGAAAAAAATTGATGTTAAAATTTTAGATCGCCGTATTGGCAACGAATTTCCGTTCCCTAGTTATGCTACTATAGGTTCCGCAGGGTTAGATTTGCGTGCATTAATTGAACAAAGTGTTGAAATTCAACCGGGTGAAACTCAATTAATTCCAACCGGATTATCTATTTATATTGCTGACCCGAATTTAGCTGCCGTAATTTTACCACGTTCAGGTTTAGGGCATAAACATGGTATTGTATTAGGTAACTTGGTGGGGTTAATTGACAGCGATTATCAAGGACCGTTGATGGTTTCTATATGGAATCGTGGTAAGCAACCATTTAAAATTGAAGTGGGCGATCGTATTGCACAATTAGTTTTTGTGCCAGTGCTACAGGCGGAATTTAATATTGTGGAAGAATTTACTCAAACAGACCGTGGTGAGGGTGGTTTTGGACATTCAGGAAAACAATAATGCGAGTAAATAAATAATGGTAGAACAGTTGGAAATTGCAGATATTGAGCCTGCTATGGTGGAAAAATCTGTACCCAAAATAGAAAAGCGTAGTGTTAAAGAACGCCGTCAGCAAGTGTTAGCCGTGTTGGCAAGTATGCTTCATTCCGAACGTGGCATGGAGCGTATGACAACGGCACGTTTAGCCGAAGCTGTAGGGGTGTCGGAAGCTGCTTTGTATCGTTATTTCCCTAGCAAAACCAAAATGTTTGAAGCCTTGATTGAAAATATTGAACAGAATTTATTTATTCGAATTTCGCAATCGACAAAATTAGAAACCAATACCCAAAATCGAGTACATGATATTTTACAAATGATCTTAGATTTTGCTCGTAAAAATCCGGGCATGACCCGGATTCTCACTGGTCATGCGTTAATGTTTGAAGACGCTAAATTACAAGTTCGTGCCGCTCAATTTTTTGATCGCTTAGAATTACAATTCGTGAATATCTTACAAATCCGAAAATTACGCGAAGGTAAAACCTTTTCTCTTGATGAACGCGTCATCGCGAGTTATTTAGTCACTTTTTGTGAAGGACAGTTTATGCGTTATGTCCGGACGAATTTTCGCCGTACAACAAATCAAAGTTTTGAACATCAATGGCAACTAATTGAGCAATTGTTTGCCTAATAAATAATGATAAATTAACATGATAATTCCTTGGCAAGCACTTGAAGAAGATACGTTGGTTAACATTGTAGAAAGTTTTATTTTGCGAGAAGGAACAGATTACGGTGTTGAAGAATTATCTTTAGCGCAGAAAACAGAAAATTTACTCGATCAAATCCGGCAACAAAAAGCAGTTATCGTTTGGTCAGAATTACATGAAACTATTGATATTAAAAATAAAACGGATTTTCTACGTTAGGTTTGTTTATCTCAATACATAGCACAGGAGAGATAACAAAGCCTATCGGTTATTAGAACAAAGAGGTTATTTATGCCAGAACAAGTACAGCAACTTGATGTGAATCAAGAAAAGAAACCTGCTCATACTTTGGATCCTACCTTAGAATGGTTCGTTTCTCATTGTCATATTCATAAATATTCAATGAAAACAAGCATTATTCATGCCGGTGAAAAGGCAGAGACCCTATATTATTTAATTAAAGGGTCAGCATCTGTATCCACCAAAGATGAAGACGGCAAAGAAATGCTATTGACCTATTTGGGGTCTGGTGATTTCTTTGGCGAAGCGGGTTTATTTAATGAAAATGACGTGCGTTCAGCATGGATTCGTGCCAAAACCACTTGCGAAGTAGCCGAGATTTCTTATAAAAAATTCCGTCAGTTAGTACAAGTCAACCCTGATGTACTGATGATCTTAGCCGGACAATTAGCAAGACGTTTAAGAACCACATCACAACAAGTAAAAAATTTGGCATTCTTGGATGTGACGGGGCGTATTGCTCAGACCCTGTTAAATCTTGCCAAAATGCCAGATGCGATGACCCATCCAGAAGGGATGCAAATTAAAATCACCCGTCAAGAAATTGGACAAATGGTAGGATGCTCAAGGGAAACCGTGGGGCGGATTTTAAAGATGCTAGAAGATGAGCATTTGATTTCAGCTCACGGCAAAACCATTGTGGTGTATGGTACAAGAGAATAATGAAATTTTGATAGCAAAAATGCGGTAAATTTTGGTATAGATCAATGTTTACCGTATTTTTTTATTTTTCTTATTCTAAAATCTGATATATTTAGTCAAGTATTTTATTGCGGGAGAAAGCAAGATGAAAAAAGATGAAGTCGGACATAATTTTTTAGCTCGTTTAGGTAAAACGCGGTTACGCCCGGGCGGTAAAAAAGCCACAGACTGGTTAATTGCCAACGGTGATTTTGATGCCAGTAAGAAAGTACTTGAAGTCGCCTGTAATATGGGAACCACTGCTATTAGTCTTGCCAAACAATTTGGTTGCCATATTGAAGGTGTGGATCTGGATGAACTAGCGTTAGAAAAAGCCAAGAAAAATATCGCAGCAAATGGTTTACAAGACAAAATTCATGTACAGCGAGCCAATGCCATGAAATTGCCTTTTGAAGATAATAGCTTTGATATTGTGATTAATGAAGCAATGTTAACCATGTTACCCGTGCAAGCAAAAATGAAAGCCGTGGAAGAATATTTTCGTGTGTTAAAACCAAACGGTTTACTATTAACCCATGATGTGATGTTAACCACCACGGAAGCAGAGCCAATTATTAAGCAATTACGAGAAGCGATTAATATTACCGTCACGCCACTCACTCATGATGGGTGGGTACAATTATTTAAAGACAGTGGATTCCGTAATGTGGATAGTTTTAATGGGGAAATGAGCTTGTTATCCCCGAAAGGCATGATCCATGATGAAGGTATTTTGGGGGCATTACGTATTGTTTCTAATGCTATGAAATCAGAGAACAGAGAAACCTTTAAAAAAATGTTTAAGGTGTTTAATGATCCTGAGAAAAAACTGAATTTTATTGCCGTCTGTAGTCAAAAATAGCATTACGAGTATGGTTGCCAAAGTGCGGTGATTTTTACCGCACTTTACTCATTACTCACTAAGGTGCAACGTTGTTTTAACCCAAATTTAATCTTATCTGTGCTAATTCAAACCACTGGAGATCTTGTTCACAACCTAAAAAACGCCGATTTAAGTCTAGGCTAGCTACACCAGTTGAACCCACCCCCATAAAGGGGTCAAAAATAAGTTGTCCCGGATGAGTATGAATTTTAATAATTTCATGCATTAAACGAATGGGTTTTTGGGTCGGATGTGCAGTTCTCTCTTTACCTAATAACGTGGGTGTTTGAAAGAATCCTCGTTGATAAGGTTTATCTTCAGGCTTATTAAAAACCCATTTACTCTTTTTAGATTTGACCGCCCAAATAATAAATTCCATATCTTGTACATAACGACGATGAATATTTCTTGGCATCGGATTGGCTTTTTGCCACACCATAATATCTTTCACTACCCCTCCTAAACTTTCAATTTTGTGGGTAATTTGCGAAATAAAACGATATGAACAGAAAATAATCATGGAACCATTACTTGCTAATAAAGGGTAAGCGCTTTCAAGCCAGAAAGCGGGATCAAATCCCCAATCCCATGTCCCAAAATCAACGCCTTTTCTTGGATTATTTAAAGTATGAAAATTGTTATGTTGAGAAATCGCATAAGGAGGATCAGTGATAATATGATCAACTTGCTGATTTTTATTAGCAAGATCACGCATTATTATTTGGCAATCACTATGAAATAGTTGACAAGATAGCTGTTCCATTATGGCATCAAAAATTATGAATTAGGCTGCGGATTATAGCATAATATGGCAAACTGTCACATTGCTATCCCCCCGTTTATTCATTAAGAAAAATGAAGGAAAAATCACCGCAGTTTATTCCGCGAGGAGCGTAATATTACCTTCTTGTAGCCTGAAACTACAATGTTTCTCCACCTGCATTTGAGCTAGTTGATCCTGTGTTATGGCGGTGATAAATACCTGTGACCGGCTTTGTTGTAAGCGTTCCGCTAACAAGGCACGTTTGATTTGATCTAATTCTGATGCAAAATCATCAATCAAGAAAATACAATGACGGTTTTTTTGTTGCATTAAATGCTCACCTTGAGCAAGTCGTAAGGCACACATCAGTAATTTGAGTTGACCACGAGAAAGCACATCTTCCACCGGCAATCCATTAGATTTAAAACGAAAATCCGCTTTTTGCGGACCAGAAACCGTGTAGCCGATTTGTTTATCTCGTTGGAAATTTTCTCGTAATAGATCAGCATAATCACTGCCTTTTTCCCAACCTTGATGAAAACTTAATTGAATTTCTAACTCAGGTAAAAATAATCGACAGGTTTGTTCAATGGCTGGCGTTAATGCTTGCGCATATTCCGCACGCCATTGGGTGACTTGATGTGCCAATTTAGCAAGTTCAATATCCCAGATTCTAAGCGGAGCATAATCATAACTTTGTTGTAAGGCGGAGTTACGTTGTTTGAGTAAGCGATTGAGGGCTGACCAAGCCGAATGAAAACTGCTGTGATGATGAAAAAGTCCCCAATCTAAAAACGCCCGGCGGTAACTTGGTCCACCATTTAATAAGGTTAAACCTTCTGGTGTGATAATCTGCATCGGGAGTAAATGGGCAAGATCGGAAATTTTATTACCATCCTCACCGTTGATTTTCACTAAGGTAGTGCCATCTTTACGCAGTTTTTGTAAACCCACCGACCATTGATGTTGTTGTTCTTGAATTTTGCCGTGTAGGGTGAAATGTGGTTGTTCATAACGAATAATTCGGGTAGTAACGTTACTTTTAAAGGATCTGCCATGCCCTAAATAGAAAAGACTTTCTAATAAGTTGGTTTTGCCGCTACCGTTATTGCCGATCAAAAAGTTAAAGCCGTGGTCAAATTCAAGATCCACGGCGGTAAAATTACGAAAATTTTCAATAAGTAAGCGAGAAATAGCCATAAAGTGCGGTCGATTTTACGAATGTTTTTATAAACGCATCGGCATAATAACATATTCTGCACTGCTATCTTGGCAATCTTCAATCAAACAGCTTGACGAGGCATCAATTAACCGCATGCGTACACGTTTACATTTTAACGCATTAAGTACATCTAACACATAGCTGGCATTAAAACCGATTTCCATTTCTTCGCTTTGGTAGGACACATCTAAGGTTTCTTCCACTTCTTCATGTTCTTGGTTAGTGGCCAAAATACGAAGTTGATTTTCACTTAACTGTAAACGAACGGTACGAACACGATCCGTAGAAAGAATCGCAGCCCGCACAAAGGATTGTTTTAAGGTTTCCCAATCCCCTTCCAAAATACGATCAGCATTGCGTGGTAGCACACGGCGATAGTCAGGAAAACGTCCATCAATGAGTTTAGTTGTAAACACCAACGCCCCCAATTGTACTCGCAGATTATTTGTGCCAATTTGTAAGTTCACTGGTTCTTCACTATTTGGATCAAGTAATTTCGCCAGTTCTAATACGCCTTTGCGCGGTACGATTACAGCATAATTTTGTAAATCTTGTTCAAGGGCAATAGTACAAACAGCTAAACGGTGTCCATCTGTTGAAACAGTACGCAATAAATTTCCTTCCGTTTCTAATTTCATTCCGTTTAACGCATAACGAGCATCATTATTTGCCATAGAAAACTGGGTCGCATCAATTAAACGACGAACAATGCTTTGTGTAACGGTAAAATTCACTTCTGATTGCCAGTTGGTCAGATTTGGGTATTCGTCTGCCGAGAAAGTCGTCAAATTAAATTTGGTACGACCTGAACGGATAAGCGCTCGATCTTCTTCAAAATCCACCGTAATGGTGGCACCATCAGGCAAATTTCGGCAAATTTCTAAGAATTTCCTAGCGGGAATAGTGAAATTACCCTCTGCACTATTTTGTAATAGCACTTGTGTAGAAAGTTCCACTTCTAAATCTGTTCCTGTAATGGTCAGAATATTACCATTAATTTGCAATAATACATTGTTTAATACAGGAATATTCGGGCGATTACTTAATACACCGCAAACTTGTTGGAGTGGTTTTAATAGATCTTCTCTTGAAATAATCAGTTGCATAGTGATCTTCCTATTGATTAAACGTAAAATTAAGCAGATAAAGTGCGGTTTAAATTTATCCAATCTTCTTCAATATTACTATCGGTTTCACGTAATTCTAAAGTTTTACGGCAAGCATGTAATACCGTGGTATGATCGCGATCACCAAAATTCTTACCAATTTCAGGTAAGCTACGATTAGTCAGTTCTTTGGCTAATGCCATAGCTAATTGTCGTGGGCGAGCCACCGAACGTGAACGATTTTTGGATTTTAAATCGGACACCTTAATACGGTAATATTCTGCTACCACTTTTTGGATATTTTCAATCGTCACTAACTTTTCTTGTAATGCCAAAATATCTTTTAAGGTTTCTTCAGCAAAATCTCGGGTAATAGGTTTGCCAGTAAATTCCGCATAGGCTTGCACACGGTTCAACGCGCCTTCAAGATCCCTAACATTGGTACGTAATCTTTCGGCAATAAAAAAGGCGACTTCTTCCGGCAAATTTAAATTTTTTTCTTCCGCTTTTTTCAACAAAATGGCAATACGAGTTTCCAACTCAGGAGGTTGAATTTGTAAGGTTAAGCCCACCCCAAAACGAGATGTTAAACGTTCTGTAAAGTTTTCAATGCCTTTTGGTAAGCGATCTGAAGTCAGAATAATTTGTCGTCCCCCTTCAAATAAGGAATTAAAAGTATGAAAAAATTCTTCTTGTGTTCCACTTTTACCAGCAAAAAATTGAATATCATCAATTAAGAGGACATCTAATGAACGATAAAATTTCTTAAACTGTTCTAAACGTTCGGTTTTTAATGCTTTTACCATTTCTTGTACATAACGTTCTGAATGAATATACACAATACGGGCATTCGGATTATCTTCCAGAATAGCGTTGCCAATAGCATGTAATAAGTGAGTTTTACCTAAACCGGTACTACCATATAAAAATAACGGATTAGCTAATGTATCCCCCGGATGTTTGGACACTTTTAAGCCAGCAGAACGAGCCAATTGATTGGATTTGCCACCGACAAAGTTATCAAACACATAGTGCGGATTCAAATTGGTACGGAACGTATTTGATTCAGAACTTGTTGAATTTTCTACCACACTATAGTTATTTGTTTGCTCTGAAATATTGACCTGTTTTTGCGGTGCTGGTCTGGTCCCTTCCTGCAATTTCACCACCAAATTTGGATTTTGGCTTAATTGCTGGGTAATTTGGATGATTTTTTCTAAATAGTGGCTTTCTACCCAATTTTTAATAAAGATATTAGATGCATATAAAATCATAAGGTTTTCGTTATTAGCATCTGCTTGCAAAGGACGTAACCACATATTAAAGTCGTTGGAAGACACTTGATCCTGTAATTGTAAAAGGCAATCTTGCCATAGCGCTGAAAAGTCAATGTTCATTTTTGTTTTAATATCAATTAATTATGTTATAAAGCTAAGAATCTAACAGAAAAGTGCGGTGTAAACTTATTTAATTCTACAATAAAAACGTTGAAAGATCTTCATAAAAGGATCAAAAAAATTACTTGAGATTTTTAGCAAAATCCGTATAATTTGCCTACTCTTTTTTAGCGATTTTTTATAAAGAAAAATCAAGTAGTTGCAAAATATAAATAAGATAATTTGTAGATTTTTAATCAATAATTGCTTGATTTGGCTGATTCTAATTTGACGAGCGAGGATTTTATGAGTAAAATCTCGTTCCTTAACTTTTAGATAACTTTGAATACCTTTTGTTTTCAAGTAATTTGTGTTTTGTTCGCGTCTGCAACGGCATTGGTGAATAAAGCGATCAATAACTATTTTTGATTTAGGTGAATTTTAATATGAAACGTACATTTCAACCTTCTGTATTAAAACGTAGTCGTACTCACGGTTTCCGTGCTCGTATGGCAACTAAAAACGGCCGTCAAGTTTTAGCTCGTCGTCGTGCTAAAGGTCGTAAAAGTTTATCGGCTTAATCTTTACGCTTTAGCGTGGTTAAGCTAAACTTTTCTAGGGAGTTGCGTTTGCTGACTCCCGAACATTTCAAATACGTCTTTCAACAGCCGATCCGTTCTTCTGCACCTGAAATCACTATTCTTGCACGCCCAAATAACGTAGAACATCCACGTTTAGGTTTAGCAGTAGCCAAAAAACATCTGAAAAGAGCCCACGATCGTAATCGCATTAAACGTTTATGCCGCGAAAGTTTTCGTTTGTTACAACATCATTTGCCCCATTATGATTTTGTGATTGTGGCAAAAGCAGGGATTGGAAAATTAGACAATTCAACCTTAACCCAAATTTTAGAAAAATTATGGCAACGTCACATTCGTTTGGCGAAAAAGTTCTCATCAAACTAATTCGTGTTTATCAAATTGCAATTAGTCCGTTAATCGGTCCACGGTGTCGATTTGTGCCAACTTGTTCTTGTTATGGTATTGAAGCAATAAAAACGCACGGAGTTGCAAAAGGTGGTTGGCTTACGCTTAAACGTATATTAAAATGTCATCCTTTAAACGCTGGTGGATTCGATCCTGTTCCGCCGAAAAATGATAACAATAATCACAAAGAGAACAACTGATGAATAATCGTAGCTTATTAGCTCTTGCTCTACTATTTATTTCGTTCCTTGTTTACCAACAATGGGAAATTGACAAAGCACCTAAACCAGTGGCACAACAAACCGCGGTTTCTGCGGTATCTAATGATACGCCAACCAGCTCAACTGGATCTGCATCAATGGTTGATGGAACGACTCAAGGTCGCATTATCACCCTAACTAATGACGTATTTAGCTTAAAAGTGGATACGTTAGGCGGTGATGTGGTGGCAAGCAGCCTATTAGATTATGCCGCGCAACTCAATAGCCAACAACGTTTAGTATTATTAGAAAATAATGCGAACAAAGTTTATGTTGCACAAAGTGGTTTAGTGGGGAAAAACGGTATTGATAGTGCGGCAGGTCGTGCAGCATATCAGGTAGATGGTGATAACTTTGCACTCGCTGATGGTCAAAATGAATTACGAGTGCCATTAATCTTTAGCCAGAATGGTGTAACTTATCGTAAAGTCTTTGTGTTAAAACGCGGTGAATATGCAGTTGAAGTGAATTATGAAATTCAAAATAACAGTGATACAGCGATTGAAGTACAACCTTATGGTCAGTTAAAACACACTTTAGTGGAAAATTCAGGTAGTATGGCAATGCCAACTTATACTGGTGGTGCCTATTCTTCATCTGAAACCAACTATAAAAAATATAGTTTTGAAGATATGGGGAAAAACAACTTAGCGATTAATACTAAAGCAGGTTGGGTTGCGGTGTTACAACATTATTTCGTGTCTGCTTGGATCCCGAATCAAGATGCAGATAATCAACTTTACACGAGCACCAATAACGGCATGGGTTTTATCGGCTATCGTGGTCCCATCTTGACTGTTCCAGCCGGAGCAAGTGATACGATCAAAAGTCAACTTTGGACAGGCCCTAAATTACAAAACAAGATGGGCGACGTCGCCAATCACCTTGATTTAACTGTTGACTATGGTTGGGCATGGTTTATTGCAAAACCATTATTTAAATTGTTAACCTTTATTCAAAGTATTGTGGTGAACTGGGGTGTGGCAATTATGTGCGTTACTATCATTGTGAAAGGGATCTTATACCCACTCACTAAAGCACAATACACCTCCATGGCGAAAATGCGGATGTTGCAACCCAAAATGCAGGAAATGCGTGAACGTTTCGGCGATGATCGTCAACGTATGAGTCAGGAAATGATGAAATTGTACAAAGAAGAAAAAGTCAACCCAATGGGAGGTTGCTTACCGATTCTTGTACAAATGCCAATCTTCATTGCGTTATACTGGACATTTATGGAAGCGGTAGAGTTACGCCATGCTCCATTCTTTGGTTGGATTCAAGACTTATCGGCACAAGATCCGTATTATATTTTGCCATTATTAATGGGCGCATCGATGTTCCTGTTACAAAAAATGTCACCCACCCCAGTGGCAGATCCAATGCAACAAAAAGTGATGACCTTTATGCCTGTGATCTTTACCGTTTTCTTCTTATGGTTCCCGTCAGGCTTGGTATTATACTGGTTAGTATCGAATTTGATTACCATTATTCAACAGCAATTGATTTACCGAGGATTGGAGAAAAAGGGATTACATTCTCGGAAATAATAAAGACTGCATTTAAACTAAAAGGTATCGAAAGATACCTTTTATTTATCTACTATGCCCTACTTATTAACCTTGTACAATAAATTCAAGGTAATACTAAATCAGATTAAATAACCCCTTGTTCTTCTAGCTTACCTAAGAAAAACGGCATTTGTACTCGCCACCAAGGCCAGTCATGATCTACATCACTTCCCCAGAAATCAAACCAAGCACTAATAGCTTTGCTATTGAAAACTTGTTGTAGCCGTGATGTATCAGCGATATGCTGTTCTTCCCAAGCGCCTTGACCGACCGCCACTACATAATGATTTTGGCGATAACGTGCTAAAAACCACTCATCATTTTGATTTGCGACATAATCAATCGGTGAATTAAAATACACTGCTTGATCACTACCAAAATCGCCTGTAAAGAAACGAGCGTCATATACGCCACTCAAGGCAATAGCCGTATCAAATAAATCTGGATGACGTAAGGCAAAATTAATTGCATGGAATGCTCCCATGCTACAACCAGTAGCAATCATGGATCCATTCCATTGTGATTCATGACGAATTAATGGTACGAGCTCATGAACAATATAACGATCATAGGCGTTGTGAGCTAATGCCATATCATGAGCACTTTTCCATGTCGCCAACCAAGACTCGTTGTCATAAGAATCTGGTGTATAGAATTTAATTAAGCCACGTTCAATAAAAGAACGGCAAGCATCAATCATGCCAAAATTGCCATACTCGTTTTGATTTCCACCTGATGATGGAAATACGATAACCGGCTTACCAGCATGACCATACACATTAAAGTGCATTTCACGTCCTAATTCACCGCTCCACTGACTTCTTCTTTCAAAATGCATAGTTTTATTCCTGTATTACTGTTTTTGCTGAGCAAATTGTACAATTTCGCGCATTTTCTCAATGCTCTCTGCACGAGCTAAAATGCCGTGTTCCCCCATAATTTTAGCAAATACTCCCGGCACGCTTTGTACGCTAATAATATTGCCGGCAAATTTCTCACACACCTGTTCAATAGTATTAGCATAGTTTTGATTGGCTTTACGAGAAATATATACCACATTCCAAGGATGCGTAATATTTGTATAAAATTTATTTTCTGTCACCACGTTAGCGTATTCTTTGAAAACGTCAAAATCGTTAGCATAATTCCACATATCAATGGTTAAACCACCCGGCGGGCGACAGTTAATTTCAAGTGGTAAAAATTCCCCTGTTTTCTTCACGCGGAAAAATTCGAAATGGAAGAAACGTTCACGCACACCAAAAGCATCCACACATTGTTTACCTAATTCAATAAGTTCAGGGGCAATATCACGTGGCACATAGTAGAACATATCACCATCTTTTTCTACGGTGTCTAATACTGCTTCCGAATATTCAAGGCTAGAATAGAATACAATGTGACCATCGTGATTAGTTAAGCCATCAAAGGTTACAATATCACCATCAATAAATTCTTCCATAATGTATTCAACTTGCGGATTTTTATAAGCAAAAAAGGTTTCTAATTCATCCGCACTTTTTATTTTATAGGTATCACTGGCTCCAACACCTGAGTTTGGTTTAATAATCACGGGGAAATTGAACTTATTGGCTAATTGACGGGCTTCATCATCCGTTTTAAATACTTTCCCCTGAGCAACTTTTAATCCAGTTTGACGGAACACTTCTTTCATCTGTGCTTTGGTTTTAATCGCAAGCATATCCTTATTTTTGTAACCAAACACATTGAAATCTGTTCGTAATTTTGCATCCAATTCAAGCCAATATTCATTGTGCGATTCTATACGATCAATACGACCATATTTATGTGCAAAATACCCCACCGCACGATAAACCTGATCATAGTCTTCCATATTATCTACGCGATAATATTCCGTTAAAGCATGGCGTAAATTCTCGCTAAGCTGTTCGTAAGGTGTATCAGCGATCCCCAAGGTATTTATGCCTTTTTCTTTCATTCGCACTGCAAAAGTTTCAAAGTTGGTTGGAAAGTGTGGGGAAATCATGACAAAATTGAGTGGTTTAGACATAGTGACGTTCTCTTGATAAATAAAATTTAGATACAGATTGGATTTTAAGCGAGTTTTGCTTATTTTGCCACAGAATTTATATGGTTAAACTACGGTAAATTTAGACAAAATTTTGTAATTTTAGATTTTATTAGTGTTTTAATTTAAATAATAATCAATAAATAATGTTATTAACTATAAACATCAGAACTATTAGTATAATAATTTTTCAGAAATATATCATTCACAATTCAAATACGGTAAAAAAATAGTGATCATTTTCGGCAAAACCAATCGGGTAAATTTATTCATTGATCTGCAATTTCAACCTGATCTTGCGTAATAATAGAAATACCCAAGGCCAAAGTAGCCCGCTAATTAATGCGCCAAAGATTTCTTGCCATTGAAAAGTAGCATTATGCATCGTCCATTCAATCAAGAAAATGCCGATACGAATACAAAATACCAATAAAACAGTGAGTAAACTCTGTTGTAAAAGGGAGAGATTGCTTAATACAGAATGATTTTTTGCGACTACGTACATAAACACTGAAAGCACTAGAGCATGCACGCCCATCACAGAGCCTAGCACCAGATCCCAAATAACACCAAGCACAAACGCCGATCCAATACTGACTTTTTCCGGAATAGATAATGACCAATACGTTAATACTAACACTAACCAAGCTGGTTTGAAACTTTGGAAACCAGCTGGCCAAGGGGCAATTTCTAATACTAGTGCCACTACAAAAATACAGAGTAAGCTAATAACTTGAATAAAAAAACGTCCGTTCATTAATCTTCCTCCCGATGTTCTTTTAACTCAAGATCAAACTGAGTATCATTTAAATTCATTTCCACCGGTAAACTTTCAGTACTATTATCATCCGTTGGATGCAGTATATGTTGTTCTTGTTCATCCGTTGCTTTTTCTTTTTTCGGTCGTATATTAGATGTATTCCCTAATCGTTGTTGCACAGCATTACGTACTTCTTCCGGTGAAAGTGCCTGAACCTTATGCATATCTTCCGCACTGGACCAAAGGAGTAAAACATAACGTAATCGTTCTAAGGAAGCCAAGGGTTTAGCGGTAATAGTAGCAAAATAGTTAGAACCATCTCGAGAAACAGTCTCAACCACCGCAACGGGATAACCTTCTGGGAAACGCCCTCCTAAACCAGAAGTCACCAGTAAATCCCCTTTTACAATATCCACTGAACGTGGCACATTATCAAGGGATAGTTCATCTGCCCGACCAGTTCCACTTGCAATGGTTCGTACATCATTACGCAATACCTGCACAGGAATAGAGTGAGTAACATCTGTCAATAACAAGACTCGAGAACTATCTTCACCGGCTGAGATAATTTGCCCAACCACGCCACGTTCATCAATCACTGGTTGCCCCACATAGGCCCCCGTTCCTCTGCCTTGATTAATCACCACTTGTTGACGATAAGTATCACTTTCTGCGGTTAATACTTCGGCAATTTTTTTATATTCATCAGTGCGTAATGGCGAATTGAGTAATAAACGTAGGCGTTGATTTTCTACTTTTAATTGATCCAACAATAATAAATCCGCATTTTTTTCTCGTAATTGTGCTTTCAATACGCGATTTTCAATTTGCAGTTTATTGGTATCAATGAGATTGTCAGAAACACTATCAAGCACTGTATGAGGAGTATTAGCTAAATAATATAAACCACCGACAAAGGTTTCCAGCGCACTACGCGCTTTAATCATCGCATTACTTTGCCCGTCAGAAAGAATCAGCACAATAGAGGCTGTTACGGCGAGAAATAAACGTAATCCCAATGGCGGGGCTTTTCCGAAAATAGGTTTCATAGCCAATCCAAAACAAAGTAAAAAGTGCGGTGCAAAAATAGAAAATTTATCACCGCACTTTTTTCACTGTATTTATTTAAATATCATCACTAAAAATATCGCCACCATGCATATCAATCATATGCAAAGCTTCTCCACCACCTAATGCAACACAAGTTAATGGATTATCTGCCACCACGACACGTACGCCAGTTTCTTTACTGACTAAGTGTGCAATATTACGTAATAAGGCGCCGCCGCCGGTTAATACGATACCGTATTCATAAATATCGGCAGCATGCTCAGGTTTACATTCTTCTAAAGCAGAACGAATTGCATCAATAATGCCTTTTAATGGCTGACTAATGGCTTCTAACACATCACGAGAAGTCAGGGTAAATGGACGTGGCACACCTTCGGATAAATTCAAGCCGTGAACTTCTAATTCAAGTACATCGTCATCAGATTCAATATAAGCCACACCGATTTCATGTTTAATGCGCTCTGCGGTAGCTTCACCAATGATCGAACCAAAGGTTTTACGCACATAAGAAATAATCGCTTCGTCAAATTTATCTCCACCAATACGCACGGAAGAAGAATAAGCTAAACCATTTAGAGCAATCACCGCAATTTCTGTGGTCCCGCCACCGATATCAATCACCATTGACCCAGTTGGGGTAGATACTGGCAATCCCGCACCAATTGCCGCCGCCATCGGTTCTTCAATTAAATAGACTTCTCTGGCGCCAGCACCAATTGCTGATTCTTTAATGGCACGACGTTCAACTTGCGTTGCCCCTGCTGGCACGCAAATTAACACGCGTGGACTTGGACGCAGGAAATTACCACTATGTACTTGTTTAATAAAGTATTGCAACATCTTTTCCGTCACAAAGAAATCGGCGATTACACCGTCTTTCATCGGACGAATAGCTTCAATATTGTTGGAAGTACGACCTAGCATCATTTTAGCGTCTTTACCCACCGCTGCAATACTACGTTGCCCTGCTCGCCCTTGACGAATTGCCACCACAGAAGGTTCATCAAGTACAATCCCTTGATCTTTTACATAAATTAAAGTATTTGCTGTACCTAAATCAATAGATAAATCATTGGAGAATAAACCCCGAATTTTTTTGAATAACATAAGAATTCCGCTAATAGATGTTCGTTAAATAAGATATAGAAAAATTATGCGTAATGTATCAAAAAATCGACGTTAATTACAGCGAATTTTCAGAATTATGTAAAAAAGCCGTTAGCCTAAACGATTTATTGAACTGATAAACTATGTAATGCGTTACACCATAACAGCATTATTTCATTATCAGATAATAATGCGGTGATTCCCACCGCAGTTTTTGAGCATAATGATCATTTTACTGATTTAGTCTGTACTACTCTCTTCCCTAAACAACTTATTATCATACACTTTCACAAATGGCAGATAAATCAGCCAAGAGACAAATACGCAGGACAAGGCTAATAGCGCAGCACGCCAGTCACCCGCGGTACCAATAAATGCACCAATACCGGCTGGGGATGGCCAAGGAACGGCAGCGATAATTGGACTGACGAGATGGAGTTTAATTGACCAATATGCCATGGACGCTGTCACCATAGGGGAAAGGAAGAACGGAATGGCTAAATAAGGGTTATAAACAATAGGTAAGCCGAAAATAATCGGTTCGTTAATATTGAAGATTCCCGGTGCAATGGATGCTTTACCTAAGATTCGCAATTGTTGAGAGCGAGCGAGAAAAGCGATAAACAAGGTTAAACCTAATGTACCACCCGATCCACCAAGAAACACAAAACTGTTGTAAAATTCACCAGCAAAAGGAATATTGGCGCCGTTAGCATTAGCTTGTAGATTACTTAACACAATCGGGACTAAGAAAGAAGTGATAATATTTGCACCATGAATACCCACGATCCAAAGGGCATGGATTAAAAAGAAGATCACCATTAAACCGAGCCAACTATTCGCAATGTCTGTAACGAAAGCAAAAGGAATCGCGATCACTTTAAAAATATCTGTACCCAATGCAACGAAAGTACCGCTAATGATTAATACCACCAATGCGACCGCAAAGGCAGGGATTAATGCCGTAAAGGAACGAGCAACCCCTTCTGGAACAGCTTCAGGCATTTTGATTACCCAATTGCGTTTCACGCAAAGGCAATAAATTTTAACAGTGAGTAAAGACATGATAATCGCCGTGAAGATCCCTACTGTTCCCATACGATCGGGACCACTGCCACCAATTGTCCAACCATTAATCGTGTTGGCATCGCTAAACAGCTGAATTCTTCCGTCTGCATAAAACAGTTCCGGCACACACAAGAAAAAAGCAAACACCGCGAGTAAAGCACCATTTAAAGGGGAAACCTTGATGTCATCTTCCTGTTCATGAATTTTAGTGTATTCATAGCCAATCACAATTACAAAATACAATGCCAACAAGCCCATGGTCGCTTTATAAACCAAAATATACAGATCACTGATACGGAAAAAGGTATCATCAAAAAAGCCTTGTAGGAAACTAAAGGTTTGGGGCAATACATTAAACACTAAGAAAAATGATCCTACAATGGTAAAGGTGATACTAGCGATCCCTGCTGCCATAATGGCACGCACGGATTTAAAGGCTGCAATTTTTGCCATTGGACCCATTAAATATTTTTCGAGCAATTGAAAGATGCCGTTCATAGCGGATTTTCTCCTAAATTAACTGATGATGTCGCCATTATGCGGAGATAATGGCGAATGATAGTGGCGAAAAATCGCCGTTTAAGCGAGATCTTCGCCGTTTGATGCAATAACTTTTTTATACCAATAGAAAGATTTTTTAGGTGTACGTTTTAGACTCCCTTGTCCAGCATCATCAAGATCCACATAAATAAAGCCATAACGCTTGCTCATTTGTCCTGTGCCAGCAGACACCAGATCAATACATCCCCATGTGGTATAACCAATCAAATCTACCCCATCAATTTCCACCGCATCTTTCATCGCTGCAATATGGGAACGTAAATAATCAATACGATAATCATCTTCTACGTAACCATTGGCATCAGGTTCGTCAATCGCCCCTAAACCATTTTCCACAATAAATAGCGGTTTTTGATAACGATCGTACATGACATTTAAGGTGCTACGTAACCCTAATGGATCAATTTGCCAGCCCCATTGGGAACTAGCGAGGTATTCATTTTTGGTCGATTGTAACAAATTGCCCGGATTCAGTTCACCATGACCTTCTACGCCACTGATCGTACGAGAACAATAATAGGAAAAGGAAACAAAATCTACCGTATGTTTAAGATCGTCAAAATCACTCGGCTCTGCATGCAGATCAATGTGTTCACGCTCAAAAAATTTAAGTGCGTAACTTGGATAATAACCACGGGCTTGCACATCAGTAAAGAAATATTCATGATGATCCCGTTCAATAGTTGCCCAATAATCTTGTGGATGACAACTGTAGGGATAATGCACGCCGGCTGCTAACATACAACCTATTTTATTTTCCGGATCAATTTCATGAGCAATTTTGGTAGCACGACTACTAGCCACTAATTGATTATGCGCGGCTTGATATTTTACATGGGTTTTGTTTTCACTTGGCTCAAAATAAAGCCCTGCGCCCATAAAAGATCCATGCAATAAGATATTAATTTCATTGACCGTCAGCCAATATTTAACCAGCCCTTTATAGCGTTTAAATACCGTTTCTGCATAACGGCAGAAAAAATCAATAACTTTACGATTTCGCCACGATCCATATTCTTTCACTAAGTGCATTGGGATCTCAAAATGGGCTAGGGTAACCAAAGGTTCAATATTATATTTACGCATTTCTTTAAATAGCTTTTCATAGAAAAGCAAACCTTCTTCATTAGGTTCAAGCTCATCCCCTTTAGGAAAAATACGAGCCCAAGAAATGGATAAACGAAAAGTTTTAAACCCCATTTCAGCAAACAATCTAATGTCATCAAGATAATGATGATACATATCAATGGCGTTGACCCCCGGATAAAAATGCAGATCATCAAAGTCAAACATTTTCAGCTCCCCTTTGATCACCGCTAACCTGTCTTCGCCGTGGGGAATTAAGTCCACATTGGACAGTCCCCGACCGCCTTCTAATACACCGCCTTCTGCTTGATTAGCTGCAATCGCACCGCCCCATAAGAAATTTTCTGCAAATGCCATATTTTACTCCTGTTACTTTTCACTGATAATTCATTGTTAAAAGTGCGGTCTTTTTTACCACCGTTTTATGCCTGCACCGCGACTTGTTCTTCTTTATACAATTTATTGTCATACATTCTAATAAACGGTAGATAAATTAACCAAGCGACCACAGCGCAAAGCAATGCTAAAATAGATGCTCGCCAATCGCCCGCCGTACCAATAAATGCACCAATACCCGCAGGAGATGGCCAAGGAATATAGGCAATAATTGGGTTAATCCATTCTAATTTAATCGCCCAATAAGCAAGAGATGCGCTGACCATTGGGGCAAAAAAGAATGGAATGGCTAAATAAGGATTATAAACAATTGGCAAGCCAAAGATGATTGGTTCGTTAATATTAAAAATGCCGGGAGCAACAGATGCTTTACCCAAAATACGTAATTGTTGGGAACGAGCAAGAAAAGCAATAAACAAAGTTAAACCGAGCGTAGCGCCTGAGCCGCCTAACAACACAAAACTATTATTAAACTCTCCCGCATAAGGAACAACTTCGCCGTTAATGTTAGCTTGTAGATTAATCAGTAAAATCGGTTTTACAAATGCCATAATTAGGCTAGCACCGTGAATACCGACAATCCATAAGGCGTGGATTAAGAACAAAATCACCATTAAACCAAGCCAACTGTTGGCAATGTCAGTGACAAAAGCAAAAGGAATAGCAATTACTTTGAAAATATCTGTACCAAGGAGCACAAAAGTACCGTTAATCACTAATACCACCAATGCCACCGCAAAAGCTGGAATTAAGGCCGTAAAGGAACGTGCCACACCTTCAGGAACGGCTTCGGGCATTTTAATCACGAAATTGCGTTTCACACAAAAACAGTAAATTTTTACCGATAATAATGCCATAATAATGGCCGTGAAAATCCCCACGGTACCAAGTCGGTCGGGTCCATTGCCACCAATCGTCCAACCGTTCAGCGTCTTGCTGGCCGCCAATAGTTGCATTTTACCATCCACGAACAATAATTCTGGTACACATAGGAAAAAGGCAAACACTGCTAATAACGCCCCATTTAACGGCGAGACATTCAATTCATCTTCCTGTTGATGAATTTTGGTGTATTCATAACTAATAACGATCACAAAATAAATCGCTAAAATACCCATACTGGCTTTATACACGAGCAAATAAAGATCGCTGATTCTAAAAAAAGTGTCATTGAAAAAATCTTGTAAAAAAGTGAACGTGGTGGGTAATACATTAAATACCAAAAATAGCGATCCTACAATGGTAAAGGTAATACTGGCAATCCCTGCTGCCATAATGGCACGCACGGATTTAAAGGCTGCAATTTTTGCCATTGGACCCATTAAATATTTTTCGAGCAATTGAAAGATACCATTCATCGGGAATCTCCTTTTAAGTTGAGTTGTTTTTGGTACGCTATAATATGATGATAATGGCTGTCTTGGTTAGTGCGGATACGGTATAGTTTTCGCAATACCCCACTTATCAACAAAATAGCAATCCCCATATATCCCACCAATACAATGCTGTGTGGATCTCGAACAAAAGGGAATAATGCCTTGGCATAGGGCGTAAACAACAAACCCAATAACCCTACATGACTGATTAAAAGCAGTTTAAAAATAGCGTACGTCCAAGGGGCTTGAGCATTATGGCGATAATAAAGTCTGACTTGTTCCACATAGGCCGTGCCAAGTAACAATAACAACACCGCAGGTATGACCAATAGGCTGGCTTGTGATAACCACATGGCACAAGTCCATAATAACGTGGTAAAAAATAACAAGGCTGCCGCATAACGTACCCATAAAAAGCGATTGAAATATAACGATCGCAAGGTCATTTGTTGGCGATGGGAAAGCGTTGACATACTATACCTGCTCCGCTATTTTTTGATGCAATGCTAAAAATTCAAGGGCGATTTCATGTAATAACATGGTTGACATTAAATGGTCTTGTGCATGCACCATAATAATTTCCATGTTGATCACCGTACCGCAGGCATAGTCTTTTAACAGACTTGTTTGCGATTTATGTGCTTCCAATAAATTTTTATTGGCTTCATCTAACTGGCATTGTGCTTGGCTAAATTCCCCTTGTTTCATTAAACTCAGGGCTTGATGAATAAGACTGCGGGCATCGCCACTGTGGACAATAATTTCAAAAGCGACCACCTGTAGATCTTCTTGCGACATAGTTTGTTGTTCCATGTGGATACTCCTAGATAAATGATGAAAAAAGTTGAATAAATTGATCGAAATCTTGGCATTGTGCCATTTTTTGCTGGGCTCGTTCATCCTCACTTAATTTCACCATGGCAGAGGTAATAACCTTTAGATCTGCATTGCCATATTGTGATGGTGAAATTAAAAATACTAGCTGAATATGGGGATGCATTTCATCCCAAACTAATCCTTTTGGCACAAGTCCCACGGCAATTTTACATTGTTCGCCCACGGGTTTTATCGGATGTGGCACTGCAAGATAAGGGCTAAATGCCACTGAACTTAAATTTTCTCGTTGCTGAATTTGCTCACGCATACGGCGCACATATTTTTCATTTTCCTGCCCAGCACAACGATCAATAAGTTGTCCGATAAGTTGCTTTTTACTGATCCCTTGTTCACCGAGCAGAAAATAATCAGGGCGGAAAAAACGTAATAATAAGTCTTGCTTATTCTGATTAAGCGAATCTGTCGGTAAAATAGGATCAAACGGCACATCATGGGTTTTAAGCTGTTTAATAAGTTGTCTAATTTTCTCAAATTCTTCATTTTTAAGAAAAATACTAGAATGGATCACCGGTACTTTAAATACCAAATTAGACAAATCCACTGAAGATACAATAAAATCAATACCTGCCAACACCTGATCGCTTAATTCATAATAACTCACCACATCTTTAATATTCAGGCTGTCATTAAACTCGTAGGCAAGGCGATTTTTAATAAATTGTGCCGCGCTATAGCCCGTAGCGCAAACTACCAGTACATTTAATTTTTTCTTATTTTGATAACGCTCAATAGCACCGAGAATATGCAAGGTTAAATAGGAATATTCATCATCACTGACTTCCATGCCGTCAAATGCTGGAAACTCGGCAAAATTTGACCGCACTAATTGAAAAATCCCTTGGTAATTTTGCTTAATTTCTTGACAAAGGGGATTCTCCAATGTGATATGATTTTTTAGTCTTGTGATGAGTAACTGCAAATGCTGCGAAATAGCTTGCAATAAGCTTTCATCATCTTGTAATTGAACTTGTAAGGCTTGCTCAATTTGTTCAATCCGTCGTTTAATTTCTGCTTGTTGTTGAGCTTGCTCAGAAAGCTGAGAAGAATGGCGTTTGCCTTTGGCGAGTAACTGCAAAGTAATATAATCAATTTCACTTTGTGGCATGCTCACATGATTTTCCGCTTTAATTCTAGCAATAATATTTTCTGCCACTCGACTTTCATTGACATGTTCGTTTAATTCATGTTGATCAAGGTTAATATTCAGTTTATGCCCTGTTTTAATCCGCTTAATTGCCAATAAAATATGCAAAGCTAAATTTTGTAACATAAAATCTGCCAAATACAATTTACCTTTGCGACATTCTTCTAAAATAATTTGTAGTAACTGTTCAAAACGAATTTCATCGACAAAAATAGCGTTACCAATATAACGATTAATGGCATCACCGAAATTTTCCTTAAAGAAATAATCCATGATAAAACTGCGGTAATTTTGTTCACTGCCCTGAATGCTTACTCCTTGATTGGCTTTACTTCGTAAAATTAATTGATAGGGTTTAATCAGATCACTGATTTCTTTAAAATCCGCCGACAAGGTCGAACGACTGACAAACAGCTCTTGTTCAAGCCGATCAAATAAAATATGCGGTTGATTAAAACAAAGTTGTTGTAAAATATATTTTTGCCGATCCTGCTTGTTTTCAATTGCTCTACGCGGACGGCTAAGCTGTAACTGCGGTCTAAATTGATCGAGATTTTCAATCTGTAATTGATAGCCATTTCCTTGTTTTGCCAGCAAACTTGCCCCGTATTGGGGCAATTCCGAATTAAGGCTTTTAATATAATGACGTATGGTACGGTCAGAGCAATTTAACTGCAATCCCAATTGCTCACTAGTGACAAAGCGATCTTGGTTGTCGAATAAATATTGCAAAATGGCAATTTCTTTTTTATTAAACATACCCTACCCCTTTGCTTAGGCTAGATTTTTTCCAACACCAAATTGGCTAATTTCTCAACGCCCATAGGAATGGGTACATAGGCCTGTGGTGGAATACTTTCCACAGGTTTACCTACTTTTTGCCCGAGTTCAGTAAATTTCGCCAAATACATTTTTGTTTGCGGACTGATTAAATACAAATCAAACGCCCCAGATTCAATGGCTTTTTGCCCTTCAGTAGCAGATACCGCATCAATGCTAATATCATGTTCTTTGGATTTTAAAAAATCCGTGGTTTTTTTTGCCATTAACGAAGAAGACATGCCCGCGGCACAAATAATTAATGCTTTTTTCATACAACTCTCCTTATAATTGTTCACCATTTGTTTGAATAACCTGTTGATACCAATAAAATGATTTTTTACGAGAACGAGCAAGACTACCGTTGCCCTGATTGTCTTTATCCACATAAATAAAACCATAGCGTTTTTTCATCTCACCCGTGCCGGCAGAAACTAAATCAATACAACCCCAAGGAGTATATCCCATTAATACGACACCGTCTTCGTCCACCGCTTTTTTCATTTGCTCAATATGCGCTTTTAAATAATCAATACGATAATCATCATGTACCATACCATCATCACTCGGTTCATCAATCGCTCCGAAACCATTTTCTACAATAAACAATGGCAAACGATAGGTATCAGTGAGGTAATTTAACGAATACCGCAAGCCTACGGGATCAATCTGCCAGCCCCAATCGGAACGTGGCACAAAATCATTTTGCACGAAATCCGTCTCTTCGCCGTAATCAAAATAAGGGTTATCAGGATTATATTGGGTAACGAAAGACATATAATAACTAAAGCCTATATAATCTACGGTACCTGCCAACAGATCCGCTTGATCTTGCTCAGTAAAATCAATAACAATATTTTTTCTTGTCCAATATTCAGTAATGTGTTTCGGATAACGCCCAAAACTATGTACATCAGCAAAATAAAAGCGTTTTTGCATGGATTTTTGTGACATCAACACATCTTCCGGGCGGCAAGTAGCAGGGTAAATAGGGCTAAATTGAATCATACAGCCCACTTTTAGTGCAGGATTAATTTCATGAGCAATTTTCACCGCACGAGCACTGGCTACCAATTCATAATGTGCGGCTTGATACATAATAGCTTCACGATTATCTCCGTCGTTAAACACTAAGCCAGAATTG
Source organism: Lonepinella koalarum (assembly GCF_004565475.1). Classification (GTDB taxonomy): domain Bacteria; phylum Pseudomonadota; class Gammaproteobacteria; order Enterobacterales; family Pasteurellaceae; genus Lonepinella; species Lonepinella koalarum. The sequence goes on along the minus strand of NZ_SRHX01000001.1, from coordinate 469,323 downwards.
GTGAAAGTAGTAAAGTCACGATTAAAATTGGCTTGATTATTAATTTCATTAAAAGTCATCCAATATTTCACTTTTTGATGAAAACGCTCAAAACAAACCCGTGCAAAACGCTCAAAAAAGTCAATTAACTTACGATTACGAAAACCACCATATTGGGTGACTAAATGATAGGGAATTTCGAAATGAGAGAGCGTAATCACCGGTTCTATGCCATTCTTTAAACATTCATCAAACAACGCATCATAAAATTGTAATCCCGCTTCATTGGGCTCAAGTTCATCGCCTTTCGGAAATATTCTTGTCCAAGCAATCGACGTACGAAAACATTTAAACCCCATTTCCGCAAACAGGGCAATATCTTCTTTATAGCGATGATAAAAATCGATGGCTTCATGGTTTGGATAATATTTACCAGGTAACACACCATCGGTAATTTCACGTTCTACACCATGGGCTCCAGCGGTCATCACATCGGCAACACTTAATCCTTTGTTCCCTTCTTTCCAGCCACCTTCCAATTGATGGGCGGCTACTGCCCCACCCCATAGGAAATTTTTTGCTAACATAATATTCTCCCCAATAAATTGATGAACAATCAGAACCGATAACTGTTTCAGTTCTACCTGCGTTGTTGTCGCTTAAAAATGAAATGTCTAGTTATTATCATAATTATTTAAGCCAAAATGTACATAGCGAAATTTTCCGTATTGATACGGAAAAGTATTGAAGAAATGTAACTGGCAACTTACTTAATCGTCCGCGATAAAAACACCCTATTGAACATCTCAATTAAACATCTCAATTAAGCTGTTTTTAGTTATGCAAAAAATAAATAACCATTTACAGAAATCACATTTCCACTTTCTCTTGCTCTACAGCATAGTTATATCGTACGAAAAATAACAAGTAGTTCATATCGACACTTTTCTCATTCCCATAAGCACTAACAAAGGAGTTATTTATGTATTCCAAATTTAGATGGTTCGTGTTATTTGTGATGTTTATTGTCACCGCATCAACGTCATTAATTCTCATTGCACCAGTTACCATTGTTGACAGTATTTCATCTTCTTCTCATCTTGCTCCACCGACTATTATTACCGCATCAATGAGTACGTTTAATTTATTTATCGTATTATCCGTGATGGCTGGCGGTATTTTGGTAGATAAATTTGGCGTAACGAAAATTTATGTGCTTTGTTTGGCACTGGTTATCTGCGGTAACGTGGTGATGGCCAATCTAGGCAATGAAGTGTGGGGCATTTTCTTGAGCCGTGCATTTCAAGGTTTAGGTACAGGACCGATTATGGTGTCCATTACGCTTGTGGCAAGACAATGGTTTAAACAAAATGAACATGGCATAGTAACAGGTTTGCAAGGTATGGCAGTCTCTATCGGGATTGCGATTGGCTTTGTGTTAGTTCCTCGTTTAGTGACTTATGTGGAAGATTGGGGAACCGTTTTCTATTATCTTTCTTTAATTAATTTAACCGGTATTGTCCTTACTTTAATTGTGATTTTCTGTCCGAAATTAGAACCAGTTGAGCTTGATGTACCATCTCCGATGCAACAAACAGCTACTGAATTTAAACTCTTACAACCATTAGTTCTCATCGGTGTTGTTAGTCTATTTTGTAGTACTTGGCTACAACAATCCGTAAACTCTGTGGGAGCTGGTTTTATTGGTACGGAATTAGGTTTAGGGCAAATTCACGGAGCAGACTTAATGTTCTACTATTCTATTGCCTATGCCATCGGTTCACCACTCGGTGGTGCTGTTGCAGGTATTTGGCTAAAAGGACAAAAGGATAACTTAGTTATTTTAGTCTGTTTCTTAATTTCCGCAATTTTTAGTTTTGTTATTACACAATACACCGAAACTGCCGGATTAATTATTTGTTTACTTATTCTAGGTTTATTCCAAAGTTTCATTTCACCAATCACACTCTCTTTCATTGCAAGAACCTATCCAAAAGAAGTGATTGGTAAAGTATCTGGTTTCACCATGATGTTTAATTTTGCCGCAGGTATTTTATCACCTTATGCCTGTGCCTTGTTGCTAAGCACATTAGGTACTTACAGTTCCTCATTTATTGCCATGATTACCGTATCTATTATCGGTGGTCTTGTTGGGTTTAAATTAAAAGTAAAAAATAACTAAGGGGTTGTTATGAAAATCAATCATTCTAAATTAATGCAAGGATTATGCTGTTCAGTAATAACGTTGGGAGCAATCACAGCTCAAGCCGAAACGGAATCTCAAAAACCATTAAGCGATGTGGGGAATTGGCTAGAACAGCACGGAATTAAACCGCACTTAATGTCATCTTATCTCTATTTTGATAACTTTGATATGGGTATCCAGAAAGGGAAAAATGAACAGCTTGTTATTGTGATGGCTGGATTTGATGCAGATTTACAAAAATTAGCATCTATCAAAGGCGGTAATTTCCATTTTTCCTATGCTTGGGCACCTTATCACAAAAACTTCAATTTTGGCTCTCAAGCGGGCGATATTTTAGTGGGTAATCCCCCACCTTATATCCCTAAAGTTGCTCATTTAACAAAATTGACCTATGAACAAAAACTGTTTGATGATCGTTTGTCTATTGAAGTGGGTAGAAGTAATCCCGGGTTTTATTACGGCAAATCTTTGTGTAATTTTGAATTTAGTTGTGTAAATCCTTTATTGCACAAAACCGCCGCATTTAGCCCAGTGATTTATTCTGCATGGGGTGGTCGGGTAGCTTATAAACTTACGCCAAGTTTAGAGTTTAGTGCAAGTGGCTGGCGAACATTCTCAGATTATCCATTCACGAATGGTTGGGATAACGGTTGGAATAGCAAACATCCAACAGGAAATTTATGGTTAGCAGGTCTTTCTCGCACAGAAGAGTGGCGAAATAGTCAAAGCAAATACCCATTGACTTGGGAATTAACTTTTTTCCACAATACGCATCGTTTTGTTGATGCCGATCCTTTAGTGGTAGATAAAAAACAGCTTAGTGGCGTAACAGGTATGCATGCGGGGATAAAAAAATTATTTTGGCGTTTAGATGATGGTAGTGAAAAACAGCCAAGTGCCACTACATTAAGTGCTTACGCATCATTATCCAAAACATTTGATGATATTAACAATGGTGGATTGTCTAGCTTTGTGAGTGCTGGGGTGATTTTAAATGGTCCATTTAAAAGCCGTCCAATGGATAGCTATGGTTTAAATTTTAACTGGGCCAAAGTAAGCAATGGACAACAACGTGCAATGACGGCTAGCTATGTTGGTAATGAAAACTGGTATGCTCGTAAAAATCAATACCAACTTAGCGTTGATGCAACAATTCCAGTGTTGCCGTCATTGATCGTACAGGGGTCAGTTGGCAGAGTGTGGCATGCTAACAACTGGATGAATGCGAATACAGGGCAAGTGATTACAGAACGCCCTAAAGACGGTTATTCTGCCAGTTTAGCGATTACGCTTTTATTAGATAATGCCTTAGGCTTAACCAAATAACATAAAAATCAAGGGGATTTTATATATGACAACTGCTTTTGAACAATTAACGCTAGCATCTGGCGTAACACTGAAAAATCGGGTATTTATGGCACCAATGACAACACAATCTGCCGATGAAAATGGTTTTGTGAATGATGAATTAGTCACTTACTATCGTGAACGTGCCAAAGATGTTGGGGCGATTGTGGTGGAGTGTGGTTATGTGCAACGTAATGGTATGGCATTTCCCGGTGGTGTCGGCTTATCTACCGATGATCATATTGCAGGATTAGCCAAAATTGCAGAAGCAATCAAACAACAAGGTTCGGTGCCAATTATGCAAATTTATCATGGTGGACGTATGGTTCGCCCTGAACTACTTCCTGATGGTAGTGTAGCGATTGCGCCTAGTGCAATTGCAGCCTGTCGTCACGGTTGTGTTGAACCGAAAGCATTAACTGTAGATGAAATTGATCAATTGATTGTTGATTTTGGTTTAGCCACCGAAAGAGCGATTAAAGCAGGCTTTGCTGGGGTAGAAATTCATGGTGCCAATACCTATTTAATTCAACAATTTTTTTCACCGCACTCTAATCGTCGTGATGACCAATGGGGTGGCGATATTGAAAAACGAGCTAGATTTCCATTAGCGATTGTGGATGTGGTAAAATCCACAGTTAAAAAATGTTTGGGTGATAAACCCTTTGTTGTCGGCTATCGTTTTTCACCTGAAGAATTGGAAAAACCGGGGATTAATTATGATGACACCTTATTCTTGCTAGAGAAATTAGCTCACAAAGGGCTGGATTATTTACATTTCTCCACTGGTCAGGCAGTGCAAACATCTATTATTGATTTACACGACAAACAACCGTTAATTGATAAATTAATTCAAAACCGTTCTGAAACCTTGGCAAAAATTCCAGTAATGGGCGTGGGTAGTATTAAACAAGCGAAAGATTTGGATAATGCCTTTGCTCATGGTTTTGATTTAGTCTCTATTGGTAAAGCCATTATTGTTGAGCCACGTTGGTTGCAAAAAATCAAAAATGGGGAAGAAGTTTTAAATTTCATGCACATTGAAGATTGTAAAGCTCGCCATGTGCCAGAAACGGTATGGGATATTATTGGCCCTTCAATGGAGAAAGAAGAAAAATCCTATCTGAATAAACAAGCTCCACGCAAAGAATTTGTACCCGGTACTTATGTAGAACGTTTTGCTGATTTCCATGGTATGGTTCATGTGGAAGTAACCTTAGACAGAGTTTCTATTCAAAAAATTGATGTGACAGGAAAGAGTTTAGCTCCAGGGGTGACGATTGATGCCTTTACTGAAATGGCTCGCCGTATTAAAGAAAAAGACGGTACCGATGATGTTGATGTAGTGAGTGGTGCAACGGAAAGCTGTCAATCTGTATTAGAAGCCGTAGATCGGATTATTGCTAAAGCCACTGGAACAAAAATGAGTAAAAATAAATTACCTGAGTTACCTTGGTTACCAGATGAACTTTCGGTGGATGAATCTCAAATTGAAGAAAACATTGAAACCGATGTGGTGATTGTGGGTTGTGGTGTAGCGGGTACTTGTGCGGTGCGTGCTGCTGCGGAAGAAGGGGCGAAAGTCGTTGTTATTGAGAAAGCTGACAGTCCACAATGTCGTAGTGGGGAATATGCCATTATCAATGGTAAAGTCCAAGCTCGTTGGGGACGAGATAATTTCAATGTGGATGAAATGGTCGACCGTTTTATGCGTGAATGTAGCTATCGTATCAAACGTCCGATCGTTTCTCGCTGGGCGAAAAACTGTGCAGATGTATTTGATTGGTTTATTAGTGCGAAACCGGATATGTGGATTTGTGAAACCCAACGCTCTCCAGTACCAGATGAGCATGCGGATTTCTTCTTAGAGCCAATGGAACATCCTTTACCACCGCATTATAACTATAAAAACGAAGACTACCCAACTTATCCAACATCTGTGCATTTTGTGCCAAGCCAAGCACCAATGATTAATGCTAACTTCCAAAAAGCATTAGATACAGGTAATGTTGATGCACGCTTTGGTCATTTTGTGGAAAAATTATTGAAAGACGGCGACAAAGTGACAGGCGTAATTGCTCGTAATGCCGCAACAGGCAAATACGTTCGTATTATCGCCAAACGTGGCGTGGTATTAGCCACTGGGGATTATGGTAGCAATAAAAAAATGGTGGATCATTATTGTCCTGAAATCAGCGAAAGTGGAGTGAAAAATATTTGGCTTAACCGTGATGTGGAAGGTAATTTAACCAATACTGGTGATGGTCATAAACTTGGTGCTCAAATCGGAGCAAGAATCCAACAACATCATGCTCCAATGACTCACAACATGGGTGGTCCATTTGGTATGGCAGGTGGCTTAGGTAATAACCCATTCTTGTTCTTAAACAAACATGGCAAACGCTTTATGAACGAAGAAGTACCGGGTCAACAATTGGAAAATCAAATTGAAATGCAGCCAGATAATATCTGTTATCAACTCTTTGATAACCAATGGCGTGAACAACTTGCCTATATGCCAGCAGCACATGGCACCGTGTCTTATTACGACAATGATGAAGTGAAAAATCATCCGAAATGTTCACTCAGTCATATTGGCGATAAAGAGTTCCAACATGAAGTGGATGAAGGTAATGTGCTGGTTGCAGATACTTTGCCAGAATTGCTTGCTCAATTAGATATTGATCAAGAAACCGCATTGAAATCCATTGAACGTTACAACCAATTAGCACAAGCCGGTTATGATGAAGATTTTGCTAAATCGCCATCACGTTTGTTTGCTATTAACCAAGGACCATTCTACGCAGTGCGTTTTGTCACGACGACGATGTTAACCTGTTTAGGTGGCTTAGAAAGTGATGAAGATTCACATACCTATGATGTGGATCGTAATGTGATCAAAGGATTGTATGTGGCAGGTAACGTACAGGGTAACCGTGTTGCCGTGGAATACCCAATTTGTATGAAAGGGGTTAGCCACTCTATGGCAATGTTCTATGGTTATGTTGCAGGTAAAAACTGTGCTAATCAAATTTAGCCATTAATATTAGGCGGTTGTATGGTAGAAAAATCAGTGACGACGTTTATCGCAATGGGAACAGTAAATACGATTACGGTATTTACGCCAATTGTTGATGAAATAAAAGTAGCTGTTTATCAATTGGTTAAAAACCTTGAAGATAAATTCACTGTCAATCGCCCTTATTCAGAAGTGATGTCAATTAATCAGGCGGCAGGATTGTCGCCTGTTCAAGTAAGCAGTGATGTTTTTGACCTTATTCAACAGGCGACCTTAGCCAGTTTAGCACCTAATTCGGGATTTAATGCGGTTATAGGTTCTCTTACTCGGTTATGGAAAACGAGTTTCCAACAACATCATTTACCTACAGAACAAAACGTTGCTCAGTCATTAAAATTGATTAATCCACACGATATTGTTCTTGATGCAAAGAAACAAACCGTATTTTTAAGTAAAGCTGGCATGCAATTTGATCTTGGAGCAATTGCGAAAGGCTATATTGCGGATCGCCTTGTTCAATTGTTAGCCCAGTATCAAATTTATGCTGGCATTATTGATTTAGGGGGAAATGTGATTGCGTTTGGTGAAGCACCACACAATGCTCAAGGTCAATGGAAAGTCGGGATTCAACAACCCTTTGCAAAACGTGGGCAATATGTCGGCATTGTTGCTGTGAAAAATAAATCCATTGTGACATCGGGCAATTATGAAAAATATACGGAAATTCAAGGTAAATCTTATCATCATATTATCGATCCCAATACAGGCTATCCTTTTGAAAGTCAATTAGACAGTGTCACCATTATTTCTGATCGTTCTGTTGAAGGGGAAATTTTATCTACTCAAGTTTATTTCAAAGGGCTTGAAGACGGATTGAAATTCATTGAAAAAATACCGCATTTTGCAGCCATCTTTATCAGCAAAGATCAAAAAGTTTATGTAACTTCAAATTTAGTTTCATCTTTTAAATTGGTGAGTTCAGACTATGAATTAACCAATATTAACTCGGTTATTTAATATTTTACGGAGATTATTTTATGCAATCAGTCAAAACACGCCGTAGTCGTATGAAATGGGTGATGTTTTTCGCCTTTCTTACCCTATCCTTAAATTTACGTGCTCCAATTACTTCACTTCCCCCTGTTATCAGTGAAGTAAAAGCCAGTCTTGCCATGTCACCTGTGTTTGCTGGTGTATTAACCACGATTCCTGTCCTTTGTTTTGGTTTGTTTACCCCCTTTGCATCAAAAATTATCGGTAAAATGGGAATTGAAAATTCCGTAATGTTAAGTCTTATTGGTGTTACTTTGGGTTCGATTTTACGAGCCGTTGGCGATACTGGCTTTATGCTATCAGGTACCATTATTATTGGCTTATCACTCACTATTGGCAACCTGCTAGGATTATTAATTATTGCCCGTGATTTTAAATCTAATGCGAGTTTTATGACAGGAATGATGGTGTTAGGCATGAGTTTAGGGGGAATGATCACATCTTCACTCACTGTCCCAATGAGCCATTTATTGGATTGGCGTTGGGCGTTAGCTAGTTGGAGCTTGCTTGCATTATTAAGTTTATTTTTATGGATTCCACGCTATCGCCGTGAAAAAGCCAAAAATGATCGGCTTGCGATTCGTATTGAAGAAAGTGCGGTGAAAAAATCCACGATTTCTTTAAGTCAATTTTCTAGAGAGCATGTTTCAGCGATTATTGCACTCACGGTTTCATTTTCTTGTCACTGTTTTGCTTTTTATGGCGTTGTAGCATGGCTACCAAGTTTCCTTGTGGAATTTGCTCAGATGAGTAGTGATAAAGCGGGTGTAGTGGTATCCATTTTTCACTTACTAGGATTTATTGGTTGCTTAGGTATGCCGTTGCTTGGTAAATGGTTCAAACTTTCACAAAAATGGCTATTTATTATTGATGGATTAGCTTGGTTTCTAGTACCTGTTGGTTTCTATTTATTGCCAGACTGGTGGTTATTATGGGATATTATGGGAGGCATAGGCTGTGGCGGTGCATACGTTGTTATCTTCTCGTTGATTATTTCTAAATCATCTTCACTAGAAGAAAACCGCTATACATCTTCCGTTGTACAATCAATTGGTTATGTGATGGCATCTTTAAGCCCTATGATTATTGGGGGACTGTATCAATTATCGGGGGCGTGGTTGGTGAGTTTTGTGGTATTGGCAATAACAACCCTAATATTCTTAATTGGTGGCTTGTTAGCTGATCGATTTTATTCATATGCTGAAAAATAGAGCAAATAAAAAAATGGATTAGATTTATTCTCTAATCCATTTTTACCCATCTATTAATAATTATCAGTTAACCTAATCTCTGCCTTACAATCTCAAACAGACATACTCCCGTGGCAACGGAAACATTCAATGATGACACCGACCCAGCCATTGGAATACTGATTAATTGATCGCAACATTCACGGGTTAACCGTCGCATACCCTCCCCCTCGGCTCCCATCACCAACGCAATAGCACCCGTTAATTTACTTTGATAAAGCGTTTCCGTTACTTCACCCGCCGTACCCACCACCCAAATATTGTGATGTTGTTGCAATTCACGCAAGGTACGAGCTAAATTTGTTACCCGAACTAACGGCATCGTTTCCGCCGCACCACAAGCCACTTTACGAGCCACTGAGGTTAATTGAGCCGATTTATCTTTCGGCACGATCACCGCATCAACCCCAGCCGCATCGGCTGTACGCAAACAAGCCCCCAAATTATGCGGATCGGTCACCCCATCTAGCACCAATAAAAACGGATTTTGCTTATGTTGCAAAATCTGATCAAGATCGTTTTCATTTAACTCTTTCGCCGCTTGCACGCGAGCAATAATCCCCTGATGCACTTCGCCTTGAGCCTTGTTATCTAAACTTTGGCGATTTAAAAATTGGACGCTAATACCCAATTTATGTAATTCGTTAAGTAAAGGTTGCAAGCGTTTATCCTCACGCCCTTTTAACACCAAAACTTCAATAATACGTTCTGGCGTACGCTCTAAAAAAGCACTCACAGCGTGAATACCGTAGATTTGTTCTGACATGACTTACCTTTTGAATGAATGTTATCTTATATAATCTTGTTTTACGCTTTCTTATTCAAAGAATCAATAGTACCAGAAAGATGAATCACTGGATTATCTGAAAAGCGATATTTATCTATACCTATTTCAAAATCATTATTGGCACCATTGAATAACATCTGTTTGGTATGTTCCAGATGTTGCCACATTGCTATTTTGGCTGCATCAGGATCCTTATTCATTAGCGCTCTTAATATTTTGTCGTGGTCATCACACCAACTATCAATAGAGCGAGCATCAATATGCTCATGTAATTTGAGCCAATAAGGATTAAGCACCCTTTGCCGCCACATTTCTTGAACAATAGTAATCAAAGCACTGTTTCGAGTAATTTGTGCTACTTTAGTATGAAATTTTAAATCCCATTCTGAATCACGAAAATGATCTTCTTGTCTAGCATTTTTTTGAATTTCCATAATATCAATAATATCTTCTTTGGTTACTTGAGATGCAGCAAATTCAGCAACGATACTTTCAATTAATTGACGGGCTTGTAATAGTTCAAAAGGACCGCAATCGGAAAATTCCAGTCCACGATTTTCATCAGATTGGGTAAAATTTTTGGGTGTCGATGATATAACATGAATACCGGAACCTTTCTTAACTTCAACAAAACCTTCCACTTCAAGCATAATTATCGCTTCTCTTACCACCGTGCGACTGACATTCATTTCTTCCGAAATAAATCTTTCAGCAGGTAATTTCTCTCCGACTTTATAAAACCCATTAATAATCTTCTGTTTAAGATCTTGAGCTAGTTGTTGATAAAGACGCTGATTATCCATTAATTTCATATTGGTATTACTTCTATTGGAAACATATATGCTAGATTATAGCACAAATTTGCTATGATGAGAGATAGGAAAAGAAATAGTTGCTACCACGACTAATGTGGCAACAACTATTTTAAATTATAAACCCAATAAATTAGGTAAGAATAATGATAACTGCGGAATATAAGTGACTAAAAACAATGTAACAAGTAACACCACAAAGAATGGTAACATAGGCTTAATTAAGTCTTGTAATTTAACGCCAGATACAGAGCATCCTACAAATAATGCACTTCCCACTGGTGGTGTACACAACCCAATACACAAGTTAAAAATCATCATAATACCAAAATGAATTGGACTCATCCCTAAATTTGTCACAATCGGAAGAAAAATAGGGGTGAAAATCAACACAGCGGGCGTCATATCCATAAAAATACCAATAACTAATAAAAGTACATTAATAATCAGTAAGATAACAATTAAGTTATCTGATACACTCATTAATAATTCATTTACCATATATGGAATATCCGCATTAGTCATCGCCCAAGACATTGCTACGGAAACCCCGATTAAGAATAACACAATTGAAGTGGTAATAACTGATTCTAAGATGATTTTAGGTAGCTGAGAAAACTTAATTTCACGATAAATAAGAACAGATAAAACAAAAGTATAAACAACCGCAATAGCAGAGGCTTCTGTAGCGGTAAAAACGCCCGCTAATATCCCTCCAATCACAACCACTACCATTAATAAACTAGGGATAGCATCTAAAGTATATTTAATAATTAATGATAGTGTTGGTTTTTCTGAAATGGGGTATTTTCGTTTTTTAGCAATAAAGAAATTGACAGCCATAATACCGAGTCCCATTAACGTACCTGGTACATAACCCGCCATAAAAAGCGTGGCTACTGAAATACCACCGGCCGTTAAGGCGTAAACAATCATGACATTTGATGGAGGAATTAACAATCCGGTTATACAGGATGTGACATTAATTGCTGCAGAATAACTAGGATCATAGCCCGCTTTCTTTTGTAACGGTGACATCGTTCCACCTACCGCAGCCGCTGCGGCAACAGCAGACCCTGAAATTGAGCCAAACATCATATTAGCCAATACATTAACATGCCCTAAGGAACCGGGAATCCGCCCAACAAGTACTTGAGAGAAGTTAATCAATCTTGTGGCAATTCCACCACTATTCATTAATGATCCAGCAAGAATAAAAAAAGGAATTGCAAGTAATGAGAAACTATCTAAGCCGGTGGCTATTTTCTGTCCTGAAACAATCATCGTGGTATTTAATGGGAGCATAAATCCCCCTGAAATTAAGGTTGAAATACCGATAGAAAAAGAGATAGGCACCCCTAAAAAGACTAATAAAAAGAAAGATGTAAACATTACAAGCGGAATAAACCATTCCCATGATAGTAACCATTCCATTATTTGTTCTCCTTAAGCAGAAAAATATTTTGGATGAGAAATAAAACACTATAAAAAACCATTAGAATACCACTTAAAGGTAATGCAATATAAACATAAGCCATTGGAATTTGCATTGATGGGGATATTTGTCCTGTGGCATAAACATTAGCAACTAAAGTTGCACCACCAAATACCAGAACAGACAAAGAAAAAATACAGATACAAATATTAATAAATATATTACTCATTGCTTTCTTTTTAACTGATAGATTATGAGTAAATAAATCAATGGACAGATGCTTTTGCAATCCAACGGTATAAGACGCGCCGAGTAATCCGACCCAAATCATACTAAATCTTGCCACTTCATCTGTTACAGTACTTGGCATTTTCAATACATAACGACTAAAGACCTGCCAAGTAACACAAATAACCAATAAAATCATCACAATAATTGAAAAAGTTGAGATAAATTTATCGATCGGTTTTTTTATTTTTTCCAATAACATTGGAATGCCTCCAACTATAATTATGAAATAAAGTCCGATCTATAAATAGATCGGACTATTCCTTATTTATTTCCTTGAGATTTGATGGATTCAATAATTTTAGCTAAATTAGGATCTTTGGCAAAATCCTCATAAAGTGGTTGCAAAGCATCTCGGAATGGTTTTTTATCAACCTGTATAAAGGTTGTTCCGGTTTTTTCTGCTTCAGCACGGGATCTTGCCACTTCTTCATCCCATAATTTTTGTTGATACTCCTCAGAATGTTTCGCTGCTTCTTGCAAAATTTTACGCTGATTATCATCTAATTTATTCCACGTTTTACTAGAAACAATTAAATAATCAGGAACACTGGTATGTTGATCTTCAATATAATATTTTGCAACTTCTGAATGTCTTGTTTGATTATATGAAGGAATATTATTTTCAGCACCATCAATCACACCTTGTTGCAACGCGGTATAAACTTCACCGAATGGAATTGGGGCAGGAGAGCCATTTAATAATTCAATTAATTTATTGGTAGTTGGGGTGGAAACTACGCGAATTTTCATGCCTTTCATATCGGCTGGAGAATGAATAGGTTTTTTCGCATAAAAACTTCGTGTACCAGCGACATAAGATGCGATAACATTAAAGCCACTATTTTGAGTTTTATCTGCAATCTCTTTTCCAACAGGTCCGAACAATACTTTCTTAAAATGTTCTTCATCATCAAAAAGATATGGACAACTAAATACGGCGAATTCCTTAACGAAGGATTCCATTTCACTTGCGCTCGCTTTCGTCATATCTAAAGCATCATTCTGAATGAGTTCAATCGTTTCTCTAGGTCCGCCCATTTGACCACTTGGGTAAATACGAATATTTAAATCACCATTTGATTTTTCTTGAACTTCTTTCGCCATTTGTGCTAATGCTTGATGCACGACATGCGATTGCTCAAGGTTATGAGCAAGTTTTAAGGTCACTTTAGCCATTGCATTGGTGGATAATAGAACAGGCATTGCCACACATAGACTAGACAAAATAAATTTTTTTAGTTTCATAATCGTCTCCAATCATTAAGTTATAGAATTATTCCCATTGAAAACAGGATATTAGCAATGTTATTAAGGAGATAATCACCCAATTCCATCCTTATAACCTATTTCCCACGCCCGTATAGTAACACATAAAATTTATAGTTATCATACAAATTTTCAGAAATGTGATCTATGTCACAAAAAATAAGTTTATTTTTCTTTAAATTGGTATAATATATTTAATGTGTTCTAATTTTTATACTCATGGAGACCGAAGATGAAACATTTTTTAACAAAAGATTTTCTGTTGGATAATGAAATTTCTAAAGAATTATTTTTTGATTATGCAGAGAATCAACCTATTTTTGATTATCATTGTCATTTACCACCACAACAAATAGCAGAAGATTATCAATTCAAAAATTTATATGACATCTGGTTAAAAGGAGATCATTATAAATGGCGAGCAATGCGTACACATGGTGTAGAAGAACGTTTTTGTACTGGAGATGCGACTGATTATGACAAATTCCTAGCTTGGTGTGAGACAGTTCCTTATACCATAGGCAACCCTTTATATCACTGGACACATTTGGAATTACGCAGACCTTTCGGCATCACCGATACATTATTATCACCACAAACTGCACAAGAAATTTGGCATAAGTGTAATGCCTTATTAGAACAAGAAAACTTCTCTGCCAAAGGTATTATTACGCAAATGAACGTAAAATTCATTGGTACGACAGATGATCCCGTAGATAATCTGCAATATCATAAAATGATTGCTACCGATAAACAGTTTACAACTAAAGTTACCCCAAGCTTTAGACCAGATAAAGCGTTTAATATTGAGCAAGAGAATTTTAACAGTTATATTGAAAAATTAGGCAACGTCGCTGATGTTGAAATTACGTCATTTACTACTTTATGTGATGCTTTGACAAAACGTATTGATTATTTTGCAATGCATGGTTGTAAAGTTTCCGATCACGCTCTTGATACGGTGCCTTATGCTGACGCTGATGAGAAAGAATTGAATCAGATACTAGATAGCAAGCGATCTGGTCATCAACTAGACAAATTACAAATTGCTAAATTCAAAACCGCTGTTCTAGTCTTTCTTGCCGGAGAATACCATAAACGTAATTGGGTTCAACAATATCATATTGGCGCATTACGTAATAGTAATACCTTTATGTTTAATCACTTAGGCCCTGATACAGGATTTGATTCCATTAATGATGAACCTATCGCCCAAGCCTTAGCACATTTACTTGATGCACAAGGTAAAAATAACCAATTACCAAAAACTATCTTATATTGCCTGAATCCACGTGATAACGAAGTCATTGCCACAATGTTGGGTAATTTCCAACAGGCAGGGATCAAATCAAAAATGCAATTCGGTTCTGGTTGGTGGTTTAATGATCAAAAAGATGGAATGATTCGTCAAATGACACAACTTAGTCAACTGGGACTTCTTAGTCATTTTGTGGGTATGTTAACAGATAGCCGTAGTTTCTTATCCTATACTCGCCACGAATATTTCCGCCGTATTTTGTGTCAAATGCTCGGTCATTGGGTACGTGATGGTGAAGCACCGCATGATATTAAATTATTAGGTCAGATGGTTTCAGATATTTGTTTTAATAATGCCCGAAATTACTTTGAAATAGAACTCAATTAATCATTGGAGAAAGCGTTATGCAAACCTTAAACAGAAAAAACTTCCCCGGCCGTCAGCACCCAACCAAAATCATTCAATTTGGCGAAGGGAATTTCTTACGGGCTTTTGTGGATTGGCAAATTGATTTACTTAATGAACAAACGGATCTCAATGCTGGGGTGACCATTATTCGCCCTATTAATACGGATTTTCCACCATCACTTAATACCCAAGACGGATTATACACCACCGTTATTCGTGGATTAGATGAAAAAGGCGATGTGGTAAAACAATGTCGGATTATTCGTTCCGTTAATCAGGAAATGAATATTTATCAAGATTACGACGACTATTTACAACTGGCTCACAATCTTGAGATTAAATTTATTTTCTCGAATACCACCGAAGCGGGCATTAGCTATAACGAAAATGATCAATTTGATGATCGTCCACCTAGCAGTTATCCAGCTAAACTAACTCGTTTGTTATATGAGCGTTTTATTGCCACCAATGGCGATAAACAGCAAGGTTTTATTCTCTTACCTTGTGAACTGATTGACTACAATGGCGAGCAATTAAAACATATGGTGTTGAAATATGCTCAACAATGGCAACTTTCAACGGTGTTTATTAATTGGCTAGAAACTGCCAATACGTTTTGTTCAACCTTGGTTGATCGTATCGTCACCGGTTATCCACGCAATGAAACGACCGAATTGGAAGCGGAATTAGGCTATCAAGATAGCTTTTTAGATACCGCAGAATATTTCCATTTATTTGTGATTCAAGGGCCTAAGTCACTGGCTCAATGGTTGCGTTTAGATCAAGCGGATTTAAATATCCTGATTGTTGATGATATTAAACCTTATAAAGAACGTAAAGTGGCGATTTTAAATGGGGCACATACCGCATTGGTGCCAGTGGCGTATTTATCTGGTGTCAATACCGTGGGCGAAGCCATGGACGATCCTGCCCTTTGTCAATTTGTCAAAACCGCGGTGGAAAATGAGATCATTCCTGTCCTTTCTTTAGCCAAAGACGAATTACAACAATTTGCAGATGCCGTGATTAAACGCTTTCGTAATCCGTTTATTCAACATCAGTTATTGTCCATTTCCCTTAACAGCATGACCAAATACCGCACCAGAAATCTGCCACAATTACTGGCTTATCAACAAAAATATCAAAAATTACCACCGCGGTTAACCTTCGCTTTCGCCGCCTTAATCGCCTTTTATCGTGGGCAACGAAATGGGGAGACGATTCCATTACAAGATGATGAAATCTGGTTGAACAACTACAAACAATGGTGGGGGCAATATGAAACGGGTCATCTCAGCTTATCTCAATTGGTATGCGATGTTTTAGCACAGGAAAAACATTGGCAACAGGATCTCAGCTTGATTCCACAATTAGCCGATACGCTGACAGAGCAGTTAACCATGATAATTCAACAAGGGATGAGAACGGCGTTAGCCCATTATTGTGGAGATGAATAATGAAGCAATTTATTAAAATTCACGCTCAAGATAATGTTGCGGTGGCATTACAGGATCTGACACAAGGCACGGTTTTAAGTGTGGAAGCACAGCCCATCACACTTTTATCGGATATTGCTCGGGGGCATAAATTTGCCCTTTGTCCAATTGCTAAAGATCAAGATGTGATCAAATACGGTTACCCCATTGGACATGCGTTAGCCGATATTGCCGTGGGTGAGCATATTCATACTCACAATGTAAAAACCAATCTAAGTGATGTGAATGAATATGACTATCGCCCTGTTGCCACACCGATAACAGCTCAGTCTCCTGATCGAGACGTGCAAATTTATCGCCGTAAAAATGGCGAGATTGGGATTCGCAATGAGCTTTGGATTGTGCCAACCGTGGGTTGTGTAGTGGGGATTGCAAATCAAATAAAAAAATTATTTATGCAACGTAATACCCTTGCTGATATTGATGGCGTATTTACCTTTAATCATAGTTACGGTTGTTCTCAATTAGGTTCAGATCATGAAAATACCAAAATTATGTTGCAAAATATGGTGAAACACCCTAATGCAGGTGCGGTATTGGTGATTGGCTTAGGCTGTGAAAACAACCAAGTGGATATTTTTCGGCAAACCTTGGGCGAAGTAGATGAAACTCGGGTGAAATTTATGATTTCACAACATTATGATGACGAAGTGGAAGCCGGCGTTGAATTATTACAACAGCTTTATCAAACCATGCGACAAGATAAGCGTGAAAAAGGCTTACTCAGTGAAGTCAAATTCGGTTTAGAATGTGGTGGTTCCGATGGTTTTTCGGGGATTACTGCCAATCCGTTATTTGGACGATTTTCCGATTATTTAGTCAGCCATGGTGGCACCACTGTGCTTACCGAAGTGCCTGAAATGTTCGGGGCTGAACGCATTTTAATGAGCCATTGTCGTAATGAAACGGTTTTCCACAAAACCGTACAAATGATCAATGATTTCAAACAGTATTTTATTGCTCATCAACAACCTATTTATGAAAATCCGTCCCCCGGTAACAAAGCAGGGGGCATTACCACCTTGGAAGATAAATCCCTAGGTTGCACACAAAAAGCAGGCAGTAGTCAGGTGGTTGATGTGCTGAAATACGGCGAACGCTTAAAAATATCAGGGCTAAATTTATTAAGTGCCCCCGGCAATGATGCAGTCGCCACCAGTGCTTTAGCAGGTGCTGGGTGTCATATTGTATTATTTTCCACGGGACGGGGAACGCCCTATGGCGGTTTTGTTCCCACCATGAAAATCGCCACCAATAGCGAACTGGCATTAAAGAAAAAACACTGGATTGATTTTGATGCGGGTCGTTTAGTTCACAACCAAAGCATGGAAGAATTATTAAATGATTTTATTAACTTAGTGGTTGATACCGTCAATGGCAAACCGACTAAAAATGAAATTAATGAGTTTCGTGAATTGGCGATTTTTAAAAGTGGTGTCACTCTATAAGGAGAAAAAATGAAAAAATTAACCGCACTTGATGTGTTAACACAATCACCCGTTATTCCTGTAATGGTAATTGATAATTTAAAAAATGCTGTTCCATTAGCAAAAACCTTAGTTGAATCAGGTATAAAGGTATTAGAAATTACATTACGTACTGAATGTGGATTAGACGCGATAAAATTAATTAAACAAGAGATCCCCGATGCAATTGTCGGTGCCGGAACAGTCTTAAATCCAGTGCAATTTGAACAAGCCATTATAGCAGGTGCACAATTTATTATTAGCCCCGGAATAACGGAAAGCTTATTGCAAAAAAGCATATTATTTGATGTTTCTTTTATTCCGGGTGTCGCCACTGCAAGTGAAATA
Source organism: Lonepinella koalarum (assembly GCF_004565475.1). Classification (GTDB taxonomy): domain Bacteria; phylum Pseudomonadota; class Gammaproteobacteria; order Enterobacterales; family Pasteurellaceae; genus Lonepinella; species Lonepinella koalarum. Next base: position 450,902 of record NZ_SRHX01000001.1, on the reverse strand, counting down.
ATGTTAGCCAAACAGTACGATTTACATTGCCTAAAATTCTTCCCGGCAGAAATAAACGGTGGAATCAAAGCATTGCAAGCCTTTTCATCTGTCTTTCCTGAGATAACATTCTGTCCGACAGGAGGCATTAATGAAAAAAATTATTTGAATTATCTTAATCTAAAAAATGTTATGTGTGTGGGGGGAAGTTGGTTTGTTCCTTTATCTGCCGTTAAACAAGAAAATTTTGCGCTTATTGCTCAATTAGCTCAATCCACAATAGAAGGAATACAATAATGAAAATTGCGGTGCTCGGCGAATGTATGATCGAACTGGCACAACAAGATCAACAAGTAAAATTAGGTTTTGGCGGAGACACTCTTAATACTGCAATATACCTAGCTCGACTGCTACCAAATTCATTTTCTGTACATTATATAACGGCATTAGGTGTTGACCCTTATAGCCAGAAAATGCTTGCACAATGGCAGCAAGAACAAATCAATACCGAGTTGGTACAATGTTTACCCGATAAATTACCCGGTTTATATTCCATTATTACCGATAAAAAAGGCGAGCGTTCTTTTTATTACTGGCGTAATGATTCTGCCGCAAAATACTGGTTAAAATCCCCTAACGCCGAACAAATTTTATCTAAACTTAAGCAATTTGATTATATTTATTTAAGTGGGATTAGTTTGGCTATTTTAGATAATGCAAGTCGCCAAAAATTATTTCATTTTTTACCGCGCTTTAAACAAGGTGGTGGGAAAATAATTTTTGATAATAATTACCGACCTATTTTGTGGGAAAACAAAGAAACGACCCAACAAATATATCGTCAAATTCTCTCTTTTACTGACATCGCATTTTTAACTTTCGACGATGAACAACAACTTTGGCAAGATAAAACACTTGCTGATTGTATTATGCGAACCCAGCAATTCGGTGTGACTGAAATTGTGATTAAACGTGGGGCGGAAGATTGTATTGTACAAACTCAGCAACAATTCTCAATTCCGGCTATAAAAGTAGAAAATGTCATTGACACCACTGCTGCTGGAGATTCTTTTAGTGCAGGTTATTTAGCGGCTCGTTTACAGCAAAAAAATGAAATTCAGTCTGCTCAACAAGGGCATGTAGTGGCAAGCAAAGTAATTTCATATCGTGGTGCGATTATTCCTAAAGAGATATTTTAAATCTTGCTTACAAACTTCCTGAAAATACACCGCACTTTCAGGAAGTTGATATTTTACTTCGCTATCTTTTTTTGGTTAAACGTTGACTACTTTTTTCTTTTTTAGTTTCCCCTGTCCTTTTTCCTTTCTCCATCTTCAAACTGCGGTTATTTTTCACCACTTTTTCAGCTCTTTTTGCTTTGGTTTTAGCGGTTTTGCCTACACGGCGTGGTTGGCGTTCGCTTGATACTAGAGAGAAATCCACTTGGCGTTGTTCAAGGCTGACGGCTTCTACTTTGATTCTGACTTTATCCCCTAAACGATATAGCATGCCGCTGTTTTCACCGATTAAGCGTTGTCCTGCACTGTCGTATTGATAGTAGTCATTATCGAGAGTGGAAATATGCACCAAGCCGTCAATAAACAAATCATCAAGGCGAACAAATAAGCCAAAACCAGTGACTGACGAGATAACACCGTCAAATTCATCACCAACGTGGTCTTGCATAAATTCGCATTTCAACCAGTCTGCCACTTCCCTTGTTGCATCATCGGCACGGCGTTCGGTCATGGAACAATGGTCACCTAATAAATCCATCTCATCTAAATTATAATGGTATCCTCCACTTTCTGTGGTTTTGCGTTTTGCCCCTTTTTGTTTGGCTAACAGATATTTTATGCCACGATGTAAGGTTAAATCAGGATAACGGCGAATAGGTGAGGTAAAATGTGCATATTCCGTTAAGGCTAAACCAAAATGTCCAATATTATCAGGGTGATACACTGCTTGGCTTAAACTGCGTAACAACATGGTTTGAATAAGCTCTTGATCGGGACGTTGTTTGACTTGATTTAACAACTCGGCATAATCCGCCGTACTCGGTTTATTGCCCCCTCGCAAAGATAAACCACATTCTGCCAAAAATGTGCGGAAAGCAGTTAATTTTTCTTCACTCGGACCCGCATGAATACGATATAACGCTGGCTCTTGATGACGTTCCATAAAATTCGCCGCAGAAATATTGGCTAAAATCATACATTCTTCAATGATTTTGTGTGCGTCATTGCGTTCTTCTTTTTCAATCCGTTCGATACGCCCCATTTCATTGAAAATAAACTTGCTTTCAATGGTTTCAAAATCAATAGCACCACGTAAATGACGAGCTTCTAGCAAGGCTTGATACATGGCGTACAGTTCCTTTAAGTGAGGAACAAGTGCTTGATAACGCTGGCTTAATTCTACATCACCGTGTAAAATACTAGCCACTTTGGTGTAAGTCAAGCGAGCGTGCGAGTTCATCACGGCTTCATAGAATTGATAGCCTTTTAATTCCCCTTTATTGGACACTTCCATTTCACACACCATACACAGACGATCAACTTGTGGATTAAGTGAACATAAGCCGTTGGAGAGAATTTCAGGTAACATCGGCACCACTCGATTGGGAAAATAGACCGAATTTCCCCGATTGTGAGCTTCGGCATCTAAAGCAGTACGCAAACGCACATAATAACTGACATCGGCAATCGCCACCCATAAACGCCAACCGTTTTTTTCTTTACGACAATGTACCGCATCGTCAAAATCTCGAGCATCTTCGCCATCAATGGTCACTAACGGCAAATCACGTAAATTGATACGTCCTTTTTTCGCTTCTTCTGGCACGTCTTCACTGAGTTTTTTCACCGCTTTTTGGACAGCGTCAGGGAAAGTATGCGGAATATCGTGATTGCGTAAGGCAATCTCAACTTCCATACCTTTTGCCATATTATCCCCTAAAATTTCACGAATAATCCCGACAGGTTGGCTAAAACTGGCGGTACGTGGTTTAAGTTCAACTACCACCACTTGCCCCATTCTTGCCCCCATGCGAGATTCATTAGGAATTAAAATATCTCGTCCAATACGGCTATCATCAGGCACCACATAACCAATGCCGTCTTCAAGGAAAAAACGTCCAACAATTTGTTTTTTACGGCTTTCTAATACGCGAACAATACGCACTTCTTGCCGTCCTTTGCGGTCAAATCCAGTGGGTTGAGCCAACACAAAATCGCCGTGCATCACCCGTTGCATTTGGTTATTTGGAATAAATAAATCTTTATTGGCTACCGCATTTTTGGCAGGGCTTTCGATTTCTAAAAAGCCGTAGCCGTCACGATGCCCAATCACAGTACCTTTGATTAAATCTAACTTTTCAGGCAAGGCATAACATTTACGCTTAGTAAACACTAACTGACCATCATTTTCCATTGCACGTAAACGGCGACGAATCCCCTCGATTTCGTCTTCATGATGTAAGCCAAAGGTTGCCACCATTTCTTCACGACTCATGGGGGCATTGTGTTCTCGGATAATTTGAATAATAAATTCACGACTTGGGATAGGGTTTTCATATTTCGCTTGTTCTTGTTGAAAATTTGGATCCATAAGCGCGGTGTTTTTTTCCGCTTTTTTTGTTTTTGTCATGATATATCTCCTTTAATTGTTGAAAATTATGCTTTGTTCAGTCACGACTAAAATAGACGCAGTTTTTCCCCAGTCACCTAATACAATTCGCTCACATTGTGGCGTCATTTGATGAATATTTTGTTTATGGGTATGTCCATGAATTAATCTTGTCACCGCAAATTTTTGCATGATTTGCAACGTAAATTCAGGATTCACGTCCATCATCTCAATGGTTTTTTGTTGCTTATCCGCTTTGCTTTTGGAGCGAATATTCTCAGCAATTTTCAACCGCAGTTTTAATGGTAAACATAAAAACAAACGTTGTCGCCATTTTTGATGCACTTTACGGCGGAACTGTTGGTATCTTTCATCATCAATACAAAGGGTATCACCGTGACAAATCAGGGTTTTAGTGCCATATAAATCAATCACTTGATAATCAGGCAAAAGCTGTAATCCGCAAGTTTCAGCAAATTTCTGTCCGAGCAAAAAGTCCCGATTACCGCACATAAAATAGCATGCAATACCTTGTTGCGTAATAGAACGAATTTGGTCTTGCACTAAGTTAATTAAGTCTGAACGTTCATCATCACCAATCCAAAAATCGAAAAGGTCGCCTAGAATATATAACGCTTCGGCTTGTGGGGCTTGATGTTGCATAAAATCCACAAAAAGTGCGGTTAAATCGGGGCGATTTTCGCTTAAATGTAAATCGGCAATAAACAAGTTTTTTTTCATTTAATGTCCTACAATTAACTGCCAACGATGATTAACCGGATCAATTTCTAATTGTTGCTGATGATGTACATTGAGAGTTGAACGGTGTCCAACACTGATAATCGTGGTATTCGGCAAACGTTCATGTAATAAACGATACATGGCATCTTCTAATCCCTCATCCATACTGGCGGAGGCTTCATCTAAGAAAGCAATTTTCGGTTGCGTAATCAATAACCGAGCGAACGCTAACCGCTGCTGTTCACCGAGTGAAAGCACCCGAGTCCAGTCATTTTCTTGTTCCAATTTATCACTTAAATGTCCAAGTTGCACCGCTCGCATGGTATCTGCCGCTTGGACTAAATCCACATTATCAGGGGCAAGATTTGGATAAAATAACGCATCAATTAAACGCCCTTGCGGTAAATAAGGTTTTTGCGGTAAAAACAAAGCACTTTGTTGGGGTAAATAAATATCGCCGTTGGCATGCGACCAAAGGCCCGCAATAGTACGTAATAAGGTGGTTTTACCTGCTCCCGATGGACCTTTAATTAATAGCGATGAACCCTGTGGCAGATCGAAAGTTAAATCCGTAATCAGGGTTTCGCCCGTTGGTTTTTTCACCGAAACTTGCTCAAAACGCACCGCACTTTCTAGCGGATGTAATTTTACTTCAGTTGGTTGAGTCGCTTGTTCAATGGCAGAATGGAAGCCTGTTAAACGATTTAATACTGCACGATAACCTGCAAATTCATCATAAGCATTACGGAAGTAAGACAATGCCGATTGCACGCGTCCGAAAGATTGCGATGTTTGAATTAAATCCCCCAATTGAATCTGTTTACTAAAAAATCGACTGGCTTGAATAATAAAGGGAAACACCACTGACACTTGAGAAACCATTAAGTTAAAGCCAGAAAGTTTTAGGGTCATATAGACCATTTTCCACACATTGCCGATCACTTTATCAAATTGTTTAAACAGGATATTGCGTTCCATGTTCTCACCACGGAAAAATGCAATACTTTCCGCATATTCTTTAATCCGAATCAATGAGTAACGATAGTTCGCATTTAAGCGTTCATTAGCAAAATTGAGTTGAATTAATGGTCGCCCAATGCGGAAAGCAAAGACACTGGTAACTAACACATAAATAAACACCAAAAAGACCATGGCGTGTGGCACCGTGATTGAACCAACCATCATTTCACCAGATAGATTCCATAGAATTTGAGTAAACGCTACAATAGACACTACCGAAGAAATGACGCCGGTCGCAAAACTTAACGAATTCGACACATAGGATTGAATATCCTGTTGAATCCGTTGATCGGGGTTATCTAATTGATTATAAACATATTGTGTTTTGTAATAAGCCTGTTTGTCGAGCCATTTATCCACTAATTGTCGGTTTAATTCAGTCCGCCATTGAATGGTGAAACGTTGCCCTAAATAATAAAGTAATAATACATTACTAATATTAATGGCGGCTAATACGGAGAATACCACCATTTGGATCCAGAAAATATTTTCATTACTATTTTGCAACGCATCATACATTGCCTTATACCATTCCGAAAACAAAATATCTAAGCGTACAGAAAACAGGTTAAAAAAGACAATCACCACAAAATAAATTAAGGGTTTTACACTCCGTTTAGGCGACAAATACTCGTGCGCCAGTGACCAAAATTGTTGTCCCCAACGGGTGGTTTTGACTAAAAACCATAATACAATAGTGAATACGATGGCAGTGATAGCAATGGCTTTTAAAATCCAAAATAAAGAAGTGATTAATTCTTGAACATAATCCATATTAAAATTAAAGTGTAAATGTTAAAATAATGCGTTATTTTTCAGCAAATAAGTAAATTAAGCAAGGAAAAATGTGATAAACATCAAACTTTTTCCTTTTTTTTATTTTATCTATTACAGCTTAGATTATAATCATCAGCAATTAATTTAATTTAGGGGGGCTTTATGTCTGATATTGCGATTACTATAAGCCTATTATCGTTGGTAGCGGTAATAGGCTTATGGCTTGGTCATTGGAAGATCAAAGGGGTAGGATTAGGTATCGGTGGAGTGCTATTCGGTGGGATTATTGTTGCACATTTTACCCATCAAAGTGGTTTAATGCTTGATGCGCACACCTTACATTTTGTACAAGAATTCGGTTTAATTTTGTTCGTTTATACTATCGGTATTCAAGTGGGACCCGGTTTCTTTGCGTCCTTACGTGAATCGGGAATGAAATTAAATGGTTTGGCAGCATTAATTGTGTTGTTAGGTTCACTGATGGTGATTGCCATTCAATATTTTACTGATATGCCATTAGATGTGGTTTTGGGGATTTATTCAGGGGCGGTAACCAATACACCCGCGTTGGGTGCCGGTCAACAAATTCTCGCTGAACTGGGTATGACTAATATTACCGAAACCATGGGTATTTCTTATGCCATGGCGTATCCATTTGGGATTTGCGGTATTTTGTTGAGTATGTGGTTAATTCGTTTATTTTTCCGCGTAAAAATAGAGGAAGAAGCCGCCTCATTTGACAAAACCACGGGTAAGGATAAAGAAGTCTTACAAAAAATTGACCTGAAAGTCACCAATCCAAATCTACATGGGTTGATGCTAAAAGAAATTCCCGGCTTTGAAAGCCATGATGTGCTATGTACTCGTTTAAAACGTGACGAGCATATTGAAGTACCCAAGGGGGATACAGAAATTTACTTAGATGACGTGTTACATTTAGTTGGTGATACGCAAGCTCTCAATAAAGTACGGTTAATTATGGGCGAGTTAGTCAATATTGAGCCGTCTAATATCAAAGGAAATTTACGTTCTCAACGGGTGGTGATTACCAATGAAAAAGTATTGGGGAAAAGCATTCGGGCGTTGGCATTTCATCAAAAATATGGCGTGGTAATTTCTCGTTTAAACCGTTCAGGTATTGAACTAGTACCAACCGCACATACCACTTTGCAATTCGGTGACGTGGTGCATATTGTGGGTAATGCGGATGTGATTGATAATGTGATTGCTGAACTCGGTAATATGCAGTCTAAATTGCAACGCGTACAAATGTTACCTGTCTTTTTCGGGATCGGTTTAGGGGTATTACTCGGTTCCATTCCATTCCATATTCCGGGTTTCCCTGTTGCATTAAAACTTGGTTTGGCTGGTGGTCCGTTAGTGGTAGCGTTAATTTTAGCTCGAATTGGATCAATTGGTAAACTCTACTGGTTTATGCCGCCAAGTGCCAATATGGCATTACGTGAAATCGGGATCGTGTTATTCTTATCGGTGGTGGGATTAAAATCGGGTGGTAATTTTGTTAGCACCTTAACCGAAGGTAATGGTCTAGAATGGATGGGTTACGGTTTTTTGATTACCTTTGTGCCATTAATGCTGGTCGGTATTATCGCTCGCCTTTATGCTAAACTGAATTATCTTTCTATCTGTGGTTTGTTAGCCGGTTCCATGACCGATCCACCAGCCTTAGCCTTTGCCAATGCGATTAAAGAAGATCACGGAGCAGCGCCGTTAGCCTATGCCACTGTTTATCCATTAACCATGTTTTTACGGATAATTTCACCGCAGTTACTGGCAATATTGTTGTGGACAATTTAACACATTGCAACTAACATAACAAAGGGCGAATTTAGAATTTAAATTCGCCCTTTAACTATCTCTACCGTTTAATTAATTGGTTTTCAATTTATTCCAATATTTCTCATAAATATCTACGGCATCGCCCACATCACCTTGGAAAATACCCTTTTCGACTTCTTCAGTGGGTGGGAATAATAATGGATTTGTCGCGTCTTCCGGTTTTAACAGCGCTTTCGCGCCTACATTTGGCATAGAAAATCCCATTCGCTCAATAATGGTTTTCGCATGTTCAGGACGCAGCATAAAATCAATAAATTTATGCGCCGCTTCAATATTTTTTGCTCCTTTCGGAATAGCGTAATTATCCATCCAGAAAATCGCCCCCTCTTTTGGATAGACAAATTTAATATCTGGATTTTCCTTACCCGCCATATAAGCTGAGCCATTCCAAATCATACCTAATTCCACTTCACCTTGAATATAAGGCAATTCTGGCGTATCAGAATTGAACGCCCCAACATTTGGCAATAATTTCACCAAACGTTCATAAGCCGCTTTAATCTCATCTTCATTGCTGGTGTTGGGTGATTTGCCGTCTAACAATAAAGCAATATGAAACACTTCTCGTGCATCCGCCGTTAATAATACTTTACCTTTAAATTCTGGGTTCCATAAATCCCCCCAACTGGTGACTTTGTCTGGATCAACACTACTGGTATTGATTGCCATACCCGTTAAACCATAAACATAAGGTAATGAATATTGATTATCGGGATCAAATTCTTTATTTAATACATTTTGTGGAATTTGCGACAAATTGGTTAACTTGCTATGATCGATTTTTTCCAGCATACCCTCTTTTACCATTTTGCCAATGTAATAGCTTGATGGAAAAATTAAATCATAACCTGCCTTATCCATTAACTTCAATTTTGAATACATTTCTTCGTTGCTTTCAAAAGTAGAATAATGGACGTTAATACCTGTTTCCTTGGTAAACTTAGATACTAAATCTGACGGAATATAGTCCGTCCAGTTATAAATATACAGTTGTTCCGCCCAGACTTGACTGGCGAAAAAAGCAGTGGCGGAACATAGTAACGTTTTGATTGAACGAGAAAAGGATTTTTTCATTTACGTTTAAGGTCTCCCAGAAAGTGTGGTTAAAAATTTAAATGTGCTTAATGTAAGCAGATCAAGTATAACATAGTTTTTACATTGACATCTGCTAATATCCTTGTAAGATCAGCGAAAATAATAAGAAAAGACTATTTTATGCTGAATTTTGCACATCAAGAACATATCAACACCTACTATTATCACAGCCGAAATCTCAACCTAAAACAACCGCACTTAGCTGAAAATCTCAGCACTGAAGTCTGTGTAATTGGAGCGGGTTTATGTGGTTTATCCACTGCCTTAGAACTCGCCGAACAGGGCAAACAAGTGATTGTGCTAGATGGGGCAAGAATTGGCTATGGCGCATCAGGTCGTAGTGGCGGACAAGCCATTAATGGTTTTGAAGATGGCATTGATGAATATATTGAACAATTTGGTTTTGAACAAGCCAAAAGCCTATGGGAAATGTCCCTTGAAGCCATTGATATTATTGATGAAAGAGTACAAAAATACCAAATTCAATGTGATTGGAAAAAAGGTTACGCCACCTTGGCATTGAACCATCGTCGCATGGACGATTTAATTGCCATTGAAAAAGCCAGCCGAGAAACCTTTGGTTACTCCTATATGCAGCTATGGGATAAAACTCAGTTACAACAACATTTGGGTTCGGATATTTATGTGGGTGGTTTATTTGATAGCAATTCAGGACACTTGCACCCATTAAATTACTGCTTAGGTCTAGCCAAAGCCTGCTTAGAGCTGGGCGTACAGATTTTTGAGCAATCGCCTGTGCTGGATATGCAAACGCAATACAATCAAGTAATTTTAACTACCGATAAAGCACAAGTATCTGCTCAACATGTGGTGTTAGCCACCAATGCTTATATCGCCAATTTACCGAAATCCATTCATCACGGCACCGCTCGCAAAATTTTACCGGTGGAAAGTTTTATTATCGCCACAGAACCCTTAGATCAAAGTACCGCAGATAGCTTAATTAACAATGGTATGTCGGTGTGTGATAATAATTTATTACTGGATTATTATCGGTTAAGTGCGGATAACCGCTTGTTATTTGGCAGTGACAGTAGTTCCAATAAAGATATGGTACAGGTGATGCGAAAAAATATGCTCAACGTGTTTCCGCAACTGGAACAGATAAAAATTGATTATGGCTGGGGGGGACCGATTGACATGACCTTAAATTCGCAACCCTATTTTGGGCGAATTGCCTCCAATATCTATTTTGCACACGGCTATTCAGGACACGGGATTGCCTTAACAGGATTGGCGGGGCGGATTATAGCTGAAAGTATTTTAGGTGATGATCACCGTTTGCAAGTATTTGAGAAATTAAAAATTTCGTCTGTTTATGGTGGTAAATTAATCAAAAAGTTAGCCTTGAAAATTGGCATTCCTTACTATAAATTTTTGGATAAGTATTTTTGATCCCCTGTACTTGCATACGGGGTTAGCATAATATGGCTACTCCGTAGCGATTAGATCAGATACGGTACATCGTTATCATATTTAAGAACCATGCTCATACCAAATACGGTTCACAAAAAATAGCATTTTGCCTGATGGCGTGTTGACGCGGACTTCATCATCAAGCTGTTTACCAATCAAAGCTCGAGCCACCGGAGAATCAATGGAAATCCAATTTTTGGCTGGCTCAAATTCATCACAGCCAACGATGCGATATTGTTTTAATTCACCGCTTTCTGTTTCCAACTCTACCCAAGCACCAAAGAACACTTTGCCCTCTTGTTGCGGGTGATAATCCACGATTTGCAACACTTCCAACCGTTTCATTAAAAAACGTACACGGCGGTCAATTTCACGCAAGCGGCGTTTGCCGTAAATATATTCTGCATTTTCACTGCGATCGCCTAATGCTACTGCATCGGAAACCGCTTGAGTAACTTTCGGGCGTTCTTCTTTCCATAAAAATTTTAATTCTTGATCAAGGGTATTCCAGCCTTGTCGGGTAATGTAATTGGATTTTGCCATTTCAATGAAATATAAGTAAAATAAGTCGAATTATAGCATCTCTACTACTTTGTGGCTATTGCCTAAACAAGGGAAAAGGGGTATATTCAGGCACAATTATTATTTCAATATTAAGGGGTATTTTTATGGGTGGTATTAGTATTTGGCAACTGCTGATTATTGTGGCTATCGTGGTATTACTATTCGGTACAAAAAAACTAAGAACCTTAGGTTCTGATTTAGGTGAATCGGTGAAAGGCTTTAAAAAAGCCATGGCAGATGAACCTAAGGATGCAGAATTTAAATCCTTAGATAAAACCGATACGGTTAAAACAGAAGATACGGCGAAACAAAAAGAACAGGCATAATCCGTGTTTGATATTGGTTTTTCTGAATTACTGTTGATTTTTATTGTGGGCTTGGTGGTATTAGGTCCACAACGTATGCCTGTGGCTATTCGGACAGTGATGAAATGGGTACGAACTATTCGTGGTTTAGCGGCGAATGTGCAAAATGAATTGACACAAGAGTTAAAATTACAAGAGCTGCAAGAAAGTATCAAAAAAGCCGAGCATTTAAATTTGAATACCCTGTCGCCTGAACTGGCTCAAACGGTAGAAGAATTGAAACAATCCGCCGAAAAAATGAAAGCCAATTTGGATAAACAAGCCAGTGATGCTAATCATGCTTTACAAGAACAAATAGATACTGTACGGAATGAGAACGTTCAAGAGAATAAACTAGAAAAAACCGAAAATTCCACCGCACTTGATGAAACCAATCAAGATCCTGATGATTTAACACAAAATATTGAAGACGAGCTTTCTTTAGATGAGCAATTAGCACAATATATCGATCAATATCACCCTGCTGAAGATGCTCAACCTGTTAGCCAACAGGAGAAAAAATGATGAGTAATGTCGAAGAAACACAACCTTTAATCTCACATTTAATCGAATTACGTAACCGTTTGTTACGCTCATTTATTTTTGTCGCCGTGGTTTTTCTGGCGTTAGTGTATTTTTCCAATGATATTTATCATTTAATTGCCACACCATTGTTAGATGCAATGCCAGCAGGTTCTACCATGATTGCTACCAATGTAGCAGCACCTTTTTTCACCCCGATTAAATTAACCGCACTCACGGCGGTGTTTATTTCGGTACCTTTTTTGCTTTATCAGCTTTGGGCGTTTGTTGCCCCTGCATTATACAGCCATGAAAAACGCTTAGTTTATCCCTTGCTATTTTCTAGCACCTTATTATTTTATGTGGGCGTGGCGTTTGCCTATTATGTAGTGTTTCCATTGGTGTTTAGCTTTTTAACCAAAACCACGCCTGACGGCGTTGCCATGGCAACGGATATTAGTAGTTATTTAGATTTTGTGCTGACGCTGTTTTTGGCATTTGGTGTCTGCTTTGAAGTGCCAGTAGCCATTATTTTGCTATGTTGGGCTGGCGTAACCACGCCAGAAGATTTAAAAGCCAAACGCCCCTATATTATCGTAACCGCTTTTGTGGTCGGCATGTTGCTTACCCCGCCTGATATTTTCTCCCAAACTCTACTAGCCATACCAATGTGTTTGTTATTTGAAGTGGGCGTAATTTGTGCCAGATTTTATCGCCCGAAAGATGATGAAAACGCCATAGAATGAGAACATTAGGCGGATCAATATATTCGCCTTTTTTATTAAGAGAGAGAACATGACAATACAAATTTTTACAGGTTACCCTGAACGCCGTTTACGCCGTATGCGTAAACATGATTTTAGTCGCCGTTTAATGGCTGAAAATAAATTAACTGTGGATGATTTAATTTATCCAGTCTTTATTATGGAGGGCGAAAATCGACGTGAACCTGTACCATCAATGCCAAAAGTAGAACGTTTAACCATTGATCAATTACTCATTGAAGCAGGCTTGTTAGTCAAATATGGCGTGCCAGTGATTGCCTTATTCCCTGTGGTGGAACAAGATAAAAAATCCTTAATGGCGGAAGAAAGCTATAACCCAAATGGGTTAGTACAACGTGCAGTAAAAGCACTAAAAGCCAATTATCCAGAATTAGGTGTATTAACCGATGTGGCGTTAGATCCTTATACGCTACACGGTCAGGACGGTATTATTGACGAAACCGGTTATGTGCTGAATGAATTGACCTGCGATGTATTAGTTAAACAAGCCCTTTCCCATGCAGAAGCGGGAGCGGATATTGTTGCCCCAAGCGATATGATGGACGGCAGAATCGGCAAAATTCGCACCGCACTTGAACAGAAAGGACTAATTAATACCTTAATTATGGCGTATGCAGCAAAATACGCATCAAATTATTACGGTCCTTTCCGTGATGCCGTGGGGTCATCGGCTAACCTAAAAGGCGGTGATAAGAAAACCTATCAGGTTGATCCTGCCAACAGCAACGAGGGCTTACAAGAAGTGGCACTAGATATTCAAGAGGGGGCGGATATGGTCATGGTGAAACCAGGTATGCCTTATTTAGATATGGTATATCGGGTAAAACAACAATTTGGCGTACCTACCTTTGCTTATCAAGTTTCGGGCGAATATGCTATACACTTAGCAGCAATTGAGAATGGCTGGTTAAAAGAAAAAGAATGTATTCTGGAAAGTTTACTCTGCTTTAAACGTGCGGGAGCCGATGGGATTTTGACCTATTTCGCCAAACAGGTAGCCGAGTGGTTGTATTTAGACGGGAAGAATAAATAGCATAGAATAGCTGCAGTGAAGTTCACTGCAGTTCTGTTTTACTTAGCTAATCCTAACTGACCGATCTTTACCCCTAAATTGCCTAAAGCAACAGGATCCAAATAATCTGCTAAGAATTTAAATAGCTCATTTAATGCGGTAAAAGTGCGGTTAATTTTTACTTCGTTTTCCACTTTACGCGTAAATTCATACTTAACTTCATCGCCGTTAATATGTGCAACCAGAGTAATATAAATGGTTTCAAAAAAGTGGCTAGTTGCCCCTTCTTCGCCCGGATCACTAATCCGAACATTCAACGTATTGGTAAATAAAACTTCTGTTAATGCTGTCATGTTTTTATTTCCTTTCTAATGTAATCTATTGTTATTAAACAAAAACCCGATAATAAAATCTCTTTCAAAAGAAATCTTATTATCGGGCTTTTCAGTCCATTTGAGAGTATGTTTCGCCTTACGTTGATAACTACCTTTGCCTTTGAGTTTTTTCTCAATTCGTTGGCGAAATAATCGATCACTTAATAATGCTTGAATCGCATTATCTCGAATAACACCACGACTATGTTGGTAAGTGGTGGTGCCTTGTGTTTCAGCAACACTTGGCAAGTTTAGTTTTTGCTTTGCCATATTTTTCTCTCCCTTATGAATAAACTTGTGTATTATATATGTAATTAAATAAAATTTTAACTTATAATCAAGAAAAAATTGCTAGGGAATGAATTTATGATTGAATTGCTAAAAAAATGGTATATGCGACACTTTAGTGATCCACAAGCAATAGGATTAGCAGTTATCCTGTTATTTTGCTTTATTGCTATTTATTTTTTTAGTGATCTCATCGCCCCTTTATTAATTGCACTCGTGTTAGCCTATTTGCTTGAATTTCCGATTCATTTTCTTGTCACCCGCTTCTTGCTCCCCCGCATTCTAGCGATCATGCTCATATTAGGCGGTTTTATCACCTTTGCCTTATTACTCGCTTTCGGCTTATTACCCAATTTAATTAATCAAACCATTAATTTATTAAGTGATTTGCCTAATATGTTCAACAAACTGCATAGCTGGGCAATGCGTTTACCTGAAATTCATCCGGAATTTGTGGATGCCCAAATGATTGAAGGGATATTCACTGCTACACGTAGCAAAATTCTTGGCTTTGGTGAAAGCGCGGTGAAATTTTCGCTCACTTCTATTGTAAATTTAGTTACTATTGGTATTTATGCTTTTCTAGTGCCGTTAATGATGTTCTTTATGTTGAAAGATAAAGACACCTTAATTCGCTCTTTCACTCAATTTTTACCACAAAATCGTCGTCTTGCCAATAAAGTCTGGCAAGAAATGCAATTACAAATTGCTAATTATATTCGGGGGAAATTACTGGAAATTGCGATTGTCGCTTTAGTGTGCTACATTCTCTTTCTATTTTTTGGATTGAATTATCCATTATTACTTTCTGTAGCAGTAGGCATTTCTGTATTAGTTCCTTATGTAGGCGCAGTTTTAGTGAGCATTCCTGTTGCTTTAGTCGCCTTTTTCCAATTCGGTGATCACGCGACTTTCTGGTACATTATGATTGCCTATGTGGTGAGTCAATTATTGGACGGAAACTTACTAGTACCATTTTTATTTTCGGAAGTGGTTAATTTACACCCTTTAACCATTATTGTTTCAGTCTTAATTTTTGGTGGACTATGGGGATTTTGGGGTGTGTTTTTTGCCATTCCGTTGGCGACCTTAGTGAAAGCAGTGATTAATGCTTGGCCATCAACAGAAGAATTGAATGTTATTGTAAAATAAGATAAAAAATAGCACTGGGAAACCAGTGCTAATTTGCTATCTAAATAATTTATTTGACGCGAGAAACATATTCGCCTGAGCGAGTATCCACTTTGATGACTTCACCGATTTGAACAAATAAAGGGACTTTCACTACCGCACCCGTGCTTAATGTCGCTGGTTTACCACCAGTTCCTGCGGTATCCCCTTTCAAACCTGGGTCAGTATCCACAATTTCTAATTCCACAAAGTTTGGTGGCGTAACAGAAATCGGTGTGCCATTCCATAAGGTAATAATACAATCCGCTTGGTCGAGTAACCATTTTTCTGCATCACCCACTGCTTTTTCGTCCGCAGAGTATTGCTCAAAAGTTTCTGGGTGCATAAAATACCAGAAATCTTCGTCTTTGTAAGAATAGGTCAAGTTAAGATCCATCACATCAGCAGCTTCAACTGAAGTACCTGATTTAAAGTTCACGTCTAATACTTTGCCTGAAATTAATTTACGAATACGAGTACGCGTAAAGGCTTGACCTTTACCCGGTTTAACAAATTCATTTTCAACGATTACGCAAGGCTCACCGTCTTGCATAAATTTTAGACCTGGTTTAAAGTCTGTGGTAGTGTATGATGCCATATTTATCCTTAATTTAGATGTAGAGCTGTTTTAAAGTGTATATTTTACCCCAAAAACCCTTAATTAGAGAAGAACAAAAAACACAGAATTGGCTAGAAATTCTGGCGAATGCGGTTTCTGACCCCGAAATGTTATTAAGAATGCTAAATTTACCAGTGAATGACTTTGCAAAAGATATTCAAGCTCGCCGTTTATTTCCTATGCGAGTGCCTTTACCCTTTGTGCAAAAAATGGAAAAAGGCAATCCACAAGATCCGCTTTTTTTGCAAGTTATGACGGCTCAACAAGAATTTCTGGCAGAAAAAGGATTTAGTAAAGATCCCTTAGACGAACAACAAGCCGCCGCGCCAAATATTTTGCACAAATATCATAACCGATTGTTATTAATGGTGAAAGGTGGCTGTGCCATTAACTGCCGTTATTGTTTCCGCCGCCATTTTCCCTATAACCAAAACAAAGGCAATAAAGCCAACTGGTTGAAAGCATTAGACTATATTGCGGAAAATCCACAAATTGAAGAAATTATTTGGTCTGGCGGTGATCCCTTAATGGCAAAAGATCATGAAATAGACTGGCTCATAAAACAGCTAGAAAAAATACCGCACTTGCAGCGTTTGCGGATTCATACGCGTTTACCTGTGGTCATTCCACAGCGAATTACTGATGAATTTTGTCAGATTTTAGCCCAAAGCAGATTTCAAACTGTGTTAGTCACCCATATTAATCATGCCAATGAAATTGATGGGATTTTTGCTGATGCGATGAATAAACTGAAAGCGATAGGTGTCACCTTATTAAATCAATCCGTGTTATTAAAACAAATTAATGATAATGCTAACACATTGAAATCTTTGAATGAAAAATTATTTTCAGTGGGTATTTTGCCTTATTATTTACATTTGCTGGATAAAGTGGAAGGGGCTAGCCATTTTTACATTTCTGATGAAAGTGCGGGGCAAATTTACCAAGATTTACAAAAAATCAGTTCAGGCTATTTAGTCCCTAAATTAGCCCGAGAGATTGCTCATGAACCCAATAAAACTTTATATGCTCCGTAGTTAATTCTAGGAAAATAACTAAAGATCCTTTAAAATAGACAAAAATTCGACCGCACTTTATTGGGGGCATATAATAAAGTGCACTTTTTTAGTATTTACTGAGGTAATTGAGGTAATATTGTGGAAAACACACCAAAAAATAATTCAAATCAAAGTGAATTAGATTTAGGCATAAATCAAACGGATTCAATTTTGAGCAAAGTTACAGGCTTATTTAATAAAAAAGAAACATTACAACCCAACCAATTTGCGGTCCGCAAGGAACCGACTTTTGGTACGCAACCGAATACGACAGCGACTAATCCAGTAAATACAACGCAGAATGCAAAACAACCGGTATCAGATACACCAAAAACCATACCGCCACAACAACCTACTAT
Source organism: Lonepinella koalarum (assembly GCF_004565475.1). Classification (GTDB taxonomy): domain Bacteria; phylum Pseudomonadota; class Gammaproteobacteria; order Enterobacterales; family Pasteurellaceae; genus Lonepinella; species Lonepinella koalarum. The sequence goes on along the minus strand of NZ_SRHX01000001.1, from coordinate 433,271 downwards.
CACAGATCCGATACAACCTACAAGCGTTCAAACAGAAACTGTGCAAGTAGCAAATACCGCAGAAACAATAAATACTGTTGCACATACTGCTGGACCAGTGATGTCAGAAACGGTACAAGAACAAACAGTTGTGCCACCCACACAAAGCAAACCTAACCAAAAAAATCCAGAAAACTGGGCAATTATGCAAAAATTACCTCCTAAACATCGCCGTCTATTTATTGCCATTGCGGGAGTAATAGCAATTTTACTCGCATTATTATGGTTAAAACCAAGCAATAATACCATAGAAGAAATTCAAGCAAATAATAGTTCATCAACACCGATTGAATTCCAATCACTTGACCCGAATAAACCACTTGAAAATAGCGCAGTGATTAATAATGTAGAAGCAGAAACAGCGACAGCTCAAACTGATAATATAACAACACCAGAAGTCACTACACCAACAGCTGATCAAGCCCAACAAAATACCGTACCATCTCCAGTTGTGACACCGGCACCAGTAAAACCTGTTGATGCTCAAGCAACTGAACAAGCCTATCAGGCTGAGCAAGCCAAAATAGCCGCCGAGCAGGCGCAAGCCCGTAAAGCTGAGCAAGCGAAAATCGCTGCTGAACAGGAGCAAGCTCGCAAAGCTGAGCAAGCAAAAGTTGCCACCCAACCAGCTCGCAAAGCGGAACAAGCTAAACAACCAACCAATAAGGTGGCTCCAGTGGTTGATGCAAAACCAGCAGGGACTAGCGTACAAACTCATCAATCCAATCGCAATAGCTCAACACAAACCACGGCAAGCAGTAATAGTACAAGAACCTTAGTTATTCCACAAAATACTTCATTATTCCAAGTCTTCCGTAACAACGATTTGGATATTCGTGATGCCAATGCCATGACTAAAGCAAACGGAGCTGGGAATGTATTAAGTAGCTTCAAAGCCAATGATAAAGTGCAAGTTTCAGTAAGCCAAGGACATGTCAATACCATGCGTTTACCTGATGGTTCTGTGTTTACTCGTCAAGCTGACGGTACCTATAAATACACAAAATAAGGATATTTTCTTGAAACGACTTTTATTATTCACTTTCATCGGTATAGTGGCTTGTACGACAGATTCAGAATTACTGTCGCATAGTCAGTCTCAACCTAAAAACCAAGTGATGTTGGATAAAACAACACAAAAGAGATCAGCCAGTCTCTATAAATGTAAAGATGATAAAATAATAAGAGTTGTTCGTATCACTGAAAGTAGTAAAAATACTAAAAAAGTGAAAACCGATGAGATTAATCTCACCTTTGAGGGGGTCACTGAAAAACTGAATGCCACACTTTACCAAACAGGTAAATTCTATACCAGTATTCACTGGCAATGGTTAGAAACAACCGAAAACAACAGTTTGCGAAGTAGTGTGGGTAATATTCTGGCAGAACAATGTATCGAACAATAATTAAAAGAGCCAGCTGGCTCTTTTTTATTCACTCATTAATTTCCTTTATATTCTAAATAAAGCACTGTTGCTGCAACACGTGAATGTACATTAAGTTTACGTAATAAATTACGAATATGTACTTTCACTGTTTCTTCTGAAATAAATAATTGATGCGCGATTTGTTTATTCGATAAACCTGTCGCGATCAATTGCAACACATCCAACTCACGCTCGGTTAAAGAATGAATAGGTTCTTGTGAGGGGCTGCGTGCTAATAAGAGATCTTTGATGCTATCACTTAAAATCATTTCACCTTTAGCAATTTGTTTTATTTGCTTTAATAAAATATCTGGCTCGGTATCTTTCAATAAATAGCCATCTGCTCCGGCATCAATTAAAGAAAAAATATCATTTTTCGCATCAGAAACAGTTAAAATCACAATTCTTGCATCAACCCCTTCATTACGTAATGCTTTTAATGTATCTAAACCTGAAAGCCCTTTCATATTGAGATCCAAAATAATTAAATCCGGCTCATTTCTTAATGCCAAGGAAATACCATCATTACCATTACTGGCTTCACCAATAACTAGAAAATTATCTTCTAACGCTATAAGTTGTTTAATACCACGACGCATTAAAGGATGATCGTCTATAATCAAAATACTAATTTTTTCTTGCATGGTCATATCTCTATAAAAATACTCTTGATATTAGAAACAAATATATTGTGTTACATAAAACTGATCAATGAATTGCCGTAAACGGAATAATTTTTCTGCTATTATTACTATCCGAAATTAACTGATAAAACTGTGGATAATTAAAATCACGTTGAATAATATGGTACATATTATTACCTGAGCGATCCGCCTGTTGATAGATATAATTAATCTCTCTTATTTTACGCTCTTTTTCACCATCACAATGGCGATAAATTTCAAGATGATTTTGTTCATCTAGAATATATACATTAAACGTACCATCAGTATTATCTTTAAAAAAGAATTGTAAAAATCCTTCGCTAGCAAAAGCGTCTATTTCCACTGGGTATTTACGATTATGTTGCGGAGATAAAAATTTATGTGGAAAAAAGTGCGGTGCTTTTTCATCAGATTTTGCAATATGGGCTAATTCATCAATATTTGCTAGTTGTGCATCTGGGATTTCCTGCCACCGCATTCCCCGATTTTCAAAGAAGAATTGCCAGTTTTTACCCGCTATCCGTAACATATTTGGCGTATTCGTGGAAGAAATCGTTCCCATTTGAATACCGATACACTTATTAACTAAGGTCAATACTAAATCATGCAATGCTCGTTGATAATTTTCACTATAACAAAAAACATCAACCGCTTTCGGTGAATCAGAACCGCGGTGAATCTTATTCGCTAATACTTTTAAAGCTAGTAAAATCGCATTGCTACCCTCAAAGTGCAATGTTCTGATTTCATTCCACAAATTACGATAAATTAGATCGATACTGCCGACTAAGCTTTCTTCGTTTTGCCCGAAACTAAATAAATCTCCTTGCTGAATATTCGTCCAAGATTGAACAAAATTTTTAGTCGGATCGGAAACTAAATTAACAAAGACCGCTAAATGGCGAATTTCGCACGGATGATGTAATTCTTCATTGGTAGCTGGCGGTACTTTTACTGGAAAGAATTGTGTTAAATCGGCTACAAAAGCTGTTAATTTTTCTAACGATACGGTTTGACTAAAAATATGTAACTGAGTTCCCTTAGCGAGTAACCCATTAAAATAAGCCCAAGATACTAATTTATGTAAATTTGGATTATATTCAATATGCCGATTATAAGATGCCAACTCAGAAGCTTTAGGTGCATGATTAACCACATACCAACCCGGTTTTATATTCGCTTTCGCTTTAGTCACTTCAATAAAAGTAAGATTTTCTTCGGATAAATCATTTGAGATCAGTAGATTAACCAAAGATACCTTACCGGGTAATTCCTCAAATGCACTATATAATTTTCTAGATAATATACTAATATCCTGTGGCATAATCGTCGCGTCCACATGATTTTTACGTGCAAATTTAATCAGATTACGATAGCTCATCATGAGCATTTGAACTAAATCATTATAGGAACGTTTCACCATTTTTATTTTCCAAAATGGTCGTTGATTCAGTTCTTGGATAGTATCTTGATCCCACCCCCATTGTTTAGTGAGCTCAGATAATAAGCTAAAACGCCAACCTTCGGCCTTGGTATACCATAAATCTTCGGTTGCTTTAATATAAAAACAACGTCGAACAAAATTTAAGCGTTTAAAATCACCATGATTAATCAGATAACTAGTGACTCGATCTAACATTGCCAAATAAGGATCAAAATGATAATCTTCGGTACGATCGGTTAATAAGCGAAATTTAAAATCGGATGAAATTAAATAGGTATTCGGATATTCCCAAGAATAGGCTTCAAGCAATAAAATCTTGATGGTTGATTTATACGGGGAATCAATGCCTTTATAGAGATGCCACAAACTCGCACCAAAATATTCATTCGCTGAAAACGCTCCTAAACCACCAAAATCTACCCAATCTTGTGGGTTAATTTGTTTATTTAAAATTAATTGCTCCACTTCAGTTTCGTATTGTTGTTCGTCTTCCACCAATAAATGTAACCACAATAATGGTTTACCTGCTAAGCGAATAGCTGAACGATAAAACTCATCAAGCAATAACATATATTGTGCTGATCCACAATTTTCTGATGTCATGGCATCTGAGTAACGAAAACAGTGGAATCGTTCTTGATCCATAAGAAAAAAATTCACATCAATTTCATATTGTTTTGCCCAGCTTTGTAAAACTAAGGTTTTTTGTTTGAGTAACTCTCGTTCATCATTCTTCAGTTCTTTACGATGACAAACCCAAATATCCAGATCAGAGGCAGCTGTTTGTGAAATAGAAGCGATACTCCCCATGACATAAACGCCATAAATAGCATCAAAAGTGCGGTGAGAAAAAGCATTAATTTGTGAATAAGAAAATTCTGGGACAACTTTGGCTAAGTATTCTTGTTGATAATCGGATAAGGTAAAATTACTAATTCCCACAGGCGTACCGGCAACGAAACCAGGTAAACGTGGATGGTTAACCTGTAATAATAACGTCACGAGTTTAAAGATATGTTGAAATTCACTTGATGCACCCGACAATGCTCGCACAATGCGGAAATGTTCAAGATCAGCAACCTGTTTTTTAGCAAATTCAATATCGTACTTCAAGAAAACACCCATTTTTTCAATAAGTAGCATTTATTACTTTATCATCTGGGGCATAATAAAGCAAACAAAAAAGCCCCGAACACCACTGTATTCAAGGCTTTTCGTTGTTGATAATTAATGCTTACTCATCATCCACCCTATTCAACATTTCTGTCGAATAGGCAATCAGAAAAACCACTTGAATTTAAATTCCAAATCTGACAAATGAGAAAAAAGCACTGCTAAACGATTAAATTCTATTTTGAATAGAATTTAATCGTTTCTTATCTGTTTACTTATTTTTAGATATATATTCCTTATTTAGACTTTGATGCAACTCCTGTATCGAATACACATCAAGTTTATCAATACTTTTCACACCTTCCACTAAGGCTTCTGCTCCTGAAAGCGTTGTTTGTAAAAACACTTTCTGTTGCAATGCACTTTGGCGAATAGAATGACTATCTGTTACGCTTTCAGGTGTACTACCAACAGTGTTAATGACCATGGCAATTTCACCGTTTTTAATGGCATCCACAATATGCGGGCGACCTTCACGAACTTTGTTTACGATTTGGGCGAAAATGCCGTTTTCTTTCAAGAATTTCGCCGTTCCTATGGTGGCACATAAGCCGTAGCCTTGTTCTTGTAAGCTGCGAGCCACGGGCAATAAGCGTTCTTTATCGTTGTTGTCCACGGAAACAAAGACTTTGCCGGTCTTTGGTACTCGCTCGCCTGCACCCAGCTGTGCTTTTAAAAAGGCTTCGGAAAAGGTCTTTCCAACGCCCATGACTTCGCCTGTGGAACGCATTTCAGGCCCTAAAATCGTGTCTACCCCAGGGAATTTAATAAACGGGAACACGGCTTCTTTGACAGAGTAATAATCAGGTATCACTTCACCAGCTATCCCCTGTTCTGCTAGAGAAATTCCTGCCATTACTCGGGCGGCGATTTTCGCCAAAGATCGCCCTGTGGCTTTACTGACAAATGGCACAGTACGGCTGGCGCGTGGGTTGACTTCCAACACATAAATCACGTCATTTTGCACGGCAAACTGCACGTTCATTAAGCCCACTACATTTAAGGCGTGAGCCATTGCCACGGTTTGACGGCGGATTTCATCTTGCACGGCTTCACTTAAAGAATAGGCTGGCAAGGAGCAAGCGGAGTCGCCACTGTGAATGCCTGCTTGTTCGATATGTTGCATAATGCCACCAATGATGACTTCCTTACCGTCACAAATACAATCTACGTCCACTTCAATGGCGTTGTTTAAGAAATGATCCAGCAAAATCGGGCTGTCTTCGGACACTTGTACCGCTTCACGCATATATTTATTGAGTTCGTCCACGTTGTACACAATCTGCATCGCCCGACCGCCCAATACATAAGACGGACGCACCACCAAAGGATAGCCCACTTCTTCCGCCAATTTCACCGCTTCAACTGCATTGCGAGCCGTGCGGTTATTCGGTTGTTTTAGTCCTAAATCTTGCAAGATTTTTTGGAAACGTTCACGGTCTTCGGCGGCATCGATGCTGTCGGCGGACGTGCCAATAATATTTACGCCATTGTCGTGCAAGGCATTGGCGAGTTTCAATGGGGTTTGACCGCCGTAATGCACAATCACGCCGTACGGATTTTCCACGTGGATAATTTCTAGCACATCTTCAAGAGTCAACGGCTCAAAATATAAACGGTCGGACGTATCAAAATCCGTAGACACCGTTTCAGGGTTGCAGTTGACCATAATGGTTTCAAAACCGCTTTCACGCAAGGCAAGGGCGGCATGAACGCAGCAATAATCAAATTCAATCCCTTGTCCGATACGGTTCGGACCACCACCTAAAATCATGATTTTTTTGCGATCCGTTGGACGGCTTTCGCATTCTTCTTCATAGGTGGAATAAAGATAAGCGGTGTCGGATTTAAATTCGCCCGCACAGGTGTCCACTCGTTTATAAACAGGGTGAAGATTCAAAGAATTTCGTTTATTTCGCACCGCGGTTTCGCCAGCCTTGGTAAGCTGACCAATCCGTTTATCGGAAAAGCCTTTGCGTTTTAAACGGCGGAGTTCAGTGTAATCCAATTCATCTAGCGTACGTTTTTCCAACGCTAATTCTTCTTGCACTAAATCTTGAATTTGAATCAAGAACCACGGATCAATTTTGGAATAATGATGGACTTCTTCCAAACTGAAACCAGCCCCGAATGCGTCTGCCACATATAAAATCCGATTCGGACCAGGGTTACCCAATTCGCTACGGATTTTTTCAGGTTCTTCGGAAAGCAAATTGAAACCACAAATCCCTGTTTCTAAGCCACGCAAGGCTTTTTGTAAACTTTCTTGGAACGTGCGACCCATTGCCATCACTTCGCCCACGGATTTCATTTGCGTGGTTAAACGGTCGTCCGCTTGGGGGAATTTTTCAAAGGCAAAACGTGGGACTTTGGTCACCACATAGTCAATGGACGGCTCAAAAGAGGCAGGGATTAAACCGCCTGTAATGTCGTTGCGAAGTTCGTTAAGCGTATAGCCCACCGCCAATTTGGCTGCCACTTTAGCAATCGGGAAACCTGTGGCTTTGGAAGCCAACGCCGAAGAACGACTGACCCGTGGATTCATTTCAATCACGATCATCTCGCCATTTTCAGGGTTGATGGCAAATTGCACGTTTGAACCGCCCGTATCCACCCCAATTTCACGCAACACCGCAAGACTGGCATTTCGCATAATTTGGTATTCTTTATCGGTCAAGGTTTGAGCAGGAGCAACGGTGATACTGTCACCTGTATGCACGCCCATTGGGTCAAAGTTTTCAATGGAACAGACGATAATGCAGTTGTCCGCCTTATCCCGCACCACTTCCATTTCGTACTCTTTCCAACCCAACACCGACTGCTCAATCAACAGCTCGTGGGTCGGTGAGGCATCAAAACCCCGTTCACAAATGGCTTGAAATTCATCACGGTTATAAGCAATGCCGCCGCCTGAGCCGCCCATGGTAAATGACGGACGAATCAAGGTTGGAAAGCCCACTTCTTCCTGTGCTTTCCACGCCTCATCGAAAGTATGGCACACAAAAGATTTTGGCGTATTTAGCCCAATTTTCGCCATGGCTTCTTTAAACCGTCCACGATCTTCCGCTTTATCAATGGCATCTTCGGTCGCTCCGATCAACTCCACATTGTATTTTTTCAACACGCCATGTTTAGACAAATCTAACGCACAGTTCAACGCCGTTTGTCCGCCCATGGTCGGTAAAATCGCATCAGGGCGTTCTTTTTCAATGATTTTTTCCACGGTTTGCCATTGAATTGGCTCAATGTAGGTGACATCCGCCATATTCGGATCGGTCATAATGGTGGCAGGGTTGGAGTTCACCAACACCACTTTATAGCCTTCTTCCCGCAAAGCCTTACAAGCCTGCGCCCCCGAATAGTCAAATTCACAGGCTTGACCGATCACAATCGGACCTGCCCCGATAATTAATATTGTGTTTATGTCGTTACGTTTTGGCATAGTTTTTTCTCTGTAATAATTTGAACATTAATTTAAGTGTATTTAAGAAAATATCCCATTTGAAAAACCAGAAGCAAGTAACATAAATGCCATATAAAGCATATAAATCCCAATGCAAAGATCTAATACCTGCCATACTTTCTTTTTCGATAATATATTGGATAGTCCCGAACTAAGATACCCAATGCTGTAAAACCAAACAAAAGAAGCGGTTAAAGCACCCACCAAATAGTAAATTCTCATATTTTCTGCAAAAGATAAAGAAATACTGCCTACGATAGCCACAGTGTCCAGCCAAACATTTGGATTTAATAAGCTCATTGCCACTGTTGTGGATATGATTTTTAGTTTATTGACTTCAGCTTGTTCTTTTGAATTGATAATTAAAGAATCATTCCCTTTCCAAGCACTCACTAAAGCATTGTAGCCATACCAAATTAGAAAAATAAATCCAACTAAGGTCAATAGAATAAGTGCTATATGGTTATCATTAATCACTTTGCCCAATCCAAAAACACCTATCGTCATCAGTAGCGTATCGCATAAAAAACAGACTGTACTTACCGTAAAAATCGCTTCTTTTTTAATTCCTTGGCGTAATACATACGTATTTTGTGGACCGATAGCAACTAATAATCCAGCACTGATTAAAAAGCCTGTGGTAAATACATTAATCATTTCCTATCCCATACAAACAATGCTGATATGTCCACTCAACAATCTCGGCATCCTCGCCACTTTCATAAAATTGAGACAATAGTTCGTGCCATTGTTCTAATTGTTGCTCGTTAATATTTAATACACCAGCCCCAGCTTGAATTAGCAAATAATTAGCACAAATAATCGCTGTGCGTTTATTGCCGTCCCAAAATAGCTGGTTTCGCATCAGGTAATACATTAATTTTAACGCTTTTTCCGTGGCAGAAATGGGCTGATTGATAATTTGTGCAAAAGTTTGTTCCACGCTTTGCCGTTGGGGAATATCAGGCACATAAGCCACGCCACTAATCCCCACATTGCCCGAGCGTAATTCGCCCCACGCCAGTGATTCATTATACGCCACAAAGCCATTGATTTTACAAGCAAAAGCCAAATTAAAAGGCGAATCGGCTTTTAAAATAAACTGCCACGCATTTTTTAAATTTAAAATCACCTGCACATCATCGGTGGAAACACCGCTCACACTCATTCCGCTGACAATGGTTTGCGTTTGCGGAAAGGTGGTGTTGACGTTTTCCAGCCGTGAAATACTGTGGATCACTTCCACAATATTTTTCTTCGCCAAAAAACGATTTTCTTGCAAAGTGAGATGAAATTTATTTTGCATTGGCTTTTCTTACGCTTTTGCTGCTCTCAAATTGGCAATAAATTTATCAAACAAATACGCCACATCATTCGGACCGGGGCTGGCTTCTGGGTGTCCTTGGAATGAGAATGCAGCAAGGTCTGTGAGTTCAATGCCTTGTACGGAATTATCAAACAGCGAACGATGAGTCACTCGCACATTAGCAGGAAGACTTTCTTCATCCACTTCAAAGCCGTGATTTTGGCTGGTGATTAACACTTTGCCACTGTCTAAATCTTGCACTGGGTGGTTTGCCCCGTGGTGTCCGAATGGCATTTTTTTGGTTTTTCCGCCTGCTGCCAAGCCTAACAGTTGATGTCCTAAACAAATGCCAAACAGCGGTTTTTTGCTTTTCAAGAATGTTTGAATGGCGGCAATCGCATAATCGCAAGGTTCAGGGTCGCCCGGTCCGTTGGATAAGAAAATGCCGTCTGGATTTAAGGCAAGCACCTCTTCGGCAGGCGTTTGAGCAGGAACGACCGTGATATTACAGCCCCGTTCGGCGAGCATGCGTAAAATATTGCGTTTGGTGCCGAAATCATAGGCGACAATGTTAAATTCGGGGTTTTCCGCTTCAATATAGCTTTTGCCCAGTTGCCACTCGCCTTGTGTCCAAGGGTAGGTTTCGGCACTGGTGACTTCTTTGGCTAAATCTTTGCCTGCCATTGAGCCGAAACTTAAGGCTAATTCCAAGGCTTTTTTCTCGTCCGCTTCGGTTAAATTTTCGCCTGTTAAAATGCAGCCTGCTTGTGCGCCTTTGTCACGCAAAATACGGGTTAAACGGCGAGTGTCAATATCGGCAATTGCCACCACATTATGGGCTTTTAAATATTGATCAAGGCTTTGATTGGAGCGGAAATTGCTGTGAATTAAGGGTAAATCACGGATAATTAAGCCCGCCGCAAATACTTGATGACTTTCAAAATCTTCAACGTTGCAACCTGTGTTGCCAATGTGGGGATAAGTTAAGGTGACGATTTGTTTAAAATAAGAAGGGTCAGTTAAAATTTCTTGATAGCCTGTCATGGCAGTGTTAAAAACGACTTCGCCGATAGTGTGACCTTCAGCACCGATGGATGTGCCGTGAAAAACACTACCGTCAGCAAGCACGAGAATGGCTTGTGCGGACATAATTACTCCTGATTGTGTGGTTGAACACTTACAAATATTCATTAACCTAAGATTGCTTAGTGCAATCTCGAGATGAATTAATTAAATTCAAGCTATTTTATCAAGCCCAGATCATCTTGTAAAGTTACAAGAATATATATTTATGCAGAAAAAGTGAATTAATATTCACACTATGCAGATTTCTAGCTAAACTGAGGTAAATTTTTTTGTAGATTTCGCCTAACTCATTTACAATAGGGAAAAATTTATTTGAGAACAAATCAGATGAAAAAAACTGCAATATTATCCACCGCACTTTGTAGTATCGTTTTATTGAGTGGCTGTACTAACACGCTTGATCCTGTGACAGGCGAACGCAATGATCCACTACAAGGTTTTAACCGTACCATGTGGGATTTTAACTATAAAGTGTTAGATCCTTATCTATTAAAGCCCGTAGCGAAAGGCTGGGATGCTTTGCCTAGCCCACTGACTACAGGCATCTCCAATGTTGCCAATAACCTAGATGAACCGGTCAGTTTTGTTAACCGATTATTGGAAGGTGAGGGTAAAAAAGCCATAGTACATTTTAATCGTTTTGTGATTAATTCAACCTTTGGTTTAGGCGGTTTAATTGACTGGGCTAGCTATAGTGACCCACTCAAAATTGAACATCAACGTACTTTTGGAGATAGCCTTGGCAGTTATGGTGTAGAGCCGGGCGCCTATGTTGTGTTACCGGTATATAACGCTACCACGCCACGAGAATTAACCGGTTCGATAGTCGATACCGCTTATACTTATCCATTCTGGCACTGGGTTGGTGGGGCATGGTCCCTAGTTAAAACTGGTGTTCAAGCTGTGGATACACGAGCCAAAGCAATGGATAAAGAGGCATTACTCGATCAGGCACAAGATCCTTATATCACGTTCCGTGAAGCCTATTATCAAAATCTTGAATATAGAGCCACTGATGGCAATGTTAAAGTAAAAGAAACGGGATTATCAGAAGATGATTTAAACAGTATAGATTAAATAAGAATTAAATAAGGAATTTATTATGGAAATGACATCAACTCAACGCTTAATTTTAGCTAATCAATATAAATTAATGGGTTTACTTGAACCAGAAAGCAAAGCAAAATACAGCCGTTTAGAAACGATTGTAAAGGGCGGTTTTGCGCGTGAATTAAAAGAATTAGATCAGGAGTTTAGCAATATTTCATTAGAAGAATGCCAAACTGTTCTCGATACCTTAGAAATGTACAAAGCCTTGCATGTTTCTTACAATAATTTATCCGACAAAACTACTGTTACGCCACACCGCTTACAATTCGTAGGCTATTGTGCGGTGCGTGAGAAAAAATATTTAAGCTACTTGCGTTTTATTACGGGAGTGGAAGGCAAATATCAAGAATTTATGCGTTGTGAACATGGCTGTGATTCACAAACCCCAATGTGGGATAAATACATTAAAATGCTGGATGAATGGCGTAACTGCCCACATGGTTATCATTTAAGTATTCAGGAAATTCAGAATATTTTGAATGCGTAAAAATTAGCGAAAAAATACCGCACTTTGCTTGATGGAGTCATGATGAAAATAAAGTGCGGTTTATTTTTTATCTGTTTTATATCAATATAAACTTTCATTATTCATGTAACTTCAATAATAACCGATCCATAGTACGATACCCCAAGGCTTCGGCTAAATGGGCTTGCGTAATTTGTTCCGACTCTGCTAAATCTGCAATAGTACGAGAAACCTTGAGAATACGATGATAAGCTCGTACCGATAAACCGAGTTTAGTTAGCGCATTTTCCAAAAAAATCGCATCTTTTTCTAATAACGGGCAATAACGTTCAATTTCTTTGCTGGTTAAATGAGCATTCACTTTACCCTGCCGAGCGAATTGTCTTTCGCGTACCTTAACAATTTTTAACCGCACTTGTTCGCTGCTTTCACCCCGATCTTGTTGGCTTTGTAATGCACCCTGCGGTAACAAGGGGACTTCAATCGATAAATCAAAGCGATCTAAAAAAGGTCCTGATAACCGATTCAAATAACGGATAATTTGTTGTGGTGATGTGCGATTGTGCGATCCTTGATAATGCCCTGTTGGGCTTGGATTCATAGCAGCAACTAATTGAAATTTAGCGGGGAATTGAATCTTAGCAGTGGCACGAGAGATAACTATTTCACCACTTTCTAAGGGTTGGCGTAATGCATCTAATACTTTCCGTTCAAACTCGGGCAACTCATCAAGAAAAAGAATGCCATTGTGAGCTAATGAAATTTCACCTGGTTTTGGGATCGATCCCCCTCCCACTAACGCGGGCAAAGATGCACTATGATGCGGGCTACGGAATGGACGTTTCTTCCAATTGGCAAAATTCAGTTCATTTTGAATCAGGCTTGTGACGGAGGCGGTTTCTATGGCTTCTTGATCACTCATTTCGGGTAAGAGATCGGTTAATCGACTGGCAAGCATGGTTTTGCCTGTCCCCGGTGGACCTAATAAAAGTAAGTTATGCTGTCCAGCAGCGGCAATGATTAAGGCTCGTTTGGCATGATGTTGCCCGATAATATCGGTTAAATCTTTACTATTTTGCACCGCACTTTGCTTGGCATTTGACCTAATTTGATCTGCCATTTGGCTCGCCGTTGGCAAATTTAATTGATTATCGAGAAATTGTACCACTTCTAACAGTGAATTTGCATAATAACTGTCGTGTTCTGAGATGAGAGAGGCCTCATTGGCATTTTGTGGGGCAATAATCATGGTTCTTTTTGCTTTTTGAGCCGCTAAAATAGCAGGAATAACTCCTTGTACACCACGTAAATTACCTGTTAATGCCAGTTCACCGAGAAATTCAAATTGACGTAATTGTTCCGCATTAATTTGCCCTGATGCTGCCAAAATCCCCAACGCAATCGGCAAATCAAAACGTCCCCCCTCTTTAGGTAAATCTGCTGGGGCAAGATTAACCGTAATGCGTTTTGGTGGATATTTAAATTGTGCATTAATCAAGGCACTTCTCACGCGATCCTGTGCTTCTTTCACGGTTTTTTCTGGTAATCCCACCAACACAAAATTTGGTTTACCATTGCTAATATGGACTTCGATGGTCACAAGGGAGGCTTGTACCCCGATAGATGCACGGCTATAAACAATGGCTAACGACATGACTTTTCCTTTTAAATAACAAATCAGAAAAATCATAAAAAAATCCACCGCACTTTACAAAAATGACGGTGTATTTTTGGAATAGAGATCACAAAATTAAGGATTTTCAGTGGCAAAAGCAGGACTAAACCATTCATTTAACTTGGCGGACAAGCGATCTATACCGATTTTATTGAGAGCTGAAAATGGCTCAACTTGAACATCTCCCTGAAAGGGTAAAATCGCTTCACGCACCATTTTTACGGTTTTTGATCTGGCACTTTGGCTAAGTTTATCTGCTTTGGTGAGTAATAATAGTACAGGTAATTCCGATGCGACAGCCCATTCAATCATTTGCTGATCTAAATCTTTCAGCGGATGGCGAATATCCATTAAAATCACTACGCCTTGCAAACATTCTCGTTTCTGTAAATATTCCGATAAAGACTTTTGCCATTGCAATTTCATCTGTTCAGGGACAGCAGCATAACCATAACCGGGTAAATCCACGAGTTTACATTGCGGTTCCACTTCAAATAAATTAATTAACTGCGTCCGCCCCGGGGTTTTTGATGTACGAGCCAAGTTTTTTTGATTGGTTAAAGCATTAAGTGCGGTAGATTTTCCCGCATTTGAACGTCCTGCAAAAGCGATTTCAATTCCCGTATCTTCGGGGAGTTGCGTAATATTCGCTGCACTGGTGAGAAAGTGGGTTTTATAGTAGTTTAATTTTATTTCAGACATGGATTTTCTCTTTTTATCTTCTTTGCACGTGGTTTTTGATGCTAAGCATACCTGATAATCAAGAAAATAGCACGAAACAGCGTATTTTTCATATAAGTCATCATAAATTTTCATATTTCACACAGGTTTTTTTAGCTCAATATATGGATAATTTTGCTATAAATTTAAACTGTGATCTAGATCACTTTTTCATTTATTCTAATTTTGTAATATAGCCCTAAATTAGAATTTCAAACTTTATCAATTAAGCATTATCTGATTGATAATTAATGTAATATCTATCCATAGGAGAACTTAATATGAAATTCACCAAAAGAACGTTTATGAAATCACTTCTCGCTGTATCTGTTTTAGGTTTTGCTGGATTAAGTAGCTTACCAGCATATTCTAACACGGAAGATCCATTAAAATTAGGTTTCTTAGTGAAACAGCCTGAAGAACCATGGTTCCAAACCGAATGGACATTTGCGGATAAAGCTGCCGCCGATTTGGGAAATGTGCAAATTATCAAAATTGCAGTGCCTGATGGTGAAAAAACCTTAAACGCTATTGATAATTTAGCCGCTAATGGTGCAAAAGGTTTTGTGATTTGTACGCCAGATCCAAAACTTGGACCGGCGATTATGGCAAAAGCCAGATCCTATAAAATGAAAGTTATTACCGTTGACGATCAATTTTTAAATGCAGCCGGTGAACCGATGACCCAAGTGCCATTAATTATGATGGCGGCGGAAGAAATTGGTCAACGTCAAGGTCAAGAACTTTACAAAGAAATGCTTAACCGCAAATGGGATGTGAAAGAAACCGCAGTGCTTGCCATTACAGCAGATGAATTAGATACCGCTCGTCGCCGTACTGAAGGTTCAATTTCAGCATTAATTGCATCAGGGTTCCCTGAAAAACAAATTTATAAATCACCAACTAAAAGTAATGATATTCCAGGTGCATTGGATGCCGCCAATTCCATGTTAGTACAACATCCTGAAGTGAAAAATTGGTTGATTGTCGGTATGAATGACAATACGGTATTAGGTGGTGTGCGTGCCACCGAAGGTCAAGGCTTTAAAGCGACAAATGTGGTGGGTATTGGTATCAATGGTACGGATGCCGTTAATGAATTATCTAAACCAAATCCAACCGGTTTCTTAGGTTCATTATTACCTAGCCCAGATGTGCACGGTTATAGAAGTGTTGAATTATTGTACAAATGGGTCAAAGATGATGTTGAACCTGAAAAATTTATTGCCATCGGCGATCCTGTATTTTTAAAACGTGAAAATTTCAAAGAAGAATTAGCGAAAAAAGGACTTTAATCTTCTTATTGTTGGATTTCTCTTGGTGTCATGGCATTGCTATATCGTTGAGAGAAATCCAACCATTCAATGTCCTTTATAAGGAGAAACTCTATGCAAATTCCTTATTTAGAATTTGATAACATTACCAAAATATTCCCCGGCGTTAAAGCTCTACAAAATGTGTCATTTAAATGTTATGAAGGTAAGGTTCACGCTTTAATGGGCGAAAATGGGGCGGGTAAATCGACCCTATTGAAAATCCTGAGCGGTAACTATTTACCCACCGAAGGGAAATTACATATCGGTGGACGAACTATGACCTTTCGTAATACCAAAGAAGCCTTATTGGCTGGGATTGCGATTATTTATCAAGAATTGAATATCGTGCCTGAAATGACGGTGGCGGAAAATTTGTGTTTAGGGCAATTTCCTCATCATTTGGGTATAGTGAATCAAAAGGCGTTAATCGAACGGACGCAGCAATATTTAGATAAGTTAGATCTGAATGTTGATCCTAATACCCCATTAAAAGAGCTATCCATCGGTCAATGGCAAATGATTGAAATTGCCAAGGCCTTAAGTCGTGGAGCAAAAATTATTGCCTTTGATGAACCGACCAGTAGTTTATCTGCACCTGAAATTGATAAATTATTTCAAGTGATTAATGAATTGAAAGCGGAAGGCAAAGTGATTTTATATGTTTCGCACCGAATGGAAGAAATTTTCCGTATTAGTGATGAAATCACCGTATTAAAAGACGGACAATTTGTGGAAACTTTCAATGATTTGAGCAAAATCACTAATGATGATTTAGTGCGGAGCATGGTGGGACGTAATCTGGGTGATATTTATCATTATCGTCCAAGAGAAACCGGTGAAACTCGGCTAAAAATCACCGCACTTTCTGGCACAAAATTGAAAGGCGACTTTAATTTATCCGTTAAAGCAGGGGAAATTCTCGGTTTATTTGGATTAGTCGGCGCCGGGCGTTCAGAATTACTGAAAGTGATCTTTGGTGCGGATCCGATGACACAAGGCTCAATTGAATTAGACGGTAAACAATGTACGATTTCCACCCCAAAACAAGCCATTGAACAAGGTATTGTGCTTTGTCCAGAAGATCGTAAAAAAGAAGGGGTTATTCCAACGGCGACGGTAGCTGAAAACATTAATATCAGTGCCAGACGTTCACATAATTTGTTTAAATTTATTATTAATGAAAAATGGGAAAAACAAAACGCAGAACAACAACGTCAACAAATGAACGTGAAAACCCCATCTATTGAGCAGTTAATTGTGAATTTATCTGGGGGGAATCAACAAAAAGCCATTCTTGGACGTTGGTTATCGGAAGATATTAAAGTGCTGTTGCTTGATGAACCTACAAGGGGGATTGATGTGGGAGCAAAATCAGAAATCTATGATTTGATTTTCAAATTAGCGGATGAAAAATTGGCGATTATCGTGGTTTCCAGTGATTTACCTGAAGTGATTGGTGTGGCGGATAGAATTATGGTCATGCGAGCAGGGAAAATGACTGGTTGCGTTGAACGTTCACAAGCCACAGAAGAAAAAATTTTAAAATTGGCAATGGTTTAACTATTTTGGAGATGTATAATGAATACGACAACTCAAACAAAAAATGCGACAATTTTATCCAAAATCTGGAATGCTTACGGCATGTTACTGATTTTCGCTGTGATTTTTATCGCATCCTGTATCTTTATTCCTAACTTTGCGACAGTTATCAATATGAAAGGGCTAGGGCTTGCTATTTCCATGAGTGGAATGGTATCTTGCGGAATGTTATTTTGCTTGGCAGCACGTGAAATAGACTTATCTGTTGCATCCGTGATTGCCTGTGCTGGCGTCGTCACCGCAGTGACATTGAATGCCACACAAAGCTTATTTCTAGGCATTGCAGCCGGTTTAGGCTTAGGGGCAATGATTGGATTAATGAACGGATTTGTGATTGCTAAACTTAAAATTAGTTCATTTATTAGTACCCTTGCTACCATGCAAATTGCACGTGGCTTAGGTTATATTATTTCTGACGGTAAAGCGGTGGGAATTACTAAAGAAGAATTTTTTGATTTAGGCTATCAAGATTTTCTTGGTATTCCGTTGCCAATTTGGTTTACCATTATTTGTATTGCTATTTTTGGTTTCTTACTCGGTCGCACCACTTATGGACGAAATACCTTAGCCATTGGTGGTAATGAAGAAGCCTCTCGTTTAGCGGGGATTAATGTTGATCGAACTAAATTGCTTATTTTTGTAGCATCAGGGGTCGTTTCAGCATTAGCGGGGGTAATTCTTGCTGCTCGTATGACAAGTGGACAACCAATGACCTCCATTGGTTTTGAAATGACCGCCATTTCAGCTTGTGTACTGGGTGGTGTCTCAATGAGTGGTGGAGTTGGTAAAATTTCCTTTATTATTGCTGGGATTTTGATTTTAGGTACAATTGAGAATGCCATGAACTTACTCAATATTTCACCATTTGCTCAATATGTGGTACGTGGATTAATTCTATTAATTGCGGTGATTTTTGATAAATATAAACAAAAATTTATTAAATCATAAGGAAAATGCATGCAATCTTCTCCTGCTCAACAAGATAATCCATTATTACCGGGCTATAATTTTAATGCTTATTTAGTCGCAGGAATGACGCCGATTGTGGCAGGAGAAGCATTGGACTTTACCATTAACCGACCTAACGGCATGAAAGGTTATATTATTAATTTAACCACTGATGGGATTGGGACAATTTTTCAAGGTGATGATCAATTTAATTGCTCCGCAGGTGATTTGCTGTTATTTCCGCCGAATGCCACCCATTATTATCATCGAGCAGAAAACAGTCCTTTATGGCATCATCAATGGATTTATTTTCGTCCCAGAGCCTTATGGAAAGATTGGCTTAATTGGAGTGATACAGTCAATCATGTGGGGCGGTTGACCGTTACCGATTGCAACGAATATCAACGGATTTTGACATTATTTAAACAAATTGAACAAGAATATCGGCATAAAGGGTTGTTTTATGAAGAAATGTCGATGTGTTTACTTGAACAATTATTACTCACTTGTTTTAAACTCGATCCGTCTAATAAACAGCGAATGTTAGATCCTCGAGTGTTATCCGCTTGTCATTTTATCACCGACAACTTGGGGCAAAATCATAAAATCGCTGATATTGCCAACGCTATTCATATTTCTCCCTCTCGCCTTGCTCATTTATTTGTCCAACAAACAGGCAGCTCCATGATTAAATGGCGAGAAGAACAACGCATGATTAAAGCCCAGCATTTACTCCATACGTCTAACGCACCGATTTACCATATCGCCAGAATCTTAGGCTATGATGATCAGCTTTATTTTTGTCGTTTATTTAAACGCCATACAGGGTTAAATCCATCAGAATATCGTAATTCTCGTTAAAATGTGATCTCGTTCACATTTATTTTTATCTAGCTATTTAATCCATATAAACAGCATATTGACCTCTTACTTTTGGCTAACTTTAAGATTATTCTAGGATATAGTTATTTTATCAAAAGAGAGAATAATCTATGAAAAATACAGCGCAATATATTCAATCTGGGCAAGCTGTGCTAGGAATTGAATTTGGTTCAACACGAATTAAAGCCGTTTTAATTAACCAGCAAGGTGAGATTCTTGCTACTGGTATTGCCGATTGGGAAAATCATTTTGACAATGGCATTTGGACTTATTCCGAAGCTGAAATTTGGCAAGGTTTGCAGCAATCTTATGCGGATTTAACTCAACAGATTCAAGATAAATATCAAGTCACCTTAACTAAACTATCTGCTATTGGCATCAGTGCCATGATGCACGGTTATTTACCTTTTGATAAACAAGATAATTTGCTCGTACCATTTCGAACTTGGCGGAATAATTTTACGCAAAAATCTTCGCAAAAATTGACCGCACTTTTTAACCATAATATTCCGCAACGTTGGAGCATTTCCCATTTATATCAAGCGATTTTGAATAATGAACCGCATGTTGCTCAAATTGATTATTTCACTACGCTGGCAGGCTATGTACATTGGCGATTAACTGACGAAAAAGTATTGGGGATTGGTGATGCGTCAGGCATGTTTCCGATTGATAGTGAACGATTGGATTATGATCAGACCATGCTACAACAATTTGATCAATTGATTAGCGAAAAACAATATTCTTGGCATATTAAAGCGCTATTACCGAAAGTATTACTAGCAGGTGACAATGCAGGCTTTTTAAGCGAAAAAGGAGCGAAATTACTTGATCCTGCTGGTAATTTGCAAGCCAATATTCCATTTTGTCCACCGGAAGGGGATGCCGGAACTGGTATGGTCGCCACCAATAGTATTAAAGAAAAAACCGGTAATATTTCTGCTGGTACTTCTGCCTTTGCTATGATCGTATTAGAAAAAGCCTTGTCAAAAGTCTATCCTGAATTAGACATTGTCACTACGCCTACAGGTAAACTGGTGGCAATGGCACACGCTAATAACTGCAGTTCAGAAATTAATGCTTGGGTACATTTGTTCAATGAAGTGCTGCAAGCCTTTGATGTAAATGTAAATTCCCAAAAACTCTATGAAACCTTATTTAATCAAGCCTTAAAAGGATCACCGGATTGCGGTGGTTTACTGGCTTATGGCTTCCATTCTGGCGAACATATTGTGGGGCTGGGATCAGGTTGCCCGATGTTTATTCACCCGACGAATGCGGAATTTAATGTGGCGAATTTTATGCTTTCCCATCTTTATGCTGCCTTTGGAGCGATGAAATTAGGGGTCGATATTTTGTTGCAACAAGAGAACGTCAATATTGAGCAAATACTCGCCCATGGTGGTATGTTCAAAACCCAAGGTATCGCACAAAAAGTCTTAGCATCCGCCTTAAATATCCCTGTTGCCATCATGCAAACCGCAGGTGAAGGGGGAGCTTGGGGTATTGCATTATTAGCCAATTTCTTAGGCAAAAATAACACGTTAAGTGAGTATTTAGATCATGAGATTTTTATCCAAAGCCAGCTTGATGTGGTTAAGCCTGAGCCGACAATTCATCAGGGTTATGAGAAATTTATTAAACAATATCAACAAGGTATCGCTATTGTACAAACAGCGATTGAACATATAAAATAGGAGAATAATTATGCAATTCTTAAAAAATTTAGAAGTCTGGTTTATCGTGGGTAGCCAACATCTTTATGGTGAAGATGCTTTAGCTGAAGTAAAACAGCATGCGGAGCAAATTGTAACGCATTTAAACAACCAAAATCCGTTTATTAAAATTAAGTTACAGCCGTTAGCCACCACACCGGATGAGATTTTAACCCTTTGCCAACAAGCCAATAATCAACCCAATTGTGTGGGATTAATGGCGTGGATGCACACCTTTTCACCTGCCAAAATGTGGATTGCAGGGCTAACCCAACTAAACAAACCTTTATTACAATTTCATACCCAATTCAATCAACATATTCCTTGGCATGATATTGATATGGATTATATGAATTTACATCAAACCGCTCACGGTGATCGTGAATTTGGTTTCTTAGTTTCTCGTTTACGCAAAGCGAGAACCGTTCTGGTCGGGCATTGGAAATCCCTTGAAGTGCAACAAAAATTAGATCGTTGGTTACGTGTGTGTGCCACGATTTATGATCAACAACACCTTAAAATAGCTCGCTTTGGTGATAATATGCGACAAGTTGCCGTGACCGAAGGGGATAAAGTAGAAGCCCAAATTAAATTTGGTTACAGCGTGAATGGTTATGGCGTGTATCAATTAGTTGATGCGATTAATCAGGTGAGTGAGGCGGATGTTAAAAAATTAGTTCAGGAATACGAGCAATCTTATACCTTGGTGGATAGCCTAAAAGAAAATGGCGAAAAACGCACCGCACTTTTTGACAGTGCCAGAATTGAACTGGGTTTAAAAGCCTTCTTGGAACAAGGTGATTTCCACGCTTTCACTGACACCTTTGAAAATCTCAACGGCTTAAAACAACTACCGGGCTTACCAGTCCAACGCTTAATGGAACAAGGTTATGGTTTTGGTGGCGAAGGCGATTGGAAAACAGCCGCTCTCGTGCGAGCTATTAAAGTGATGAGTTATGGCTTACCAAAAGGCTCATCTTTTATGGAAGACTACACTTATCACCTTGATGAAAATAATGAATTAGTGTTAGGTGCACACATGCTGGAAGTTTGCCCAAGCATCGCTAATGATAAACCAATCTTAGACATCAAGCCATTAGGTATTGGCGGTAAAGAAGATCCAACTCGTTTAATCTTTACCGCAAAAACCGGCAAAGCAGTCAACGCTACCATCGTAGATATGGGGAATCGGTTTAGAATGATCGTGGCAGACTTAGATGCCGTAGATAAACCACAATCTATGCCAAATCTTCCTGTCGGACACGCTTTCTGGCAGCTCAAACCGAATTTTGATATTGGTACACAAGCATGGGTATTAGCTGGTGGCGCTCACCATAGTGTGTTTAGTCTAGATATAGATGCCGACATGCTTCGTACCTTGGCGGAATATTGGGATATTGAGTTTATCCATATTCATCAAGATACCAAACTCGCCGAGTTGAAAAATGAGTTGCGCTGGAATGAGTTAGCTTATCGTTAAATAATATTAAGGCATAGTGAATACTCATTTTACTATGCCTTTTGTTGGTTAACAATGATACTTATTTCGATACTCAACCAAATCTTCAATGGTCAGCACGGGATACCCGAATTTTTGAGCAAATTCTACGATTTGTGGGGTTCTTGCCATGCTACCGTCATCGTTAGTGATTTCACAAATCACGGCAGCAGGTTTGTAACCTGCTAATACGGTTAAATCCACAGATGCTTCGGTATGTCCACGGCGTTTTAACACGCCCCCTTTTACTGCTCTTAATGGAAAAACGTGTCCCGGGCGGTGTAAATCGGTTGGTTTGGCGCTATCTGCGAGAGCCGTTTTAATGGTAGTGACACGATCGGCGGCTGAAACACCTGTGGATACGCCTTGAGCAGCTTCAATGGTGACTGTGAATGCGGTTTTATTGACGCTAGTGTTGTCTTGCACCATAGCGGGTAAATCAAGCTGTTGGCAAAGCTCATCCGTGATACATAAACAGACAATACCACTACCATAGCGAATTAATGTCGCCATTTGTTCGCTGTTAATGGTTTCGGCGGGGAAGATTAGATCACCTTCGTTTTCACGATCTTCATCGTCTAACACTAATACGCCGTTACCTTGTTTAAAGGCTTCTAACGCATTGATCACACGTTGTTCGGCAGTGCCAAAAGGGGATAATAATGACTGATTCATAGTAAATTCCTTAGAAAATGCAAATATAAATTACCAGAATCAGGGCGCAAGAAATGACAAAAACAAGCGACATTTCGCTTGTATATATCGTTATCTCTCTTTCATCCAGACTATACTGTTGGCTTTGGGGTTTCACCAAATCTGCTGACTTCTTTAACAAGAACGCTCGCGGGCTATACCGCCAGTAGGGAATTTCACCCTGCCCTGAGAATGCGAAATAAGTATAGCACCAGTTAAATTTGATTGCTATTGATAAAAAAGGTTTTTATTCTAAATAAATATTGCATACAATAGACAAAATTACATAAATTTAAACCGCAGTTTGCGAATTATGTAGCATAACGCTTATATTTTGAACGGAAAAAGTGCGGTAATTTTTTAAGGATTTTCCTATGAGTGACGATTATTCATACCTGCAACAAAAACGTAAACAGTTGAATTTACAAGTGAATGAACTTTGTGAAAAAGCGAATATATCCAGAGCTTATTTTAATCAACTGGTGTCTGGTAAAATTAAAAACCCCAGTGCGGTGAAATTAACGGCTTTACATAAAGCATTAAATATTGCGAATGTTCCCGAGTCAAAACGAGTTGGGGTGATTTTTGGTAAGTTTTATCCCGTGCATACTGGACATATTAATATGATTTTTGAAGCCTTTAGTAAGGTGGATGAGATACACGTGATAGTCTGTAGCGACACGGAACGGGATCTTAAGCTCTTTTATGATAGTAAAATGAAACGCATGCCAACGGTGCAAGATCGTTTACGTTGGATGCAACAAATCTTTAAATATCATAAAAATCAGATTTTTATTCATCATTTGTTGGAAGATGGCATCCCAAGCTATCCAAACGGTTGGGAAGGTTGGTCTGGGGCGGTAAAAGCTTTATTTAAAGAGAAAAATGTCAATCCAACGGTGGTATTTAGTAGTGAAATTCAGGACAAAGCCCCTTATGAAAAATATCTCAATTTGGACGTGGTGTTAGTCGATCCTGAACGGCGGTTTTTTAACGTATCGGCGACTAAAATTCGTAACAATCCGTTCCATTATTGGAAATTTATCCCGAAAGAAGTGCGTCCATTTTTTGCCAAAACCATTGCTATTTTAGGCGGTGAAAGTAGTGGTAAAACCGTGTTGGTGAATAAATTGGCAGCGGTGTTTAATACCACATCGGCATGGGAATATGGGCGTGAATTTGTGTTTGAACAACTCGGTGGCGATGAGCAAGCCATGCAATATTCCGATTATCCACAAATGGCATTAGGGCATCAACGGTATATTGATTATGCCTTGCGTAATGCTCACAAAGTGGCGTTTATTGATACAGACTTTATTACTACGCAGGCGTTTTGTATTCAGTATGAAGGTAAAGCTCACCCATTTTTAGATTCAATGATTAAGGAATATCCATTTGATGTGACTATCTTATTGAATAATAATACAAAATGGGTAAATGACGGATTACGTAGTTTGGGTTCTCATAAAGCGCGTCAACGTTTTCAACAATTACTGAAAAAATTGTTAGATAAATATAAAGTACCTTATATTGAAATTGAATCACCGAGTTATTTAGAGCGATACAATCAAGCAAAAGCTATTGTGGATAAAATTCTCAATGATGAAGAAATTACAGATCTTACTCACGATAACAGTATTTTTACAGAAACAGAGGAATAATGATTTTATTTGCAGGCGATCCCCATGGCAGTTATGAACATTTATATCCTTTTGTACGTGAACGTGCGGATATTAGCTTGATTATTTTGGGGGATTTACAACTGACTAACCCGAAACCGTTAGATGATTTAGCCCAATATTGTGATATTTGGTTTATTCACGGAAATCACGATAGTAAAATTGTGGCGAATTATGAAGCTATTTGGGGTAGTCATTGGAAAGAGCGGAATTTGCACGCTAGAGTAGTGGAGATTGAAGGTAAACGTATTGCGGGATTAGGGGGCGTTTTTCGCGGACAAATTTGGATGCCACCGAGCAAACCTGTGTTTTTTGATCCCATTCATTATTGTCAATATTGTCAGCCGGAACATTTATGGCGGAATGGTATTCCTTTACGTCATAGGGTTTCTATTTTTCCGTCCGATATTGAAATACTAGAAAACCAACAAGCGGATATTTTAATTTGTCATGAAGCACCTAAGCCACACCCATTAGGCTTTCGGGTGTTAAATCAGCTGGCAGAGAAAATGGGCGTAACACAATTATACCATGGTCATCATCACGAAAATTTTGATTATAGTAAGTTAAAACGCAAAAATTCATTTCAAACTGTTAATGTGGGGTTTCGCAGTCTTTGTGATCTTGATGGCAATTATTTGTTGAAAGGAGTGGATGATCGGTAATTAAACTATTAAATAAAGTGCGGTTTAAAATTCAAAAATTAAAAGATTGATAGGTACTTTGTTTTTCTTTAATTCATTTATTCCTGTCCTGTGTATAAATAATTGTTGATTCTAATATAAAAATATTCATCAGAATGTAAAAAATATGTTGCAACTTATACTAAATTTTAGTATATCTTGATAGGTCCCTTTATTGGGAATGTAAATATGACAACTCAATCCCCCTTTTCTAGGAGAACTATAATTATGAAAAAATTACTAAAACTTTCTCTTGTTGCCGGTATAGCCATGTCAGCTTTTTCCGCTCAAGCCGCAGATGAGCAATTTATTACTATCGGTACAGGGGGACAAACGGGTGTGTATTATGTGGTTGGTCAGTCGATTTGTCAGTTAGTAAATCGTGATACAGCGAAAACCCATATTAAATGTAATGCGCCATCAACAGGTGCTTCAATTGCTAATCTAAATTCCATTGCGGCAAAAGAAATGGATATGGGGATTGCTCAATCCGACTGGCAATATCATGCGTATAACGGTACCAGCTCTTTTGAAGGTAAGAAAAATGATAAATTGCGCGCGGTGTTCTCACTACATGCGGAACCTTTTACCTTAATGGCGCGTGATGATTCAGGGATTAAATCTTTTGATGATTTAAAAGGCAAACGTGTCAATGTGGGTGATCCGGGATCTGGTACTCGCGCAACTATCAATGTGATTATGGCGGAAAAAGGTTGGACAGATAAAGATTTCAAAGTCGCTGCCGAATTAAAACCAGCTGAAATGGCATCATCCATGTGTGATAATAACCTTGATGCAATTACCTATAACGTAGGGCATCCGAATGGAGCATTAAAAGAAGCAGCAGCCTCTTGTGATGCACATTTAGTACCCGTGACGGGTCCAGAGATTGATAAATTAGTTGAACAGCATTCTTACTATGCAAAAGCCGTCATTCCGGGCGGTTTATATAAAGGTACGGACAATCCTGTGGATACTTTTGGTTCTTATGCAACCTTAGTCAGTTCTACCGATGTAGATGCGGATAAAGTGTATGCGGTGGTAAAAGCAGTGTTTGATAACTTCGATCGTTTTAAACGTTTACATCCAGCATTTGCTAACTTAAAAGAAGAAGATATGATTAAAAATGCCTTATCTGCACCGTTGCACGAAGGGGCTGCTCGTTATTATAAAGAAAAAGGTTGGTTAAAATAATCTTTATAAATATAATGAGTTATCTTCTTTTCTACACCCTATGCAATTTGCGTAGGGTGTCTAATTATCATTATTTGAGTAATTTATTATGTCTGCACAAGCAAAAACAGTTGATTATGATGATTTACAAGATATGGTGGCATCCAATGATGCGGGTGGACGAAATCCAACTGGATTTGCCAAAAAGCTCATTGTGATCACCGCTATTGTATGGTCAGTATTTCAACTTTATTACACATCCCCTTTTCCGTTTTGGTTACAAGAACAATTAACACATTTAGGCATTGATTTGAATGTAGTGGTGGATGACACCAAAGCACGTTCTTATCATTTAGCCTTTGCGTTATTTTTAGCATTTTTGTCCTTTCCTGCCTTTGCGACTTCACCAAAACATCGTATTCCGTTATTAGACTGGTTTTTTGCTATAGCAGGAGCCTTTTTAGGTGCTTATTATCTCTTTTTTTATGAAGGTTTAGTGACCCGATTTGGCGCACCTAATTTACAAGATATTATTGCGGGTTGTTGTGGGGTGCTGTTGTTATTAGAAGCTACTAGACGAAGTCTAGGCTTACCTTTAGTGGTAATTGCCGTCATTTTTTTACTATACAATTTTTTCGGGCAATTTATGCCAACAGATTGGTTGATTAGTCACCGTTCTGGTTCGTTAGCACAAATTGTCAATCAACAATGGATCACAACCGAGGGCGTATTTGGTGTAGCGTTAGGCGTTTCAACTAAATATGTGTTTTTATTTGTATTATTCGGAGCATTATTAGATAAAGCGGGCGCGGGTAACTATTTTATTAAAACGGCGTTTGCTTATTTAGGGCATTTACGTGGTGGACCTGCTAAAGCCGCTGTGGTTTCGTCGGCATTAACGGGGTTAGTTTCTGGTTCTTCAATTGCCAATGTCGTGACCACTGGAACATTCACCATTCCAATGATGAAACGTGTGGGTTTCTCGCCCGAAAAGGCGGGTGCAGTGGAAGTGGCATCCTCGGTAAATGGGCAAATTATGCCACCTGTCATGGGGGCGGCTGCGTTTTTAATGATTGAATATGTGAATATGCCTTATAGCCAATTGATTACCCATGCTTTTTTACCTGCACTGATTTCTTATATTGCATTAGTTTATATTGTGCATTTAGAAGCACGTAAAATGGGGTTAACAGGGCTTGAACGAGTCGATCCGCCCCGTCCATTTTTAATGGTGTTGATTCGGACCATCGGCTTTTTCTTAGCCATGTGCATAATTTATTTTGCTTTAGATTTGGGTTTAGGATGGATTAAAACGGCTGTGCCTGATTATTCATTCTTAATTATTTGTGGTTTACTCATTGCGGTGTATTTGGGGCTCATTCATCGAGTAGCAAGTTTCCCAGATTTGGAACCGGATGATCCCAATTCTAAAATTGTTAAACTACCATCGGCTAAACCGACAGTAAATGCTGGCTTACATTATCTGTTGCCGGTAATTGTGTTAATGTGGTGCTTAATGATTGAGCGTTTATCCCCCGGCTTATCTGCATTCTGGGCGATTCTTGCATTAGCCACGATTTTAGTCACTCAACGTCCTTTATTGAGCTGGTTTAGAGCGGAGAAAAGTAATAAAGCTGAATTATTTAAACAAGGTTTATACGAACTTATTGACGGCTTAGAAGTCGGTGCCAGAAATATGATCGGTATCGGTATTGCCACTGCCACTGCGGGGATTATTGTTGGTGTGGTGTCGTTAACTGGTTTTGGGGTGCAATTAGCGAACATTATTGAATTCTTATCCATGGGTAACATTTTATTAATGTTGATTCTTGTTGCAGTCTTCAGCTTAATTTTAGGTATGGGGCTGCCAACCACAGCAAACTATATCGTGGTGTCATCTTTAATGGCATTGGTAATTGTGGAGGTGGGTAAACAAAACGGCTTAATCGTACCATTAATCGCGGTGCATTTATTTGTATTTTATTTCGGGATTATGGCAGATGTTACCCCGCCGGTCGGTTTGGCATCCTTTGCTGCCGCGGCAATTTCAGGTGGTAGTCCGATTAAAACCGGGGCAACGGCCTTTTATTACAGCTTAAGAACCGCTATTTTGCCATTCTTGTTTATTTTCAATACGGATTTGTTGTTAATTGATGTGACTTGGTGGCATGCACTCTTGATTTTCTGTGTGGCAACAATAGGTATTATGATTTTTACTGCTGCTACAATGAATTTCTTCGTAGTGAAGAATAAATTATGGGAAACGGTGGTGTTAA
This sequence comes from Lonepinella koalarum, assembly GCF_004565475.1. Classification (GTDB taxonomy): domain Bacteria; phylum Pseudomonadota; class Gammaproteobacteria; order Enterobacterales; family Pasteurellaceae; genus Lonepinella; species Lonepinella koalarum. The sequence continues at coordinate 404,235 of NZ_SRHX01000001.1, read as the reverse complement.
TTTTAGCTGCATTTACCTTGTTCCGTCCGGGATTCTTCATGGAATATGTTTCACCAACTGCACGTTCGGTTGATCCTGCTCATTTTGTACAAGAGTTAGGACAAGCACCCGTTGGACAAAATATTATGCTTAAAGTGTCTGGCATGAATCCTTATGGTAAGGAAATTCAATTTTACGCTCAACTGACGGTGCCTGAAGGTACAACAGGTGAAGAGCGTGTGCAAGCCCTAGGTTTAACCTTGTTAGATACTGGGGAGCAAATTGAGATTAATGGTCAAACATCACCTAAAATCTTAATTGATAATGTGGAAATAGATTCTCCAGCCGCTAAAGCCGGTCTGAATTGGGATCAAACTATTCTTGAATTGGATGTGCCGGTTCATTCACTGAATAAAGAATGGATGTTTATTCCAGCGTTATTACTTGCTATTGGAATTTACTGGAATCAGCGCCGTAGAAAGCAATCAATTCACTAAATATGATGGCTAACTGTTTGGGTTAGCCTATTTAAAAAGGATATTTTATGTATAACAAACTTCTTATTGCCATTGATTTAAATAATTTAGAAAGTGCCAAATATGTGGTTGATACTTGTTTAAAACTGACGGCGAATAATCCGGATGCACTGTATCGTGTGGTATCTATTATTGAACCGATGGACGATAGTTTTATTTCAGCGTTTTTACCGAAAAATTTTGATAAGTCGGTGGTTGAAGAAGCGAACAAAGCCTTACATGATTTTACGCAGTCCGTTTTTCCAGCGGGGGCAAAAGTCCAGCATATTGTAGCACATGGTACGATTTATGAAGAAATTAATCGCATTGCTCAGGAAAAATCCGTCGATTTAATAGTGATGTTGGCAAGTAGCAAGCCTAATGCTAAAGGCTTAAGTTCCAATACGGTAAAAGTCGCTCGTAATAGTGAAAAACCGATGTTAATTTTAAAATAAGTAGCTTATCCCATTAAAGAATGGTTAAGCCTATCAATAAGCACTAATTTTACATCAATATTTTCTAATATTGACGAACTTTTATTCACAAAGTGCGGTCTAATTTAACATAAAATCGAAAGATAGTTGATCTTTTGGTTTTTTATGTTATAACAGGCAGGTGAAATTCATCTAGGATTAAAGAAGGAAAGCAATGAATAAAGAAGCACAAATGATGTTAGTTCCGCAAGGTAATCTGGAAGGTTATATTCGAGCAGCTAATGAGTATCCAATGCTTACCGCTGAAGAAGAAAAGGAATTGGCGGAACGTTTGTACTACAAAGAAGATTTAGAAGCAGCAAAAGCGTTGATTTTGTCACATTTACGCTTTGTGATTCATGTTGCTCGTGGTTATTCAGGTTATGGCTTGCCGCAAGCGGATTTGATTCAAGAAGGTAATATCGGTTTGATGAAAGCGGTAAAACGTTTTAATCCTCAAGTTGGCGTACGTTTGGTGTCTTTTGCGGTACATTGGATCAAAGCAGAAATTCACGAATATGTATTACGCAACTGGCGTATCGTGAAAGTTGCCACCACCAAAGCACAACGTAAATTGTTCTTCAATTTACGTAAAACTAAACAACGCTTAGGCTGGTTTAACGACAATGAAGTAGATGTGGTTGCAAACGAACTCGGCGTATCTAAACAAGATGTGATTGAAATGGAAAGCCGAATGACGGGTTCGGATGTGGGTTTTGATTTACCAAATGAAGAGGGTGAAGAAAGTAGTTTTTCTCCCGTGATGTACTTAGAAGACAAAAGCTCTAACTTCGCTGCAGAATTTGAAAATGAAAACTTTGAAAACCAAGCTGTTGAGCAACTAAGCAACGCAATGGAAACCTTGGACGAACGTAGTCAAGACATTATCAAAGCTCGCTGGCTAGACGACAATAAAGCGACCTTGCACGATTTGGCCGCTAAATACAATATTTCTGCTGAACGTGTGCGTCAGCTTGAAACTAATGCATTGAAAAAATTGAAAAGTGCGGTAAGTTTTTAATAAATTCTTGCCTGAAAAAAGATCGGAGAAATTCGATCTTTTTTATTGCGATAGAGTTAACCCTATTATAACAGCAATTGTAGCCCATCTGATGCTCCTTTAATTTTCCCTTTAATGGGTGAAAACCCTTGAGTATGCCAATGTTGATTTGAACGACAAAATTTACGGTAATTTTGTGGCGATGTCCCCACCTGTTTCTGAAAATTATCATAAAAACGGCTTAAGGCATTAAAACCGCTAGACAAAGAAATATCCAACATAGATTTATCCGTGTCGCTCAACAAGGCTTTGGCGTGATTGATTCGCATCATGATAATGTATTGCTTAATGGTGAGTTGCATGGTTTTCTTAAACAATCCCATGGCATAATTGGGGTTTAATCCCACTGCCGAGGCAATGTCCGCCGCCGTCAGGGCTTGGCTGTAATGGGTGGCAATATGATTGAGCATGAGGCTTACATAATTTAATTGATGACGGGAATTATTATTTTCCTGTTTATTGTATTCCGCCCCACTGGCGAGGGCTTGCCAACCGTCAAAACTCATGCGTTTAATCATCAGTTGAATTTCGTTATACACCAATTGCTGGCGATTACTGTCGGCTAATTGTAACTCTTTTTGCCAGCGTTCAATTTCAAACCGCCCCACCAAATCCGCTTGATTGGATTGCAAAATCATGCCGTGGGTAATTTGATTAATCAGCTTGTTCGGCAACGACCAAGACAAAAACAAATGCACGGGAATATCCAACACCGCCATCGCCGAGCAAGCCTGACAATCCACCAAACGATGCGGCACGGAAGCCCAAAACAACGCAATATGCCCCGCTTTAATTGGAATATTTTTGCCATTAAAAATATATTCCACATCGCCAAAAGGAATATTAATTTCCATATGTCCATGCCAATGATAGCCTTCCATCACCCCTGGTGGCTGTTGCAAGGTCACATGCACAGGATATTGCGTGTGATACAAGGCTAAGGGACTAATCTCTTCGGATTCTTGGGGGAGATTGTCCGCAAATGTTAAGGTTGAATCCTGATTTTTTTGGTTTTCTTTCATTCTTTCGTTCCTTTTAAAAAACCGCGGTAAAAAACACCGCACTTTTACCAAAAAATCTGTGACCCAAGTCATTCGATCTGAATTTTTGGGAATTTTTATTGAAATTATGGGAAGAATTTAACCGATTTAGCAGGCATACTCAAGCCAAATTTAAATCCATTTATTTATTATCAGGAGTTTGCTATGAGTAGTCCAAAAATTACCTTTATTGGGGCGGGTTCCACCGTGTTTGTGAAAAATATTTTAGGCGATGTGTTTCATAAACCTGCGTTGAAAGAAGCTCGCATTGCCTTAATGGATATTGACCCTGTGCGGTTGGAAGAATCCCATTTTGTGATTGAAAAATTAATGAAATCTCAAGGGGCGAACGGCACGATTGAAAGTTACACCGATCAAAAAGAAGCCTTGCGTGATGCGGATTTTGTGGTGGTGGCGTTCCAAATTGGCGGTTATGAGCCTTGCACCGTGACGGATTTTGAAGTGTGCAAAAAATATGGCTTGGAGCAAACCATTGCCGACACCTTGGGCGTGGGTGGCATTATGCGTGCCTTGCGGACAATTCCGCATTTATGGAAAATCTGTGATGATATGTTGGAAGTTTGCCCGAATGCCACCATGTTGAACTATGTGAACCCAATGGCGATGAACAGCTGGGCGATGTTTGAAAAATATCCACAAATTAAACAAGTGGGGCTTTGCCATTCGGTGCAAGGCACAGCGGAAGAATTGGCTCACGATTTAGATTTGGATCACCATGATTTGCGTTATATTTGTGCAGGAATCAACCACATGGCGTTTTATTTAAGCCTTGAAAAACGCTTGCCAGATGGCAGTTATCAAAGCATTTACCCTGATTTACACGAGGCTTATGCCAGCGGTCGCGCACCAAAACCACGCATGGATAATAATCTGCGTTGTAACAATATTGTGCGTTATGAAATGTTGAAAAAACTGGGCTATTTCGTCACCGAATCTTCCGAACATTTTGCCGAATACACGCCGTATTTCATCAAGCCGAATCGCCCTGATTTAATTGAGCGTTACAAAGTGCCACTCGATGAATATCCAAAACGTTGCGTAGAGCAAGTGGAAAAATGGAAAAGCGACTTGCAAGAATTTAAACAAGCGGAAAAAATTTGTGTGGCAGAATCCCGTGAATACGCCAGTAGCATTATCAACTCCATTTGGACGGGACAACCAAGCGTGATTTACGGCAATGTGAAAAACGATCAGTTAATTGAAAACTTGCCGTCCGATTGCTGTGTGGAAGTGGCTTGTTTAGTGGATGCCAACGGCATTCAGCCAACTCATGTAGGCAAAATTCCAAACCATTTGGCGGCGTTGATGCAAACCAATATTAATGTGCAACGTTTAACCACGGAAGCCTTGATCACGGAAAATCGGGATCGTATTTATCATGCGGCAATGCTTGATCCGCACACCGCCGCCGCCCTTGGCTTAGAAGAAATTTATGCCTTGGTCGATGAATTATTGGTGGCACATAAAGACTGGTTACCAAACTGGATCAATCAATAACACCACTCACGAAGCATGGTAAACCCTTACCATGCTTTTTTCCATCATTAATCACAAGGAGTAAACCATGAGTTTATCCATGAAAACCAAACTCAGTTTTGGACTGGGGGCATACGGCAAAGATTTTGCCATTGGCATTGTGTATATGTATTTAATGTACTATTACACCGATGTAGTGGGGGCATCTGCCGCCGTAGTGGGGACGATTTTTATGATCGCCCGTGTGTGGGATGCGGTCAACGACCCGATTATGGGCTGGATTGTGAACAACACCCGCACTCGCTGGGGCAAATTCAAGCCATGGATTTTAATTGGCACGATTTTAAATTCTATTGCCTTGCTTTCCCTGTTTTATGCCGACAAATTCAGCGGCACGGCGTTAGTGGTTTACATTGCCGTCACCTATATTTTATGGGGCATGACCTACACCTTAATGGACATTCCCTTTTGGTCACTCACCCCAACCCTCACCCTTGACCAACGGGAACGGGAACAACTCGTGCCTTACCCACGCTTTTTCGCCAGCCTCGCTAACTTTGTCACCGCTGGCGTATGTTTATGGTTTGTGGCAAAAGTGGGCGGCGAAGATCAAGGGGCAGGTTTCCGTGCTTTCGTGTGGGTAATTATTGCGTTTTTTGTGGCATCCACCATTATCACGCTGGTGAACGTCAAAGAAAAATATTCTTCTGACAATCTTGAAGAAAATCAAGGCGGAAAACGCATTCCACTGAAAGAGCTGATTTCCCTGATTCCCCGCAATGACCAGCTTTCCAGCCTATTGGTCATGGCGCTTTGCTACAATATCGCCAGCAATATCATCACATCTTTCGCCATTTACTACTTCACCTATGTGGTGGGTGACAAAGAGCTCTTCCCGTATTATATGTCTTATGCGGGTGTAGCCAATTTAGTGGTCATCGTACTGTTCTCAAAATTGGCAAAACTGTTCTCACGCCGTATTTTGTGGGCAACAGCGTCTATTTCGCCAATTTTATCTTGCTTAGTGTTGGCTTACACAGGGATGTCTGATCATCATAGTATTTGGCTGATTATCTTTGCAGGGATTTTAATGAACATCGGCACTGCCTTGTTCTGGACATTGCAAGTGATTATGGTGGCAGATACGGTGGATTACGGTGAATATAAACTCGGCATCCGCTCCGAATCCATTGCTTACGCCGTACAAACCATGGTGGTCAAAGCAGGATCGGCAGTTTCTGCATTCCTCATCGGCGTATTACTCACGGTGATTCATTATGTGCCAAATGTAGAGCAAAGTGAAAGCACCATTTTCTACATGAAAATCATCATGATCGGCTTGCCAATTTTGTTCTTCGCTGTCAAACTCTTCGTTTATTTCCGCTACTACCGCCTACACGGCGACTTACTGGCAAAAGTGAATATTCGCTTGTTGGATAAATATCGGAAGTTTGAATAAGTTTAGGGAGATTTTCCCCACAAAGAATTGTGGGGAAAAATGAAAGGTCAGCAATAGCGTGTGGCATTGGCGAGGGTAATGGTGATTCGTCCTATGTTGAGTGATTGGTGACTTTTTCAGTTAAAATCGGATAGTTGGTACGTTGTTGTTCAAACGTTCCATTTAAAATCAACGTATCAACATCAAATGATTTACCGCTGTACTAATAGCTTCGGAATGTTTCAAATAATTTTGTACAGATTCATCATTTAAATCATAAATCACACAATATTTAACTTGCATTCTATAAATTCACAGAGTATTATCGCTTTAGACATTACATTTTGTGATGTCTTTTTGTTATTCTGGGGTAAATATGAAAAATAGAATTGCAGGTGCACTTTATGGACAAGCTCTTGGAGATGCAATGGGAATGCCCTCTGAATTATGGAGCAAAAAATACATAGAAGAATTCTTTGGGGGATTGATTACAGAAATGCTTGATGGTCCCGCCGAAAATGAGGTGGCGACTAATTATATCAAGGGGCAATTTACTGATGATACTGGACAAGCTCTGGTACTACTTGATTCTCTTGCGTCAACCAATTATATCCCTAATACTAAAGACGTCGCTCAACGCCTTCTAGAATGGTCTGAGCGAGAAAATGCTTTTCAAAATAATATATTAGGACCAACAACAAAATTGGCCCTCACAGATTTCCGAGAAGGTAAAAATCCATCTAAAGTAACTAACTCGGCTCTTTCAAATGGTTCAGCTATGCGAATAGGTCCAATAGGAGCAATGTTTTATCCCGAACAAAAAGAAAAACTAGTTGACTACGTTTATGATCTTAGTTGTGCTACTCATTCAAGTGATATAGCAATAGCAGGAGCAGCAATGATTGCCGTTGGCGTTGCCTCTGCAATTGTTAATGATGATTTTGAAAAAGTTGTGGATGATATTCTAGCAATTGAGCCTATCGGCTATGCTAAAGGAGCTGAAACTTTTAGTCCACGATTAAATGAACGAGTAAAAATTGGTATTGAAATAGCTAGGAAATATAAGGAACAAGATAGCATTTTTTTACAAAAAATCTATGATATTGTCGGCACTGGGGTACAAATTATAGAATCTGTTCCTGCTGCCATTTCCGTGGCATATTATGCCAGAAATCCTAATCATTCTGCTTTTCTTTGTGCCAATATGGGCGGAGATACGGATACTATTGGTGCGATGGCGACTGCAATTTGTGGTGCTTTTACTGGCGTATCCGTCATTCACTCTCATTATATTGAAATGTTACACAAACAAAATAATATCAATTTTAATACCTATATTGATATTTTAATTAAAGGACGGGAGAAACTAAAGTGAAGACATTAATTCTTGGTTCAGCTATTGTCGATCAAATAATGTTAATTGATCGTCTTCCATTATCAGGAGAAGACATCACCTGCATAGAAACCAAAACAACCATAGGAGGATGTGCATATAATGTAGCAAGTACCATGAGAAATTTGGACACACATCATGATCTTTATGTTCCCGTCGGAACGGGCTTATATGCAAATTTAATCCGTGAAACCCTTTTGCAAAATGGTTATCCAATTCTGTTCCACAGTGAAGAAAAAGATAACGGATACTGTTTAACGCTTGTTGAATCTAATGGAGAACGTACCTTTATTACTGTCGTTGGTGCGGAAGGATATTTTAAAAAAGACTGGTTAGAAAACATTAATCTTGATGATTATTCCCAAGTCTATGTGGATGGTTATCAATTTACTAATCATAATGGGAAAATTATTGCTGAATGGTTATCTGCGAATAACCAAACACAACTCTTTTTCGCTCCCGGTCCTGTTATTAATGTTATAAATGCAGAAGTAATGAATCAGCTGTTATCTTTAAAACCTATTTTGCATATTAACGAAAAAGAATTAAAGGATTTTACTCACCATAATGACATAAAACAGGCAGTTCAGTGTTTACATTCTCAGACTCAGAATCTCATTATCGTCACATTAGGTTCTAAAGGAGCAGCTTATTTTGATGGAACAATTTTTGAAATAATTCCAAGTCCTAAAGTGAAAATTGTTGACACGATTGGTGCTGGAGATAGTCATATCGGTGCTATTCTAGCTGGATTATCTCAAGGATATCCTCTTAAAGATGCTGTTATACTTGCTAATAAAATTGCCGCCGAAGTTGTTCAAACACAAGGCTCTACAATGACCAAAGAAAACTTTATTCAAAAATTTGGAGGATAAACCTATGAGTAATTTTAAACATTATTTTGATGATTGGAGCTTGAAAGAAAAAGCCTGGCTTGCTTTTGTACTCATTTTTCAAACGATTGCTTGGGTATTTGATAATGAAACTACTTTCATGTTAATTATGACATTAACGAGTTCTCTAAATTTGGTACTGGGTGCAAAAGGAAAAATTGAAGGTTTGTATTTTGCTATCATTTGGAGCGTAATGTATTCAATACAATGTTTTACCATTCCACTTTATGGTGAAATAATGTACAACATTCTTTATAGTATTCCCATCAGTATTGCTTCTATCATTCTTTGGAAAAAGAATATGACATCCGAAGGCGAAGTCAAATTCAGAACGATGACAAAAGCAGGTATTATTCAAATGATACTTATCACTGTTATTGCCGTATGGGGATATGCTGAATTTTTAGAATATCTAGGTGGGGGGTTTGCCTTTATGGATTCTTTAACTACAGTTGTTGCAGTTATTGCCAGTTTTCTCTATATGAAACGCTATTCTGAACAGTGGCTTATGTGGGTTGTCGTCAATGTTCTCGCTGTTGTAATGTGGATAATGATCTTTATTTCTGGCGATTCTTCAGCCTTTCTCATTATAATTATGAATGTTATCAATATGATAAATTCAGTCTATGGTTATTTCAATTGGCGTAAAATTTCGGTAAAAATTCATACAGAAACGCCATAAAGTCCTATCAATACATCTATAACTATAACGCTACCATTAATTTGGTGGCTTTTCATTCCATGTTCATCCTATTACATCAAAAAGCAATAGCACTTTATCATATCAACTGGTACTATATAGTGAACCAAAAGGTAAGGTAAACTATGACGAAATATGAACAAATTATTAACGATATTAAAAATAAAATCACTCGTCGCGAATACACTGAAAACCAAGTTCTGCCATCTGAAAAAGAAATGTGTGAATATTATTCGGTAAGTAGAATTACCGTTAGAAAAGCAGTCAATGATCTCGTTAATGAAGGTATTCTATACAGAGTTGGACGAAAAGGTTGTTTCGTAAAAGAATCTGCTAATACCAAATTATCACATGTTTACAGTTTTACAGATGCTATTCTTAATCAAGGGAAGATTCCAACCAAAAGACAACTTTCTTTTAGTAAAGAAAAAGCAGGTGTAACATACGCAAAATTACTTGGTATTACAGAAGACGAATCTGTTTATGTTATAAAATCTCTTTATTTTGCCAACAATCAACCTTATTGTATTAATACTTCAGTTTTACCCGAGTCACTTTTTCCTAAGCTTGAATATTTTAATTTTAATGATCGCTCTCTATATGACGTGTTAAAACATTTTTATCACCTTCACATAGTGAGAAAAACACAATATATTACCGCAATTAAAGGAACAGAAGATATTGATACGTTGCTTGAGATAAAAAATAGCAATGTTCCATTATTGAGAGTAAAGGCGACCACTTTTTGTATTATTGATGGTGTTGAGAAAGCATTTGAATATTATGATGCCTACCTTACTGACATACTTTATTATTATGTTGAGTAATCTTTAAAATAGGGGGTGCTGACTGAGCCAATCTATCTATTTATTTTCCAGTTTCCCAATCATCTCTAACTGCTGTTAATATCGTCCACTATCATAGGGTGTGTTTAGCCATAACGTTGCTAATGTCAAGGCTCTTTCTTGGAATTATGTTGCACTTGTTTTTGGTTTGCTGTATAATCCACCGCACTTTCAATCCGAAAGCGAAAGTCGTTTAATGTAATCATTTATTAAACGTATCATCACGAGTATCATTGAGAAAGGTGATGAATAAAATGTTCCCGATTTGGGAGCTAAAATAGGTCGGCTGCACTTCCCTTTATTTAAGTTGTACAAAGGTGATGGTGTCAGTTTTTTATTAGCTAAAAATTATTGGAGCTCTGGTCTAATGCAGAACCAAAGAATCCGTATCCGCTTGAAAGCATTTGATCATCGCTTGATCGATCAATCTACGGCGGAGATCGTAGAAACAGCTAAACGTACTGGTGCACAAGTTCGTGGTCCAATTCCTTTACCAACTCGTAAAGAACGTTTTACCGTATTGATTTCACCACACGTTAATAAAGACGCGCGTGATCAATATGAAATCCGTACGCACAAACGTTTAGTTGATATTGTTGAGCCAACAGAAAAAACTGTTGATGCATTGATGCGTTTAGATCTGGCTGCCGGCGTTGACGTGCAGATCAGCCTAGGTTAATTTAAGAGGTTATTACAATGATTGGTTTAGTCGGTCGTAAAGTGGGTATGACTCGTATCTTCAATGAAGATGGCGTTTCTGTACCTGTTACCGTTATCGAAATTGAATCCAACCGTGTGACTCAAGTGAAAACTCTTGAAAACGATGGCTATTCTGCTGTTCAAGTTACTACTGGCTCTAAAAAAGCAAGTCGTGTAACGAAGCCAGAAGCTGGTCATTTCGTGAAAGCAGGTGTTGAAGCTGGTCGCGGTTTATGGGAATTTCGTACTGAAGGTGAAGAATTCACTTTAGGTCAAGAAATTAATGTTGACATCTTTGCAGATGTTAAAAAAGTTGATGTTACTGGTACATCTAAAGGTAAAGGTTTCCAAGGTGGTGTTAAACGTTGGAATTTCCGTACTCAAGATGCAACTCATGGTAACTCTTTATCACATCGTGTGTTGGGTTCTATTGGTCAAAACCAAACCCCAGGTCGTGTGTTTAAAGGTAAAAAAATGGCTGGACACTTAGGGAATGAGCGTGTAACCGTTCAATCACTTGAAGTTGTTCGTGTTGATGCTGAACGTAAATTATTATTAGTGAAAGGCGCTGTGCCTGGTGCAACTAATAGTGATGTTATCGTGAAACCAGCAGTGAAAGCGTAGTCGGGAGAAAGTCGATGGAATTACAAGTTGTCGGTGCGAATGCACTCAGCGTTTCTGAAACTACCTTCGGACGTGAGTTTAATGAAGCGTTAATTCATCAAGTGGTTGTTGCTTATGCAGCAGGTGCTCGTCAAGGATCTCGCGCACAAAAAACTCGTGCTGAAGTGTCTGGTTCAGGTAAAAAACCTTGGCGTCAAAAAGGGACTGGTCGTGCCCGTTCTGGTGATATTAAATCACCAATCTGGCGTTCTGGTGGTGTCACATTTGCGGCAAAACCACAAGATCACAGCCAAAAAGTGAACAAAAAAATGTACCGTGGTGCAATTAAAAGCATTTTATCTGAATTAGTTCGTCAAGACCGTTTGGTTGTGGTGGAAAAATTCGAAATTGATGCACCAAAAACCAAAGTTTTAGTTCAAAAATTAAAAGATTTAGCGTTAACTGACGCATTAATCATTACTGCAAGCCTAGATGAAAATCTGTTCTTAGCCGCTCGCAATCTTTATAAAGTAGATGTGCGTGATGTGCAAGGCATTGATCCTGTGAGCTTAATTGCTTTTGATAAAGTGGTGATCACAGTAGATGCAGTAAAACAAATTGAGGAGATTTTAGCATGATTCCAGTAGAACGTTTGCTAAGTGTGCTGAAAGCACCGCTTATCTCTGAGAAAGCAACAAATAACGCTGAAGGCTCAAACACAGTGGTTTTCAAAGTGGCATTAGATGCTAACAAAGTGGAAATCGCCAGTGCGGTAGCACAACTTTTTGAAGTAAAAGTAGATTCAGTGCGTACTGTGGTGGTGAAAGGTAAAACTAAACGCCGTGGTGCGAAAGTGGGTCGCCGTAGCGACTGGAAAAAAGCTTATGTTACACTTCAAGAAGGCCAATCTTTGGACTTCGCTGAAGGTGCGACAGAGTAATTAGGAGGAGAAATTAGAAATGGCTATCGTTAAATGTAAGCCGACCTCCGCTGGTCGTCGTCACGTTGTTAAAATCGTGAACCCTGAATTACATAAGGGTAAACCTTATGCACCGTTGTTAGATACCAAATCTAAAACAGGTGGTCGTAATAATTTAGGACGTATCACTACTCGTCATATCGGTGGTGGTCATAAACAACATTATCGTTTAGTTGATTTTAAACGTAATAAGTTGGATATTCCAGCGGTTGTTGAGCGTCTTGAATATGATCCAAATCGTTCTGCCAATATTGCATTAGTGCTTTATAAAGACGGTGAACGCCGTTACATCTTAGCACCAAAAGGCTTATCAGTAGGCGATCAAATCCAAGCTGGCGTAAACTCACCAATTAAAGTGGGTAACGCATTACCAATGCGTAATATTCCAGTTGGTTCGACTGTACATAACGTTGAATTAAAACCTGGCAAAGGCGGTCAAATTGCCCGTTCTGCAGGGGCTTATGTACAAATCATCGCACGTGAAGGTAACTACGTGACATTGCGTTTACGTTCTGGCGAAATGCGTAAAGTATTAGCAGAATGTGTCGCCACCATCGGTGAAGTCGGTAACTCTGAACATATGTTGCGTGTACTTGGTAAAGCAGGTGCAAGCCGTTGGAGAGGGATTCGTCCTACCGTTCGTGGTACTGCAATGAACCCAGTAGATCACCCACACGGTGGTGGTGAAGGTCGTAACTTCGGTAAACACCCTGTTACTCCTTGGGGCGTTCAAACCAAAGGTAAGAAAACTCGTCACAACAAACGTACTGATAAATTTATCGTACGTCGTCGTGGCAAATAATTTTATTAACTAAAGAGGATAAGCCATGCCACGTTCTCTCAAGAAAGGTCCTTTCCTTGACCTACACTTGTTGAAGAAGGTAGAGAAGGCGGTGGAAAGCGGGGATAAAAAACCAATTAAAACTTGGTCCCGTCGTTCAATGATCATTCCATCAATGATTGGTTTGACCATCGCAGTCCATAATGGTCGTCAGCACGTTCCTGTTTATGTTTCCGATGAAATGATCGGACATAAATTAGGCGAATTTGCACCGACTCGTACATACCGCGGTCACGCTGCGGATAAGAAAGCTAAGAAGTAAGAGGTAAAAGATGGAAACTATCGCAAAACATCGTTACGCTCGCACTTCAGCTCAAAAAGCTCGCTTAGTTGCGGATTTAATCCGTGGTAAAAAAGTGGCGCAAGCTCTTGAGATCTTAACTTACACTAACAAAAAAGCTGCGGCTTTAGTGAAGAAAGTGCTTGAGTCTGCCATTGCTAACGCCGAGCATAATGACGGTGCAGATATCGATGATCTTAAAGTCGCTAAGATTTTTGTAGATGAAGGTCCTAGCATGAAACGTGTTATGCCACGTGCTAAAGGTCGTGCAGATCGTATTTTAAAACGTACAAGCCACATCACTGTGGTTGTGTCAGATCGTTAATCGTAGAGGAATAACAATGGGTCAAAAAGTTCATCCACATGGTATTCGCCTAGGTATTGTTAAGCCTTGGAGCTCTACTTGGTTTGCGAATACACAAGACTTCGCCGATAATTTAGAAGGCGATTTCAACGTACGTAAATTCTTGAATAAAGAATTAGCGAGTGCTTCAGTATCACGCATCACTATTGAGCGTCCTGCAAAAAGCATTCGTGTTACTATTCACACAGCTCGCCCGGGTATCGTTATCGGTAAAAAAGGCGAAGATGTTGAAAAATTACGCAACGCAGTAGCGAAAATCGCTGGCGTACCTGCTCAAATCAACATTGCTGAAGTGAAAAAACCTGAATTAGATGCAAAATTAGTTGCAGACAGCATTGCTTCTCAATTAGAACGCCGTGTAATGTTCCGCCGTGCAATGAAACGTGCAGTACAAAACGCCATGCGTTTAGGTGCTAAAGGTATCAAAGTTGAAGTAAGCGGTCGTTTAGGTGGTGCAGAAATTGCACGCTCAGAATGGTATCGTGAAGGTCGTGTGCCATTACATACACTGCGTGCGGACATCGATTATAACACTGCAGAAGCACATACCACTTACGGCGTCATCGGCGTAAAAGTATGGATCTTCAAAGGTGAAATTTTAGGTGGAATGGCTGCAATTGCACAACAACCAGAACAACAACCTGCCCAGCCGAAAAAGGCACCACGTGGCAAAGGTCGTAAGTAAGGAGAACTGTTAAATGTTGCAACCAAAACGTACAAAATTCCGTAAAGTCCACAAAGGACGTAACCGTGGTTTAGCCAACGGTACTGAAGTCAGCTTCGGTACATTCGGCTTAAAAGCGGTGGGTCGTGGACGTTTAACCGCCCGCCAAATCGAAGCGGCACGTCGTGCCATGACGCGTGCGGTAAAACGTCAAGGTAAAATCTGGATTCGAGTATTTCCTGACAAACCAATTACTGAAAAACCATTAGAAGTTCGTATGGGTAAAGGTAAAGGTAACGTGGAATACTGGGTAGCGCTTATCCAACCAGGTAAAGTACTTTATGAAATGGACGGAGTTTCCGAAGAAATCGCTCGTAATGCCTTCGCATTAGCAGCGGCGAAACTTCCAATTAAAACAACGTTCGTAATTAAGACGGTGATGTAATGAAAGCTCAAGAACTTAGAAACAAAAGCGTTGAAGAGCTGAATGCGGAATTAGTGAACCTTTTAGGTGAACAATTCAAATTGCGTATGCAATCCGCCACCGGTCAGCTTCAACAAACCCATCAGTTAAAACAAGTGCGTCGCTCGATTGCACAAGTAAAAACTGTATTAACCGAAAAGGCGGGTGAGTAATGACTGATAAAATTCGTACTGTTCAAGGTCGTGTAATTAGCGATAAAATGGATAAATCTTTCACGATCGCCATTGAGCGTCGTGTAAAACACCCATTATTGGGTAAATTTATCCGCCGTACCACAAAATTACACGTTCACGATGAAAACAACGAAGCCAAAATTGGTGATACGGTTGAGATCAAAGAATCTCGCCCTATCTCAAAAACCAAATCTTGGACATTAGTTCGTGTCGTTGAAAAAGCTGTTGTAGCTTAATCTGCGGTAATTAATATAAATAAAAAAGCTCCGCACCATTGTGCTGAGCTTTTTCGTTTGACAATTCACTTAAAACAATTCTTACCAAACAATTTGTCTATTAAGCCAATATTACCCCACTCGGCTTCCTCCGTTTCCCAATATTTTTCGTGTCTTTATGACGTACTTTGACTTTTTTCTTTTGCTCGTCTTTTTTCTTTTCTTCCCGTTTAGCTTTAATCCGTGCCTTGGCTTTTTTGCTGACAGATTTTACTTCACCGTCTTTAGGGGCTTTAGTACGAGGTTCTAACCCCTCAATAATTCTTGGTTTAAGTAATTCTTCGGTATAGCGTTTAATTTTGCCTAACAAGCCGTAATCATGAGCTTCCACAAAGGACACGGCAGTGCCTTTTTTACCTGCTCGAGCAGTGCGACCGATGCGATGTAAATAAGTATCTGCACTATAAGGTAAATCAAAATTCATAATGTGACTGACATCATCAATATCAATACCACGAGCGGCTACGTCAGTTGCCACTAACACGGTAACAATGCCATTTTTTAGCTTATCAATGGCATTATTACGTTGGGTTTGAGCCATTTCACCCTCTAAATAGGTGCTACGAATATTCCGTTTACGCAAGGTTTCTGATAACTCACGCACATCTTCACGACGACGCACAAACACAATGCCACGACTGACTTGTTCATTTTCAATAAAACGAGCAAGCAATTTGGTTTTATGTTCAACATTATCGGCATGATAATACCATTGATTAATTTTTTTGCGTTCACGACGGCTTGGTTCTGCATCAATTTGCAATGGATCTTGTAATAAACGTTCGGCAAAATCCGTCAGCAATTCGCCCTCAAGGGTAGCGGAAAATAACATTGTTTGTTCACGCCAACGGGTTTCGGCGGCAATTTTCTCCGCATCTTGCCCAAAGCCCATTTGTAACATGCGATCTGCTTCATCAAAAATCAAAATTTCTACTGAACGACAATCAAAATTTTCTTCTTTGATATACTGTAATAGTCGCCCAGGGGTTGCTACCACTAAATCTTGGTTTTTATTAAACACTTCACCGTGGTTTTGATATGCCACGCCCCCTGTAATAGTCGCAATGCTCAAATGGGTAAATTGAGCTAATTCCTCCGCTTGCTCTGCTACTTGCATTGCCAGCTCGCGAGTGGGAGTTAACACTAAAATACGTGGTGGACCAGGTTGGCGGCGTGGATTGTCTAATAAATGCTGAATAGCGGGCAGTAAAAATGCCACGGTTTTACCCGTGCCTGTCGGGGCAGAACCTAATATATCACGCAATTCCATGGCAGCAGGTATGGTTTCCTGTTGAATGGTCGTGGGGCGAGTGTAACCTTTTTTCGCAATGGCTTTCAGCAACATTGGCGACAGGTCAAATTCATCAAAAGTCGATAGCGACATAATATTCTCTAATTTCAGTTAATGTAAAAATTATGCTAAATTATACCGCACTTTCGTTCAATAAGGGGATTTATGTCAGGGTTTTGCTTTAAACAATTTCGTATTCAACACGACAAATGTGCCATGAAAGTGGGAACAGACGGCATTTTACTAGGAGCTTGGGCAGATATTCATCATGCGAAACGAATTTGCGATCTGGGAACAGGAACAGGTTTAATTGCTTTAATGCTAGCACAACGTACTGATCATAATACGCAAATTGTCGGTATAGAAATCGATCCAAGTGCAGCGGAACAAGCTAGAGAAAATGTTAAGCAATCAAAATGGCAACATAAAATTCAGATTATTCAACAAGATATTATAGAATTTACACAAAACTGCGGTGAAAAAAAGCAATGTTTTGATTTAATTGTAGCAAATCCCCCTTATTTTGCACAAGGCATTGATTGCCGAAATGTACAACGCAATGTCGCTCGTTATACTCAACAATATGATCATTTAGCTTGGTTAATGGCGGCTAATCAATGTTTGAGTGAACAAGGTAAAATTCAATTTATTTTACCTGTCGAGCAAGCAGAAAATTTAATAGAAAGCACCGCACTTTTTTGCAACCAGCGTTGTGAAATCACGCCTAAGCAAGGCAAAGTTCCACATAGAATGTTACTTTCTTTTGAACGCATGGAAAAAGAGAAAAAAGTGAGCCAACTCATGATTTATGATCAAAATAATCAATATACCTATGAATTTGTTGAATTGACGAGAGAATTTTATTTGAAAATGTAAGGGGACGTTTATCCATCCCCCTAAATCATTATTGACCGTAGTAGGCATTGGCGCCATGTTTACGCAAATAATGTTTATCCAACAATTCTTGTTGCATAGAGTTAATTTGTGGGCGGATTTGGTGACTGATAAAGTTCATATAGGCGACTTCTTCTAATACCACGGAATTATGTACAGCATCATGTCCGTCTTTGCCCCAAGTGAAAGGTCCATGAGAATGGACTAACACACCCGGTACCGCTT
This sequence comes from Lonepinella koalarum, assembly GCF_004565475.1. GTDB lineage: Bacteria > Pseudomonadota > Gammaproteobacteria > Enterobacterales > Pasteurellaceae > Lonepinella > Lonepinella koalarum. The sequence goes on along the minus strand of NZ_SRHX01000001.1, from coordinate 386,630 downwards.
TTGGTTCAATACCACGTTTGCGGAACGTTTCCACGATTACTTTACCCGTTTCAAGCTCGTATTCCCCTTGAATTTCAGCTGGTGTCATACGACGTGTGCAAGGCACTGAACCATAGAAATAGTCACCTTGGGTGGTGCCTAAGGCTAAAATATCTTCACCAGCTTGCGCCCAACCCACAGCATGGCGTGAGTGAGTATGCACTACCCCACCAATGTCTTTAAATTCACGATAAAGTTCCAAGTGAGTTGCTGTATCGGATGACGGTTTTTTGTCACCATAAACACGATTGCCTTGTAAGTCCACGATCACAATATCTTCCACTGTCATGGCATCGTATTCTACCCCAGATGGCTTAATCGCCACTAAGCCGGAAGCGCGGTCTATTTCACTCACATTGCCCCAAGTGAACGTAACCAAGCCATATTTAGGTAATTCCAAATTTGCTTTCAATACACGCTCTCTTAGTGCTTGTAATTCAGGTGTTAATTCGGTTAATTTGGTCATAGTGTAAAGCCTCCTTCTTGCATTTTTTGTTCAATCCAACGGCGAGCATTGATAATCTCGGCAATTGGTTCATCTGATTTTTCGGTCCACATTTCAATTAAGAATGCACCACGATAATTTAATTCATTTAAAATTCTAAAACAGTTAACAAAGTCCACGCAACCATCACCAAATGGTACATCACGGAATTGACCTTTACAGGTTTCAGTGACTTTGTAGGTATCTTTTAAATGGATTTTAGAAATCTTATCAATGCCTAATCGCAGTTCTTGTTCCACATTGTCATTCCAAGCGGTTAAGTTACCTAAGTCTGGATACACGGTAAACCATGGGTTTTTGATAATATCGTCCCATTTTTTCCAACGTGAAATCGAACTCATAAATTGAGTATCCATAATTTCCACTGCAATGGTGACTTCATTACTTGCCGCTAATTCCACCGCCCATTTTAAACCTTCTTCAAATAAGCGTAGGGTTTCTTCGTCTTGCTCTTCGTAATAAACATCATAGCCCGCTAATTGAATGGTTCGCACGCCAATATCCACGGATAATTGAATAGCTTTCTGCATAATTTCATAAGCTTTTTGGCGAATTGCTGGATCTTTACTACCAAATGGAAAGCGGCGATGACCTGAAAGGCACATAGATGGAATCGTCACACCTGTGTTAATAATCGCTTTTACCAACTGGATTCGTTCTTTTTTGCTCCAATCCAAGCGAGCAAGACGTTCGTCTGTTTCATCAATGGAGATTTCCACAAAATCAAAACCTGTCGCTTTAGCAATGGAAAGTCTGTCTTGCCAGCTAATGTTTTTCGGTAAGGCTTTTTCGTAAATACCAAGTTTATGTTTTCGCATAACGTTTTCCTTCTATAAGCATGCCTAAGGCGGTTAAGCCAGAATAATTTTTAAACCTTTATCTCTCAATTTTTGAATAATCTCAGGATCCGCTTCTTGTCCGGTAATTAAAGTGTCAATGTCATTAATTCGGGTAAATAACATACCGGCTTTATTATCTAATTTAGAACTATCTAATAATACGACATATCGATCAGCTTTAGCTGCCATTTGTTTTTCTGAATTGGCAATAATCATATCCGTTTTAAATAAGCCTTCTTCAGTAAGTCCTCGTCCACTGGTAAACATAATATTAGCGGCGTAGTAATGACTGTAATCAGAACTATTAAAAGAGAGGGTAATATCTTTTTCTGCATTATACTGCCCTCCCATAATACATAAATCACTATGTTTGTGCTTAATTAAATAATTTGCCAATGACATATAATTGGTTAAAATTTGTATATCTCGCCCACATAATTGCTGTCCTAGCATCATCATGGTTGTGCCACAAGTAATAAAAACGCTTTGCCCTGCTTTACATATATCAGTAGCCGCTAGCGCAATACGTTGTTTCTCATCATTATGCGTGGTATCAACTAATTCTGGATTGTGAACTATTGTATAATGCAAATGTTCTACCCCGTTACGCACTTTCTTGAGAAGTCCTAATTCATTTAATTTATTAATATCTCGACGAACAGTAGCAGGAGAAACTTTTAGTTGTTCTATTATCGTTTGTGTAGAAAGTGCTTTTTGTTTATTGAGTAAAGCTAATAATTGTCTATGTCTATAATTTTCGTTCATTGTTCTTCCTGAAAAATAAGCTTTAATCAATAATTCACTTTCTAACCGCACTTTGAAAAATCCAATAAGGCGGTCAGAAAGTGGTTTTTATATATTAAAGCATTGATTTAAACTGAATATTTGGTTCTTGTTCAAAACAATCATCAAAACCACGTGGGTGATGATATTCAATTAAGTCTTTATCACGAGGATAAACATATTTGCCACCCACTTCCCAAATGAATGGGTGGAATTTGTATTGTAAACGATCTTTACGCATACGCCATAAATCAATGATTTCTTGCGTACTTGCCATAAAGTTGGTCCAAATATCGTGGTGAACAGGGATGATCACGTTGGTACGTAAACATTCCGCCATACGGAGTAAATCGATAGATGTCATCTTATCGGCAATACCTACTGGGTTTTCACCATAATTATTTAATGCCACATCAATGTCAAATTGTTTACCATGTTTGGCAAATTGAATAGAATAGTGTGAATCAGCACCATGATAAATATTACCACCCGGTGTTTTAAACACATAATTCACCGCTTTACGCCCCATTTCTTCATCTGACGGGCAAAGACCGGCTAATTCTCCACCTTGTTCTTCAGCACCTTCAACAGGTAAAGTGACTAAACAAGTACGGTCAAAAGAATCTAATGCGTGGATCTCAACATCTTTTAATTTTACCACATCTCCCGGTTTAACGGTAATTAAACGATCTTCTGGTACCCCCCATTTTTTCCATAATTCAGTACAATGCCAAGGACCAACGAATTTAACATGATCTAATTTTGGATTGTTGATGATGGCTGCCGCCACGTTTACATCAATATGGTCACTGTGATAGTGAGAAGCTAAGATAAAGTCTACTTCATTGATCGCAAATGGATCTAATACCATTGGTTGTGCACGTAAGTTCGGTTGTAATTTACGCACACCCGCCATATTCGCCATTTGGTGACCACGTACCATATCTTTGACTTTTTTGGTACTTTTACCACGGCTACACCATAAATCCATACAAATATTTGCACCGGCTGGAGTTTTAATCCAGACCCCCACGCAACCTAACCACCACATAGCGAAGTTACCTTCCGGTACGACTTCTTGTTCAATTTCTTCGTTTAGCCATGTTCCCCATTCTGGAAAAGTAGAAAGAATCCAACTTTCACGACTGATTTCTTGAATTTTACTCATTGCAAGCTCCTTAAAAGCGTAATTAAATAATCAAAAACAATCATAACCAATCATACGAATTTGTAAAATAGTTTTTCTTTTTTTTGTGATCTAGCTCACCTTTTTTCTACTATTTTTTATCAACTCCGCCTAAAACAAAGGGAAAATAAGCAGAAATTTAACAAAATTTAAACAAACAAAAGCTATTCTTACTTTTTTAGTCAAAAAGGTTAAAAAATCATCAACGCAATAAGTTTTTGCAAAAATTTTGTGATCTCGCTCACAAATAATCAAAAATAATCTTTTATAACTTGCATTTTAGGATTATGATTCTGTCGTTCGCACTATTTTAACGGATGTATTGTATAAAATAGTGGTACTCACCAGCTCAAGCTCAAATTGAGCCAATGCAATAATAATTTTATTCTACTGCGGAGAATTATATATGGACACTCTCTACGACCTATTTTTAGGTTTTAACGCTCAAGTGTTATCCAAAGCACCTTTTCTACTCGGGATCGTCGCTTGCTTGGGTTACATCTTACTAAAAAAAGATACTACGACGGTTATAAAAGGGACGATTAAAACTATCGTCGGTTTCTTAATGGTACAACAAGGTTCTGGTTTCTTAACTTCCAGTTTTAAACCTATCATTGACAAACTTTCCGAATTTCACCATTTAACGGGTGCAGTTATTGACCCTTATACCAGTATGCAATCTACCATCCAAACTATGGGTGAAAATTACGGTTGGGTCGGTTATGCCGTATTACTTGCATTAGCCTTAAATATCCTGTTAGTGGTATTGAGACGTGTCACCGGTATTCGTACCATTATGTTAACCGGTCATATCATGTTCCAACAAGCTGGCTTAGTGGCCGTATTCTACATGATTATCGGCGCCTCTATGTGGGAAACCGTGATTTATACGGCGGTCTTAATGGCACTCTATTGGGGTATTTCCTCTAACATCATGTATAAACCAACCCAAGCTGTTACTGGCGGTGCAGGTTTCTCCATTGGTCACCAACAACAAATTGCCTCTTGGGTAGCGGTTCAATTAGCACCAAAATTAGGTGATCCAAAAGATACCGTCGATAATATGAAATTACCAAAATGGTTACATATTTTCCATGATAGTATTTCTGCCACTGCATTAGTCATGACGGTGTTCTTTGGTATTATCTTACTTTCTTTCGGTTTAGATAATTTACAAAGTATGGCGGGCAAAACACACTGGATTATGTACATTATCGAAACTGGTATGAAATTTGCGGTAGCCATTCAAATTATCGTGGTCGGTGTCCGTATGTTCGTAGCAGAACTTTCCGAAGCATTTAAAGGTATCTCCGAACGTGTGATTCCAAATTCTGTATTAGCCATTGACTGTGCGGCAATTTATGCTTACTCACCAAATGCCATGGTATTCGGTTTCATGTGGGGTGCTATCGGTCAGTTTATTGCGGTCGGTTTATTGCTTGCGTTCGGTGATAACTTCGGGGTCGAAGTATTAATTATCCCGGGCTTTATCCCAATGTTCTTCTCTAATGCGACCGTCGGTGTGTTTGCAAATAAATTCGGCGGTTGGAAAGCGGTTATCAAAATCTGTTTAGTGATGGGTATGATTGAAGTGCTTGGCTCTGCTTGGGTGATTCAATTATTAAAATCACAAGGTACTGAGTTCAACGGTTGGATGGGTATGGCAGACTGGGCGTTATTCTGGCCACCAGTATTACAAGGTATTGTTAGTATTCCATTCTTCTTCTTTATTGTCTTAGCCCTTTGCTTAGTGTATATGTTCTTCGCATCACGTAAATTACGTGCAGATGAAGCTGCTGCCAAAGCTGCTGGCAAAACCCTTGAACAAATGGACGGTTATGGTGTCGAAGAAGAAACTGTCGCAGAACCTGTCACAACAACCACAACAACACAAGCCGGTGCAGATACTAAAGCTATTCGTATCTTAGCGGTATGTGGTTCTGGTCAAGGTTCATCCATGATGATGAAAATGAAAATTAAACAATACTTAGACAAACGAGGTATTCCAAATGTAATGGATTCTTGTGCCGTCACAGATTACAAAGGTAAATTGTCTGGTATCGACATTATTGTTTCATCTAAACACCTTGCTGGTGAAATTAATGGCGGAGACAATGTATCTGTACTTGGCGTACAAAACATGTTAAACCCAAATACGTTCGGTGATGAATTAGTTGAATTAATCAATAAACACGTCGGTAAATAAGTGTTACGTCCCTCGACTTATTAGCCGAGGGATCCCATGTTTAAATGTTCAAAGAAGGAAATGTTATGTTAAAAGAATCTCTCATTGCCAACCATTCCATTAAGTTAAATCAAACTGCAAATAACTGGGAAGAAGCGGTGAAAATCGGTACTGACTTGTTAGTTGCATCTGGTGCTATTGAGCCACGTTACTATGACAATATTATTGCCAAAGTGAAAGAAATGGGACCTTACATCATTCTTTCCCCGGGTCTTGCGATGCCACATGCTCGCCCGGAAGAGGGGGTCATTAAAACCGCATTTGCATTAGTCACCTTAACCACACCAGTGGTATTTGATGGTGAAGATGAACCGGTCAGCGTGCTAATTACCCTCGCAGGTAGCGATTCCGATCAACATATGCAAGGTATTATGGAAATCACCCAAGTACTAGAAGATGAAGATCCTAATAGCGAAACAGGGGTAGATTTACAAAAATTACTTCGTTGTAAAACCGCAGATGAAGTGATTGCTGTAATTGATGCCGCGTTGAATTAACAATATTCAATGTAGGGGCGTATTGCATACGCCCAAAAACTAAAAACGATGTACAGGGCGTATGCAATACGCCCCTACAATAATTTAAATAATTAACAAATTTGAAAGGAAAAAATTATGTCTAAACCATTATTACAAATCGCTCTTGACTCATTAAGCCTCGAAAAAGCTGTAGCGGATGCCAAACAAGCGGAAAGCGTGGTTGAAATCATTGAAGTAGGTACTATTCTTGCTTGTGCTGAAGGCATGAAAGCAGTGAGTACTTTGCGCGCATTACACCCAAATCACATTATTGTGTGTGATTTAAAAACCACTGACGGTGGTGCAATCTTAGCGAAAATGGCATTTGAAGCCGGTGCTGACTGGTTAACCGTATCCGCTGCTGCTCACCCAGCTACTAAAGCGGCGTGTAAAAAAGTCGCTGACGATTTCAATGCTGCTCACCCTGAATTAAAAGTGAAAAAAGAAATCCAAATTGAAATCTACGGTAACTGGTCAGTAGAAAAAGATGCCAAAGAATGGGTGGAATTAGGGGTAAAACAAGCCATTTATCACCGTTCTCGTGATGCCGAATTAGCCGGTAAAGGTTGGACAGACGAAGATGTAAGCTTGATGAAACAACTTTCAGCGTTAGGTCTTGAACTTTCTATCACCGGCGGTATCGTGCCAGAACAAATTCACCTATTCAAAGAAATCAAAAATGCCAAAGCCTTTATTGCGGGTCGAGCATTAGTGGGCGAAAAAGGTAAACAAACCGCCGAAGCGATTCGTGCTGAAATTGACAAATATTGGGTATAATCGGCTTTCTCATGCCAATAAATTGATTATATAATAAGGGGGTTAAATCTCCCCTTATTTTTGTCCTCAAACAAGGAATTGGCTATGCTACCGAATTATTATCAAGATCCGCAAATTCTCCATATCAATACCACGCCCCATCACGCCTATTTTATCCCCTATGAAAATCCCCAAAGTGCGGTGGAAAATAGTCAAAAAAATAGCAGAGAACATTCTCTTTTTTTCACCTCACTTAATGGCGACTGGGATTTTGCCTATTTTGCTTCTTATCATGATCTTCCTGAAAATTTCTTACAATATCCTTTTGAACAACATATTCCGGTGCCGTCTAACTGGCAAAATCATGGTTTTGACCAACATCATTACACCAATGTAAATTACCCTTTTCCCTTTGATCCGCCTTTTGTGCCGCAACAAAATCCCTGTGGACTTTATCATCGTTGTATCGAATTAAATAAGCGTTCGCATAAACGTTATTTGATCAATTTTGAAGGAGTGGATAGTTGTTTATTTTTATATGTTAATCAAAAATTTGTTGGTTATTCCCAAGTTAGCCATGCTACTGCAGAATTTGATCTTACCGATTATTTGCAACAAGGCGAAAATCAATTACATATGTTGGTATTGAAATGGTGTGACGGTAGCTATCTAGAAGATCAAGATAAATTCCGTATGTCCGGGATTTTCCGAGATGTTTATTTACTTGAACGAGAACAAAATTATTTACAAGATTTTTTTATCCGCACGACATTCACCGATAATTTACAAACTGCGGTGCTAAATGTAGCATTTTCTTTCCGCCAAGAACCGGTTGAAATTTCATGGCAACTCTTTGATCCACAAGGTAATTTAATCATCAGTTCGGTCGCCAAACAACAGTTACAATATCAACTTGAACAAGTGCAATTATGGAATGCGGAATCACCGCAGCTTTATTGTTTATTGCTAAACACAGGACAAGAAACGATTTGTCAAAGAATTGGTTTTCGTCATATTGAAGTTAAAAATGGTGTATTGTTATTTAACCAACAAGCGATTAAATTTAAAGGCGTAAATCGTCACGATAGCGATCCCAAAACAGGTTACGCCATTAATATGGAACAAGCCATCACTGATTTAACCTTAATGAAACAGCATAATATTAATGCCATTCGTACCGCACATTATCCCAATAGTCCATGGTTTGCGGAACTCTGTGATCAATTTGGATTTTATCTCATCAGTGAAAGTGATATAGAAAGCCATGGCACCAATGCGGTGTATGTAGCACAGCCGGAAAAAAGTATTTTACTTGGGGCAAAAATTACCCAAGATGCGGATAAAGTTCGTCAGCAAACCATTGATAATTACTGTTATATGGCTCGCTCCCCAGCATGGCAAAAGGCCATTTTAGACCGCACGTTGGCACATATTGAGCGTGACAAAAACCGCACCTCGATCTTAATTTGGTCATTAGGCAACGAATCCGGCTATGGCGAAAATTTTGAACAAGCGGCAAGTTGGATAAAATCTCGTGATCCAAGTCGTTTAGTTCATTATGAAAATGCGATTTTCCAACATTCCACACACCAAAATGACTGGTCAAATTTGGATTTTCACAGTGAAATGTACACATCCACAGCAGACATTGCTCACTATTGTCGTCAACCTCAAACTCGCCCTTATTTACTTTGTGAATATAGTCATGCTATGGGTAATTCTTGTGGTGATTTGGAAGATTACTGGCAAGTTTTTCAGTATCATGCCTATGCCGCAGGTGGTTTTATCTGGGAATGGTGTGATCATGCACCTTACCTTGCTAACGGACATTTTGGCTATGGTGGTGATTTTGGTGATAACCCTAATGACGGTAATTTTTGTGTGGATGGGCTGGTTTCGCCTGATCGTAAACCGCATAGTAGTTTGCTTGAACTTAAAAATGTTAACCGCCCGATAAGAGCTACGATTAAGCAGGGGAAAATTTTTCTGACCAATTATTTGGATTTTTCTAATTTACAAGATTTCGCTGAAATTCAAATTAAATTAAGTGAGAATGGTCAGATGATTGCAGAGAAATGGATAACCGAGATAAATCTTGAACCTCATCAAGAAACGCAATTACCCTTTGATTTACCCGCCGATAATGGTCATGTTTGGACGCTAGAATTACGTTATTATCAGAAAAAAGCCACCGCTTTGATCGCACAACATCATGAATTAGGATTCGACCAAATTAATCTATTTCCAGCAAATTCTTTCCAATTACCAAAGCCCCCAAGAGAAAATACACCGTGGAATTATACCGAAACCGGTAATCTTATTGAAATTAAAGGGGAAAATCTTGTTTATCAGTTTGATAAATGCAAAGGAATCATTAGTCAAATTTTCCAACATAATGAACCTTTATTACGCCAACCCTTAGATTTTAATATTTGGCGAGCCTGCTTAGATAATGACAGTTTAATCAAAGAATACTGGATTGCCGCAGGTTTTAACCGAGCGGAAACTCGGGCTTATGATATTGCACTTGAAAAAACAAATCATGCTATTGAAATCCGTGCCAAATGTGGTTTGGTCGCAACTAGCCAAGCGAGAATTTTAACCCTTACGGTCATTTATCATTTTTCTGAGACAGGATTAACCATTAAAATTCACAGCGAAAAAGCAAAACATTTACCATTTCTGCCACGTTTTGGTCTGCGTTTATTCCTACCACCACAGTTTGATCAGACCAGCTATTTTGGTTATGGTAATGATTCTGAGCTCTCGGAAAGTTATCTTGATAAACATCATGCCAGTTGGTTAGCAATTCATCAAAGCAAGCTCAATCAAACGGTAGATTACCTGAAACCACAAGAATATGGTAGCCATTACGGTTGCCACTGGTTAAAAGTGCGGTCAAAAAATCACGAATTTTGGGTAACCAGCAATGAGCCATTTAGTTTCAATTTTTCGCCGTTTAGCCAAGAACAGCTTAATTCGGTTAAACACAATTATCAACTGGTGCCAGAAAACAGATCTATTTTATGTGTGGATTATAAAATGAGTGGTATCGGTTCAAATTCTTGCGGTCCAAGTTTAAACACTCAATATCAGTTAGCTGAAACAGAATGGGATTGTGAATTTGAATTCAGATTTGTCTAGGGTAACATAAAAAAGAAGGGGAAATATGATCAATTTCCCCTTAACGAATGCTTATTTACTTGCCACTTTGACTAATTTCGTCCAGTTATAATACCCATAAATAGAGTTCAACAAGTAACCGCTATACATAATATACATTGCTGGTGTTTCCGCCCATAACACAATAGAGAGAACATTCAACAGGATCCATAACGCCCATTGTTCACGATAACGCAGAATCATCAAAAGTTGAGCGGCAAAAGTGATAATTGTAGTGGTGCCATCTAAAGCGGCGGAACTGCCACCAGCCGCTTTTACTGCCTGAATAAAGAAGAATGAACACACCGCAATACTCACTAATAAAATCAGCCAACCTGTTGGTGTTAAGGCTTTAGCAATCACTTCTTCATTGCCTTGTTGGTCATTTTGCATATTCGCTTTCCACATAAAATAACCAATAAATTGGGCTGGAATATACACATACAAGGTGGTATTCATTTCGCCAATAAAATTACTCCCCCAAGCCACATAAAAATAAGTATAAGCAAAAATAAGCCCGAAGAAGTAGTTACTGATTTTTCCTTTACTGACGAAAATAACACATAACAATCCGGCAATTCCTGAAATCATTCCCAGTGGTGAATCTGGCTCTTGTACATACGCCCAAATTTGAGCCCCAACAAAAACCACAATCCATAGAGTTTCAATCGTATTCCAACCACCAAAGAATTCTTTTTTAATGGCATTGATATAGTTCATAACAGGTTCCTTAATATTAATAACAAACAGACGAATTGTTGCACCGCACTTTAGTGAAGTCAAGTATAAATTACAAAACATACCTAATTAAATTATTAAATTATCATTATGGAAAATATCTAATACATAAATTTCAATTTTATTTTTGCTCATTTTTGCTAAAATACGCCTCCAATTTATAACAAGAGTGTCCCCACATGATGTCATTTGCTATCGGTCAACGTTGGATCAGCGAAAGCGAGAACGATCTCGGTTTAGGCGTGATCACCGAGCTTAATCACCGCAGTGTCACCATTTTTTTCCCTGCATCAGAAGAAACCCGAATGTATGCCATTGCCACCGCCCCCTTAACCCGTGTGCTGTTCAAAAAGCACGATCACATCACACATCAACAAGGCTGGCAGGCCAAAATCGTCGATACGATCATCAATAATAATATTGCCCTGTATTTAGCCCAACGCCTAGATAATGGCGAAGAAATGGTGATCAAAGAAATAGAACTCGCCAGCAATATCAGTTTTAGCCAACCACAAGATAAATTATTCGCAGGACAAATTGATCGCTCAGATCGCTTTGTTTTGCGTTATCGTGCTTTACAACATCAACAGGCACAATTTCAATCTCCTTTACGTGGACTATGTGGTATTCGAGCGGGTTTAATTCCCCACCAACTACATATTGCCAAAGAAGTAGGACAACGTATTGCACCACGAGTATTGTTAGCAGATGAAGTTGGGTTAGGTAAAACCATTGAAGCTGGCATGATTTTACAACAACAAATTTTTGCCGAACGTGCCGATCGAGTATTAATCCTGCTGCCAGAAACCTTGCAACATCAATGGCTAGTGGAAATGCTACGCCGTTTTAATTTGCATTTTTCGCTATTTGATGAAGAACGTGCTGGCGATTTTGTTGCAACCGAAGATGAACAAGAGCGAAATCCTTTTGATACGGAAAACCGCATTATTTGTTCCATTGATTGGTTGGTGGCAAATCCAAAACGAATGCAACAGTTAATTGCAAGCCAATTTGATATGTTGATTGTAGATGAAGCACATCATTTACAATGGTCACCTGAAAATCCAAGTACAGCATATCAGTTAGTAGAAACCTTAGCTCAACAAATTCCGTCTGTATTACTCCTCACTGCCACGCCTGAACAACTCGGACAACAAGGGCATTTCGCCCGCTTACGCTTATTAGATAATGACCGTTTTTATGATTACCATGCGTTCTTACAAGAACAGCAAAATTATCAACCTGTTGCCAAGGCAGTACAAACTTTACTGACCCAAAAACCTCTAAGTGCGGTGCAAAAAAACGCCATTTCTGATCTGTTATCCGAACAAGATATTGAGCCACAATTTAAGGTATTAGAGAGCCATAACGAACCAGAAAAAACCAGCGTTCGACAAGAACTCATTCGTCATCTGATCGACCGTCACGGTACCAGTCGATTGTTATTCCGTAATACCAGATCAGGCGTAAAAGGCTTTCCGCAACGGATTTATCATCAGATCACCCTTGAATTACCTAAGCAATATGAAAATACCATGAAAGTGATGCGTTCTCTCGGTGAAAAGGTTGAGCGGGGTTTATTTTATCCAGAACAGCTGTTTCAGAAAATGAATGACCATGCTAAATGGTACGAATTTGATCCCCGTTTTGATTGGTTGGTCACGTTCTTAAAAAATCACCGCACGGAGAAAGTGTTAGTGATTTGCCAACTGGCTCAAACTGCGATTCAGTTAGAGCAAGCCTTGCGAGAAAAAGAAGGGATTCGTAGTGCGGTATTTCATCAAAATATGTCGATTATTGAACGAGATCGTGCCGCTGCTTACTTTGCGGATCAAGAACAAGGCGCTCAAGTATTACTCAGTTCAAGCATCGGTTCAGAAGGGCGAAATTTCCAATTTGCGCAACATTTAGTACTGTTTAACTTGCCAAGTAATCCTGATTTATTAGAACAATGTATCGGGCGTTTAGACCGAATCGGGCAAACTAAAGCAATTCAAATTCATGTCCCTTGTTTTGCTCAAACGCCACAAGCCTTGTTAGCCGATTGGTATCACCAAGGCTTAAATGCCTTTGAACAAACCTGCCCAATGGGGGCAATGTTATTTGAAAAGTGCGGTGAAAAATTACAACATTTTTTACAACATCCTTCCGCACTTGATGGTTTTGCCGATTTCATCAAAGAAACAGCTAAACAACGTGCCAAGCTGAAAGACGAACTCGAAAATGGACGAGATCGCTTACTGGAATTAAATTCCAACGGTGGCATTCAGGCTCAACAGTTGGCAAATCAAATTGCCGAGCAAGACAACAGCCCTGAATTAATCAATTTCACCTTAAATTTATTCGATATTATTGGCGTAGAACAAGAAGACTTAGGCGAACAATCCATTGTCATTACACCCACTGGCACGATGTTAGTACCTGATTTCCCTGGCTTAAAAGAAGACGGTATCACGGTAACATTTAGCCGAGATGTTGCCTTAGCACGTGAAGATGTCGAATTTCTCAGTTGGGATCACCCCATGTTACGCAACGGCATTGACTTAGTCTTGTCTAGCGATATTGGAAAAACTGCCACTTGCTTGTTAAACAATAAAAGAATACCGACAGGGACATTATTATTAGAATGTATTTACGTAGTGGAAAGCCAAGCGCCAAAAGGTTTGCAGCTAAACCGTTTTTTACCCCCTACGCCTGTACGCTTATTGTTAGATAGCAAAGGCAATAATCTCGCTCCCAATGTGACATTCGAACATCTTGAAAAACAGCTTAAACCGATGGCAAAAACCATGGCAAGCAAAATGGTGAAAATGGTTCGCCCCAATTTAGAACAAATGCTTAAGGCTGGAGAAAACTTGATGATGCTTGAGTCTAAACAAATTATTACGCAAGCCAAACAGTTGGCAGATAAACAATTAAGCGAAGAACTAGAACGCCTGACAGCATTAAAAGCTGTCAATCCAGCTATTCGGCAAGATGAAATTAACAGCTTAGAGACAATGCACCAACAAGCATTACAACATTTACAACAAGCTCGCTGGCGATTGGATAGTTTGAGAGTGATAGTGAGCCAATAAAAAGACCCCATACGATGATCTGTCTCTCAATCTTGGATACTTTCCCAACATAGGGGACAGATCACCGTATCGCGTAAAATTAACGTGCCGGCTCTACCGCATAATTCTCTAAAACAGGCACCGCTTTAATTAATTTGCTGTCTAGCATAAACTGTGCCACTTGTTGATACAATTCTTGGTTTAACTGACGAGTGTTATCAGTAAGTAATGGAATAGTGTCTTGCCAAGCACGACGATTGAGTTCGTTGTTTAACTCTTGTGGCTTGTAATTGACAAAATCTTGCCAAGCTTGATCTGGATTTTGTTTAATATAGGCTGTCGCCTGTTCAATGGCAGTGAGAAATTTGTTAATGTTGACATCATTTTGTTTTCCTGCTTGTGCCACAAAAATCAGTTCTTCATAACTTGGTACGCCATATTGCTCAGGGTAGAATAATCTGCCTTGATGTCCTTCAAGGTTTAATTCGTGCAATTCAAAATTACGAAATGCACCGATCACCGCATCGACCTGTTTACTTAACAAGGATTGCGATAACGCCCAGTTTACATTGACTAATTCCACATCATTGCGAGTAAGTCCTACCGTACTAAGCATTCTTTCCAATAAAGAATCTTCAAAACCACTGACGGAAAAACCGATTTTTTTACCTTTTAAATCGGCTAAACTTTTAATTTGGCTACTTTCCAGTACCGTTAATGAATTAAGTGGTGTACCAATGATGGTACCGACTCGTACCAAAGGTAATCCTTGCTCTACTTGCATAACCAGCTGAGGCTGATAATTCACCGCAAGATCACCCTGCCCTGCGGCGACTAATTTAGGTGGCATGGACGGATCAGTCGGTTCAATAATCTCTACATCTAATCCCTGTTGTGCAAAAAATCCTTTTTGTTGAGCAATAATAATATTAGCGTGATCAGGGTTAACAAACCAATCCAGCAACAAGGTCAGTTTTTCATTAGCTTGTGCTGAGAATGCCACTCCCAATATCGCCCAAACTGCGGTTAAAAATGTGAAGATTTTTTTCATAAGATGTCTCCTAACGTAAATGGCTAGCCCAAGGTAGCCAAAGGTTTAACAATTTATCTACTATAAAATACAAGCAGAGCGTAACAACTAATAAAACCAACAATGCAGCAAACATTAAATCCACTTGCATACGTGCATTGGCGTGTAACATTAAATAACCTAACCCTTGTGATGAACCGACCCATTCTCCCACCACGGCGCCAATAGGCGCAATGCTGACGGCAATGCGTAACCCCGATGCCAAAGATGGAAGTGCGGCGGGTAAACGCACTTTAAATAACATCGACCAAGGGGAAATTTGCATCGTTTGCGCTAATTCCAACCAAGCTTTTGGCGTATTGCGTAAACCATCATAACAAGCCGCAGTAACCGGAAAATAAATAATTAATATTGTCATGGCGATTTTTGATGCCATTCCATAACCAAACCACACCACCAACAAGGGGGCAATAGCAAAGACAGGAATGGCTTGTGAAATCACTAATAACGGCAATAGCAAAGAACGAAGCCATTTGGATAATGCCAGTAATAAAGCGGAAATCAGCCCTAATATTAACCCTAACAGCAATCCAAGTAGAATTTCAAGGCAAGTGACTTTAGCATGTAACCATAACAAATCCGATCGTTCCGTCACTTTATTCCCCACGTCCATTGGACTTGGCAATAAATAATGCGGAAGTGCTAAAAAATACACCGCACTTTGCCAAATAAGACAAAGAGAAAAACCAAGTAACACTATTTTTAACAAGGACTTCATGGATTATCTCCAAGTAATTCACGAAATAATCGTTGTTCCAGTTGCCATAATTGTGGATCTTGTGAAAACCTTGGTGCAGTACTTGCAGGTACAATTGGATCAGATAATTGTGCAGGATGATTTTTCAACACCAAAATACGATCTGCCAAACGCAATGCTTCTTGTGGGTCATGGGTAATTAACAGTACAGTTTTATCTTTCAGTAACTGCCGAGCAAGCTGTTGTAACTGCAATCTTGTCACCGCATCTAGTGCAGAAAAAGGCTCGTCCATTAAAATTAAGTCTGCGTCTAACATCAGTGTGCGAGCCAATGCCACACGTTGCCTCTGCCCGCCTGAAAGTTGATAACAGGGTTTATGTTTGTGAGCCAACATATTCACTGCTTGCAATAAATCTTCGGCTTTTCGTTGGGTTTTGGGGTTGGTTTTACCTTGTAAATGTGCCTGTAATTGCACATTATCCAACACCGAAAGCCAAGGGAAAAGACTGTCTTGCTGTGCAAGCCAAGCTAACCTTGTGTTTTCTGCCAGCATAATTTTACCTTGATAATCTTTTTCTAATCCTGCAATCAAGCGTAAAAGCGTAGATTTACCAATTCCTGATGCACCTAGCAATGCTGTCCATTGGCGAGAAGCTAAACTAAAATTAAAATCACGGAAAATCATTTGATCTTCAAAAGAAAAACAAAGTTTATGAATTTCAACCATATTTATCACACACTATAAACAAGTATCATTATCATAATATAACGATTTACTAAAATCAAAACTAAAATCATGCTAAAATGCACCGCACTTTTACCTAAAAACTGAAACATTATGGCGTTAATTGACTACAATCCCCCGACTGAACCTTGGCTTGATATTGTTTACCATGATAATCATATTATGGTGGTCAACAAACCTAGTGGTTTACTTTCTGTGCCGGGCAATCAACCGCAATATCGTGACAGTGCTATGAGTCGTATTAAAGATAAATACGGCTTTTGTGAACCTGCACATCGCCTTGATATGGCGACCAGCGGGATTTTGCTGTTTGCCATGAGCAAAGCTGCCGACAGCGAACTCAAACGTCAATTTCGTGAACGAGAAACGGAAAAGCATTATCAAGCCTTAGTGTGGGGACACATTAAAGCCGAACGTGGCAGCGTGAATTTGCCGTTAATTTGTGACTGGGAAAACCGCCCACGTCAACGGATTGATTTTGTGTACGGCAAACGTGCCGTGACGGAATTTGAGGTGTTAGAACGTTTGCCGAATAACAGCACAAGAGTAAAACTTACTCCAATTACGGGGCGTTCCCATCAATTACGTTTACACATGCTGGCGTTAGGGCATCCGATTCTAGGCGATAAATTTTATTCGCCACCACAAGCCAAAGCCATGTCACCAAGATTGTGTTTGCATGCGGAAAGTTTGACCATTCATCACCCAATAACCAAGGAAAAAATGACGTTCAGCCGTACTGCTGAATTTTAATCGTTAATAGCTAAATCTTATTTTTAGATGGGGCAAATCTTCCCGCCTTATGTGTAGCTGTGCCATGAAAGTATTATTGAACATTCTATTGATAATCTGTGTAACATTGCATCACGCAGTATGCAATATACTGACCGTCAGGTAATTGAGATTATGGTGAGCAAGCCTAAACTTTAGATTTAGTCTGCTAAAGTGCGGTGGGAAAACCTTTCACTTTTTCACCGCACTTTTCTCTTGAATTAGGCTATAATAAATAAAAATTAGCCCAAATTCGAGAGATGTTATGACCCAAATTGCCCCAAATCCCCTCGTCCTAGTGGACGGTTCGTCTTATTTATATCGTGCCTTTCATGCCTTTCCCCCCTTAACCAATTCGCAAGGTGAACCGACTGGGGCAATGTATGGCGTGCTGAATATGATCAAAAGCCTAATTTCGCAAGTACAACCGAGCCATATTGCGGTGGTGTTTGATGCTAAGGGCAAAACCTTTCGTGATGAACTGTTTGAGCAATATAAATCCCATCGCCCACCGATGCCTGATGAATTGCGGTCGCAGATTGAACCGTTACATCAGATGATTCGGGCATTAGGCATTCCGTTATTATCCATTGAAGGCGTGGAAGCTGATGATGTGATCGGTACGCTTGCCATGCAGGCGGCAAGTGTGGGGAAAAATGTGCTCATTTCTACCGGCGATAAGGATATGGCACAGCTGGTTAATCAGCATATTATGCTGATTAATACCATGAATAATAGTCTGTTAGATCGTGCTGGTGTGATAGAAAAATATGGCATTCCACCTGAATTGATTATTGATTATTTGGCGTTAATGGGCGATAGCTCGGATAATATTCCCGGTGTTGCTGGCGTGGGTGAAAAAACCGCATTGGGCTTGTTACAAGGGATTGGGTCAATGACGGAAATTTATGCTAATCTCGATAAAGTTGCCGATTTGCCGATTCGTGGTGCGAAAAAATTAGGCGAAAAATTGTTAGTCTCCAAGGCAGATGCGGATTTGTCCTATGTGTTAGCCACCATTAAAACCGATGTCCCGTTAGAAGTGAGCCATGATCAACTCCAAATCGGTACAGCGAATAACGATCAGCTTGCCGAATATTTTGGGCGATATGAATTTAAACGTTGGTTAAATGAAGTATTGAACGGCGAAAGTTCCGTGACGAATCCAACAGAGCAAACAGTAAAGATTAATCCTTATCAGGCGACAGCTAATATTGCCAAAGAAGAAAAAATTGAGCAAAGTGCGGTGAAAAATTCGGTAAAAATTGACCGCACTTTATATCAAACGATCACGACAGAAACACAGTTAAATCAGTGGATTAAACAAATTGAGCAAGCCAAATTAGTGGCGGTGGATACCGAAACTAACGCCCTTGATGCCATGCAAGCGGAATTAGTTGGTATTTCCTTTGGATTAGAAAATGGCAAAGCCTGTTATATTCCCTTAGGGCATTGTAAGCCAATGGCGGTACATCATGATAACGGACAAGGGGATTTATTCGCCGATGCCGAAAGCCCAGAAATGCAATGGAAATTAATTGAAAATCAATTAGATAAACAATATTGTTTAAGCCAATTAAAACCTTTGTTAGAGAACGCTAACATCAAAAAAATCGGACAAAATATTAAATATGATTTAACGATTTTTGCTAACCATGGCATTGTCGTGCAAGGGGTGCAATTTGATACCATGTTAGAAAGCTATGTGTTAAACAGTACAGGGCGACATAATATGGACGATTTAGCCGAACGTTATCTCGGACATCAAACCATTGCGTTTGAAACCTTAGCGGGCAAAGGCAAAAACCAACTCACCTTTGATCAGATTGAGTTAGATAAAGCCGCCGAATATGCGGCAGAAGATGCCGATGTGACCATGAAATTACATCAAACCTTATGGCAAGAATTACAGGCGACACCTGAGCTGATTACGTTATTTGAACAAATTGAATTGCCGTTAGTCACGGTACTTTCTCGCATTGAACGGCACGGTGTGTTAATTGATAAGCAAGCGTTGGCAACACAATCTGCGGAAATTAGCGTGCGATTGAATGAGCTAGAACAACAGGTGCATCAAGAAGCAGGCGAAACCTTTAATTTGGCATCCACCAAGCAATTACAAGAAATTCTGTTTGAAAAGCTCGCTTTGCCAGTCATTGCCAAAACCCCGAAAGGCTCGCCATCTACCAATGAAGAAGTGTTAGATGAATTGGCTCAACAAGGGCATATTGTGCCAAAATTGCTGATTGAACATCGTGGTTTAGCCAAGTTAAAATCCACTTACACCGATAAATTACCTTTGATGATTAATCCGAAAACAGGGCGAGTACATACATCCTATCATCAGGCAGTAACCAGTACTGGACGGCTTTCATCCAGCGATCCCAATTTACAGAATATTCCTATTCGCAATGAAGAAGGGCGTAAAATTCGCCAAGCCTTTATTGCCAGAGAGGGCTTTAAAATCGTGGCAGCGGATTATTCACAAATTGAATTACGCATTATGGCACATTTATCAGGCGATCAAGGTTTAACTAATGCTTTCCAACAAGGCAAGGATATTCACCGTGCCACCGCAGCGGAAATTTTTGGCTTGCCACTAGACGATGTCAGCAGTGAACAACGGCGTAGTGCCAAAGCGATTAACTTTGGTTTGATTTATGGCATGTCAGCCTTTGGTCTTGCTCGTCAGCTCGGTATTGCTCGGGGTGAAGCACAAAAATATATTGATTTGTATTTCCAACGCTATCCAAATGTACAAACCTTTATGACGGACATTCAAGCCAAGGCAAAAGCTCAAGGCTATGTGGAAACCCTATTCGGTCGCCGTTTATATTTGCCTGACATTCATTCCAGCAACACCATGCGAAGAAAAGGGGCGGAGCGTGTGGCAATTAATGCACCAATGCAAGGGACGGCGGCGGATATTATTAAAAAAGCCATGATTACCTTAGATAACAAAATTCAAAATAATCCAGATATTGTGATGATTATGCAAGTTCACGATGAATTGGTATTTGAAGTGCGGTCGGAAAAAATCGAAGAATTTAGCCAACTGATTAAAACCGAAATGGAAAATGCGGCTCAATTAAGCGTGCCATTAATCGTGGATGTGGGTGTAGGCAATAACTGGGACGAAGCACACTAATGAAAATGATCAGCAATGAAACGGGCTACTGGTTAATTCACCAAGCCCAACAAATTTATTTCCCTAACAATGATTTGCCTTTTGGCAGTGCGGAACAATTAGGTTTAATCGGTAAGCAAGCCACCCAAATTGGCGAATGGCATAATGCACCACTGTATTTGGTGCAAGAAGAAACGACCAATAAAAACACGGCAAATGAACAACGAGAATGGACAACTTTACGTGCTTTATTAAGTTTACCTAAAACACAATTTTATTTGCTCAATCGTGGCATTGAACTCAATCATTTCTTTAAAACCCATCAATTTTGCGGAAAGTGCGGTGAAAAAACCGCAGTCACTTGCGATGAATGGGCGGTGCAGTGCCAAAATGCTGCTTGTCATTATCGAGCCTATCCCGTGATTTGTCCGTCTATTATTGTTGCCGTTCGCCGTCATGACGAGATTTTACTGGCATGCCATCAACGCCATATCCGTAGCGATGGGAGTGCTGGATTATATACCACGCTGGCAGGTTTTGTGGAAGTAGGCGAAACCTTTGAGCAAACCGTAGAGCGTGAAGTGTTTGAAGAAACAGGGATTAAAGTGAAAAATATCCGTTATGTTGGTAGCCAACCTTGGGCGTTTCCCAATTCCCAAATGGTCGGCTTTTTAGCAGATTATGACAGTGGCGAAATTCAGTTGCAAGAAGCCGAAATTGTGGATGCCAGATGGTTCAAATATAATGAACCCATGCCTGAATTACCCCCACAAGGGACGATTGCGTTGGAATTAATTAAAGCCACATTGAAAATTTGCGAGCAATCCCCAAATTAACCCTATAACTTAATTAACAAAAACATAAGAAAATATGCAAAAAATCAAAATTCTCTTTGTATGTCTTGGCAATATTTGCCGTTCCCCTATGGCTGAATATTTAATGCGAGATAAAATTCAAAAAGCAGGTTTATCGGATTTTATTGAAACGGATAGTGCTGGCACATCAGGCGAAAATGATGGTGATGATATGCACTGTGGAACCGCCGATGTATTAGATCGCTTAAAGATTAAAAGTCATGATTTTGTTAGCCGCAAAGTGCGGTTAAAAGATCGAGAGAATTTTGATTATATCATCGCCATGGATAACCATAATTTATACGATTTACACCGCTTATTTGGCAAACAACAAAATATTTTTGCTATCGCCAGCCTTTGTCCTGATTTAGCTTATGATCATATTCCTGATCCTTGGTACACTGGACGTTTTGATGAAACCTATCAATTACTTGAGCAATGTTGCAATGCCCTATTAATTAAAATCAAACGAGAACATAAATTACCATGAATTTGCAAAATCACTTATTAATCGCAATGCCTACCATGGACGATGATTATTTTCATCGTGCGGTGATTTTTATGTGTGAACATAATGACAAAGGTGCCATGGGATTAGTCTTAAATCAACCAACAGATTTAAGCCTTACCGAAATGGTGGCAAAATTGCGTTTTATGATGTCTGATGACAAAGTTTATCCACAGGATTATGTGGTGGCTGGTGGACCTGTTAGTATTGAGCGTGGTTTTATTTTACACACCCCAACAGCACAATCTTTTCTACATAGTTATAAAATTAGTGACCGTTTACAGCTTACTACCTCTGCCGATGTAATTGATACTTTCGGTACACCAAATGCCCCTGAAAAATATTTGGTTGGCTTAGGTTGTGCCAGCTGGGTGAATGGTCAGTTAGAGCAAGAAATCGCTCAAAATATGTGGTTAGTGATGCCAGCAGATGAGCGGATTATTTTTGATGTAGCTTATCAAGATCGTTGGACAGAATCGCTAAAATTATTGGGGATTGATAGCCATAATTTAAGTGGTAAGGCAGGATATTGTTAATGGGGATCACCGTTCTCGCCTTTGATTTTGGCACCAAAAGTATCGGTTGTGCGGTGGGACAATCTATTACTGGCACGGCACAAGCCTTGACCGCCTTTAAAGCACAAGATGGTATTCCAAATTGGGACGCTATTGAGAAATTACTCAAAGAATGGCAACCCGATCGCCTTGTGGTCGGGTTGCCACTCAATATGGATGGCACCGAACAGGCTCTCACCTTACGAGCCAAAAAATTTGCCAACCGTTTACACGGGCGTTTTGGTTTACCTGTGGAATTGCAAGATGAACGCCTTACCACCGTGGATGCGAGAGCAGAAATTTTTCAACGTGGCGGTTTTAGAGCTTTGGATAAAGGCAAAGTGGATGGTATTTCGGCTTGTTTAATTTTAGAAAGTTGGTTTGAATTACACTCGAAAGAATAAAAAAGCACCGTACTTTTTTAAAAACACGGTGTTTTTCAATTAGTTATTCTTGATTATTCTTCTTTTAATGGTACCACCAACATATCAATGGTCACGATATTCATCAACTGACGAGTAGAAGACATCAACTTACTCCAGAAATCTTGGTGATGACCAGTGACCAAGAGATCTACATCATACTGTTCAATAGCATCAGCAAGCACTTGACCTAAATCACCACTGCCACTGAGTTTTTCACCAATTGGATAGCCGGCTTGTTCAGCCAATTGTAACAAAGCTTGTTGCGTTTCAGTGGAAATACGATCTTGCATGGATGACATATTAATATCAATTAAGCCGGTATAAAGATCAGAGAAATTGACATCAACATGGATAATGGACAGTTTAGCATTGTGCCGTTCTGCAATAGAGGCTGCCTTTTTTAATAATTTTGGGCTTTCATCAGAAAGATCAACGGCAACTAAAATATGTTTATACATAATATGCTCCTTAATTTCTCAGGTTGAACTTATTGTTTATTGGTATATTAACACCGATATTCTATAAAAAATGTGTACTAGATCACATTTTTGAAAAAAGATAAAAAATTTATTATTATGATGATGCTAAAAATAACACCACTAAGGAAAAACACGATGCGACATTCAATTCACGACTTTATACAACTTATTGCAAAATTAAGAGATCCCGATGGTGGTTGTCCATGGGATCTCAAACAAAATTACCATTCTATGATTCCCTGTTTAATTGAAGAAACTTACGAAACAGTGGATGCTATCGAAAAAAATGATGACTCTAATCTACGCGAAGAACTCGGCGATCTATTATTACAAGTGATCTTTTTCAGCCAACTAGCGAAAGAAGATGGCAAATTTACTTTTGACGATGTGGTTGATGAAGTGGCAAATAAAATCATTCGCCGTCACCCCCATGTTTTCGGGAATAAATCAGCTCACAATGAACAACAAGCTCTTGCGAATTGGAATGCGATGAAAGCTCAAGAAAAAGTTTCCCAAAACGCACCGCAGTCTATTTTAGATCATATTCCCCATGCTTTCCCTGCCTTATTACGAGCAGAAAAATTACAGAAGAAATGTGCGAACGTTGGTTTTGATTGGACGGATATTAACGATGTGTTTAACAAGGTACAAGAAGAACTGCAGGAAGTTAAACAAGAACTAAATCAACCACAATTAGATCAAACTAAAATCCAAGAAGAAATAGGTGATTTATTATTTGCCACGGTTAATTTAAGCCGTCATTTAAAATGTAATGCTGAAGAAAGCCTGCGCCAAGCCAACCATAAATTTGAACGCCGTTTTCGTGCCGTAGAAAATAAGTTACAGCAACAGAATAAGACTTTTGAACAGAGCAATTTGATAGAAATGGATATATTATGGGATGAAGTTAAGAAAGAAGAATCTTTAAAATAACCCACAAAACTGCGATGGAAATATTAAAATTTTCCACCGCACTTCCTCTCTTAGGCAATCAGATTATTAAACATAATCCAATGCTAGTTTGCCTGCCGCTTCTACTCCTACTGCGACTGCTTTTTGCTCAGTGCTATGAATGGTAGCTTCATTCGGAATTTCTTGTTGAGTACGATTAACAATCACCCCAGCAACCATGCCCGCACGTAATCCCAATGCACTACACATGGTGAACAATGTAGCAGATTCCATTTCAAAATTCATCACGTTAAGCTCCTGCCATTGTTCTAATGAGCCACGGAAATGACGATAAATTTTTCCGGTAAATGTATCATAACGCTCTTGTCCGGGGTAAAACGTATCAGATGATGCCGTAATGCCAACATAGGGCTGCACACCTTGGTGTTTAGCCGCTGCAAACAGCGCGTTGGTACAATCAAAATTAGCTACCGCAGGATATTCTAAAGGTGCAAAATGACCACTGGCACCGTCTAAACGCACCGCACCTGTGGTAATCAGTAAATCACCCACATTAATATGCGGTTGAATTGCCCCTGTCGTGCCAATACGTAAAAAAGTACGCACGCCTAATTGAGCCAATTCTTCTACACAAATAGACACCGAAGGTCCACCAATGCCTGTGGAACAAACCACAATAGGTTGTCCACCTACATAACCCAACCAAGAAGTAAACTCTCTGGTAGAAGCCAAAAACTCAGGATTATCCATTAATTTAGCAATACGCTCACTACGAGCAGGATCGCCCGGCACAATCGCCACTTTCGCCCCTTTTAACATGGCTTTCGTTAAACCTAAATGAAATACTTCTGACATATTATTCTCCTTTTTATTATGTGATTATTAATTTTTAACAAAATTATGGTATCTTTGTAACAAATAAACCTTGCTATTTTTTCTTAGCTTCACTGGAAACATAGCCAATTAATTGAGCAAAATCAATGGAATTTTGTTGCGTAATAACTGGTGTTCCCGTTTCTTTTTCCAAACTTTCTCGAGCGACCTTAGCCACATTTCCACCACGTTGTGCAACGGCCTTATTTTCTTCAAAACCAGCAGGATGGGTTATTTGAGTAATATCTTTGGTGGCAGCTTCTGCTAACATATTCAATACAAGCTCTGTAGTTGACATATTGTCACGTAAATTTTCTTTGTTTAACCCTTTGAAATTCTTATATTCTCTCGTTGTCATACCCGACCAAGCACGAGTAATCTCGTTGGTGAGCATCGCAAATTCTCGCCCAGCTTTCACGCCATGATCTTGCCAAGAATCAGTTAATTCTTTACGCACCTGAATGGATTGCAAACGCTGATTAATCCATTCTCTCGAATAACCTTTTTGCAGATAAGTTTGTAATGCTCGATCAATGGTCAGTTCTGGATCAATAATTTCATCAATTCTCTCTTTCCCCACCTCGGCTAACCACATTTTAAACGGTTCTGCTTTAGGGCTAGGAATGGATTGAATAATGCGGAAAATACCTGTCATATCAGCCACATCCGTTTCTCGCATTTTTCCATCACCTGCCAGCAATTTCAACTGTCGACAAAATGTCGACAGTTCAGATTTTTCTTCATCAGACATCCGTTTTTTAACACGATACCAGTAATCACGGGGATTAGGGCTTTCCGTCAATGCTTGCACCACATCTACAATACTAAAAAACCATTCTTCTTTTTCAGCATCCCAAATAGAACGAATTTGGCTGTTTTCAAATAATTTAATGTTACTCATTTTGCTAATCCTATCTTACTTATTACGAGAACATATTATAATAGTTATTTAAACAGTAAAATACTGTATATTCTATTTTTAGGAATCAAGATCACAGAAATACACAAAAGGTGCAGTAAATTTCACCGCACTTCCGAATAATTAAATCGTATTAATTTTTCAGCACAAGTATCTTATATGATATTTCTAACAAAATTTGTTTTATACAGTATAAATCAAATAAAATGTTATTTTTGTGACAAAGATCACAGAATTAAAAAATTTTTACTGTAAAATAGAAAAAAAGTTAAAATAATCACAAAAACCAAACAAAAAAGGACATTATTATGAAACCAAATGAATTAGCGAAATTTATTGACCATACTGCCCTAACCGCTGAAAAAACGGAAAAAGATATTGTGCAACTCTGCCAAGAAGCCCTAGCACATCATTTTTGTTCGGTGTGTATTAATTCGGGTTACATTCCGTTGGCGAAACAACAATTAGCAGGTTCGGATGTGAAAATCTGCACCGTAGTGGGTTTTCCATTGGGAGCGAATTTGTCGGCGGTGAAAGCCTTTGAAGCAGAGCAAGCGATTTCCGCTGGGGCGGAAGAAATTGATATGGTGATCAATGTGGGCTGGATTAAATCGGGCAAATGGGATGCAGTGCAAGCGGATATTCAAGCGGTGCTTGCGGCGTGCAAGAGTAAAACCTTGAAAGTGATTTTGGAAACCTGTTTGTTGACGAAAGATGAGATTGTCAAAGCCTGTGAGATCTGCCGTGATTTGAATGTGGGTTTTGTGAAAACATCCACTGGCTTTAATAAAGGCGGTGCGACGGTGGAAGATATTGCGTTAATGCGTCAAACGGTGGGAGAAAAATTAGGCGTGAAAGCATCAGGTGGGGTGCGTGATACGGAAACGGCGATGGCAATGATTAAAGCAGGGGCAACTCGTATTGGTGCCAGTGCAGGGATTGCAATTATTAGCGGTTTGCAAGATAATCAGGGCGGATATTAATTCCCCGATTCTAACCTAATGTCAAGCGAGCCTGTTATGGATAAAAAAGTACAATCCCGTATTCAGAAACTGGAATTTTTACTGAAACAGATGGACAAAATCCATTTGCGAGATGCGGCGGATATGCTGAATGTATCGGAAATGACCATTCGCCGTGATTTAAGCACCAATACAGGCTCGGTGGTGTTGTTAGGGGGTTATATAGTTAAAGATCCGCAGAAAGCCAATGATAATAACTATTTGATTTTTGAGCAAGAAACCAAACATATTGCGGAAAAAATGCAGGTAGGAAAATTGGCGGCGGAGCTAGTGCAAGACGGTGATGTGGTATTTTTTGATTGTGGTTCCACCGTTCCTTTCATCGCCTCTCAAATCAATTCTTCGATAAAATTCACCGCACTTTGTTGTTCCATTAATAGCTTTTTGGTGTTGCAAGAAAAGCCGCATTGCCATGTGATTTTGTGCGGTGGTCATTATTCCAGACACAATTCTTTTTTAACACCGATTCAGCTCAATACGGAACTGGATGCCATTTGCACCACCAAAGCCTTTATTTCAGCGGCTGGCGTAGATGTGAAACAGGGCGTGACCTGTTTTAATGTGGATGAAGCCAAAACCAAACACAAAGCGATGGTGAAAACCAAACAGGCGATTTTGGTGTTTGATCATTCTAAAGTAAATAAGGTGCAACAGGCGTATGTGGGAGATCTGGCGCAGTTTGATTTATTAGTTTGTGATCAGACCTTGCCTGTCATATTTAATACTATTAAATCGCCGATTTTAACAAAATAAATACTATTCAATAATTGCGAACTATCTCATTGAAATGTAAACTAAGACATTAAGAAAATAGGGGCAAGCCCTAAGAACAGTAATCGCTTTTACAGGTTGAATAAGATGAAATTTAGCAAGCAGTTGCCGTCTTTATTAGTATTGAGTTATGTCGTCGGTTATCCCCTGATGACCTTAGCGGAGCAAGGTGATTCCGCACAGAACGCTCCACCAGAGATGGCACAGAATGTCGTTACGCCAACAGTGAAAGTACGTTTGCAAGGCATTCAAGATGGAAAATTAAAAGAGAATGCGCAAATCTATATTAATGAAATTAGTGCAGAAGAGTCGGATGGTTCAGAACGTCATCAAGAATTAGTGCGCACTGCGTTGTATAAAGGTTTGCGGGTGTTGGGTTATTATGATTTTCAGCTTAACTTTAGTTTAGCACCGAATGGTAAAGAGCTAATTGCGAATGTGGAATTAGGCAACCCGGTGCGGATCGAACAAACGGATGTGCAGATTGAAGGAGATGCCAAAAAAGATGAAGCCTTTCTTGCCTTAAATAAAGATCTGCCGAAGAAAGGTGATATTGTTAATCACGAAAGCTATGATGATTATAAAAGTGCGGTGCAAAAATTAGCCGTTCAACGGGGTTATTTTGATGCAGATTTTTCTATTCACCGTTTAGAAGTGATGCCGTCTACCTATCAAGCTTGGTGGCGTTTGCTATTTGAAAGTGGCGCGCGTTATCGTTATGGTGAATTTCGTTTTAAAAACGCCCAAATTCGTGAAGATTATTTACGTAATATGTTAAATCTACAACAGGGCGAACCCTATTTGTTGAATGATGTGTTACAAGCGAATAATGATTATACCTCAACAGGTTGGTTTCAGTCGGTGCTGATGAAACCCACCTTAAATGAAGAAAATAAAACGGTGGATTTTGATGTCTTAATGTACCCGAAAAAGAAAAATTCGATGGAAGTAGGGATTGGTTATTCGTCTGATGTGGGACCACGTTTGCAATTAGGTTGGAAAAAACCTTGGATTAATAATCGCGGGCATAGTTTTTCATCAAGTTTCTATGTATCAGAGCCGAAACAAACCATTGAAATGGCGTATAAAATGCCACGTTTGAGAAGCCCGCTATATGAATATTATCAATTTAGCACGGGAATTGAAAACGAGGATGACAGTAGTACCGATACCAAATCTACCGCTATCACGTTCGGGGCATTGCGTTATTGGGATCATCCTAGCGGTTGGCAATATTCGTGGGGGGTAAGAACACGTTACGATAAATTTACCCAAGCCGATGTGAAAGATAAAACCTTTTTACTTTATCCCACGGGCAGCATTAGTCATAAATATTTGCAAGGTGGATTATTTCCTACTTGGGCTCACTCTATCAGTTTAACCGCAGACTGGGGAACTAAAGCCTTATTATCGGATGTGAATTTTCTGAGTTTACGTGCATCAGGCGCAGTGATTAAAACTTTTGCGGAAAATCATCGTGTAGTGAGCCGATTGGATATTGGTTGGTTACATACTGACGATTTGCATCGAATGCCGCCTGCCATGCGTTTTTTTGCCGGGGGAGATCGTAGTGTGCGTGGTTATGGTTATAAGAAAATTTCCCCCAAAGATAGCAATGGTAAGTTAATCGGCGCCTCTCGCTTAGCCACGGGATCACTTGAATATCAATATCAGGTTTATCCGAGTTGGTGGTTGGCAACGTTCTATGATGCAGGACTAGCCGCTAATTCTTATAGCACAGATGAATTGCGTTATGGCGCGGGTGTGGGGGTGCGTTGGGCGTCGCCAGTAGGCGCGATTAAATTTGATATTGCCACTCCTGTACGAGATAAAGACGATAGTAAAAATATTCAATTTTACATAGGATTAGGGGCGGAGATTTAGGGATGACAGAACCAGTTCAACAAAACGAAAATGTACCGCAATCTAGTCAATTAGTCGGTAGCAAAAAAAGCAAATTTTTACACCGCAGTTTAGTGGCAATAGGTGTATTAGTCGGTATTGCGGGTGCAGCAGGCTTGGGCGTTGCGGGCATAGTTGGCAGCGAAAGTGGTACGCAATGGGCGATTGGCTTAGCGGATAAATATGTGGACGGTTTAACCATTGGCGATGTACAAGGCAAATTACAACATGGGTTATTGTTAAAAGATGTGCAATTTCAATCTGCTGGCGTAGAAACGAATATTGCGCAAGCAGAATTAAAATTTGATTTTGGTTGCTTACTTAAAGCCGATATTTGTATTGAAAATTTACAGGTGCAACAGCCAGCTATTCATATTGATACGAGTAAACTACCACCATCTGAACCTGAACCCGAACAAGAAAATAGCGCAATGCAACGGATTACCCTGCCTGTTTCGATAGCGGTGAAAAATGTGGAAGTTGATAATCTGGCGTTAGGCATTGATAGCAATCAAATGCATTTAGGCAAATTTCACACGGCGGTGTTTTTAAATAATGAAGATGGATTAACCCTTGAACCCACGCAAATTAATGATTTAGCCTATATTTTCGCCGATTCTAGCGAGAAAAAAGAAGAGATTAATGAAGAACACCAACCAAGCGAGCCTGTTAATTGGCAACAAATTGAGCAAAGTTTAACCCCTGCTTTATTAGCCAACGTAAGCGAGATTATTTTGCCTTTTGATCTACATATTCCAGATATTTTGGGTAAAGATTGGCAATATCAACAAGTTATTGATGGCAAATTAGTTCAGCAAATTGATGTTCCCAAAGTACAAATTCAAGTAGATGCCACGGGTGCAACGGTAGCATTACAAACTTTACAGATTGACAGTTCGGTTGGCAATATTCAAGCGCAAGGAAATATCCAGTTAGATCAGGCTATGCCACTGAATTTAACCGTACACGCTGATCTCGATACCATTAAACAAGGTGATGAGATTTTATTGCCAAAATCTGTGGTGGATCTTTCCATTAGCGGAGATTTGAAAAAAAACACCGCACTTTCGCTTACCACCCAAGGTGTAGCAGATGCGATCTTGAATGCAGATGTGCAACTCAATAGCGAAAAAACGCCATTAAATTTAACCTTAAATGTGCCAAAGTTTAGTTATCCGTTTAACCAAACGGATGATCCACTCAACGTGCAAAATGTGACCCTTAATGTAACAGGTAACTTGCTTGATTACCAATTGACATTACATGGCAACGTAAAAGGCATGTCGGCACCCACAACCGATTTGGCATTACAAGCTAACGGTGGTATTTCGCACACGGAAATTGAAAAATTACAACTGAATGCCTTAGATGGTGCACTGGGTTTAATGGGGAAATTAAATTGGCGAGATGGCGTAGAATGGCAAGCGGAGACAGATTTAAACAAAATTAATCTCGGCGCTTATTTATCTTCATTTCCAGCGATATTATCGGGCAAATTAACTCACACAGGGCAAGTAAAAGGAGAGCGGTGGGCGATTGCGATGCCTGAATTAAATATTCAAGGATCGTTATCAAAAAATCCGTTAAGCCTAAAAGGTAGCCTAACATCAGATAATCAAGTCTTGCTCAATACGTCCCAAATTAGCCTAAATTATGGCGTAAATCATATTGTAGCAACCGGGACATTAACCGAACAATCAGATTTTCTGTTGGATATTAATGCCCCGAATTTAAAAGGTTTGTTACCTGATTTATCTGCCTCTGTCATAGGGAAAGCATATATTAAAGGCAAGCTCACGGAGCCTAATTTAGTGCTAGATTTAACGGGGAATAATATTCAGTTTCAAGACCTAAAAATAGCTAAAGTCATCGCAAAAGGCGAGGTAAGCACAGAACAACAAATTCAAGGTGATTTAAATGTAGAATTAAATGGATTCAGTCAAGGTGAGATTAAACTGAACAATGCTAAATTAACCGCATCAGGTAATGAAAAATCCCACCAATTACAATTACATTCCAGCGGTGAACCGGTGGCGGGAGGATTGAATTTATCGGGTAGTTTTGACCGCGGTTCACAAGTGTGGAAAGGCACATTAAGTCAAGTGGGGGTGAATTCACCGATTGGAGAAGTGAAAAACAGCCAAAATATTGATATTACTTTTGATAATAAACAAACCCTCGCAACCATTTCAAGTCACTGCTGGAAACATGCGGACATTGATTTATGTTTTCCACAAACCTTTAAAGTGGGTACAAATGGTGAAATTCCTTTCGATTTAAAACGGTTGAATCTAGCATTAGTGAATAAGTTAACCGAACAGGACGGCTTATTACAAGGTATCTTACGCAGTTCGGGTAGCTTGGCGTGGAATGAAAATAAACCGTTGAAATTGGATGTGCAACTAAATGGTGACGGCGTCAATGTGGCACAAAAAATGGATTACCGCACCTTTAAATTAGCTGTGCCTAGATTGGCGTTAAACGCACAGTTAGACAATGATAATTTGCAGGTGAAATCTGATATTCAGATTCAAAATAATGGTCGCATTAATGCCGATATGAAAATCAATGATATTATCAACGCGCGCAAATTATCAGGGACATTCAATATTAATGGTGTGAATTTAAATTTGGCGAACCAACTATTATCTAACGGTGAACAAATTTCAGGTAGTGTGACATCGCATTTAACTTTTGCCGGTGATTTAACCGCACCGTTATTAAACGGTTCATTTAATATCAATCAGTTAAAAGCGAAATTAAAATCATCACCGGTAGAAGTCACTGGCGGTGAGGTAGCGTTAAATTTTTATGGCAATCGTTCGACATTGAAAGGCGATATACAAACAGTAGACAGTCATTTAGTGTTAGAGGGTGATGCTGATTGGAAAAATATTGAGCAATGGAATGCGCGAGTAAATGCTCAAGCAGACAAATTCTTTATCAATATCCCAGCAATAGCAAAATTACGTGCTAGCCCAAATGTGACCGTGACAGCGACACCGAAATTGTTAGCATTAAGTGGCAATATTGATATTCCATGGGCAAGAATTGAAGTAGAAAGTTTACCGGAAAGTGCGGTGGCAGTAAGTAGTGATGAAGTGATTTTAGAAAACTTAAACCCATTAAAAAATGGTGATATTTTGGCGGCTCGTCAAATGGCAACGACCACTGAATCGGGGATGTTGATCACGTCAGATTTAGATATTAATATCGGTAAAGATGTTAATGTGAAAGCCTATGGGTTAGACAGTAATTTAGAAGGTAGATTAGCCGTTCGCCAAGAAAAGGGAGCGTTAGGTTTATATGGACAAGTTGACTTGAAACATGGACGTTACG
The DNA here is from genome assembly GCF_004565475.1 of Lonepinella koalarum. Classification (GTDB taxonomy): domain Bacteria; phylum Pseudomonadota; class Gammaproteobacteria; order Enterobacterales; family Pasteurellaceae; genus Lonepinella; species Lonepinella koalarum. Next base: position 353,814 of record NZ_SRHX01000001.1, on the reverse strand, counting down.
CTTCTTTCGGGCAAGATTTAATCATTCGTAAAGGGCAAATTAGTTTTTCTGGATTACCCTCTCAACCATTGTTAAATATTGAAGCCATTCGTAATCCAGAAGCCATGGAAGATAGCAAAGTAACCGCCGGCATTAAAGTGACTGGGGTGGCGGACGCCCCTAGGGTAGAAGTATTCTCTGAACCAAGTCTGCCACAAGATCAAGCTTTATCGTATATTTTAACCGGTCGATCATTAGAAAGTAGTGGCGAAGCTGGTTCTAGCGGTTCAGTAGGGGCAGCCTTACTCGGTATAGGATTAGCCAAAAGTGGTAAACTGGTAGGAGGTATTGGTGAAGTTTTTGGCATTCAAGATTTAAATCTGGGTACCGCTGGAGTAGGCGATAGTTCTAAAGTGGTTGTGAGCGGTAATATTACGCCACGTTTAAAAATTAAGTATGGGGTGGGATTATTTGACGGCTTAGCCGAAGTCACTTTACGTTATCGTTTATTCCCACAATTTTTCTTACAATCCGTGTCAGGCGTCAATCAAGCCTTTGATGTATTGTATGAATTTGAATTTTAATTTTTGTGAATGATGGATGTATGAATAATATTAATTTAATTACAAAAGCAACCACACTCTCACAAGGTGATAAGTATCAAGTGAGAGAAATTGCGGCAATTGATTTGGGATCGAACAGCTTTCATATGATTGTGGCACGTATTGTTAACGGTTCGATCCAAATTTTGTCACGCTTAAAGCAAAAAGTGCAGTTGGCAAAAGGGTTAGATCAAAACGGCGTGTTAGATCAGGACGCGATTACCCGAGGAGTAAATTGCTTAGCTTTGTTTGCTGAACGTTTACAGGGCTTTCAAGCGGAAAATGTGAATGTCGTTGGTACCTACACGTTGCGAAGTGCGGTGAATAAAGCAGAATTTTTACGCCAAGCCAAAGCGGTGTTTCCTTATCCGATAGATATTATTTCGGGGCAACGCGAAGCCAAAATGATTTACGCGGGAGTATCCCATACCCAACCTGAAAGCGGTCGTAAGTTGGTGATTGATATTGGTGGTGGTTCAACTGAAATGATTATTGGCGAAGATTTTGATCCGATTTTAGCTGAAAGTCGTAATATGGGTTGTGTGAGTTTCGCCAAACAATTTTTTCCAAACGGCAAAATTAGCCGAGAAAATTTTCAACAAGCTCGCTTAACCGCCTTAAGCCGCATTGCCGATTTGGCAGCATCTTATCGTCAGTTAGGTTGGCAATATGTGCTAGGTTCATCTGGTACGATTAAAACTGTCCATCAAGTGATCACTGCCACGCTTGACTCTGATGGCATTATCACCGCAGGTCGGTTAGATTTTCTGATTGAACGTACGCTAAAGGCTACGCATTTTGATAATCTAAAACTGGCAGGCTTAAACGAAGAACGGGCAGATGTTTTTGTACCAGGGTTAGCCATTTTAAGTGCGGTATTTGACACTTATCAAATTGAACAAATGCGGTATTCCGACGGAGCACTGCGCGAGGGCGTGATGTATAGCTTAGATAAAAATTTTCAAGTAAAAAATATCCGTCAACGTACTGCTGAAGCGCTTGCCGAACAGTTTAATATTGATCGTATTCAAGCAGAACGCGTCAGCAAAACGGCGGTACAATTAGCCCAACAGTTCATTGCATGGCAAGCGAATGAATTTGCTACCGAAATGCAAGAAATCCTACTTTGGGCGGCGTTATTACATGAAGTCGGCATTGTGATCAATCACAAAAATATGCAAAAACATTCTGCTTATATTTTATCAAATATGGAATTACCGGGGTTTGATAAGGAACAACAACGCTTATTATCGACCTTAGTTCGTTTGCAAATCAACGGCTTTCATCTTGATGATATTGCTCAATTTTCCCGTTATACACCACAAGATATTTTGGCGTTAGTTCGTTTATTACGCTTGGCGATTTTACTTAACCGTTCTCGTCAAGCTACCGAGCAAACCGATAAAATTGCATTAAAAACCCACCGCACTTTGTGGCAGCTATATTTTGAAAATAGCTATCTTGAACGTAATCCACTGGTTCAACAGGATTTAAAATTAGAACAGCGATATTTGATTGAAATTGGGTTGGATCTTGCGATTGAATAGAAAAAATTAGGTGCATTTCATGCACCTAATTACTTTCTCAACGATGTTATTCCACTGTTACGGCTTTGGCTAAATTACGTGGTTGATCCACATCGGTACCTTTAATAATGGCAATATGATAAGACAATAATTGCAACGGTACAGTGTAGAAAATCGGCGCGGTAACTTCATCCACTTTTGGCAATACAATGGTTTTAAACCCTGTTGCATTTTCAAAACCGGCATCATTATCGGCAAATACATAAAGCTGACCGCCCCTTGCGCGCACTTCTTCGATATTAGATTTCACTTTCTCCAATAAATCATTTTCTGGTGCCACCACCACCACAGGCATTTCGCTATCAATTAAGGCAAGTGGACCATGCTTTAATTCACCTGCTGCATAGGCTTCCGCATGAATATAAGAAATTTCTTTTAATTTCAAGGCAGATTCCATCGCAATCGGGTAATATTCGCCACGCCCTAAGAATAAGGTATGATGTTTATCGGCAAAATCTTCCGATAATTTTTCAATTTGTTTATCAAACACCAACGCGCTTTCAATTTGAGTAGGCAAACGTTGTAAAGCCTGTACAATGTGGTGTTCTTGCTCTTCACTAACATGACCATTTAAACGACCAAGTGCTACGTTCAACAATAATAAACAAGTTAATTGTGTAGTAAACGCTTTGGTAGAGGCAACACCAATTTCTACGCCAGCTTTAGTCATAAAAGCAAAATCCGATTCACGCACTAAAGACGAGCTTGCCACGTTACAAATCGTCATGGCTGCCATATAACCTGATTCTTTGGCTAAACGTAATGCTGCTAAAGTATCTGCAGTTTCACCAGATTGCGATAAGGTAATTAATAAGCTATTCGGACGAGTGACGAATTTGCGGTAACGAAATTCCGACGCAATTTCTACATCACAACTTACCCCCGCAATGGATTCAAACCAATAACGTGCTACCATACCTGCATTGTAAGAAGTCCCACAAGCAACAATTTGCACATGTTGTACGTTAGATAAAATTTCTACTGCATTTGGGGCGATAGACTGAATATCCACTTTACCGTCTTTGATACGACCGTCTAAGGTGTTAATAATCGCCACCGGTTGTTCAAAAATTTCTTTTTGCATGTAGTGACGATACTGCCCTTTATCTGCGGCATCAGCTTCAAAATTACCCTCATGGATTTCACGTTCTACAGGTTCGCCCACACGATTAAAAATTGACACTGTACGGCGTGTAATTTCAGCGACATCGCCCTCTTCTAAATAGGTAAAACGACGGGTAACGCTTAATAATGCTAACGGATCGGAGGCTAAGAAATTTTCACCCACACCGTAACCAATAACCAATGGTGAACCTGAACGCGCCACAATTAAACGTTCTGGATCTTGTTCATTCATCACTACCGTACCATAAGCACCACGCAACTGCACAACGGCTTTTTGTACTGCTTCTAATAAGGTTTTTGCACTGCGCAATTCCCATTCCACTAAATGTGCAATCACCTCTGTATCGGTTTGTGATTGGAACATATAGCCACGCGTTTGTAACTGTTCTTTTAATTCTTGGTAATTTTCAATAATGCCATTATGCACCACCGCGATATGCCCTGAACGGTGTGGGTGAGCATTGATTTCTGACGGTTCTCCATGGGTTGCCCAACGTGTATGCGCAATACCTGTCCCGCCTAATAATGGTTTGGCATTTACTGCTTGTTCAAGGGATTTTACTTTGCCAACACGGCGAACAATCTGCATTGTTTTGTCTTCACCTAATACCGCGACACCTGCTGAATCATAACCACGATATTCTAAGCGGTGTAAACCATCAATTAAGATTTCTACCACATCACGTTGTGCTACTGCACCAACAATTCCACACATAGTTTTTTCCTTATAAATTAAATTTTTATTCTGCGACAAGCACTTGTACGCCTAAATTCTCGATAAATTGTTTATCCTGTGCTGATATTTGGTTATCGGTTATCAACACATCTATTTGATCCCAAGTGAGTTCTAAATTTGGCATCCGTCTGCCAATTTTTTGGCTTTCCACCATCACAATCACTTCACGGCTCACTTCTGCCATCACCTGACTTAACCCGATTAATTCATTAAAGGTGGTTGTGCCACGCTCTAAATCAATACCGTCCGCCCCGATAAAAAGTTGATCGAAATCATAGGAACGTAACACTTGTTCTGCCACTTTACCTTGAAAAGATTCCGAATGGGTATCCCAAGTCCCCCCTGTCATTAACAACGTCGGTTCATTTTCTAAGGAACGTAATTCTGTTGCCACCGACAAGGAATTGGTCATCACCACTAAACCTTGTTTACCATCCAACTGTTTAATTAACGCTGCCGTGGTACTGCCACTATCTACAATAATTCGATTATGCTCGCGAATCCGTTCCGCTGCCATTTTAGCAATGGCTAACTTTTGTTGTGAAAGCAATTCATCTTGATCCAAAATATCTTTCGGCATCAAAATTGCGCCGCCATAACGACGAAGTAAAAAACCGTTACTTTCTAAAGCAGTGAGATCTTTACGAATGGTCACTTCGGAGGTTTCAAAGCATTGTACTAACTGCTCAACACTGACTTCGCCCTGTTGTTGCAGCAGTTGCATAATATGCTGACGACGTTGTTGGGTATTACGTTGACTTAAGTTTCGTTTCATTAGATGATTTATCGGAATAAGTTTCGAATCGAAATTATATAGTAAATTATTTGAATGTAAATAGAAATTTTGCCACAAAAAATATAAAAAAATTCACCGCACTTTTGGAATCTCATCTAAAGTGCGGTGAATTTAACAAGCGTTTTTATTTACAGCAACGTTTTTAGTGCACTAACAAACTGCTGATAACGCTGATATTTTTGCTGATAAGCGGCATAATATTGCGGATTAGGTTGATACACTTGCATGTCTGCTTGTAATACCGCGGGCTGTTCAGTCAATCCATCGGCTTGCATTGCCATTAATGCTGCCCCTAAACAACCTGTTTCTTCCACATTTGGCACTTCTAATCGCATACCCGTGAGATCCGCTAACATTTGCATCCATACTGCCGATTTTGTCGGTCCACCTGTCACTCTTAATACATCGGCTTGTGGAAAACGTTGCAACATACGTTCTAAATGATACATCAGGCTAAACAACACCCCTTCATACACTGCTTGCAATAAGTGCATTTGAGTATGATGTGCTTGCATACCATAAAAACCAGCTTGCATACCTAAACCTGCATTTGAACCATAAAGAAACGGCACGAATAACACCGAGCTAGTAGCAGGCGGTAATTGGCTGATGCCTTGATTAATTTCCGCATAATCCACATTACCAAACTGTTTTACAAACCATTCCAAATTGCCTGATGAGGTTGGACTGGCTTCATGTACAATAAATTGGTTCGGCGTAGCATAACGTCCATACACGAAAGGAATTGTTTGTTGATCATCAATTTCAGCGGTAATACCACTGACCACTGACCAAGTACCTAACACTGCATTAAGTTTCGTTTCATCATCTAATTTGGCACAAAGTGCGGTGGAAACCACATCAAATAATCCCCCAACCACAGGCGTCCCTACGGCTAAACCTGACAGTTCAGCGGCTTGTTGAGTAATATAACCTGCAATTTCATTAGATTTAATAATCGGTGGTAATTGTGCGAAGATTTCTTCAATTCCCAGTAATTTTGCCAGTTCAATATCATATTCTCCCGCCTGCATATTATACAAATTAGATTCAGAAATATTGGATTCTTCGCAGTGTAGTTCGCCCGTTAAGCAGAATCGCAAATAGTCATGGGACATTAATACTGCTCCGATATTGGCATAACGTTCAGGTTGATGTTCTTTCACCCAGCGTAAAATCGACACGGGGTGTCCTGTCCATAAGGTTTGGCGAGTGATTGGATAGAGTTTTTGTGGAATGCCGTCCGCTTGCCATTGTTTCACAATATCAAGAGAACGCTGATCAGAGGAAAGAATAGCACGCCCCAAAGGTTGCTTTTGTTTATCTAACAAAAATGCCCCTTTGCCCTGTGCGGAAATACCGACACCTTTAATCTGGCTCGATTGTACGCCGCTTTGTTGAATGGTTTGGCGTACTACCTTGGCACAGACTTGCCATAATTGCTGCATATCTCGTTCAGCGTAACCTGCTTGTTCGCTGATCACCGAAACGTTTTCACGCTGAATACCATACAGTTTGCCCGTCTGATCAAATAAGGCGGCTTTAACAAAAGTACCGCCGCAGTCTATGCCTAAATAGTAATTCATGGTTCTATTCCTTTTGAATGAAAGTGCGGTGCAAAATAATCACATTTTTCCACCGCATTTTGACGCAATTTTTTTATTTCGCTAATTCATCAATTTGTTTAATCAATTCATCGCCATTTTTGTCGATAAAGGATTTACGTACTTTTTCTTCGATCACGGCTTTGAATGGCGCCTGATCGATAGTTTCGGTTACTTCAATCCCGGCTTTACGTAAATTTTCTACGATTTCTTTTTCGTTTTTCACATTAAGATCACGTTGAAATTGCCCTGCTTCTTTCGCAGCTGCCAACAAATCAGCTTGTAATTCAGGTGAAAGCGAATCAAATTTGGCTTTGTTCATCACCACAATTAACGGGGTATAACCATGGTTAGTTAAACTTAAATATTTTTGTACTTCAAATAACTTTGAAGACCAGAAAATTCCGACAGGATGTTCTTGCGCATCAACGGCACGGGTTTCTAATGCGGTATAAAGTTCCGCTAATGGCATTGGTACGGGATTACCGCCTAACAAGCTAAAGGTTTCAATATACATTGGATTTTGGTTAGTACGTACTTTCAAGCCTTTAATATCTTCAGGTTTCGTTACCGTATGTTTTGAATTAGAAAAGGCGCGAAAACCCACGTCCCAAAAGGCTAAGCCTTTTAAGCCTTGTGTTTCAAGGGATTTTAATAAATCTTGCCCGATTTCGCCATCTAAAACTTTAACAACGTGTGAACGATCTTTAAAAATAAACGGAATATCAATCACATTGATCTTTGGCTCTAAGCCTGTAAAATTAGATGAACTGGACATTTCAATGTCAATCGTGCCACCACGCACACCGGCAATCATAGCTTGCGCATTACCTAAGGTACTATCAGGAAATAGTTTTAATTTAATTTCCCCTTTAGTTTTTTCTTTTAGCAACTCTTCAAATTTCTTCGCCGCAATATGTTGACTATCGCTGCGTGGAGCTTCGTAGCCAAAACGTAAACTGGTTTCGGCAACAGCGTAACTCGCTGTAAACATCGTTACTGCAGCGACAAAAGCCGTTAAGGTTTTTAAATTAAATGGTTTCATAACATTCTCCGTTTAACCGCAAGTTAGAATTATTCAGCAAAGTGCGGTACAAAAAATTATGATTTTTTTACCGCACTTTTGTTTGGTTATTACTGAGCCAATGCATCAATCGCTTTAATCAACTCATCACCATTTTTGTCAATGAAAGATTGACGTACTTTCTCTTCAATCACCGCTTTAAATGGTGCTTGATCAATGGTTTCTGTCACTTCAACGCCTGCCTTACGTAAATTCTCAATGATTTCAGAATCGTTTTTAATATTCAAATCACGTTGGAATTGACCAGCTTCTTTAGCAGCTTCTACTAAAGCGGTTTGCAATTCTGGTGCTAATGCATCAAATTTTGCTTTGTTCATTACCACGATTAACGGAGTATAACCATGGTTGGTTAAGCTCAAGAATTTTTGTACTTCGTACAGTTTATTTGACCAGAAAATCCCGATTGGGTGTTCTTGTGCATCCACCGCACGGGTTTCTAAGGCGGTATAAAGTTCGGCTAACGGCATTGGTACAGGGTTGCCACCTAATAGGGTAAAGGCTTCAATATACATAGGGTTTTGGTTAGTGCGTACTTTTAACCCTTTAATATCTTCAGGTTTAGTCACCGTATGTTTTGAATTAGAAAAGGCACGGAAACCTACATCCCAATATGCTAACCCTTTTAAGCCTTGTGCTTCAAGATCGGTTAATAAACCTTGACCAATTTCGCCGTCTAAGACTTTGAATGCATGTTCACGATCTTTGAAAATAAAAGGAATATCAATCACATTTAATCTTTGTACTAAGCCGGTAAAGTTTGGTGAACCTGACATTTCAATGTCGATTGTACCGCCACGCACACCCGCGATCATGGTTTGTGAATTGCCTAAGGTACTGTCAGGAAATAATGTTAATTTAATCTCCCCATTCGTTTTTTCTTTCAATAATTCATCAAATTTTTTCGCGGCAATATGTTGGCTATCGCTACGCGGTGCTTCATAACCGAAACGTAATTTAACATCAGCACTAGCGTTAGTTGCTGCAAACATAGTCGCAGCAGCGACAAATGCAGTTAAAGTTTTTAAATTAAAAAATTTCATAAGATTTCTCCATTTGAGAGTTAAGTAAAATGAATTGTTTTTACAGCATCCAACCCAATGGCACTAAAATCAGTGAAGGGAAGAAAATAAACAAGAATAAAACCACAATCATCATTAGCATATAAGGCATAATACCTCTCGCTGCTCGGTCAAACGGCAGTTTTGACACCCCCGTGATGACGTTTAACACGTTACCTACTGGCGGTGTAATCAAACCGATAGAGGTATTTAAGATAAATAACACACCGAAATACACGGGATCAATACCCGCTTCTTCCACTAACGGCATCAACACCGGGGTTAAAATTAACACCGTTGGGGTTAAATCCATCACCATGCCGATAATAAATACCGCAAACATAATCACGATTAACAACAATGTTGGGCTATCAATTAATGGCTCAAGTAATTCGGTCATCATTTGTGGTAATTCAGCCACCGTGATTAACCAACCTGTTACATTGGCGGCTGCTACCAAGAACATCACCACTGCGGTGGTTTTGCCTGCAGCTAAAATAATGCGATAAAGATCTTTGATTTTTAGCTCACGATACACGAATAAGGAAATCACTAAAGCATAGAATGCCGCGACTGCCCCCGCTTCGGTTGGGGTGAAAATACCTGAACGGAAACCACCGATAATAATCACTGGCAACAATAACGCCCAAATACTATTTTTAAAGGAAATGCAAAGTTCTTCTTTAGTCGCTTTAGAAAATGTCATTAAGTTTAAACGTTTAGCTTGCCACCACCATAACGTGCCTAAAGCAAGCCCCATCATCACACCAGGGAAAATCCCCGCTAGGAATAATTTGGTAATGGAAACACCACTGGCTACGCCAAACACAATAAAGGGAATACTTGGTGGAATAATCGGCGCAATAATACCCGCAGTCCCAATCAAACCAGCGGATTTATCCATTGGATAACCTGTGGTTTTCATCATTGGCAATAACATCGCTGCTACTGCTGCGGTATCTGCCACCGCAGAACCTGATAGACTTGCCATAATCATGGCGGCGATAATGGCTACAAAGCCTAAACCGCCACGTTTGTGTCCCACCAGTTTCATCGGTAAATCAATAATACGTTTGGATAATCCCCCTTCATTCATGATTTCGCCAGCCAGAATAAAGAATGGAATTGCCATTAACGAGAAACTGTCGGCACCGCTCACGATTTGTTGGGCTAAGATTTGAGCATCAAATAAATCTAAATGCACCATTAACGCAATGCCACAAACCAATAAAGAAAAGGCAACCGGCACACCGAGCAGGATCGCACCTAATAAGGCAGAAAGGAAAATTACAACGGTCATTTGGTTTCTCCTTTAATTAACATGCCAATTTGGGTAACTAAACGAGCCACAATTAATACCCCGATTAACGCTCCTGCAATCACTGCCGCAAGATAAGTAATGCCTTGTGGTAAACCTGAAATTGGGGCTAAATTTGATAAATTTAATTGAAATTGAATCCAACCACCATCTACGATTAAATAACAACAAAACAGCATTACTGCATCAGTCAAAATACCTAACAGGTTACGTCCTTTTTCTGATAACTTATTGGTTAAGATCGTGACTTTAACGTGTTGATTTTCATTAAAAGCAAGAATTGCCCCCAAGAAAGCTAACCACACAAACATATAACGAGAGACTTCTTCGGTAATATTGATACTGCTATTAAAGCCGTATCTTAAGACAACGTTCAGAAAAACGAGAATAGACATCGCGGCAAGGATCACCACAACTATCGCTTCAATCGCTTTTCCGACTAATAAGGCAAAGGATTTCATCATTGACTCCTAAAGTTCATTTATTGCGACTTTTACTACAATTTTACGGATAAGCCCAGTTTCATGTTCAGCACAAGCCCCGCGGTGAGCATCTTCTGGAAAGAACACCGCAAAATTGCCTGCTTGACACAGAATTTCTTGCTCATTTGGAATAGATTGATAAAACAGAATATCTTTTTCCGCACTATATTCTTCTGCCACAGGGTTATTGCCTAAATCAGGTGCGACCGCCATACGTTCACTGCCTTTATGCCAATATTGCACATCTAAATATTTACGGTGAACTTCGGGCAGATAGGCTGATTTTGGCTGGGTTTGTAAATCTAACACTTGTACATAACTGTCGCCTTGGAATGGATAGCGCCCCGCGGGAAGAGAATCAAAATCGGTCTGTTTAAGATAATTCAAGGCTTGTTGAATCGCTTGCGGATAACGGTTCGGCTCGACTTTAGCAATATGACCAAAAAACATAATAGTATCCTTAATGTTGTAAAATTCACGAAAAAGCCACCGCACTTTGAACTGATCTGCAAGCCAAAGTGCGGTCTAAATTAGAGCGATGTTAATTTCGCCCAAACCGTATCATCTACTGGAATACCATTAGCTTTGTTATCGGCTAAAATCGTGGTGAACTCATGACCCGGTAAACGTACAGGTTGATTTGGATCCACAGGCTCTGCGGTACGCACATAATCCATAATACGATTAAGTTTTGCCTCTTTAGTTTTGCCGTCAATCAAACGATCCACTTCAATCGCAATAAACACTTGGGAAACGCAATATTCATCGTCTTTATCTTCCGTCACTGCTGCGGTAGATTCACCATTAGAAAGCAGCGTTGCGATCATATCTAACACGATAGATAAGCCAGATCCTTTCCAGAATCCCATTGGCATTAAGCGACGGTTTTTCTCTACAGTGGCAGGATCACGAGTTGGATTATTATCATCATCAAACCCAGCATCCACAAAGGTTTGGCGACCTTGTAAACGATGCACTTCTAACATACCGTAAGAATACATAGAGCAAGACATATCCACCATGGTAATTGGGCTGGTTGGTACAGCAATAATCAATGGATTTGTGCCGATACGGCATTCTTTTGAGCCCCAAGGTGGCATCACCGCAAGGGCATTGGTCCAGCACACCCCAATATAACCTTTTTCTGCCGCTTGCCAGCCATAAGCGCCGCCACGCATCCAGTGATTTGCGTTACGTAATGCGACCACTCCGATACCATTTTTTGCCGCTAATTCCATCGCTCGATCCATCATTTTCTTAGCAGTTAAGTTACCAATGGCTTGATGAGCATCCCATTGTTCAATCGCTCCTAAAGACAACTCTTTGGTCGGTTCGGCTTCTGGATTAATATCGCCGTTTTCCAGTTGTTGAATAAAACGTGGGAAGCGGTTTACCCCGTGAGAATAGGCTCCCGCTTGGGTGGTGTCAGCAAATACTGTTGCACATTCTTCTGCAATATCTTCACGTACTTTACGGGAAAGTAATACACGTTTAAATTCTGCTTTTAATTGTTCATAAGAAACTTTCATGGCGTACTCCAAATTTTCTAAATTTCAAATTGTAAAATCACGTTTTATAAAGTACACTTATCAACCATAAAAGTCAATTTAAGCAATGAAATATAAATACTTATAAATCAAATGGTTATATATTATTTTTTAAATTTGTGAGCTAGATCTCATTTTTATAGAAAAGTATTTCACATAGTGAAACGTCAACAAGGATTGTGGGGGGAGAATTATGCAAAATGAAGCAAAAAACACGGGAAATCAAAGTCTTATTCGTGGGTTAAAATTATTGGAATTGTTGAGCGATTATCCAAATGGTTGCCCTTTAGCCAAATTGGCGGAATTGGCTGAGCTTAATAAAAGCACGGTACACCGTTTATTACAAGGATTGCAAGCGGAAGGCTATATCAAACAAACCAATACGCAAGGTAGCTATCGCTTAACCACTAAATGTCTGAATCTTGGACAAAAAACCCTTTCATCTTTTAATATTATCCATATTGCTTCCCCTTATTTAGAGCAACTTAATTTAACCCTTGGCGAGACTGTGAATTTTTCCAAACGAGAAGATGATCATGCCATTATGATTTATAAACTTGAACCGACCACAGGTATGTTAAAAACAAGGGCATACATTGGTCAATATCTACAACTTTATTGTTCTGCCATGGGAAAACTTTATCTAGCCTATGAAAATAATAGTAATTATGTCGCAAATTATTGGCAATCTCATCAAAAGAATATTCAACAATTAACCAAAAACACCATTACGGATTTACACCTGATGCAACAGGAATTAGCAGAAATCCGACAAATTCAATTTGCCATGGATAAGGAAGAAAATGAATTAGGTGTAGTCTGTGTGGCTTGTCCAGTTTTTGATGCTTTTAATAAAGTGGAATATGCGGTGTCTATTTCCACATCCATCTATCGACTTAAAAAAATGGGTATCGATTTTTTGCTCAGTGAAATTAGAAAAACGGCATTATTGATTTCAAAAGAATTGGGGTTTATGGAGGAAATACCGGTCTAAAATAAGAAAGTGAGGTGAAAATGATCTGCACCCATAAAAAGTCTTACTTTGCCTCCCACGACGAGCGATTAATTCCCTTTACCATATTCAGAACAAACAACATCTTGCTGATTTATCTGCTGGTTCTTGCACAAGAAAATCACAATTTGAATAAGCCGAACAGCCTAAAAACAGCCCTTTTTTACCTTGCCTAATATGCAACGGCGAACCACATTGAGGGCAGATTTCTGGTTGTTTGCGGTGTGGGAAAAGTGCTTCGCTCATGATCATGAAATAATTCAGTTAATATCACAAAAATCTTATCGTAAAAGCCAGAATTGCACAATGGCTAAAAATAAGCGTAAAATACCCTACGCTCAATCACAGCGAACGTATCATTGCTCAAAAAAAAGGATAATTTTCATGAATAAACAACAACTTGCCAACAAACTGTGGGCTTCTGCGAACGATTTACGTGGCAAAATGGATGCCAGTGAATATAAAAATTATATTTTGGGCTTCCTTTTTTATAAATTTCTGTCTGAACATCAAGAAAAACATTTACACAAAGAATATCAAATCACTACCAAAGAAGTCGATGCAAGCGATATCGCCACCATTCAAGAAGATTTAGGCTATTTTATTTTTGAGGCGGATCTTTATGCCACTTGGGTGGAGAATATTAAAAACAAAAACTGGAAAATTTCCGCCGTCACTGACGCATTAAGCCATTTTAGAGAAAATATTAACGACAGCCAACGTGATGACTTTGAAGGAATTTTTGAAGATGTCAATCTCACATCAGAAAAACTTGGTAGCAACCCAGCAGAAAAAGAAACCGCCATTCGTCGCTTAATCATGTTATTAAATGAAATTAATATTAGTGATAGCAATCGAGAATATGACACGTTCGGCTTTATTTATGAATATTTAATCGCACAATTCGCCATGGCATCAGGCAAGAAAGCGGGGGAATTCTATACGCCCCATGAAGTTTCTCGTATTATGGCGATGATTGTGGCAAATGAATTACGGCACAAAGAACATTGTACGGTCTATGACCCAACCGCTGGATCGGGGTCATTGCTGTTTGCTGTGGGGGATGAAACCAACCATTCTAAACATCACCATAATATTAAATATTACGGACAAGAAAATAATTCCACCACCTACAATATTGCCAGAATGAACTTATTAATGCGAGGTGTAACACCAGCCAATATGGTATTACGCAATGCCGATACGCTTAAAGAAGATTGGCCGAATGGGATTATTAGTGGTAAAAATGATCCGCTGTTTGTGGATTGTGTGGTGGCAAATCCGCCGTATTCTGCGAAATGGGATAATGCAAACGGACAATTAAAAGATCCACGCTTTCGGGATTATGGATTAGCACCCGCAACTAAAGCGGATTATGCGTTCTTATTACACAGTTTATATCATTTAAAACAAGATGGGATCATGGCGATTGTGTTACCCCATGGCGTGTTATTTCGTGGTAATGAAGAAGAAAAAATTCGTACTGCCCTGCTTAAACGGGGTCAAATTGATGCCGTGATTGGCTTGCCAGCAGGTATTTTCACCAACACAGGTATTCCCACTATTATTTTAGTGTTGCGAAAAACCACTCAATATAACAATGTATTGTTTATTGATGCATCGCAAGGTTTCCGCAAAGAAAAAAATTCCAACATCTTGCGTGAGCGTGATATTAAGAAAATTCTGGATGTTTATTTGAACCGTGCTGAACTTGATGGTTTTAGCCATATTGCCAGCTTAACTGAAATTGAGCAAAATCAATTTAATTTGAATATTCCACGCTATATCACTCCGATCAATCAAACAGAAAGCCAAAATATTGACGCCCATTTAAAAGGGGGCATTCCAGAACAAGACATTGCACATTTTGATCGGTTCTGGCAAGCCTTTCCAGCGTTAAAAGAAAAATTATTTCGCCCATTACGCCCGAAATTCGTCAGTTTGAATGTGGAGCCAGACGATATTTTTAATTGTATCTCACAAGACCCCGATTATCAGGCGTTTATTACCCAAATGCACGCCAACATTGAACAATGGCAACAGAACGTCAAAAATCTGTTATTGGCAGAAACCGCATTAGATTCTGAACAAATTTTGTTAAGTTTTCAGCAATTAGAACAACAATTATTTGGCTATTTTGAACAATCCCATTTTACCGATCCTTATGAGGCCTATCAGTTATTTGTGGATAGCTGGCGTAATCAAATTCAGCCCGATCTTGAGCTGATTGCTGAACATGATTTAGATTTTAGTTACGCAAAAGCGTTACAACCCAATATGATTATTAAATCTGGTAAGGAAGTACAAGACGGCAATGAGGGCGTGCTTTTGCCTAACTCCCTGATTGCAGAAGCCTTTTTTAATGATGATGTGACGCTCTGTGCCGAACTAAAAAATCAAATCACACAACAAGAAGAACCGCTACAAACTGCTCAAGATGAACTGCAAAGTGCGGTGGAAAATGAAGAAGATTTAACCGCACTTTCCGATATTATCAAGACCGCTAAGAGCAATGCCAACAAAGCGAAAACGGCATTATTGGATTTACTGGGCGAAGAAGATGCCAGCGACAAATTCGCCCTATTAAAATCTATTGAGCAGACGAGTCAACAGATTAAGAGCTTAAAATCGACCTTAAAGGAGAAAGAACCCGCCCTTGACATCAAGGTGGAACAACGTTACCAAACTCTAACCGTCACTGAAATCAAAACCCTGTTAGCCCAAAAATGGCTGACCAGATTAGTCGCAGACTTAGAAAATATTACGCATAGCCATTCACGCCAGTTAGCACAACGTTTAAAAACCTTGCATTTACGTTATGCCGAAACACTACAAGCAATTCAGCAACAGCGTCAACAGTCAGAAGCCGCTTTTTGGGCGTTGGCACAGCAATTAATTGGGGAGTAATGAGCGATGAGCGAGAAAAACAACAATGTGCCAGCTATTCGCTTTGCTGGATTCACGGACGCTTGGGAACGGCGGAAGTTGGGGGATGTGGTAAAAGACGTGTCAGGCAATGACGGTCGAACCGATTTACCCATATTAACTATATCTGCAAGTTTGGGATGGTTAGAACAAAAAGAACGATTTTCACAGGTTATTGCAGGAAATCAGTTACAGAATTACACTTTATTAAGAAAAGGTGAATTATCTTATAATCATGGCAATTCTAAATTAGCAAAATACGGTGTTGTAATTGAATTAAAAGATCTTAATGAAGCCCTTGTTCCAAAGGTATATCATAGTATTAAATGTTCTAAATATGCAAACCCTACATTCTTAGAATATTTATTCTGGTCTAAAATTCCCGATGGAGAATTGGGAAAATTAATTAGCTCTAGTGCAAGAATGGACGGATTGCTCAATATAAGCAAACAAGCATTTTTAGGAATCAATATTACAATACCATCTGTTATTGAACAAACCCAAATCGGCAACTTCTTCAAACAGCTCGATGACACCATCGCTAATCATCAACGAGAGCTTGAAAAATACAAAAATTTAAAGACTTCTTATTTAGAAAAAATGTTTCCAAAGGAAAATAAGGCATTTCCAGAGCTAAGATTCCCAAATTTCACGGACGCTTGGGAACGGTGCAAGTTGAGGGAAGTAGTCGAAATTACCATGGGTCAATCGCCTAATTCAGAGAATTATACTAATGATCCTAAAGATTATATTTTAGTGCAAGGTAATGCAGATATTATAAATGGTGCAGTATTTCCTAGAGTTTGGACAAAGCAAATTACAAAATTAGCTAAGAAACATGATTTAATTCTAACGGTTAGAGCACCTGTTGGAGATATTGCTAAAACTAGCTATGATGTGGTTCTTGGGCGTGGTGTTGCCAGTTTAAAGGGAAATGAATTTATTTATCAAACATTAATAAGAATGAAATTACGTGGCTTTTGGGATGTTTTAAGCACTGGGTCAACTTTTGATTCAATAAATTCAAATGATATAAAAAATGCCGTAATTTCGTTACCATCGTTATCCGAACAAACCCAAATCGGCAACTTCTTCAAACAGCTCGATGACACCATCGCTAATCATCAACGAGAACTGGAAAAGTATCAAAAAATAAAATTAGCGTATTTGGAGAAGATGTTTGTTTAACAGAGTAAATTTTTTCACTTGATTAATTGTAATCTGCGGATTACAATTATATTCACATTTTTATAGATATATGGATTAAAAATGAATACGATCAAACGTACGGCTATTTTTATTGACTGGCTACAAAACCTTAAAAACCGTCAAGCAGTAGCGGTTATCAATACTCGTATTAAACGAGCTATAAATGGTAATTTTGGTGACTACAAGAGTGTTGGTGGCGGTGTATATGAAATGCGAATACCCTTAGGGGCTGGCTATCGTGTTTATTATGCCCAAGATGGAGAGACAATCTATTTCCTGCTTAATGGTGGGGATAAATCGACACAGCAAGATGATATTAATAAAGCCAAAGCAATATGGGCGGATTTAAAAAATAATAACGGAGGATAATGAAATGGTCATTTCACAAGAAAAAATCGAAAAATATGGTATCACTGATTACGATCCAGCTGAATGTTTGACTGATGAAGAAACCATCAATGCTTATTTAGCCGAAAGTCTTGCCAGTGGTGATCAGGCTGAATTTTTAGAAGCGTTATCTGATGTAGCTCGAGCCAGAGGTATGACCCAATTAGCCAATGAAACTGGTATCGCACGAGAAAGCCTATATAAAGCGTTAAATGGTACAACTAAACCACGCTTTGAAACTATTTTACGTATTTTAAATGCGTTAAATATTCAGTTGACGACACAATATAAACAGGCAACAGTGTAAACCTAGAGGATGTTTAGGGTGTGATCTCACACCCTAAAATATCTCAATTTTCCCTAAACAAACATCTTCTCCAAATACGCTAATTTTATTTTTTGATACTTTTCCAGTTCTCGTTGATGATTAGCGATGGTGTCATCGAGCTGCTTGAAGAAGTTGCCGATTTGGGTTTGTTCTTCTAGAGATTTGGGTATATTCAATTTAATATCAAAGAAATCATTAGAAGATATATTCAATAATCCATGATTCCTAGCTCCCTCAACTGCAATACTTGCCACTTCACTATGCCAATAATTTGAATCAAAATAAGATACTAAAAATTGAGAGTAAATATCTTTAGGCTTGAATATGATATAAAGTACTGATAATACACCATTATTGTAGTTATCTAAACGTTTTATAGCTCCAAATGGATAGCCATTTGAATAACTTTTATTGTATGCAAACTCACCATTTTCGATAACATAATAGTTGCTAATATTTTTACTTGCCACTTGCTTATCAAAAAATTCTGTTTGAGCGATTAGTCCCTCTTGTGCAGAAATTGTTAAAGGCAAGGTTACAGATAAATCACCATTCTTTCTAGTTATACGTTCTGCAATATCCCCCAACTTGCGCCGTTCCCAAGCGTTTGTATAACTTAATGATTTGATATTACAATAAAAAACTAACGCTTGGGAACGGCGGAAGTTGGGGGAAGTAGGGGAAATTAATCCTTATTCAGAAGTTCCAGAATATTTTGAGTACGTTGATTTAGAGTCTGTTCTCGACACTATGCTTATTTCCCATAGAAAAGAGAATAAAAGAACTGCTCCGTCAAGAGCAAGAAGATTAGCCAAGAAAGGAGATTTATTTTATCAAGCTGTCAGACCGTACCAGAAAAATAATTATTTATTTGATTTAGAGAGTAATAATTATGTTTTTTCAACTGGTTATATCCAAATTAGATCTAATAATGTGGATAGTTATTACCTATTAACTCAGATTCAAACTGATCACTTTGTAAACAAAGTTTTAGAGCGTTGTACAGGAACAAGCTATCCAGCGATTAGCTCAACAGACTTGGCTAAAATTGAGATTTTTTATCCCAAACAGAAAGCCGAACAAACCCAAATCGGCAACTTCTTCAAGCAGCTCGATGACACCATCGCTAATCATCAGGGTGTTTATTATTTCTCTGTCTATTCTGTGTTAGAATACCAAAATCCTGTTTCATCTCTCTTAAAAAAGGAATTATCTATGTCTTATCAACAACCTGAAGCGAAATTTGAACAAGAAATTATTACCCGTTTAAGCAAACATGGATGGACATATCGGGCGGATTTAAGTTATAAAACAGAAGATGAATTATTAGCCCATTGGCGCGAGATTTTATTTGAACGCAATGTAGATCGTCTAAATCATATTCCTTTATCCGATACAGAGTTTGAACAACTTAAACAGCAAATTTTCAAGGTCAAAACACCGATTGAAGCAGGAAAATTGTTAAATACAGGGCTATTGGAATTGGTTCGGGATGTTAAAGGATATGAAAACACCAAGCAATTTCTGGAATTTTTTTGGCGACATGATGTGGGAACAGGTAAAAATTCCTATGAAATTGTCAATCAGACCTATCGTTCTGCCAGCAAAGTAGGACGTGAAGATCACCGTTTTGATGTAACATTGCTGATTTCAGGGGTACCTGTTATTCATATTGAGTTAAAAAGAACGGGAGTCAGTTTAAAATCTGCTTATAACCAACTGCGAGAATATGCCGAGGCGGGGGACTTTACTGGGTTTTATTCGTTGGTACAAATTTTTGCTATTTTAAATCCAGATGAAAGCCGTTATTTTGCCAATCCTGGTCATTATACCCATTTCAACCCGTTATTTTGCTTTCCTTGGGCAAATTTCCAGAATCAGCATATTAATGATGCGGGGCGTTTTGTGGAAGATGTGCTGTCTGTGCCGATGGGGCATAAATTGGTGTCACTTTATACGATTTTAGATGATAAGAAAAATGCGTTAAAAGTGTTACGATCCTATCAAATCTTTGCTGTCGAAGCAATTTTAGACAAACTCCGCAAAGCCAATTTTGAAACTGCCGATATTAATAATGGTGGCTATATTTGGCACACCACGGGTTCTGGCAAAACCATGACATCGTTTAAAGCAGCACAATTAGTCAGTCAGTTGCCACAAGTTGATAAGGTGATCTTCTTGGCGGATCGCAATGAGTTAGTCAATCAAACCCATAAGGAATATGATTCTTTTGCCGATCATGAAGATGAAATTACCGATACACAAAATTCCTATGCGTTACTCAAAGCCCTAGCAAGCCGACAGGATAAATTAATTGTGACCAGTATTCAAAAGATGAGTAATGTGTCTAAAATGGGCAAACAAGATAAACTCGACAATACCCGCATTGTGTTTATCATTGATGAAGCCCATCGTTCGACTAATGGCGAAATGTTAATTCAAATTCGACAACAATTTAAAACCGCCATTTGGTTTGGTTTTACTGGCACGCCATTATTGAGTGATGACAGTGCAGACGCTGATGCGATGGGCGAAACCGCTCAGTTATTTGGCAATCCGTTACATATTTATTCAGTAGCAGATGGGATTGCGGATAATAATGTGTTGGCGTTTGATGTGCGTCCGACATTTACTTTTGATCGTGATTCCATTCGTCAACAGGTGGCGTTACAAAAAGATCCGAGCAAAGGGAAATTATATTTTAAATGGATACACGATAAATCGGATGTGGATGTGGTGAAAGCCGTTCCCGAAAGCAATTACACCAGTGATGAACATCGTCAAAATGTGGTCAAAAGCCTGTTACGCAAATGGGATGCCAATTCGTTTGAGCGTTTATTTTCTGGCATGTTAGCGGTGCGTGATATTCAATCGGCGGTGGCTTATTTTGAGTTGTTAAAAGACAATCCGTTGGGCTTAAAAATTGCCATGATTTATGATGACAGTGATCAGCATGAAGATGATAGTCTAGATAATAAACTAGCCCTTGAGAAAGCGATTTTTCATTATAATCAACAATATCAGACCGAGTTTGGATTAAATTCTGTAACGGCTTATAAAGACGATTTAATGAATCGTTTATCACGCCGTGATGAATATCAAGATGTGGAAAATCACCCCGAACAACGGCTTGATTTGGTGATCGTGGTATGGCAATTATTAACTGGCTATGATGCCCCTTATTTAAATACGCTCTATTTGGATAAAATGTTAGAGGGAGCGAATTTAATTCAGGCTTTTTCACGTACCAATCGCATTACCGATTCACGTAAGCCATTTGGGATTATTGAGTATTATCGTCGCCCTGAATTAATGAAGCAAAATATTGATCAGGCGTTTAGTTTGTATAGCAATAAAAATGCCAAAGGGTTGATGTATGTGAATAATCAAGCGGAAAATATTGTGCAACTGAATGATTATTTTACACAAATGGTGAAACTCTTTCCCAAAAACGCAGAGAATCAGCCTGATTTTGGGACATTGCCCGAAGATAATAACAAAAATCAATTTGTGCGTTTAATGAACGAACTGGAAAAAACCATGATTAAAGTGCGTCAGCAAGGCTTTAGTTGGGAAACACAACAATATGCTGTTGATCTACCGAAAATTGAATTTACGGAGCAACAATATGCACAATTACAAGCACGTTATGATGATTTAGCACAAGCCAATAAAGATCCGACCGAACGCATCCAAAAGGGACCATTAGATATTGAGCCGTTATTATCTTCAGGGGAAAAATTCCGCATTGATGTGACCTATCTCGCCAGCCTGTTAAATAAATTATCGGATATGGTACAACAACCCGAAGCACAGATCGATCAGGCTAAATTAGATGAACTCAAACAAGATATTCACCAATTATTTAATAGTTTACGAGAAAATGATCGCCGCATTGCGGAAATGATTTTGTTGGATATTCAAAGGGGTGATTTGGGACATATTGATGATTTCTCCACGGTATTGGATCAATATCGCAATAGCAAAGAAAATCAGGGTATTTCGGCATTTGTCGATACCTTAGGCATCGATCGAGAAATGTTCATTAAATTGTTAAATCAGCATGTATTAGGTAAAGACGACTGGCAGGATTATGGTTTGTTGGAGAAATTAACCAAGAGTGCAGACAATGATCTGGTACGTGATGCGTTCTTGTCAGAACGTGTTAATGAAAAGCCAACAGCGTTAAAATTAAAAGGTTATTTACGCGATAAAATTAAAGCTGAAATTGAGCGATTATTATTAGCAAGATGATCAATAAAAGCCTTGTATTGCTACAAGGCTTTATGTTTAACATAGCCCAGCTAAATGTCGCATCACAATATCTGTGTCTTGATTTTCAAGTTCTTGAATAATGTGTAAATAGGTATGTTGTGTGGTGGTCATGCTCGAATGCCCGAGCCGTCTTGCTACGCTGGCAATGGAAACCCCAGCAAAAAGCAATAAGGAAGCATGGGTGTGGCGTAAGCCATGAATACTAATCTCGGCAATATTGGCTTTTTTGCAAGCGCGACTTAAGATGCCATTCAGGGTGGAATTATACACACGTCCATTCCCTAAAATAAGGTGGCTAAAAATCGGTTTCCCCTCCGGCAAGGCTTTGATTAATTGTGAAAATTGAATTACCGTTTGCCAGTCAATTTGGATTTTTCGTACCGAAGAACGGTTTTTCGTCGGTGAAAATCCGCCCTGTTCTTTATAATTCCATGTTTTGTTGACATGTAAGGTTTGGTGCGAAAAATCAAAATCTTCCGGTGTAATCGCCAGCGCTTCGGAAAATCGCATACCGGTTTTCGCCACCAATAAAATAAACCAGTCCCAAGTTAAGGAGGTGGATAAATTTAAATGGTTCAATAGGGCTTGTAATTCAAATTGATTTAAATACTTATTCTTTTTGACCGCTGGTGCCTTGCCTTTAATAATGGCTTTACGTGTGGGATCAATCAATAATAGCCCCTCATCAACCGCATCTAAAATTGCGCCTTTTAATTGATGATGAAAATCCATGGTAGTTTGACGTTCATGCTGTTTAGCATAATCATTGAGCAATTTTTGATAATTGATTCGGGTTAACTCACTTAAACGTAATTGAGGGGCGAGGGTTTTAATCCACCATAAAGTGGCGTGATATTTTTTCATGGTTACTGAACGAATGGCACCCTCTTTGTAGGTGACGACCCATTCACGAAAATAATCACAGAAATATTGTTGAGATAAGGTTGTTTTTTTCATCATGACATTCCTTTTGTTAACACACCACGACATTATGGTGCAACACTATTTTAGGAAATTGACACAATAAAAAATTATCTAATCAATGGTATTTTCGTTTATACTAGCCACTGTTTTAAGAAGGATTATGCCATGCAAGAATTATTACAACATCCCTATTTTTTAACCGTACTTGGGGTCGGAGCGGGTCTGTTGGTTTTATGTTTAATCTTATTATTTGTACTCTCACGGCGAAATCGTGATGTAGTGGAATTACAGCAGGATTTAAATAAAAATATTAATGATTATAATCAATTAGTGGATAAATTTGACAACCTAAGTGCGGTGAAAAGTCAGCAAGATTTAGCTGTTATGCAGTTGCAAACCAAAGAAGAATATTTAAATGTGGAAATTGCTGAACGAGAGCGCATTATCACTAAACGCACTGCTGAATTAGACAAAACTCGTGAAATTCTAACCGCGCTTCAACAAGAATTAGCTCGATCCAAAATTACTTTAGCCGAAAAAGAAAAAAGTTTACAAGAACAACAACAAACCTTTACCCAAAGTAGACAGCAATTAAGTGTCGAATTTCAAAATTTGGCAAACCGTATTTTGGAAGAAAAATCACAATCTTTTAGTCAATCCAATCAACAGGCGTTAGATAGCTTATTAAAACCGTTCCGTGAGCAAATTGAGAGCTTTCAAAAACGGGTTAATGAAGTCCATTCGGAAAGTGTGAAAGGCAATACCCTGTTAGAATCAGAACTAAAGAAAGTGCTTGAAATTGGGCTTTCCATGTCACAACAAGCCAATAATCTTACCTCTGCTTTAAAAGGAGAAAAGAAAACCTTAGGCAACTGGGGGGAAATTCAGTTAGAACGGACGTTACAATTAGCTGGCTTAGTAAATGGCGATCATTACTCTGCTCAAGCCCATTTTAAAGATGAACAAGGCAACCATAATTACCCTGATTTTGTGGTGCATTTGCCAGATAACAAACATTTAATCATTGATAGCAAAATGTCCTTAGTCGCCTATGAAAATGCGGTGAATGCAGAAGATGAACTACAACGCAGTCAATTTATGCGTGAACATATTAAGGCGATTCGCAACCATATCAATGATTTATCACAAAAAGATTACAGCAATTTAATCGGTATGCGTAGTCCGAATTTTGTGTTGATGTTTTTTGCGGTTGAACCTGCTTATATTGAAGCCATGAAAGCAGATGTAGAGTTATTTAATTTTGCTTATCAAAAAAATGTGATTTTGGTGTCACATACCACCTTAATGCCAATTTTACGCACCGTGGCGAATTTATGGCGAGTGGAACGGGGCAACGCAGAAGCCAAAGAAATCAGTGAAAAAGCAGGGGATATTTATAATCAAATTTGCTTGTTAGCAGAACGTTTGGCAAGATTAGGTGGAACATTAGCCACCGCAAGCTCTCGCTATAACGACACCGTGACGGCTTTAGTCGGGCAACAAGGTTTAGTGGGTAAAGTAGAACGCTTTAAGGATTTATCTGCCAAAGTTACTAAAACTTTACCGAACGTAGAATTATTACATCAAGATATAGAAACGGAAAAATTATTGATTTTAAAGGAAAACGCAGATGACACAAATAATTGATATTAGCCCTCAACAAGCATGGGAAATGTTGCAAACACAAACTTGTGCCTTATTAGATGTGCGTGATTGGCAACGTTATAGCCACAGCCATATTCCCGAGGCATTTCATTTAACGAATCAAAGCTATGGCGATTTCCAAAATGAATATGATTATGATGAACCCGTGATTTTAGTTTGTTATCACGGCGTGAGTAGTCGCAGTGTCGCCACCTATTTAATCGAGCAAGGCTATGAACAGGTTTATAGTATTATTGGTGGCTTTGAGGCATGGGAAAAAGCTGGATTGCCGATTGAACAGGGGTTTAGTTAAACCCCACAATCACTACATAGCCAACAACACACCAAAAAATCACCGCACTTGCAATTAATGCTTTTTTCGCCAAATTGGGATGACGTTGGTTTAGCTTAAATAAAATCCGTGCCATAATGGCTAATACAAAAGGATAAAGCCACATAGAAAATGAAATAAAAGTGCGGTTGAAATAATCTAGCTCTGGATTATCAAAAATAGCGGGGGAAAGCAGCAAGGATAATGGCCAAAACAATATAGGCAAGCAAAATCCAGCTAATAACCAACTAAAACCACTAAACCCGTCTGGCAAGCTTTTGTTTTCCATTTTTATCCCCATATATTAAGTTATGCTAAAAAATAAAAGGAATATAACAAATGCTGTCAAGTTTTAGAAGTCATCCGGCAAAATTTACTTTATTTATCACCGCACTTTGCGTAATTTTGTATATTATTGGTAATACTATTGATCTGGAAACTGAGGTTTTATTGAATACCATGCACTTTCCAGCAGATCAATTTGAGCAACAAGATTATTGGCGTTATTTAAGCCATACCTTAATCCATTTATCCATCACCCATATTGGTTTCAATCTAGCGTGGTGGTGGCTGTTTGGTGCTGCGATTGAAAAAAGATTTGGCTCGTTCACGTTGATTTTGCTCTATTTAGTATCAGGTATCGGCTCTGGTGTTGTGCAAAATTGGTCAACCGGTCCTTGGTTTTTCGGACTATCTGGCGTGGTTTATGCAGTCATGGGGTTTGTCTTTTGTGTGGATAAATTTAGTCCCAATACGCAATTTGATTTACCCGAAGGCTTTTTCACCATGTTAATGGTTGGGATTGCGTTTGGTTTTATCAGCCCATTAATTGGCGTTGAAATGGGGAATGCAGCACATATTTCTGGCTTAATTATTGGATTAATCTTTGGCTTTTTGCGAGCAAAAATTGGATAGTGGCATATAAATGATAGCAACATATAAATAGTGCGGTGTTTTTCACCGCACTTTTCCTTTATCTGTCTAGTTGCACTGGCAAAAATAGGCTTAACGGTCGCTTACGGATAATTTCACACAAGCAGCGACAAATTTCACACCAACTGTCAATTTCTGCATTTAACGCCCTTAATGCCACTCTTAATGCCAACGTAAAACTCACCACTAAATTCACCACACCAATGAGCAAAACAAAGCATATACTTTGTATTAGCATTTGCCAATCGAAATGACCACTCACTGCCACATAACCCACATTAGCCGATGAAAATGCCACATGGCGAATATCTAATGGTAAGCCAAGCCAATAACCCACCAATCCTGTTAAACCAAGCAACATACCGAAACAGAAGTTTCCCATTAAGGAACCATAATTATCATGTAAATAATGAGCGAATTTAATGCGGCATTTTTCTGGCATGATATATTTCAGTAGTGGATGATGCGGTAATCGCATTCTGAGATTGAGATAGTTACTACGATTATCAAAATAACCCGAAATAATCCCTGAACAGAATAACCATACACCAGCAATGGCAGCAAACCATAATGTCCCTTGGGTTGGATCAATGGAATGGAGTTGATAGTCAATCGCAGCAGAATCCAACAATGGCAATCCTGTTTTTTCTGCATAAATATACGCAATTAACCCACTCAATCCCATAGCAAAAGCCACATTGCCTAGCACCGCAATGGTTTGTGAACGTAATACGTCAATCAACAGTTGAGCTAATTTCATGTTCACCGCTCGTCCTTGTGGATTACGCTCTACCGCTTCGGCAAAACGGGCTGCCGTCATGGCGGGCTGTTTAGTAGCCACGGTAAAATGCAACATAAAAATCAGCATAAAGCCTAAACCATAGTTTAGCCCGTATGCTAGGCTTTTCCACGTTTTATCATCAATAATATCACCAAGATGAATTTTAAATAACGCCATTAAAGCAATTAAAATCCCTCCGCCCGCCGCAGAATAGAACATCGCAAAATATTCTTTTTTCGTACGAGTAACGTAATGTTCACCATGATCACTGGTATTTTGTGCAATAGTACGAGATAACATACCGGCACTCTGTTTCCAAAGGACGCCGATATTATGCTGATCAGTGGCTGCACTGGCAAAAATTTCCGTGGCTTGTAGTACGCTGAGTAGGGATAATTTTCTCTCACTAAATAATCTTTTAAGCATCACCAAACGCTCAAGAGTTTGGTTTAAACGTTCTAATAAATGGGCGACCGCTAATGAAGAACCTGCCACGGCACCACGTTTGTGAAAACGATCAATTTGTTCTCGGCATTGCAATATCATGACTTGTAAATGGCTATCATCATAATCTTCACCCTGTTGTTGGGCGGTTAACCACAATGCCACTTCTTTTTGTAACGCGACAAAAGGCGAATGAGCATCTAATAACGTTGGATCTAATCGCATTAATTCGGGCTCCAAATCTTCCGCCGCCAACCAAATCGCTAACATTTCAATGGCTGAATAGCCTTCGTGATAAAGATGTTGATACAACCAATTCTGATCTTGTTGCTCAGTATATTGTTCCAATGTCGCAAATAGGCTTATCCATGTTTTGGCTGAAATTGCCTTAAGCCACGCCATATCTTTACGATCATGAAATAACATAAAAAACACATCACGCAAATCTTTGCTGTCTTTAAAGGCAGGATTGAGTTTTTCATATAAACGTTGCTTCATTTCTTTGCCAAAACCGTCACGGCTTAAAATGCCACTACTGACCAGCAAAGGATATAAACGTATTTGACAGAGCCAACGGCATAATAAGGTGGCAATGCGTTTGGCTAAAGTTGGATGTTGTTGTAATAACTCAGTAAATAGTTTAATGCGTTCATTTACTTGAAATTGTCCGCCATCACGTAAATATTGACAAAATAACTGGAGCAAAACAAAAGGATCGGTTTGCTGCTCAATATCCGCTAATAATTGATCCAGTCGTTGTTGAATAAATGGTATGGTCATAATCTCCCTTTTCTTTGTGTAACCCTATTATGATTACATTCTGAGACCAAAAGTTCAAGCTACAAAAAAGTGCGGTGAAAAAAGTTTGATTTTTTCACCGCACTTCAGGTTTCTATTTAGCTATTAGCCTTCGCAACTTGAACAACTTAATAGGTTACGATTAAACACTTGTGCAGCACTCATGCTGTATTGATAATAAATAGATTTTAGGCCTAATTCTTCGGCGGTTAAGTATAACTGGTTCAGGTCTTTTGCTGGTGTAGCTGGATGAACCATGATGTTAATACTTTGCCCTTGGTCAATATATTTTTGACGTTGTGCCGCTTGCTGAATCACACTTAACTGACTGATTTCAGAGAATGTTTTAAATACTTCTTTTTCTTCGTCAGTCAACTGTGATAAATGTTGCACCGAGCCATCATGCAATAAAATGCTATCCCAAATTTCGTCTTTGTCTAAGCCTTTCTCTTGTAATAATTTTTCCAAGAATGGATTTTTATAAACGGTTTTGATTTTGGCTAAATCTTTGACATAATAATTGGATTTAAACGGCTCAACAGAGGGTGAAACACTGCCTAAAATAAAGCTACTGGATTTGGTTGGCGCAATACTCATCAATGTGGTATTACGGCGACCATAGCCTTGTAATAATTCCGGCTCACCAAAACGCCGTGCTAATTCTTTTGATGCGTTTAAGGTTTTCTCTTTTAAGAGGCGGAACACTTCATTATTTTTTTGCATCGCGTCAAAGCTATCAAAAGCAATATTGCTGGCTTGTAAATAACTGTGCCAACCTAACACGCCTAAGCCCAATGCCCGGTGACGGCGAGCAAATTTGTTAGCACGTTCTAGAAACGGCACATGTTGGCTTTTTTCAATAAATTCGCTCATGACCACATCTAAGAAATAGGTTAATACTTCAGGGGCATCGGTATCTTTCCATTCATCAAAATAAAGCAAGTTCATTGATGATAAACAGCACACAAAACTTTCGTCTGCACAAGCAGGTAGCATAATTTCGGTACAAAGATTTGAGGCATGTACCACCATGTTTTTATCTTTATACACATCTGGACGCCCAACGTTCGCATTATCTTTAAAGAACAAATACGGAATACCCGTTTCGGTTTTACGTTGTAATAATTTCGCCCAAAGTTGACGTTTATACGGATCACCTGCTTTCATGCTTTCTAACCATTCGTGACCGATACAAACACCATAATACATTAACTGAATCGGATTACCCTCAGTATGAATATCCAACCATTCATCAATATCACCATGTTCAATATCAATATAACCAGCAAATTGTCCTTTACGAGAGGTGCCTTGTGAAATCACGTCAATCACGGTGTCAAACAGTTTGGTAAAGTTAAATGAACCATCTGATTTACCATTATTTTTAATGCTAGTTCCACGTGGACGAATATCACCAAAATAGGCTGACGTTCCACCACCGATTTTACTCATCATACCCACTTCGGCGGTAGTGACCATAATTTCGTGAATGGAGTCACCAATATAACTACCAAAACAGGAAATTGGCAAACCACGATCTAAACCAAAGTTTGACCAAATTGGTGAAGAAAGAGAAAAATAACCACGTGCCATATAGTGATAAAATTTATCCGCATAGCCTTCGATACCAAGTTTGTGTTCGGCATGTTCAGCGATAAAGCGAATACGATCTAATGCGGATGTTCCTTCGAGCAAGTAACCACGTTGCAAGAACAAACGGCTATCTTCGTTTAACCAAGCGAAGTCTGGACGGTTTGGATTAGAATAAGTCATCGGCGGTAATCTGTTTCATTTTTTTACTGTAATCAGTGCTACGTTTATAGAAGAAATCATTTTCTTTAGTAGAAAGGATTTCAATATCGAACCACTGGGTTTCTTTTAATAATTCAGGATCAATATTATGTGGGGCGGTCAATCCTAAGGTAGTTAATGAATTATTGTAACGACTTTTAATATAATTTAACGCCGTTTCTTTACGGATAAAACTTAAATCACCACCTTCAAAAATCCAGTCTAAAATACCGCACTCTGCTTCAAAAGCTTGGTCGGATAAAGTTTTGAGATCGGTAAAAAATTCTTCAGTAAATAAGTCTGAATGTTCATCACGTAAAATTTCATACAACGCAATGCCAAATTTACCGTGAATTTCTTCCTCTTTTGAAGTGGCTTCTACCGCATTAGAAATCCCTTTGAATAGATTTCTATGCTTATTGAATGACATCATAATTAAGAATTGACTGAACAAGGAAATATGTTCCACGAATAAAGAAAATAAAACTAAAGACAATACAAACTCGCCTTTGCCAGCATCTTTTTCTTTCATAAAACTTTCCATATAACGAATACGCTTCATTAATGGCTCAATGTCCTGAATTTGCGCAAACATATCGTTTAAACCCAATTTTTCTAGCAAGAAAGAATAGGCATCTTTATGGCGTACTTCTGATTCTGCAAAGGTGCCACCCACATCATCCATTTCTGGTTTCGGGAAATAACGATATAACTCACCCCAGAAACGTTTTACATTCACTTCTACTTGCGAAATGGCTAACATCGCGCGCGTCAACACTTGGCGTTCGTGATCGTTAATAGTGGCACGGTAATCTTGAATATCACCGGTGAAATTAAATTCGGTATGCAACCAATAAGAATGACGAATAGCATCTTTGAACTCAAGCAATTCGGGATATTCATAAGGCTTAATATTCAAGCGTTTTTCAAAAAGATTTCTGGACATAATGGGTTCACCTACCTGTGAAAAAATGAAAATGTGGGGGTTATTTTAGACAAAAAAAATCAGATAACAAGACTTGACAAATGGCAAATTTAACATCTTTTTAATAGTGTTTTGATTTATAAAGGAAAAAATTTTTAATTTTTTTATTAGCATATATATGGGTTTTTATAGTTAGAAAACACAATATGTTGTGTTTATGCCCAAATTCCGTATGTGAGTGCGGGGGACTAATCGCCCTGCACTGGCGTACAAGGCTACGGATGTGACGATGCTCCGCATCTTAATTTAGCCAAGCCCCTGCGGGGCGTGATTTGCTTAACCCCGTACGTGAGTGCGGGGGATATGAGTGCGGGGGGGATATATGATTATTTCGCTGAAACCTGTTTTAAAAACGTTTGTCTTGGACTGGTTAAGCCTAATTTTTCGGCTTCATTGACCAAATTCATCGCTTTATTAATATCATTGGCTTTTAATGCTTTGCTTACCGCTTGATTGAAATACGCTTCGGTATCTTTATCAACTGCTGTCGTAACCGCCTGTTTATTCCCTTGGCTCGCTTTGGCGACAGTTGCTGTCGTTGTTGCCGTGGTTGCTGTTGTCCCAACAACTGTACTGGTCGTTTTTTTAGTGGTTGGCAAAATATCGGATAATCCAATAAATCTTGTACCTGAGCCATTGCTTACATTCACTGCCACTTCACCATGGCGGCTATGTTTAACCACAATATCATCAATCGCTGGCGGTTGGGTGCCTGTAGCTTTAGCATAGGCTTTAGCAGGATGTGGCACCGTGGTGGTTTTGCTTAAATCCTGTGCGGTGGTATAGATTAACAAATAAATATAATCCTGATTTGCCGTTGGGGTTAAATCTAATTCTGCGGTAAAGCGATTAGGTTGCATACCTCGTTCTTCTTTAAATTGGAAGTGCGAAGAATCATATTGTGCCGCAAGATTAAAATTGCTATCTAAAATCACCGCACTTGGAATAAAAACATTGTTATCGGCAACTGGGCTGGTAATTTCAATACTTAATGGACCTTGATTGGCAGGAATCCGATAAGCGGCTACAGGGCTTTCTGTACCAGCGAAAGACGTAGTAAAGGCTTGCTTTTGTTGTTCGGATAATTCAGTGGTTAGGGTTTTAGAAAAAGTAACATCTTGCCATGGCAAATTTTCCATGGTTTGCGGATTAATATGCACCGTTTGAGCAGAAACAGGCAAGGCAAAACAAGCGAAAAGTGCGGTGAGAAATAAAGATTTTTTCATATTAACCTCTCTACAATATGAATAAAAAAGGAAATAGCTATCCGTTTAGGATCATCAATAAACGGATAGCCAAGTTTTAGCTCAGGATTACCACCAAGCTTCAAATTGTACACCCATGACAAATTCACCGTCTTTGGCTTTATAGCCAGCATCAGTACGGTTACTTTGATTAAATTTATCATTCCAGTGTGCATAAGTACCAAACACGCGAATAGCTGGTCTTGCCCAAATGCTATCACCGGCTTGCCATTGTTGTGCAAGGGTCACTTTGGTTAAATCATTTTTCTTACCTGAGGCTTGATCTTTAATGCGGTCATAACCTAATTCAACTAAGGTACTCATGGTTTTCGTCCATTTATACATTGGGCGAATACCCGCCGAATACCATGTTTTACCTTGATTGTTATCTAAATCAGTTTTTTCATAGATTAAGGCATACATGGTTTCAATTTTATCACTTAATTGCACCACACCGTGATCGATAACGCGAATCATTTTACCGTTGTTATTAACAGAAGAACCCTGTGAATGTCCAGTATTCCAAGATGTCATGGAGTCTGTGGCATATTGTACCACGAATTTATTGAAACCACCGAAGAAGTTACCTTGCGTATGTTCAATAGTTGCCATAAAGCCGTCTTTTGAAGCATTTTCTTCTAGCCAAGTACCATTTTTAGTTCTAGCACGACCATAATCTACACCAAATTCTAAACGACCATTCTCACTCACCTTAATATCCGCTAAACGGGCATCAAATACATCGTTACTCACGTCTTTATCTTTATTAGATTCCCATCTTCTGGTTTCTGTGTTATAACTCCAACTATAAGCACCACCAGCATCGGTATTACGAGTCACCGCCAAAGATAATTTACCAAAACCTAAATCAATATTTTCAACCCCCGCACCAGGACCTGAAATATCCCAGTAATAGAAGTCATTCATGTGAACATCATGACGTTGATAGAACCGTTTACCAGCCCATAATGTGGCACCTGGTAAGCTGTCGGCAAAGTTTTTGAATTGTACGTTAATTTCACGTAATGCTGGGCTAGTTTCTTCCCAGTCACCTTGTTGACTGACGGAATAGGCTAAGTTTGAGTCTAAATAAATAGATTTTTCGCCGTCCTTAAACAGTTCTTGACCTAATTTAAATTCCGCATAGGTTTCCGCTTCGTTACCTAAACGATATTTAGCCCCCCCCCATTCACACCGAATGCAGTTTGTTCGCCACTGCCTGATGTCCAACCGATACCAGAACGGGCATAACCATGGAAATCAACGGCAAACGCCTGAGATGAAAAAATAGCACCTGTTACAGCTAAAGCAAGCAGAGTTTTTTTACTATTCATAATATTGGCCTCTTATATTTAGTTTATACAATGCAATACTTTGCAAGTATTGCTATCTTTAATGGTGTTCATAATGTATGAATACCAAAATGCGTTTCTGATGCTCACAATCCCTAAAAAATCTTATCCATTTCACACCGCACTTTTGTGCATTACACGCCAATTTCTTTAAATAAGCGTTGGCAAGCGGTGCCGTCTTCCTTAAATAAATGACAGCGTTCTGGTACGATACCAATATCAATGGTTTCACCGTCATTCACTAACATAATGTCTGGCTGGCGATAAACTAATGTGGGTTGTTTAATCTCTGGAATTTCAAGATGAATTTGGGTTTCATTACCTAACAATTCCACCACTTGCACAATACCTCGTAAGGTCACTTGTGCTTTATTCGACGGAATTAAATGTTCAGGGCGAATACCGAGCGATAAACTTTCCCCGACTTTTACCCCAACACCCGAAACAGGAATCCAAAAACAGTGATGATTGGCATCGGGTAATTCAATCTGAACTCGCTCTTTTTCCACCGCCGTGACTCGTACGGGTAAGAAATTCATTTTCGGTGAACCAATAAAGCCTGCCACAAAGCGATTGGCAGGATAATGATATAATTCCAATGGCTTACCCACTTGTGCAATACCACCCGCTTTTAACACCACGATTTTATCCGCCAAGGTCATGGCTTCAATTTGGTCATGGGTCACATAAATCATGGTACGGTTTAAGCGTTTATGTAATTTTGAAAGCTCTACTCGCATTTGCACTCGCAATGCAGCATCAAGGTTGGAAAGGGGTTCGTCTAATAAAAATACATCAGGCTGAGAAACCAGTGTACGACCAATGGCAACACGTTGACGTTGTCCACCAGATAAGGCTTTGGGTTTGCGATCGAGTAAATGGGCTAATTGTAAAATTTCTGCCACTTGATTGACTTTTTTCATTCTATCGGCTTTGTTGACACCCGCCAATTTCAAACCAAAACACATATTTTCTGCTACATCAAGGTGGGGGTACAACGCATAGGATTGGAATACCATACCGATACCTCGTTTGGACGGCTCGACATCATTCATGCGTTTTTCACCAATATACAAATCACCGGAAGTAATATCTTCAAGTCCTGCAATCATGCGTAATAAAGTGGATTTTCCACAACCAGACGGTCCCACAAAAACCACAAATTCGCCTTGTTGGATCTCTAAATTAATATCTTTGGATATATGAACGTCGCCATAAGATTTGCATACGTTGCGTAATGATACATTAGACATAAATACCTCTTATTATATATTTTCGTTTCCGCTATACCCATGAAGTTGGTCAATATAGTGGAGTCTTTTACTAAAAAACAAATCATCCTATAAGGATTTTTTTAAGTATGAGTGATTATTTTGTGTTTTCTCACAAAAAAAATAACTCGCCGTTTTTTTTTATTAATTTTGTGATCCAAGTCTCGTTTTTGACAAAAAATTTTATGCTCTTAGTCACATTTCTGCTTAAATTATGGAGTAGATCACATTTTTGGAGTGGGGGGCGTAGAGTGGGGAATGATGAATAATTGATAAAAAATCTTCATTCTTAGCGGCAGTAAATACAGAATTTCATTGCGTTATAAACGAGATATTGTGAATAATGACATGAATATTCAACTTAATATCCCTTTATATTATAGGAGAAAACTATGAAAAATCAAGTAATTAAATTTGCTTTAACGGCAGCAGCAAGTTTAGTATTATCGACTTCTGTCGTGGCCAAAATGACCGAAGGTAAATTAGTCATTTGGATTAATGGTGACAAAGGTTATAACGGTTTGGCTGAAGTAGGTAAAAAATTTGAAAAAGATACTGGCGTCTCTGTATTGGTTGAACATCCAGATAAATTAGAAGAAAAATTTGCCCAAGTGGCATCTACTGGTGATGGTCCGGATATTATTTTCTGGGCGCATGACCGTTTCGGTGGTTATGCACAATCTGGATTACTGGCTGAAATTCACCCAAGTAAAGAATTTAAAGAGAAATTTGTGGATTTCGCTTGGGATGCCGAAACTTATAATGGCAAAATTATCGGCTACCCAGTAGCGATCGAATCTTTATCCTTGATTTATAACAAAGAGCTTGTTAAAGAAGCACCAAAATCTTGGGAAGATATTGTCGCGTTAGATAAAAAACTCAAAGCGGAAGGCAAAAATGCCATTATGTGGAATTTATCTGAACCGTACTTCACTTGGCCAGTGGTTGCATCAAATGGCGGTTATGCCTTTAAATTCAGCAATGGTAAATATGATGTCAATGATATTGGCGTAAACAATGAGGGTTCACAAAAAGCCTTACAATTTGTGGTGGATATGGTGAAAGACAAAGTCATCAATGCGGATATGGATTACTCTATTGCAGAAGCTTCTTTCAATAAAGGACAAACCGCCTTAACCATTAACGGACCTTGGGCTTGGGGCAATATTGAACAAAGTAAAATCAATTATGGTGTGGCAGTGTTACCCACTTTAAATGGTCAAGCGTCTAAGCCTTTTGTGGGTGTATTAAGTGCCGGTATCAACTCCGCCAGCCCAAATAAAGATTTAGCCACGGAATTTTTAGAAAATTATTTATTAACCGACGACGGATTAAGTACGGTGAATAAAGATAAACCGCTAGGTGCGGTAGCATTGAAATCTTATCAAGCGGAATTAGCGAAAGATCCACGGATTGCCGCAACCATGGAAAATGCGCAAAAAGGTGAAATTATGCCAAATATTCCACAAATGAGTGCGTTCTGGTATGCTGAACGTAGTGCGATTATAAATGCGGTAAATCAACGCCAAAGCGTGAAAGACGCATTAGATGATGCACATAGCCGTATTCAAAAACAACAATAAGGTGTTATCTCCATTTGGGAGAAAGTAACTTGTTAAGTATAATTTATTTTTAAATAGGGAATATGACATAGAGGTGAATCCTCCTATTCACCCATAAATTTTTGACGGACGCGTTGATTCATCTCTACGCGAAAAAGGAGTTCCAAGCAAAGAATTTATTAACAACTGCTTTCTCCCGAATACAGCGTGATCTAATTCACGCTGTATTGACTGATTTTTTTGTTTAATCATCCATAAATAGGTGTTTCTATGCAACAAATAACCCATTCTCAATCTGGCTTAAAATGGCTGAAAATGTTTTTAGTCGGCATCGTTTTACTGATTGATTTCTATCTTGTGGGGCTAATGTACTTGCAAGGCGAATATTTGTTTGCCATGTTAACACTGGTCATTCTCACTTCAGGTATCTATATTTTTAGCAGTAAAAAAGTCTATGCGTGGCGTTATGTTTACCCCGGTATGATGGGGATGGCAATTTTTATTTTATTCCCATTGGTCGCCACCATTGCCATTGCCTTTACCAATTACAGTGGCACCAACCAACTTGCCTTTGAGCGAGCGTTAACGGTATTACAAGATCAACGTTTTTTTGCGGGTGATAAATACGACTTTAAACTCTATCCGCAAGAAAATAACCAATGGAAACTCAGCCTAGAGAATAAAAATACGGGACAGTTTTTTGTTTCCGATAATATTCATTTGAGCGACCACAATGTCGCCGTACACGAACAAGAACAAGCACCCACTGGCGAAGTCGCACCACTTAGAATAATTACCCAAAATCGCACCGCACTTCAACAAATGGTGGTGAGCCTACCCACAGGCAATGAACTGACCATGAGTTCATTACGTCAATTCTCGGAACAAAAAGCCCGTTTCAGCTATGAAGATAGCTTGCAAGATTTACGTAACAACGAAACAGGCAAAGTTTATCGCCCTAATTATGATACAGGATTCTTTCAGGAAATTGATGATCAAGGCAACTGGTTAAGCGAAACCTTAGAACCCGGTTTTACCGTGACCATCGGGTTTGCGAATTTTTTAAAGATTTTTACCGATAGCGGTATTCAAAAACCGTTCGTACAAATCTTTATTTGGACAGTGGTATTCTCCGCATTAACCGTGGTGTTTACCGTGATTTTAGGTACGGTGTTAGCTTGCCTTGTACAATGGGAACCGTTGCAAGGCAAGGGAATCTACCGCTTACTGCTTATTTTACCTTACGCCGTACCTTCTTTTATTTCTATTCTGGTGTTCAAAGGATTATTTAACCAAAGTTTCGGTGAAATCAATCTGATTCTACATCACTTGTTTGGCATTAGTCCGCAATGGTTTAATGATCCATTACTCGCCAAATCGATGATTTTAATTGTCAATACATGGTTGGGTTATCCTTATATGATGATTTTAGCCATGGGATTGCTCAAAGCGATTCCGCAAGATTTATACGAAGCCTCTGCGATGGACGGTGCATCAACTTGGCAAAATTTTAGCAAAATCACCTTTCCATTATTGTTAAAACCATTAACCCCGTTAATGATTGCGTCTTTTGCCTTTAATTTTAACAATTTCGTGTTAATTCAATTATTAACCAACGGTCGTCCAGATATGATCGGCACCACAACACCTGCAGGTTACACCGATTTATTGGTAAGTTACACCTATCGTATCGCCTTTGAAGGCAGTGGCTCACAAGACTTTGGTTTAGCGGCGGCGATTGCCACCATCATCTTCTTATTAGTAGGCGGTTTAGCCATGCTTAACTTAAAAGCCACTAAATTTAAATTGGACTAGGGGGAAATAATCATGGCAATGGTACAACCTAAATCAATTCGTTACCGTTTATTGGGTACACATTTAATTTTAATCCTGTTTATCGCTTTAATTATGTTTCCGTTATTAATGGTGATCGGCATTTCTTTACGCCCAGGGAATTTGGCGATTGGGGATTTAATCCCAAAAGAAATTTCGTGGGATCACTGGAAATTAGCCCTTGGTTTTGATGTGGTCAATCCTGATGGTTCAATTACGCCACCACCATTCCCCGTATTATTATGGCTATGGAATTCAATTAAAGTCGCTTTTATTACGTCAGTGGGGATCGTTACGCTCTCTACTACCTGTGCATACGCTTTTGCTCGCATGAAATTCAAAGGCAAAAAGACAATTTTACAAGCGATGTTAATTTTCCAAATGTTCCCTGTGGTGCTTTCCTTAGTAGCGTTATATGCCTTATTTGACCGCTTAGGGCAATATGTGCCATTTTTAGGATTAAATACCCATGCTGGCGTAATCTTCGCTTATCTTGGTGGTATCGCTCTACATGTTTGGACTATTAAAGGCTATTTTGAAACCATTGACGGCTCATTGGAAGAAGCCGCCGCACTCGACGGTGCAACGCCATGGCAGGCATTCCGTCTCATTTTATTACCCCTTTCCGTCCCGATCTTAGCGGTGGTATTTATTCTTTCCTTTATCGCTGCGATTACTGAAGTGCCAGTGGCTTCATTGTTATTGCGTGATGTGAATAGCTATACCTTGGCGGTGGGTATGCAACAATATCTGTATGCACAAAATTATCTATGGGGTGATTTCGCCGCCGCAGCGGTATTATCCGCCATTCCAATTACCGTGGTATTTTTACTCGCACAACGCTGGTTAGTCGGTGGTTTAACGGCGGGTGGGGTGAAAGGTTAAAAACCTTAACATACTGTAGGGGCGTATTGCATACGCCCTTACGCTCGATCTTATCAGGGCGTATGCAATACGCCCCTACATGGAACAAGATGGAGTTTCATCAATGAAAAACAAAAAATTATTATGGCTCGCTTTATTTGCCTCACCAACCTTAGCGGCAACAATCCAACATCCCCATTTTCAAAAATTCACTGAAAATACACCGCACTTATGGGTGGCTCAAGCCGAGCTTACTAAAGGCAATTATCCATTAAAATTTGAATGGGATAATCAATGTTTTATGCCACAAAATACAGGCAACACGGTGAAATTAAATCAAGAAATTTCATTGGTGGCTTGTTCTGGTGACGCATTGCCGTTACGTGTATTCAAAACAGGCAATTATACTGCTCAAATTGATTTACGTAGTGGCACGCCAACATTACGTTTAAGCCTTGAACAACCCAAAGAAAGCACGGAAACTCTCGCCAAAACCTGTCCTGCGTGGCAAGGGGAGAACGTTGAAATTGATGTTTCTACTACCTTTGCTGACGGTGAAACCGTACGAGATTTTTATTCAGGGCAAACCGCTGTAGTCAAAAATGGCAAAATTAGTATTCAGCCTGATAAAAATGCCAATGGATTGCTATTACTGGAAAAAAGTGCGGTGCAAAATTCGGCTGTTTTTGATTGGAAAAATGCCACGGTGTATTTTGTGCTTACCGACCGTTTTTATAACGGCGATCCAAGCAATGACAACAGCTACGGCAGACAAAAAGACGGTATGCAGGAAATTGCCACTTTTCATGGCGGTGATCTGAAAGGCTTAACAGAAAAATTGGATTATCTGCAACAGATCGGTATTAACGCACTCTGGATTAGTTCACCACTAGAACAAATGCACGGCTGGGTGGGTGGCGGTGAAAAAGGTGATTTCCCTCACTACGCCTATCATGGCTATTATCATCAAGACTGGACCAAAGTCGATGCGAATATGGGAACGGAAGCCGATCTTAAAAACCTGATTGAACAAGCTCATCAGCGGGGAATTCGCGTATTATTTGATGTGGTGATGAATCACACGGGTTACGCCACGCTTGCTGATATGCAGCAATTTGGTTTTGGTAGCTTGTATTTAAAAGACACGGAAATTCAACAAACCCTTGGCGAGAATTGGACAAATTGGCGACCAAAAGCAGGGCAAAATTGGCATAGTTTTAATGACTATATTAATTTCTCCGATAAAACCGCTTGGGCGAAATGGTGGGGCAAAGATTGGGTGAGAACCGATATTGGCGATTATGATAGCCCGAAATATGATGATCTCAGAATGTCACTGGCTTCGCTGCCTGATCTCAAAACCGAAAGCGAAAGTGCGGTGCAGTTACCCAATTTTTATCAACAAAAAACCGACACGCAAGCGCAATTTATGCCGAATGCCAAAGTGCGAGATTATTTAATTCATTGGCTTTCCGATTGGGTGGTGAAATATGGCGTGGACGGTTTCCGAGTCGATACCGCTAAACATGTGGAAAAATCCACTTGGTTACAACTCAAGAAGTCTGCCCAACAAGCCTTAACCCAATGGCAAAAAGCGAATCCAAAAGCGAGCTTTAACCAACCTTTCTTTATGGTAGGTGAGGCTTGGGGACATGGTGTGTTTAAAAGTGATTATTATGCCAATGGCTTTGATGCCATGATTAATTTTGACTTTCAAGATCAAGCCAAAGAGAGCCTTGATTGCTTTGCCAATATTGCACCGATTTATACTGAAATGGCTAATAAGCTGAAAGATTTTAATGTATTGAGTTATT
The DNA here is from genome assembly GCF_004565475.1 of Lonepinella koalarum. GTDB lineage: Bacteria > Pseudomonadota > Gammaproteobacteria > Enterobacterales > Pasteurellaceae > Lonepinella > Lonepinella koalarum. The sequence continues at coordinate 313,190 of NZ_SRHX01000001.1, read as the reverse complement.
TATCATCACACGATACCCGTTTATTTTTCCATTCAGACAGTGGTGAAAATATTGATAAACAAAAAACCGCCGCCAATTTATTATTACTCGCCCCAGGTAGCGTACAAATTTATTACGGTGACGAAAGCGGACGAGAATTTGGGGCAACAGGAACTGACCCCATGCAAGGTACCCGATCAGATATGAACTGGCAAGATCTCAAAGATCATTCCGCCAAACAACAGCTGATGCAACATTGGCGAAAACTTGCTCAATTCCGTCAACGCCACCCAGCAGTAGGGACAGGCATACAAACTGCGGTGCAAAATGATAAATATTTTGCTTTTAGTCGAGAACATGGCAGCGATAAAGTTATGGTGGTTTGGTTAGGGCAATAGATAGATTTTGATTATTCAGGCACACCACGCAACATCGGTACAGGTGTGTAAGGTGCAACATTGGTTGGGGCGGGCAAATCACTAAACAATAAAATAAATGGTTTTGGTGGAATCACTTTCTCATCACGCCATAGGCTCCCCATACTCACTAATTGAATATCCGCGGGTAAATTCGCCAGCCCAGCCTGCAATACCGCAATGGTATTTTTACGTGGATGTCCAATTACAATGGTTGTGCCGTGTCTTCTGGCATGTTGAATTGCTAATTGATACTGACGTTGTACATCCGCAAGAGCATCACTGTCATCAAGAAAAATATGCCGATCTAAGGATTTTACCCCTTGTTCTTTCGCCACTTTACCCGCCACACTACTGCCGATAGTTCGACTATCTAAAAAGAATAAATGCTGTTCGGCGAGTTCTTGCATTAAATATGTCATTAACGCACGATCAGAGGTTGCAGCACTACCCATGTGATTATTCATACCAATGGCAGCGGAAACAATGCTCTTAGCCGTTTGTACGCGCCGACTTACTTCATCTTGCGACATACCTAGCGTCAATCCGCCCCCTTCAATTTTCATCTTAGATTTAGGTTGCATCGGCATGTGAATTAACACATCTCGCCCTTGCTCTCGTGCTTGTTGATTACGTTGGCGAGCATAGGGTGCGGCAGGAATAATAGCCACCGAAATCTGCCTTGGCATGGCAAAAACGGCGGCATCTTCTTTTTGATGATAACCAACATCGTCTATTACAATGGCGAGCTTTGCTGGTTGAGCTTGAGTTAAACCAGCCCAAAGTGCGGTGCTTAAAAACAAAAATTTTTTCCACGCCATGGCTTTCTATCTCAACCAATTTAACGGATTCACCGCATTACCTTGACGGCGAATTTCAAAATATAACCCTGAACGAGATTGCCCGCCGCTGTTACCAACTTCAGCAATTTTTTGTCCAGCGTTCACTAACGCCCCCGTTTTCACAAACACCGCCTGATTAAAACCATACAATGACATATAGCCTTTACCATGATCGATCACCACCACTTGACCATAACCCGCCAGCCAATTAGATAAAATCACCCGCCCGCCTGAAATGGCGTTTACCGCCGTGCCAGAGCTGGCAGAAATCACTATCCCTTTCCATTTTACTTCACCAGCTTGGATCGAACCAAAATGATGCAGCACTTTACCCGAAACTGGATAGGCATATTTACCATTTAACCCTGCTCCAGAACGGATTAATTGTTGTTCTTGAGCGGTCGGTTGATAAACCTTATTGGTGCGTTTTTCTTCATCTTGCTTTTTCTGAGCTAACTGTTCACGTTCTTTCTTTTCTTGCGCTGCCGCTGCTTGTTCTGCACGTTTAATTTCATTTTGTAAGGCTTGTTCATTGGCTTTTAAGCTATCTAATTTATTTTGTTCTTGTGCTAAGGTTTTATTTAACTGATTTAAGGTACTCTGCCGTTCATTTTTAGCTTTTTGTAGCTCTTGTTGTTGTTTTTTTTGCGCCGATAATTGCGTTTTTTGCTCTTGTTGCTGATCCGATAAATAGGCTTTTTGTTGCTCTAATTGTTGTTGTGTCGCTTTCAGTTCATCTAATAAAGCTAACCGAGATTGATTCATGTGTTTCGCATAGACCATCATGCGATCATTATTTTTAGCGTCATCGGACAATAAATGCTCCACCACTGAATTTGGATTTCCAGAACGATAAATGGCATCTAACTGCTTGGCTAATTTTGCTTTTTGAGCCTTTTGCTGCTGTTCAAGAGATTTTATTTGACGATTGGTTTCTGCGATAATTCTTTGCGTTTCTTTTAAACTGGTTTCCGTTTCACGTAATGTCCCTACTACATTATTAATTTTATTTTCATGAATTTTTAACGCAGATTGCAGTTTATTTTGCTCCTGTTTGCGTTGTGCAATTTTTTGTTCTTGCTGTTTAATTTGGGTTTTTATTTGGGTTAAATCGGCGGCTTGGCTAACAAACGAAATTAATAGCCCCACACAAAAAAGTGCGGTTAATTTTGGCAATTTTTTAAAAAATGAACAAAGCAACATATTTTTTCCGATTTTTCTCTCATATCATCAAATTTCTGACTAAATATACCATTATTTTTGAGAAAGATCAGGAAACCATGGCTTTTCACTTTCAAATTTTGCAAAATTTTGCTATAAAAGCGAGGTATTATTTTATTTATTTTTATTAACTAGGAGATCCCTATGCAATTAGTCTTTATTCGTCACGGTTTCAGTGAATGGAACGCAAAAAATTTATTTACCGGTTGGCGTGATGTGAACTTAACCGAACGTGGTATGGAAGAAGCAAAATCAGCAGGGCAAAAATTAAAAGCCGCTGGTTTTGAATTTGACATCGCATTCACGTCTGTATTAACTCGAGCCATCAAAACTTGTAACATCGTGTTAGAAGAAGCTGGTCAACTTTGGATTCCACAAGTCAAAAACTGGCGTTTGAATGAACGTCACTACGGCGAATTACAAGGTTTAGATAAAAAAGCCACTGCGGAAAAATATGGTGATGAACAAGTTCACATTTGGCGTCGTTCTTACGACACATTACCACCATTATTAGATCCGAAAGATCCTAATTCAGCCCATAATGACCGCCGTTATGCTCATTTACCAGCTGATGTGGTACCAGATGGCGAAAACTTAAAAGTGACCTTAGAGCGTGTACTTCCATTCTGGGAAGATCAAATTGCACCGGCTTTATTATCAGGTCAACGTGTATTAGTGACCGCGCATGGTAACTCATTACGCGCTCTGGCAAAACATATTGAAGGCATTTCTGATGCAGACATTATGGATTTAGAAATTCCAACCGGTCAGCCATTAGTGTATGAATTAGATGATAACTTAAAAGTAGTCAGCAAACGCTATCTTTAATGGTTAAGTGAACGAAAGTGGCACAAGCGATTGTGCCATTTTTTATCATTGTAGGTTCTGTTGTGAATAAAAAAACATCCGTTTCCAGTTCTGTTTCCAATTATTTGTTAGCCGTGATGGGGTTCGTCAGTATTATTGCTGCCGTGGCGTTTGCCATTATGGCAAGTAACCGCTCGGATGCCGAAGTCATTAATGTGGCAGGTTCTTTGCGTATGCAAAGCTACCGTATTTTGCATGAATTACAATATGAGCCTGAACAAGTCAAAAAACATTTAATCGAATATCGCAAGACGCTCCATGCGTCGTCATTACGCAAAATTGATCAACAATTTATTACCCCAGACAGTTTAAAATATCATTATGACGATCTGATTCGTCAATGGCAAAAATTGGAATATTACGCCTTGCATCAAAATCAACAGGCCTATCGTCAAGAGCTTGTTCCCTATGTGGGAAAAGTGGATAATTTCGTGTTCGCCTTGCAACAATTTGCCGAAAAGAAACTGATTTATACCACCGCCATTATCGTGATTTCGTTGCTCGCCATTGTCATTATGGTGGCTTATATTATCAGTTTTATGCGTACCAGAATTGTTACACCGCTTCGACAATTAACCGATGCCAGTGTGCAAATTCAAATGCGGCAATTCCAGCATATCCCATTAGATATTTATCGCAATGACGAACTGGGTAGCTTGGCACAAGCCTTTACCCAAATGTCATCGGAATTAAGTAAAGTCTATTCCAATTTAGAACAAACCCTTGACGATAAAACCCAAAAACTCATCCAAACGAACCGCACTTTAGCCATGTTATATTATTGTTCGCAGACATTAACCTTGGTTAATATCGATCGCGAACATCTCCGCAGCGTGTTACAAAATGTCATGGCAACGGAACATTTACGCGTGTTGGAATTAGAGATTATCGGGGCGGAACATTGGAATATTTTACTCGGTGAACCGTTGCAACAATTAACTTGGCAAATGACGGATATTGAAATTGAAGGGCAGCAGTTAGGAGTATTACGCTGGCAAGCTGGCTTACCTTGTCCTGATCCACGTACTATGCAAAATATCGCCCAAATTTTTGCTCGTACCCTGTATTTCCACCAAACACAACGCCAACAACAGCAATTATTGTTAATGGAAGAACGTTCTATTATTGCACGAGAATTACACGATTCATTAGCGCAAGTCTTGTCATTTTTGCAAATTCAGTTAACCTTACTAAAACACTCTTTGGCAAAAGACAGCGAACAAGCGAAAGCAAAAAGCCAAGCCATTTTAACAGAATTTGAACAAGCACTGAGCGATGGTTGTTTACAATTACGCGAATTATTAGCGACGTTCCGCTTGACAGTGCAAGAAGCCAATTTAAAATTAGCCTTAGAACAGGTGATCGATAGCTTGCGTAATCAAACGGAAAGCCATCTCAGTGTAGCATGCAGTTTACCGTCACAAACCTTCACGCCACAGCAATTAATTCATGCCTTGCAAATTGTCCGTGAAGCAACATTAAATGCGGTGAAACATGCGAAAGCAAAACATATTGAGATTATTGCTCACACTAACATAGACGGTGAGCAAGAATTACTCGTACGAGATGACGGTATTGGCATTCCAAGCCTAGAAGAACCGGAAGGACATTACGGCTTGCGCATTATGGAAGAACGCAGCCGACAGCTTAATGCCACCTTAACCATCACTAACCGAACCAGCGGAGGAACAGAAGTCAAGATTCTGTTACCTAATATAATAAAAACAACCCATTAATATGAAAATTAGACTAGCACAAGCACAAGATTTATCCGCCGTTGTGGAGATTTATAACCAAGCGATCCCCACTCGCCGCATTACCGCGGATCTCACACCCGTCACGACACAACAACGCCGTCCGTGGTTTGAAGAACATTTAAACAACGACACGCACCCCTTATGGGTCATGGTAGAAAACGATGCTAAAAGCACTGTTGAAAGTGCGGTACAAAATGAAAAAGTTTTGGGCTGGTGTAGCTTTTCGCCCTTTTACAAACGTGCCGCTTTTGACCAAACTGTTGAAATTAGTCTTTATCTTGACCAAAATGCACGAGGCAAAGGTTACGGCAGTCAAGCACTGCAATTTATGCAAAGCCAAATGGCAGCATGCGGCATCAACACGCTCATGGCTTACGTGATTGAAGAAAACCACGCCAGCCGTCGTTTATTTGAAAAAAACCATTTTGAGCGGTGGGGACGTTATCCCAATATCGCCAATATGGGCGATAGCTTACAGACATTTTTGGTGTATGGGTTTCAGCAGCTAAACCAAATATAACGTAATCTCCATTTCCGCAATATTTTTTTGTAAATTATCTGGCAAAGCATTATCACAAATAATGCTATCAAATACCGTTAATGGACAGATAAAAAACGTGGCAACTTTACCGCACTTAGACGAATCAGACACTAAAATACGCTGTTGGCTTGAATTGATAATCGCTTTTTTGACAGGGATTTTGTTTTCATCGGGTGTACTTAACCCATTCATATTCCAAGAAGAAGTAGAAATAAACGCAATATCTAAGGAAATATGTTGCAGAAATTGAGCCGCTAACTCACCAACGGATGAGCGGTTGGCTTTATTCACTCGCCCGCCTGTATGAAAAATCTCACCTTTACCGTATTCCATGAGAAAGTTTGCAATCACAAAATCATTGGTGACAATTAATAAATCTTCACGTTCGGCGAGTTTCTTAGCAATTTCCAATGTCGTTGTGCCAGCATCTAAATAGATCGATGCTCCCATTGGAATAAGTGTAACGGCTTTTTCACCAATCGCATTTTTTTCTTTAGGGGATAATAAGGATTTATCATTGTGTGTCGGTTCGATTGCTAAACGTTCGAGAGTTTGTACTCCACCTGATACGGAAATAACTTTGCCTTCATCTTCAAGTTTTTGAATATCACGGCGAACAGTCATATGGGATACGCCTAATACATCAACAAGCGTATTAATACTGACAATATCTTGGTGACTAATTAAATTGAGTAATTTTCGTTGTCTTTCTGCTGGGATCATTGCTATATCATAAAAAGTTCTTTATTTATATTACTATTATAAACTTTTAAATTTTGTTAAACCAATAATATTAATTCACAAAATTTATCTATATTTCACGTAAAATGTTAATATTTGTGATCTGGATCACAGTTTTTATTTTTTCATTCATGCATAATATAAAACATCAAAATACATTTAGATTTTTAACTAGGAGAAACTAATTATGGCAAATTCATCTTATTCAGTCGCCGTAGCAGGCTTAGGTTCAATGGGGATGGGAGCAGCATTATCTTGTGTTCGAGCAGGATTAACTACTTACGGCATTGATTTAAACCCTGTTGCCTTAGAAAAATTGAAAGCAGCTGGGGCAAAAGCGGTGGCTACTAATGGCAATGATTTTGCTCAAGAATTGGATGCTGTGGTGATTTTAGTGGTTAATGCCGCTCAAGCCAACAGCGTATTATTTGGCGAAAATGGCTTAGCTGCGAAATTAAAAGCTGGCACAGCAGTGATGGTGTCTTCTACCATGGCAGCAGGAGATGCTCAAGCGATTTCACAAAAATTAACAGAGCTTGGTTTGGTTATGTTAGATGCCCCTGTTTCAGGTGGGGCTGCCAAAGCGGCAGCGGGTGAAATGACGGTGATGGCATCGGGATCACAACAAGCCTTTGAAAAATTACAACCCGTGCTTGATGCGGTGGCAGGTAAAGTTTACAACATTGGGGCAGAAATCGGCTTAGGGGCGACCGTGAAAATTGTACATCAATTATTGGCGGGTGTGCATATTGCCGCTGGAGCGGAAGCTATGGCGTTAGCATCAAAAGCAGGGATTCCGCTCGATGTGATGTATGATGTGGTGACCAATGCGGCAGGTAATTCTTGGATGTTTGAAAACCGCATGAAACATGTGGTGGACGGCGATTATACACCGCTTTCCATGGTGGATATTTTTGTGAAAGATTTAGGTTTAGTGAACGATACCGCAAAATCTTTACACTTCCCATTACATCTTGCCAGCACCGCTTATTCCATGTTTACCGAAGCCAGTAATGCAGGTTTTGGCAAAGAAGATGATAGTGCGGTGATTAAAATTTTCAGTGGCATTAATCTGCCGAAAAAAGGAGAGTAATGATGTTAGGTGTTATTGCAGATGACTTTACTGGTGCCAGCGATATTGCCAGTTTCCTTGTGGAAAACGGACTCAGTGCGGTGCAAATGAACGGCGTTCCTAGTGAGCCTTTGGAAGCTCAGGTAGATGCCATTGTGATTAGTTTAAAATCACGCTCTAATCCAGTGGAACAAGCCATTGAGCAATCCTTGAAAGCGTTGCATTGGTTACAAGAAAACGGTTGTAATCAGTTTTATTTTAAATATTGCTCAACCTTTGATAGCACAGAGAAAGGTAATATTGGTCCTGTGACGGATGCGTTGTTAGCGGAATTAAACGCTGATTTCACCGTGATTACACCAGCTTTGCCCGTGAATGGTCGCACGATTTTTAACGGCTACTTATTTGTAGGTGAGCAGTTGTTAAGTGAATCGGGCATGAAAAATCACCCGATTACGCCGATGACGGATGCCAATTTAATGCGATTAATGGATGCACAAGCACAAGGCAAAACAGGCTTGGTCGCCTATTCGGATGTGATTAAAGGGGCAGACAATGTGAAAGCACGCTTTGCTCAATTAAAAGCAGACGGTTATCGCTATGCCGTGGTGGATGCGGTGGATAATAGCCAACTTGCGGTACTTGCCGAAGCTGTTGCCGATTTTAAACTGGTGACAGGAGGTTCAGGTTTGGGAGCTTATATGGCGGCTCGTTTAAGTGGTGGCAAACAAGGCACTGACGCTTTTGTGCCAAGAAAAGGTAAAACTGTGGTGTTATCGGGTTCTTGTTCAGTGATGACCAATGCTCAGGTGAACGCCTATAAAGTGATTGCACCAAGTTATTATTTGGATGTGGAACAAGCCATCAGTAATGAAAACTATGTGGATGAACTATATCAATGGGTCACGGAAAATTTGGGCGGATCACTTGCACCAATGGTCTATGCCACTGTCCCAGCCGATCAGCTTAAACAAATTCAAAACCAATTTGGTGGCGATAAAGCAAGCCATGCTATTGAGCAAGTTTTCGCCAAGTTGGCAGAAAAACTCAAAGCCAATGGGGTAACCAATTTCATCACCGCTGGCGGTGAAACGTCCAGTATTGTGGTGCAACAACTTGGCTTTAGCGGTTTCCATATTGGTAAACAAATCGCCCCAGGTGTACCTTGGCTGAAAGCTGTGGAAGAACCGATTTATTTGGCGTTAAAATCAGGCAATTTTGGTAAAGAAAACTTTTTTGAATATGCACAAGGAATGATCTCATGACGGAATTAGAACAAAAACAACAGCTGGTTGAACTGGCAAAATCCTTTTATCAACGTGGGTATAGCGTAGGCGGTGCAGGTAATTTATCGGTGCGGTTAGATGACAACCGAATTTTGGTCACGCCAACGGGTTCATCGCTGGGGAGATTAGATGCAGATCGTTTATCTGTATTAGATATGCAAGGCAATGTGCTTTCAGGCGATAAACCGTCCAAAGAATATGTATTTCATTTGGCATTGTATCAGCAAAATCCAAAATGTAATGCCATTGTGCATTTACATTCCACTTATTTGACCGCACTTTCTTGCCTAGACGATCTGGATCAAGACAACGCCATTAAAGCGTTCACGCCTTATTATGTGATGCGTGTTGGAAAATTACAGGTAATCCCTTACTATCGCCCCGGTTCACCTGAAATTGCTCGAGAATTAAGCGAGCGAGCTTTAACAGGCAAAGCCTTTTTGCTGGCTAATCACGGCATTGTGGTCACAGGTTCTGATTTGCTTGATGCCGCCGACAACGCCGATGAATTGGAAGAAACCGCAAAATTACAATTTATTTTGCAAGGACAGAAAATTCGTTATCTCACCGATGACGAAGTGAAAGATTTGGAAAACAGGGGGAAATGATTATGCCTAAATTTGCAGCTAACTTAACCATGATGTTTAATGAAGTGCCATTCTTAGATCGCTTTGAAGCCGCCGCCAAGGCAGGTTTTAAATATGTTGAATATCTTTGGCCTTATGACTATCCAGCGGAAGAATTAAAAGCGAAATTAGATCAATACGGTTTAAAACAAGTGTTGTTTAATACCAGTGCAGGTGATGTGGCAAACGGCGAATGGGGGCTTGCCGCTATTCCGAACCGTGAAGCCGATGCTCGCCGAGATATTGACCAAGCCTTGGAATATGCCTTAGCGTTACAATGTCCGACCGTACATATTATGGCAGCGGTTGTGCCAGAAAGGGAGAATCGCAGTGCTTATGAAAATACCTTTGTGGAAAATGTTCGTTACGCTGCCGAGAAATTCAAACCGCACGGCATTAATATTTGCCTTGAAGCCTTAAGTCCCGAAGTGAAACCCAATTATCTGCTCAAAAGCCAGTTTGACACCTTAGCCATTGTGGAAAAAGTCGATCGTGATAATGTCTTTGTGCAACTGGATTATTTCCACGCTCAAAATGTGGACGGCAATTTAGCTCGCTTAACCGACAAGCTCAAGGGCAAATTCTCCCACGTTCAAATCGCTTCCGTGCCAGATCGTCATGAACCTGATGAAGGGGAAATCAATTATCAATATATTTTCGACAAACTCGATGAAATTGGTTATGACGACTATGTGGGTTGTGAATATAAACCACGAGGCGACACCGTGGCGGGATTGGGTTGGTTTGAGAAGTATAAAAACTAGCTAAAAAAACACCGCACTTTTTATTTATATAAAATCCTTTCGCCCTGAGAAATCAGGGGGAGAGGGTTTGTTTTGCCGGAAATCTTGAGGTTTGAAAGCAAATATGATCGAAAACGTTCGTTTTAGAATGTTTAGTCAAAAAAGGAAATCTTTATGTCAAACGAAGTTCTTATTTTAATTGGTGTTACCAGTGTTTTTGCTTTGTTATTTATTATGATTAAAGGCAAAGTTCATCCGTTTCTGGCGTTAGGTATTGTGAGCATTGCGGTAGCATTAAGTACAGGCATTCCAATGGCTGATGTTATCCCAACCTTAGTGAAAGGGATGGGGGGCACACTAGGTAGCGTAGCGTTGATTGTCGGTCTAGGGGCGATGCTCGGTAAAATTATCGAAAAATCCAATGGAGCTGATGTATTAGCTGGTTGGCTATTAGATAAATTTGGTGAGAAAAATGCCCCCTTTGCTTTAGGTGCCACAGGTTTTATTTTTGGTATCCCTGTGTTTGTAGATGTAGGTTTCCTTGTGTTATTACCGATTATCTTTAGTGTCGCACGCCGAATCGGTGGCAATATGCTCACTTATGCGTTACCAATTGGTTTATCCATGTTAATGGTTCATGTTGTGTTACCACCACATCCGGGGATTGTTGCAGGTTCACAATTATTAAATGCAGATATTGGCTTAGTATTAGGTGTCGGTTTAGCCGTTGCGTTACCCACCTTTTTAGTTGGTCAAGTGTTTATTCCATTTTTTACCAAACGTCATTTTGTCGAAATTCCAACATCTACTGATTTACTGCAATATCAAAAGCAATTATCTCAAAATGCGAGTGGTTTGCCAAAATTTGCAACGGTTTTATCCATGATTGCCTTTCCTTTAGTGTTAATTATGTCAGGCACAATCACGGCGACAACCTTACCAAAAGAAAATATCATTCGCCAAATTTTTAGCATGGTCGGTAGTTCACCGTTTGCATTATTGTTAGCGGTATGTCTGTCTTCTTATGTATTAGGTTTCCGCCGTGGTTGGAATAAAGAAAAAGTAGAAGAAATTTTAAATTCTGCTTTAGCTCCAATTGCTGGGATTATTTTAATCACAGGGGCTGGCGGTATGTTCGGTAAGGTATTAGATGCGAGTGGCGTAGGCAAAGCACTTTCCGATGTATTATCCAGTACTGGATTACATGTTCTCGCTCTGGGTTTTATTTTATCTGCCCTATTACGTGCAGCTCAAGGCTCTGCCACGGTTGCAACAATTACGACCACGACTATCCTTGCTCCAATGATTACATCCGCAGGTTATGACGGTATTCATATTGCCTTAATTACTTCCGCCGTTGGTGCAGGCTCAATGACCTTATCTCACGTCAATGACAGCCTATTCTGGGTATGGACAAAATTCTTTGGTATTTCAGTTTCCCAAGGCTTAAAAACATGGAGCATACTCACCACTATTTATGGCTGTATTGCTTTTGGCTTAGTGAGTTTGATTTGGGTTGTTGTTTAATAATAAATAAATGAGATGAGTTACTTGATTTAGCTCATTGATTTATCTATAAGTCACTTTTTAACTAACCATAATCATACAAGGAGAAAACTATGTTTATGTATCTATCGCACTTACTTGATCCAAAAGATCTAGCGTGGCCTGGTGAACCCACTGTGGAAGTCACTCGTTGTACCGATGTGACAGAAGATTGTCCTTTCAGTAGCTTACTTACCAAGCTGCCAAACCATTGTGGAACACATATGGATGCTCCACGCCATTTTGTAAAAGATGGACTAAGCATCAACGAACTTTCATTATAATATTTTTGCCATCAAAAAGTCGCTTTACTGGAAATTCCAAAGGGTGAAGCTGAAGGTATTACCAAAGAAGATCTTGAACCTTATGCGGAGATTTTATCCCAAGTATCTTTTGCTTTCTTCCGTACTGGATTTGAACAATATCGGGAGAGTAATCCATTAATTTATCAAAATGAAGGACCTTATATTGCAACCAGTGCGGGACAATATCTTTCAGATAATTTTACTAATCTTAAAGGTGTTGGTATTGACTTTATTGCTCTTGGCTCACCGTCTTCTCGAGTACCAGACGCTGAAAATCCAAAGAATTGCCATCGTGCCATTTTAGGTTATTACACTGGGCGTTTCACAACAGTTATTGAAGATATGCACCTTGCTGAGTTACCCCAAAATGCCAAAATTAAACAATTTTTCAATGCACCTTGGCGGATTGCGGGTTTAGATTCAAGCCAGGTGACTTGTATCGTTGAACTCGAATAAATGCTCTTAAGCGAGTAGGTAGTATTAACAACCTACTCGTCCTAATATTTAAGGAATCATAGTATGGAAAACATTAATCTTTATTTAGGAGAACTCGTTGGTACAGCTTTCTTTATGGTTTTAGGATTAGGTGTATGTGCGAATATTTCCTTGAAAAAATCGGGGATGTTTGGAAGTGGAGGTATTGTCGCCGCTTGCGGCTGGGGGCTTTCAATGGTCTCCATCGCCGTTATTTTTGGTCCATTAACAGGAGCTCATGTTAATCCAGCTGTCACTATTGGTTTTTGGGCAGTCGGACGTTTTCCCACAGAGTTAGTTTTAGGTTATATTATTGCTCAATTTATTGGTGCATTTATTGGTGGGTTAATTATATGGCAACTATTTAAGGATCACCTAGATGAAGAAAGCGATCAAAATAGCCAGTTAGGTTCCTTTGCAACTATTGCGTCTAATTCCAACCCTTGGCGTAATTTATTATCTGAAATTATGGCTACTTTTTCATTATTATTTATTCTTTTTGCATTAGGACATCAACAACCAGCTAATGGTGTAGCAATGTTTTTTGTTTTTGCTGGTGTTGCTGGTGGTGTAATGTCATTTGGTGGATTAACAGGTTATGCCATTAATCCTGCTCGTGATTTTATGCCACGTTTAGTTCACGCTATTGTACCGATTAAAAATAAAGGATCATCTCATTTTGATTATGCTTGGGTACCTGTTTGTGGTCCGATAATTGGTGCTGTGTTGGCAGCGTTATTATATCGTGGACTATTTTAAGAAAAAACAATAACTGTTATAAACACTTGCCGTACATTTTGGAGATTGAAAAGAATGTGCGGTACTTTTTCACGATTTTTCCTTACCAATTCTCAACTGTTTCGCTGATAGCTCACTCACCACTTTTTGCCCAGTGCGTTGTTCCAATGCCACTCTAGCGGTGTGTGCTACTTCACCGCCTTGTTGAGCCACTTGTTTATTTTGTTCAAAATTTTCAGGGTTGATTGCATGTGAAATATCTTTGGCAGATGCTTCGGCAAGCATATTTAAAATCAGTTCGGTATTGGTCATATTATCACGCAAGTTTTCTTTTTTTAGCCCCTTGTGCTGTTTGTATTCTTTCACTGTTTTACCGCTCCATGCCTTGGTTAAAATATTGGTGAGAACGGCGAATTGTTGCCCTTCCTGCACGCCTGTGCGTTTCCATTCATCCGTGAGTTCTTTGCGGATTTCAATGCTTTTTAGACGTTGGTTAATCCAATCGTCTGAATAGCCTAGCCGTTGGTAATCTCGCAACGCTCGTTCAATAGTGAGTTCAGGATCTTGCAGTTCATCTAATCGTTCACGTCCCACTTGGGCTAACCACAACTTAAATGGCTCGGCTTTAGGGGATGGAATGGATTGAATTAAGCGGAATATTTGCTCCGTATCGGCGACATCGGTTAAACGCATTTTGCCGTCTGGGGATTGCATTTTCAACTGTACGATTTTTTCGTACAGTTCGCTCCCTTCTTTTTGTAGCTTGATTTTCAAGTCGCTCCAATAACGTCTTGGATTTTGGCTTTCAGTCAAAACTGCCACCACATCAATCACGGAAAAGTACCATTTTTCTTGATTTTCATCCCAGTGGGAACGGATTTCTTGTTGTTCAAAAACTTTTAGGCTCATTGTTTTTCTCATTCTATCCCAATCAATATACTGATTAAATTAACATTGATTTTTTAACTAGTCAATACTGTATAATTTATTTTTGTTGATCAATCTTTCCCTTTGATAAATGGGTTTGGGATAAACAGAAAATCTGGTGAACCTGCCGATACAATATATTTAAAGGTTATTTTATGCTAGAATCTTGCCAATATTTTTACGCTATTTAATTAACCGATAAATGAACTTACCCACTGAACAATACGATAACTTACTCTCCGAAAAGTGCGAAAAACTCACCGCACTTTTTGCCCCTTTTAATGCACCAAAATTAGCGGTATTCGCTTCGCCTACGCAACATTTCCGCATGCGAGCAGAATTTCGGGTGTGGCATGATGGGGATGATCTTTATCATATTATGTTCGATCAAGAAAGCAAAAAGCGTTATCGGGTGGACAGTTTTCCTATCGCTAGTGAGCTGATTAATCAGATGATGCAAAGCCTATTGCCGTTATTAAAACAGCAAGATGTGTTGCGAAATCGGTTGTTTCAAATTGATTATTTAAGCACCTTAAGCGGACAGATTATCGTGAGCCTGTTGTATCACAAAAATCTTGATGAACACTGGGTTGAACAAGCAAAACAGCTCAAACTGCGGTTGGAAAATCAAGGGTTTTCGGTACAAATTATTGGGCGAGCGTCCAAGCAAAAAATTTGTTTAGACCAAGATTATGTAGATGAAATATTACCGATTAACGGTAAAAATTATGTCTATCGTCAGGTGGAAAACAGTTTTACTCAACCGAATGCGAAAGTAAATTGCAAGATGTTGGAATGGACGGTGGATTGTACACAAAATAGCCAAGGAGATTTACTTGAGCTTTATTGTGGTAACGGCAATTTTTCGGTGGCGTTGGCACAGAATTTTCGTCAAGTATTAGCTACCGAAATTGCCAAACCGTCAGTGAGTGCGGCACAGTTTAATATTAAGGCCAATCACATTGATAATTTGCAGATTATCCGCATGTCAGCGGAAGAATTTACTCAAGCCATAAATGGTGTACGTGAATTTAATCGCTTGAAAGGCATTGATTTGAACGCCTATCAATGCAATACGATTTTTGTGGATCCACCACGTGCTGGGCTTGATGCAGATATCCTAAAATTGGTGCAACATTATGATCGGATTTTGTATATTTCGTGCAATCCGCATACCTTATGTGATAATTTGCAAACCTTAAACCAAACCCATCGTATTGAGCGAGCTGCCTTGTTCGATCAATTCCCTTACACCGAGCATATGGAAGCAGGTGTGTGGTTAGTGAGAAAATAATATGGAAGAAAATTACGCTAAATTTGTAAAACGTGCCAGCCAGCTTGCCATTGCTGTGGCGAGCATGCTGATTTTAATTAAAGCCTTTGCTTGGTGGCAAACGGGATCCATTGCGATTTTAGCCGCCATGACTGATTCCGTGGTGGATTTATTTGCGTCAATCACTAGTATTTTAGTATTGCGTTTTGCCCTGTTACCGCCCGATCATAATCATGCATTTGGACATGGTAAAGCAGAATCATTGGCCGCCTTAGCACAAAGTGCGTTTATTGCCGGTTCAGCAGTGTTTCTGCTGTTGCAAGGTATCCACAAATTAACCAATCCGCAATTTATTGATAACTCAGAAATGGGGATTTGTGTCAGTATTATCTCCATTGCCTTTACTGCTGCCTTAGTAGGTTATCAGAAAAAAGTGATTAAACTGACCGAAAGCCCTGCCATTCAAGCGGACTGTTTGCATTATCAAACCGACTTATTAATGAACGTAGCCATTCTTGTAGCAATGTTGTTAAATATGTACGGTTTTATTTATGCGGATGCGATTTTTGCGATTGGGATTGCACTTTATATTGCCTATAATGCCTTTAAAATGGCGTGGGATGCGTTGCAGATTTTACTGGATAAGGCTTTGCCACAGGAAGAAATCGACCAGATTAAAGTCATGGCAGAACAACATCGTAATATTCTCGGCATTCATAGTATTTGTACTCGTCGAGCCGGTGCGGTGCGGTTTATTCAGTTACATTTGGAGTTAGATGACAGCTTAACCTTATTTCAAGCCCATCGAATTACCGATGAATTAGAAGCAAAAATTCTTGTCATGTTCCCTAATGCGGAGATTATGATTCACCAAGAACCGAAATCTATTGTGGATTTAGAAAGGGCTCGGGGCTTAATATGATTCAACTGATTTGTGAAACTGAAAATTCAGATTGTTTCACCTTACTTTGTGCTAAACAAGGGTTAATTCACATCCCCGGCAGCCCGTTGGCGTTAGTGCAAACGTCAATGAATGATGAAGTGCGGTTGGAATTACGTAAATTAGACGAACCGAAACTTGGTGCGGTATTTGTGGATTTTGTGAATGGCTCCATGGCACACCGCCGTAAATTTGGTGGTGGACGGGGTGAAGCCATTGCTAAAGCGGTTGGTGTAAAAAGCGGTGAATTACCAACCGTAATAGATGCTACGGCTGGTTTAGGACGAGATGCCTTTGTGTTAGCCTGTATTGGCTGTCAAGTTCGTCTGGTAGAACGTCATCCTGTGGTACGCTTATTGTTACAAGATGGTTTACGTCGTGCCTATCTTGATCCTGAAATTGGCAATCTATTACAGCAGAATTTGCAGCTTTTGCCAGTGTCGAGTATTCACGAACTGGATCCCAAACAACACAAGGCTGATGTGGTTTATCTCGATCCTATGTATCCCCATAAACAGAAATCTGCTTTGGTCAAAAAAGAAATGCGTCTGTTTCAACACCTTGTGGGAGCGGATGAAGATGCCGACCAGTTGCTTGCCCCAGCCTTGCAATTAGCACAAAAACGTGTGGTGGTGAAACGTCCCGACTATGCTGAATTTCTCGCCCAAAAAGCACCGCAGTTTAGCCGAGAAACCAAAAATCACCGCTTTGATGTGTATCTTGCCACACACTGATTATTTGTTTACGACTAATCTTGCCCCATCAGTATAAACAATTTTCATGGCAATATTTGAAAGAATTAAATGAGCGTCTTTTGCTTGGGTTGCTTGTATAAAGTCAGCAGGCAATTGTGCCACAGCAATAGGTAGAGCCATTTCAACTTCCTGACCAGCTTTCAAACCATTTTTATTAAAATTAACTGGTGCATCTAAATTTAATACAGCCTGTCCGTTATTGGTAAATTGTGATACCCAGTGTACGGTTTTAATTGCTTCTTTACCTACATTTTTCAAGCGATATTTAAATTCTACTGTAGGTTGTTGGTCTGAACTTACACCCGAACCTGCTCCAAGATATTGTATTGAAACAGATTGGGTAAACCGTTTTAACAAGGTTTCTTTGCTTACTTCACGTTGTTTACTATTGGTAGAAGTTGTTTTAGAGGCAGTTTGAGTAGTGTTAGCACTTACCTGTATGGCAACAAAGGCAGATAAAGTCATAACAATTAAAGACGTGAATAATCTCATTATTTTATCCTATGAAGATGAATATGTTGGAAAATGAATTCAGATAATTGTACCTTGATTAGTAAATAGTGTAAAAAATTTATATCTGTTTGATTAATTTCCAAAATATTCATCTGCATGGCATCTAGATTATATTCCCTTTAATCGCCGATAAATCTCCGCAAACTTCGCTCGTTTTTCCTGTTATATCCGCCAACAATTGTCGCCAATAGGCACTTTTTGCTCCGCCGCCGATATTAGTGGATGAGAATTAAATCATCAAACGGATTAAACATATGATGTTACTACTATGGATAATTTGTTACAACATATTCGCTATAGTTTATTCGGAATTCTCATTTCATACTTTTTTCTTATAAAAACGTGATCAATATCACAAAATTTAAATTTAATACTTTACAAAAGTATATAAAGTTATATTTTACTTTACATAATATTGATTAATTGAAAAGGAACATCACATGAACGATTTACGTTTTGCTACTCGATTAAATTCTTTTGCTTCTAAAGCGCATTCTTACTGGCCAGATCTTAAAGGAAAACCCACTATTCGGCAAATGATTGAACGAGCTGCCACAGCGAAAGGTTTGACCGATGTGGATTTGAATTATCCGCAGCATTTAAACGAAGACCCGAAATCTTTAGGGGCATTTATCAAAGATCAAGGCTTGAATGTCAATGGCATGGCGATGCGGTATAGCACCAACCCTGAATTTCAATTAGGAGCATTTACTCACCCTGATGCCAAGGTTCGCCGTGAAGCTGTTGAATTAACCAAACGTGGCATTGATTGCGGTCGGGAATTAGGCACAAATTTGATGACCATTTGGCTCGGACAAGATGGTTTTGATTACAGTTTCCAAGCGAATTACAACAAAATGTGGGACGATTTAATTACCGCTTTTCAAGAAGTGGCGGCTTACGCTCCAGATTGCGATATTAGTATTGAATATAAACCAAACGAACCCCGTTCCTTTAGTATCTTACCTGATGTCGCCACCACGCTTCTTGCTATTTCTGATATTGGAGCAAAAAATGTCGGCGTAACCTTGGATTTTGCTCATGTTCTCTATGCTGATGAAATTCCTGCTTATGCGGCAGCCCAGATTGCTCGCCGCACCAAAATTATGGGCTTGCATTTAAATGATGGTTATCACAAGCGTGATGATGGCTTAATGGTGGCTTCGGTCAATCCACGAGCGACCTTAGAACTGATTTGGCAATTACGCAAAGAAGGTTTTAATGGGGCCTATTATTTTGACACTTTCCCTGATGCCAGTGGACTTGATCCTGTGCATGAATGTGAAGTGAATATTCAAACAGTGCGTAAACTTATTGCCATTGCTGACCAACTTAATTCCATTGATGAATTGCAACAAGCCATTGAACGCCAAGATGCGGTGTCAAGCCAAGCCATTGTCAATCAATTTTTACTAGGGAAATAATTCGTTATTTCTATCGTTAATCCAACTAAAAAGGAAAATGTTATGCGTAAATTTCTAAAAACCATGCTTATTTCCACCGCACTTTCTGCGGTGATCGGTAGCTCCGCCTATGCCAATCTTGCACCGCTCAATTCGGATACGGAACAAGATCGGGTTAATTGGACGGAGTTAGACGCTAAATTTGGTGCATTTCCTGCCATTCAAAGCGGAGTCAAAATTGGTGGCGTATCCAAAACCTTAACCAATGAATATTGGCGTTCATTAGGCGATGGTTATAAAAGTTTTGCTACCAAATACAATGTCTTTGTCGCCTATCAAGCTGCGGCAAACGAAGGTGATCAATTAGGACAACTTTCCATTGCCGAAACCATGATCACAGAAGGTTATAGTGCATTACTTTTCTCGCCACAAACGGACGTGAATTTGCAACCAGCGGCAGAAGTCGCCCAATCAAAAAATATTCCTGTGGTGAATGTGAATGATGCGGTGATGCCAACAGCCACCCATTATGTGGGGAATGTGCAAAAAGATAACGGTGTACGAGTCGCACAATGGTTTATTGATAATCGTCCTGATGGCGGAAAAGTAGCGGTCGTAGAAGGTCCACCGGGGGTATTTGCGGCGAAACAACGCACCGAAGGATTTACTGAAACCATTAACAAATCAGGCAAATTCAATGTAGTGGCAAGTGTGCCAGCTAACTGGAGTCGTGAACAAGCCTATAATGTGGCAACCACCATTTTACAACGTAATCCTGATTTAATCGGTTTCTATGTCAACAATGACGGTATGGCGTTAGGTGTAGTGGAAGCGGTCAAAGCGTTGAATTTACAAAAACAAGTGGCTGTGTTTGGTACAGACGGGATTTCTGATGCTTATAAATCCATTCTCGCAGGTGAATTAACGGGTACGGTGGATAGTTTCCCTGTATTAACAGGCGAAGTGGCAATGGAAGTGGTGTTGCGTTTAACCGCAGGACAACAAATTTCTCGTGTGGTCACGACACCACAAGCGTTAATTACTCAAGATAATGCGAAAACTTACTTTAATGCGAATCCTGAAGAATTGCGTAAAGTGTTAGCCAAATAACATTGAAAAAAAGGAGAGTTCTATGTGTTCAGATAGATTAAGTATGCGTGGAATGACAAAAAAATATGGGCAAGTGACGGTGTTAGAAAATGTTTCTTTCAACGTAGTCGCAGGCGAAACCCACGCATTAATTGGTGAAAATGGAGCGGGAAAATCCACGCTTCTCAACCTGCTTTCAGGCGTGCGAGAAGCCACTGCAGGCGAGATCTATATTGATGAGCA
This sequence comes from Lonepinella koalarum, assembly GCF_004565475.1. Lineage (GTDB taxonomy): Bacteria > Pseudomonadota > Gammaproteobacteria > Enterobacterales > Pasteurellaceae > Lonepinella > Lonepinella koalarum. The sequence continues at coordinate 292,894 of NZ_SRHX01000001.1, read as the reverse complement.
AAAAGTGGTAATTCATTCGCCACGTTCTGCCAAAGAAAATGGTATAGCGATGATTCACCAAGAATTACAAAACATTCCAGAACTCTCTGTTTTTCAAAATATGTTTTTGGGGCGTTCGGTCAGAAAGCATTTTGGCTTGTTTGTGGATAAAGCCAAAGAACGTGCAATGGCATTAGACATTTTAAAAGATCTTGACCCAAGCATTGATCCCAATGTGCCGATTAAGGAATTAAAAGTGGCACAGCAACAAATTGTGGAAATCGCCCGTGCCTTATTGGATAACGCCAAAATTATTGCCATGGACGAACCGACATCCAGTTTAACGCCGAGCGAATTTGAACGCCTTGCTGCCTTGATCAAACAGCTCACCGCCCAAGGGGTATCTATTATTTATGTGTCACACAAAATGGACGAAATTTTCAAAGTCTGCGATCGAGCAACGATTTTGCGAGATGGGCATTTTATTGATTGTGTCAATATTGCCGATGAAAACGAAGAAAGTATCGTCACCAAAATGGTAGGGCGGAAAGTAGAAAAATTGTCACATCAGAGTTATGCCACGGATGAAAAAATGCTAGAAGTGAAAAATTTAAGCCGTGAAAGTGCGGTGAAAAATATCAATTTTTTTGCTAATAAAGGCGAAGTGGTGGGCATTGCTGGCTTAGTGGGAGCTGGACGTACAGAATTATTTCGTTTAATCGCTGGCTTAGATAAGCCCACATCAGGGGAAATACTCATTAATGGGCAGCCGTTAAAACTCAATAGCGTGAAAGAATCCATCAAAATGGGCATTGGACTGGTGCCAGAAGATCGCAAAAAAGAAGGCATTTTGAAGGATCGCAGTGTGTCTATCAATATTGCCATGCCGTCTATGGATAGATTTAGTCAGGCTGGTTTTCTTCGCAAAGATTATTTAAATGCGATTTCTCATCAATTAATGATGGATTTAAATTTAAAACCACTCGATTTAGATAAAACAGTTGGCACATTTAGTGGTGGTAATCAGCAAAAAGTCATTATCGGACGTTGGCTGGCAGCGGGTACCAAAATCTATTTATTTGATGAACCGACCAGAGGCATTGATATTGGCACCAAATCGGAAATTTATAATTTAATTGAAAATCTTGCCAAAGCAGGCAATGTGGTGTTGGTGGTTTCATCGGAAATGCCTGAAATTATTCGGGTATCGGATCGCGTGTTGGTCATGAAAGAAGGTGAAATCAAAGCGGAACTGCATGGTTCGGACATCAATGAAGACAATATTGGTCGTTATTCTATTGGCAACAATAAAACACATTAATCAAAGCGAGGAATAAATTATGTCAATGATTAAATTAAATGTGCGTGATATGGGAACATTGGTGGGATTGATCATCATCTTTGCGGTTTTCTCTTTTTTATCACCCGTATTTTTCACCACACCTAACTTATTGAATATTCTGCAACAATCATCACTTAATGCAATTATTGCACTGGGTATGACATTGGTGATTATTACCGCTGGAATTGATTTATCAGTGGGACCAACGGCGGCAATTTCTGCCGTAGTGGGAGCAAGTTTAATGGTGGCTGGTGTGCCAGTACCGTTAGCCATACTGGGGGCGTTGTTAGTCGGCGTTTTAACGGGATTATTTAACGGTGTATTAATTGCTTACGCTGGTTTACAACCTTTCATTGTCACCTTAGGTGCATTATCACTCTACCGTGCATTATCGTTAATTTACACGGGGGGCAATCCGATTTTTGGGATTCCTGCAGACTTCCGTAGCCTAATGAACGGCACATTATTGGGGATTCCAAGCTCGGTTATTATTGTGACTGTGATTGCTTTAGTTCTCTGGATTGTATTGACCAAAACCCCATTGGGTGAATATATATTTGCAGTGGGTGGCAATGAAGAAGCGGCTCGGGTATGTAGTGTGCCTGTGGCAAAAACTAAAGTGACGGTTTATGTGCTTTCAGGTTTCTTGAGCGCTGTAGCTGGATTAATTTTAGTTGGACGTTTAGGGGCAGCCGATCCAACGCTGGGTAATTTATGGGAATTAGATGCCATTGCGGCGGCAGCCATCGGTGGGGCATCGCTTATGGGCGGAAAAGGGAGTATTATAGGCACTATTTTAGGGGCAATTATTCTCGGGGCATTACGCAACGGGTTAACATTGCTAAATATTCAAGCCTTCTATCAATTACTCGCCACTGGTATCATCATTATTGTTGCCATGTTAATTGATAGAGCAACTAGAGGAAAATAATACTATGGCACAGTTAGATCCGAAATCCATTGGTGCACATATCCGCACCCGCAGACAACAACTTACCCCGTTAGAATTGAAAGTGTTGGATAGGATACTAGCGAAGCCAGATTTTTCTGAAACAACCCCGTTAAAAGAAGTGGCAGAAGAAAATCAGGTTTCTGAAGCCATGATTGTAAAAATTGCGAAAAAATTAGAATTTTCAGGTTTTCGGGATTTTCGCTCAGGGTTGGCATATTACAAACAATTAGAAGTGGCAAATTTGCACAATGAAATTTCTGAACAGGATACCTCTGCACAGTTGATCAAAAAAGTGTTTGAAACCTCCATTCAAGCATTAGAAGAAACCATGGCGATTTTGGATATTGAAGCCTTTGATCGTTGTGTAGAGATTGTAGCCAATGCTCAACATATTGATTTACTTGGGATTGGTGGTTCAGCTCAAATTGCCAAAGATATGGCACATAAATTTTTACGTATTGGGATTAAAGCCTCGGTTTATGATGATTCGCACATGATGTTAATGTCCAGTGCGGTATGTAATGATCAAAGTTGCGTGATCGCCATTAGCCATTCAGGCACCACCATTGATGTGATTGAACCCGTACAACTGGCTCGCAAAAATGGGGCGAAAACTATTGTGATCACTAATTACGCCATTTCACCGATTACCCAATACGCCGATGTGGTATTAACCTCCACTTCCCAAGGTTCATTATTATTGGGCGAAAATGCGGCATCTCGGGTGGCACAATTAAATATTTTAGATGCACTTTACGTGGCTGTCGCAAAACGCCATTTGAATCGTGCAGAAAATTATCTTGCCAAAACGAGAGCAGCCGTAGAAAGTAAACGAATAAAATGAGGAATACAACATGAATAAAGTCGTTGTAGTAGGCAGTTTGCATTATGACATCGTGGTGGAATCTTCCCATCGTCCAGTCAAAGGCGAAACGGTGTTAGGTAAAAAATGGTTCGCCAAATTTGGTGGTAAAGGGGGCAATCAAGCCGTAGGCTGTGCCAAAGCGGATTGCGATGTCTTTATGGTGAGCTGTGTAGGCAAAGATAATTTTGCCCCATTTTTACTTGAACATTTAAAACAACATCAGATCAATACCGACTTTGTTCAACAAACTGATAAATTCGGGTCAGGAATGAGTGTCGCCATTATGGACAGCGAAGGGGATTATGGTGCGGTGGTCGTATCAGGGGCGAATCTTGCCATTGAGTCAGCTGTATTGGAACAAGATTCCCTTTGGCAAGATACCAAAATGTTAATTTTACAAAATGAAGTCAGCGATGAAATCAATCTGAATGCCGCCCAACAAGCCAATCAACGACATATTCCAGTGTGTATTAACGCGGCCCCAGCTAAAAAATTATCCCCAGAATTAATCAAACTCATTGATATTCTGATTGTCAATGCCGTTGAAGCCGAAGCCATGTGTGGCATCGCAGTCACGGATTTAACTTCTGCCTTAAAAGCCGCTCAACGCTTGCAGCAAGATTTTCCGCAAGTGGTCGTAACCGCTGGTGGCGATGGTGTGGCATTTGCCAATCAACAAGAACAAGGGGTAATGCCAGCCATAAAAGTAAAATTAATCAGCACGCTCGGAGCAGGCGATTGTTTCGTGGGGCATTTATGTGCCAGTTTAATCAACGGTGAAACACTCAAATCTGCCGTAGGCTATGCCAATCAGAAAGCGGCAGAGCATGTTTCAATGCTAGCGAGATAAAACATCAATTCCTGTTAAGCATCGCAAAAAAACTGCGGTGCTTTTTTGTTTATTTTTTGACTTTTATAGCCAAGATAGCTAAGATGAAAATCATGTTTCAAAGGAGAAAGCTATGCAAGTAATTATATCCAAAGAAATTCAAAGCCGTTTTGGCGAAATTGCTGAAATGGTGAAAGGAAGAGAACCAGTAACCATTACCCAATATGGTAGACCAACAATGTTACTTATGCGATATGATGACGGCATTAATGTACTCAAATTACAAGCCAAAGAGAAAATGTTATCACTTTTGCAAGAGCGTAACGGTCAAACTCAACCATCGCCATTAAGTGAAGAAGAAATGTATCAATTCGTTAACGAAGAGATCGAAGCCTATTATGCTCAGAAATAATCGTATCGTTATTGATACTAATATTCTAATTAATGCGGCAATTTTCCCTCATTCCGTTCCCAATCAGGTGTTGCAAAAAGCCTTGCAATATTATCAAGTTTTTGTTTCACAACAGACATTGAATGAATTTATCGAAGTGATACGACGACCTAAATTTTCTCGTTATTTTAATAGCGTTGTAGAGCGAGAACACTTTATTCAATTTTTCTCCAAAGCGGTTGAACAAATTGAAATCACAAAAACTATCACGGATTGCCAAGATCCGAAAGATAACAAATTTTTAGAAATAGCAATTGCAGCGAATGCAAGATTATTGGTAACAGGTGATAAAAAAGATTTGCTTTCAATGAATCCCTATCGCCATTTATCCATTATTACAGCTACTGAATTTTTGCTGAACGATTAGGAAAGAAACACAACATAGTCGTGCTATTATCCATCATTACAATATTTTTACACCGTCTTCAAAAAAGAATTTCACCAAACGCCAACAGAATTTTGTGGCTAACTCAAAGTGCGGTAAAAAATCGCAAAATTTTGTAAGTTTTCACCGCACTTTTTTCTGCATTGAAAATTTATTGTGATCCAGTTCACATTTCCAGCAAAACCCGATTGCTTTTTGTTTAAACCAGCAGAAAATACCAACAGTTGTTAAAAATATAACAGGTGTTGATATGAATAAAGAGCAACAAATTTTGGCACTGTTAGCCAAAAATCCATTTTTACAACAGAATGAAATTGCCGAGCAGCTTGGGCTAACCCGTTCAAACGTGGCAAGCTATATCATGAATTTGACCAAAAAAGGAAAAATTCGTGGCAAGGGTTATATTCTTGCTCCCAATAAACGGATTGTAACCATTGGGGGAGCGAATATGGATATTGCAGGCACGGCGTTGTCGCCGCTCAAGCCGCAGGATTCCAATCTTGGCAAAATCAAATGCAGTGCAGGTGGCGTTGGGCGAAATATTGCTCAGAATATCGCCATGCTCGGGCAAGAATCGCATTTAATTTCAGTAGTGGGCGATGACAGTTCGGGGGCAACGGTGTTGGAAACCACAAGGCTGGCTGGCGTGATGGTGGATCGCTGTTATAAACTGTTTGATGAAACCACATCAACCTATCTTTCATTGCACGATTCTGCAGGCGAAATGGTGGTCGCCATTAATGATATGGCGATTTTGCAACGGCTCACCCCTGCACTGCTTTCTTCTCGCCTTGAATTTATCCAGCATTCCGATGTCGTTGTGTTGGATTGCAATTTGCCTGAAAAAACCTTGGCTTGGCTGTTTAATAATTGTGGCGATTTGCCGATTTTTGTTGACCCCGTTTCGACTTTCAAAGCCGAAAAAATCAAAGACTATTTGCATAAAATTCACACCTTAAAACCTAATCGGCTGGAAGCAGAAATGCTAAGCGGCATTCAAATTAACAACGAACAAGATTTGCCATCCGTGGCACAATGGTTTCATCGCCAAGGTTTGCAGCGATTGGTGATTAGCCTTGGTGCTGACGGCATTTTTTATAGCGAAAAAGGCGGTGTGGCGACGGTTCAACCTGCGTTAAAAACTAATGTGGTCAATGTAACGGGGGCAGGCGATGCGATGATGGCAGGGCTTGCCTGTTGTTATTTGGAAAATAAGGCGTTCGCCGAATCGGTTTGCTATGCCCAAGCCTGCTCTGCTATGGCTCTTTCTTCTGAATTTACTCACAATCCTAATCTATCAGACGATAGCGTTAACAAACTTTTGGAGATCCAACAATGAACAAATTTTTAGACATCGCCCCTGAAGTGGCACAAGCCTTGCAACAAGGCAACCCCGTGGTCGCCCTTGAATCGACCATTATTTCGCACGGCATGCCCTATCCGCAAAATGTCGAAACGGCGTTGAGAGTCGAGCAAGTCATTCGGGATAACGGGGCAATTCCTGCCACCATTGCGATTATTAACGGGCGATTAAAAGCGGGTTTAAGCCGTGATGAAATCGAAATTTTAGGCAAAGAAGGGCAAGCGATCGCCAAAGTCAACCGCCGTGATTTGCCGTTTATTGTCGCCGCCAAAAAACACGGAGCGACCACCGTGGCGGCGACCATGATTGTAGCAGCATTGGCTGGCATTAAGGTGTTCGCCACAGGTGGCATCGGCGGCGTGCATCGTGGAGCGGAAACGACTTTTGACATTTCCGCCGACTTGCAAGAATTGGCTCACACCAACGTGGCCGTGGTTTGCGCTGGGGCAAAATCGATTTTGGATTTAGGGCTAACCACCGAATATTTAGAAACCTTCGGCGTGCCGTTAATCGGCTACCAAACCCAGCAACTGCCAGCCTTTTACACCAGTCGCAGCAATTTTGAAGTGAGCGTCAGACTGGACTCGCCCGAACAAATTGCTTTAGCAATGCAAGCCAAATGGCAGCTGGGATTAAACGGCGGTTTAGTGATTGCCAACCCAATTCCACGCGAATTTGAAATGCCAGAAAGCACCATCAACGCCGCCATTGAACAAGCCTTGAAAGAATCGGAAGAGCAAGGCGTTCACGGCAAAAACAGCACGCCATTCTTGCTGGCTCGGGTGTGTGAACTCACAGACGGCGACAGTTTAAGTTCTAATATTAATTTGGTATTGAATAATGCAAAATTAGCCAGCCAAATTGCACGAGAATTTGCCATGTTGTAACGACAAAATAATTCACGATCTTAAGGAGAAATGATTATGGGGCAATGGTCGGCATGCGAATTGCGGTTGGCGTTGCCACGGTTGTAATGGTGTTTGTGGTAATGATCGCCATTAACGAATTTGTCGCTTATATGAATTTCAGCCCATATCTCAAAGAAGGTTTAGGCAATCTCGATCCAAAAACCATTGTGATTATTGCCCTTGGCTTATGTGGCTTTGCCAATTTCGGCTCAATTGGTGTGATTGTCGGAGCGTTTGGAGCCATTGTGCCAGAACGCACCAGTGAAATTGCTAAACTTGGTTTTAGAGCTTTATTAGCTGCGACCTTATCCAATTTAATGAGTGCAACTATTGCTAGATTGTTTATTGGATTAGCTCAGAATTTAAACGTCAAAAAAGTGCAGTACAAAATTTCTGCGAAATTTTGTACTGCACTTTTGGGCTGTTGTTACGAAAGTCCTTTCAACCGCCGATAAATCTCCCCAAACTTCGCTCGTTTTTCTTGATACAACGCCCATTTATCTTTGTTCGGCTGATACACTTTTTCTAACGGCAACGGCTTACACAACGCCGCTAAATCTGCGGTGGGATTTAACGCAATTTGAGCGAGTTTCGCAGCTCCCAATGCAGGACCTACATCACCGCCTGTGCGATATTCCAAGGTTTTTCCCGTAATATCCGCCAATAATTGTCGCCAATAGGCACTTTTTGCGCCACCACCGATGAGCGTGATATTGTCCGCTTGTACGCCAGTTTCGTGTAATACGTCAATGCCGTCTGCCAAGGCGAAACTCACACCTTCCACCACGGCTTTTGCCAAGGTTTGGGCATTGTCGTTATGGCTTAATCCCCAGAATACCCCTTTCGCATAAGGGTCGTTGTGTGGTGTGCGTTCGCCAGAGAGATAAGGTAAGAAAATCGCTTCAGAATTGACCGCAGTTTGCTCAATTTGTTGGAAAAGCGTGGCGACATCCGCCGTATTGGTCGCATTTTTCACCCAATCTACTGCCGAAGCTGCGGTTAAAATCACCGACATTAAATGCCAACGGTTAGGCAAAGCGTGGCAAAAACTATGCACCGCTTTTTGCGGATTCGCCGTGAATTTATCAGTGACCACAAAATACACCCCAGATGTCCCTAAAGACAACATCGCTTGTCCTGTTTGATACAACCCTACGCCTATCGCCCCAGCCGCATTATCACCACCACCTGCCACCACAGGCACTTGTGGCATTTTCCAACGTTCAGCAATGTCCTGACGTAAATGACCTGTAATTTGATTGCCTTCAAATAAACTCGGCATATTCTCTCGGCTTAATCCACAAGCATTGAGCAAGGCATCATTCCAATCCCTTGTCTCCACATCTAGCCACATGGTGCCTGATGCATCAGACATATCGGACGCATATTCGCCCGTCATCAACAGGCGTAAATAGTCTTTTGGTAATAAAACTTTATGCACTTTTTCGGCTATATCAGGTTGATGCTTTGCTAACCAACGCAATTTCGGAGCAGTAAAGCCTGGCATCATCAAATTGCCTGTAATGTCACGACTGTTAGGCACAAGGGCTTCCAACTCGGCACATTCCGCAAAACTGCGACCATCATTCCACAAAATGGCAGGTCGCAACACCTGATCCGATTTATCCAGCAAGGTTGCTCCGTGCATTTGCCCTGTTAAGCCAATGGCTTTCACGGCTCGCAAATCCTGCTGTTCACTTAACTGTTGCATGGCAGAACTGACGGCATGCCACCAATCCTGCGGCTCTTGCTCTGACCACAAAGGTTGCGGACGAGAAACGGTTAACGCACTCTGTGTCGTAGCAATCACTTGCTGCTCATCATTCAACAACACCACTTTTACGCCTGATGTGCCAAGATCGATACCGATGTACATAGTTGCTCCTTAAAACTGCGGTGCAAAATTTTAATGTTTTACACCGCGGTTTTGTCTTATTTATAAATATAACGATTCACCAAATTTTCCAAATATTCTTGTTGCCCTGAAACAGGTAGCGGATTTAATCCTTGAGTTTCAACCCGTTGAGCCAACGCTTGTAATGACGTTTTACCCGCTAAAATTTGTTGTCCTAGCTCACCGCTCCAGCCCGCATAACGGCTATCTACCAGATTTTGCAAGGTTTGATCTTCTAGCATTTTAGCCGCTCGTTTAAGGGATAATGCTAATACATCAATCGCCCCAATATGTGCGTGGAATAAGTCATTCGGGTCAATACTTTGACGGCGAACTTTGGCATCAAAATTAAAGCCACCAGTGGTGAAACCGCCTGCTTTTAAGATTTCATAGATAACCAAGGTATTTTCTTCTACGCTATTCGGGAATTGATCCGTATCCCAACCTGATTGTGGATCACCACGGTTCGCATCAATGGATCCAAAAATATCCAACGCCGCCGCCGTGGCAATTTCGTGTTGGAACGTATGCCCTGCGAGTGTGGCGTGGTTGGCTTCAATATTGACTTTGATTTCTTTTTCCAAGCCAAATTGTTTTAAGAAACCATACACGGTCGCCACATCATAATCATATTGATGTTTGGTTGGCTCTTGCGGTTTCGGCTCAATTAATAATGTACCATTAAAGCCGATTTTATGTTTATGTTCCACCACCATTTGCATAAAACGCCCCATTTGCTCACGCTCACGTTTCAAATTGGTGTTTAACAAAGTTTCATAGCCTTCCCGACCACCCCATAACACATAATTTTCACCCCCCAATTTTTGCGTCGCATTCATGGCATTAAACACTTGTCCCGCCGCCCAAGCAAAGACTTCAGGATTGGGATTGGTCGCCGCCCCCGACATATAACGTGGATTGGTAAAACAATTTGCCGTTCCCCAGAGTAATTTTAGCCCTGTTTCTGCTTGTTTTTGAGCCAAAATATCCACCATCGTGTGGAAATTATATTGATATTCTTTAAAAGAATTGCCTTCTGGTGCAATATCCACATCGTGGAAACAATAATAAGGCACGCCTAATTTTTGCAAAAATTCAAAAGCGATATCCGCTTTTTGTTTTGCACCTGCGAGCAAATCCGTATTTTTTTGCCAATAACGATCCAGCGACCCTACGCCAAACATATCATTGCCATTCCAGCAAAAGGTATGCCAATAACAGACTGCTAAACGTAAATGTTCCGCCATGGTTTTACCCAAAATTTGTTGGGTTGGGTTGTAATGTTTAAACGCAAACGGATTGGTTGAGTCTTCACCTTCGTATTGTATTTTATCAATTTGGTTAAAAAAGCTCGTCATCATCATTCTCCTGTTAAGTTGGTAAAAATAGGTTTGTCAAAATAATGCGGAAAATTGTCTATCTATTCAATTACGTTATTTCGTTTTTCCATTCTGATTATTGGTTTATGTGAACTGGCTCACAAAAGTGAAAAAACGTAATGGGGTTGTGAAATCTAATAATTGCCCTCTGTTTAAAATTTCCGCAAACTTTCATACGATACAACAATATCATGGGGGAAAAAATGATGAAAAACCAATGCCACAATCCCTATTTGCCACTCTACGAACATATTCCCGATGCCGAACCCCGAGTGTTTGATGACCGACTTTATGTATTTGGCAGTCATGACCAAGAAAACGGCAATGAATTTTGTGAATTGGATTATGTGGCTTGGTCTGCGCCGATAAATGATTTATCCGATTGGCGATATGACGGCGTGATTTATCGCAAACAAGACGATCCTGATAATCAAGCTGGATTGCCACTCTATGCCCCTGATGTGGTGCAAGGCAAAGACAGGCGGTTTTATCTGTATTATTGCGTTAAATTTCAAGATGCGATTTGTGTGGCAGTTTGTGATACACCAGCAGGTCAATATCAATTTTACGGTAAGATTCAATATCCTGACGGCACGATCATGACCGATAATCAGCCCTACGATCCGTCTGTGATTTGTTCAGAAGATGGCAACTTTCTGTATTTTGGTTTTGCGCCTTGTATGATCAATATTCCAAGATATAAAGGACAAGATTTAAAAGGCGGTTCTGTCGTAGAGCTGGAAGATGATATGCTCACCGTCAAGGGCAAACCACAAATTGTTATTCCTAGTTTAATTTATAGCAAAGGCACATCTTTTGCAGGCAATGAATATTTTGAAGCGCCTTCTGTTCGTAAAATTAATGACAAATATTATCTCATTTATTCATCCGTGAATACCCACCAGCTTTGTTATGCTATAAGTGATAAGCCGATGCAAGACTTTGTATTTGGTGGGGTGATTGTAAGTAATGGTGATGTCGGTTATCAAGGGCGTTCAGAACAGGATAAATTAATGTCTGTTGGCAACAATCACGGTGGATTAGTACAAATTCATGATCAATGGTACATTTTTTATCATCGCCATACCTCATTAAACCAATACAACCGACAAGGTTGTGCAGAAAAAATTTATTTTGAGCCAGATGGACAGATAAAACAAGTGACGATTACCACCAGTGGCATGAATCCTATGCCATTATCGGGTAATGCTTTCTATCCTGCGGTCTATTGTTGCAATCTCAGCAATGGGCGAATGGGGGCATTAACATCACTCGGCAGAACCAACAGCGAAGTGGATTTTCCCTATATCACCACAGGAAATGGCGAACGCTACATTACTCACGTTCAAGATAATAATCTCATTGGGTACAAATATATCAACCTTGCTGAAACACAGGCTATTGAAGTGATTTATCGCTCAACCCAACAAGGTATTTTAGAAATCCGTACGGATCCGTTAGGTGAAACAAAGGGCATTATCAAATTAAACCAATCTAAATGGTGGAATTCTTCAGAAACCTGCATCAAATTTACCCCAACAGAAAAAGAACTTTATTTCATCTACAAAGGCAAAGGGAATATTTCTCTTATGGCATTAAATTTAAAAGGCAAGGAGTCATGATATGAGTAAAAATAAACCAACACGCAAAGAAATTTTTGCCTTTGCCGTGGGCGATGGCGGTTGTAATTTAGTCTGGACAACCATTGGATCCTTTCTCACCCTTTATTACACCGATAGCGTAGGCATTGCAGCTGCCACTATCGGTACGATTATGTTATTAAGCCGTTTATTAGATGGTTTATCTGATCTCGTCATGGGTGGTATCATTGACAGAACGCACACCCGCTGGGGCAAAGCTCGCCCTTGGATTCTTTGGTCAGCAGTTCCTATGGGATTAGGGCTTGTACTGATGTTTAGTATTCCTGATAGCCTCAGCAACAACGGCAAAATTGCCTATGCCAGTATTTCTTATATTTTGATGTCAGCTGTGATTTATACTGCCTGTAATTTGTCCTATAACACCCTACTATCTGTTTCTGCCCCTGATCCAAAAGATCGGGTAACAATGAGTTCCATGCGATTTTTCTTTACTATGTGTACGGTATTATTTATCAATTATAGCTGTATTCATTTTGTGGAAAAATTTGGCTGGACAGGCATGTCGGTGATTTTTGGCGGATTGGCAATTATTCTATTGTTGATCACTTTCTTTGGTACAAAAGAACGTGTACATATTGAACAAAACATTGTTCCAAATGAAAATAAACAAAATGCAACATCGTCATTTAAACTCTTATTTACCAATAAGTATTTTATCTTGCTTGCGATTATTTTCGTCATTAATTATACCATTCTTGGGGTAAACAACGGACTACGAATTTATTATGCCAAAGATGTATTGGGCAATATTACACTTATGGGAACATTAACCTTATGTTTTATTCTCCCTAAACTCATTGGTAATCTTGTTTATCCTTATATTAACAACCGGCTAGGAAAATGGAAAAGTATGATGTTAGGTTATGTGCTAGAACTCACTGGCTTGTTAATTATGGCATTGAGCGATACTAGCTTTGCATCTGCCGTGATTGGCTTAGTTTTACTCGGCATTGGTGGTATCCCCCATACTGCAGGCTTATTCGCTATGGTGGCAGATGTCATTGATTATGGTGAATGGAAAACAGGTGTTCGGCTAGATGGTTTAACTAATTCGGTCACATCTTTTGGCATGAAAGTGGGGGCCGGGATCGGTAGTGCGTTAGTGGGCTGGGGTCTTGCTTGGGTGGCTTATGACGGTACGTTGGCTACTCAAACCAGTGAAACCATTGAAGGCATTAAATGGGTCTTCACGTTTGTTCCAGCAGGGTTGATTGTGGTTGGATTGGTCGTTCTTTATTTCTGTAATTTGGATAAAATTTATTCGCAAATTGCCGAAGGATTGGCGAAAAAAAGAAAATTAATCTGATAATCTAAATTTAGCCAAACATACCGTACTTTTACTAACTTGAAAAGTGCGGTATTTTTATTAATATTTTTTCAAATTTACGTTTTTTCATTTTCCCACTCTAATTTTTCATTTCTGTGAACTGGCTCACAAAAACGAAAAAACGTAATAAGGTTATCAAATCTGGCAATTGCACCTAGTCCAAAATCACCGCAAACTGCTGTTCAACAAAAGAGCCAACAGGCGTTTCTTTTGTCTGACAAAATCAAGAAATTTAACCTAATTTAAATGAGGTGTCTTATGAAAATTAAATCCACATTAATCGCTGTTGCAACCGCCATTACCCTTGCTTTTAGTAGTTGTGCTGCAGCAAAAGATCTCAAAATTGGTATGTCCATTGATGACCTGCGTTTAGAGCGTTGGCAAAAAGACCGTGATATTTTCGTCAAAAAAGCAGAATCCCTTGGTGCGCAAGTTTCCGTACAATCTGCTAACGGTGACGCTCAGGCTCAAATTTCACAAATTGAAAATATGTTAAACCGAGGTATTGATGTATTGGTGATTATTCCGTTCAACGGTGAAGTATTAAGCAATGTGATTGCCGAGGCGAAAAAAGAAGGGGTGAAAGTCTTGGCGTATGATCGCTTGATTAATAATGCGGATATCGACTTTTATATTTCCTTTGACAATGAAAAAGTCGGTGAATTACAGGCTCAAAGCATTGTCGAGAAAAAACCAGAAGGTAATTATTTCTTAATGGGCGGTTCACCTGTGGATAACAATGCGAAATTATTCCGCAAAGGGCAAATGAAAGTGTTACAACCGTTAATTGATAGCGGCAAAATTAAAGTCGTGGGCGATCAATGGGTGGATTCTTGGTTAGCTGAAAAAGCCTTACAAATTATGGAAAATGCCTTAACCGCCAATAAAAACAATATTGATGCGGTTGTGGCTTCTAATGATGCGACTGCGGGTGGGGCAATTCAGGCATTAAGTGCGCAAGGTTTATCTGGTAAAGTGGCGATTTCTGGGCAAGATGCGGATTTAGCCGCGATTAAACGGATTATTGATGGTACTCAAACGATGACGGTGTATAAACCGATTACTACGTTGGCAGATAAAGCAGCAGAAATTTCTGTAGCATTAGGTAAAAATGAAAATGTGCAATCCAATAGTACGTTGAATAATGGCTTAAAAGATGTGCCCGCCTATTTGTTAGATCCGATAGCTGTCACTAAAGATAATATTGATGAAACAGTAATTAAAGATGGCTTCCACAAAAAAGAAGCAGTATATCAATAAGTGAAAAGTGCGGTAGAAAATTAAAAAATTTTTGGTTTTCTTACCGCACTTTAACCGATATGGAGAAAACGGGTATGGCAAATTTATTGGAAATGCATAATATCACCAAAAAATTTGGTGATGTGGTAGCGTTAAATAATATTTCCATTTCCTTAGAAATGGGCGAAATTCTGTCATTGTGTGGCGAAAATGGTTCGGGTAAATCTACGCTGATGAAAGTGTTATGTGGCATTTATCCACACGGTGATTTTCAAGGCGAGATTACTTTTGCAGGCGAAAAACTGGTCGCTAAAAATATCAAAGATACGGAGTCAAAAGGCATTTCGATTATTCATCAGGAATTGACCTTAGTAAAACAGATGTCCGTGTTGGAAAATATGTTTTTAGGCAATGAAATTACTCAATTTGGCATAACCAACGACAATGAAATGTACCTGCGTTGTCAAACCTTGCTGGAACAAGTGCAACTCAATGTGGATCCGCATACCAAGGTAGCGGAATTAGGTTTAGGGCAACAACAGTTGGTGGAAATCGCTAAAGCCTTAAATAAACAAGTGCGGCTGCTTATTTTAGATGAACCAACGGCATCACTCACAGAAAAAGAAACGGCAATTTTGCTCAATCTAATTAAAGATCTCAAAGCACATAATATTGCTTGTATTTATATTTCACACAAACTCAATGAAGTAAAAGCCATTTCTGACAAGATTTGTGTCATTCGAGACGGAGAGCATATTGGTACACATTTAGCCACAGACTTAAGCGAAGATAACATTATTACCATGATGGTAGGGCGTGAAATCACTTCGCTTTATCCTGTTGAACCCCATGAGATTGGCGAAGAAATTTTGCGAGTGGAAAATCTTAATGCTTGGCATACCACCAATACGCACATTAAACGAGTCGATAATGCTCATTTTGCCTTACACAAAGGGGAAATTTTAGGCGTAGCAGGGCTTGTGGGTTCAGGGCGAACCGAAATGGCACAATGTCTGTTTGGTTCTTATTTAGGCAAATATCAAGGCGATATTTATCTTGAAAATCAAAAAGTAGAGATTAAAAACTGCACGCAAGCCATTGAACGCCATATTGTTATGGTACCTGAAGATCGCAAAAAACATGGCATTGTTCCCATTATGTCGGTGGGTAAAAATATTACACTGGCGGCATTACCCCAATTTTGTTTTGGCAAAAAAGTGATTAATGAACCGCTGGAAGAAACCATTATTAATCAATCTATTGCTAAATTGAAAGTCAAAACCGCTAGCGTAGATCTTGCCATTGGGCGGTTAAGTGGTGGTAATCAACAAAAAGCGATTTTAGCCAAATGTTTATTGCTCAACCCTAAGATCTTGATTTTAGATGAACCCACTCGGGGTATTGACGTGGGGGCGAAATATGAAATTTATAAATTGATTAATCAATTAGCACAACAAGGCATCGCTATCATCGTGATTTCATCGGAATTGCCCGAAGTGTTGGGGATTAGTGATCGAGTGTTAGTCATGCACCAAGGCAAAATCAAAGCCGATTTAATCAATGATAATTTAACCCAAGAACAAGTGATGGAAGCCGCTCTTAAGGAGACATTATGAACAAATTTAAATCCATTAATTTGCAGATGTATATTCTGCTTATCGCCATTGTGGTCATTATGGTGTTTTTCTCATTTTTAACCGATGGGGCCTATTTAAGTGCCAGAAATATTTCCAACTTACTACGCCAAACATCCATTACAGGCATTTTGGCGATTGGTATGGCGTTTGTGATCATTGCTGCCGAAATTGATTTATCGGTAGGATCACTCATGGGCTTATTAGGTGGCTTTGCAGCAATTACCAACGTGTGGTGGGGCTGGCCATTGTCTTTGACGATAATTGTTACCTTAGTGTTAGGATTATTACTTGGTGCATGGAATGGCTGGTGGATAGCCTATCAAAAAGTCCCCGCCTTTATTGTGACCCTTGCCGGTATGCTGGCTTTCCGTGGTATTTTAATTGGTCTAACCAACGGCACAACCGTTTCTCCCATTAGCCACGAAATGACTGCCATTGGACAAGGCTATTTATCTGATATTGTGGGGATGTTGATTGGTGTGGCAGCATTAGGCTGTTTTGCCCTTTGGGTTAGTTACCAGCGTAAAGTTCGTCAACGGCTCAATCTTCCCGTTCCAACGCTAAGCAAAGAAACAGCAAAATATGGGATAATCGCCGTTTTAGTGTTGGGTGCCATTTATCTACTTAATGATTATCGTGGCGTGCCATTCCCTGTATTATTGCTTGCCTTGCTTACCATCATCGGCACATTTGTGGCTCGTAAAACAACCTTTGGTCGCAGTGTTTATGCCATTGGTGGCAATATTGATGCAGCGAAATTATCAGGCATTGGCGTTGAAAAAGTCAGACTCACAATTTTTGCCATTAATGGCTTTCTGGTGGCAATTGCAGGATTGATTTTAAGTGCAAGACTGGGAGCAGGCGCCCCATCTGCAGGGCAAAGTGCTGAAATGGATGCTATAGCTTCTTGTGTCATTGGTGGAGCCAGTTTGGCAGGTGGAATTGGTAGTATTTACGGCGTGGTGGTTGGTGCGTTCATTATTGCTTTATTAGACAATGGCATGAGTATGCTAGATGTTCCAACTTTTTGGCAATATATCATTAAAGGGGCAATTTTATTGCTTGCAGTATGGTTTGATACGATGAGTAAGAAAAAAGTGTAAAATAAGGCAAGTTAAGCACCGTTTGTGAAAACTGCGGTGCTTTTTTGTATTGTTTTGCAAAATAATCTTTTTTATCTTATAGTTATCCGGAAACAAAGGAGAACCAAAATGTCACGACAACACGACAAAGTCGCCCTTCTATTCAATGCCAACAAAATCTATGATCGTGGTGTAATAGAAGGTGTTGGACAATATATTCAAGCGTCTCAATGTAGTTGGGATATTTTTGTGGAAGACGATTTTGTCTATCATCGCAACACCATTGAAAGTCTGTCCATTGATGGTATTATTGCGGATTTTGATGATCCTGAAACCGTGGAATTATTGCAAAATGTCAACGTTCCGATTATCGCCGTGGGTGGTTCATACCAAAATCCTCGCTTTTATCCCGATTTACCTTATGTGGCTACTGATAATTACGCCTTAGTGGAAATGGCGTTTTTGCATTTAAAACAAAAAGGGATTAACCGCTTTGCGTTTTATGGCTACCCAGCGGATACACCAAAACATTGGGCGTTAGAAAGACAACATGCCTTTTTACAGTTAATGGAAAAATATGAACAGGAATCCTATTATTATTTAGGCGATCAGACCCATTCACATAATTGGGTTGAATCTCAAGAGAAATTAGCTCAGTGGATTAAAACCCTGCCTGATTACACTGGTATTATTGCAGTAACCGATGCCAGAGCCAGACATTTACTACAAGCCTGTGAACATCTCAAAATTGCCGTACCTGAACAATTATGTATTATCGGCATTGATAACGAAGAATTAATTCAATACCTTTCTCGTATTTCCCTGTCTTCTGTACAACAAGGTACGGCACAAATTGGTTATCAAGCAGCAAAATTGTTGCATAAATGCTTGAACGGTATAAAGGTTGCTCATAAACCTTTACTGATTGCACCTTTAAAAGTCGCAGAAAGACGATCCACCGATTATCGTTCATTACAAGATCCTTTTGTAATTCAAGCAATGCACTTTATTCGCCAGAAAGCTTGCCATGGTATCAAAACCGAACAAGTACTGGATCATTTACATATTTCTCGTTCCAATTTAGAAGCTCGTTTCAAACAAGAAATGGGTAAAACCATTCATCAGGTAATTCATGAAGAAAAGCTCGCCCGAGCTCAGTATCTACTTCAATCTACTGATGTATCTATTCAAGAAATCGCAGAAATTTGCGGTTATCCATCATTGCAATATTTTTATGCGGTATTTAAGAAAGAATTCGGAGTAACGCCGAAAGAGTTTCGATAATCTTTTTCATTAATTATTTGACATATCTCTGCCAATCTAATAGTGCAACACAATGATTACATTTAATCATTGTGAATATAAATATTCAATTTTGTGATCGAGATCACAGTTTTTATTTTTTCGTTGCTTTATACTAACCGCCATCAAATAAACGAGATGATGTTCATGAAAGTATTAGTCATTGCTGATGATTTTACCGGTGCTAACGACACAGGCTTACAGTTTCACCAACAACATATTGCGGTCGATGTGCTATTGAGTGACTTTGCTCAATATCAAGGCACAGCGGAGGTTGTGGTGGTGAATACGGATAGTCGGGCGATGAATTGTGCTGATGCACAACAAGCGATTTATCAGGTGTTCGCCCATGCAAAAGCGGAACAGGTTTATAAAAAAATTGATTCCACCTTGCGTGGCAATATTGGGGCAGAGCTTGCCGCTTGTTTGTCGGCGAGTGAACGTAAAATCGCCTTTGTATGTTCTGCGTTACCAAAAGCAGGGCGTGTGGTGCGTGATGGGATTTTATATGTGAATGATGTGCCGTTGTTAGAAACAGAATTTGCCACCGATCCCAAAACGCCGATTGTGTCCTCCAGCGTAAAAGCAATTATTGAGAGCCAAACAGATGTGCCTGTTTTTGAATTTAAAAAAACAACAGAAAAAAAC
Source organism: Lonepinella koalarum (assembly GCF_004565475.1). GTDB lineage: Bacteria > Pseudomonadota > Gammaproteobacteria > Enterobacterales > Pasteurellaceae > Lonepinella > Lonepinella koalarum. The sequence goes on along the minus strand of NZ_SRHX01000001.1, from coordinate 273,651 downwards.
ACCGCAGTCTCGGTGATTTATTCCATTATGGCGGAAAACACTCAAGCGATTATCAGCTTTGATGCAGAAACTGAGCAGGATTTACAGCACATTGCCGAGCTAATTAAGGAAGTAAATCAACCTTGTATCGTAGCAGGTTCATCAGGCTTGGCTCAGTCTATTGCGGCGGGTTTAAACAAAAAGCCCATATTGTTTGTGGTGGGGTCTATGAGTGAAGTGAGTTGCAAGCAGGTGGATTATATTAAGGATAATGCACAGGTGGCAACACTGGTGATCAATATTAAAAATTTACTGCAAGATCAAAGATATAGCGAAACATTAATGTTATCCGCAAAAGCCGTGCTGAAAAATCATCAACATTTGCTGTTGAAAACCGAAAGCTCACTGAATGAACGGCTGAATATCTCGCTACTTTGTGCGGAGTTAAATTGTAGCCGTGCGGAATTGGGTAACCAAATTAGCCAAAAAATCGCTTTATTCGTCAGTCAGTTATTAGAACAACAGCGGTATCAATTTTCGGCGTTATTTTTAACAGGTGGCGATATTGCTTTTTCGGTGGCGAAACAGTTGCAGTTGGATCATTACCAAATTGCTGGCGAAATTGAAGCGGGCGTGCCTTATGGCTATTTCCCCAACAGCCCCATTTCCGCCATTCCTGTGATGACCAAGGCGGGCGGTTTTGGCTCCGTGCCATTGTTACAACGAATTTTAGACTATTTTAACTAAGGAGTTTTTATGCAACCGATTTTAGCGATCACCATGGGCGATGCGGCTGGCATTGGCCCGGAAGTGGTGATTAAAGCATTGGAAGATAAGCGAATTTATGAGCTGGCACAGATTGTGGTGGTGGGTGATTTTAAGATTATGCAACGGGCATTAGCCATTGTGAAATCCGATCTGAAACTTCGCAAAGTGGCAAGCGTGGACGAACTTCACAGCGAATTTGGCTACATTGATATTTTGGATTTAGACAATTTGCCGGCCGATTTGCCGTTCGCTCAAGTCAGTGGCAAAGCAGGACTTGCCGCCTATGAATATATTGAAAAAGCGGTGGGGTTGGCAATGGAGAAAAAAATTCACGCCATTGTCACCGCACCTTTAAACAAAGAAGCTCTGCATGCTGGCGGCAAAATTTTCCCCGGGCATACAGAAATTTTGGCTGAACTAAGTGGCACTAAAGATTTTTCCATGATGTTGACCAGCGAAAAATTAAACGTGATCCATGTCACCACCCATGTGTCTATGCGGCAGGCGTGCGATTTGATTAAAACCGAGCGGATTTCTACCGTGATTGATCTTGCTCAAGAATACGCTCAAATGCTTGGTTTTGCTGAACCGAGAATTGCGGTGGCGGGCTTTAATGCCCACGCTGGCGAACATGGTTTATTTGGAGATGAAGATGAAAAAGAAATCGTGCCAGCCGTGAAAGCCGCCCTTGCCAAAGGTTTCAATGTGCAAGGCCCACTGCCGCCAGACACGCTGTTCCACCGTGCGGTGAACTTAGACGAATTTGATATGGTGGTGGTGATGTACCACGATCAGGGGCATATCCCGATTAAATTAATCGGCTTTGAAAGCGGCGTGAACGTGACCACAGGCTTGCCATTTATCCGCACATCGGTGGATCACGGCACGGCGTTCCCCATTGCAGGAAAGGGCGTGGCAGATAGTCGTAGCATGACCGAAGCCTTGTATTTAGGTGCCAAAATGGCGAATCAGAAATTTGCGAAATAAGGAGCTACTATGTCTAAAGAACAGTCTAAAGAACAGTTTAAACCAAAAGGTATCGTTGCCCCCGTGCTAACTGCATTGGACGACAACGAAAAATTCAATCCGCAAGCCTATCAAGAATACATTGATTATTTGATTAAGGCAGGGATTCACGGCATTTTTCCCTTAGGCACAAACGGCGAGTTTTATGCCTTTAATCAACAGGAAAAATTGGAGATTATTCAAGCCGCCGTGGAAGCCGTGGACGGGCGAGTGCCAGTGTATGCAGGAACAGGCTGTATTACCACCAAAGAAACCATTGAATTTTCTAATCAAGTGAAAGACTTAGGCGTGGACGTGTTGTCGGTGATTTCGCCCTATTTTGTGTCCGTTAGCCAAGATGATTTATATCGTCATTTTGACACGGTGGCGAAAAATGTGGATGCCCCGATTTTGATGTACAACATTCCTGCTCGCTCAGGCAACAATATTGAAGCCAGCACGGTGAAAAAATTAGCCCAAGCCAACGCCAATATTATCGGCATTAAAGACAGCAGTGGTAATTTTGATAATTCCTTGAAATATATTGAAAATACCACCGAGAATTTGGCTGTGATGGCTGGCAGTGATTCGTTGATTTTATGGACATTGTTAGCTGGCGGTACTGGGGCGATTAGCGGTTGTTCCAACGTGTTCCCTGAATTAATGGTGTCTATTTACGAATATTGGCAACAAGGCGATTTTGCCAACGCCAACGCTGCTCAAAAGAAAATCCGAGCATTTCGCAATGTGATGCAAATGGGCAATCCAAATTCTGTGGTAAAACGTGCCGCACTTTTACGCGGACATAACGTAGGTCCAGCAAGAGAACCGTCAAACTGCGTGAACGAAGTGATTGATCGGGCGTTGTTGGATGTGTTTAAACTTTATTAAGCGGAGAAAAAAATGACAGCGATTTATTCCTTATTTAATCCAAGCAAAGTCATTGGCGGTGCGGGCAGCCTTAGCCAAATTGCTGATGTAATCAAAGGCTATAACGCCACAAATGTAGTATTAATTACCGATGAAGGCGTATTTAAAGCAGGGTTAATCAATAATCCAAAACAGTTGTTAGAACAGGCAGGTATTGGCGTGCATATTATTAGCAATGTGCCACCTGAACCGCCAATTTCCGCTGTGAATGAGATTTTTGAGCAATCCGTCAAATGCAATGCTGAAGCTGTGATTGGATTGGGCGGCGGCAGTGCGATGGATACCGCTAAATTAGTTGCGTTAATGTTGAATAATAAAGACATTGCATTAACGGAAGTCACTTCTGGAACGAAAAAATTTGTTCATCGCAGTTTGCCAACTTTGATGATCCCAACCACATCTGGCACGGGTTCGGAAGCGACACAAAATTCTATTGTGTTGGATACAGAACGTGAGCTCAAAATTGGCGTAGTCGATGAAAAATTGGTGGCAAGTGCGGTGATCTTAGATGCGGAATTAACGCTCAGTTTGCCAAAACATATTACCGCAAACACTGGAATTGATGCCTTATGCCATGCGATTGAGTGTTACATTTCCAAAAAATCATCGCCATTTAGCGAGATGTTCGCTTTGAAAGCGGTGGAATTAATCACCAAAAATATTCGCACCGCATTTAACCACGGAACAGATATTCAAGCTCGTGAAAATATGTTGCTAGGTTCGTTTTTAGGTGGAGCTTGTATTGCCACATCCAGCACCGTTGCCGTCCATGCTTTATCTTATCCGTTAGGCGGAAAATATCATATACCACACGGCTTATCTAATGCCATTTTATTGCCTGACGTAATGAAATTTAATTTGCCTGTGTGTGAAGAAAAATTTGCCAATGTGGCGTTTGCTATGGGATTAGATGTACAAGGACTGACCTTGCGACAAGCAGCAGAAAAAATGATTGATGAGCTTTATGCGTTAATTCGTGATCTTGAGATTAAGTGCGATTTAACCGCCGTTGGCATTAATGAAGATGTGTTAGATGAATTATCCGAAGCAGCATTAAGCGTGAAAAGATTGTTAGATAACAACCCAAAACCAATGAATAAAGATGATATAAAAACCATTTATCGCAAATTAATTGCATAACCAAACCACAAATGAGAGGATCAAAAATATGCGTAAATTTAACCGCACTTTAAAAGTACTTTTCTCTACTCTGGTGTTTTCTGCCAGCGTTTCCGCTAATGTTGAGAGCAGTTTGATTAGTCAGCCACCGGGCAATGGTTGGTACACTTATGCCACCACATTCAGCCGTTTAATTCCTGAAGCAACCAACAATGAATTTAAATTAAAAGTGATTCCACGTGGAGGTGGTATGACCAATCCTGTGGTAGTGAATGATGCCAAAGCAGATTTTGGTTTTGCCACATCTAATGCCATCGTGTGGGCAAGAGATGGTATTACCGAATTATATGAAGGCAAACCCAACAAAGATTTGCGTTTAATCTTTGACGGTATGCAAGAAGGGCATACGATTGTAGTGGCTCGTAAATCTTGGGTAGAATCCACCGGCAATGACAGCTTAGAGAAAATTGTTAATGCGGATAAAGTGGTGATTGCCACCAAACCAACAGGTTCACAAGTGCCAATTATTGTAGATTTTATTTTTAAATCCCTAGGCACAGATTTTGAAACCATGAAAGCCAAAGGCAAAGTGGTACAAATCAGTAGCGGACAAGCTAGCCAAATGTTGCGTGATAATACCATTGATGTGTATATTGATAACGTGCCAGCGATGCACCCGAACTTAACGGAAATCACTTTAACCAATGATATGGTGTATATTCCTTATCCACAAAAAGTGCTTGATGATTTAGCCAAATTGGGCTTGCCAACAGGAACAATGCCAGCGGATACTTATCGTGGTCAAACCGCAGATTACATCAATCCAGTGAGTGCCACCGTATTTGTGACACATGCGAAAGAAGATGAAAACACGGTTTACCAAGTCACTAAAGCCTTAGTGGAAAATCAAGCTAAACTTAAAGAAACTCACCCACCACTTGCGTTCTGGAAACCAGAAGATATTGTCAAAAACGCAGGTATTTTTGAACTCCACCCAGGAGCAGCAAAATATTTCCGTGAGCAAGGTTGGATCAAATAACCCCTTGCAATCTCTAGCGTAATGGCATCTATTTTTGGTTGCCATTACGCCCACATCTCACATAAGTAAATAAAGGGTATTTCTATGACATACGCTAATTTCTTAAAATTGCTTTCTGCTGTGCTGGGCATCGGTTATATTGCCTTTTTATTACAGCAATTTTTTGCCCCCATGTCGCCGTTAATGGCTGCCAGTGTCCATGTTTATATGGCAACGGCGCTGGTGTTTTGCTTTCAGCCTTTGACATTTAAAGATGACAAATTACCTTGGTTAAGCCGAGCGATTGATTTATGTTGTATTGGGGTAACGCTTTATATTTGTTACCATTATTACACTTCTACGGCAAGATTAGAATCTCGTCTTGAAATGATTGATGATGTATTGTTTGCTGATAAATTCGCTTTTGTAGCAGGACTTTTAATGCTGTTTGAAGCCGTCAGACGATCTGTGGGATTTTCCTTGCTTTCCGTGGTGATTGTTTTTGTTCTTTATGGATTTTTCGGTCCTTATTTCCCTGGATGGACAGCCTTTGAAGGCTTTTCACTGGACACGATGGCAGAATTAATCAGCATGCAAACCGAAGGGATCTTTGGGATCACGGCAAGTACCGCCATAAACTTTGTATTCTATTTCGTGTTGTTTGGTTGTGTATTTACCATGACGGGCGGTGGTTCAGTATTTATTGATTTAGCCATGAAAGCGACAGCTCGTTTAACAGGCGGATCAGCGAAAATGTCCCTATTGGGTTCAGCCTTATTTGGTATGGTCAGCGGTTCTGCAGTAGCTAATACCACATCTACGGGCGTACTCACCATTCCGATTATGCAACGCTCAGGCTACACCAAAGAACAAGCTGCTGCTACCGAAGCCATTGCTTCCACTGGCGGACAATTAATGCCACCCGTTATGGGTATTGCCGCTTTCGTGATGGCGGATATGTTAGGGATTCCTTACGTCGAAATTGCCGCTGCTGGCTTAATTCCTGCTGTTGCCTTTTACTTTGCTTTATTCGTTATTGTGGATTTACGAGCGAGAAAAACAGGCGTAGGTAATATCAATGCTAAAGATTTGGTGATTGAGCCGATTATGCCAAGAATCCATTTACTGTTTTCACCATTGTTATTAGTGGTGGCATTAGTGGCTGGTTATTCCGCTCCCTATGCTGCCTTTGTGGGAGCAGTGATCGCTTTGCTTGCCCCTTTGTTACGCAAAAATACACGTTATAATCTCAAAGAAATTTATCCAATGCTAATTGATACCGCCAAACAAATGGCGTGGGTATCTGTGCCGTTGGCATCAGTTGGGATTATTATGGTGGTGGCAACTCAATCTAACCTTGCTTTTAAATTCGTTGAGATTTTAAGCGATGTGGGGACAGGCAATCTGTATTTATCCCTACTTATGGTGATTCTTGGTTGTATCATTATGGGTATGGGCTTACCGACTGTGGCAGCCTATATTATTGGTGCGATTATTTTTGCTCCCGCCTTAACGGATATGGGGATTGATAAATTAGCCGCCAATATGTTTATTATGTATTACTGCGTACTTTCAATGGTAACTCCACCTGTGGCACTTTGTTCTTATGCTGCCGCAGCCATTGCCAACAGTGATTCATCAAAAACAGGTTTTATTGCTTTCTCATACGCACTGGTGATTTTCTTAATTCCATTTAGCTTTATCAGCGATCCCGTGGTGTTATGGAAAGGCAGTATCGGGGCGATTATGATTGCCTTTGCAGGTATGCTCGTTGCCACATTCTGTTGGGCGGTATTCCTACAAGGCTGGCTCAAGAAAAATCTCAACTGGGTCGAAAGAATCATTTTCTTAGCCATCAGTTTAGGTATTGTACTAGAAAAATCTAACACGCTACTTTGGTTTGTTTTCTTAGGTGTCGCCGCTGTGATGATTGCTTGGTGTTGGAAATCAGGCTCAGTTAAAAATAAACTCGCTCAAGCATAATAAAAAGGAAGAATAACAATGACATTAACAACAAATAACGACGTTGTCGCTGACGGCAAAGTGAATGCCATTAATGAATATATCAGTACAGCCATGATCCCTGTACTCTGTCCACAAAACCACGCATCCAACTTGTTTGAATTGCCAAACGGCGATTTACTTTGCACTTGGTTTGGTGGCACGCAAGAAGGTGTGGCAGATATTTCCATTTATCTTGCTCGTTTAGAAAAAGATAGCAAACAGTGGTCAACCCCACAAAAATTGTCTGATGATCCTACTCGTTCTGAGCAAAACCCGATTTTATTTCTTGCTCCCGATAATGTGTTATGGTTACTTTGGACTGCACAAATTTCCGGCAATCAAGATACGGCTATTGTGAGATGCCGAAAATCTAATGATTTTGGCGTAACTTGGGGAAACATTGAAACCCTATTAAATCAGGCTGGCACATTTGTTCGTCAACCGATAGTAGTATTAAACAATGGCGATTGGTTGTTGCCTGTGTTTTATTGCGTGGTTGAACAAGGGGAAAAATGGGTCGGCAATAACGATTATAGTGCGGTGAAAATTTCGTCAGATTTGGGCAAAACATGGCGAGATGTCATCGTGCCAAATAGCGTAGGTTGCGTTCACATGAATATCACCTTGGCAAAAAATGGATCGCTGATTGCGTTATTCCGTAGCCGTTGGGCGGATCATATTTATCGCAGTGTGTCTGATGACAATGGTAATACTTGGTCAGATCCTGTACCAACCACATTGCCTAATAATAATTCATCTATTCAAGTAACGACTTTATCTAACGGCGATTTGGCGTTAGTGTTCAATAATTCTAGTCAGTTAGATGCCACAGAACGCAGAACATCGCTTTATGATGAAATTGAAGATGAATCCGCAGACGACAAAGTGGTGATGAATCAAACCAAACACGGCAAAACCGCATTTTGGGGAGCTCCACGAGCCCCAATGAGTTTAGCTATTTCGCCAGACTTAGGCTTAACTTGGCAAGTGGTGAAAAACCTTGATGAAGGTGATGGTTATTGTATGAGCAATAATTCCCAACAAAAAATTAATCGGGAATTTTCGTACCCAAGTATTATTCAAGGACAAAACGGCACGATTCATATTAGCTACACTTATTTCCGCCAAGCGATTAAATATATCCGCATTACAGACGTGAATTTAGTTAAGGAATAACCATGATTGCTGGAAATTTAAATCAATTAGCGTTGGCATCTTTGCCTGTTGAATTAGCTAACATATTAGCCGAACCCGAAGTGAGTTTTTCTAACTTAGTTAAATTGGCAGACGGAAAATATCAAAAACAAGGGGAATCGTGGTTTTATACGGTCGGTGATTTTCAAACATCACCGAAATCAGCCCGCCATACCGAATATCACAAGGAATATTTGGATATTCAGGTGGTATTGAATGGCGAAGAAATTATTGGCTACCAATTAGAAAATGTGATTAATAGCCCATTGCCAGAGAAAAAGCCCGATTTTTACTTGCTAGAAAATCCACAACTGAACAATGAAATTCATTTAAAAGCAGGGGATTTTGCAATTTTCTACCCAGGTGAGCCACATCAAGCGTTGTGCATGGTGAATGAGCCAAAGACTGTTCGTAAGGCAGTGTTTAAAGTGCCAAAAGGGTTGGTGAAATAGGCTTGGAATAAAGGTGATCGTAGTGGTCACCTTTTATCAATACCATTTTCTATTCAATTCTTCATTCAACCGTCCAGTATTTAATGCAACAAAAACGGAGAGTTCTTCATCAATAAGTTTTAATACAATAAGAGCTTTGAAATATAATCTTTTTAAATAAGGCTTTTTGAATATAGGTTCATTATGGCAAACTCGGTTGCGGAGTTCACGAATTTCAGCGGTAATACGATGGATTTGTTTTATTTTGAGTGCGGATTTTGCATTTTTAAAACTTTTTCTGTAATGATGGGTTAAATATCTTGATGAATACGAACTGCTTAGTAAAAACTCCCAAAAATGAAAATTCAATTTTGCAATAACAGTATTTATATTGACTTTTGATGTATCAATTTTGAGTGGTCTGTTATGTTGATATTCATAGTTTTCGCCTGATATATCATTAATTATATTTAATAAATTTGTTCTATGTTTTAGTGGCAAGGATTGGATAAAGCGACTGTCTAAAAGGGAATAACGATGAATGTGTTCAACGCAAAACAAAATAGCATTTCTTAGTGCGACTTCGTAAAAACTAAAAAATTCTAGAAATGCACTGCTTGTCTGAATGTTCCATATATATAACTCACGAATTTTGCAATCTATCTCATCTTCTTTTATTCCCAAGTTAAGAAGAAATTGACGATAGGCATTTATTCTTGCCGATGATAAATATTTTTCAAGTTTTCTATTGGTTATCATTGAAAGTCAATCTCTCTATTGATATAATCCAATCGTTGGATAGGTGTGAAGAAGGCAGAATTTATATTCAAGCTGGGCCCCCTGTCCTAACCGAATTGGCCGTATTCTAACTCGTTTAGAATACGGCATTTCTTTTGGTTAATCAAACCTTTTGTAGACTTTCCTGAATTACAATATCCCATTAGTTTGCATAAACCACACCCTGGTAATGAATTGAAATTATATGTTGTTGAGCAAGTTAAAATTGCCTTAGACGAATTAAAACTAAATTAGGCGGAAATATGGAAAAAGTACTTGAATATAAAGGTTTTATCGGTAGTATTGAATTTTCTTTAGATGATAATGTGCTTTATGGTAAATTATTATATATCAATGGGTTAGTCACTTATGAAGGGCGAGATTTAGAAGAATTACGTCAAGAATTTCAACTCGCAGTGGATGATTATCTTGAGCTTTGCCAAACGCAAAATATTCAACCATTAAAATCATTTAATGGTAAATTTAACGTCAGAATTTCCCCTGATTTACACCAAAAAGTAGCCTTTATTGCTGCTAAACAAGGCGTTGCACTTAATGCCGTAATTAGCCAAGCCATTGAAAATGAAGTGCGACATTCTGCTCGGTTGTAAACATCGCCTAGCATTTGACGATAGTCTTAAATAGGATTGAAATAAAGGTTATCATTGTGATAACCTTTTAATTAAAGTTAGGCAGAATCTAGCTGTAATCAATATGTTAATAAACATTTCCATTAAACAAGGAGTATAGTATGTTAAAATCCAAACTACTGTTAGTGGCATTATTGTCAACATGCTCACTTACTGCTGTGGCTAATACTACGGATATTGAAACCTTACAGCCACAAGCTAATTACCAACAGTTGATAACACAACGGCAGGTTGTCGATCAATTAATTGAACAGGCTGTCAATATTCAAAAGTCGCCTGCGAGAGTTTCTCACGCTGGGTTTACGGCTAAATTGCCAAGTAATATGGAAAGAATAGCTGAGCTATTATTGCAAGCGTACGAATTAGAACCTTACCGAGTTGATTTTCTATTCGGTGCGGCAAATGCGAATATTTATAATGGCAATGTAGATAAAGCAATCCCTTTGTATAAGAAAGTATTAACCATTGCGCCTGATGATGTGAAAGCGCATATTTATCTTGCTAGTTGGTATCGTTTTAAACAAAATAAAACGGAAAGTGAAAAATATTTTGCACGCCTTAAACAATTATCCCCCGAAAAAGCCAGTTTGTTAGCGAAAGTTTTTGCATTAATTGATCATAATGCAAATCAGCCTATTGTAGATAAATTAGATAACTCTTTAGGAGACGATTCAGCCATAATTACCTTGGGCTATGCACTCAATCCTGATGGTTCAATGCACGATATTCTTATTCAGCGACTAGAAAAAACCCTTGAATTAGCGAAGCAAAATCCACAGAGTTTAATTATTGTGACTGGTGGTGTACCACAAAATAATCATACCGAAGGTGATTTGATGAAACAGTGGTTAATTAGTAAAGGCATACCTGAAAAACAAATCTATGCAGATAATTATGCAACGTCTTCCGTTGATAATGCCCTTTTTTCTCGCTATGCCCTTGCTAAACACCATATAAAAAACGCCGTTTTGATTAGTTCTGGAAGCCATGTTAGACGTGGACAAACCTTATTTGAAATTGCGTTATGGGAAAGTGGACCTACAGATATTAAATTGCAAAGCGTTTCCGCTTTAGATAAGCCTTTAGAAGAATTACAGAAAATTACGGAAAAAGACTTATTGGGAATCTATCGTGATAGCTTAAAAACACTCGGCTTGCCGACTTTTAATAGCGGTGCATTACAGGATTAAAGATTATATGAGATAGGTGATCGTGGTGGTCACCTTTTTTATGGCATAATAGACAAAATCGGCATAGTAGACAAAATAGTTGGTTTTGGTTATTTTAATAATTATAATTAACTATATTTATTTAAAAAATTCTTTATAAACAAGATATTATTCTTCTTAGATAATCCATGGTGAACAATAAGTTTTTCTTTAAGTTTACTAAATAAATTTTCTATACGATTTGTTGTTTTTTCAATCTTTAGTTCAGGATATTTTTCTTTTTCGCTTCTGATTTTAGATTCATGGTTAATTTTCGGATCACAATAGCCACTTGATGAAACTGGCATAATTGAATCGGTGTGTTAAAAATATCTTTCAATAATCCACGCTTACCATCACAGGTAATTGATTGTATTATATCCTTTTTCTCTAAATCGATTGATTGCCACCACATAATATACCGCTTTTTTTTGTTTTCACAATTTGGGGCTTAATATTATTAGTATTCTATATTCCTAATGTTGTTATATGTTTAACGATCTCAATTCCTTGCGTATATCTCGCCATAAACCGCCGATAACCTTCATTAATTTCTTCTTCAGGTTGAATCAAACTCATAGGGATATCTTTAAAAATAACCTGATCTAAATAATTTTCCAACGTATAATTTGCATAATCTTTATTTAGATAATTTGCCAATAACGCAATGCCCCAAGCCCCACCATTCGATGCGGTATTCATCGTAGCTAATGGGGTATTTAATGCGGAGGCTAAGATTTTTTGTGCCACATTTTCGGTTTTGAAAATACCACCATGACCTAAAATTCGGGTGATATTGACTTTTTCTTGTTCAATAAGAATATCCATACCCAACTTCATTGCACCAAAAGCAGTGTAGAGTTGCACTCGGATAAAATTGGCTAGATTAAATTTGCCATTCACGGGGTGCAAAAACAGCGGACAGCCTTCAGATAAGCCCACATTGTGTTCGCCTGAGTGAAAGCCGTAAGCCAGTAAATTACCGCAATCCAAATCCCCTTCTAAGGCGTGTAGGAATAAGGTTTCAAACAATTCTTCTTTTTGAATTTTGTTGCCGAACAGGTGCAGACATTCGCCGAATAAATTCACCCACGCATTGATTTCCGTGGTGCAATTATTGGCGTGTGCCATTGCCACTAATTTCCCTGCGGGTGTGGTGACGATGTCTAATTCGGGATACCGTTTAGACAAGGATTTTTCCAACACGATCATCGCAAAAGCGGATGTGCCAGCGGAGATATTGCCCGTTTTTTCCTTAATGCAATTGGTGGCAATCATTCCTGTGCCAGCGTCTCCTTCGGGCGGACAAAGGGGGATGCCTGCTTGTAAATTGCCTGTGGGATCCAGCAATAACACCCCTTGCTCGGTCAGTTTTCCAGCTGATTGCCCTGCCACCAGCACTTTTGGTAAAATCTCGTTGATTTTCCACCGCAGTTGATAAGGTTTAATATGTTCATCAAATTGATTAAGCATTGCTTGATTGTAATCCAACCGATCCGTATCAATGGGAAACATTCCTGACGCATCGCCAATGCCCAACACTCGCTCGCCTGTCAGCTGCCAATGCACATAGCCCGACAGCGTGGTGAGATAATCAATTTGATTGAGATGAGATTCCTTGTTCAGCAAGGCTTGATGTAAATGCGCAATGCTCCAACGTTGCGGAATGGGATATTGAAAAAGTGCGGTCAATTCTTGTGAAGATTGGAGCGTAATATTATTCCGCCAAGTGCGAAATGGCACCAACTGATTGCCATCTTTATCAAACACCAAATAACCGTGCATCATCGCACTCACGCCAATGGCTTTGACCTGAGTCAGTATCACTTTGTATTTTTCTTTTACGGTTTTGGCAAGATCAGCGTAGGCAAGTTGCAATTTTTGCCAAATTTCATCTTGATGATAAGTCCAAATGCCATCAATCAAATGATTTTCCCAATTTTCGCCACCCGTGGCTAAAATCGTGCCTTTATTATCAATTAACACTGCTTTAATCCGAGTAGAACCCAGTTCAATACCAATCACAGCATTGCCATTTTCGATGAGTTGTTTTTCGTTGAGCATCGTGGTTTCCTTATATTACCCAATCACATAAATAGACTTAATTAGCGTAGAGATAATTTTTCTCTCCATTTATCTGATTGTTGCATAATATGATCAAGAAACTCTTCTACTGCCCAATATTTCTCTTTAATATCAACAGGAATTACTCTTGAGCCATAATGTTTAAATGTGCCAATTTTAACGTGCATAAGTTTAGCCAAATTCGGATAACCAAAACTTTCGCAAGCACCACAAATAGCGAGAAAATGAGCTAATTCTTGAATAATAGGATCGGAGCTATCTTTATGTTTATATAGATAAGCATATAAGTCAGGGTGAATATTATTACACACGCCTGAAAATCCTTGTGAGCCTGCTTTCATAGCTTCAAAAGCAATCGCCGCATTGGCATTGACAATTTTCAAATTGCTATTTTTTGTCAATTCAAGTCGGCGTTTTATAGCGGCTAAATCACAAGACACATCTTTTAATACCACCATATTATCAAAACTCGCCAAATAACGAATTTCTTCATCTGTTAATACTCGGCGATAAGGTACAGGACATTCATATAACCCCAAAGTAATATCTTTAGGTAAAGCATGTAATAATCTGTCAAAGTTCGCTTTTAAAACTTCCGTTCCTTCATTATTAGGATCTAAACGATTGGTAATTAATATAACTGCATCTGCCCCTGTTTCATACATTGATTGTAATTCTTTTAACTGTTCTTCAAAAGTCCCCCCTGTATGCCCCGATGTAACCACAGGAATTCGCCCTTTTGTTTGATCTATTACGGTTTGAGTAATTTTAATTTTCTCTTCCGATGAAAGATAAAGGATTTCACTAGACTGGCAGGCTGCAAATAGGGTATCTGAACCGTTATCAATATACCAATCAGTTAATTTTCTTAACCCCTCATAATCTACTTGGTTATCTGCGGTAAAAGGGGTTAGCATGACGGGAATAATGCCTTGTGTTTTCATAATTTTCTCCAATTTAATTAATCTTTTGTTAAATTTTTTAATCATTTCTCTTACTTGTAGGGTAATCACGGAAGAATCTATCCACTATTTTTTATATAGTGATTTAATGATAGGGAAAAATAACGTGATTAATGAAATAATGATAAAAACCAAACTAATCGGTCTAGTTAAAAAAATAGTTGGATCGCCTTCAAAGATAGTTAAAGCTCGACGTAAATTAGATTCTGCCATTGGACCGAGTATCATACCGATAATAATAGGGGACATAGAAAAATCCAGTTTCATTAAAATATACGCAAAAATACCGGCTCCCATCATAACAAAAACATCAACAAAACTGTGGTTTACGGAATAAGAGCCGACAGAGCATAAAATAAAGATAATAGGTACCAAAATTCTTCTAGGCACATCCATAACACGAACAAACAGTTTCATACACATAAAACCAATGATTCCTAATAAAATGTTTGTAACCATTAAACCTAAAAATATACTGTTGACTTCTACGGGATGATCTGAAAATAATTGTGGTCCTAAAGCAAGCCCCTGAACCATAAATGCTCCCATAATAATAGCAGTAGCACCATCTCCCGGGATTCCTAGGGTCATTAAGGGTACCATCGTTCCACCTGTTACTGCATTTGCCCCCGCTTCAGGTGCTGAAACGCCTTCAGGTGAACCTTTACCAAATTCTTCGGGATGTTTAGACCAACGTTTTGCTTCATTGTATGAAATAAATGATGCAATATCTCCACCCGTTCCAGGTATTGTTCCAATAAAGGTGCCTATTACTGAAGAACGTAAATATGTTGGGAAAACACGTCTTAGATCTAGCCATGTCGGTAAGACACGTTGGATTTTAGCGGAGATGGTTTTTGTTGCAAATTTAGAATGTCTTTCTCTATAATCCTCTTCAAAACTAATTAGTCCCTGAGAAAAAGCAAACAATCCCACTAAAATGGGAATGAAAGACACGCCTCCCATTAAGTAAATAGAATCAAAAGTAAACCGCATATTACTTGTCATTGGATCTAATCCAATAGTTGCAATAAAGAGTCCTAATGCCCCTCCCATAAGACCTTTAATAATGGATTGTGATGAAACACTGGTAATAATGCTAATACCAAAAATCGCCAATGCAAAATATTCAGGAGCTGAAAACCCAGTAGCAACCTTTGCCAATTGTGGAGCAATAATAATTAGTGCAAAAGTACTAAATATACCACCAAATGCAGAAGCCATAGTTGATAAACCTAACGCTCTTCCCGCTTCTCCACGTTTAGCCATAGGATAGCCATCCAATACAGTAGCTGCCGATGCAGGGGTTCCGGGGGTACTAATTAAGATAGCGGTAATAGACCCACCGTATACAGCACCACAATATACAGCGAGTAAGAGTAAAATACCTTCAATTCCTTGAAATGAGTAGGTGAGTGGTAACAGTAATGCGATTCCCATATTAACGGTAAGTCCTGGTAGAGCACCTATCATAACACCAGAAAATACGCCGAGAAAAATAATACTGAGCATTTGTAAATCAAAAACCACAAAAAACGATTCAATAAGACTCATAGTCAATACTCCTTTATTCTAACAAGAGCGAAGCCGGTAATGGGGAATTAAAAATAATTTCAAAAAAGATATAGATGGATGAAACAATGCCTAAAGTTGACAAGACAATTCTCCAGCTTTGATTCTCTCCCATCATTTTCATGATTATTGGAATTAATATTATAGTTGAAATGATAAATCCCAAATAAATTAACCCTACACCATATATAGTCATTAATAGAAAAAGTAGATAAACCTTTTTTCTAGCAGATGAACTAAAATTTATTTCTTTATTTTTAATGGCTTTATCTTTTAATGTATTAACTATTTGTAATATTCCTAGAAGAATGAACAATATTGCCAGTAAGAAAGGCCAAAAACGTTCACCGAGAACACCATATTCATCAAACATATTTAAGTCTTCAGAAAATATTAGAATAATTATTCCGAAAATAATTGACATTAGACCTATAAGTAAATTTTGTTTAATCATTGATGATTACTCCTCTTGTTTAAACACCTACTAAATAAATCAGTAGGTGTTTATCCTAGGTTATTTTTTCATTATTTCTTTTATTAAAGTTTCATACATTTCATGATCATTTTTCATCATATTGTAAGCGTCTTCACCAGCAATAAATACAGGCATAATACCTTGTTTTTTCAATGCTTCTTTATATTCTGGTTTTTGAACAACTTCAGCAAAAGAACCAACTAACTGATCTTTTATATCATTTGGTAAATTGGCAGGGGCTGCCAATGCTGCCCAAGCTAGAATTTTTATGTCATCAGATAAATCTAATGCTTCTTTAAATGTAGGGACATCTGGGAATAATTCAAAACGTGTTGAGTCCATAACCCCTAGTACTTTTAAAATACCTGCATCAGCTTGGGCTTTAACAGAACCTGGTGTCGTTAATACTGCATCCAAATGTCCACCGACTAAAGCAGCAATGGCCGGACCTGTACCCTCATTGTATGGAATATGATTAAATTTTACGCCGAGTTGTTTTTCTAAATGAACAGCAGCTAAGTGGTAAATAGCCCCCATGCCTGAATTACCCAATTTTAATTTACCTGGTTTGGCTTTTGCATCATCAAAAAATGCTTGTAAATTCTCATATGGTGAATTTGCATTAACAACTAATGCCACAGGATCAGCAATCGTTGCAACAATTGGCGTAAAATCTTTATAAGTAACTGGCGATTTTCCTTGATGTGGGAACATGGCGAGTTCAACAGTAGTCATTACGAGTTTGTAACCATCAGGTTTGGATTTTGCCACCTCTAATAAACCCGTAATTCCATTTCCTGCTGGCTTGTTGACAGGAATAAAGATTTTACCATCAGGCATTTTATCTTTTGCAAATTCAATAACAGTTCTTGCAGAAGTATCTGTACCCCCACCAGGATTTTTAGGAATGACAACTTCAATATTTTTGGTTGGATAAGTTAAGGTTACATCGGCTTGTAGGCAAGGTGTTACACTCAACGACAAAAGACCGACTATAGTAGCGAAGATTTTCTTTTTCATATGTGTTTTCCTTAATTGAATTAAAATTACTGGTAAATAATTTGTTGATAGACAATATTTTTTCTATTCCAAGTATAGGTTAAGTGAATTATACCTTCTGAATAAATAATGGCAGGATAGGAAAACTCCCCCACATTATCTTCTAAAGAAAAAGGAACAGACCATGTTATACCATTATCTGAAGAACAGGCTAAGGCAATTGGATAGCGAATTCCCCAATTTCCTGATATTGGATTGTATGCCAATACTAATAGATCTGTATCTAATTTAACCACATCAATACCGCTATTATTGTTGGGTAAATCTGTTGCATAAGCCTCGCTCCATATTTTTCCATTATCTTTTGAATCACTACGATAGATATATCCCCTTGTACTTCGCATTAAAGCATGAATATTTCTAGGCGTTGATTTCCAAAGAGAAGGTTGAATAACACCATCCCACTTGAATATATGTGAAGTATCATTTTCCCATAATGTATTGTTCTGCAGTCCCTCCCAAAGTGTTTCTTTTACTGAATCTTTATTATCAATATGAAATAGCGGTATGGATTGTTTCATCCACGTTATTCCATTATCTTGAGATATATCGATAAACGCATCCCAATATTTATCGTTTTCAATGGAACTAGGTGCAAGCCACGTCCCGTCATCGGCAATAATCAATTTGTTTTTTACAGGTCCTCTTGGTGAAATATCCCCCTTAACCAATTCTGTTGGTTTCGTCCAAGTATCACCCTGATCTTTAGATAAGATAAAGCGTGTTGTCCAAGAATGGACATCAGCCCCCACTTTATAAAACAACCATATATATCCTGTTTTCGGATCTTGGTGTAACACAGGATTCCAATGGGCTACACCAACTTCATCAATTGTCTTTTTAGGTGTCTGCCAAACACCATCTTTCTGTAATACAGTCCAAATAGCTGTATCGACATCACCTTCTTTATTACCTGCAAAGAAAGCAACTAAAAGTTTAGATGGCTGAATTGACAAAATAGTTGATGCATGACAATTATTGAATAATTGGTGTTTCTCATCCAAGATAAACATCTTTTTCTGAATTAAAAATCCCATTTTGTTCCTTAATTAGCAATTAATTATAATCTCAAGCATTTCTATATTCTTACCTAGCTTACTTATATTGTTGAGAGCAGGTGGGTAATTTCTGTATATAATACTATTTATACAACGCCCCGAAATTCGCACAAGCACGGTAGTCTTGACCTTCTTTATCTTGACCAAAACCATTCCACGCACTTGGGCGGAACACTTGCTCGTCTTCCAAATTGTGCATACAAACTGGAATCCGCAACATAGATGCAAGCGTAATTAAATCCGCTCCAACGTGTCCGTAAGTGGCAACACAGTGGTTCGCTCCCCAGTTTGCCATTACCGAATACACATCTTTAAATGCCCCTTTGCCGGTTAAACGTGGAGTGAACCAAGTGGTTGGCCAGGTTTGGTCGGTGCGTTTATTCAAAATATCGTGAACCTTTTCAGGCAACTCAATAGACCAACCTTCGGCAATTTGTAGCACTGGGCCAACGCCTTTAATTAAGTTGATACGGTGCATTGTGAACGGCATTCCGCCTTTGGTTAAGAATTGAGAAGACAAACCGCCCCCACGGAAATATTCGTGAACCGCTTGACACCAACGAGTATGTTCTAAGCAACGTTTGCCATCCGCTTCGGTCACTTCCCACGCTGGTTTAATGGTTGGTTTACCGTCTTTGTCTTGATGTTGACCTGTACCATCTAATGCCGCAGAGCCTGAATTGATTAAGTGAATAAAGCCTACTTCAGGTCGCCAACCTGTCACACGTTCCACGGAATCTTCACTCCAATAAGTCCGCACATCGGCAAAAATTTGAGCCTGACCCGTCAATAAATGCCCGAATAGCATATTTACGCCATTCAAAGAGTCATTTTCGGTCGCCATAATGTGTGGTGGACGCACACCGTTCCAGTCATAGGTGGAATTTAAAATAGCTTCTAAGAAATCACCGTTTGGTAAATGATCTGTCCATTGACGTTGTCCTTGGAAACCTGCCGCAATGGCATTATGACCAAGGGATTCTTCCACAAAACCGAGTTCGGCTAAGTGTGGATTACCCACCATTAAATCACGCGCAATAATGGTCATTTTCACCACATTATCCCAAAGTTCTTCTTTTTCTTCGGTGGTGCGTTGATGTTCGGCTTTGTTGACATCAATGCCTTCTTTGCAATAGGTTTTCACCCATTCACGAGCGAGTTTAAATTCGTCTTCATCGTAAATTTTGCGGTCTAAACGGCGTTTAATTTCGGTCATATCCACATATTCATTTCGCATACCCAAATATTCTTGGAAAAATTGTTGATTGACGATAGACCCTGCAATCCCCATTGAAACTGAACCGATAGACAAATAGGATTTGCCCCGCAAAGTTGCCACCGCAAGCCCTGCTCGAGCAAAACGCAACAATTTTTCACGCACATCGGCAGGAATGGATTGATCATTGGCTTCTTGCACTTCCGTGCCATAAATGGAAAATGCAGGTAAGCCAAGTTGATTATGCCCTGCCAAGGCAGCGGCTAAATACACCGCCCCTGGGCGTTCTGTACCGTTAAATCCCCAAATGGCTTTTGGCAAATGCGGATCCATATCAATGGTTTCTGAACCGTAGCACCAACAAGGGGTAACGGTAATCACCGCCCCGACATTTTCACGTTTGAATTTCTCCGCACAAGCGGCTGCTTCTGCTACGCCGCCAATGGTGCTATCAGCGATCACACATTGCACAAAGTCGCCATTGGGATGACGGATTTCCGTTTGTAAGAGATGGGCAACGGCTTTCGCCATATTCATTGTTTGTTCTTCAAGGGATTCACGAACACCCATACGGCGACCGTCGATAGTGGGACGAATACCAATTTTGATTTGAGTTGATGTAGTCATTTTTTCCTTCCTTATTTATTCAAACAAAAAGAATCTTTGGTTGTACGAGAAATAAGAATATTTTTGACTAAAAAAATAAGAATCGCTATTTTTTTATGAAGTTTTTGCTAGATTTGTGATCTATTTCACAAAAAACAAGGAAAAAATCGGTAGATAAGTTGGTTTAAAATGCCCGATTTTAGTTGTTTATAATGATAATCGGGCATTTAAAGTTAAGAAAGAATTAAAATATTATGCTGTTCACAATAAGCATGAAGTGTTTCACTTGGTGATTTATCTGTCACTAGAATATCCATTTGTTCCAAATCAGCCAATTTTATGAGATTTTTACGCTCAAATTTAGAACTATCAGCGAGTAAAAATTTTTGCCCTGACGCATCCATCATTTTACGTTTTATGGATGCGTTAAGTTCGTTGGATTCCCAAATATTGCCCTCACTATCAATGCCGGAACAGGAAAAAATACCTAAATCAATGTGTAAACGTTGGAGCATTTGTTCCGATAAGGGGCCATAAAACGCATCATATTTGCTAGAATATACGCCCCCTGTGGCAATGGTACGAATATTGGGTTTATTAACTAATGCGGTGATGTTGTGCATTGAATTGGTGACAACAGTACAAGGAATATCTGGGATCAACTGAGCAAAATACCAACTGCTAGAGCTGGCATCTAAGCCAATCACGGATCCTTCAAAAAAATAATCAATAACCTGACTGGCAATCGCCTTTTTGGCCTCAATATTAGTACGCTGTCTGATTTGAAATGAATGCCCCAGATCTTTTTCTTTTACACTTACTGCTCCACCATGCACTCGATGCACTAATCCCCGCTGAGCCAAATCGGTTAAATCACGCCGAATGGTTTCCACCGACATATTCAAACTTTGTGCTAATCCATTAACGCTGACTTTCCCTATGGTGTTGATTTGTTGCAAAATGAGATCTTCACGTTTTTGCATTTTGTTAGCCTCGGTCAAAACGGTCATTTTTATATTATAAATCATTTTAAATAGAAGAACAAACGCCACATTTTGCCTGATTTTCAAAGTACAAACCCTATATTAACCCAACCGCTGCTGTTTCACCCCAATCAACAACGCCTGAATTTCCCGATCGGCAAAAATCGCATCAATATTTTTAGTTAATTTCCGCCGCCAATTAGGATACTGCGTGCTGGTGCCGGGGATATTGACAGGTTCAGTCATATCTAACCAATCTTCGGGTTGTAAACCAAATAATGCACTACTTACCTTGGCCACATAGCGTTGTAATTGATGGTTGAATGTTTTGTTGACTGGAGAATCAAGGGTTTCATCAATCCCTTGTTCAATGTCTATCCCAGCTTGTTGCAAACGATCTAAGATTTTACGTTTTGCTCGCACTCTGTCTTGTTGCAAAATGCTCAAGATTTTAGGGTTTGGATAAACGCCAAACTGTTTCCCCAACTCAAAATCATAACCACGCCAATAACCGTTAATGGTGGGTAAATCGTGGGTACTTAGGGTTGTCATGGCTTGATAAGGATATTGTTGTAAATCTCGGCTTTGTCCTTGTTGGTCAAATTCAAAATAAAAGATTTTGTAAGAGAGAATGCCTGCGTTACGTAATTTGCTGACAATTTCTTTTGGCACCGTACCTAAATCTTCTCCAATGATAGTGCATTGATGACGCTGGCTTTCAAGTGCCAGAATCGCAATTAAGTCGTCCACTGGATAACGGATATAAGCCCCGTTGACCGCACTATCCCCTTTCGGAATCCACCATAAACGCAATAAAGACATAATATGATCAAGGCGTAACGCACCGCAGTGTTGCATATTAGATCTGACTAATTCAATAAACGGACGATAGGCTTGTTGTTGCAAAATGTGTGGATTGAATGGCGTTAATCCCCAATTTTGCCCTTGCGGTCCAAGTACATCGGGTGGTGCGCCGACAGAAGCATTTAGGCAAAATAAGGTTTTATTATTCCAAGTTTCTGCCCCATTACCCGTTACGCCGACCGCTAAATCACGGTATAAACCGATTGGCATAGCCTGTCGCTGACACAAAGCATCACATTCTGCCAGTTGTTGATCAGCAATAAATTGTAACCAACTGTAAAACAAAATATCCTGTTGATGTTGCTGGCGGAATTGTTGCACGGCTGGCGAGTTAAAATCTTGATACGCTTTCGCCCAAAAATCCCAACCCCATTGTTCAGAAAAGTGCTGGCTCAAATGGGCGTGTAACGCATCAAAGGTTGCTTGTACTTGCAGACTTTCACCGCTTTTTTGTAAAAACTTGATGAAAGCAGGATTTTCTTTATCCACTTGCTGAAAAGCAAAACGCAATCCTGTTAATTTTAACGGAATAACTTCAGCATAATTAATCCAATCTGTGGCTCGAAGTGCGGTTAATTTTTGTTGAATTTCGGCGGAGTTAAACCACGCTTGTGCTGTTTGGCTTTGTTGAAATTCCACTAGGCTTCCGATGTCAATATAAGCAATATTTAACCAACGGCGTGAAGATGGGCTGTAAGGACTGGCAGATTCAGGATTGGCAGGGAAGAGTGCATGAATCGGATTCAAGCCTAAAAAATCTGCTTGATAAGGCTCGAGGCTTCGGATAAATTGTTTTAGATCACCAAAATCGCCGATCCCCCAGTTGGTGGCGGATTTTAAGGTATAAAGCTGTAAAAAGGTTCCCCATAATTTTTTGTGTTCCAGCAGTTCAATCGGCTGATAACAACGTTCAGGGGCGATAATCAGCACGCATTGCCATTGTTGTTTGCCTACGGTTAATTGTAATTGATGATAGCCCAGTGGTAAATTTTGTGGTAACGGAATCGCATTGCGTTTGATTTTCCCTTGCAAAGGTTCAGTCTGGTTTTCTAACCAAAGCTGCCATTTTCCCTGTATGTGTTCACGTTGATTGGGGGTATTTAATGGGAAAAAGTGCGGTGTTTTTTGGCGAAATATTTTCACCGTTGGCAACAATGAATGTTGCGAGAAATTATTTTCAAACGCTTTGAGTAACCGCTTTTTCACTTCCGTTTTAGGGGAAATTTTTAATCCCCTTTCATCAAAAAAATACGGCAAAATACCTGCTTGTTGGCATTGTTTATTCAATATTGTTGTCATCATATTCCCCTTATTTTCCCCTGCTGTAACAGGGGAAAACGTTGTTATTTCAACCAAATACGTTGTTGATAATCTCGAATGGAACGGTCAGAACTGAACATACCAAGCCGAGCCGTATTCAAAATACAACTGTGTAACCATGCTTCCCTGTCTAAATAAGCCTGTCCAATGCGTTGTTGAGCTACCATATAGCTATCAAAATCCGCCAACACTAAGAACGGATCACGTTCTATTAAGCTGTCGATCATCAATTTGAACATCGCCTTATTGCCTTGGCACACTGCCCCTTTGGTTAAAAAATCCACCGCACTTTTTAACACGGGATTTTGTTGATAATAGGCTTTCGGGTCATAACCTTGTGTTAACAGTTCGCGGACACTTTCTACCGTATGACCGAACAGGAAAATATTTTCTGCACCGACCATTTGGGCGATTTCCACATTGGCACCGTCCAATGTACCAAGGGTTAATGCCCCATTTAAGGCGAGTTTCATGTTGCCCGTCCCTGAGGCTTCTTTACCTGCCATGGAAATTTGTTCCGACACATCGGCGGCGGGAATAATTTTTTCCGCCAGACTGACTCGATAATCTGGCAAAAATGCGACCTGTAATTTATCTTTCATGTGCTTATCATGATTAATCACTTGTGCCACGTTATTAATGGCATGAATAATATTCTTCGCCAAATAATAGCCTGGTGCCGCTTTGCCTGAGAAGACAAATAAACGTGGCGTGAACGGCATATTTGGATTGTCTTTCAGCTGTTGATAGGTCGCAATAATATTGAGCAAATTCAAATGTTGGCGTTTGTATTCGTGGAAACGTTTAATTTGCACATCAAAAATGGCATCTTCATTTACGCTTAAACCAAGGGTCTGTTTAATTTCCGCACTCAATATCGCTTTGTTATGTTGTTTAATTTGACGATATTCGGTACGGAAACCGTAGTCTTCCACATATTTCTCAACACCCTGTAATTGTTCAAGATTTTTAGTCCAATCGGTTTGTAAAGTGCGGTCTAATAAATCACTTAATTTTGGATTAGCTTGACGAATCCAACGGCGTGGTGTGATACCATTGGTCACATTACAGAATTTGGTTGGGAAGATTTTATGATATTCAGGGAATAAATCCGTCACCAATAAATCCGAATGAATTTGAGCCACTCCATTGACTTTAAAGCAAGTGACCACACAAAGATTTGCCATGCGTACTCGGTAATCAAATAAGATGGCTAATTTTTCCCATATTTGCGGATTTTTACCAAATTCTGACCGCACTTTTTGCTGAAATAACCGATTGATTTTATCCACAATTTGGAAATGACGAGGTAATAATTGTTTAAATAGGCGTTGATCCCATTGTTCCAAGGCTTCGGGTAATAAGGTGTGATTGGTGTAAGCAAAGGTGTTTGAACAAATTTCCCAAGCCTGATCCCAGCTTAAATCATAGTCATCTAATAACACTCGCATTAATTCTGGAATAGCAAGGGTTGGGTGGGTATCATTTAATTGAATCACTTGATATTTAGCAAAATCTTGTAGGCGATGACCTTGTGCCAAATGACGAGCTAAAATATCCGCTACTGAACAAGCACAGTGGAAATACTGTTGCATTAAGCGGAGTTTTTGCCCAGCTTTATGGTTGTCATTCGGGTATAACACTTGGGTTAAAGCTGCTGCATTAACGATTTCTTTGTCTGCAAGCAAGAATTTACCGTCATTAAATTTCTCAAAGCTAAAGGTTTGATCGTTATCCGCTTGCCATAAACGTAAAGGCTGTACGACATTATTTTGATAACCCACCACAGGCAAATCATAGGCTTTGCCTTGAATGGTTAATGCAGGTTGCCATTCGTATTTATCATCTTTAATTGGCTGAATTTTACCCCCAAAACCTACTAATTGGGTTTTGGCTGGGTTGTGGCTTTGCCACGGGTAATCATTGCGTCCCCAAAAATCTGCACTTTCTTTTTGTACGCCGTTTTCAAAGGCTTGTTTGAATAAACCGTATTGGTAATGCAAACCGTAGCCTGTGGCAGGTTGTCCAAGGCTTGCCATGGAATCTAAGAAACAGGCAGCTAATCGACCTAAACCACCATTCCCCAATGCAGGATCACGCTCTTGTTCTAACACATCAACGATTTCTACGCCATAGTTGGCTAAATAGGCTTTGGCTTGCTGGTAATAACCTAAATTCATCAGGTTATTGCCTGTTAATCGCCCAATAAGAAACTCCATGGAAAGATAATTGACGTGGCGAGTATCCGCCTTTTTTTGTGCGGGTATTGCGTAAGCTAAAGCAAGGCTCCCTTCGGCTAACACTTGATACCATTGGCTCAAAGAAAACTGTTCGGCACTGTCCACATCAAAATAACGGCAGTATTTTTGTACGACAATATCAAATGATGCCTGACTAAATTGGTTTTGTAACATAGCAACTCCATAAATTTTTATTAAATCTCTATGTTTCATTATCTTGGATCAATGTAAAAATAAATCATCCTTGCTATAATCTTCTTAGTATGACTATAAAGAAGTAGAGAAGCCGTATTCTTCTACACAGACTGGATACCTTAAATATATGCTCATTCCATCAAAACTGATTTGTTCTTACCGCTTACAAAATAGCGTGATTCGAGAGCGTTTAATACAATTATTAGATAAAGCCTGTGAATATCCGTTGGTGCTGATTAATGCACCTGCGGGTTATGGTAAAACCACGTTAATTTCTCAATGGATTAATTCGCAACAACCTAAAAATGTAGGTTGGTATTCGTTAGATGAAAGTGACAACAATCCCGAACGTTTTGCCACCTATTTTTGTGCTGCTCTTAGTCAAGCGATTAATGCAGAACAACCCATAATAGAAGATGGGCAATTCAATCATCAAGCCAGTTTATTTACCTTATTCGATCAGCTGTTAATTAAGATTGCTGGCTTAAAAGGGCATTTCTATTTGATTATAGATGACTATCATTTAATTGAAAATGAAGATATTCATGAAGCATTAAAATATTGGATTCGTCATCAGTCCGATAATATAACATTGATTTTGCTTTCTCGCTCCGTGCCACCGTTAGGCATTGCCAGTTTGAGAGTACAAGAACAATTATTAGAAATTGATGCGGGCCAGTTACCTTTCAATCATCAAGAAAGCATTGCTTTTTTCCAATCTCGTCTTGATGCGGAATTAGTTGAACCAGAAATCACCGCACTTTGCGATGAAGTAGAAGGTTGGCCGACTGCCTTACAATTAATTAGCCTATCGGTTAAGCAACAAAACATCTCATTACAGGACGCTGCCAAACGGTTAACGAAGTTAAATAACTCCCATATTAATGAATATTTAAATGATGAAGTGCTAAATAAGCTCGATCAGACAGCTCGCAAATTTTTACTCCAATGTTCCGTGCTACGTTCCATGAATGAAGCATTAGCACAACATTTAACCGGTGTAACCAATAGCCGCAAATCCTTAGAAGAGTTAGAAAAACAAGGTTTATTCTTACATCAAATGGATTCCGAAGACAACTGGTGGCGTTTTCACCCTTTATTTGCCACGTTTTTATGGCAATGTTGCCAAACCGAATTAGGCGAAGAATTGCAAGATCTTCATCAACGGGCAGCAGAAGCATGGTTAAAATTAGGTTATATCACCGAAGCCTTATATCATGCGATGCAATTAGAAAACCGTTCCATTTTGTTATCCATTTTGAATCAACATGCTTGGGATTTATTTCATCATGGCGAACTGCAATTATTGGAAGAAAGTTTACAATGCCTAAATGAAGACGAATTTATGCAACAGCCAAATTTAGTCTTACTCAAGGCATGGCTGGCTCAAAGTCAACATCGACATAATGAA
Source organism: Lonepinella koalarum (assembly GCF_004565475.1). Classification (GTDB taxonomy): domain Bacteria; phylum Pseudomonadota; class Gammaproteobacteria; order Enterobacterales; family Pasteurellaceae; genus Lonepinella; species Lonepinella koalarum. The sequence goes on along the minus strand of NZ_SRHX01000001.1, from coordinate 246,522 downwards.
GTAATCGGCATTTTTAGCCAATTTAAACAAGCATTACAGCAAAATAACATACAATTAAGCAAAGAAAATCAGGCGGAATTTGATGTATTATTGGCACAGGTTGCCATTAATGACGGCAATGAAGATACGGCGTTATCCCTTGCATCAAAAGCACAAGCCGATTTACCCGAAAATGCCTATTACGCACAAATTGTGGCAAATTCTATTATCGGTGAAGCACATCATTGTTATGGTAATCTGGAGCAAGCCTTAAAAATCCAACAACACACTGAAAAAATGGCACGTCATCACCATACTTATCATCATATTTTATGGTCGCTGTTACAACAATCAGAAATTTTAATGGCACAGGGCTTTTTGCAAGCCGCTTATGATATGTTGGATAAAGCCACCCTGTTTGTGAAAGAAAATCATCTACAAAAAATTCCCATGTATGAGTTTTTACTCCGCTTAAAAGGGCGTATCTTGTGGGAATGGTACAATCTTGATAAAGCTGAAGCCATGGCAAATGCGGGCATTCAAATTCTAAATAAAGCCTCTGATAAATTACAATGTGTGACGCTATTAAGCAAAATTTCGCTGGTGCGTGGTGATTTAGATAACGCTGATCGGTTGATTAAAGGCTTAGATATTTTACAAAGTATGCACGATTATCATGATGACTGGTTAGCCAATGCGGATTCTGCCAAAGTATTGTTATATCAAATGAATAATAATCTTGAAGCCATGCAAAACTGGTTAATTCAAAGTAAACAACCCCACACTGATCGCAACCATTTTAGCCAAGAACAATGGCGAAGTATTGCCCGAGCGTACATTGCACTAAGTGAATTTAGCCAAGCGAAACAGATTTTAGATCGCATCATTGCAACCGCCCAGCAACTCAATTTAACCAGTGATTTAAATCGAGCGTTAATATTGCGTAACCGTCTATATTTCTTACAGAATGAGAAAAATCTGGCTCAAACAGATTTGCTTGAAGCACTTCGCTTAACCAAACAAACGAATTTTATCAGTGCATTTGTGCTTGAAGGCGATATTATGGCACAACAAATTCGTCAACTCTTGCAATTAAGCAATGTATTAGACGAATTTACCCAACATAAAGCCCAATTTATTTTACGCAGTATCAATCAGCACTATCGGCATAAATTTGCCCATTTTGACGAGCAATTTGTAGAACGTTTATTGAACAATCCTGAAGTCCCTGAATTGCTTAAAATCAGCCCACTGACCCAACGAGAATGGCAAGTATTAGGACTGATTTATTCAGGTTATAACAATGAACATATTGCGGAAGAATTACAAGTCGCCATAACCACCACCAAAACCCATATCCGCAATCTATACCAAAAAATCGGCGTAGCAAATCGCACCGAAGCTATTGATTATACCAAGGAATTATTGAGATTGATGGGGTATAGTTAGGATAAAAAAATAAGCTAAAAAAATACCGCACTTTGTGATCTGCCCCTGAGTAAATTCGTTATTGGTCTAACTTTTTTAGGAGCAGTTCACTTATATTCCTACTCACCAAAATCGCTCCCACTTTTTCAAATAACCGGAAAGCGACTTAAACGCTATATTATCTTTTATGTCAGATTGTGCTTTAAATATATAATAGTGAATAAATTAGCAATATCTGATGATTTTTGCACAAAAATTTATGCTATAGTTATAATGAAACAATCTCAACCATGCTTTTTGGTTCACATTTGGGGAGAAGATGATGTTAAAACTTTATTATTTGCAAGGTGCTTGTCCCCTTGTGCCACATGTAGCATTGCATTGGGCGAATGCCGACTTTCAAGCTATTCGCTTAGAACGTGGTGAGCAAAAATCACCATTGCCGATGTGTATTGCTACGTTATGCGAGTATCACACCAATGCCTCATGCTAATGCGCTAGATTGGAACAACATCTACTATTTTGTTACCTTAGTAGAACAACAGACCCTGACTGCCACGGCCGAGATTCTTGGCGTGCAGCACAGTACTGTGGCACGGCAGATGGAAAGCTTGGAAAATCGGCTAAAACTTCGCCTGTTTGACCGTATCAACAAGCGTTATTTGCTCACCGAAGATGGTAAACGGTTGTATCAACAGGCGCGTGAAATCCATAAGAATATGCTGGTATTGCAACGCATCGCCCACGAACAAACCCAAGCGATGCACGAAGTGGTGGTGTCGGTTTCCCCCTTACTCGGGCAAATGATACTTGCCCCACACCTTGCCGAGTTTCGTCACCGTCACCCCAATATCCGCTTGGTGTTGCAAAGCACATCTAATCTGAGCGATTTGTACCAACGCCAAGCTGACATTGCCTTACGTATTCCTTCACCTGAGCAGGGTGACTTGGTGGTGCGCCGTTTGTTTAACATCAATGTCCGCCTGTATGCACACAATGATTATCTACGCAGCTATAAGGAAAGTGAGTGGCGGTTTATTGGCGTAAAATCCCACGGCATTTTAGAGTATTTGGTAGATAACTTACTGACCAATTGCACTGTGGTGTTGAGTAGCAATGATTTTATGGTGATAAAACAACTCATTATGCAAAAAGTGGGCATTAGCGTGCTACCTGACTTTTATGTGTTGCCAAGTGATAATTTAACGGCGATAAGCCTACCCGGTAAAGAAAGTGTTTTTACTGCACACCTACATATGGTGATGCATGAAGGTGTCCGCCGCTCGCCTAATGTACGGGCTGTGGCAGATTTTTTGGTGGAGAAGTTGGCGCAGAAGTAACGCAATAAGGCTGAAATTTGCCCCAAAAACCACCGCACATTTTAACTTTAATGGAGACTGTTATGAATACCCCAAGCCTAAAATTTATTGATGTTGCCGATTTTCCCATCGCTATTATCCACAGCAGCCAAATGCAATTGGGCGATGGACAAAAAATCATTGATGACTTAGAAACTTTGATAGCCTACGGCGAAAAATTTGTATTAATCATTGAAGACGGCGACCCAAGACACACCCGCAACACCCCTGAATTGCATGAAGAAGACAAAGCACGGATGCAGTGGCTTAAAGCCAATAATGCTAGACTAAACGAGGTCTGTCCTGCGATTTTCAGCCCTACCGCAGATCCTGCCATACGTGAACAAAAAATGAAACAAGTGGCAGCTTTAAGTACCGCCCTAGGCGTGAATTTTCAGGTGGTAGAGAATGTGGATGAAGTGAAAACAAAGTTGGCTGATGTACTGAAATGATTTTTTAGTCTTTTATGCGAACAATAGTGTGACTTAAGCAACAAACTCCACTGGGAACTGATAAATGTATGCCGAATAGAAGTACAAGTCACCGACCAGATCACTCAACTTGTCTGCTCTGAAATAGTTTTTTAAAAAGCTATGGGGAAAAATACTAAGGCGTGACAGAAAGGGGTTTGGAGGAGTTGCGAAATAGGACAGAAAAAGACTGCTCATTTCTGTGCAGTCTTATCTAATGCAAGGTATTAACTTTTTCAGGATGCAAAATAAAGGCTTAATAGACAAAATAAACAAAATTATTGAGGCAATATAGCGGGTGACACGTCTTTTCACACACCAGCATCCACAATCCGCATAAACCAAAGTGCAGAAATGGCAAATGCCAAGATCGCAAAGGCAAGAAAAATATTCCAGCCGATAGATTGAATCAGTGCTGGCAAGCCTATCAGAGCGAATGTACCAATAAAACGCCCCACGCCATACAGAAGAGCATAGTCGGTAGCAGCTTGCGTGCCTTTTGCCCATGCCAGTATCAGACTACCAAGCACCACATACAATCCTGCCGCAGTGGCTGTTACGGTGATACTGCCAATAATCACTGTATTACTGTTAGCATAAAAAGCGCCTAGCCACACAATAACACTCCCCACTAGGCAAACGGCAATGCTTAACCACGCGGTTTGTTTAATACTTAAACGGTGCAATAATAGCGTGGCAATCAAGGCAGCAAGGGCATTGGCAAAAGGACCGGTGGTACCGAGTAAAGTACCGATACGTTCAAGCGATACGCCCATATCCACCAGTAATAAACGGTTAAAATTAAACAACGCCAACAGGGTACAGACCAGTAACGATAAGCGCAGTAAACGTTGGCGTAAGACGGTATCACGCCATAAATGTAAAAACTGTACACCTTGAGGCAAAGATTGGGGAAATAAGCGTCTTTCCTTACTGACCAAAGCGAGTATCGGCAAGCAGCTGCACGCCGTACAGGCCGCAATGACCCCAAATGTACCGTGCCAACCAATTTGTGGATAAAACGCCACCAAGGCACCTCCTCCAATTAAAGTACCCAAGGCTAACCCTCCCATTTTTAAACCTGCCGCCATGGCACGATTTTTTTCAGGCAGCAAATCCACATTAAGTGCGTCTAAGGCAACATCGGCAGTGGCAGCAGCAAAAGTAGCGACGAGCCCTAACAACATCAACATCACCCAATTCCCTGTACTGGGCGAGAGAAAAGATACCATCAGCATAGCAACTGTAGCAAGCAGTTGAGATGACACAATCCAACCACTACGTCGCCCCAACCATGGCAACCTCCAAGCATCAATCATCGGTGACCACAAAAACGCCAAGCCAAAGGGCAGGTAAATCACATATACCCAACGCAACTCTGCCAAGGACACACCCAAACTACGCAATATCGGTGCCAATCCCCCTTGGGTAAAACCGAGCAACATACCTAACGCTATATAAGATACTGCCGTAGCAAGCAGAATAAAGCGAGGGATGATTTCGATTTCAGAATTAGGCGTGTTCATGGTACCCTCCATGAATAACATAATGGCAATTGTTCTCATTATAGATTGTGCTTTAGTTAAATAAAAGTGCATAAATTGCACATTGTCTGGCGATTTTTGCATTGATAAGGAAAACAGCAACTAAGCGATGCTGAAAGTACAAATTTTAGTACATTTTTAAAAATAAATAGTTTGGATATTGCACGAATAGAGGTTAAAAGTTAGGATTAAAGTCAAATTTGGTAGATATTGCCACTCGTTTGGGCTTTACTATAATGACATTATTTATTGGCAACCATCTAAGGAGTAACCATGAAAAAAATCCTATCTCTTATGTTAATTTCCACGCTCATAAGTGCGTGTAACGCTAATACCCAATCTACCCCAAATGCTGTGGGCGGTCCGCAATTAGGTTCAGTGTCTAACTCAGCCAGTCCTTACGGTGGTGCGGATAAAAGCTACGACACCACACTTCCCATCCTGCGTGAGCAAATCGCACCACGCTTCCAAGTACTTAAATTCACTGATGAAGCCACAGGTAAAACGTTGGAATACAATCTCTACACGCCGAAAAACTACAGTCCGAAAAAATCCTATCCGCTGGTAATGTTTATTGCCGATGCTAGCACTGCAGGCAAAGGTACAGCTGCACCATTAAAACAAGGTTATGGCGGTATTATTTGGGCAACCGATGAATCGCAAGCGAAAAATCCTGCGTTCGTGCTTGTGCCAGCGTTTAGTGGTGTGGCGGTTAATGATGCGTGGCAACACACCGATGAAGTCGATCTCGTTATTCCGCTGATTAAACAACTCACAAAAACGTACGCTATTGACCAAAATCGCCTTTATACCACAGGGCAATCAATGGGCGGTATGATTTCACTTTATTTAAATAGTCTTTACCCTGATTTCTTTGCAGCATCAATGTTTGTGGGCAGTAAATGGGACATCAACTCACTTGAACCACTCAAAAACAACAAATTCTTATATGTAACCGCCGCAGGCGATAAAGCGACTGAAACCGCACAAGGTGTAGGTGCAATTCTTGCCAAAGCAAATGTACCATACGGTGAAGTAGAATTTTCCGCAAAATTGCCACAAACCGAGCAAGACAGCCAAGTCGCAGCCTTACTCACCAAAGGTAACAAAGCGAATTTTATTCGTTTTAGCAAAGGCTCTGTGTTGCCTACAGGCGTGGACGGCACAAAAGGTGCAAGCGAGCATATGTATTCGTTTGACTATGCCTATTTGCTCACACCAGCCCGTGAGTGGTTGTTTAAACAGCGTAAATAATAATCAATTCAAGGTAATAAAATATGAGCAATTTGCCGTTAGACACACACATAGAAATTTTTTCTAATGAAAGAGCCAGTAATTACGATAATTTTGTGGACAATTGGATACCGGGTTATCATTATTTTTTGGATTTTTTGCCGAAAATTCTCGATCAAAATTCTCCCAAATCCATATTAGTAGCAGGCTGTGGCACAGGAAATGAAATTGTAAAATTGGCTGATTATCGTGATGATTGGCAAATTACAGGATTTGATCCTTCGCCAGAAATGATTAGTCAAGCACAGCATAAACTTTCTGATTACCCAAATATTGTGTTAAAAAATTGCACAATAAACGATTTACAGAAAGAGCAATGTTTTCAGGCTGCTACGCTGCTGTTGGTCTTGCATTTTATTCCTGATGACGGACAAAAATTATCTTTGTTAAAGGATATTGCCGACCGTTTGGAAAGTGGTTCAAGTTTCATTCTTTTGGACATTACAGGCGATGGCGAACAGCTTGATAAAAGTCTTAAAATTTTGAAAGATCTACTTGCAAACAGTATTGGTGAAGATGAAAAATTAGCTCGTATTGAGCGTATTAAACGAGATTTCCACCTTGTGCCAGAAAATCGCTTTGTGGAGCTATGTACTCAGGCAGGTTTTTATTCCCCAATCCGATTTTTTCAGTCGACTGTTTATGTGGGTTGGCATTGCATAAGGCGTTGAAAATTATAACAATATACGTATGAAATCTGGCAAAAATCAAGGTATCAGCTTAATGGCATCGCTCCGCCTTTTATGCCTATTATTCGTGCAAAGATGATTTAGTTGCTCAGATAATTACCGATGTGAAAGTCGAAATTAGGTAGCTGGTTGCACTTTGCCAGCAAACCGCCAACATGCAGGAATTTTGGGTGATTCGATGAATAAATGGTATGAATTACGCCATATTTTGTTCGTTTTATGGCAGAATAGTTTGGATATAGTCAGAACAGGGGAAAAGAGTGTGAAAAATACCGCACATTTTTATAACGTGCGGTATTTTATTTACCTACTTCTACAAAGTGCGGTGATTTTTCCTTATGAATTTACCAACTTTTGCTCAATCGGCAAATGCCCAAATTCAGCATAGACTTTCGGCAAAATCGCCGCTAAGTTGGTGTATTCTTCCATCGCGTGGAAACTTAAACAACGCACCATTTCAAGTGGTGTTTGTGGGGCAAGCACCCAAAAACGGGTACGTAATTCAATACCTTTTCCGTTAGCGTGCGGACGAGCAATGTGTCCCATTTTGACTAATCCACCCATCGCTTTTGCCAAAATTCCCGTAACGGCTTTATCGGTAAAACGTGCCACATCAAAACCAAAATCCGCAGGGCTTTGAAACTCAATTTCAATTTCTTGTACACCTGTGCCGATGTCTTCCACCGCCGTATGCGTGGTTGTCCACAAACGCTCTTGGGCTGGTATTATCGTATTTTGCAAACGTTGGCTATCCTGCTCATTGACACGCACTTCCACATGAACTTTATTATCCCAAATTTTATAACGCATCGGCTCAACTGTGTGCCAACAGAACCACCAATCTAACATTTCCGCTGTAACATCAGGCATTTGCACCATTGAAGCTGCACAACCTGTACCATCTTCAAATAAGCAATAGCCGATTTCGGTGTCTAAATAGCCGTCATTGAGCAAATCATTGAGATTTTCCGCACGCAACATTCTGGCTGCGTCTATCTGCTTAATTTGTGCCACTAATTCAGGGGCAACTGGGGCGAGCGGTTGCTCATAATATTTGTAAAGTGGTGAATTTCTTTCCGCTTCGGTCAGTTCAGGTTGAGTTACCCATAAGCCGTTTAAGGTTTGCACTTGTTTAGTCATGGTATTTTCTCCAAAAGATTGCTTGGTTAAGATATGAGTATTATAAGTAACAAGAATGGCAAAAAATTTTGGCTTATGCCAAACTGTTGCATTGCAGCGAAAAAAACTTGTGTCTAACTTACGTTTTCAACGCTAAACATCATATTTGGTTATAAAAATCTGCACCCTACAGGTCGGTGATTAGTCCAACTTTTGAGGTGCAGATTATTTTTTAGTAAATAACCAAAGTGCGGTGTATTTTTTATAAATTTTTAGACATTATTTCTCATCACCATAATAGGCTTTGGTCATAATTTCTTCCATATCTTCCACCATCGCCAAACGTGGATTGGCTGGGGTGCATTGATCTTCATAAGCGTGTAATGCCAATTCACGGCGAGCAGCTAAGAACGCTTGTTCATCTATGCCCTGATCACGCAAGGACATTTTTATTCCGCAACGAATCGCTAAATCGTGAACGGCTTTCGCATAGGATTCTACACCTTCTGCTGGCGTAGCCGCTGGCAAGCCTAAGATTCTGGCAATATCTTGATAGCGTTTATCCGCAATGTAGCTGGTGTATTTCGGCCATGTTGCCACTTTAGTTGGGCGAGTACCGTTATAGCGAATCACATGTGGTAACAAGATTGCATTTGTACGACCATGGATGGTATGGAATTTACCGCCGATTTTGTGAGCCATAGAGTGACTGATACCTAAGAATGCGTTGGCGAATGCCATACCCGCCATGGTTGAAGCATTGTGCATTTTTTCACGTGCATGTTCATCAAACTCTTTGACAGATTTTTCAAGGTTTTCAAACACTAGTTTAATCGCTTGCAAAGCTAAACCGTCAGTAAAATCATTGGCTAAGATAGAAACGTAGGCTTCGGTGGCGTGGGTTAATACGTCTAAGCCTGTATCTGCTGCAACGTGAGAAGGCACTGACATAACTAACGCTGGGTCAACAATGGCAACCGTTGGGGTTAATGAGTAATCCGCTAATGGGTATTTAATATCACCATCGGTAATAACCGCAAATGGGGTAACTTCAGAACCCGTGCCTGATGTGGTTGGGATACCTACAAATTTCGCTTTACGCCCTAATTGTGGGAATTTGAACGCACGTTTACGAATATCCATGAATTTTTGTACGAGATCACGGAAATCCACTTCTGGTTGTTCATAGAATAACCACATTACTTTCGCTGCGTCCATCGGAGAACCACCACCTAAGGCGATAATAGTATCTGGTTGGAAACTCCGCATTAAGTCTGTACCACGGCGGACGGTTTCAATGCTTGGGTTTGGCTCGACATCACAGAATAATTGATAAGTCACTTTATTACGGCGTTGACGGAGTTGATCGGTAATGCGATCGACAAAGCCTAAATCCACCATTGAACGGTCGGTGATAATCATCACTTTTTCCGCATCTTTCATTGATTTTAAGTATTGAATTGAATCACGTTCAAAGTAAATTTTTGATGGAACTTTAAACCATTGCATATTATTTCTCCGTCTGCCCACACGTTTAATATTAATTAAATTCACCGCACTTACGTTGTTACCGACGGAGTTTTTACCGTACGAACCACAGCCGAGTGTTAAAGATGGTAAGAAAGAGTTATACACATCACCGATACCACCAAAGGTTGATGGTGAGTTCCAAATGACACGAATGGTTTTCACTCGTTCACCGAATGTTTTGGCTAAATCAGCGTTTTTAGTGTGAATCGCTGCTGAGTGACCTAAACCGTGGAAATTCACCATAGCTTCTGAAAGGGCTAAACCTTCTTCGGTAGAATTTGCTTTCAATAACGCTAACACAGGTGATAATTTTTCACGGGTTAATGGTTCTTTTTCGCCCACTAATTTACATTCGGCTAATAAAATATTGGTTTTTGGTGGAACGGTAAAACCAGCTTGTTCCGCAATCCAAGCAGCAGGTTTTCCTACCACGTTCGGATTTAATTTTGCACCTGCACAGTTCGCACCGTTGGCTTTTACACCGAAAATAAATTCTTCTAATAAGGCTTTTTCTTTTTTGTTGACCAAATAAACGCCGTAGGATTTCATTTCTTTGACAAAGGCATCATAAATTTCTGCATCCACAATAGCCGCTTGCTCTGATGCACAAATCATACCGTTATCAAAGGATTTTGACATCACAATGTCATGCACTGCTTGTTCAAGATTGGCTGATTTTTCTACATAAGCTGGCACGTTACCTGCCCCTACGCCCAATGCTGGTTTACCACAAGAATAAGCGGCTTCCACCATGGCATTACCACCTGTAGCAAGAATCGTCGCAATACCGGGATGTTTCATTAAAGCAGAAGTGCCTTCCATTGATGGTTTGCTAATCCATTGCACACAGTCTTTTGGGGCTCCTGCTGCTACGGCAGCATCATACACTACTTGAGCCGCATGAGCAGAAGATTGTTGAGCGGATGGGTGGAATGCAAATACAATCGGGTTACGGGTTTTTAACGCAATTAAGGCTTTAAAAATGGCCGTTGATGTTGGGTTGGTGGTTGGCGTGATACCACAGATCACACCGACAGGATCCGCAATTTCGGTAATGCCCGTTACGTCATCTTCACTAATTATGCCAGCGGTTTTCAGATGACGCATATTATTCACGACATACTCACAGGCAAACAGGTTTTTGGTGGCTTTATCTTCAAACACACCACGCCCTGTTTCTTCATAAGCGTGCATGGCTAATATGCCGTGCTTATCTAATGCCGCCACTGATGCTTTGGCAACGATATAATCCACTTGTTCTTGGTCCAGCTTGCGGAATTCTTCCAACGCCACTAAACCTTTTTCAACCAGTGCATTTACTTCTGCTTGGGCTGGGCTAACTGCATTTTCAACAGCATTACTCATAATGATTTCTCCTAAAAGTTGTAAAATATTTAACTGGAGTGGATTATAACATTTTGGAGTAATTACCGCATAATTTTACCTAAAAACAGTTATAAGATCTGATATAGATCAAATACTCATGCAAAAAATAACAGATAACCAATTAATTATTAACCTTGATTTAACATTTACGCTAAACCAATCTATTTCACCACGGACCACCAATCTTCCTGTGGTAATTTATTCAAGGTGAAAGTTTGCCCTATTTTAGGTGTGACCGTTTGAAAATCCTGTTTCTCAGCAGCTGTTAAAAAACGCTGAATAGGATCACGCCAATTATGGTTAGCTAAATCGAATTTTGCCCAATGAATTGGTAATACTACTTTTGCTTTCAAGTCCACAGTAGCTTGTACTGATTGTTCAGGTGTCATATGAATCAAAGGCCAATGATCATCATAAGCGCCATTTTCTATTAAAGCGATGTCAAACGGACCATATTTTTCGCCAAGCAATTTATAATGTTGACCATATCCCCCATCACCATTAAAAAAGACTGTTAATAATGGTGACTTAATCACCCAACTTCCCCACAATGTAGTATTTCGGTTGGTTAGCCCACGCCCACTAAAATGGCGAGATGGCGTTAAGGTAATATGGAGTTGATCCAGTTGAGCATGCTCATACCAATCTAACTCAGTAATTTTTTCATCTGGTACACCCCAACGTTGTAAATGTCCTTTCACACCTAATGGTACATAAAAGTGCGTTGTTTTTGGGTTAATTTCTTGAATAGCTTGATAATCAAGATGATCATAGTGATCGTGAGAGATTATCACTGCATCAATGGCTGGCAAGTCTGCCACACTTGGTGTATAGGTCATAGTAAAAGGTTTACCGCCAAAAAAGATTGGAGAAGCACGATGAAATACAGGATCGGTGATTAAAATTTTGTCATTAAGCTTAAATAATACCGTGGAATGTCCAAGCCATGTAAAACTACCATTTTCTATCTGAGTAGTATCTAACTTTAAGCTCGGTAAAGGCTCACTAGGCTGCTTTCCATCAGGGGGAAAGGCAATTTCAAAAATACGTTTTAACCATGAAGTTTCTTCCCCATTTGCAGCTTTTTGGAAACCTGTTGGTGTAGGCTCTAAATTAACAAAAGTCTTGCCATCAAAGTTTGGCGATTTATTAATTTTTGCCCGACTTTGTTCATCGGGAGAACCGCCAAACGCCGGATACAAGTTAGAACAAGCTACAGCACCGAGTAATAAGCTAGCAAATAAAGCAGACATCTTTTTAACACATTGGAATAATTTCCTCATTTATTACTTTCCTAAATAAAATAAAAAAAAACAATCTAAATCTTAACATAATTCTCCATCTTGATTAAAAATAATAAATATTTAACTATAGTCTATTGATATAGTTTTGCTTTAACTATTTAGTTATGGATATTTAAGTTATACTGACATACTTAATACCTATCTTTATCTCTATTTTTCACTTTTTTAAATAGACCACTTGACTATTTTTAATCGTAATCCACTTCTCTTTTTCCAATAGTTCAATGATATTATTGGTGATATGCTGTTTAAGATCCTGCGTGATTTCCACAAAATTTATTCTACTAGAGATATAATTATATAATGTTTGCTTTTTCTTCGGTAAATGCCGTTCTTCTGATTGAGTTAGAAAATGAATAACCAACTTAAAAGCTCTCTCCATTATCTTATCTGAAATGGATTGACTCAATTTCACATTTTCTTTGCTTTCAAGTTTATTTTGATTATTGGTTGATTCTAATGTATTTTGTGCTTTACTCTCATCTTGTGGACGAATAAGTTGGCAATGTCGTGTTGTTAACTTATGAATATAATCACAAATGCCCAAATAACCTTTATCATTTGAAATAATATCAAATTGAATCATTTTATCCACCGAGTGATCACATTTGCCAAGATAATAAGCGATATGGAAATCCAAATTATTATCTGCAATCTTATCCACAGTAATGACGACTATATTTAGTGGTACTGTATATTTTTCTGCAAGCCTAATACTTGTTTGGTTAGCGCCAATGAATAAAAATATTTTTTCATATTGGGTTAGATTAAGATAATCCAAAGAATTGATGTTTTCGTAATCAATAAAAGCATATTTCATTTTTAGAAATTCCATAAATAAAAACATAGTATTATCAATAAATTTATTTAAAGAAAGTAATATAGGTCAAAACTGGAATCAAGATCACAAATTTTAAGATGGAATTAAAGTTTCAACTTGAGAAAAACAAAAGGGCGTATTCAATACGCCCCTAAAATATATTCGTTAAATCGTTAATTATTTAACAATTTTCGCTACCACGCCAGCACCTACTGTACGTCCGCCTTCACGAATCGCAAAGCGTAAACCTTGGTCCATCGCAATTGGGTGGATTAGGCTCACAGTCATTTTGATGTTGTCGCCTGGCATAACCATTTCCACGCCTTCTGGTAATTCGATTGTACCTGTTACGTCTGTGGTACGGAAGTAGAACTGTGGACGGTAACCTTTGAAGAATGGAGTGTGACGTCCACCTTCTTCTTTTGACAATACATAAACTTCTGATTCAAAGTCAGTGTGTGGGGTAATTGAACCCGGTTTTGCTAACACTTGACCACGTTCGATTTCTTCACGTTTAGTACCACGTAATAATGCACCAATGTTTTCACCTGCACGACCTTCGTCAAGTAATTTACGGAACATTTCTACACCCGTTACGGTTGTTTTCGCGGTATCTTTGATACCCACGATTTCCACTTCATCACCTGTACGGATAATACCACGTTCTACACGACCTGTTACTACAGTACCACGACCAGAAATGGAGAATACGTCTTCAATTGGTAATAAGAACGGTTGGTCAATCGCACGTTCAGGTTCTGGAATGTAAGTATCTAAATGGTTAGCCAACTCAAGAATTTTTTCTTCCCATTCTGCTTCACCTTCTAAGGCTTTTAAGGCAGAACCACGCACGATTGGGGTGTCATCGCCTGGGAAATCGTATTGTGAAAGAAGTTCACGCACTTCCATTTCCACTAATTCTAATAACTCTTCGTCATCTACCATGTCGCATTTGTTTAAGAATACGATGATGTAAGGAACACCTACTTGGCGACCTAATAAGATGTGCTCACGAGTTTGTGGCATTGGGCCATCGGTTGCTGCTACTACTAAGATTGCACCGTCCATTTGTGCCGCACCGGTAATCATGTTTTTAACATAGTCGGCGTGTCCCGGACAGTCAACGTGTGCATAGTGACGAGTTGGGGTATCGTATTCAACGTGTGAAGTGTTGATGGTGATACCACGGGCTTTTTCTTCTGGTGCATTATCGATTTGGTCAAATGCACGCGCAGCACCACCGTAGTGTTTTGCTAATACAGTGGTGATTGCTGCTGTTAAAGTTGTTTTACCATGGTCAACGTGGCCGATTGTACCCACGTTAACGTGCGGTTTTGTACGTTCAAATTTTTCTTTAGACATGTTAAGAAGTCCCTCTAAAAAACACGGTTATCGATGGTACAATAACACCACATTAACCTAATGTAACTAAAATTCGGTTTATATCAAAGGAAGTTGAAATTAAGAAGTGGTGCTGATAGGCGGATTTGAACCGCCGACCTCACCCTTACCAAGGGTGCGCTCTACCAACTGAGCTATATCAGCGCTTACTTGGAGCGGGCAGCGGGAATCGAACCCGCATCTCTAGCTTGGAAGGCTAGGGTAATAGCCATTATACGATGCCCGCAGTCCTAAATTCATCTGTCCATCAAACAAATTCATTAAGAATGGTGGAGGGAGAAGGATTCGAACCTTCGAAGGCTGAGCCAACAGATTTACAGTCTGCCCCCTTTGGCCGCTCGGGAACCCCTCCACAAATGAATTGCTTGTTTACGAAAAATAATGGTGCCGACTATCGGAATCGAACTGATGACCTACTGATTACAAGTCAGTTGCTCTACCTACTGAGCTAAGTCGGCATATCGTAAGCAAGTGAGGCGTATTATAGGGAAATTTTACGCCCTGACAAGTATTTTTTAATAAAAAAAGCGAAATTTCCTATTATTCGACTAATAAACAAGCAGAATTTCATCATTCTGTTTTAAACACTAACATTGTTATAAAAATTTATGCCACTTTACCGCAAATTAAGGTATATTTTGCATATCTTATATTATTCTACTAAAGATATTATTGTGACGGACGTTATTTATTCTAACAGCAAACCTCTTAGTCCTTTTTTAACCTTTGAACGTGAACAATGGGCGGAATTGCGAAAATCTGTTCCATTAAAACTGACAGAACAAGATCTAAAGCCACTATTAGGTTTCAATGAAGAGCTTTCCTTAGATGAAGTCAGTACGATATATTTGCCATTAGTTCGTTTGCTCAATTATTACATTGAAGAAAATATCCGCCGCCAAACCGTATTAAACCGTTTCTTAGGCGTACAAAACCCAACGGTTCCCTATATTATTAGTATTGCAGGGAGTGTAGCGGGGGGGAAAAGTACATCAGCTCGAATTATTCAAACTTTATTAAGCCAGTGGCCGAATGAACGTAAAGTAGATCTCATCACCACAGATGGATTTCTATATCCACTCGATATACTTAAAGAAAAAAAAATCTTAGATAAAAAAGGGTTTCCAATTTCTTATGACACCCCAAAACTTCTACAATTTTTAGCCGATATTAAATCCGGCAAAAACAACGTCAAAGCCCCCATTTATTCACATTTAACCTATGATATTATCCCCGATCAATTTAATATCATTGATCAACCTGACATCTTAATTTTAGAAGGTTTAAATGTATTACAAATCAGCACTAAAGCAGAAATCTTTGTCTCGGATTTTGTAGATTTTTCTATTTATGTAGATGCTGAAGAAGAATTACTAAAAAAATGGTATATCCATCGTTTCCTAAAACTCCGCCAAAGTGCATTTAATAATCCAAATTCTTATTTCAAACATTATGCGAATTTATCCGAACCAAAAGCCATTCAAACCGCTGGCAAAATTTGGGATGATATTAATGGGTTAAATTTGAAAGAAAATATTTTACCCACCAGAGAACGGGCAAATCTTATTCTCAAAAAAGGGGCTGATCATGCGGTAGAATTAGTGAAGTTAAGAAAATAGTGGAAAAAATACCGCACTTTATGATTTCACCCAACAATATAACTATATAAAATTTGTTTATCCATACAAAATAAACAATATGTCTGCTTATCCCTATAGTACTACTTATTGCTGTTGGTTGTTTCAGTTGGTAATCAATTTATAATAATAACCATTGAAAGCCAACGAGCTTTATGTAATTAATCACTCAATTAGGAGAACAAAAATGTCAAATATTCGTTCAATCATCAACGGTCAAGAAATCAGCGAAATTGAATTACTTCGCAAAGAATTAGAACGTGCTTATATCGCTTTAGATTTAATCAAAACTAAATTAGGACACGAAGGTGTAGATCGTATTCTTAAACAAGAAATGGACGAAATGGATGTGAAATTCCAACACTTCGCAAACACTTGCAATGGTGAGTTGGTATTAAGCCAAGCTGTGATGCAAGTTGACGGCTTGAAAGCAGAAGACTTCTTAAAATGTTTCCGTACATTCAGCGAGCAAACCAACTGGAAAGCGAACCCTGAGCATTACATGATTAAAGATACCGAGGGTGGCAATCGCCGTATTATTGAAACCGTGGGCTGTTGGGATAAGCCAGTGAATTTAATCGGCAAATTCTACCCAAGTATTGAAAATGCTCCAGCACAAGCAAAAGCGATTCGTGATGAAGCAAAATATCCGTACGTAAATTACATTTCTTGCCCTGTGATTGAGGGTGATCATTCAACTGCCGTGGCAGCATTCCACCAGTTCCGCAATACTGACACCGGTTGCGAAGTGTTACTTGGCGTATTTATGCCAAAAGGCGTAGATCAAGAAATGATTGAAGGGCATAAATGGCACTTAGCGATTGAATGGCGTAACTGGGCGAGAATGGCAATGGAACAACTTGCCAAAGAGAAAGCATAATTTTCTATTAACAAGGAGACAACGATGAAATTTATTAAATTAATTTCCATAATTTTTACCGCACTTTTCACTGGATCAGTATTAGCTGCCCCTGCTTATGTGATTGGTGAAGTAAATGTTACGAACCAAGCAGGAATGCAAGAATATCGTGCAGGTTTTATGGATTCGCTTAAACCTTATGGCGGTAAAGTAGTGCTAAAAGCCACCAAGCCAGAAATGCTTGAAGGTGATTCAAATGGCGTAGTCAGCATTATTGAATTTGAAAATGCAGAACAAGCTCAAGCCTGGTATCACTCAGATTTCTATCAAAAAATCAATAAAAGTCGCAAAGACAGTAGCACATCTCGAGTATTAATTGTTGAAGCAACAGAAACAAAATAAGGAGTTTACAATGATGAATTGGTATCGTCATAACTGGTATAACGTAGGTATGGTGCTATTTATTTTGCTTGCCTACTATCTCGCCCTTTGGGGACACAATCAACTAAGCGAAATCCAAGTGATTTTAACTTTAAGTTGGATGGCAATGTTAGTACACCAATTTGAAGAATATGCTTATCCGGGTGGTTTCCCTAGCATTTTTAATATCGTGTTATTAGGCAACCACGGTAATGATTTTAACCGTTATCCCACTAATGCCAATTTAGTGATGATCAACAATGTATTCCTTTGCTATACATTCTATATCATTGCAATTATTTTCCCTGATTGCATTTGGTACGGCTTAATCCAAGTATTACAAGCCTGCTTGCAAGTCACTAATCATGGGGTAACTTCATATAAATTACGTCGTTGGTACAATCCGGGATTCGGCTCAATCTTTCTACTCAATATTCCAGTAATGATTTATTATATTTGGTATATTGAAAGCCATAACTTAGTCACCAGTACAGATTACGTTATCGGTATTATTGGCGGTTTTGCATCACTATGTGTATTATGGGTTATTCCAATTATGCTACTCAAAGACCGCAACAGTCCATACCCATATCGTGAAGATCGTATTTGGGGTTATGCGGCAGATAGAGTGAAAGAAATTAAGAACCCCCAATAATTTGCCAGCCTCTCAAAAAAACACCTTACATTTGTACATCATCCAAATGTGCGGTATTTTTTTTGCGCTTATCTTGCCAAAATAGGCAAAATTTGCACCGCAGTTTTGCTGATTTATTTTTGGCTTGTTCTGCTTGGAAATACAATGATAATATATTGATATCTCTCACCATCAATCCCCCAGGAAATAGCGATGCTGTATATTGCCATTATTTTAGCCAGCATTTTGCACGGTATTACAGGCATGGGCTTTCCGATGATAGGTACAGTCGCCTTATCATTGCATATGCCCTTATCACATGCGATTGTCATGCTTGCTATTCCTTGTGCCATGATGAGCTTACTCGTATTATGGGTAAAACCGAAAACGCAAAAATTAACATTATGGGCGTATTGCCAATATTATTGGCGTTTAATTTTATTTAGCGTGATAGGCAGTATTTTAGGGGTAAAATTATTGCTGATTGTGTCGGATGCCTTTTTATATTTAGTCATGGCAGTGGTAACTTTATATTACGCTATCACAGGTTTATTAAGTCAATATACATCAATTCAACCCTTTAATGTCAAAAATACGCACTACAATCAAATTATATTCGGTTTTATCGCAGGTTTAGTCGGTAGTAGTACCAATGCTATGTCGCCGATTTTAATGATGTATTTACTCAATCGTAGCGATAATAAAGATGAAATCGTCAAAGTGAGTAATATTTGTTATTTATTGAGCAAATTGTTACAAATTAGTTTATTACACCAAGAATTAAGTTATTTATTTAGCACGCAATATGTAATGCTATGTCTAATTATGCTCATTTCTATCGTGTTTTTATTTATGGGCGTTTATATTCGCCCTAAATTAAGTACCTTATTTTTTAGAAATTTAGTCTATGTAGTATTGCTGATTTTAGGGTTAAAAGTAGAGGCGAGTGGGTTAATGGCGGTGTTATTGGTATAAATAGCACAAAAACAACACTCCCCTTGTTTTCGTATGCTTTACCTACTTATTTATCTCTTTTTGTCGCTTGTATTCACGCATACCACGCCTTACAATAAACTTATCTTTTGGTTAAAACAGGAGCAAAAAATGGCAAAAATTAGTATTTTCGGCGGACGTGGCATGATTGGTTCACAAATCGCCAAACTCTTTGCACGTTGTGGCAACGAGATTGATATTATCGGACGGGACTATGATGGGCATGAACTCGGCAACATCGTGGTATTAGCGGTGAAATTCCCTGATCTTGCCCCGTTAGTAGAAACCCACGGCAAACATTTTGCTGGCAAAATCGTGATTGATATTACCAACCCAATTAGCTTTGCTAATCTTGATGAATTGCTGGTACCACAAGGCACATCCAATGCAGAAATTTTGGCGGGGAAATTACTACAAAGCCAAGTAGTAAAAGGGTTTAATATCAACTTTTCTGACTCTTTGGCAACTTGCCAAGTAAAAGGCAATCCAGCCAGTTTACTCTTTGCAAGTGACAGTCAAGAGGCTAAACAAGCCATTTTTGCGGCGTTAGCAAACAGTGGTGCCAAATTAGTGGATGCAGGTAAATTACAACGTGCTAGATTGTTAGAAAGTGCGGGGCTGTTATTGATTAATTTAGCTGTCAGTGGGCAAATCCAGCGTGATGGTGGTTTAGTCATTATTTAATCGTTTGTAACTAAATGCACCGCACTTTGGGGCAGGTTATTCTTTGCCCTAAAAAATTAAGCACATATTTGATAAAAAAGCCAGTGCAAGCTGGCTTAAATTCTATTTCAAATATTGAGCATGAAACGCAATATGCTCACCAATAAAACTACTTACAAAATAGTAACTATGATCGTAGCCTGCGTGCATAAAATATGCTAAAAAGAAACCTTTTTGTTCGGCAATCTCAATAAATTTCTCAGGTTGTAGTTCCACAGGGTAGAAGTCATCGCTCAAGCCTTGGTCAATACGAATTGGAATAGCATGGCTGACTTGGCGTAATAATTCTGTGCTGTCGTAATTTGCCCATTCCTTAGGATTTTCACCTAAATATGCATGAAATGCTGTTTGCCCCCAAGGAGTTTGGCTTGGATTTACAATCGGTGCAAACGCGGACACACTGCGATAACGCTCAGGATTTTTCAAGGCAATTTGCAATGCCCCGTGTCCTCCCATACTATGCCCTGCAATACTTTTCATGTTGTTTACTGGAAAATGCTGCTCAATCAGGACTGGCAATTCGTTCACGACATAATCATACATTTGATAATGACTCGCCCAAGGTTCACTGGTTGCATTCACATAAAAGCCTGCTCCTTGCCCTAAATTATAGCGTTCATCATTTGCTACGTTTTCGCCACGCGGTGAAGTATCGGGCATCACTAAGGCAACACTGTGTTTTGCAGCATAGCGTTGTGCGCCTGCTTTGGTGGCGAAATTTTCATCGGTACAAGTTAAACCCGACAACCAATACAATACCGGCACTTTTTCACCAACTAAGGCTTGTGGTGGCAAATAAATCGCAAACACCATTTCGCATTGATTGGCTTTTGAAAAATGGCGATAACGGCGATGACTACCGCCAAAACAACGATTTTCGCTAATCAATTCCATGATGTTTCCTTAAAAATGAATCACTGTGCGAATGGATTTGCCTTCGTGCATTAAATCAAAGGCTTTATTGATATCTTCCAGTGGCATGGTGTGGGTAATAAAATCGCTCAACTTAAACTCACCTTGTTGATAGCGACTGATTAACCCCGGTAATTCACTGCGGCCTTTAAAACCACCAAATGCCGAACCACGCCATACACGCCCAGTAACCAATTGGAATGGACGCGTACGAATTTCCGCCCCCGCTGGTGCCACGCCGATAATCACGCTTTCGCCCCAACCTTTATGGCAGCATTCCAGTGCCGAACGCATTAAATCCACATTGCCGACACATTCAAAGGAATAATCCACACCACCATCGGTCATTTCAATAATCACCTCTTGAATAGGTTTATCAAAATCATTGGGATTGATGCAATCGGTAGCCCCCGATTCTTTGGCTTTGGCAAATTTTTCAGGGTTAATATCAATGGCTATAATTCGTCCTGCTTTAGACATACGTGCCCCGATAATAGCGGCCAAGCCAATACCCCCTAAACCGAAAATCGCTACCGTATCGCCCTCTTTCACCTTTACCGTTTTAGTCACTGCCCCAATACCAGTGGTTACACCACAGCCAAGTAAGCACACTTCATTGAGTGGTGCATCTTCTTGAATTTTAGCCAACGAATATTGCGAAACCACTGTGTATTCCGAGAAAGTCGATGTACCCATATAGTGGAAAATCGGCTGACCATCTTTGAAAAAGCGTACTGTGCCGTCTGGCATTAGGCCCTTGCCCTGCGTTTCACGTACAGCTGAACATAAATTGGTTTTACCTGACTTGCAGAATTTGCACTGACCACATTCGGCGGTATAAAGAGGAATAACATGATCACCTACCTTAAAATCCGTTACACCTTCGCCCACCGCTTGCACAATGCCAGCACCTTCGTGACCAAGCACACACGGAAACACACCTTCCGAATCTTTGCCTGATAAAGTGTAAGCATCTGTATGGCACACGCCTGTCGCCACTAATTTCACTAGCACTTCACCTATTTGCGGAGGCATTAAATCAAGTTCTTCAATTACTAAAGGTTGGTTTGGAGCGTAGGCAACCGCCGCACGGGTTTTAATAAAATTAGTCATGTTATTTCCCTTATTAATGAATAAAAATGTGCTCATCTTTTGAACCCAAAGTTCAAGCTACCCTTGTGAGAAAATTTCTTCATCGGTTAAGCGTTATTTTGACCATCAGGCATTGAAATCAGCGTTGGTACGATCGCTAAAGACCTCCCCACCATGAGAGAGTCCTTTTTTACTCTCATGCCGAATTATTTATCAAATTTTGCCATATTCATCCCTTCAATCGCTTAACTCCCTTTCCCCTATATATCGTTGTAATAATAAATGAGCATTGCTGCCTACGCAATACAAATCTAATTTATCTTCTAGTCGGAGTGCACGAAGTGCCAGCTAAAAATATCTAATTTATTGAATTTCCTAAATAAAAATTTTAATCATACTTGAAACTTTTGAAAGTATTTGATGTAATAGCACTAAAAAAAGATAAGGGAAAATTTGTAAATGGGGCAGATCCGTTATTTATGCCAAAGTGCGGTGTTTTTTACCCTTTTTTCTCGCTTGCAATATCTAGTGTATTCTGCCATAAGGTCATAATTTTTTTCGCATTCGGTTTTTCATCTTTTTCAAAGAAAAAGCGGATAGCGGTTAAAAATGAATGGGCAAATAACAGTGATTGCAATGGTAAATCTTGTTCACTCACACTTTTTCCTTGGGCTAATTGGATAAAAGATTGTTGAAACATTTTCACCATATCATCAAACAGATGATGGCGTGGGGTATACACTTTCCATAAGGCTAATAAAAGATGACGAAGTTCGTACCATTTAGGCATCGCGATTTCAAAAAAATGTTCTAAATTCTCTGCTTGTTGGCGTTGTTCAATTAATTGTTTTATCTCGGTTTTTAAATCCAAAATCATCTGCCCCACAAGATCATCTTTGCCTGAATAATAGGTGTAAAAGGTAGAACGATTCACCATAGCAGCATCTAAAATATCTTGTACGTTGATATCGTGATAGCTTTTTTGGTTAAGCAACTCTATTAAACCTTGGCGAATAAGTTTATGGCTGCGAATAATTCTTAAGTCGGTTTTAGATGCTGTCATGAGTTTATTCCTATCCTATTAATGATGTATCATTTTCAACACTTCATCATACAGCAAAGGTAATTCCGTCACCCCTTGTCTATCTAGAAAATGTTGATAACCAGAAACTTCAATATAATTCGCTCGCAGATTTTGAGCTAAATGGCGAGTAAATTGTACATTTACTACATCATCATCGTCCGATGCAATCACCACACGTTGCGGAATTTGATCAATAAGTGCGGTGAAATCTAAGCGAGTTTCATTAAACCCATCCAATTCAGGCAAATTCGGCAATTTTTCCGCAAAACCAGACACTAAAATCACCCCGCCAATTTTTATTTTTGCTTGTTGTAAAAAACGTAAGGTCGCAATACAACCTAAACTATGCCCGATAAAATAACTATTTTGATCGAGTTGGTGAATATTTTTTTGATGAAATGTTAACCATTCCTGTGGATCGGGTTGACTAGAATTTGGCATATCAAAAATTTGTGTAACAATTTTTTGATTTTCTAACCGCACTTTTAACCAAGCAAACCAATGTTTTTGTGAATTCGCAGTATAACCATGAGTAATATAAATATTATCTAGCATAAAACACCTACTTTTAAGATTAGATTTATTGTTTTTTCAAATTTTTATCTATTTTTTATTGACTAAACAGCATTTTCGTTTATATTTTCGGATCTACTGTTTAATTCACATTATTACAAGGGGGTAGAATGAGTCATTCTACACGTGAAACTTTTTCTGGACGCAGAGCGTTCATTCTTGCTGCCATTGGTTCAGCGGTTGGTTTGGGAAACATTTGGCGTTTTCCTTACACAACCTATGAAAATGGAGGCGGTGCATTTATTATACCTTATTTGATCGCATTATTAACCGCAGGTATTCCATTATTATTTTTAGACTATGCTATCGGGCATCGTCATCGTGGTGGTGCCCCATTGTCTTATCGTCGTTTCAGCAAACATTTTGAAACGTTCGGTTGGTGGCAAGTGATGGTCAATGTGATTATTGGTATTTACTATGCGGTAGTGCTTGGCTGGGCGGCAACCTATACCTACTTTTCTTTCACCAAAGCATGGGGGGATAAACCCGTTGATTTCTTCGTGGGTGAATTCTTAAAAATGGGCGATATTGCTCAAGGCGTTAGCTTTGAATTTGTTGGCATGGTCGTTGGTCCATTAATTGCCGTTTGGATTATTGCCCTAGCAGTTTTAGCCTTAGGTGTACAAAAAGGGATCGCTAAAAGTTCTTCTATTTTAATGCCATTACTAGTGGTTATGTTCCTTATTTTGGTGATTTCATCTTTATTCCTACCGGGTGCTGCCAAAGGGTTGGATGCGTTATTTACGCCAGATTGGTCAAAACTCTCTGATCCAAGCGTATGGATTGCTGCTTACGGACAAATCTTCTTCTCATTATCTATCTGTTTCGGGATTATGATCACCTACGCCTCTTACTTGAAAAAAGATTCTGATTTAACCGGTTCAGGTTTAGTGGTAGGTTTTGCTAACTCTAGTTTTGAAGTATTAGCCGGGATCGGAGTCTTTGCTGCACTTGGTTTTATGGCAACCGCGGGTGGTCAGGAAGTGAGTGAAGTAGCAAAAGGTGGTATCGGTTTAGCTTTCTTTGCATTCCCAACTATTATTAATGAAGCACCATTTGGTCAAGTGCTTGGCGTGTTATTCTTTGGTTCACTGACCTTTGCTGCATTAACCTCGTTTATTTCGGTGATTGAGGTCATTATTTCCGCTGTACAAGATAAACTTCGTATTCGCCGCTCTAAAGTTACTTTCTTAGTAGGCTTACCTATGATGGTGGTTTCAGTATTCTTATTTGGTACAACAACAGGTTTACCAATGCTTGATGTAATGGATAAATTCGTCAACTACTTTGGTATTGTTGCAGTGGCATTTGTGTCATTAATTGCGATTGTAGCTAACGAGAAACTAAGTGTATTAGGTAATCATTTAAATGAAACCTCATCATTCAAAGTGGGTTTTGTATGGCGTTTATGTATCGTTATCACGACAGGTATTTTAGCCTTTATGTTATTAAGTGAAGGTGCCAAAGTATTTAGTGAGGGTTATGAAGGCTATCCAAGCTGGTTTGTCAATACCTTTGGTTGGGGAATGGCAATTGCCTTAGTTGTCGTTTCTATTTTACTCTCTCGCTTAAAATGGAAAGATGAAGTTTTAGCAGAACACCGCGTAGAAAAAGGGGAATAAGATGAGTACCAGTGCCATTATTATGATGATTGTCGCCCTAGGCATTATTTGGGGTGGACTGTTAGTTTCGCTTTATATTTTACCAAAAGACTAAAGCGTAAATATTAGCGGAAAAGCACCGCACTTGGCAAAATGATCTGCGTCTTATTCAGTTAGTATTCATCTAACTTTCAGATAGCAGATCAAAAAGTGCGGTTGTTTTTTCCAAGAATTTATAATGTATTTGCAATATCAATCACAAAGCGGTATTTCACATCGCTTTTTAGCATACGCTCATAAGCCGTATTGATGTCTGCCATATTAATCATTTCTACGTCCGACACGATATTATGCTTACCACAGAAATCCAATAATTCTTGGGTTTCAGCAATCCCACCAATAGCAGAACCTGCAATAGATCGTCTTCCAAGCACCAAAGGTACCGTAGAAAAGTCAGGGTGTTTTCCAATCAACCCGACAAAAACCAAGGTACCATCAATGGCTAAGGTTGGCATATAAGGACTAACATCATGGCTATATGGCACCGTATCAATAATTAAATCAAACTGATTATAAACCGATTTCATTTGTGCTTCATCAGTAGAAACAATAATTTGGCTTGCCCCTAAACGCAAAGCATCTTGTGATTTGGCGGGTGAACGAGTGAATAATGTCACTTCTGCACCCAATGCTTTAGCGAGTTTAATTGCCATGTGTCCTAAACCACCCAAACCTACAACAGCCACTTTTGAGCCTTTACCCACGTTCCAATGACGCAATGGCGACCAAGTAGTAATCCCAGCACATAATACTGGCGGCACAGCTTTTGTATCTAAATTTTCAGGCACGCTTAACACGAACGCATCACTCACTACAATTTCTTTAGAATAGCCGCCGTAAGTTGGTGTATGATCGTGGCGATCTACGTCGCCATAAGTTTGCGTTGAACCCTGTTCGCAATACTGTTCTAAATCATGTTGGCAATGATAACAACTACGGCAAGAATCCACCAAACAACCTACACCAACTAAGTCACCCACTTTGAATTTAGTCACCGCCGAACCAACGGCTTTTACACGCCCTACAATTTCATGCCCCGGCACAACAGGAAATTGCGACACGCCCCAATCGTTACGAGCCATATGTAAATCGGAATGGCACACACCAGTGTAAAGAATATCAATTTGCACATCGTCCGTACGCAAAGCACGGCGTGGTACATTAAAGGGAACAAGTGGCGTATCCGCAGACATAGCTGCGAAACCTTTTACGATATAAGTCATTTTACTTTCCTTTTGTTTAAATAATAATCGTATTATAACGCTAGAATAGCAATAATGGTTAACCTAAATTAATATAAATTTTGCCTAATTCTATAAGTACTATCAAAATTAAGACTAAAATTCACCATAGTTTTGCACGATTAGACTGCAATGATTTTGATACACAATTTGATTCTAAACATCCTATTCGTTTATTAACAGAAAGCAAGTCGATGAGTGGCGAAAAACGCCAAGTGCACGAGGTTCACCAGTTTAAAAATACCAAGAAAGGAAAGAAAGTGAAGTTAAATATTATATTCCCAATAGCGTTTCCAGCCGAACTAATTGACATTTAGCCCAGAGGCAGATCGCCTCTTTTTTAACCAATTCAAAAAAACACTAAAAAACTGATCGACCAATAGATATATTCATTACCTAATATCCATATGTAAATATTGTTTAAAACATACATTAGGAAAAAACATTAACATATTCAATCAACTAGATAAACCCCAAGATCCACGTCGTTATAACCAAAAACACCATTTTTTAGACATTATTTTTTAGTGGTAAGTGCTGTCATCTCTGGTACGAGTGGTTGGGCAGATATAAAAATGTTTGGCGAGACGCATTTTGATTGGTTGCGAAAACATCGTAAATTTGAATATTGGGATTCCTGTGGATGATACCGTTGCACGAATTATTAAAAAAGTTGACTCGAAATGGATGAATGATGTTTTTATAAATCTAATCAATGAGATAAGAGAATTTAATGGGCGAGAGTTGATTGCTATTGATGGCAAAACATTGTGTCATAGTTTTGAAAAAGATGTGATGAGTGCCTTTCATAGTGTGACGGTTTGGAATCTCAAGGGCTTGTGTTGTCGCAAAAACGCTCAACTGGTAATAAAAATGAGCAAGCGACAGTATTGGAAATGAAAAAGAAGAAAAAATATATTATATCAGCAAATTAGGTGATGATGCGAGAGAGTTTGCGAGGTAATCTGAAAATGGCAAGTTGGCCAAATGATTTCCGTGAGAAGTTGTTGGTTCGACTGGTGTTTAAATAATGTACAAGATGTGCGGTAGCCATGATGAAATTATCTGTTCGTACACAAAATACTACCCTTGGAAGCAGTATATAAGGCACAAACGTAGAAGCCATTTCCAACCTAACTCAAACAGGCGGGTTGTTGTTATCAAACACGGGGTGAATATACCCATCATTCTCATCATATACCAGTTTTGTATTATAATGTAGACTATATTTTGTTAAATTTTGTGCAATCTCATGGCCTATGGTATGTGATACCGTTTTAGGAATACCACGATCTAGTGTTCGAGAAGCATTAAGTTGCAAATCTATGGGTAAAAGAGACCAAGTTAATTGACCATTTTCAAAATCTAGTTGTAAAAGACAATTTTCAGAAAAACGTCTTTCAGCATTAAATCCGATGAAATTACCATGAATATCCTTAGCTCTACGAGTATGCAGTTCTGAAGGTCGACTATTGGGGGAAAATCCATAAGATTCATACATTTCTGGCGTTATAATAGATTCTCCTGCTTCAAATTCCATGAATATAGAACCTAAATTATAAAAAATAGGGCTATTTTTATATACTTCAATTCCCCGTAAAAAATGTGCTCCATGCATAACAACAACATTAGCACCATTATCAATTGCACGATGAGCAATATCTTCAATAAATTCTGGAACGTATGGACTATACCAATTTTCGTTTACCCCCTCGTGAGTATGTAAACTAAATATGGTTAAATCTGCACGTTTTGACGCATCCTGAATACTCTTTAAAATTTCTTCAGCGTCTTTCTCATGAACACTTGTTTTAACACCTGAAATGACACCACGTTCAATGTCTAAAGCACCTTCAAATAAAGAACCAAATTTAAAATTATCTTTTCCTTGTGGGGCATATGTTTCTACTTTCAATCCATCATCCATACTTATGCGAGTACCAAGAACTCGATCAATTTTCTCAAGCTCATCAAATAATGGTGATTCTAATACATAAGTTCTTTTCCAACGTAAAGGATTTGAACCTGGACGAGCTACCACCCCTGCACCAGCATCACTGGCAGCAAAAACTTCAGAACGTGTACTTCCTGCAGCAACGATTCCAACTCTTCCGTCAATAGTATCTAAAAATTTAGCAAGTCTCGCTTCCCCTAAACTTCTCCCCACCCCACAAGGAATAAGTTTTCTCTCTACTGCCGACTCAATCGTGTCTACAACACCTTGCCAACCATAATCGCCGGTATGATTATTAACAAATCCAACCATTAATAAGTTCAAATCTACAAACTCATCCAATGTTTGTGCTTGAACAGAGGTGATATAACCACGACCTGCCGCCGGCGGTGTATCATATTTAGGCGTGCAAAATTCAGCATTTACAAAACAGCCATCAGCTTCTTTAAGCAATTTAATTAATTTTGGTTCGAGTCTTTTAGCTAGATTCCTACTAGAAAAAAGGGCATCACCACAAACTATAAAGCGCATCTTATTTTCCTTTTAACCATATTTTATGAAGCTTTCATATGTCGTAAAAATTGATGAGTGAGGACTTTTTTAGGTGAAGTAAAGAACTCCTTTGTTCTCTCTATTTCAACAATATTGCCCGCTGCAAAAAAAGCCACTTTATCCGATACTTCTTGGGCAAAATTCATTTCATGTGTTACGACAATCATCGTTCTACCTTGTTCCGCAATAGAACGAATAATATCTAAAATGCCACCAACCATTTCAGGATCAAGCGCACTTGTTGGTTCATCAAATAACATAACTTTAGGATTGATAGCTAGTGCTCGAGCAATTCCTACTCGTTGTTGCTGCCCACCAGATAATTGATGGGGGTAATAATTTATTCTATCTAGTAACCCAACTCTTTCTAACTCAGCTATTGCTATATCTCTAGCTTCATGTTTAGATTTTTTTTGCACAATAATTAATGCTTCCATAACATTTTCAAGTGCTGTACGATGACGAAAAAGATTATATGATTGAAATACCATAGCCGTTTTCTTACAAAGATTGACAATTTCTTTATCATTTACTTTTTCTACATCAATAGTTAAATCATCAATGGTAATACTCCCACTATCTGCTTTTTCTAAAAAATTTATTGTGCGTAAAAAAGTAGATTTACCTGAACCTGAAGCACCAATAATAGATACCACTTCCCCAGTGTCTACGCTTAAATTTACGCCATGTAATACTTGGTTTTCCCCAAAGGATTTTTTAATATTTGATAATCTGATCATTTGCATTTATCTCTTTTTTAAGAAAATTAAATCGGTGTTCTAATTTATGAATCAAAAATTCAATTACAATACATATTAACCAATAAAGCAAAGCCAAACCAATGTAAGCTTCAAAGAAACGCATACTATTACCAGAAACGGCTTTAGCTCTCCCCATCATATCCATAACACCAATTGTAAAAGCAAGAGAAGTGGATTTTATCAAACTAATTATAATATTGCCTAGATTAGGAATTGCCACAATCATAGCTTGTGGTAAGATTATTCTTCTCATAATTTGGCTTTTGGTCATTCCAATTGAATGCGCTGCTTCAATGTCTTTTTTATCTACTGATAGGATAGCAGATCTAATAGTCTCAGCAAGATATGCCGCTTCATTAAGTGAAAATGCCACATAAACAAAAATAATACTGGGGATTCGATTAATATTAAAATGTGTACCCCAATATAAATTAATCATGTTAAGTAAAATTGGAATACCATAGTAAGATAGAAATATTTGCACTAACAGTGGAGTACCTCTCATGAAAGAGATATAAGTCACTGAAAAAGAATAAAGAATAGGAATTTTATTTATCCGTATTAGTGCTAAAATAAACCCACCTAAAAGACCTAAAATTGTAGCTATAACTGCTATCTCCAGTGTAATTGGAATACTGGGAATAATTTGTTTAATTGCATTAATAATTTCACTTGGCTTGAAGAGATTTTCCATAAACAGTCCATTTCAAATAATGAAAAGCATTACACTATACTAACAAAGGTTAGAATAACCACAATATTGGTATATTTATTGGGGAACATAATCATTCCCAAAATATTTCACACTTAATGATGATAATGTGCCATCTTTTTTAATATCAACTAAAGCTGAATTAAATTCACTCTCTAAATCTTGAGAAGATTTGTTAAATAAAAACCAAGCTTCAGGAATTTCAATTTCGTCCGCATTTGGAATAGAATAAATATTAAATTCATAACCATATTCCTTTTGCACATTGATAACATAAGTTTGATTATATACACTGGCATCATAACGACCATTATGAAGATCAACGAGTATTGAGCTTGCATCCGCATCAGTATATTGAATATCAATTTGATTATTCGGATTTTTTTCATTGTAACTTTGCATAAAAAGAGCATTTGCACGTCCTGCACCTGCAGGAACTCTTTTACCACCAAGATCATCAATGGAACGAATATCTTGGTTATGTTTTGCGGTAATCAGAACAATTTTATTTTTAAAATATGGCTGACGACTAAATAAATATTTTTCTTCTCTTTCTGGTTTTTTAGAAATATTCCCCACAATAACATCATAACGACGACTATCAAGACCAGCAAACATTGATTCAAATTCCGTTATCTGATAATCCACATCATAACCTAGCCGATGTGCTATTTCATTGACCATTTCAATTTCATACCCAGTCAATTCTCCCGCTTCATTAAGATAATTATAAGGTTTAGTTTTTGCATTGACTGCAACAATTATTTTTTTATTTTTGACTTCATTATCAGCAGACTTATTATCACAACCAAATAAAAATGTCATTGCTGTTAAAATAATTAGAAAAAAATAAGATATTTTTTTAATTAAATACTTCATATTTATAATCCTTATACGTTATATGGTTATTTATAAATTCCATTTGTAGATTTCAATTCTCTTTGGAATGTAATGCAGTTTATAATAACCATCCGCTATTTATAAAGAAATAATAATTTTATCTTATGCGTTAATGGAATAAAACTCTCTCTCATCATCACCTAATTTGCTGATATAATATATTTTTTCTTCTTTTTCATTTCCAATACTGTCGCTTGCTCATTTTTATTACCAGTTGAGCGTTTTTGCGACAACACAAGCCCTTGAGATTCCAAACCGTCACACTATGAAAGGCACTCATCACATCTTTTTCAAAACTATGACACAATGTTTTGCCATCAATAGCAATCAACTCTCGCCCATTAAATTCTCTTATCTCATTGATTAGATTTATAAAAACATCATTCATCCATTTCGAGTCAACTTTTTTAATAATTCGTGCAACGGTATCATCCACAGGAATCCCAATATTCAAATTTACGATGTTTTCGCAACCAATCAAAATGCGTCTCGCCAAACATTTTTATATCTGCCCAACCACTCGTACCAGAGATGACAGCACTTACCACTAAAAAATAATGTCTAAAAAATGGTGTTTTTGGTTATAACGACGTGGATCTTGGAGTTTATCTAGTTGATTGAATATGTTAATGTTTTTTCCTAATGTATGTTTTAAACAATATTTACATATGGATATTAGGTAATGAATATATCTATTGGTCGATCAGTTTTTTAGTGTTTTTTTGAAAAGAGGCAATCTACCCCTGACATTTAACCATTGAGTTTAAAAGCTGGATTACGTAGGTTTATGAACATGCTCTGGTAAATAGATCATATGACCGTACTTCTTAAAAAGTGCGGTCATTTTTTCACCGTTTTTTTTCAAACTTAACGCAGATGTTCACCCAAAAACGCTAAGGTACGTTGCCACGATAATTCCGCTGCTGCTTTGTCAAAACGTGGAGTAGAATCATTATGAAAGCCATGGTTAGTGCCTGCATAATGATACGCCAGATAGCGTTTATTGTGTTGCTGTAAGGCTTGTTCATAATCTGACCAGCCACTGTTTACGCCGTCGTCATGCTCGGCAAAATGCAACAGCAAAGGAGCATTAATCTGTGGCACCACTTCTAATGGTGCTTGACGACCATAATACGGCACGGCAGCAGCTAAGTTAGGCACTTCGGCAGCCGCCATATTGGACACCCAACCTCCAAAACAAAAACCAACGATACCTACTTTACCGTTGCTTTGCGGGTGTTGCTGTAAATAAGTAATAGCGGCAAGAAAATCTCTCAACATTTCATCACGGTCTCGGCTGGCTTGCATTTCCCTACCCTTGTCATCATCGCCCGGATAACCTCCCAATGGTGATAAGGCATCGGGAGCAAGGGTAATAAACCCTGCCAGAGCAGCACGTCTCCCCACATCAGCGATATAAGGATTTAACCCACGGTTTTCGTGCACGACCACAACCGCACCCAACTTACCCTGAATATTACTAGGCATTGCCAATTGTGCCGAAATCTTGCCACCACCTTGCGGTGAATCGTATTGGATGGTTTGTACTTTTAGGCGATTGTCGCTCTCTGGCACTTGGATCGCCATGGCATAATTGGGTAACAGAAAGTTGATAAGATTGGCTACAGTTAAGCCACCTACTGCATATACCGACAATTTATTTAAAAATTCACGCTTTGTCATACGACTGTGGGCGTAGTCGTTGTAGAGTTTGAAAATTTCGGGGTTGAGTTGATCTTTATTAATGTTATTCATAAATGCTCCTTATCGAATGAAACTGACTTTACTATAACAAAGTTAGTATAGCGTTGACAAATCCATAACGTACAAGAATTTACCAAAGTTGCAGAGTTGCAATGGCAGGGTTGGCAAGTATAATTTACAAATTGACTAAAAAATGACCATATATTTACAAATAATGGTAGAAATAGGCAGATACAATCCCTTAAATACACTATAATAGACAACCATTTATTTTTAATGATAGGAAACATTTTATGAATACTTCAGTTTTTACCGCACAACGTTATTCAACCAAAGCCTTTGATGCCAGCCGTAAAATCTCGGCAGGAGACTGGGAGAATATTCAAGATGCGTTACGTCAAAGCCCGTCAAGCGTGAATATTCAACCGTGGCATTTTGTGATAGGCAGTGATGATGCAGGCAAAGCACGCATCGCTAAAGCCTTCACTAACTACCCTTTCAACACCAACAAAGTGTTAGATGCATCGCACGTTGTGGTGTTTGCTAGCCGTGTTCACGCATCTGATGAGTTTTTAAACGCCATTTTAGAGCAAGAAGATAAAGACGGTCGCTATGCCAAAGTGGAAGATAAACAAACAGGCGACAACGTCCGCCGTTTATTTTTAGGCATTCACCGCAACGATTTAAAAGATGAACAAGAATGGTTCGCCCGTCAAACCTATTTAAATTTAGGTTTCACCTTAATGACCGCTGCGGCGTTAGGTATTGACAGCGTACCGATGGAAGGTGTGGATTTGGCTGCTTTAGATACAGAATTTGGCTTAACAGAAAAAGGCTATCAAGCCGTTGCTGTGGTATCTTTCGGCTACCGTGCAGCAGATGATTTTAATGCTAAATTGCCAAAATCACGTTTGGCTGATGACGTAATTTTCACGCAAGCCTAATTTGCAAAAAGCACGAAAAAATGGCCGCACATTGAAAAATAGGCGGTCTTTTATTTGCCTAATTTTCTAAAAGAAAAGTGCGGTCAAATTTCTCATTATTTCGCAAATTGCATTTTATTTGTATTTTTTGGGCGGATACACAGGTACCGTCCCTACATTTACAATGTTTTCACCACTTCCGCCAGCATTTCATAACTGCGATGTTGTAACTTCTCATCAAAAATATAACTCACCGCCATTAACTCATCAAATTCCACTTGCTTGCGGAAATTCTGCAACTGCTGTTTGACGCTATTAGGGCTACCGATAAAGGAACAGGAAGTCATGGATTTGACCGCTTGTTGTTCTTGCCCTATAAATGGCGATTGATGGGCCTGCCAAAAGTCTTGCTCAGATGCAAAAGGTGGTTGCAATTGTTGCATATTGCCTGACACAATACCGTAAAATAGCTTGGTTTGACTGGTCGCTAAACTTTCCGCTTTTTGGTCGGTCTCTGCTACAATGGCATTCGCCCCCACAATCACATAAGGTTTAGCAAGCACCACTGATGGCTTGAACTCACGGCGATAAATCTCTACTGCCATTTCTAAAAAACGTGGTGCAAAGTGTGAAGCAAAGGCATACGGTAAACCAAGTTCCGCGGCTAAATAAGCAGATTCAGGGCTGGATCCTAAAATAATTATCGGCACATCTTGCCCGATTGCCATATAGGCCTTCACGCTATCATTGCGACTTTCTTCACTAAAATAACGGCGAAGTTCGGCTATATCTTGAGCAAAATCAGGGTTAATATTGCCTCGTCTTAACGCAGCGGCAGTTCGCATATCTGTGCCCGGCGCACGTCCTAAACCAATTTCGACTCGATTAGGATAAAGCTGGCTTAAGGTGCCATATTGCTCAGCCACCTGTAATGGGCTGTGATTAGGCAACATCACGCCTCCCGCTCCCACAATAATATTCTGAGTATTTGCCAACGTATGCTGAATCAGTAATTGAGTAGAACTGCTCGCCATATTTGGCATATTATGGTGTTCTGCAATCCAATAACGGCGAAAGTTCAACCTTTCCGCCAGTTGAGCAAGACGAGTCATGGCATCAACAGATTGCACAAAATTTTGCCCTTGGCGTAAGGGAACGAGATTTAATATTGAAAGATTAAGCATAGGTGTCTCCTCATTCGATTGGATTTAGAACATAAAAGTGCGGTGTAATTTGTTAATATTTTACCATTAACAAAACCACACCGTTTGCTTAACTTGTAGATATTTCATTAGAGATCGAAAGATTGAATCAAATTCACATGTAAACGCGTTTCTACATTGCCACGAATAGCATTAGAATAAGGACAAACTTGGTGCGTGCGTTCAATAAGTTCCCGAGCTTGTTGTTCGTTAATACCTCCCACTTCAATGGTAATATCAATATCTAGTGAGAATGTGCCATCCGGTTTTTGACCAATGCCTACGCCCACTTTGCTTTTTGCTGATGTCGGTTTGATGCCTAATTGTCCAGATACTAAATTCATCGCACTGTCAAAGCAAGCAGCATAACCCATAGCAAAAAGCTGTTCAGGATTTACGCCTGTTTTATCTTTGTCTTGGAATGACACCAAATCAAAACCAAGTGAACCATCATCTAATTGTGTATGACCTGAACGACCGCCAACTGCTGTGGCACTGGTGCTGTAAAAAATTTTCATAATGTTGCTCCGATGATTAAAGGGTATGTTACCCATTGATGTGAATATTCTATTCCGCTTTGGAATGGGTATATTATAGAGAGTATAGAGAATTTACGTTAGCCTGTTTCACTAGTGTTTTTGCCTAATCCTACAATTTTCTCCGCAAAAAACCACACAACCACGCCATGCTCCCCCAACTTCTTCTTTTACAAAATCTAAAGCTAACAATAAAAACCGCACTCTCCAACCAAGAGCTATGCACAGCATGCAGCACATTTTCGGCATAATATAAAATAAATATCAGTAAATAAGCGATTAAGGTAAACTACTGCCTTGTTGTTGCCATTGACCATTAGGTTTTTTGTGTTTTTTCAAGCTGCCTGAAAAAACTTACTCAGTCATTTTAATGCCAATGTACCAATGCCACCCCAGCTATCAACAATTATCCACTACTGACCAGTAAGGTTTACCCTTTTAAGGTAGCAATCAAGGCAAAGCCAAAACCTGTACCGTGCTACACCCACGCCCAATGATAAAAAGGAATATCAAAAGTCATGGTAACCTCAGTATTAAACTAATTTCTCAAGCTACGAATCCATTTGATACAGTTAAATCATACCAATGGTTGCTTAAAAATTTCATTGCTACGCCTGTTCTAGGATTGCTTTTTTTGCCAACTGCTTTTGTAGATATTCTTCAAATGTCGTGGCTTTTTTACCTGTAATCCATTGCAGTACATTCGGATTGCCTGCGATACCAAAAGTACCATAAGTATAGGAAACGGCTCTTAACGCATCTTGGGTATAAGTATCAGTAACGTGGATTTGTTTAATAAAATCTTCAATACCCACTTCAATACAAGGAATATTTTTACCAGTCAATTTATTATAAATATCCGTTTTTTCCTGTGAGCTAAGATAGCTTGAACCTGATAATTCATAGGTTGCATTTTGGTGTATGTCTTGGGTTAGCACGCAATATGCCGCGTCTGCCACATCATCAACATCAACCACTGCCAATTTGGTGTTTTTATTGTAAAAACAGTGATATGCTCCCAGTTTTTCCACTAAATCAATATCAAAATTATGACAATAATGTTGTGGTTGCAAAATCGTGTAATTGAGATTGTCTGTCAGCCCTTTATAAACCAAATATTCTTCCGCTTTTAATTTGGCGGTGTGTTGTAATAAGGTACTCATGTTTGGGTGCATAGCACTCATCATGACAAATTTTTTAACCTTAGCAACAACCGCTTGATCAATCACCACTTTCGCACTATGAGTTTCATTATGTAAGCCTGATGTGGGAATATACAATACGCTTTCAATGCCTTGCAGTGCAGCAGCGACATCTTTTGGATTGTTAATATCGCCCACAACCGCTTCATCAACGTCATAAAGTTTAACTAAATCGTGAACTTTTTCATTCACGTCCATTGCTCGGATTTTTAAACCTTTATTTTTAAGGTTTTGAACAATTTGTTTGCCAACTTTGCCGTTGGCACAGGTTACTAAAATTATTTTATTATTCCTCTTAAATTGAATATATAGATTAGTGGTAGTAAGTAGAGAACCACATATTTGCCTAATCCGACAAAGTGCGGGCTTTTTTGGTGTATTTTTTCAGGCAGCGTATCCCTTACCTTGCCAACATCTCATTAATCGCACGAGTGCGAGCTTCCATATAGCGCAGTGTCGGCTCGGCTGTTGGGTTTAACGCGTCAAAAGCGTGAATACAACCGTTTAACATCAACAAATCAGTCGGCACGCCAGCTTGAATAAGACGGTTAGCATAATCTATATCTTCGTTTACAAACAAATCTAGGCTGCCTACTATCATAAAAGTTTTTGGTAATCCAGTTAAGTTTTTGGCAAGGCTAGGCGAAAAATAGCCGAGTTGTTGTTCGTCAAGTTCTTGTCCGCCACGCAAGGTATCCCAACCCAAACGGTTCAGTTCGTGCGTCCACAAAAATTCGCCCACATATTCTTGATGATAGGGTGAATTTTCCGTGCCACTGCGACAGTCCAACATCGGATAAATCAACACCTGCCCAACAGGGTGAAACTCGCCTTTGTCACGAACCAATAATGCCAACCGTGCCGTCAAGCCACCTCCTGCACTCTCGCCCATTAAAATCAGCTTATCTGTATCCAAACCGAACTCAGCAGCCTGCTGATGAATATACGCCAAACCGTGATATGCGTCATTTAAATCGGCAGGAAATGGGGCTTGTGGGGCAAGGCGATATTCCACGCTCACTACTGCTGCTTTATGGCATTCTGCCAAATCAGTAAACATATCGGCATACATCATTGCATTGCCTGCCAAATAACCGCCACCGTGGCAGTAATAAATCACAGGCAGTTTGCCTCTGGCGTTTTTAGGCTTATATACACATAAATCCACCGCAGGTTGCGAGCCTTGTGCTGGGGCTTGCCAACGTTCATCGCAATGAGCTTCGCCTAAACTGGAAAACATTTCTTCCAAGCCAGCCAAGCCCTTGGTTTCGACCAAGTTGTTGATCTCGTGAATAGGGGCAAGGTAATCGGGGTGAACAAGGTGTAGGCTTTTGTATTGCTGCATAATAAATTCCTATTGATGTACTTTGTTTGGGATTTTATAAATAATCAATGCAACGCTAGTTTAACAAAAATTTCTTTCCGTTTCGCCATAGACTGGGTAAATTTTCGGGCAGATTATAGGAGGGTGTATGTAAACACAATAGTCAGCACTGTAAATATCGCAACCCATCTTGCCTAATTCGCTAAAATAGTGCACAATATTCCCATGCAAATTCCCCCATAAGGATAACCATGCTCTACATTCTTCTTGGTATCTCGGCAGGCTTTGGCATTGCCTTGCAAACCGTGTTTAATACACGTTTACGCACTGTCCTACATTCGCCTTTATTGGCTTCAATGGTATCGTTTGGTGTGGCGTGTTTGATTATTTTTGCCTTGCTACTCGGCAATGATGGCTTAGGCTTGCATATTCCAACAAATACTCCGTTTTGGGTGTGGCTGGGCGGTGTGTTTGGTGTGGTCGGTTTAACTACCACGATTATCCTTTTCCCTCACCTTGGTGGTGTGCAAACTTCGCTGATGATTATCTTGGGGCAAGTGTTGATGGGCTTGTTGATAGACCATTTTGCGTGGTTTGGCAGCCAAGAATACGCCTTAGCATTCAGCCGAATGTGTGGGACATTACTGGTACTGGTTGGTAGTTTTGCGGTGATCGCTTTACCAGCCTTAAAAACTGGCGTATTCAGCCAAATACAAGCTCAGGGATTGTGGTTGTGGCGACTGTTTGGCATATTGGCAGGCATGTCAGTGGCAAGTCAATCGGCAATCAATGGACAATTAGGGCAATTATTAGGCTCGCCCTTGCAAGCAACACTGGTTTCGCTTATCGCTTCACTATTAGCATTAGGGGCATGGATTAGCCTAAAAAACCTCCAAGAATGGGGAAATTTCCGTCAATTACGTCACGTTAAACTACCATTGTGGGCATGGTGCGGCGGCGTGATGGGGGCGTTATTTGTGGCATCTAACACCTTACTCGTCCCCCATATCGGTACTGGGCAAACCGTGCTATTTGGCTTGTTTGGTATGTTGCTCGGCAGCGTATGCGTGGATCAATTCGGCTGGTTTGGTGCATCTAAAAAGCCATTAATCATCGGGCAACTTGTCGGCTTAGTGACAGTATTCGTTGGTGTAGGTATTATTCGCTTGACTTGATATTTGCCCAATTCTACAATTTTTAAATAAGAGAACCCAAAATGATCTCAGCTCAAATCACCCAAGCCTTACTTGCCATTTGTCCCAAAAACAGCATTTGGCAAACACCGATAGATGGTTTATTTTTGCACCATTTAGACAGTCCGCAGATGATGAACGGTTTTCGCCAACAGCCGAGTTTGTGCATGATGTTAATGGGCGAACGCCAGCTATGTATCGGTAACGAATGCTGTCGCTTTAATCAAGATAATATGAGCCTTTGCCCTGTGAATACGCCTGTAACCATGACGGTCGATCACGCTACGCCAAATAAGCCGTATTTTGCTCTGTCCTTGCAGTTTGATTTGGTTATGGTTGCTCGTATTGCCAGTCAATTAAACTTGCACAATCCAATAAATAATAGCATTCAGCCACAAGATTTTCTGACCTTATTTAATCCTAATCAAGAACTGATTAACGCCTTAGAACGGCTGCTTACGTTGCTCTATGCCCCTAATTTTGAACAAAAAATTACCATACTCGCCCCTTTGTATTTGCAGGAAATTTACTACTATCTACTCACTAGTCCACAAGGCGATAAACTGTGTGAATTATGCCGTCAGGGTAGCCACGCCGAACGAATTAGTAAAGCCACGGCTTGGCTCAATCAGCATTTTAGCGAACCGTTGGATATTGCCCAGCTTGCCAGCTTGTGCGGTATGAGCATATCTGGCTTTTATCAACATTTCCGTCATATTACCCAACAAAGTCCATTGCAATATCAAAAAAATCTGCGTCTGACTGAAGCGCAACACCAAATTCAACAACACTCCGCCCCAATTTCCCAAATTGCCTATAACGTGGGTTATGAAAGTCCAAGCCAGTTTAGTCGGGAATATAAACGGTATTTTGGGCGTGCGCCAAGTGAGGAAATTTAGTTAGTAACTATTATTTTCTAAATTTCTTCTATAAAAATATAAATATATTTAATTATCTCTCTTCATATTTTTAAGAAATGTCGTTTTTTTATTAAATTTGTGATCTAGTTCACACTTTTTCTAAATATATTTGTTGCAAAAAACATCATTACGTGTAAATTATGCTCAAGCTGAAACGTTACAGCTTAAAATTATTTAATAACCTATGGAGATCTGAAAATGACTCATCTTATCGTTGCAACACACGGTAAATTTTCTGCAGAAATCGTCAACTCAGCGGCAATGGTTTTCGGTGAAGATGAAAATACCCATGTTGTTACTTTCCTCCCCGGTGAAGGAGGTGATGATTTAATGGTAAAATATCAAGCCATTATTGCCAATTTACCAGAAAATGAACCCGTTTTATTCCTAGTGGATTTATTCGGGGGTAGTCCTTATAACGCCGCAGCTCGGCTGGCAACAGAACGACCTCATACTGATATTGTGACAGGCATTAGTTTGCCAATGTTGCTCGAATGTCTTGATGCGAAAGACAGCTGTTCTCTTGCAGAATTGGTAGAAACGGCAAAAGAAGTCGGTGTGCAAGCAGTAAAATCTTTCCGCAACCCTGAAGCGAAAGCAATACCAGTCAAATCGACCAATCCCACTCCCATTCAAACCGAAAAACCATCAACTCATCTCAATGGTAATTTAAATATTTCCTTGTTGCGAATTGATAGCCGTTTAATTCATGGTCAAGTGGCAACATCTTGGGCGAAAGCAGTGAAGTGTGAAGCGATTTTTGCTGTTAATGATGAGGTGGCGAAAGATGATTTACGCCGTGAATTGTTACTACAAATTGTGCCATCAGGCTTAAAAGGCTATGTGATTCCGGTGGAAAAAGCCATTAAGGTGTATCACAACCCCAAATACACTGGAAAAAATATTTTATGGTTAGTTACTAATCCTGCTGATATTGTACGTTTAATTGAAGGGGGAGTGAAAATTAACAAAGTCAATGTAGGTGGAATGACTTACAAAGACGGTAATAAACAGCTTTCAGAAGCAGTAACCGTCAGCAAAGCAGATGTAGAGGCTTTCAAAAAATTGATCGATTTAGGGGTAGAGTTGACCATGCAACAGGTTGCTACTAGCTCAAAAGTCGAGATTACCAAAGCAAAATTAAATGCACTTCAATTCTAAGGAAATATTATGACTACAATTGAAATTATTTTAGTGACCCTGGTTGCTGCAGTGTGCGGTATGGGATCCGTATTAGACGAACGTCAAACCCACCGCCCATTAGTAGCCTGTACACTTATTGGTTGGGTATTAGGTGATTTACAAACAGGCGTAATCGTAGGGGGGACATTGGAAATGTTAGCCCTCGGTTGGATGAATGTAGGCGCCGCTATGGCACCTGATGCTGCTTTAGCATCAGTGATTGCTGCCATTCTGGTGATTAAAGGAGGGCAAGATAAAGGCACAGCAATTGCCATTGCCATTCCTGTCGCTGCGGCTGGACAAGTGTTAACTATTTTCGTACGAACCTTAACCATTTTCTTACAGCATAAAGCGGATGATTATGCCGAAAAAGCCAACTTCCGCGGGATTGAACTTTGTCACTTCACTGGGCTTTCCTTACAAGCATTACGGGTGGCGATTCCCACGTTAGCGGTCGCCTTAGTGGCAGGCACTGATACCGTAACCGCTGCTTTAGATGCAATTCCTGAAGTGGTAACTCGTGGTTTGCAAATTGCCGGTGGCTTTATCGTGGTGGTCGGTTATGCAATGGTAATCAATATGATGAGAGCGGGAGCATTAATGCCATTCTTCTTTATC
Organism: Lonepinella koalarum; assembly: GCF_004565475.1. Lineage (GTDB taxonomy): Bacteria > Pseudomonadota > Gammaproteobacteria > Enterobacterales > Pasteurellaceae > Lonepinella > Lonepinella koalarum. The sequence continues at coordinate 204,689 of NZ_SRHX01000001.1, read as the reverse complement.
GGTTTTGTGATTGCTTCTTTCTCCAATTACAATTTAGTAGGATTGGGTTTCTTAGGGGCGTGTTTAGCGTTAATTTATATTCAGCTCAACCCACAATTTAACCAATCACAAGCGGTTGCAAGCAACAACAAAAGAGAGCTTGCCGACGATGAACTTGAAGGTCTATAAGAAGGAATTTTAACATGTCTGAGAAAAAACAATTAACCCCAGCAGATATTCGAGCAACTTACTGGCGTTCTACCTTTTTACTAGGATCGTTCAACTTTGAACGGATGCAATCCATGGGCTTTTGTGTGTCGATGATCCCAGCGATTAAACGCCTTTATAGCAACAAAGATGATCAAGCTGCCGCCTTAAAACGCCACCTTGAATTTTTTAACACCCAACCTTGGGTGGGTTCCGCTATTATGGGCGTGACTGCTGCTATGGAACAAGAACGTGCCAATGGTGCAGAAATTGATGATGCCGCCATTAGTGGTGTGAAAGTGGGTCTGATGGGACCTTTAGCTGGTGTGGGCGATCCAATTTTCTGGGGAACATTACGTCCAGTGCTTGCAGCTCTTGGGGCGGGTTTAGCTATTAGTGGTAGCTTACTGGGTCCATTATTATTCTTCGTATTAATCAATCTTGCTCGTGCAGCAACCCGTTGGTATGGATTCAAATATGGTTATCAAAAAGGAACAGAAATCGTCGGCGATATGGGAGGCGGTCGTTTACAAAAAGTGACCCAAGGAGCATCTATTCTCGGTCTCTTTGTGATGGGATCGCTGGTATCAAAATGGACCAGTATTAATATTCCATTAGAGTTGTCACGCTACACCAACCAAGCAGGTGAAGAAGTGGTGACCACCGTGCAAAGCGTGCTAAACGATCTTTTACCGGGCTTAGCCGCACTAGTGTTGACCTTTATTTGTATGGCGTTATTACGCCGTAAAATTAATGCGATGTATATCATCTTTGCCTTGTTTGGGGTGGGGATTTTGGGGTATCATTTTGGTATCTTAGCGTGATTTTCTTACTTTCTTTTGCTTGTGCAAAAGAAAGTAACAAAGAAAACACACCCCAGCTTCACCGCTGTTCTTTGCTCGTTTGGCATTTTCTTTACGCTAAATTTTGAACTCGCTTCGCTCAGACAGGCAAAATTTAGCTAAAAATGCCAAGTCGCAAAGGCGGTTCAGATGGGGGCCTGATTTGAATGAGCATAATCAATTTGCGGTGATTTTTTACCGCAATTTGATCAATGGACTATTATGAATATTAAACAATTACTGCAATCACCACCATCTGAAACCTACATCAAAAATTCTTCCAAATTTATCACCGCACTTTTTATTTTGGCAGGTATTTTGCATTACCCAACCAACGGTTATGGTTCAGTGATTGTATTGGGATTTGCGGTGTTTGTGTTGCTCGGACAAAAAATATTACTTTCCCAAGCCAATAAAGATTTTCGGGAAATGTATTTCGCTAAACAGCAATTTGAGCAAACCCAAAACCCTGATTATTTACGCTATATTGATGCGCGTTCCGCACAAATATTGCGGGATAACAAAGTGTTATCCGATAAAGCGAAACTGGAAATTGCAGCGTTAAGGGAGTATGTCACAAAATATTTAGAAAAATAAAGCATCTATCTAAATCCAATAATTTGGATAACGCTTACTTTGTGCCAAGTTGTTGTATAGCAAGGCAACCAGCACCAAAACAATCTCCCCCAAACAAGCTTGGAAACCATAAAAATGACCAGCCTACACCGCCAAGCATCACGATAATCGGATTAGAACCAGCTGGAGGGTAAGGGATACGCTACGTATTATGCAATTGAATCAAAAATTAAAGACGACTTCTATTTTTGCTTTATTGATGACCGCAGTGTTATTGTTTATTTGCCTAATAGTCTCAATGTTCAGCCTGTCCAAAATATCCCACCAACTCCCCCTGCCCCGTCTGGACAGCCACAATCAGCCCTTCGCCAAAAATAAAAGCCCTATCCGCTGCTATTTTCGCTTGCTGTGCGTCTATACTATTATCAGCCACAAAATGCTGATACAACAATTCTCGCACTTGGCGTTTGTGCTGGCTAGCTTGTTGATAAAATGGCGAGTTAGGGTCGGAAAACTCGGCACAGGCATTGATAAATAAACAGCCGTGAAACTCGGGCGAGTGTGTCCACGCACGGATAAAATCCAGATACGCCGTTTCGCTGTATGCACCGCTCACCCCTTGCAAAGCCTGCTCCACAAGGGCGAAAAACTGCTCGTGGCGATAATCCAAAACGGCAGCAATCAAGCCGTCTTTACTGCCAAAATGGGCGTAGAGCGTGCGTTTGGTCGTGCCAGCCTGACTTGCCAACAACTCCACCCCACAAGCATGAAACCCCTGTTCATAAAACAAGTTAAAGGCGGTTGCAATGATTTTTTGCCGTAAATCCATAATTCCCCTTGCCAAAGTATACCGATTAGTGTATTCCATATATACCGTTCGGTTTACTGACTATCTTGCTGATGTTTCACTATACCGCTCATTATACTTCAAACCCTAGGGGAAATGCTATGTCCAATGCCACACAAACTTTTGTAACCTGTGATTTTGCCACAATTGTGCTATATTATACCTAACCGCAAGGAGACGCATCATGCTAAAACTCTACTACCTACAAGGGGCTTGCCCACTCGTTCCACACGTTGCCTTGCACTGGACAAAGGCTGATTTTGAAGCGGTGCGATTGGAACGTGGCGAGCAAAAATCGCCTGCCTTTTTGGCACTCAATCCACAAGGCACAGTGCCACTGTTGACCGATGGCGACTGGACGCTTAGCCAAAACATCGCCATTTTGGACGACTATTTTATTCGAGTGGAGCAGGATAAGGGCGTTCAGGCAGCGTTAAAGGAGCAGGGGTTGGTGGGGTAGTAGTTAATTGACTTGCTTAAATTATTCGCCTTATAATGTGTTTACATACCATTTCCTTTTGGCATCATACAGTTGAAAATAATATGGATAACAACACCTTACCCAGCGATTACACCCAATGGCTTGCCGAAATTAAACAACGAGTCGCCCAAGCACGGCATAAAGCGGTGTTGGCAGTTAATACCGAACTGGTTTGTTTGTATTGGCAAATTGGGCGTGAGATTTTAGAGCGTCAAGCACAGCAAGGCTGGGGCAGCAAAGTCATTGACCGCTTAGGACGTGATTTACGAGAAGCCTTTCCTGATATGAAAGGGTTTTCACGAGCAAACTTGATGTATATGCGAGCTTTTGCCGAAACGTGGACAGATTTTGAATTTGTCCAACAAGCTGTTGGACAATTGCCTTGGGGACATAATGTTTTAATCATTACTCGCTTAAAATCGGCTGATGAACGTTTGTTTTATGTACAAAAAGCCTTGAGCGAGCATTGGTCTCGTACCACTTTGGAAGTGCAGATTAAAAATAATTTGCACCAACGCTTGCCTGATATTTATTCTACCTTAGCCCAAGAAACCTTAAAAGACCCCTATCTATTTGATTTTTTAGGCTTGGGCGAAGATGCTCAGGAGCGTGAAATTGAAGATGCCTTAGTGCGTCACGTTACCCGTTTTTTACTTGAACTGGGTAGCGGATTTGCCTATATTGGGCGACAATATCGCCTAGAAGTCAATGGTGATGAATTTTTTATTGATTTGCTGTTTTATCATACTCGCCTAAAAAGCTATGTTGTGGTAGAGCTAAAAGCCACGGCATTTAAGCCCGAACACGCGGGGCAATTAAATTTCTATTTAGCCGCCGTTGATGCACAACTTAAAGCAGACGATGATAATCCGACTATTGGCTTGTTGCTGTGCCGTACGCAAAATCGCTTGGTGGCAGAATATGCTTTATCGGGCATTGATAAACCGATTGGCGTGGCGGAATATGAGTTAGTACGTCATTTACCTGAAAACTTGCAAAGCAGTTTGCCAACCGTGGGGCAATTGGAAGCGGAATTGGGGGATTTTGAGTTAGGCGATTGAGTTGTAAAAACACATAGAAAAATCACCGCAGTTTCCAAAATCCCCATTCAAGCCCTATTTTCTACATCATAACCTTACTTTATACATCAAACAATGCTAAAATGACGTATAAAAATCACAAATGAGGTAGAAAATGCGAACATTTGATTATCAACACAAACCCCAAGAGTTATTAACCCCTGATATTGTAAAATTGCTCAGCGGTATTCGTGAACATCGTGGCAAGCAAGATTTATTTATTGAAGCGAACCCTGATATTTTAGCTTCCTTATTAAATGTTGCCAAAATTCAAAGTACCAAAGCATCAAACCAAATTGAAGGGATTTTTACCAGCGATAAACGCTTAGCTGAATTGATGGCAGAAAAAACCGAACCGACAAATCGTAGTGAGCAGGAAATTGTCGGCTATCGTGAAGTATTAAACACCATTCACGAAAATTATGAATATATCGGCATTAGCCAAAATTATATTTTGCAACTGCATCAATTACTCTATTCTTTCACGAACGAAAGAATGGGCGGACAGTATAAAAATCAAGATAATAGCATTGCCGAAATAAAAGAAGATGGTTCATCTGTTATTCGTTTTAAACCGCTTTCTGCTTTTGAAACACCGCAAGCCATACAAGATTTATGCACCGCTTATAATCAAGCTGTAAAAGACGATATTTACGATCCTTTATTATTAAGCGGATTGTTTATTTTGGATTTTCTCTGCATTCACCCCTTTAACGATGGCAATGGGCGAATGAGCCGTTTATTAACTTTATTGCTATTATATCGTGCGGATTTTATCGTGGGAAAATATATTAGTCTTGAATTGTTAATTGAAAAAAGCAAAGAATCTTATTATGAAGTTTTGCAACAAAGCTCACAAAGCTGGCACGAAGAAAAGAACGATTACAAGCCCTTTATCCGCTATTATTTGGGGATTATTTTAAAGGCTTATAGAGATTTTGAAAGCCGTGTTTCTACGGTGCAAATCGGTAAATTATCCAAAGCCGAACGCATTGAATATCTACTGCAACAAAGCTTAGGCAAAATTAGCAAACAAGATATTTTATTGCGTTATCCTGATATTAGTAAAATCACCGTAGAACGCACCCTTGCGAATTTGCTCAAACAAGGCAAAATCAGCAAGGTCGGTGTGGGGAAAAATACGGCATATGTTTATCATCACGCTTAGCGTTTTTGCAACTCCAAGTAAAAAAACAACCGCACATTTGCCTAATTCGCTAAATGTGCGGTTTTTGTTTGCCTAGTTTTATGTTACCTGACTATTTATTACGCTTGCCTAATCCCCCAAAATATCGCAAAATATCCCAAACCCCAGTTTAAGGATTATCAAATGCTTTCTACTCAAATCATTCAATCCCTGCTTGCCATTTACTCATAATTATCCAAGTACGCCAAAAACTGTCTTAAACTTAAACAAATAATACCTTGTTCACTATTGCCATCAAACTCATCCATGGTTACCACATATTTCGGATAATTATCCTGAATTTTTAGTAAATTGCCGAACTCTCGTTCTAGCGTTTTTTCTTCGTTAATAGTAAGAGCTGCTTGAACATAAATGCGTTCGCCATTTTTTTCAGCGACAAAATCAATTTCTTGCGTGCCTAATCCACCAATTTTGACATCAAACCCTGCGATTTGCAGATGATTGAAAATGCAGTTTTCTAATAATTTGCCCCGATCTTGCACACGATAACCGATTAAGGCATTACGCAAGCCCAAATCTTCAAAATAATATTTTTCACCAATTTCAAAAATGCGTTTTCCTTCAATATCATAGCGTGGCACTTTATGGATTAAAAAGGCGTTAGCGAGATATTCAGCATAATTTTGCACTTGGGTTGAGTTGGCAGAAATGCGTTGTGATTTTAAAAAATCGCTTATTTTTTTGGCTGAAAATAAATTACCGATATTACTTGCCAAAAATTGCGTGAGTTGCTCTAAAAATCCCACATTTCGCAAAGCGTAGCGATTGACAATATCTCGCACCGCAATAGTGGAATAAATATTGCGTAAATATTCAAAAACGATATTATCTTGCAAGGGCAAATCTTTTAAATAAGGCAAACCGCCGTATTTTAAAAATAACGATAGGGATTTATCGCTGTCGTCCAACTGCATAAATTGCAAAAATTCAGCGTAGGAAAGCGAATGGACGTTGATTTCAATCGCTCGCCCACTTAATGCCCCTGCAATATCTTGCGACAGCAAATGGGCGTTGCTACCCGTGCAATAAAGATCCAGTTCATCGTCTAATAATAAAGAACGCAAAGCCTGTTCAAAATCGTTAATCTCTTGAATTTCATCAATAAAAACAGAATTTTTTTGACCTATCTTTTTCTCTTTTTGCACATAATCCACCAACTCTGATCTGCTCCCTAAAAGATAGATAATTTAATAGCGTAAAGTCATATTTACCCCCAAAGTTCTGCCTGTTGCCACTTGTGCATAATCTGTACCAGCAAAGGTAAATCCATAGGTTCTATACGCTTTATTGGTGAGATTTTGTCCGTATAACATTAACTCAATATGCGGATTGAACGCAATGGCGATATTAGCATCAAGTAAATTGTAAGCATCTTGGCGTAGTTTATTGGCAACATCAAAATAGTGAGTCCCCACTCTGCGTAAGCTGACTTGTGGGCTGATTAACACGTTATTCCAATAAAATCTGCCTTTGGCAGAAAGGGTTAAACCGTATTTCGGGGTAAGTGGGACTTTATTGCCTTGGCAACCTGTGCAAGCACTGGAATCTTCAAAACGGCGGAATGTGGCTTTGTTGATAAAACCACCTGCACCCACGCTCAATGCGTGGTTAATATCCCATTCGGTGTTTAATTCAACTCCAGTAGAGCGAGCATCACCGACATTTCTTAGGGTTTGATTACCTTGATTGCCATCGCCATAAAGCTGAATATCTTTGGTGTTGATACGATAAACAGCAAGATTAGCACGCACATTATTAGCTGTATAGCGTAAACCTGTTTCATAACTGATTGAACGTTCACGCCCAAAACCTGCGGCATCATCAATTGTGGACGGGGCAAGATTGTAACCCAAAGGTTTATAACCTTGACTGACGGTGGCATAGGCACGTAAATTGGGCGTAAATTGGTAGCCTGTGGCAACATGACCCAACCATGTATTTTGTTTTCGGTTCTCTTGCCCTTGAAATGTGCCAGCCCAATTTGCACCGTAAAAATGGGTATTGGCTTTATCTTGGCTAAAACGTGCCCCCGCTTCAATATCAGCTTGTGGCGTAATATGCCAAGTGAGATTGCCGTAGGCTGCTAAGGTTTCTGTTTTATTGTGTGAAGTGGAATCGGTTAAACGATATAGAGACGGTAACACCATATCAAATAAATATTGGCGATCCATTTTTACCTGTTGGCGATACAATCCGAATACCGCATCCCAAGGGCGTTGTTCATCTGTTTCTCTGGTGGCTAAACGGATTTCTTGGGTGTTTTGTTTCCACTGTTCTGATTGCACAGGGAAATAAGCGTCCAAAGGCCAACGGCGTGTGGTATGCACATGCTGATCACTAGCAATCACATTTAACCGCCAAATATCAAAATCATATTGTCCGTTAAGTGCCACGCTATTGGCACAACGTTTTTGATAAAAATCTTGATATTGGGTTGGCAAATCCGCTCGCACAACACCTTGGCGATGATGATAATCATCAAATAAGGTGTAAATCTCTTGATCGGCGGTGGTGCAATCACGTCCTGCGGAAAGATTGATTTCCCACGGTTTACCTGTTGGGGCAAGACGCAATTTCACGTTGCCAGCGGTGTTACGCATACCATTTAAGTCTTTTCTACCCATTGTTTGGCTAGAAATATCGCCGTTAGCATCGCTATTCACAATCGTTGCTGAACCATATAACCAGTCTTTGATCAGTTCCCCAGATCCTTCCGCTCTCAGTTGATAACCATGACGACTGGAAACGCCAGCTTGTACAGCAAATTGCGGTGTAGCATCTGGTTTTTGACTAACGATATTTAATATCCCACCCTGAGCGGATTTACCGTATAGCGTACCTTGTGGGCCTTTGAGTAACTCCACTTGTTCCACATTCAATAAGGATTGAGCAGCAAAGGTAGAAATTTGCGGTACGCCATCCACATACACCGTTAAAGCGGGATTATAAAAATCTTGTGCCGATGTGACCCCACGCACCGTCATAATTGGGAATAAAAAGGTGGCACTGTGGGAAAAATACAGCTCTGGAAAGACTTTACTTAATTCTTCGCTGTTATTGATGTGTGCATGGTGCAAGTCGTCTTGCAATGCCACACTGACCGCACTGTTAATTTTATCCAACTGCAAGTCGGATTTACTGGCTTGCACCACAATGGGTGGCAGTTCGGTAACATCTTGTGGTTGCTGCTCTTGAGCATAAACACTGCCTGTTGCCAAAGCACTAAGCACCCATAAGGTTAAGGGGTTAAGGTTGCAGTTACGCATGGTTTCTCTCCTAAAGAATGATATAAAAAACTAAATCCGCCAATGTTTGGCTTGCTGTTGGTTTTGCCACATTTGGCAATAAGCACCCTGCCGAGCCAAAAGTGATGAATGTGTGCCTTGTTCGATGATTTGCCCTTGATTTATCACTAAAATTTGATCAGCGGTGCTGATGCTAGATAAACGATGAGTAATCACAATCACGGTTTTATGTTGCACTAAACGATTGATGGCTTGTTGTATCGCTAATTGGTTTTCACTGTCTAAGGACGCCGTGGCTTCATCTAAAATCACAATCGGGGCATCTTTTAATATGGCTCGGGCAATGCTGATGCGTTGCCGTTCACCACCTGATAATTGCGAACCAATTTCGCCTACTTGAGTGTGATAGCCTTGTGCAAGTGCGGTGATAAATTGATGACAATTTGCCATTTTGGCGACTTGTTCCACTTCCTGCTCTGTTGCTGTTGGTTTTGCTAAGCGGATATTGTTGAGAATGCTGTCGTCAAACAAATAAACATCTTGAAACACCACGGAAAATAAGCGGTTAAGCTGCTCATTAGGGATATGGCGAATATCTACACCACCAATCAAAATCCGCCCTTGTTGCGGATCAGCATACCGCATTAACAAGCGAATTAGGCTGGTTTTGCCAGAGCCTGACTCGCCAACAATTGCATTTAGACTATGTTGTTTAAACTGAACATTGATGTTATTCAGTGTCACAGACTGCTTGGTATAGCCAAAACTGACTTGCTCAAAGCGAACATCAAACTGTTGCGGTTGCTGATTAGGCGTGGCAATAGCTAAGGGCTGAATGGCTAAAAAATCGTGAATACGGTTTAACGCCACTTGCATTAGCTCAATCACTTTGCTAAATAAAATCAGATTTGCCAATTGCTCGGAAAACCGTATCAATATCAGCACCAAGGCTGCCAGTAAGGCGACCGATAAACTACCTTGATAAACCCAATAAACCCCGATTATCAATACCAGTAATAACGCTAATTCCATACTGCTGGCAAGAATAAGATTAGGTTTAACCCCTTGTTTTCATTCTTTAATTTGTAAGGCTTCTAATTGTTGCAAACGCTGTTGTAATTGCTGATATTGCGTACCCACATAAGCACTTGAACGCAACACCGCTAAGCCTTGTACATATTCCAAAATATCGGCAGAGCATTGTTGTTCTGTATCACTTAATGCTTTCATCTCGCCCGTATAATGCGTGCTATACCACCGATATAAGGGCAGTAGCAATGCCAGCGTGAGCATGAACAACAAACCCATTCGCCAATCAAAATAAAGCGTTATCAAGGCGACCGTTATCGGCGTAATTAACGCTTGACTAATCAGATTGGCAACAGTGATCAGATACTGCAAATTTTCATCAACACTACCCAGTAAATTGGCTTGAATTTCGCCAGTGCGTTTATCTTGTAATTGTGCCAGTGGGATTAGGCGTAACTGTTCGCCTAATTGAGTGCGTAGTTGATGGGTGCTTTCAATCATATGGCCTTGATAATCAAAGCCTAATGCCCACCAATGCAAGCCTAAGCTCAGCAAAGCTAACAAGGTAATCGCGATTAAATAAGCTAAAGCCTGCCCCCAATTTGCTTGCGGTATCAAGGTTTGCAACAATGGCAGTAATAGACCTAAGGCAATACCTTGCAAAATTGCCACCAGCAGTAAAGCGAGCAAACTCTGCTTTAAGCGTTGAGCTTGACTGCCGGCACTGCATAGCAACTGTTGCCAAATTAATCGCAAAGGGGGGATGTTGGTATTATGTTTATCCATGATTTTCCCCCGTAATAAGCCAATTTTCCACTTGCTGTTGTTGCTGCCATAAATGGGCATAAATACCATGTTGCGCCAGTAAATCTTGATGCTGCCCTTGTTCTTTCAGGTAGCCTTTTTCAAACACTAAAATCTGATCCGCCGTACAAATACTGTTTAAACGATGAGCAATCATTAACACCGTTTTGCCTTTAATTAACGCGGACAAGGCTTGTGCCAAGGCGATTTCATTATTGGGATCGGTAAACGCCGTGGCTTCATCTAAAATTAAAATGGGCTTATTTTGCAAAATAGCACGAGCGATAGTAATGCGTTGGCGTTGTCCACCTGATAAAAACGCCCCACGTTCACCCACTGGCGTCGCATAAGCTTGCGGTAGTTGCATAATAAATGAGTGGGCTTGAGCGGCTTTGGCTGCCTGCATAATCTCTTGTTCAGACACATTCGGCATACCTAAGCGAATATTGTCGGCAATGCTGCCTGAAAAGAGAAAATTATCTTGCAACACAAATGCCACTTGCTGCATTAAGGTTTCTTGGCTCAGATGACGTACATCAACACCACCAATGCGAATTGAACCTGATGTTACGTCCCAAAAACGGGGAATTAATTTGGCAACAGTACTTTTACCCGCTCCCGATGCACCAACAATCGCCGTAATACCATTAGGTTTTAAAGTAAAACTCACTTGCTGTAAAACCAAAGGGCTGTGTTGCTGATAGCGAAAATCCACCTGATCAAATACCACGCTATTGTCTTGTGGATATTTTGGTTGTGTTGTCATTGGCAATATAGGTTCAGCTAGCACTTCTTGAATACGTTTTACACTCATCTCGGTTTTACCGATTAAATGTTTTAACGACGATAAAGGAAGCAAAGATTCCGTCATTCCTGCACTAATTAACAACACCATCAGATAATGATGCAAGTTTAAACTTTCTTGATTAAGCAGCCAAACACCTAGCCACAATAAAGTGGTTAAGGTGGGTAAAGGGCTCACTATCAGTTGTGCCAGTCTTGCCAAAATTCCCGTACGCCGATACCAATGCAACACCACTTGTTTATAGCGGTTTAAAGCATGTTGATAACGTTCAAAAGATTTTTCCGCTGTACTAAATGAACGCACCACAGGCATGGCTTGCACATATTCCACCACTGCTTTGGATACATTTTCACTCGCTTGATTGTATTGTTGCATCAAGGCTTGACTGCTTGAAAAAGCATTAAACACCAACCACAAGCCCAAACATAACACTGCTACGGTTGCCAAACTAAGTCGCCAATCCAGCCACCACAACAACATAAAGGTTAAAACAGGAGAAACATAGGCTCGTGCATACAGTGGGGTGCTGTCTGCCACAAAAATATGCAAGGCTTTGACATCTTGCATTAAAATTTTTGCTAGACTGCCAGAACCCATGTTTTCCACATAACCTAACGGCACTTTTGCCAAGTGTTCGGCTAATTGCTTGCGTAAGTGGTTTTCTAAACGAAAAGAAGCGTAATGGGATTGGTTAAACGCCGTTATCCGTAAAACATAAGCACACACTGTGCTTAATAAGGCAATACTTAACAAGGCATAAGGCATTTGCTCAGGGTGAGATAACAAGGCTTGCACAGACCACGCCAAACTTGCTAATACCAATAAATTGGCGAACACAGCCAAACCCGCTAAAAAAATAGCCAAGTAAATTTGTTTTTTCACAGGGTTAAGAATTGACCACATGGCACTCACCATATCAAATGCGAATTATTTGTGTTAAGATAAAGCGAATTGTGGCGAGAAATACAAACGCTGACTAACAGTTTTCAGACAAAACTTGATGTTTTCAGGAAAAAATTATGCACCATCTTAATAAACCATTGCTGTTACAGCCAACCAAGCTGCCTGAACACATTTTGCAAGCTATTCCACAAGATTGGCAGCAGAGCTTAAACATTTATTCCCCTTGTCGCGATCTTACTTTGCATAGCGTCAATGCTTCATCTCGCCATCCGTGGTTATTTCAATCTGAAGGTGAAGCAGCCTTGAATTTATGTTTTTTATTAGCAGGCGAAATGCGAACAGGATTTCATGATGGGGGAACTTACCATGTAAACGCTGGCTCAGCAGTGTTCATGCTCAGTAATCAACATACCCAAGGTTGGAATGAATTTGTTAGCCAGCAAAACCATGATTTTCGTATGTTAAATATCCATATTCCTAAATCTGCGATTGAGAGCTTAATCGGGGTAGAGATGAGCCTATTACGCCAGCAAAGTCACACTATTTTCGGTCATTCAGGCGAGCAACAACATCTTGATGCCTTGATGACTTGCGTCCCCATTTCCCTATCGTTACAAAGTAGAATTAGCGAATTATTGACATCTTTTCAGCAAACAGCACCACATCAAGTGATTGGAAATTTATATTGTCGAGCCAAGATTTTGGAATTGATCGCCTTGTTTTTACAAGAAAATATTTGCCAACAAACAATTAGCTTACCTGTTCCCTGCGATCGTAAACGTCTGATGCAAGCCCGTTATTTATTAGAGAAAGAATACGCTCAAGATTGGTGTGTTGCCGATTTAGCGGCAAGGGTTGGTTTAAATGAAAAACGCTTACAAACAGGCTTTAAAGCCTTGTATGGCAAATCGGTTTATGCCTTTTTAATCCACACACGCATTCAGGCCGCCGTCATCTTGCTACAACAAGGCGTATCGGTAACCGATACTGCCACAATGGTTGGTTTTTCCCATTTAAGTCATTTTAGCCGTGTATTTCGTGAACATATTGGCGTATCGCCTAAGCAACTCGTTTAGTTTGATAAATAATTGCCCCAATTGCCACAACTACCGAAACCGCTGCTAAACCAAAACAAGCGGTGTAACCCAAATATTGAGCCAAACTACCTGCCAACAAGCCTGCTAACACGGCTAATAATGCATCGGCACTTTGAAACAAAGTAAAATCCACACCTGATTGCAAAGGTGAAGCCACACTCATCAACACCGAATATAACGCTACCCAAAGCACGCTAAACACAGCAAACATCAAGCTAATTAAAAACATTAAAATGCTTAAAGACACCGAATCAGCCAATAAAGTTAAAGCAAACAGCACAACCAATTCAATCGCTAAGGCAATGATCACCGCTTGCCAAGATGGTTTTGTCTGCACCAATATTCCACCCAATATTGCACCCATAAAACCGACTGTTATATTTAGTGAACCAAACAACCAACCCACATCAGACAAACTCGCCCCTTTATCAATCAAAAAAGGACCAAACATACCCAAGGTCAAACGAATGCCTACGCTTGATAATAACATCAATACCAAACTTATCCGTATTGTCGCACGAGACCAAGCATATTTCAGACTAGGGCGATGAGTTAGAATAGCCGTAGATGAACGTGGCGGTTCTCGCAACAAAAACATCGGTACACTCAACAATAAAATAATCAATGCCAACAATAAAAACGCCGTCGCCAAATCCCAATGCACACAAATCAATAAAAAACCGCCACTACCTAACATCGCACCAAGATAACTACTGCCTACTTGTGCCGTATTACCCCAACCACGTTGCTGCTCAGCAAGTTGCTCAACAGTAAAGCCATCACTAGCAATATCTGTTGTCGCCGCTACCAAAGCGGTAAACAGTAAAATCGTCAAAAAAACCACCGCACTTTGCGATAATTCCAATATTCCCCACCAGACTAATAAACTTATCAACAAAAATAAGCTAACAATCAACCATTGTCCTGTCAGAATCAAACCACGAGATCGTCGTATCAGCTGGTTTTCAGGTAACCGCCAACGTTCCATCAACGGTGACCACAGAAAACGCAATCCCCAAGGAATCCACAATAAAGCCGTCAACCCAATAAATTGTAACGATACCCCTGCATCACGCCATAACGTTGGCAAGGCTTGTGTGGTAAGTGAAGTAATAATAGTTTGTGTCGTATAAATACCCACAATCGCCAGTAAAACTTGTTTGACGCTTAATACTGTAAAATGATGATTGGACATAATGCAGATTATCCTGTTGTTTGATAACCCAAGCATTATTGAAATAAGACGAGCAAATGACTAGCATTTTTGCGACAAAATTTGATGTTTTAAGGAAAAAATCTCTGCTAAATTAAAATATAACGAGATAACAACGTATTATCCGATAAAACGAAATTGGAAATTACTGAATTAAAATCCTATGTAAATCAACACTTAAATGAGTAAAAACTCCCTTTCCAACACCAACGCAATACCATCTTCATTGTTGCTGGCTGTTACCCGTTTTGCCACTTGTTTAATTTCATCAGGTGCATTATCCATTGCGACACTTAAGCCTGCATATTGCAACATATCCAAATCATTAAAATTATCGCCAAAAGCAATCACTTGCTCGGCATTGATGTTCAATAATTTTTCCATAAATTGAATAGCTTTGGCTTTGGTGGCAGCTTTATTCATAATTTCAAGGTATTCAGGTTTAGAGCGGTGAATACTCAAGTGCGGTAGATTTTGTTTGAGTTTTTGTTCTAATTGTTGAATATTAGTGGCATTACCCATCACTAAAATTTTATGCACGTCTGTTAAATCTGTTGGCACAATTTGAGCCTGTAAGCCGGTGATTTGGCTTTCTTGTAACGTCCAAAGATTACTTAAATCGTTGCTAAACCAGTTTAACCCAGCATAATGATTAATAGATAAATCGGCGTAATCCGCTAAAATTTGATTAAGCAAAGTAAGATCATTTTGCTCAATAAGCACACTATAAAGTGCGGTTAAATTTTTATCTAAAATTAATGCGCCACTATAACAAATCATCCCTTGCTGAGTTTGTAATTGCTCAGTGTAAGGCGTAATCGCATAAGGTGGTCGGGCAGAAACCGGAATAAACGGAATGCCTTGTTTGACAATGGCTTTAATTGCCTGTTCGGTGCGTGGGGTAATTTGATGTTGGCTATTTAATAATGTGCCATCAATATCGCTGAATACGGCTTGGTATAACATAAGTATTCCTTTTATTTTTAATTCATTTTTTGATATAAACGATAACAAACCTGACCGGTGATTTTTTGTTTCAATAAAACCCAATTTTCAGGAATATTTAACGGTTTATCTTTTTCTGTTTCTATATAGATTAGTGCGTCTTGTTCTAGCCAATTATTTTGTGCTAATAATGCTATGGTTTGTTCAACCAACCCAAAATGAAACGGTGGATCAAGAAAAATCACATCAAAGCGCGGTGTTTTTTGCGCTTTTTTTAACCATTCAAGGCTATTTTGATTAATTACATCTGCTTGTTTTTCATCACATTTTAAACTAATTAAATTCTGTTTTAATTGATTAATTACAGTTTTATCTAATTCCACAAATGTTACCTGTTTTGCTCCCCTTGATAGACTTTCAAAACCAAGTGAACCACTGCCAGCAAAACAATCTAAACAACAACTATCCTCAATATAAGGCATTAACCAATTAAACAGCGTTTCTTTCACTCGATCCCCTGTGGGGCGTAAGCCTTGTGAATTTAATACTGGCAATTTTCGCCCTCGCCAACGACCGGCAATAATGCGAACTTCGCCTTTTGTTTGTTGAGAGGTAGGTTTTGTATATTTTTTCATACAGATATAGATAAAAAATGATAAACTATGCGAATTTCCTAGCATTTTAACAGATATTGAGAGAATTTATGACAGATGAGAAAAAAAAAGGCGGTTTTTGGTCATGGTTGGGTTTAGGTAAAAAACAGCAGGAAAATGCTGATGAACAACAACAAGAAACTGTAGAAATTATTGAGCAAACAAGTGGCAACAAATCTGAAAATATCGTTGATATTATTGAAGAAAAAATTGAAGCCGTGAACGAAAAAATTGATCAAAGCATTGAACAAGTTAGTGACACCCTAAGCGAAGATATGCTTGATGTGGTGGAAAACTTTGTTCAATCAGAAACAACGTTGATTTCTGAACAAAATGAAACCGTACTTGAACCAGTGAAAACCGAGCAGATTGTAGCAGAAATTTCTGTTCAAAAGGAAGATGTCAAAAAAACTGCGGTGGAAATTGAACCTGTTTCTGAAATAGTGAATGATGAAATTCTCAAACAAGAAACGACAAAAGAAAAATTTGTTGAACCAGCTATTGCCGAACTATCTATTACCCAAGAAAAACCCACTGAAGGCGGATTTTTTAGCCGTTTAATTAAGGGTTTAGTCAAAACCAAACAAAATATAGGATCAGGTTTTCGCGCTTTCTTTTTAGGAAAGAAAATTGACGATGAACTGTTTGAAGAACTAGAAGAACAGCTATTAATCGCTGATATTGGCGTACCGACTACCAGTAAAATTATTAAAAATTTAGAATTACACGCCTCTCGTCAACAGTTAAAAAATGCAGATTTACTCTATCAACAATTAAAACAAGAAATGGCGGAGATTCTTAATCCTGTGGCGCAACCTTTGCACATTGACGAAGCCAAAAAACCTTATGTGATTTTAATGGTGGGGGTAAACGGAGTGGGAAAAACCACGACCATTGGTAAACTCGCTCGTCAGTTCCAACAACAAGGCAAATCGGTGATGTTAGCCGCAGGTGATACATTCCGTGCCGCAGCTGTCGAACAGTTACAAGTGTGGGGCGAACGTAATCATATTCCTGTGGTGGCTCAAAGCACGGGGTCTGATTCAGCATCAGTGATTTTTGATGCCATGCAATCAGCGGCAGCGAAAAATATTGATATTCTGATTGCAGACACCGCTGGACGGTTGCAAAATAAAAATAATTTGATGGACGAGTTGAAAAAAATCGTGCGAGTGATGAAAAAATATGACGAAACCGCACCACATGAAATTATGCTGACACTTGATGCTGGCACCGGTCAGAATGCCATTAGTCAGGCAAAATTGTTTAATGAAGCTGTGGGATTGACCGGCATTTGCTTAACCAAATTAGATGGTACTGCCAAAGGTGGCGTAATTTTTGCTATTGCCGATCAATTTAATTTGCCGATTCGCTATATTGGTGTCGGTGAAAAAATTGAAGATTTACGGACGTTTAATGCCAATGAATTTATTGATGCGTTATTTAGCCATGAAGAATAGTTACCCATCAAATAGGTACAAGAAGATTAATCGGAAAGGATAAAAAATGATACATTTTCAAAATGTCAGCAAAGCCTATTTAGGCAGTAAACAACCTGCTTTGCAAGGGCTTAACTTTCATTTACCTGTAGGTAGTATGACCTATTTAACCGGGCATTCAGGGGCTGGTAAAAGTACCTTGTTAAAACTTATTATGGGAATGGAACGAGCTAACGGTGGACAAATTTGGTTTAATGGACACGACATCACTCGCCTGTCTGCCTATGAATTGCCATTTTTACGCCGTCAAATTGGTATGGTGCATCAAGATTATCGTCTTTTGCCCGATCGTTCTATTGTGGATAATGTAGCTTTACCATTAATTATTGCAGGCATGCACCCCAAAACTGCCCGAGAACGAGCGTTAGCCATGTTAGACGTAGTAGGACTTTATAATCGTGCAGCTCATCAGCCATTACATTTGTCAGGTGGTGAACAACAGCGTGTGGATATTGCCCGCGCAGTGATACATAAACCGCAATTATTATTAGCTGATGAGCCAACAGGTAATCTCGACAACGCGCTTTCTTTTGATATTTTTAGCTTATTTGAAGAATTTAATCGCATGGGTATGACGGTGTTAATTGCGACCCATAATATTGGCTTAATTCAACAAAAACCAAAACCTTGCCTTGTATTAGAACAAGGTTATTTGCGTTAAAGTTCGGTGAAAAATTCCGTAGCAATTTCAACGTTGCATAGCAACGGGGGCAATGCCTCAGAGTAAAAAAGGAAATTTTATGAGTTCAATACAAAAAGCTCCGTTTTGGGTGCAAATGAATTATGTTTTACGCAATGTGTGGGCGGATCTCTGCTTGAGAAAATACGGCACATTATTGACGATTTTGGTGATAGCTGTGTCATTAACTATTCCTACGGTGAGTTTTTTACTTTGGAAAAACACCCACTTAGCCACCACTAAATTCTATCCTGAAACAGAATTAACCGTCTATTTACATAAAAACCTGAATGCTGATGATGCCAATAAGGTGGTGGAAAAAATCCGTGAACAAAATGGCGTGCAAAGCCTTAATTATATGTCACGTCAGGAAAGCTTAAAAGAGTTTAAAGCGTGGTCAGGGTTTAATGAAGAATTGGATATTTTGGACGATAATCCATTACCTGCGGTAGTGATGATTCACCCAACGGCTGAATTTCAAGGTTCCGAAAAACGTCAGGATTTGCATAATAATCTGATGAAAATCAAAGGGATAGAAGAAGTCAGAATGGATAATGACTGGCTGGAAAAGCTGACCGCAATTACTTGGCTGATTGCTCATGTGGCTATTTTTAGTGCAGTATTGATGACATTAGCGGTATTTTTAGTGATCGGTAACAGTATTCGTTCCGATGTATATAGTAGCAAAGCGAATATTCAAGTCATGAAACTACTCGGTGCCACCGATCAATTTGTACTACGCCCTTTCCTTTATACAGGTATTATCTACGGCTTTTTAGGCGCATTAGTCGCTTGTATTTTCAGTAGCTTTGTGATTGGTTATTTCACCAGTGCAGTGCGTTATGTGACGGATATTTTTGCTGTGCAATTTGAGCTAAACGGTTTAGGCTTGGCAGAATTTGCGTTCTTGTTGATTATTTGCTCGATTGTGGGTTATGCATCGGCGTGGATTGCGGCAACACGGCATATAAAAATGCTCGGGAAATAATAAAAAACAAGCCGATGTTCCGTTTCTGTGTTGATGATATTTGAGATGTCATTGTAGGGGCGTATTGCATACGCCCTAACCCAAAGCAAAAATGCTTTAAAATTTAGGTGTACATTAAAGGGCGTATGCAATACGCCCCTACAATATCAATACAAAATAGAAACATTGCCAAAAATAACCCTACAGAGTGTTAATCACTCGGTAGGGTTATCCCCTTAATTTCCCCCATTAAAAAATCAATAACGCATTTTGTTTTGGTAGTCAATAGCCTTGTGGTGGTCACCGCATACACCGGAATTGGTTTGCTGTGCCAATCAGGTATGATTTGTACTAATTCCCCATTTTTAACATAGTGACGACAAATTAATTCAGGTAACAACGCAATCCCGACCTCTTCAGCTGCAAGACGAGCTATCATGCCCGAACTGTTAGTGATAATCGGATTTTGAATATGGACTTTTTGCTCATTTTTACCGCTAAAAACCGTCCAACAATAAGGATAAAGGGGTTTGAGCCATAAACATTGATGTTGCAAAAGTTGCATTAAATCAGTCGGAGTACCTTGTCTTGCAAGATATTTAGGGGAAGTATAAAAATAACAAGAAGATTTATATAATAATCGGCTAATTAAGCTTAGAATTAGGCAGATTACCCATTCTGATAACCACATTTTGTCCCCGATCCATCACGTCAAATTCATTGGCGTTAATGTCTAATTCTAGTTTTAACAAGAGATATTATTGCGTAAATTCGCGGTAATAAAGGGCAATCAATAAAAAATCGGTATCTGCGATGGCAGAGAGATATAATGTACCACGGGGCTTGGCTTATACAGAAACCTTTACCAAAGAATATATGGAAATTACCAATCAACCGACCGATGCAGGATTACGTCCAAATGGCTGGCAAGGTTCAATCAACGGCTATCACTCCACGGCGTTTGCCTTTATGCCGATTTTTGTGTATACGGTGAATTTTTATTAGAACGACCAGAAAGTGATCATTTAGAACAATATCGGGGTTATAATTATACTCGTTAAGGGGATAAAAAATGACACAAACCAATACAATTAGCTCTAAATTACTACTCTCCATTTTTGCCACAGGCATAATGGCATTTTCGGGCATTGTGAGTGAAACCGCAATGAATGTGACATTCCCAACGTTAATGAAAGAATTTGATGTGGGAACTTCTACGGTACAATGGCTCACCACTGGGTATTTATTAATGCTCGCGTTAGTCGTGCCGTTATCGTCTTTTTTAAAAAAACGGTTTAGTGCCAAAGATCTGTTTCTCTTTGCTATTGCCTTGTTTATCGGGGCAACTATTTATGCAGGATTGAGTACACAATTTGCTTATTTATTAATCGCACGGTTAATTCAAGGTGGGGCGACAGGCATTGCCTTGCCGTTGATGTTTAACATTATTATCACCCAAGCCCCCAAACAAAAAATAGGCATGTTAATGGGTATTGCTACCTTAATTGTGGCAATGGCACCGGCGGTTGGTCCGGTTTTGGGCGGTGTAGTAATTGATTTTTATGGCTGGCGAATGGTGTTTTTCTTGCTGTTACCATTGCTGTTTTTAGCGTTAGCGGCAGGCATTTTTGCGATTAGCCCCACCAATTCGCCTGAAAAAGTGCGGTTTGATTTTATCGGTTATTTTTTGCTTGCGGTTTCTTTTGCTAGTTTTATTTTTGCCACCGAAAAAACCGCTCATTATGGCTGGTTCGATCCGCTTGTGCTTGGCTTGCTGGTGTTGAGTTTGGTTGCGTTAAGTGGTTTTGTGCTCAAAGCCAAACAAGGCAAAAATCCGTTAATTCATCTTGCCGTTTTCCAGTATAAACCTTTTGTATTAAGTTTATTGTTTATTTTATCTATTCAATTTAACGTGTTGGCATTAGGGTATTTAATTCCAAATTATGCACAAATTGCCACCCATTCCAGTGCCTTTATTGCCGGATTTTTATTATTACCCGGCTGTTTAGTTGGGGCATTTATTGCACCCTTTAGCGGGAAATTATTAGATAGAATAGGGGTGATTAACACTTTACAACAGTTAGCTGGGGCGACAGGTACATCAGTTGTCGCCAGCATTGTAGCGAATCAACAGCAAAAAATAGATTTAACCCAAGGTACCATGCTCGGTTCACAGCAAGCCTTTATTTTGTTGATGTTATTCAGCGTGTTTGGTTTATTTTGTGCGGTGAAAACCTTTCAAATTCAGAAAAAATAATATTTAACGCTAAATTTAGGATTTTTTTTAGAAAAACACTTGATTTTATCAGGCTTATCTGTAATTTTATAAACTTCAAACACAACATAACTTAAAGGAAATGCAAATATGAAAAATGTCGGTTTTATCGGTTGGCGTGGTATGGTTGGCTCGGTATTAATGGATCGTATGGTTCAGGAAAACGATTTTGCCAATCTTAACCCTGTGTTCTTCACCACTTCCCAAGCAGGGCAAAAAGCCCCTGTGTTTGCGGGTAAAGATGCAGGTGAATTGAAAAATGCCTTTGATATTGATGAACTTAAAAAATTAGATATTATCGTCACCTGTCAAGGCGGTGATTACACCAATGAAGTCTATCCAAAATTAAAAGCCACCGGTTGGGACGGTTACTGGGTGGATGCAGCATCTGCATTACGTATGCAAGATGATGCGATTATCGTATTAGACCCTGTGAACCAACATGTCATCACTGACGGCTTGAAAAAAGGCATTAAAACTTTCGTGGGCGGTAACTGTACCGTAAGCCTAATGTTAATGGCGATTGGTGGCTTGTTTGAAAAAGATTTAGTGGAATGGATTTCGGTCGCCACCTATCAAGCCGCTTCTGGTGCCGGGGCGAAAAATATGCGTGAGTTGCTTGTACAAATGGGTCAATTAGAAGACAGCGTGAAAGCCGAACTTGCCGATCCTGCTTCCTCTATTTTAGACATTGAACGTAAAGTGACCGCGAAAATGCGCGCAGACGATTTTCCAACAGACAACTTTGGGGCAGCCTTGGGCGGTAGCTTAATTCCATGGATTGACAAACTGTTACCAGAAACAGGACAAACCAAGGAAGAATGGAAAGGTTATGCAGAAACCAATAAAATTTTAGGCTTAAGCGACAACCCAATTCCTGTGGACGGTTTATGCGTGCGTATCGGGGCATTGCGTTGCCACAGCCAAGCGTTCACCATTAAACTGAAAAAAGACTTGCCATTAAGCGAAATTGAGCAAATTTTAGCAAGCCATAATGAATGGGTGAAAGTCATTCCAAACGACAAAGAAACCACCTTGCGTGAATTAACCCCTGCGAAAGTGACAGGTACATTAAGCGTGCCAGTAGGGCGTTTGCGTAAACTTGCCATGGGCCCTGAATATTTGGCGGCATTCACCGTGGGCGACCAATTATTATGGGGTGCAGCAGAGCCTGTACGCCGTATTTTGAAACAGTTGGTTTAATATGATTACTTTTGGGGCGATATTCGCCCCCACGTGTTTATAAAAACTATGCAAAGAGAACCCCATTTTTGTCAATTTGCGTTAACTGAACTTTATCCTTTTGCTCAACAATTTCCGATTCAATATATTGCTGGAAAAAGACATTGTCAGCTAGCCTATCGTCATTTTACCCACCAAAATCCAGCCCAACGAAAACTGATTATTCTCGTCAATGGACGGGCTGAAAGTATTTTAAAATGGACAGAACTCGCTTATGACTTTTATCATCAAGGTTATGATGTGCTATTATTTGATCACCGAGGACAAGGTTACTCACAGCGTTTATTAAAAGATCCTGACAAAGGGCATTTAGATGAATTTCGTTTTTACAGCGATGATATGGCAAAAATTATCGAAAAAAGCACCGCACTTTATGATTATCAAAGCCAACATATTGTAGCTCATTCTTTAGGCTGCTTAATCTCAAGTTATTATTTAGCTAACTATGATCACCATATAAAAAGTGCGGTTTTTTCTTCGCCTTTCTTTGCTATTGCGTTAAAAAACCCGTTACGTGATGAAATATTATTAAATCTAATGATGGTGCTAGGATTTGGCGAACGTTATGTATTTGGTAAAACCGTTTATCAACCTGCTGATTTGAGAAATAATGAATTAAGTTTTTGTAAAACTCGTATGAAATGGATGAACCGTATTAACCGGAAATTTAAACAAATTCATCTCGGTGGACCCACTTTCCGTTGGGTACATTTATGTTTACAAGCGATTAAACGCTTACCTAAAATTTTGCCGCGTATTGAAATTCCGGTTTTAGTACTACAAGCGGAAAAAGAAAAAATTGTGGACAATAAAAATATCGCTAAATTCATCACACTTTTACCGCAAGGCAAATTAGTGAAAATTGAGCGAGCAAAACATGAAATTTTATTTGAATGTGATGATATTAGAAATACGGCGTTAAATCGTATTTATTCCTTTGTTAATTGTTCTACTAAATAAATCGCTTATTGCAAAAATTGTGGAATACCCTCTACCACATTTAATGCGACATCTTCATCATAAGTATGACTTGTTCTTAAACGCATCTCTATAGGTTTTCCAATCTTTCCACTCACCAAGTAATAACCCTTTTTCATTACCTGAGCGAATAAGATCCTGAAAAGACATACTGTCATATTGCTCAGGATTTGGAGATATTTGGGCTAAATAACGTTTGAGCATTTTGTGACTTAATTCATAAGTAAATTCAAAACGTTGGATTAAACCATCACGAATTTGAATATCGCTGATGTCGGTTTGATAACGAATTAAACCTTCTTTTAGTCGTTCAATTGCATTTATTAATGGACTAAAATCCAATTTAACGATTTCATTTTCATCATTCATATAAGCCTACTTAATGTAAATTTTCCCCGTCGGATTTATCCAATTTTGCCACTATAAAAAATAAAATAACACCAAAAATAGAACTGGTTAAAAAGGTATAACTAAATGCTTGTTGTAACATTTCTGGCGCGACAAAACTGCGGTAAAAATTTAATGCAATAGCAGAAACTGCAATACCTAAACCAATACCGACTTGTTGAATCACACTTAACATGGTTGAACCTGCACTAGCATTATGGTGATCTAATTCTGAAACCGTTAACGTATTCACCGATGTAAACATAATAGATAAAATCATGCCATAAATGAATAATAAGCTAATATAAGCCCATAATGGAGTATTGATGGTTAAAAGGCACATTAAACCAACGGCAACCGCCATACATAAAGAATTGATCATTAATAATTTGCGGTAGCCTAGCCATTTTAATAAAGGGCGAATAAATGGCTTGCTAATTAATGAGCTAATAGCAATGGGGGTCACCATATAACCGGCGTAATCCGCACTGTATTGAAAAGAGACTTGCAACATTAATGGTAACAAAAATGGGATACCTGAACCGCATAGACGAATAAATAAATTTGACCATGAGCCGAGATTATAGGTACGAACTTGAAATAAACTTAATGGAATTAACACTTCACTTTTGCCTTTAGCATAAAAATAATAAGCCAATAAAAATAAGCACCCCACACCTAAAACACTACTCGCTTGCCATTTTTCCACAAAAGTTTCACTGATTAAATCCAATCCTAACGTAACACAAACTAAACCGCTTGCAAATAACAAAAACCCTTGCCAATCAAATTTACTTAATTGATTTTTGACATTAGGCATAAAAAAGCTAGAAAGTAAAATTCCCACTAAACCAATAGGAATATTAATCAAAAAAATCCAGTGCCAAGAAGCGTAAGTTACCAACCAACCGCCTAAAATAGGACCTATAATCGGACCAGTTAATCCTGCCATAGCCATTAAATTCCAAATTGGCAATAGCTCATTTTTAGGTACTGTACGAATAATCGCAAGACGAGCCACAGGCATCATCATGGCACCGCCAAAGCCTTGTAAAATACGAGAAAAAATCAGCATTTCTAAGGACATTGAGAAAGCACAACTGACCGATCCCAATACAAACATTGTTACTGCAAAGCGAAAAATATTCAAGGTACCGTATTTATCCGCTAACCAACCGCTGATAGGAATAAATAATGCCACCGTCAAGGCATAACTAATTACCGCTAATTGCATTTGTAATGGTGATTGATGTAAGTCTGTAGCAATGGTGGGTAAAGCCGTATTGAGTATGGTGGTATCCAAGGCTTGCATAAAAAAAGCGGTGGCAGCAATCCAAGCGAGTGATCGAGGTGAAACAGCCTTTTCCATTTTAATCTTTCCGTAAATAATGCCAAATAAATTCGGCTATTTGATCAATATTATTAATGTCTAACTGTGGTTTATCGATTTCAATCGGATAATCCGTAGCAACGGCTATAACCTGTTGATCCTGTTCTGCTAAAGGCTTAATCATCTCTTTTCTATGCAGTAGAATTTTAGGGATAGCTTCTTGTTTAAAACCTTCAATTAACACTAAATCTGTTAATTGCGGATCAAATTGTTGTACTAAATAATCAAAACAGACTGGTTCAATGGTTTCAGTCATTAACGCCCAACGTTGATCACAAGCTATAATCACCTGACTGGCTCCCGCTTCTTTCATTCGCCAACTATCTTTCCCCGGTTTATCCACTTGAGCATTATGGTGACTATGCTTAATCACCGCCACTTTCAAACCAAGTGCGGTTAATTTTGGCAATAATTTTTCTAATAACGTGGTTTTACCACTGCCGCTATAACCTGTTATACCAAGAAAGGGAATCATTTTTTTCTATTACCTATTGTTTATATCGTTGCTTTTATATTTTCATATTACATTTAATGTATTATAGTTTAGTTCACCATATAAATTCCATTATAAAACCGTGATCTGGATCACAGTTTTTAATCGTTTAACTGGTATTTAATCAACTTATCATGGATAATTGAACAGAGTAAGTAATATCAATCAGAGGTAAATTATGACAACGCAATTAGACGCTTTAAAAAATGTAACTGTAGTAGTAGCAGACACCGGCGATATCGAAGCTATGAAACTTTACAAACCACAGGATGCCACGACCAATCCATCATTAATTTTAAGTGCTTCTGCACTGCCACAATATGCGCCATTAATTGATGAAGCCATTGCTTATGCAAAACAACAAAGCAATGACAAAGCACAACAATTAATTGATGCCGAAGACAAATTAGCGGTAAATATCGGTTTAGAAATTTTAAAACTGGTACCGGGACGTATTTCTACTGAAGTCGATGCTCGTCTTTCTTATGATACCGAAGCGACCGTTGAAAAAGCACGCAAATTAATTCGTCTTTACAACGAAGCAGGTATTGCCAATGATCGTATTTTGATCAAAATCGCTTCCACGTGGCAAGGTATCCGTGCGGCGGAAATTTTAGAAAAAGAAAACATCAACTGTAACCTCACCTTATTATTCTCCCAAGCGCAAGCTCGTGCTTGTGCCGAAGCAGGCGTTTACTTAATTTCACCGTTTGTTGGTCGTATTCTTGACTGGTACAAAGCTAATTCTGACAAAAAAGAATACGCACCAGCGGAAGATCCAGGTGTGGTTTCTGTCACTGAAATTTACAACTACTACAAACAATATGGCTATAAAACTGTGGTAATGGGTGCGAGTTTCCGTAATGTAGGCGAAATCACTGAGCTGGCAGGTTGCGACCGACTAACCATTGCACCACCATTATTAAAAGAGCTACAAGAAAGCACCGCACCTTTAGCGCGTAAATTAGACTATAAAGGTGAAGTCAAAGCTCGCCCAGAACCATTGAAAGAAGCGGATTTCTACTGGCAACACAACGCTGATCCAATGGCAGTTGAAAAACTTGCCGAAGGTATCCGCAAATTTGCGGCAGATATTGAGAAATTGGAAGCCATGTTAGCTGCCAAGCTTTAATGATTTAAAATTAAATATGATGAGAAAAGTGCGGTGAAAAACACCGCACTTTTTTACATTAAGATTGCAACAAGCCGATTAAATCCCACCAAGCATAACCTAAAGTAATAAATACAATAAATCCAATGAATGCCATAATAGCACCGTTTATCCACCATTTGGTGACACTGTTATAACCAGCACCAAATAAAATTGGAGCAACACCGGCACCGTAGTGCGTGACCAATCCGCCAAAGGAATTTGTACCAGCAAGTAGTAAGGCTAATGCCATTGGATCAGCTCCAGCGGCTTTACCTATGGTTAAAAATACGGGCAACATAGCAACCACATAAGAACTGGCGGAAGCGAAAAAGTAACGAACAACAATACTCAGAAAACCAAGGATACATAACACAGTAAATGGGCTGTATGTAAAACTCACATTGGTACTGATTGTGTGTGCCAACCAATCAAAAATTTTTGCTTTATCCAGTGCGGTTGCCATACCTATAATACCACCGAACCAGATTAAGGTATTCCAAGCGGCTTTATTGGCTAACATATCGCCCCAACCAATCACGCCAAATAAAAAGGCTAATACCATTGCCACCAATGCAACGGCGGTGGCATTTAAAGTAAATTTAATGCCAATTAAGCTCAGTAAAGACGGTGCAGCCCAACCCACTAGTGCTAAGATAAAAATCGCGATCAGCAATTTTTCCGTAGGTTGCATAACGCCTAATTCCGCTAAACCTTGACGGGCAATTTCTTTGTTATTAATCCGTTTTATTTCAGGTTTATCCAGATAATAACCAATAAAAGGATAAATTAATAATAAAATCAACCCCGGCACAACCAATCCTGCCGCCCAATTCCCCCAATTTAAATTCGTACCCAAAATTTTATTCATAAAATCGGCGGTGAGTAAATTAGGTGCCATGGCAGTAATAAACATAAAACTGGTGACTTTCATGGTATAGTAGGTGTTGATAATTAAATAACTCCCCGCTTTTTTGGCGGTTTCACCCGGTTCTGATCCTAAGGCTTTTGCCACGGAATGGATAATGGGAAAAACAATGCCACCACTACGTGCGGTATTAGATGGCGTGACGGGTGAAATAATAAAATCAAGAAAAGCGGTGACATAACCCAAACGTAAGGTCGTGCTACCAAAAGAACGAATCATCACATAAGCAATGCGTTTGCCTAATCCGGTTTTAACAAAGGCGGTACTGATTGCAAAGGCAGAAAAAACCAACCAAATCGTGGTGTTGGAATAACCCACTAATAAGTCCTTGGTGTTATTTAAAAAAATGCCTGCAAAAGCCACCGCACTGAGTAACACTAAAGGTTCGGAAAAAGGGCGAAGAATTAACCCAACTATCGCTAACAGATAAAAACCCAATAAACGCCATGCTTCCACTGTTAATCCATCTGGTGGGGGAGTAAACCAGAAAATAACGGGGAATGCTGCCATTAAAATAAGTTTCCAAATTTTACTTTTCATTATAATCTCCTTAGATTAATTTTTCGCCGTAAGCGTTTGTTTCATCATTTCTCTATTAAATTGTTTATTCCAAACAGAAACCACCATAGTTGCAACACCTTGTCCAATAAGATTAACTATAGCTAATCCCGTACCTACAAAACGGTGGATACCCAAAATTAAAACCATGCCAGCCACCGGAACAACGGGAAGTACAATCAATGTACTGGTTAACATCACAAACGCTGCTCCACTCACACCTGCTGCACCTTTAGATGTTAGCATTGCCACAATTAATAAAATAAATTGATCAGTAAAGGAAAGTTCCATATTAGTGGCTTGAGCAATAAAAATAATTGCCATGGTCATATAGAGATTGGTTCCATTTAAATTAAAGGAATAACCTGATGGCACTACTAAAGAAATGACGGATTTTGGACAACCGAGTTTTTCCAGTTTTTCCATGATATGTGGCAAAACTACGGAAGAAGAACCTGTACCAAGAATAATCAGCAATTCTTCTTTAATAAAACTGAGATAGGCAAATAAATTAACACCACAAATTTTGGCAATAATGCCATAAACCACAATAACAAACACAACTAATAAGGCATAAAAACCAAAGACTAATTTGGCTAATGGTAATAAGGATTCTAAGCCATAAGCTCCCACGGTATAAGTGATTGCCCCAAATGCCCCGATAGAAGAGAGTTTTGAAATTAAATGAACATTATGGAAAAATACTTTAGAAATACTTTCAATGAAGGTGTAAACAGGTTTTCCTTTATCACCAATAACGGATAAAGAGTAACCAAATAAAATGGAAACTAATAAAATAGCCAATACATTACCTGAAGAAAATGCGCCTACAAAGGTAGAAGGAATAATATTCATGGCAAAATCAGCGAGATTCACATTTTTAGCACTTTCCGTATATTTGCTTAAACTACTGGTATCCAGTGTGGCAGGATCTATATTAAAACCCGCTCCTGGTTGAATAAGATGACCCCATAATAAACCAATCACTAAAGCAATAAAGGACATAACAAAGAAATAAATTAAGGCTTTTCCGCCTACTTTACCGAGTTCATTCATATCTTTCATGCCCGCAATACCCACCACGATAGTACAGAAAATAATCGGACCAATAATCATGGCAATCAGTTTGATAAATGCATCGCCTAAGGGTTTAAGGGTGACGGCTACATCAGGGATAAAGTAACCTAACGCAATGCCAGCTAAAATGCCAAGTAATACTTGAAAATACAGTTCTTGATAAAAGGCTTTTTTACTCATGTGATATTCCTTATTAAAGTGCGGTGAAAAAATATCAAATTTATTTAGTATTTTTCACCGCACTTTTGTCTTATTCCTGTTCATCAGCCCAATATAATCGCATTGGGTTATCCACCAGCAGGCGTTGCCGTTGTTGCTCTGTGGTGGCTATTTGAGCAATATAATCCACCAATAACCCATCATCTGGCATATGATCTTTTAAATTGGGGTGTGGCCAATCGGTGCCAAATAAAACCCTATCAGGGAACAGCTGAATTAAACGCTGAGCAAAAGGCACCACATCGGTGTAAGCATGTTGTTCGCCATTTAAGGCTTTTGGACCGGTCACACTTAACCGTTCAGGGCAGGAAACTTTGCTCCAAAAATTAGGGTGTTCTGCCATTAATTTAACAAACAAGTTAAATTCTTCGCCGTCTACTGGTTTGCTGACATCCGGTCTACCCATATGATCTACTACCACGGTAGTAGGTAATTGAGTGAAGAAATCCCAATATTCCGCCAGATCCTGCGCTTCAAAATAGATCACAATATGCCAACCTAACGGAGTAATTTTATTTGCAATGGTCATTAAGGTTTCCGTTGGTGCAGTATCCACTAGACGTTTTACAAAATTAAAACGTACCCCACGCACCCCAGCTTTGTGTAGGCGTTGTAATTCTTCTTGACTGACATCCGCACGCACCGTAGCCACACCCCTTGCTTTGCCATGAGAATGTTCAAGTGCATCTACCAAAGCACGATTATCGGCACCATGGCAAGTGGCTTGCACAATCACATTGCGTTCAAAGCCAAGTAAATCACGCAGAGCAAAGAGTTGATCTTTGGACGCATCACAGGGTGTGTATTTACGTTCTAGTGCATAAGGAAATTGTTCACCCGGTCCAAACACATGGCAATGAGCATCAACTGCCCCTTTGGGTAAGGTTAATTTAGGTTTTGATGGATTAGGGTAAAAAGGCAGCCAACCCGGTGTTACTTCAAATTTCATGTTATTTCTCCCTTTTAATCAATATATTGCAAACCTGCATTGGCTAATTTTTCACGCATTTTGTATAAATCCAAACCTAATACGCCTGCTTCAAATTGTTGACGTTTGCCTGCTTCGTTATCTTCGCGTTTTTGGGCTGCTTCTGCCACTTCTAAGGCTTTCGCAGCAGGCACCACCACGACACCATCCGCATCGGCAACCACCACATCGCCCGGATAAACTACCATGCCTGCACAAATCACTGGCACATTCACCGATCCTAAGGTAGCTTTAATCGTCCCTTTGGAATGAATAGCTTTACTAAATACAGGAAAATCCATTTTTTCCAGTTCTGCGACATCACGCACACCGCCATCAATAATCAAGCCTTTAGCCCCTCTCGCTCTAAATGATGTGGCAAGTAATTCGCCAAAAAAACCATCGGTAGAATCTGCTGTACAGCCCGCCACCACAATGTCGCCCTGTTGAATTTGTTCCGCCGCAACATGCAACATCCAGTTGTCCCCTGGTTGCAATAATGCAGTAACCGCTGTACCACAAAGTTTGGCATGGGGATAAATAGGGCGGATATAGGGTTTCATTAAGCCAATTCGTCCCATCGCTTCATGAATGGTAGCCACACCAAATTTGGCTAATTTTTCCACCGCGCTTTTGTCGGCTCGTTGAATATGGCGTTTCACTACGCCTAATTGATTAATCGCTAATTCTGTCATTTTTTTCACCTATAATCCTTTTGCTTTGAGTTGTGCATCTAAACGTGGGAAAACGCGACGAGCATTGCCTTCATAAATTTGATGTTTTTGTTCTGTGCTTAATTGGCTTGCTTCAATATAACGTTTGGTATCGTCAAAATAGAATCCTGTGCGTGGATCAATATCACGCACCGCACCAATCATTTCAGATGCAAATAACACATTTTTGTGCGGAATTACATCCAATAACAAATCAATGCCCGGTTGATGATAAACACAGGTATCAAAGAAAATATTATTTAATAAATGTTGTTCTAAAATCGGCTTTTTCATCATCATCGCCAAACCACGAAAACGACCCCAATGATAAGGGGCTGCACCGCCACCATGTGGCACAATAAAGCGTAAGGTTGGAAATTCTTTAAATAAATCACCTTGTAGGCACTGCATAAAACTGGTGGTGTCCGCATTTAAATAATGTGCCCCTGTAGTATGGAAACAATGGTTACAACTGGTGCTGACGTGGATCATGGCTGGAATATCGTATTCCACCATTTTTTCATAAATAGGAAACCAATAAGGATCAGTTAATGGCGGAGATGTCCAATGTCCACCAGATGGATCGGGGTTAAGGTTAATGCCTACATTGCCATATTCATTAATACAACGATCTATTTCCGCTAAGCAGGTTTCCGTTGGCACGCCAGGCGATTGTGGTAACATCGCCACTGGCACAAAATGCTCAGGAAATAGTTGTGATACGCGATAACAAAGTTCATTACAAATAGACGCCCAAGTGGCAGAAATATTGTAATCACCAATATGATGCGCCATAAAGCTAGCTCGTGGTGAAAATAAGGTAATATCAGAACCCCGTTCTCGCATAAATTTCAGTTGATTTAATTCAATGGATTCACGTAGTTCATCATCGGAAATATTTAAATCTGCGACCTTTGGCATGGCAGATGGCTGTTTAATCCCAGCAATTTGTTTATTTCGCCATTCTTCTAAGGCTTTTGGTGCGGTGGTGTAATGTCCATGACAATCAATAATTAAACTCATCTTATTCTCCTTGTGACCAAATTTTTGGTGAAATCATCACTTCACCTTTCATTAATAATCTTGCGGTGCGTAACAATGCCGCACTTTCCACCTTACCTTGTGAATTAAAGCTTAATGTCACGCTAAATTCTCCACTGGGGTGTTCCACTGAAAAGGGTTTTTTAGGATTGAAATCAGAAAAACCATAAGCTACCGTATCAGGTATCACGCAGGCAGTGGCAATCGTCACCGCTGCTAATACGCCAATAGCTTCATGGCAAACATGGGGAATAAAACAGCGTGTATGCACATTACCCCCTTGAATAGGCTCACTTAATAAACACATTTTCGGGTAATTTTTATCGCTAACATCGCCTAGATTCATTTTAAAGCCCGCTTGAATCCGCAATTGTTCTAAAATCTGTTTCAGTTGTTCATCTTGATTCAGTTCAGCAACCTTTTCATAAGCGGTGCGATGCACATCTTTTGCACGCACTAAAACCATTGGCATACCATTATCAATACAAGTCGCTGGTAATTTGCCAAATTCAGCTAAATCAAATTCATCATAAACATTGCCCGTTGGAAGCAAGCTACCGCACACTGATCCTTCCGTATCTAAAAAACGAATTTGAATAGGAGCATGGGTATTGGGAACACCATCAATTTTGGCATCACCATCATAAGTAATGGTTTGATTGGGGGTTTGTACGGTAATATCAGCTAATACGCCAGTATTTTGGGTTAATACACGAACAGTGGTGGTTTCACCTTGAGCCTTAATTAAACCTTTCTCTAAAGCAAAAGGCACTACAGCGGCCAACATATTGCCACAATTGACGTTGGTATTTACAGAATCACTATCGGGTTGTAATTGTGCAAATAGAAATTCTAAATCTACATTGGGTAAATCACTGATTTTGACGATACCTACTTTACTGGTTAAAGAATGAGCGCCACCGATGCCGTCAATTTGTCGTTTATCTGGTGAACCAAGGGCTGCAAGTAGTACATTATTGCGAGTTTCAATATCTTTTGGTAAATCATCAAAACTAAAAAATGGACCTTTTGATGTGCCACCACGCATAAGCATGCAAGGAATTGCCGTTTGAGTTACCATTTTTTCCTCCTATATATCTGATGTGGCAATTCTATGCTTTTATTACTATATAAAAAATAGTATATTTCACCTATCAGATATAACTAAAATAACAGGTATTAACATGGATTTAAAACAATTGAAATATTTTATTAAAGTGGCAGAACTAGGTAGTTACACCAAAGCAGCGGAGCAATTCAATGTGGCACAGCCTTTACTAAGCCGGCAAATTCGTCAATTAGAAGTGGAATTAAAACAGAATTTATTTATACGCAATGGCAGAGGTGTTTGTACCACTGAAGCAGGCAATATTTTACTTAAACATAGCTATGCCATTTTTGCACAACTAGACAATTTACAAGAAGATTTAAACCTTGCTCAAGGTAAGATCAGTGGTACTATCACCCTAGGTATCCCACCAACATTATCTAAATTATTTGCTAAAAATATCATCAGACGTTTTTATTCCCAATTACCCGAAGCAAATCTTGTGGTAGTAGAGGCTTTCACAGCAAATTTACAAGAACGCATCACGAACAACCGTTTAAATGTGGCATTATTACATAATCCGCCTTTCCAATCGGGTATTGATTATGATCTACTCACACAAGTACAGCTAGAATTAATCACTCGCAAAGATAATCCTCTGGCACAAAAAAGCCAAATTGAACTTGACGATTTTCAACAAATCCCTCTTATTTTACCCACTCAAGGCAATACTTTCCGTCAGTTATTTGATAATGAAATGACAAAACTACACAGAAAAAGTAATGTGGTATTAGAAGTAGATAGCAAAGAATTGGTTTTAGATTTAGTGGAAGATGGATTAGGAAATTCTATTTTATTGCCTATGGTATTAGCGCTAGGACAGGCTCATCCACAATTAACCGCGGTAAAAATAGCTCAACCACAGCTTCCTTGTCACTTATATATGGCAACAGCCAACAAAACCAAACCAAGCCGTTTACAAACTGCTTTAGTGAAAATTATTAAGGATGTTTGCTTATGTTATTTCCCAAATTCAAATTCAAAAAATATTTAGTGACTGTGGATAACTAAATAAAATCCAGTTAAAAACCTGTATTAATTCCATGGATAAAATACAATAAAATTTTATATGTGGATAACTGAACGAGTTATACCATCTTTTCTTACTGTAAAGATCATGTTTTTCCTTAATTTAAAAAAGATCTAACACTTTCATCTATAAAAGAAAAAGATCCTTACCCACGATAAACAGTGGATCTAATAATAACCATAATAAGATCTTTATATATAAATAAGATCTCTATTTATTAGCAAACCGATCTTTATCGGATCGAATTTTACTGATCTACTTTCCTGTTTACTCAAATTTAGGTAAAATACGCCTTTATTTTTAGCTGAGATCGGTGAAAGGGATCTTTAATAAATCAAGGTTACTATGTTTTATACAGAAAATTATGATGTGATCGTTATTGGTGGCGGTCATGCTGGCACAGAAGCTGCCCTTGCTCCTGCTCGTATGGGGCTTAAAACCCTTTTATTAACCCATAATATTGATACACTTGGACAAATGTCTTGTAATCCCGCTATTGGAGGGATTGGTAAAGGTCATTTAGTGAAAGAAATTGATGCCATGGGAGGATTAATGGCAACGGCTACCGATCAAGCTGGGATTCAATTTCGTACGCTAAATAGTTCTAAAGGTCCTGCGGTACGTGCCACTCGAGCACAAGCAGATCGTGTATTGTATCGCCAAGCAGTGCGTATAGCTCTTGAAAATCAACCTAATTTAGATATTTTTCAGCAAGAAGTAACAGATATATTGATCGAACAAGATCAAGTTACAGGCGTGGAAACCAAAATGGGGTTAAAATTTCGTGCAGGATCGGTAGTATTAACGGCAGGTACGTTTTTAGCGGGTAAGATCCATATAGGTTTACAAAATTACCAAGGTGGACGAGCTGGCGATCCTGCTTCTGTAAGTCTTTCTTATCGTTTGCGTGATTTAGGTCTTCGTGTAGATCGTTTAAAAACAGGTACACCGCCACGTTTAGATGCACGAACAATTAATTTTGATGTGTTAGCTAAACAACATGGTGATGATCACCTGCCCGTATTTTCCTTTATGGGAAGTGTGGATCAACATCCCCGTCAAATTCCATGTTTTATTACTCATACTAATGAAAAAACCCATCAAGTGATCCGTCAAAATTTGGATCGTAGTCCTATGTACACAGGGATTATTGAGGGGATCGGTCCACGTTATTGTCCGTCTATTGAAGATAAAGTGATGCGTTTTGCGGATCGCAATTCCCATCAAATTTATCTTGAACCAGAGGGCTTAACTTCCAATGAAGTCTATCCGAACGGTATTTCTACTAGTTTACCGTTTGATGTACAAATGGCGATCGTTAATTCCATGGTAGGACTAGAAAAAACGCGCATTGTGAAACCCGGTTATGCTATTGAATATGATTATTTCGATCCTAGAGATTTAAAACCTACTTTAGAAACCAAAACGATTAAAGGATTATTCTTTGCGGGTCAAATTAATGGCACCACAGGTTATGAAGAAGCGGCAGCTCAGGGATTGTTAGCAGGCATTAACGCAGGATTGTTTGTGCAACAAAAAGATCCTTGGTATCCACGCCGTGATCAAGCATACGTTGGTGTATTAGTGGATGATCTTTGTACCCTTGGCACAAAAGAACCCTACCGTGTCTTCACTTCTCGAGCGGAATATCGTTTATTATTACGTGAAGATAACGCCGATATTCGTTTAACCCCAATTGCTCGCAAACTAGGTTTAATAGATGAAAAACGTTGGGTGAGATTTAATCAAAAAATGGATAATATCGCCAAAGAACAAGAACGTTTAAAACAAATTTGGATTCACACAAAATCTGAACATTTAGATGAAATCAATAACTTAGTAAATACCTCTATTGTGCGTGAAGCTAACGGTATTGATTTATTACGTCGCCCTGAAATAACGTATGATATTTTAACTAAAACCGCTTTATTTGCGCCAGCTTTGGAAGATAAACAGGCTGCCGAACAAGTAGAAATAGCAATTAAATATCAAGGCTATATTGAACATCAGCAAGAAGAAATTGAAAAACAAAAACGTCATGAAAATACCGTTATTCCAGAACGTTTTGATTATAGTTTAGTGGTAGGACTTTCTAATGAAGTGCGGGCTAAATTAGAACAACATCGTCCCGTCTCTATTGGACAAGCCAGTCGCATTTCAGGTATTACGCCTGCTGCCATTTCCATTTTATTGGTGAATTTGAAAAAACAGGGAATGTTAAAACGTAGTGAATAATTTACAACAAATTTTAGCTGAAAAATTAGAATTTTTGTTAAAAAACACCGCACTTTGCTTGACTGATCTGCAAAAAACGCAATTAGTACAGTTGGTGTTATTATTACATAAATGGAATAAAGCTTATAATTTAACTTCTGTGCGTGATCCGCAAGATATGTTAGTAAAACATATTATGGATAGTCTCGTTGTAAGTCCTTATTTACAAGGTAAATATTTTATTGATGTGGGGACGGGACCGGGATTACCGGGTTTACCCTTAGCGATTATTAATCCAGATAAGCAATTTTATTTACTTGATAGTTTGGGTAAACGCATTAGCTTTGTTCGTAATGCAGTGTGTGAATTAGGATTGACTAACGTCTATCCCGTATTAAGTCGAGTAGAAGAATTTAAACCCGATCATTTATTTGACGGTGTATTAAGCCGAGCTTTTGCTTCACTGTCTGATATGACCGATTGGTGTCAGCATTTAATCAATGAAAAAGGTTTATTTTATGCATTGAAAGGACAATATCATCAGGATGAAGTGCAACAACTTACGACGGAATTTACAGTTCAACAGGTGATTGCATTGCAAGTGCCAGAATTAGTCGGTGAACGACACTTGGTGTTAATAAAAAAGGTGTAGTCTAAGTTAATATTTTTACTTGCATTAAAAAAGTCAATTTGATTAAAAAAGCGCTATAAAACTCACAAAATTTTGATCTAAGTTCGGTTTTATCGCTTAATTTATTGCAATAATAACTTTTATAGGTGATAATTTGGCAACTTTCAGACATTAGTCTGTTTGATTATTTTTGGATTTTTGTGAGCGTAAACAATGTCAGCTGTACTGCAACGAGCTCAAAAATTATATAAAAAAGTATATCTTATTGAAATTATTGTTTTAATTGCTATTTTTGGTATATTATTTTTGTATAATAATGACTTTGCTTATGCTTTTAGCATAGGATTTTTGGTTATTTTTGTTCCAAGTGTTTTTGTTATTTATATTGCTTTTTTCGTTAAAAAGGGTAAACCAATAGATATAACATTATTTTATCGTCTTGAAGCAATTAAATTTCTTTTTGCTATTATACTCATTGTTATTTCAATTAAGTATTTGATAACAAATAATATATTAGTTTTTTTTATAGGCTTTTTTGTAGCTCTTGCTTTGAATAGTCTATTACCGTTTATTTTGAATATATTTAAACAACGTAATTAATAATCTAGATAAAGGTTTTATTAGTATGTCAAATTTAACTACTGCTGATTATATTAGTCACCATTTAACATTCCTTTCATCAGGGGATAGTTTTTGGTCAGTGCATTTAGATACTCTGTTTTTTTCTTTTGTATCTGGTGCTATTTTCTTATTAATTTTTTCAAAAGTGGCTAAAAAAGCAACTTCAGGTGTTCCAGGAAAATTACAATGTTTTGTCGAAATCGTTATTGAATGGGTTGATGGTTTAGTCAAAGATAATTTCCATGGTTCGCGCAATGTTATTGCACCACTGGCGTTGACTATTTTCTGTTGGGTGTTCATTATGAATGCTATTGACCTTATTCCTGTGGATTTTTTACCAGAGTTTGCTAATTTATTAGGTATTCATCATTTACGTGCAGTACCAACAGCAGATATTAGTGCAACCTTGGGTATGTCTATTTGTGTATTCTGCCTTATCTTATTTTATACGGTTAAATCAAAAGGATTTAGTGGTTTAGTCAAAGAATATACCCTTCATCCTTTTAATCATTGGGCTTTCATTCCTGTCAACTTTATTCTTGAAACAGTAACCTTATTAGCTAAACCTATTTCATTAGCATTCCGTTTATTTGGTAATATGTATGCAGGTGAGTTGATCTTTATTTTAATTGCCGTGATGTATATGGCGGATAATTTTGCTTTACAAGCCTTAGGTATTCCATTGCATTTAGCTTGGGCAATTTTCCATATTTTAATCGTTACTTTACAGGCTTTTATCTTTATGATGCTGACAATCGTTTATTTGAGTATTGCTTATAATAAAGCGGATCATTAAAAAACTTTTTCTTTTTAGTTTAAAAAAGAGACTATTTTATTAACAACCTAGCCTTCGGGCTTATTTATCAATCTTTTAATGGAGAACATTATGGAATCTGTAATTACAGCAACAATCATTGGTGCATCAATTTTATTAGCTTTTGCTGCACTGGGTACAGCTATTGGCTTTGCTATTTTAGGGGGAAAATTCTTAGAATCTTCTGCTCGTCAACCTGAATTAGCAAGTAGCTTACAAACAAAAATGTTCATTGTTGCCGGTCTTTTAGATGCGATTGCAATGATTGCTGTAGGTATTTCTTTACTTTTCATTTTCGCAAACCCGTTCATTGATTTATTAAAATAAGTCGGGCTTGAAATTTAGGGTTATTTCGGTTTTTTTTATTTGAAATAACATAACCGACTTTATCAGTAGGAGGGCGTTGTGAATTTAAATGCAACATTAATAGGTCAACTTATTGCGTTCGCAATTTTTGTGGCGTTCTGCATGAAATATGTTTGGCCACCGCTCATTAAAGCGATTGAAGATCGTCAAACAAGTATTGCTAATGCTTTAGCATCTGCTGAAGTAGCAAAAAAAGAGCAAGCGGATACGAAATTATTAGCCGAAGAAGAAATTTCTAAAGCAAAATTACAAGCACAAGAAATTATTGATTTAGCCAACAAACGCCGTAATGAAGTGCTAGAAGAAGTGAAAGTAGAAGCAGAAACTTTGAAAGCTAAAATTATTGAACAAGGTCACGCTGAGGTAGAATCAGAACGTAAACGAGTTCAAGAAGAATTGCGTGTGAAAGTGGCATCTCTTGCCATTGCTGGTGCAGAGAAAATTGTGGGTCGTACCATTGATGAAGCGGCCAACAATGATATTATTGATAAATTAGTTGCAGAATTATAGGAAGGTTGAGCTTATGTCAGAATTAACTACCATAGCTCGCCCTTATGCCAAAGCAGCATTTGATTTTGCCGTTGAACAATCTGCGACGGATAAAAGTGCGGTGCAAAAATGGACAGAAATGCTCAGTTTTGCTGCACATGTAGCAGAAAATGAACAGGTTCAATCTTTTTTAACCGGTTCTTTTTCATCTCAAAAAGTCGCTGATACGGTGATTTCAATTTGTGGCGAACAACTTGATCAATATGGGCAAAATCTGATTCGGTTAATGGCTGAAAATAAGCGCTTAACGGCACTTCCAGCAGTATTTGATGAGTTTCAACATTATGTGAAAGAGCATAATGCCATAGCGGAAGTTCAAGCTATTTCGGCTAAACCATTAAATGCAACGCAACAACAAAAAATTGTAGCTGCAATGGAAAAAAGACTTGCTCGTAAAGTGAAATTAAATTGCACAGTGGATAATTCGCTGATTGCAGGAGTTATCATTCGTACCGATGATTTTGTGATTGACGGTTCTAGCCGTGGTCAATTAGATCGTCTAGCCAACGAATTGCAATGATAAGAAGGAATTCAAAATGCAACTAAATTCAACAGAAATTAGTGAATTGATTAAAAAACGTATTGCCCAGTTTGATGTAGTGAGCGAAGCTCGCAACACAGGAACAATCGTTTCCGTGAGTGACGGTATTATCCGTATTCATGGTTTAAGTGATGTTATGCAAGGTGAAATGATTGCCTTACCGGATAACCGTTTTGCCATGGCATTAAACCTTGAACGTGATTCAGTAGGTGCGGTAGTGATGGGACCTTATGCTGATTTAGCAGAAGGTGTAGAAGTACAATGTACAGGTCGTATCCTTGAAGTACCAGTAGGTCGTGGTTTATTAGGTCGTGTGGTAAATACGTTGGGTGAACCCATTGATGGTAAAGGCGAAATTAAAAATGACGGTTTTTCACCGGTTGAAGTGATTGCCCCTGGGGTTATCGACCGTCAATCTGTGGATCAACCTGTACAAACGGGTTATAAAGCAGTGGACTCCATGGTGCCAATCGGTCGTGGTCAACGTGAGTTGATTATCGGCGACCGTCAAACAGGTAAAACCGCACTTGCCATTGATGCGATCATTAACCAACGTGATTCAGGTATTAAATGTATTTATGTGGCGATTGGTCAAAAAGCATCAACCATCGCTAATGTGGTACGTAAATTGGAAGAACATGGTGCGTTAGCGAATACTATCGTGGTAGTGGCATCAGCCTCTGAATCTGCAGCATTACAATATTTAGCCCCTTATGCCGGTTGTGCAATGGGTGAATATTTCCGTGATCGTGGTGAAGATGCGTTAATCATCTATGATGATTTATCCAAACAAGCCGTGGCTTATCGTCAAATTTCTTTATTATTACGTCGTCCACCAGGTCGTGAAGCTTATCCGGGTGATATATTCTATCTTCATAGCCGTTTACTTGAACGTGCAGCTCGTGTAAATGCAGATTATGTAGAACGTTTCACCAATGGTGAAATTAAAGGTAAAACTGGTTCTCTAACCGCACTTCCAATTATTGAAACCCAAGCAGGAGACGTGTCAGCTTTCGTCCCTACTAACGTAATTTCTATTACAGACGGTCAGATCTTCTTAGAAACCAGTTTCTTTAATGCAGGTATTCGTCCAGCGGTAAACCCAGGTATCTCGGTTTCTCGTGTGGGTGGTGCGGCACAAACTAAAGTGGTGAAAAAACTTGCTGGAGGTATTCGTACTGCTCTTGCACAGTACCGTGAATTGGCATCTTTCTCTCAGTTTGCATCGGATCTTGATGAAGCGACCCGTAAGCAATTGTCACACGGTGAAAAAGTCACTGAATTGTTGAAACAAAAACAATATGCACCATTAAGTGTAGCGGAACAATCTTTAGTATTGTTTGCGGTAGAATTTGGTTATTTAGAAGATGTGGAACTGAATAAAATTGCCAGTTTTGAGACTGCACTTTTAGATTATGCGAAACGAGAACATGTCGAGTTTATACAAGAATTAAATCAGTCTGGTAATTATAACGATGAAATTAAGGCTAAATTGCAAAGCATTTTAGACAATTTCAAAGCGAATAA
The DNA here is from genome assembly GCF_004565475.1 of Lonepinella koalarum. Classification (GTDB taxonomy): domain Bacteria; phylum Pseudomonadota; class Gammaproteobacteria; order Enterobacterales; family Pasteurellaceae; genus Lonepinella; species Lonepinella koalarum. The sequence continues at coordinate 162,813 of NZ_SRHX01000001.1, read as the reverse complement.
TACGTGGTAATCTTTGTTAAGGACGGAGAAATAATATGGCTGGTGGAAAAGAGATAAAAACCAAAATTGCTAGTGTACAGAGTACACAAAAAATTACCAAGGCAATGGAAATGGTGGCAACATCGAAAATGCGTAAAACGCAAGATCGTATGGCTGCGTCTCGCCCTTATTCTGAAACCATTAGAAATGTTATTAGCCATGTTTCAAAAGCAAGTGTTGGTTATAAACACCCCTTTTTAGTAGAACGTGAAGTGAAAAAAGTGGGTGTACTGGTTATTTCAACGGATCGAGGAATGTGCGGTGGATTAAATATAAATTTATTTAAAACCGCACTTAATGAAATCAGACAATGGAAAGAAAAAGGCGTGACGGTTGAACTGAGTTTAATTGGTTCAAAAGGTATCGGTTTTTTCCGTTCCCTTGGGTTGAAAGTACAAGGACAACATTCTGGTTTAGGTGATAATCCGACATTAGAAGATTTACTTGGAGTGGTAAATGGTATGATAGATTCATATCGTAATGGTGAACTTGATGCTATTTACATTACCTATAATAAATTTATTAATACGATGTCACAAAAACCCGTTTACCAACAGCTTGTGCCATTACCAGAATTAGAAACTGATAGATTAGGCGAAAGACAAAATGTTTGGGATTATATTTACGAACCGGATCCAAAGGTGCTATTAGATAGCTTATTAGTTCGTTATTTAGAATCTCAAGTATATCAAGCAGTGGTTGATAATTTAGCTTCAGAACAAGCGGCTCGAATGGTAGCAATGAAAGCAGCAACAGATAATGCAGGAAATTTAATTAATGACTTGCAGTTGGTGTATAACAAAGCTCGCCAATTCAGTATTACAAATGAATTAAATGAAATTGTTGCTGGTGCAGCAGCGATTTAATGGAGAATAGGTAATGTCAGCAGGAAAAATTGTACAGATTATCGGTGCGGTAATCGACGTTGAATTCCCACAAGATGCAGTACCAAAGGTTTACGATGCATTAAAAGTTGAATCAGGGTTAACCCTTGAGGTACAACAACAATTAGGTGGCGGCGTGGTGCGTTGTATCGCGTTGGGTTCATCTGATGGTTTAAAACGTGGTTTAAAAGTAGAAAACACAGGTCATCCTATTTCTGTGCCAGTAGGCGTGAAAACCTTAGGACGGATTATGAACGTGCTAGGTGAGCCGATTGATGAGAAAGGTGAAATTGGTGCAGAAGAAAATTGGGCTATCCATCGTCAAGCACCAAGCTATGAAGATCAATCTAACAGCACAGAATTATTAGAAACGGGGATCAAAGTGATTGACTTAATTTGTCCATTCGCTAAGGGTGGTAAAGTCGGTCTATTCGGTGGTGCGGGTGTAGGTAAAACCGTCAATATGATGGAATTAATCCGTAATATTGCGATTGAGCATTCAGGTTATTCCGTATTTGCAGGGGTGGGTGAACGTACCCGTGAAGGTAACGACTTCTACCACGAAATGACAGAATCGAACGTATTGGATAAAGTATCTCTCGTTTATGGTCAAATGAATGAGCCACCCGGCAACCGTCTGCGTGTGGCATTAACCGGTTTAACCATGGCGGAAAAATTCCGTGATGAAGGACGTGATGTATTATTCTTCGTGGATAACATCTATCGTTATACCCTTGCAGGGACAGAAGTGTCGGCGTTGTTAGGACGTATGCCATCTGCGGTAGGTTATCAGCCAACTTTGGCGGAAGAAATGGGTGTGTTGCAAGAACGTATTACTTCTACCAAAACAGGGTCTATCACCTCAGTACAAGCGGTTTATGTACCAGCCGATGACTTAACTGATCCATCGCCAGCAACGACCTTTGCGCACTTAGACTCTACCGTAGTATTAAGTCGTAATATTGCTTCTTTAGGTATTTATCCTGCGGTTGACCCGTTAGATTCTACCTCTCGCCAACTTGATCCATTAGTAGTCGGTGAAGAACATTATAACGTGGCGCGTGGTGTACAAGGTATCTTACAACGCTACAAAGAATTGAAAGATATTATCGCCATTCTGGGTATGGACGAACTTTCCGAAGATGATAAATTAGTGGTAGCCCGTGCGCGTAAAATCGAACGTTTCTTATCACAACCCTTCTTCGTGGCAGAAGTGTTTACCGGTTCACCGGGTAAATATGTGTCATTAAAAGAGACTATTCGTGGTTTCAAAGGTATTCTTGAAGGCGAATACGACCATATTCCAGAACAAGCGTTCTATATGGTGGGTTCAATTGATGAAGTTGTTGAAAAAGCGAAAAATATGTAATCACTTCAACTGATTACCAGATTGAAGGAGATCAAAATGGCAACATTTAACTTAATTATCGTCAGTGCGGAGAAAAAAATTTTCGAAGGTGCGGTAAAAAGCGTGCAAGCTAGTGGTATTGAAGGGGAATTAGGGATTTTAGCCAATCACACCCCTTTAATGACAGCAATTAAACCGGGAATTGTGAAATTCTCTTTAGAAAGTGATAAGGAAGAAGTTATCTACGTTTCCGGTGGATTTTTAGAAGTTCAACCCAATGTGGTTACAGTATTAGCTGATGTCGCTATTCGTGGTGAAGAACTTGATCAAGATCGTATTTTGAATGCAAAACGCAAAGCAGAAGAAAATATTGTCGCAAGATCAGGTGACGCTAACCATGAATTAATGGTGGCTAAATTATCACAAGAACTTGCTAAACTTCGTGCTTATGAATTAACGGAAAGTTTAGTGAAAAAAAGCCGTTAAGATAAATTAAAATATAAATTAATCTGCATCCTACTAGTTGGATAATCCAACTGACTGGGGTGCAGATTTTTTATTTGTTCTGACAATTTTTGTCTACTGTGCCACTATTTTCATGTGCCACTATTTTCATTCTAAAAATAAATTATTAGAATCTGCATCTTAATCCGTTGGTTATGAGTCCAACTTTTCGGACGCAGATCAGAAAGCGTGTTTTTTCACAACTTCAGTCTAAACCGCGGTGATTTTTTAGCCAGTTTTTACCCCACCAAAAAATACCGATAAGCCACACTTTCCGTCACATCTTGATAGCTGTAACCGATTTTTTCTAGCTGTTGAGTAAATGCTGCAATACTTTCTTCCGCCACTTGGAAACCTGCCAGCACATTGCCATAATCTGCACCATGGGCGCGATAGTGGAACAGTGAAATATTGGTATTGGTGGTATTTAAGGTGGCTAAGAAATTGAGCAACGCTCCTTTTTGCTCAGGGAATTCAAAACTATATAAACGTTCGTTTAACTGACTACTTGAACGCCCGCCGATCATATAACGAATATGGGTTTTGGCTATTTCATCATCGGATAAATCTTGTACATTATAACCATTATCGCATAGCTGTTTGAGTATCGCTTGTTTTTCCTGTTCACCCGTAATACGCACACCGACAAAAATACACGCCTGTTTTTCATCTGCATAACGATAGTTGAATTCTGTCACAGGATTTTGTCCGAGAATTTGACAGAATTTCAAGAAACTGCCCTGTTGTTCTGGAATAGTGACGGCAAACAGGGCTTCTTGTTTTTCGCCGATTTCACAACGTTCAGACACATAACGCAAGGTATGGAAATTCAAGTTGGCACCAGATAGCACGTTGACTAAGGTTTCTCCCTGAATATTATGTTGCTTGACGTATTTTTTCAAACCAGCCAAGGACAATGCCCCTGCAGGTTCAGACACGGCACGGACATTTTCAAACATATCTTTCATGGCGGCACAGATTTCATCGCCATTCACTAACACCACGTCATCAAGATATTGCTGACAAAGACGGAAAGTTTCATCACCAATACGTTTGACCGCCACGCCATCGGCAAATAAACCGACACGCTCTAAATCCGTTGGTTCACCCGCTTTTAATGCCGCATATAAACAAGCACTGTCTTTACTTTCGACACCGATGACTTTAATTTCAGGTAAAAGTTGCTTAATTAACACCGCGATTCCCGCCACTAAACCGCCACCACCAACAGGCACAAAAATACGGTCGATATGACTATTTTGCTGTAATAATTCCATTGCCAATGAACCTTGCCCTGCGATTACGGCTGGGTGATCGAATGGCGGAATAAGGGTCATTTGTTTAGTTTGCGAAAGCTCAATAGATTTGGCTTTGGCTTCATCAAAATTTGCACCGTATAAAAAGACTTCACCACCAAAACTACGCACTGCCTCTACTTTAATGGAGGGGGTGTTTTGTGGCATTACAATGAGAGCCTTGAGTCCAAGTTTTTTTGCTGACAATGCAACGCCTTGAGCATGATTACCCGCAGAGGATGTAATCACGCCAGCAGCTTTTTGTTGTTCGGTTAAACCTGCAATCATGGCATAAGCACCACGTAATTTAAAGCTATGCACAGGTTGACGATCTTCACGTTTTACCAAAATTTGATTACCCAATTTTTCCGATAATTTTTGCATCGGTTGCAATGGGGTAACTTGAGCTAATTCATACACTTTTGAGCTGAGTACTGCTCTTAAATATTCTGCACCAGTGGGCTGGTGAGATAAATTATTTGTCATTTTTTCACCGCAGTTTTATTGTATTTCATTTAAATGTAGGGGCAGATATACAGATCCGCCCCTACGGATTATCGTTAAATTACAGTTTTGTTTTATCTCGCACCGCACCTTTATCCGCCGATGTAGCAAAATGTCCGAATACTTTTAAGGCAAAGGATACTTCACGTTCACGGTTGGCTGGTTGCCAGCCTTTCACATCTTGTTCCGCACGACGTTGGGCGAGTTCTTCATCAGAGACCAATAAATGAATCCCCCGATTTGGAATATCAATTTCAATCTTATCGCCGTTACGCACTAAACCAATCGCACCACCTGATGCGGCTTCTGGGGAACAGTGACCAATAGATAAACCTGATGTACCACCAGAAAAACGTCCGTCAGTTAATAAGGCACAGGCTTTACCTAATCCCATAGATTTTAAATAGCTGGTTGGATAAAGCATTTCTTGCATACCCGGTCCACCTTTTGGACCCTCGTAACGAATAATCACAATATGTCCTGCTTTGACTTTACCGCCTAAAATGCCTGATACTGCATCTTCTTGGCTTTCAAATACAATGGCTTCGCCCGTGAAATTCCAAATAGACTCATCGACACCAGCGGTTTTGACAATACAACCATCTTGAGCAATATTACCGAACAACACCGCCAAACCACCTTCTTTAGTAATGGCATGTTCTTTGTTTCGAATACAACCATTTTCACGATCATCATCTACGCTGTCCCAACGGCAATCTTGTGAAAAAGCCTGTGTAGTACGAATACCCGCGGGTCCTGCTCGATAGAATTTTAATACATCAGGATTACGGTTGCGGATAATATCATATTGATTAAGCTGTTGTTCAAGGGTTAAACCTAACACCGTTTTAGTATGACGATGAATTAAACCTGCTCGATCTAATTCACCCACTAAGCCCATAATACCGCCGGCACGATGTACGTCTTCCATGTGGTATTTATTGGTATTCGGGGCAATCTTGCTTAAACAAGGAACTTGACGAGAAAGACGGTCAATATCCGCCATGGTGAAATCTACCCCTGCTTCTTGTGCAGTAGCTAATAAATGCAACACGGTATTACTGGATCCACCCATGGCAATATCTAAACTCATAGCATTTTCAAAGGCATCAAAGGTGGCAATGGAGCGTGGCAGAACGCTTTCATCATCTTGTTCATAATAACGTTTACATAGCTCCACAATTTGACGACCTGCTTTTAAGAATAATTCTTTGCGGTCGGCGTGGGTGGCTAAGCAAGAACCATTACCCGGTAAACTCAAACCGAGTGCTTCGGTTAAACAGTTCATGGAGTTCGCCGTGAACATACCTGAACAAGATCCACAAGTCGGACAGGCACTACGTTCAATGGCATCAATACGCTCATCACTGACATTCGGATCCGCAGCTTCGATCATCGCATCCACTAAGTCCAAACGAATTAATTGATCAGATAATTTGGTTTTACCTGCTTCCATTGGACCGCCAGACACAAAAATCGCCGGAATATTTAACCGCATGGCTGCCATTAACATCCCTGGGGTGATTTTGTCGCAGTTGGAAATACACACCATGGCATCGGCACAGTGAGCGTTCACCATATATTCGACGCTGTCGGCAATTAAATCACGGCTTGGCAATGAATACAACATGCCACCGTGTCCCATCGCAATACCGTCATCCACCGCAATGGTATTAAATTCTTTCGCCACCCCACCTGCTTTTTCAATTTCTGCCGCCACTAATTGCCCTAGATCTTTTAAATGTACATGACCGGGGACAAACTGGGTAAAGGAATTGACCACAGCAATAATCGGTTTACCGAAATCGCCCTCTTTCATACCAGTGGCACGCCATAAGGAACGTGCGCCTGCCATATTGCGACCCTGTGTTGAAGTCGCTGAACGTAATTTAGGCATAAATAATCTCTCCAATAAATTTCTAATTTAGATCTAAAATTCACATCTATTCACATGTAGGGGCGTATTGCATACGCCCTATTGCTCGATCTTAAATTGGGCGTATGCAATACGCCCCTACATTATAATGTGAGTACAATCTGAATAATGATTAATCACAACTTACATCAACCACATCATGCAATTTCGCTAATTGGTTGAGTAATAAATGAATCTCTCTCTTGCTAGTGGTATAAATATCTAACCACACTTTACCGTTCTCAAGTTTCATTGTTAACTGTGTCACCGTATAACCACGCAGACGGATCACACGTAAAATACGTTCTAGTACTTCTGGGCTATGGTTGGCAACAATGGTTAATTCATGTAATAACATCTTTCCTCCCAGATTAATTATCTAACATATCCGCATTGCAAGCACCCGGTGGCACTAACGGCCAAACATTATCCTCTGGTGGAATGCAAACGTGCAAGAAATAAGCAGTTGGCGATTGTAATAAACGATCTAACGCCGCATTCACCTCGCTGGCTTTCTCAATACGTTCACCGGGAATATCAAAGGCTTTCGCTAGCGTGACAAAATCTGGGTTGTCGTCTAAAATCGTGGAACTGTGGCGTTCATTAAAAAACAACGATTGCCATTGTCGCACCATGCCTAAACGTTGATTATCCAACAGCACAATTTTAACGGGAACATGGTAAGACTTCACTGCACCAAGTTCTTGAATATTCATCATAATTGAACCATCACCCGTGACTAAAATGACTTCATCTTGCGGACGGGCTTTTTTCGCTCCGATCGCTGCAGGTAAACCAAAACCCATGGTGCCGAAACCAGCCGAAGTAATAAAATTCTCAGGGGCGTAATAATCAATATGTTGAGCCGACCACATTTGATGTTGTCCCACATCGGTAACGATAATATCCGTAGGTGCTTTTTTATCAGAAATCTCATGTAATAACCAAGTAGGATTGATGCAATATTCCCCTTGATTTTTCCCATAAGTAAAATCAAATTGTTGTTTTAACTGATTAATTTTGTCACGCCAAGGTTGAATCGCTAATGCTTGGCTCAAGCCTTGAATTACCTGAATTAAGTTCCCTTGCAACGCCACATCGGCACGGCGTAATTTATGAATTTCCGCTGCATCAATATCCGCATGAATCACTTTGGCATGCGGGGCAAAAGTGTCTAATTTACCCGTAACACGGTCATCAAATCTCGCCCCCAGCACTACCAGTAAATCAGCTTCTTGCACAGCTAAATTCGCCGCTTTAGTGCCGTGCATGCCAATCATCCCCATATAATAGGGGGTATTGGCTGGAATAGCACCTAACCCTTTTAGAGTGGAAATGCTTGGAATTTGAGTTATTTCAATAAACTGGCGTAATACCTCCGTGGCATTTGCCATACCCACACCACCACCAACATAAAGCACAGGCTTTTTCGCTTCTTTTAATAATTGCACCGCACTTTCGAGTTTTTCAGGGTGAATTTTTTTTACCGCAAGTGCTGGATAAACCAACGGTTTAGCCTCTGTCGGAGCAAGTTGAATATCACGTGGAATATCCACTAAGACAGGACCGGGACGACCACTACGGGCAATTTGAAAGGCTTTCGCCATAATTTCGGGTAATTCTTCCACCGATTGCACAATAAAGCTGTGTTTGGTACAAGCCAACGATAACCCCAATACATCAGCTTCCTGAAAGGCATCGGTACCAATTAAATGGCTTGCCACTTGCCCTGTAATTGCGACCACAGGAATGCTGTCCATAAACGCATCACCTAACCCCGTAATAAGGTTTGCTGCTCCGGGTCCAGAAGTGGCAATACACACGCCCACGGTGCCGTTTCCCAAGGCTCTCGCATAGCCAATCGCTTCCATCGCCGCCCCTTGTTCATTGCGACAAAGAAAATGTTCAATGCCACAATCATAAAGTGCATCATAAGTTGGCATAATCGCCCCACCGGGATAGCCAAACACAATGTTGACACCCTGAGCTTTCAGACATTCTGTAACTAATCTTGCTCCATTCATTGTTGTACCTGCAAAAAATTCATTATTGTTTTAGCGTAATCTGCTTCATTATAACGATCTTTCTTATTATTCCTACTATTTATTCATCAAAGTGCGGTCATTTTTTGGTGATTTTTGCTATAATTTCAAAAAATACCAGATTTAAGGATAAAAAATGCAAAACTTGCCTTTCCGTGCAGTGGTGTCTGATATGGACGGTACATTATTAAATACTCATCATGTCGTCGGAGAATTTACCACTGCCACCCTTAAAAAAGTTGCCACTAAAAATGTCGATATTATACTCGCCACTGGGCGTGGCTATCCAGATGTCACCTTTATTTTAAATGAAATGCAGATTGAAAATGCTGCCATGATCACCTCAAACGGTGCGGAAGTACATAATTTACAAGGGGATTTAATTTACAGCAATTATCTGCCCGAACAACTGGCTTTCGAGATTATGCAAGAACCCTATGATCAAAGTAATATTTGTTTAAACAGCTATCAAGGGACGGAATGGTTTATTAATATTGATGTTCCCGAACTTAACAAATACCATAAACAAAGCGGTTTTACCTATCAAGTGGTTGATTTCGCTCAACATCATGCAAGAAACACTCAAAAAATCTTTTTTATCGGACGTGCATTACAAGATTTATTGCCTTTAGAACAACGATTAAAAGAAAAATACGGCGACCAAACCACGATTATTTATTCCACGCCACAATGCTTAGAAGTGATGAATAAAAATGTCTCAAAAGCCACCGCACTTGCAGAGCTATTAAAGCAACGTGACTACGAATTATCGCAATGTATTGCTTTTGGTGACGGTATGAATGATCTGGAAATGCTAACGGAAGTTGGCAAAGGTTGTATCATGGCAAATGCTGATCCAAGATTGTTAACTGCCTTACCTGATTTAGAACGAATCGGATTGAATAAAGATGAAGCGGTAGCCAGTTATTTGCGAGCCACTTTTGGAGTTTCTTAATGTATCAATCATTATTGTTAATTAGTGCTGGAGCTGCATTTGGGGCGATTACTCGTTGGCTGTTTGGAATGTGGTTTAATCCCTTATTCTCAACAATCTCCTTTGGCACCTTAATAGCAAATTATCTCGGTTGCTTATTAATCGGCATATTTACTGCTATTTTTTATCAGTTTCCACAAATTCCGTCGGAATGGAAACTTTTTCTAATCACTGGTTTATTAGGCAGTTTAACGACTTTTTCTGCGTTTTCGCTGGAAATTGTGGACTACTTGATCAATGGCAAAATAATGCAAGCTATTAATGGTATTGGCTTATATGTAATAGGTGGATTTCTTTGTACATTTTTAGGGATTTATTTAACCACTAGGTTAGTTAATGTCTAATATCAAAAAATACAGTGAAAATTAATCATCTTTAAGATTAAAATAATTGTATTAATATCCATCCATAAATTGAGCGTTTTATACCATACTCCTAATATAAGTAATTTTTTTGAGCAAAAAAGAAAATTATTGTGATCCTTGTCACAATTTCGAAATAATAATGTTTCTTTTCCGAAAAATATAGGGTATTTTATCTTTGTGTTTTGACATTGGGGAGAATCTCATTATGAATCGAAATAAGAATTTACAACAAGCCAAAACAGACCGTGAATGGGATGTTGTGATTATTGGTGGTGGTGCCACGGGGTTGGGTATTGCTGTTGATGCCGCCAGTCGTGGTTTTTCTACTTTGTTATTAGAACGTGTTGATTTTGCTAAAGGCACATCCAGTCGAAGTACCAAATTGGTACATGGTGGGGTGCGTTATTTAGCCCAAGGCGATATTGCTCTTGTCCGTGAGGCTTTGCGTGAACGTGGCAGACTCAGCAAAAACGCACCGCACTTATTCAAAAGTGAAACCTTTATAATTCCGGGTGAAAAATGGTGGACGGCGTATTATTATACATTTGGACTGTGGTTATATGACCGTTTATCTGGTGATCTCAGTATTGGACATACCCGTTATTTAAATAAAAACCAAGCCAATCAATCATTAAAAGGGGTCAAACCTGAAAAATTAAATAATGGTGTTTGCTATTATGACGGTCAATTTGATGATGCACGTTTAGCCGTTAATCTTGCTCAAACCGCGATTGAACAAGGTGCCTCTTTAGTCAATTATTGTGAAGTGGTTGGTTTGGATAAAAATACAACGGGTAAGATTTGTGGTGTACAGGCGAAAGATGTGTTGAGTGGCGAAAGTTTTGCTGTAAGAGCCAAATGTGTCATCAATGCGACAGGGGTCTTTACTAATGAAATCAACAGAATGGATAACCCCAATGAAATGGACGGTATCGTTCCAAGCCAAGGTATCCATATTGTAATTGATCGGGAATTTTTACCGAATGAATCAGCTTTAATGGTGCCAAAAACATCTGATGGACGGGTTTTATTCGCCGTGCCTTGGCATGATAAGTTAGTAGTTGGTACAACAGACACGTTAGTGAAAAATGCGGAATATGAACCTCGTCCGTTAGAACAGGAAGTGGAATTTATTTTACAAACAGCCAAAGATTATTTCGTTAAAGCTCCAACTCGTGCGGATGTGCGTAGCGTATTTGTGGGCTTGCGTCCATTAGCGGCACCGAAAGGGGAAAATAAAAGTACCAAAGAAGTGTCACGCAGTCATAAAATTCATATCAGTTCTTCTGGGTTGGTGGATATTATTGGCGGTAAATGGACAACCTATCGTCAAATGGCAGAAGATGCTTTAGATGCGGCGATGAAAGCCAATATTCTACCTAAAAAACAATGTGTGACTACGGATCTCAAAATTCATGGACATCATCCAGCAGATATGAACAGCCACCTTGGTTTTTATGGCAGTGACCGTACGTATATTGAACAGCTTGCGGCTAGTGACAGCAAATTAGGTAGCCGAATTCATCCAGATTATCCATTCCTGTATGCCGAAGCATTATGGGCGGTACGCGAAGAAATGGCACAAACCTTGGAAGATGTGTTAGCTCGCCGCATTCGTTTGTTATTTTTAGATGCAAGAGCAGCCTCAGCCGTGGCAGAAGATGTGGCAAATTATATTGCCCCTGAATTAAATAAAGATGCCATTTGGGTGGAACAACAAGTCAATGAGTTCCGTCAATTGTGTAAACAGTATCATTTTTAATTAATAAAGGAGAAACACTATGTTCGGTCCATTCAAACCTGCACCGCATATTGCGGAATTACCCGCAGACAAAGTTGACGCAAGATATAAACAATTACGTTGGCAAGTATTTGCTGGGATTTTCTTTGGCTATGCCGCTTATTATTTTGTGCGTGGTAACTTCGATTTAGCTCAAAAAGGTTTAATTGAAGCGGGAATGTATAATAAAGCAGAATTAGGATTTATTGGTTCAGCATTAGGGTTAGCTTATGGTATTTCAAAATTCGTCATGGCGGGTATGTCTGACCGCTCTAATCCGAAAGTATTCTTACCATTTGGTTTGTTTTTGTCAGGTCTCTGTATGACATTGATGGGTTTAATGCCGTGGGCAACTTCTGGTGTGATGATTATGTTCGTGTTGATCTTCCTTAATGGTTGGTTTCAAGGTATGGGTTGGCCACCGTGTGGACGTACTATGGTGCATTGGTGGTCTAAATCAGAACGTGGCACCATTGTTTCCATTTGGAATACAGCTCACAACTTAGGCGGTATGGTGCCAGGTGCAATGGTACTGTTAGCCAGTGCCATTTATTTTAATACGCATGGTGTACAAGCTACAGCAAAAGATGTGTGGCAACAAACCTTGTACTATCCGGGTATCGCCGCTATCGTAGTTTCATTCATCATTTATTTTATCATGAAAGACACTCCTCAATCTTGCGGTTTGCCGTCCATTGAAAAATGGCGTAATGATTACCCAGATAACTATGATGAAAAAACCAACGAACAAGAATTAACCACTAAAGAAATTTTTGTTACTTATGTATTGAAAAACAAATTGTTATGGTATATCGCTATTGCCAACGTGTTCGTCTATTTAATTCGTTATGGTGTATTAAAATGGTCACCAGTGTATCTTGGCGAAGTTAAACACTTCAACATTAAAGGTACTGCTTGGGCTTACACTATTTATGAACTCGCCGCTATTCCGGGTACATTATTGTGCGGTTGGGTATCTGACAAAGTCTTCAAAGGTAAACGTGGTTTAACTGGATTTATTTTTATGATTTTAACTACCATTGCGGTGGTGGCATTATGGAAAAATCCAGCAACGCCAGAAGCAGAGTTAGCTAACTATGCCAACTGGTATGAAAATCCGTATCAATTAACTGACTTTATTTTAATGACCACTGTTGGTTTCTTAATCTATGGTCCTGTTATGTTAATCGGTTTACATGCCCTTGAACTTGCACCAAAAAAAGCAGCAGGAACATCCGCAGGATTTACCGGTTTATTCGGTTATCTTGGGGGTACCGTATCTGCCTCTGCCATCGTTGGATGGGCTGCGGAATATTACGGCTGGGATGGAGGTTTCTATGTAATGATCGCAGGAGGAGTGTTATCTATCTTGTTGTTATTTATCGTAATGATTGAAGAAGGTAAACACAAAGCAAAATTAGCAGATCATTATGGGGAATAATAGGAAAAACCTCATTTTATCAATCCCTCTGATTTTCTTAAAAAATAAGAAAATCAGAGGGTTATTTATTTGCGCCCTCTTTTCTAAAAATTTTGTGAACTCTGTCACAAATTCAAAAAAAAGTGCTTTTCAAATAATTTTCTTTTTCATACATTTCTTATCTAAAAGTTGAATTTATTTCGCAAAAGTAAACTTGTTTTTCCAAGACGAACAAAAGGGAAAATATTATAGCATTAGATAAATCATTAAAAAGCAGCCTGTATCGGTGAGTTTATTGGTTTAAATTTACCTTGTAATTGTAAAGAATAAACATCACTGAATTTTATACCACATTTTAAAACAGAAGGAATCTATTATGACAGATAAAAAATACATTATCGCCTTAGATCAAGGTACAACGAGCTCAAGAGCAGTATTGTTGGATCATAATGCTAATATTATCGAAATCGCTCAACGTGAATTTACTCAAATTTATCCGCAAGCGGGCTGGGTAGAACATAATCCGATGGAAATTTGGGCGACCCAAAGTTCAACACTAAATGAAGTGGTAGCCAAAGCAGGGATTACGTCTGATGAAATTGCGGCGATTGGGATTACGAATCAACGTGAAACCACTATTGTGTGGGAAAAAGAAAGTGGTAAGCCTGTTTATAATGCGATTGTGTGGCAATGTCGTCGTACCTCAGATATTACTGATAAATTAAAAGCTGATGGACACGAAGATTATATTCGTAAAACAACAGGGTTAGTGGTGGATCCTTACTTTTCAGGGACTAAAGTAAAATGGATTCTGGATAATGTGGAAGGTGCTAGGGAACAAGCGGAACGTGGCGAATTATTGTTTGGTACAGTGGATACATGGTTAATTTGGAAATTAACCCAAGGACGTGTGCATGTGACGGATTATACCAATGCGTCTCGTACCATGTTATTTAATATCCATACTAAACAATGGGACGATAAAATATTGGAATTACTGGATATTCCGCGTGCTATGTTACCTGAAGTGAAAAATTCATCTGAAGTTTATGGTCAAACCAATATTGGAGGAAAAGGTGGTGTGCGTATTCCTATTGCAGGAATTGCCGGGGATCAACAAGCCGCACTTTATGGTCATTTATGTGTGAACGCTGGACAAGCAAAAAATACCTATGGTACAGGTTGTTTTATGTTAATGCACACTGGGAAAACCGCGGTGCAATCTCAGAACGGTTTGTTAACTACTATAGCATGTAATGCAAAAGGTGAACCGGAATATGCGTTAGAAGGCTCGATCTTTATTGCGGGAGCATCTATTCAATGGTTACGTGATGAATTAAAAGTCGTACATGATAGTGCGGATAGTGAATATTTTGCAACAAAAGTGGACAGTAGCAATGGTGTTTATGTGGTACCAGCCTTTACCGGATTAGGGGCGCCTTATTGGGATCCTTATGCTCGCGGTGCTATTTTTGGTTTATCTCGTGGAGCAAATCGCAATCACATTGTGCGTGCTACCCTTGAATCTATTGCTTATCAAACGCGTGATGTATTGGAAGCAATGCAGTCGGATTCTGGGGTTCAATTACAAAGTTTACGTGTGGACGGTGGTGCAACCGCAAATAATTTCTTAATGCAATTCCAAGCTGATATTTTAGATACCCAAGTGGAACGCCCAAAAGTGAAAGAAGTGACAGCATTAGGGGCAGCTTATTTAGCTGGTTTGGCAGTAGGATTCTGGAAAAACCTTGACGAACTCAAAGATAAAGCGGAAATAGAACATACCTTTATTCCTGATGGCGATAAAGAGAAACGTGCGAAACGTTATAAGGGCTGGAAAAAAGCGGTTAAACGTACTTTAGAATGGGCGAAAGAAGATGCAGAAGATTAAGGATAATACACTGTCAAATATAAAATGAATGTTTATCTGATCGTGCCGTAAAACACTGCCCTTTAGGGCGGTGATATAAGGCACAAATAAAAATAGAAAATTACTCAAAATTTGAGTACAATCAATTCGTGTTAACAGAGATATGCTTAGGCTTTCTCAATGACGACATATTCAGGGTAGGACATACCCGTAGAGCTTGTGAAGTGAATCTCATTAGAGATCAGCAGCAAGAACCCACCGAGAGTAGCCCCTGAAAGGGGGAGCTAGTAGGAATCCCCGTCCTTTAGGGCAGGGAGGATGTCAATATAATACTATTCAATCTATCACTTAATTGATCCGATATACCGTTTAATAATCCAATCAGGTTTCTTGATTGGATTATTTCTTATCTTACCCTTCAATCACCACTACATTAGATAATGCTAACTTTTCTTTGATAGACAATGGCAAAAACCCATCCGTGACAAAATAATCCATGTCAGTTAAGTTTCCTAATTTTACCATGGCATGTCGATTAAATTTAGAATGATCGGATACCAGTAAGGTTTGGCGTGAATTTTCGATAATCGCACGTTTTACTTGTACTTCGTGGTAATCGTAATCTAATAAAGAGCCGTCTAAATCAATGCTACTAATGCCTAAGATACCGAAATCTAAGCGGAATTGTGAAATAAATGCCACGGTAGCTTCACCGATGATACCACCGTCTTGATGACGTAATGTTCCTCCTGCCATAGTGATATGAAAGCTATTATTTTTCATTAAAATGTAAGCGGCGTTGATATTATTCGTCACGATACGTAAATCTTTATGGTTTAACAATGCATTCGCCACCGCTTCGGGGGTAGTACCAATATCAATAAACAAAGATGAACCATTGGGAATCAGTTTGACAGCAGCTTGAGCGATTTTATTTTTTTCTTGCAATAGAAATTCTTTACGATCGGCATAATCACTATTTTCTGCGGAAGAAGGGTGTGCCGCACCGCCGTGGTGACGGCGAATAAGATCTTGTTCTGCTAGGGTATTCAAATCTCGCCGAATAGTTTGTGGACTCACGTTTAAAATATCGACTAATTCTTCTGTACTTACATAGCCTTCTTGTTTAACCAAATCGATAATTTTCTGATGACGAACAGATTGTTTCATGGTGATTATCCTTATTACCTTTCACAATATTGTTGAATAAACGCTATTTTACCACTTTTGCGGTATGTTTTGGTCTATGGGGGTATTTGTGATAGTGATAGCTTAATAAAAATAAGGCAAACTATAAGTTTGCCTATTATTCTGTAAATAGCATTAAACGTTATCAATTTGTCCCAATAATGAACGTAAACGTTCTTGCCAGCTATCGTGTTCCACTTTTAATTGCTCGTTTTCATTGCGTAACGCATCATAGGCTTGTTGCGTTTGTTGGTTTCTATCTTTTAATTCTTCTACTTCTAATTGAAGTAATTGAATAGTTTCAACTGCTTGTCGGATTTTGCCTTCTAATTGATCTAAAATTTCTAATGACATAATAAATTCCTTTCAAAAATAATGTGAGAGTATGCCAGTTATTCTACCCATATATGCTAGGTTTTAAAAGTAGCAAATGAGAAAAAATAGTTATTACTGCGAATTTTTTAATACAAGGCTTAATGCTGGTGATAAAATAAAGGGAAATTTTATTTAATAATAAGGAACTGTAAAATGAACAGATTATTAGCCATAGAGTTTTCTCGCATTACCGAAGCGGCAGCCTTAGCCGCTTTTGCTTGGTTAGGACGTGGTGACAAAAATGCAGCAGATGATGCAGCAGTGAAAGCCATGCGTTTTATGCTCAACCAAATGGAAATGGATGCGGAAGTGGTGATTGGTGAGGGCGAAATTGATCAAGCACCAATGTTATATATCGGTGAAAAATTAGGGACAGGCAAAGGTGAACAGATTGCCATTGCGGTTGACCCGATTGATGGCACAAGAATGACCGCTATGGGACAATCTAATGCCATTTCTGTATTAGCAGCAGGTGGCAAACAAACCTTTTTGCGTGCTCCAGATATGTATATGGAAAAATTGGTTGTCGGTGCGGAAATGAAAGGCATGATCGATTTATCTTTACCGATTGAACAAAACCTACGCCGAGTGGCACAAAAATTAGGTAAATCTATGAGCCAAGTGACGGTAATGGTATTAGCCAAACCCCGTCATGATCAAGTGATTAAAAAAATTCAGCAACTGGGTGCCAGAGTATTAGCTATTCCTGATGGAGATGTGGCGGGGGCATTATTATGTTGTTTACCTGATGGCGGTGTCGATATGCTATATGGTATCGGTGGAGCCCCTGAGGGAGTAGTAACCGCAGCAGCAGTGCGAGCGTTAGGTGGTGATATGCAAGCACGTTTATTACCACGTAATCAAGTCAAGGAAGATACTCCAGAAAATCAAAAAATAGCGGAAGATGAAATTCGTCGTTGTACACAAAATGGTATAGTGGTTAATCAAATTTTACATTTAGAAGATTTAGCCAAAGATGATAATTTAGCTTTTGTTGCGACAGGAATTACCAATGGTGAACTATTAAAAGGGATTCAACGTAAAGGCAATTTAGCAACAACAGAAACCTTGTTAATTCGAGGTAAATCTCGTACTATTCGTCGCATTATCTCGACCCATTATTTAGATCGTAAAGAGGCGGAGATTTATGATTTAATTGGGGAATAAGTCGTTAATGCTCTCCCTAATTTCAATCGGGGAGAGCTTATAATCATCCTTATTTAATTAACTCACTAAAGGTTAATTCATAATTATCTCCATCTCGGGCGTATTTTAAATAGCGTGGAAATTGTTCACCCTCATATTTTTTCACGGTAATATCTTTTCCATCAGCATTAAAGGTGTAAGTCAACTCTTTAACAGTTTTGCCCGCGTTGTTGACATTTTGTTCAAATTTTTTCACAAACACATTATTCATTGGATAGAGTTTTTTACCATTAGTAATAATAAAATTCACCGGCAATTTATCATAGTAAGTTAATTGGAATGCCATGGTAAATAAATCATAAACAGGCATACTCACACTTTCTTTTTTTAATCCACCTTTCACTTTACCATATTCAATTTGTTTGCCGTTGATCTTAGCTAAAGCATAAGTATTTTTGTTACGAGTATCTTTGTAATTAAACATGGTAAAATTACGACTATTATGTGTACCGGAAGAAATAAATTGAATGTTGTAAAGAGGGACGTTAATTCTGGCATTAATGGCATAATTTGTCCCATTTTCACTAAAATGCACATAAGCCGGCATTAAATAGTTGGAACTGTATTTGATATTGTAATCCACTGCTTGAGCAAGGCTAGCAGTCGTTAAAGCACAAAGTGCGGTAATAAATTTAAAAAATTTCATATTTGCTCCTAAAAAAATGAAGGTGTGATTGCTTGCTCACACCTTAAATTAGACCACAATTTATGGTAAAAGTTTATTGCGCAGGTACAAACCCGATGGCTTGATAAATGCTGGCTAAGGTGTTGGCTGCACGTTCACGGGCTTTTTTTGCACCTTCCGATGCAATTTGATTTAACAAGGTTTCATTATTACGATAATGATAAAAACGCGCTTGTAACTCAGTTAACATGCTGACTACGTTTTCTGCTACCGCCCCTTTTAAATGACCATACATTTTACCTGCAAATTCTTTTTCTAAATCCGCAATCGGCACATCACGAATCACTGAAAGAATCTCTAATAAGTTCGATACCCCCGCTTTATTTTGTAAATCATAACGTACCACAGGCGGTTCTTCGCTATCAGTCATGGCTCGTTTGATTTTTTTCTCAACGGATTTTGGATCTTCCAACAAGGTAATCACGTTATTGCGGTTTTCATCGGATTTTGACATTTTCTTAGTAGGATCTTGCAATGCCATCACTTTTGCCCCTGCTTTTGGAATAAAGGCTTCTGGCACTACAAATAATTCCCCTTTTTCATTTGGATATAAAGCATTAAAACGTTGTGCAATATCACGCGTGATTTCAAGGTGTTGACGTTGGTCTTCGCCCACAGGCACTTGGTTGGCTTGATATAATAAAATATCCGCTGCCATTAATACGGGGTAAGTAAATAAGCCCACATTCACATTTTCAGCGTATTTGCTGGATTTATCTTTGAATTGCGTCATACGGCTCATTTCACCGAAATAGGTGTAACAATTTAATACCCATGCTAATTGCGTATGTTCAGGTACATGAGATTGCACAAAGATGGTGCTTTTTTCTGGGTCGATGCCACAGGCTAGATAGAGTGCGAGCACGTCTAAAGTGGCTTTGCGTAATTTGTCAGGATCTTGACGAACGGTAATGGCGTGCAAATCCACGATACAGAACAGACAATCAAAGTCATCTTGCATTTTGACCCATTGACGTAATGCACCGAGATAGTTTCCAATAGTTAATTCACCTGATGGCTGAACGCCACTTAATACAACTGGTTTTGTCATTTTTTGTTCCTTAAAACTTGCTATTTTTGTACCGCAGTTTAAACGATTTTTAGAATATCCGCAAAGTCATCAAACACCCATTCAGGGTGGCTTTCTGCAATCGGAATGTTGTAATTATAGCCGTAGGTTAAGCCTACTGCTGCACAGCCAGCATTGTGAGCGGCGAGGATGTCATTGCGAGAATCCCCTACAAATAACATCTGGTGTGGATAAAAACCAAATTTACCACATAAATAATAAAGTGGTGCTGGATGCGGTTTAATCACTGGTAAAGATTGACCGCCTAAGGTTTCACTAAATAAATGGTCAATGGCAAAGGCTTTTAATACAGGTTGAACGTGTTTAGTTGGTTTATTGGTTACTACTGCCAACACAAACCCACGCGCTTTTAACTGTTCTAAAGTGGTTTTTACATTCGGATATAAACGACTCACATTACACAAATTTTCACCGTAATAAAAATTAAACCGCAGTTTTAATTGCTGGATTTGCTGTTCGTCTAGTGGTTTACCAGTTTGTTGCATAGCCCAATCCAAAGCTCGGCTAATTAATACATCTGCACCATTACCAATCCAAGTAAGTACTAGGCTTTCTTCTGCTGGTGGAAAATTAAATTCTGCTAAAGCAGAATTTACTGAAAGTGCTAAATCGGGCAGGCTATTGACTAGAGTACCGTCTAAATCAAAGCCGATAAGTTTAAATTGTGATGCCATAATCTTTACCACTTATTTTCTAACCGCAATGGCTTCAATTTCTAAGCCAACATCTTTTGGTAAACGAGCTACTTCAACACAAGAACGAGCAGGGAAAGTCGGGTGATTATTTTCTTGGAAGAAACGTTCGTATTCTGCATTAACGGCAGCAAAATGGTTAAGATCTTTAACAAAAACCGTGGTTTTTACAATATCGCTTACTGTTAATCCTGCTTGTTCGACAATCGCTTTGATATTTTCTAACGATTGACGTGCTTGAGCCACAATATCCGTTGCAATTTCGCCAGTGGCTGGATTGACCGGAATTTGTCCTGAAGTCAGCACTAAATTACCTAAATCCACAGCTTGTACATAAGGTCCAATGGCGGCGGGTGCTTTATCTGTATGAATAACTGTTGTCATAATAAATTTCCTTTATAGTATGCAATGATATATTCATTCTACACAAAAAAAACGAAAAAAAATACCGCACTTTAGTACGGTATGCTGGATTAATGTAAGGCATGTACAATAACGAGGAATATTTTTAACGAACTGGCATTAATTAAGTCGATAAAAAATGCACCTACCATAGGTACAATTAAGAACGCTTTATGGGATGGACCAAAATGGGATGTTACCGATTGCATATTTGCCACGGCGGTTGGTGTCGCTCCCAACCCGAAACCACAATGTCCGGCACTTAATACAATCGCATCATAATCTTTCCCCATAGCGCGATAGGTGATAAAAATCGAATAAGTAATCATCACCACGACTTGTAGGATTAGAATCGCAAATACTGGTAAGGCTAAACCAGCCAGTTCCCATAATTTTAATGACATTAAGGCTATCGCTAAGAAAATTGATAATCCCACGGTGCCTAACACATCAATCGCTTCATCCGCGGCTTTAAATTTGCAGATATGCGCAATTGAGTTACGCATCACTACGCCGGTAAATAAACACCAAACGAAAGTGGGTAATTGCAACGCTGTGCCTTTTGCTTGAACATCTAAGAATTTTCCGACTAACAAACAAATGGATATCATGGTCACCGTTTCAATAATAGAACGTGTATTGATTTTGCGACGATAAACCGGTTTCTCAAAAGCTTCTTGTACATCATCAAAATTTTCATCTTCAAGCACCGTTTCTTTTTTCGAACGTTTTAATAAGAAACTGGCTACTGGACCACCGATAATTCCACCAGAAACCAAGCCAAACGTTGCACAAGCCATAGCTAATTCAGTCGCCCCCTGAATACCAAATTGTTGGGTTAACGTATCCGCCCAAGCAGCTCCGGTACCGTGCCCGCCAGTTAAACTCACTGAACTGGCAATTAAACCGTAGGCTGGATCAATGTCTAAAGCTAACGCACTTAAAATCCCGACAGAATTTTGTAAGAAGATAAGCCCCGCTGCCACAATCAAAAAGATGATCAGGGGTTTTCCTCCTTTGACTAGACGAGAAAAGTTGGCACTTAACCCAATCGAGCTAAAGAAAACCAGCATCATCGTGGTTTGTAGTTCTTTATCAAAGGTAAATTGAATGCCCCAGACTTGATAAGCAATAGTTAACACGACAGCGACGATAAAGCCACCGACAACGGGTTCAGGAATATTAAAGTTATTTAAGATACGAATACGTTTTACCAGAAAATAACCCAGTAATAATACAAAACCCGCTAGCGTCAGCGTTTCGTATGAATCAAAGATCATCATTTTCCCCTATTATATGATAGTTAAAAATAACCAAATAACATTTTGGTAAAGCCTATAACCTATCAAAAAATACCTATTTTTTCTAGTAAAAATGTAATTACCGCGAAGTTGATATTTTACTTTAGGTTAATAATGTTTCAATAAGTTGGATGTTTATCTCATAATAAATAACAGTTAAACTTATAACCATAGATTTACTAGGAGGACAGAATAATGTTACAAATAAGATATGCTCAGGAACGTGGTCATGGTTCCGCTGACTGGTTAAAAAGTTATCATACCTTTTCATTTGCGAATTATTATGACCCAAAACATATGCATTTTTCCCATTTACGAGTGATTAATGAAGATTTTATAGCCCCCTTGCGTGGTTTTGGCAAACATCCCCATGACAATATGGAAATCTTAACCTATGTGCTTAATGGACGTGTGGCTCACCAAGATAGTATGGGTAATCAGACCGAGGTCAAAGCAGGTGAATTTCAGATAATGTCTGCTGGTACTGGGATTTTTCATTCGGAAGTGAATCCAGATGAAAAAGAAACCTTACATTTATATCAAATTTGGATCATTCCAAATCAGAAGAACATTAACCCAAGATATGATCAAGGACAGTTCACCGATAAACAAGGTGGTACTTTGATTTTATCGCCTGATGCCAGCGACGGTTCGTTTAAGATTTATCAGGATATGAAATTATGGCGTTATCAATTTAGTGCACCAAGTACGGAAAAAATTTCTTTGAATTTGCACCGCAGTTACTGGTTGCAAGTGGTTAAAGGGGAATTATCCGTAAACGGCGTGAAATTGAATAGCAGTGATGCCTTAGGTATTAAAGCAGAACCAAGATTAGCGATTGAAACGAGCAGTGATGTTGAATTTTTACTGTTTGATTTGATTTAAACTTGGGACTAGAATACAACAATATTTATTATAAGGAAAATTATTATGACAAAACAAATTGCAGTATTAGTAGGAAGTAATAGCAAAACTTCATTTAACCAAATCGTGGCAAAATATTTACAATCTATTGCACCAGCGAGTATCCAACTTAACCTGATTGAAATTGCAGATCTGCCATTATACGATCGTGATTTTGATGATAACAGCCCAGCACAATATGCGCGTTTTCGTCAACAAATTAAAGACGCTGATGGCGTATTGTTGATTAGTCCAGAACATAATGGTGGTCTGTCTGCGATGTTAAAAAATGCCATTGATATTGGTTCACGCGCTTCAGGACAAAGTTTATGGATTGGTAAACCAGCAGGTCTTGTCGCTGTTACGGCGACAGATGGTGCGGGCGTATCCGGTCAATTAAAAGCGATTGCTAATGCACATTATATTAATATGAAAGTATTACCAGAAGTGGTTAATGTAGCAGGTATTTTCAGTGGTGTATTTAACGAGCAAGGTGAAATTGTTTCTGAAGAGGTAAAACAAAAACTACAAAACTTTATCAAGGATTTTGCGGATTTTGTGCAATAATTTGTATTCCCTGCACTAACGGACAGGGCTATGAATAGTAACGATGCTCTGCATCTTTTCTAGCCACAGCGTGGCATAATATACTTAACCCCATATGTAAATATGGGGTCTTTTACTAGGAAAACCCAATGAAAACCCTCAATATCGCCATTGCTGGTAGCGGTTATTCCGCTCGATTATTTCATGTTCCTTTTTTCAAAACCGATGATCGCTTTCGTATTTGTAAAGTGTATGAACGTTCTACTGAACGCGCAAAAGCATGGTTGCCCGATGTGAAAATTGTGCGAGATTACGCGGAATTATTAACTGACGAAATCGATCTGGTGGTGATTACTACGCCAAATCAAACTCATTATGCTATGGTGAAACAAGCCATTTTAGCGAAAAAAAATGTATTGGTGGAAAAGCCGTTAGTTGCCACTTCACAACAAGCAATGGAATTAAATGAGTTAGCTCAACAGCATCATGTTACCCTATATGTGTATCAAAACCGCCGTTGGGATAGTCATATTGCGACTGCAAAAGAAATTTTACAAAAAGGTTTAGTCGGTGAACCAGTGGATTGTGAAATCCGTATGGAACGTTATGCTAAAAGTAAAAACCCGAAACAATGGAAAGAAACGGGCGAACAAGGCACAGGCTTGATGTATGATTTAGGTGTACATTTAATTGATCAGGCGGTGTATTTATTTGGCAAACCACAAGCGGTATTTGCGGATATTCGTTCGCAGCATGAAGATTCGGTGGTGGATGATAATTTTGATGTGCATTTATATTATGCTAACGGTTTAAAAGTGTCGCTGATTGCCAGTAAATATGTTCGAGAAACTAACGCACAATTCGCCTTGCATGGTAAACTAGGTTCTTACCTTAAGGCGAAAGCCGATCAGCAAGAAAATCTGTTAATCAACGGTATTGTTCCCGTGGGGAATTGGAATGCTGAGAGTGAAGAATGGTGGGGTATTTTACATACTGAACAAGATAACCAAGTTGTACGTTATGCTTACCCAAATGTAGCAACCAGTTATCGAGCGTTATTTGATAATCTGTATGCAAATATTATAGAAAATGCACCGCAGTTAGTGGATATAGAACAGGTTATTTTAGTGTTAAACATCATTGAAAAAGCCTTTGCAAGCGCAAAACATGGTCAAAAAGTTTCAATATAAATGATGATTTGAGCAAATAAAAATATTTATTTGCTCAAGTGTTAAAATAGTAAATTTAGAAATTTCATTTAAAATCAATACCCTTTACACTTCCTTTACAAATTTGTGATTTACAGGTAACGTATTTACCATATAATTTAACCCATATCTTACAGGTGTGGGGACACCTTAATGTAGGGTATGTTTAGGAACCAGAGAACTTATCATTTCTCTGATTGGATTGAAAAGTAATGAAAAGTGCGATAAGAATATTAAATTTCTTATCGCATTTTTTCGGGTATTTAGACCCTAATTAACGGCTTAAATTCACCGCACCTTGATAACCTAATTGTCGCCACGCTTCATAAACAGCTACTGCCACTGAATTAGATAAATTCATACTCCGGCTATTTTCCGTCATAGGAATACGAATTTTTTGTTGCATCGGCATATTGTCTAAGATGGACATCGGAATTCCCCTTGTTTCTGGTCCAAACATCAAATAATCCCCGTATTCAAACCTCACTTCACTGTGGGCTGGACCACCTTTGGTCGTCATCGCAAATAATCGTTTTGGTTGTTCGGATTGTAAAAACCATTCAAAGGTTTTATGTTTTTTGATTTCGGCAAATTCGTGGTAATCTAACCCTGAACGACGTAGTCTTTTATCGTCCCAAGTAAAACCCAGCGGTTCAATTAAATGTAAGCGAAAGCCTGTGTTGGCACATAAACGAATGATATTACCGGTATTTTGTGGAATTTCAGGCTCATATAAAACAATGTCTAACATAATAATTTGTGCTTAAGAAAAATAATGGCAAATTGTACCGCAGTTTAAGGAAAAAATCTTATGAAAAAAAATGTTCCCTTGTTAACACAATCTTGGTTATTTCTGAATGTTTTTTGGCAACGTTTTCAGCAAAACAAGCTCACTCAAGCCGCTGGTTCATTAACATATAACACTACTCTAGCTATTGTGCCGTTAGTCATGGTGGTGTTTGCAATTTTTTCCGCTTTTCCGATGTTTAATGAAATGACGGATTCATTAAAGGAATTTATTTTTACTAATTTTGCGCCATCAGCCAGTGATGTGGTGGGGCAATATATTGATGAATTTGTTAATAATTCTAAACAGATGAGTGCAGTAGGGATTGTGAGTTTAATAGTGGTGGCATTAATGCTAATCAAGTCTATTGATGAAACGCTAAATGATATTTGGCGTGCTAAAAATCGTAGCTTACTCTTTTCGTTTGCGATTTATTGGACGATTTTAACCCTAGGACCGATTTTTATCGGTGCGAGCATTGCTATTTCTAGCTATATTGCGTCATTTCGGCTATTCAATGAAAGCATTAATTTACCCTTTGGTTTAAAATTATTAGGGATAGTGCCGTTTTTATTAACTTGGTTGAGTTTTACCCTGATTTATTTATTAGTACCAAATCAAAAAGTTTATTGGCAGCATGCTGCTGCGGGTGCGTTGGTGGCAGCGATCTTCTTTACGTTAGGTAAACAAGGTTTTGCTTGGTATATCACCACCTTTCCATCTTACCAATTAATTTATGGTGCGATGGCGACCTTACCTATTACGTTGCTGTGGATTTGGTTAAGCTGGGTCTTTATTTTACTCGGTGCACAATTAACGGCTGTGTTAGATGATATGCGATTAATTAACGCGGGTGAATTAAATTTGTCACAAATCATGGAAAAATTTAAGGAAAAACAACAATGATTGGATTAATTCAACGAGTGAGCCAAGCCAACGTAGCGGTGGACAACCAGATTATCGGGGAAATCGGCAAAGGATTATTGGTATTGCTCGGGGTGGAAAAACAAGACACGCCTGCCAAAGCAGATAAATTAGTGGAAAAAGTACTGAATTATCGGGTATTTACTGATCCAGAGGGTAAAATGAATTTAAATGTACAACAGGTGGGAGGAGCGCTGTTAGTGGTGTCGCAATTTACCCTTGCGGCTGATACGCAAAAAGGCTTACGTCCGAGTTTCTCAAAAGGTGCATCTCCAGATCTAGCAAATCAATTGTATCAATATTTTGTGCAAAAGTGCGGTGAAAAAATTCAAGTTTCTAGCGGACAATTTGCCGCCGATATGCAAGTTAGCTTAACTAATGATGGACCAGTGACCTTCTGGCTAAATGTGTAATAAAAATTAGTTTTTGCAACATGCAGAAAGTCGGTTATACTTAACGCCTATTTTTATTTACTTCAATTTGAGAACAATATGGAAGAATTTATGCCGTTGGCAGTACAATTTGCCAAAAACCATACCTTGTTAGTGGTCGCTTGGGTCGCTATTTTCGTAGCTACCATTTATGTCTTTGTCAAATCTGCCTTAAGCAAAGTGAAATTAGTCAATAATTCCCAAGCCGTTGCGCTAATCAATAATAAAGATGCGGTCGTGATTGATTTGCGTAGTATTGATGAATTTAAACGTGGTCACATTATTAACAGCAAACAATTTTTGCCAAGCGATATTAAAAAACATAATTTAGGCAAAATAGAACAACATAAAGAGATGCCAATTATCTTAGTCTGTGCCACCGGTGCCACAGCCAATACTTCTGCGGAGATCTTGTCTAAACAAGGATTCAGCGAAGTTTATGCCTTACAAGAAGGCATTGCTGGCTGGAACGCCGCCAACTTACCATTAGTAAAATAAGGATTTTATATGACCGAAGAAACACAAAACCCCGTTTCAGAACAAGCACAAACTCAACCAGAAGTGGTGTTTCAAATTCAACGTATTTATATTAAAGATGTGTCATTTGAAGCGCCTAATTTGCCACATATTTTTCATCAAGAATGGAAACCAAATTTAAGCTTTGACTTAAGCACTGAAGCTAAACAATTAGGTGATGATTTATACGAAGTGGTGTTAAATATTTCTGCCGAAACAACCATGGAAGGCAGCAAAGAAGTGGCATTTATTTGTGAAGTGAAGCAAGCTGGCGTATTTACCATCAGCGGGTTAGAAAATATGCAAATGGCGCATTGTTTAACCTCACAATGTCCGAATATGCTGTTCCCTTATGCGCGTGAATTGATCTCTAGCTTAGTTAATCGCGGGACCTTCCCGGCGTTAAATCTTGCTCCGGTAAATTTTGATGCCTTATTTATGGAACATTTACGTCGTATTGAACAGCAAGAAGAACAAGCGGAACAACCTACTGCTCATTAATTAAATTTAAAAGTCTTTCGTAGGGTGCGGACCGATGCGTCCGCCCGCCCAAAACGGAGCGGGATTTTCAGGCGGACATATTGGTCTGCCCTTACAATGCGAAATGCTTTTTTAAGGATTTTGCGATGACCATTCAAACACCGATTAGCGTATTGGGAGCGGGGTCTTATGGCACATCTTTAGCCATTGCCTTGTCCCGTAACAATTTCCCTACTTATCTTTGGGGGCATAACCCTGAACATTGTCGCCAGTTAGCCGAAGCACGCCAAAATGTACGTTTTTTGCCGGATATTGCTTTTCCAACGGCATTGCATATTGAAGCCAATCTTAAAACCGCGCTGCAAATCTCACGAGATTTATTAATAGTGGTGCCAAGCCATGTATTTGCGGACGTCATCGATCAAATAAAACCCCACTTACGCAATGATAGTCGGATTGCATGGGCGACTAAAGGCCTAGAGCGTGATACTGGGCGTTTATTGCAAACCGTGATGGAAGAAAAATTGGGCGATCATTATCCTCTAGCCATGCTATCCGGTCCAACTTTCGCCAAAGAATTAGCCGCCGGCTTACCCACCGCCATTGCGTTAGCATCCAATGACCCACAATTTGCGCTTGAACTGCAAAATCGAATTCATTGCAGTAAACATTTTCGGGTTTATTTAAATCAAGATATGATTGGTGTACAACTGGGCGGTGCGATTAAAAATGTGATTGCGATTGCCGCTGGTATTTCAGACGGTATGGGATTTGGAGCAAACGCCCGTACCGCCTTGATTACCCGTGGTATTGCGGAAATCAGCCGTTTAGGCGTATCATTAGGTGCGAACCCCAATACGTTTATGGGGATGTCTGGCTTAGGTGATTTAGTGTTAACCTGTACTGACAACCAATCTCGCAATCGACGTTTTGGTTTGATGTTAGGACAAGGTATTTCTGCTGAACAAGCAATGCATGAAATCGGTCAAGTGGTGGAAGGTTATTATAATACCAAAGAAACCATGTTATTAGCCCAACGACAACACATTGAAATGCCGATTACAGAACAAATGTATCAAGTACTGTTTCAGCATAAAACTGCTCAAGAAGCTGCTATAGCATTATTAAGTCGCGAGAAAAAGGAAGAATAAGGAGTAATTTATGTTAAATGATGTATGGCATAAAATTCGTGATGAAGCGAAAGAATTAGTCGAGCATGAACCCATGTTAGCCAGTTTTTTTCATTCTACAATTTTGAAGCATAAAAATTTAGGTAGTGTATTAAGCTATATTTTAGCCAATAAACTTGCTACCTCTACCATGCCAGCGATCACGTTACGAGAAATTATTGAAGACGCTTATCAAGCTCAGCCGAGTATTATTGAAAGTGCTGCCTGCGATATTTATGCGGTACGACAACGTGACCCCGCAGTAGCACTTTTATCTACGCCGTTACTCTATCTTAAAGGGTTCCACGCCATTCAAAGCTATCGTATTACCCATTATTTATGGCAAAATAATCGTCGTTCTTTAGCCATTTATTTACAAAATCAAATTTCTGTCGCCTTTGATGTGGATATTCACCCGGCAGCTCGTATTGGCTGCGGTATTATGTTTGACCATGCCACTGGCATTGTGGTAGGTGAAACGGCAGTGATTGAAAATGACGTATCTATTTTACAAGGTGTTACCTTAGGCGGTACAGGGAAAGAATCAGGCGACCGCCACCCAAAAATCCGTGAAGGTGTGATGATTGGTGCGGGGGCAAAAATACTCGGCAATATTGAAGTGGGTAAATACGCTAAAATTGGTGCTAACTCCGTGGTATTACAGCCTGTGCCGGAATATGCCACTGCTGCTGGTGTACCAGCTCGCATTATCGGTAAAGATAAAGATGCCAAACCAGCCTTTGATATGAACCAATATTTTATTGATGATGCAGCAATGCTGAATATTTGATGGGCTTTTGCTGAAATGTGTTTCTGCTTAATTGATACCAAGTAGAAACACATGATCTTTAAAAAATCATCACAATTTCTAGAAATATCTTAAAACCCCACAAAAAACACCGCACTTTTTGCTATAATCTTATTAAATGTTTCTAATCTCAATGAGTTTTTTATGCAGAATTTTGAAAGTCATACCCCCATGATGAAACAATATTTAACGCTCAAAGCGGAAAATCCAGATATTCTGTTGTTTTATCGCATGGGCGATTTTTATGAGTTGTTTTATGATGATGCTAAAAAAGCGTCAAGCCTGTTAGATATTTCACTGACTAAACGAGGCGCATCTGCGGGGGAACCGATACCTATGGCGGGCGTGCCATATCATGCGGTCGAGGGCTATTTAGCAAAATTAGTACAATTGGGCGAGAGTGTGGCGATTTGTGAACAAATTGGCGATCCTGCCACCAGTAAAGGTCCTGTTGAGCGGAAAATTGTACGCATCGTCACACCCGGTACGGTGAGTGATGAAAATCTGTTACCTGAACGCTTAGATAATCTGATTGTGGCGGTTTATCAAGAAAAAGCAAAATTTGGCTTAGCCAGCATTGATATGAGTTCAGGGCGTTTTCAAATTAGCGAACCTGAAAATAAAGAAACCTTAAAAGCCGAATTACAACGTTTAGCACCTGCCGAATTATTGTATTGCGAAGATTTTGCCGAAATGGATATGCTTGCCAACAGCAAGGGCTTACGCCGTCGTCCTATTTGGGAATTTGAATTAGGTACTGCTGTACAGTTACTTAATCGTCAATTCGGTACACAAAATCTCACTGCTTTTGGAGTAGAAAAAGCGATTCTCGGTTTGTGTGCCGCAGGTTGTTTAATTCAATATGTCAGGGATACTCAACGTAGTGCATTACCTCATATTCAAAGTATCAGTTTAATCCAGAATAATGAGAATATTCAATTAGATGCCGCCACCAGACGCAATCTTGAACTGACCCAAAATTTAACGGGTGGGAGCGAAAATACCTTGTCTGCGGTGTTGGATAAATGTGTTACCCCTATGGGGAGCCGTTTATTAAAACGTTGGTTGCATCAACCCATTCGTCAAGTGGAAAAGTTACGTTTACGCCACAACTATATTGCGGAAATCTTGCAATTTGACTTAATTGCTCAATTACAACCCTTGTTGCAACAAGTGGGTGATATGGAACGGATTCTAGCTCGAGTGGCGTTACGCACCGCTCGCCCAAGAGATTTTTCTCGTTTACGTTTGGCGTTGGCACAATTACCCGAAATTAATCAAATTCTCAAAATTTCACCAAAATTCACCGCACTTTCCTTATTAATTAGCGAATTTCCACCCATTTTAGATTTGCTGGAACGGGCGATTATTGATAATCCACCCCTGTTAATCCGTGATGGTGGCGTGATCGCCGAAGGCTATCATGCCGAATTAGACGAATGGCGAAGCCTAGCCCAAGGGGCAACCCAATATTTAGAAGAGCTAGAACGCCGTGAACGAGAAACCACAGGGATTGATACCTTGAAAGTCGGATTTAATGCAGTACATGGTTACTACATTCAAATTAGCCAAGGACAAGCCCACAAAGCACCGATTCACTATGTTCGCCGTCAAACCTTAAAAAATGCCGAACGTTATATTATTCCTGAATTAAAAACCTACGAAGATAAAGTTCTCAAAGCCAAAGGGGCAAGTTTGGCGTTAGAAAAGCAGCTTTATGATGAAATTTTTGAGCAAATTCTACCGCACTTAGGTGATCTACAATTAGCCAGTCTTACCCTTGCCGAGTTAGATGTATTGGTTAATTTGAGCGAACGGGCAGAAACGCTAAATTACGTACAACCTGAATTTAGCAATGAAATTGGGGTAAAAATTGAAAATGGTCGCCACCCTGTGGTGGAACAAGTATTGAAAGACCCTTTTATTGCCAACCCCGTGGAACTCAATCAGCAACGTCATTTATTGATTATCACGGGACCAAATATGGGCGGTAAAAGTACCTATATGCGACAAACCGCCTTGATTACCTTAATGGCATATATCGGCAGTTTTGTCCCCGCAGAACGCGCGGTGATTGGTCCTATTGATCGTATTTTTACCCGTATTGGGGCCAGTGATGACTTGGCTTCAGGGCGATCCACTTTTATGGTAGAAATGACCGAAATGGCAAATATCCTCCATCAAGCCACCGCACAAAGTTTAGTCTTGATTGATGAAATAGGACGTGGCACATCTACCTATGACGGTTTATCACTGGCGTGGGCTTGTGCCGAATGGTTAGCTAAAAAAATCAGAAGTCTTACCCTATTTGCTACCCATTATTTTGAACTCACTGCCATGCCAGAACAGATCACTGGCACAATGAATGTGCATTTAGATGCCCTAGAACATAATAACAGCATTGCTTTTATGCACAGCGTACAAGACGGTGCTGCCAGTAAAAGTTATGGTTTAGCCGTGGCAGCCTTAGCGGGTGTGCCACAAAATGTGATTAAGCTGGCAAAACAAAAATTAACGCAGCTTGAGAAATTATCAAGCAAAAGTGCGGTAAAAAAATCTGACATTTTATCTCTGCAGGCAGAGTTACCCTTATTAAATGAAGATGAAAGTAAAAACGAAGTGTTAGAGATGTTAGAAAAACTCGATCCAGATGAGTTAAGTCCAAAACAGGCGTTGAGTTATTTATATCAGTTAAAGAAGATATTGAATTAGGAAAGGTTATGTTTCAAGAA
This sequence comes from Lonepinella koalarum, assembly GCF_004565475.1. Lineage (GTDB taxonomy): Bacteria > Pseudomonadota > Gammaproteobacteria > Enterobacterales > Pasteurellaceae > Lonepinella > Lonepinella koalarum. Next base: position 130,410 of record NZ_SRHX01000001.1, on the reverse strand, counting down.
CGACAAGAAATGATTTTGCTTTATCTCAAAAGCCATAATATGGCAACAGTTGAGCAGTTGGTTAAAGTGACGGATTCATCACCTGCTACCATTCGCCGCGATTTGATTAAATTAGATCAGGAAGGATCTATTATTCGTACGCACGGTGGCGTGGCATTAAATCAATTTGTACCGTTTCAACCCACTACCGATGAGAAAAAGTTAAAACAAATTGCGGAAAAAGAACGTATTGCCGATTATGCGGTTTCCCTGCTTAAAGCAGGTGATGCGATTGTATTAGATGCTGGTACCACAACCCTTTGTATTGCAAGAAAAATCAGCCATATTCCACTGCGAGTTATCACCACTGATTTACATATTGCCCTGTTACTTTCAGAATATAAACAGATGGAGGTGATTATGACCGGAGGAAAAATCGATGCCAGCAGCCAATCTTGTATTGGCAATCAAACCACACGATTATTACAAAATATTTATCCTGATTTTGCTTTCGTGAGTTGCAATTCTTGGAGTGCTGCACAAGGTATCACCGCCCCTACGGAAGAAAAAGCCTGTTTAAAAAGATTGTTGCTGCAAAACGCCACACGCAAAGTATTGGTGGCAGATAGCAGTAAATATGGCAAATTTTCCTTATTCCAGGCCAGCTCACTAAATGAGCTGTCAGATATTATTACAGATTCGGGGTTAGAAGATAAGATGGTGGAAGAATTGGGCGGTTTTAATAATGTGAATCTGCAACTTACTTAAGCTTAAGTTAGATAAAAAAGTTGCTAAAACTATATAGTAGTTTATAGCAACCTTTTTGTCCATTATGTCAACAGTTAGACTATTACAAAATTTCTTTGGCTTTTGCTACCACGTTTTCCACCGTGAAGCCGAACAATTTGAATAATTGATCTGCTGGGGCGGATTCGCCGAAACTTTGCATTGCCACGATACGACCGTCAAAGCCAACGTATTTGTACCAGAAATCGCCGATTTGGGCTTCAATGGCAACACGTTTGGTGATGTGTTTTGGTAACACGCTTTCACGGTAGGCTTCGTCTTGTTTGTCGAATACATTGGTGCTTGGCATAGACACCACACGCACTTTTTTGCCTTCGCCTTTCAACACTTCAGCGGCTTTAACCGCTAATTCCACTTCAGAACCGGTGGCAATTAAGATCACATCTGGGTTGTTGCAACCGCAATCGACCAAAATGTAACCACCACGAGCCACATTGGCTAATTGCTCTGCGGTGCGTGGTTGTTGTGCCAAGTTTTGACGAGTGAAGATTAACGCACTTGGGCCGTCTTGACGTTCTACTGCCGCTTTCCATGCCACTGCAGATTCCACTTGATCCGCTGGTCGCCATGTTTCCAAGTTTGGAATTAAGCGTAATGCGGCAGTTTGTTCCACAGGTTGGTGGGTTGGGCCGTCTTCGCCTAAACCGATAGAGTCATGGGTGTAAACGAATAAGGCACGTTGTTTCATCAGCGATGCCATACGCACGGCGTTGTGGGCGTATTCAAAGAACATTAAGAAGGTTGCACCGTAAGGAATGAAGCCGCCGTGTAGGGCGATACCGTTCATAATCGCTGACATACCGAACTCACGCACGCCGTAGTTCACATAGTTGCCGTCTACGTTTTTGTCGGCACGGATTGGTTTTGAACCTGACCATAGGGTTAAATTGGAGCTGGCAAGGTCGGCTGAACCGCCCAAGAACTCTGGCAATAAATGTGCATAGGCTTCAATGGCGTTTTGTGAGGCTTTACGGCTCGCAATTGACGCTGGGTTGGCTTGTAATTTTTCCACAAAGGCTTGACTTTCTTGCGCCCAGTTGGCTGGCAATTCGCCCGCTGCACGGCGTTTAAATTCTGCTGCAAGTTCTGGGTGAGCTTTTTCATAAGCGGCAAATTTGTCGTTCCACGCTTGCTCCGCTGCTTGACCTTGAGCTTTGGCATCCCATTCCGCATAAATATCCGCAGGAATTTCAAATGGAGCATAATCCCATTCCAAGGCTTTACGGGTTAAGGCAATTTCTTCATCACCTAGTGGTGCACCGTGGCAGTCGTGAGAAGCGGATTTGTTTGGTGAACCGTAACCGATAACGGTTTTACAGATAATCAAGGTTGGTTTATTAGTTTCTGCTTGAGCTTGTTTCACCGCTTCGGCGATTTGTTGTGGGTTGTGACCGTCAATCGCTGGAATTACTTGCCAACCGTAGGCTTCAAAGCGTTTTTGTGTATCATCAGTGAACCAACCGTCAACATGACCATCAATGGAAATATTGTTGTCGTCATAGAATGCAATTAATTTACCTAAGCCTAACGTTCCTGCCAATGAACAGGCTTCGTGGCTTACGCCTTCCATTAAACAGCCATCACCTAAGAACACATAAGTAAAGTGATCTACAATATCGTGACCTGCACGGTTAAATTGACCTGCAAGGGTTTTTTCTGCAATAGCCATACCCACGGCGTTGGTGATCCCTTGACCTAATGGACCAGTGGTAGTTTCCACACCCGGTGCATAGCCATATTCAGGGTGACCGGGGGTTTTAGAATGCAATTGACGGAAATTTTTCAATTCTTCAATTGGGAGATCATAGCCTGTGAGATGTAATAGGCTGTAAATTAACATCGAACCATGTCCATTAGATAACACGAAACGGTCACGATCTGCCCATTTTGGATTAGTTGGATTGTGTTTTAAGAAACCACGCCATAAGACTTCGGCAATGTCTGCCATTCCCATTGGGGCACCGGGGTGGCCTGATTTTGCCTTTTGTACAGCGTCCATACTTAAAAAACGGATTGCATTTGCAAGTTGTTTTTGCGTTGCCATTGTTTACTCCTGCTTAATGAGATTGAATGAATATGAATTGCTCTTTATTTTACCTGATTTTTCAGGGTAAAAGGTAAATTAATACGATTGATTTTATAGATAGCATTTAAAATGTGATCAAGATCACATTTTTATGGTGTACCAAGGGGAATTTGGCGTAAAAAGTGCGGTAAAAAATTTCCGAATTTTCCACCGCACTTTAACCAATAGGAACAAATAAGTTATTCAGGTGTAATCCAACTGACTTTCCAGCTGCCCGTATTTTCAGGCACTAAGGTCTTGACTAAATAAGGTAAAATCTGTTTCATTTGACTTTCTAATTGCCACGGCGGATTAATCACAATCATACCGCTGGCGGTCATGCCACGTTGATCGCTGTCAGGACGCACGGCGAGTTCAATTTGCAAAATTTTGCGAATGCCTGTGGCTTCTAAACATTTGATGATACGTTTGGTTTGTTGGCGTAACACCACGGGATACCAAATGGCATAAATGCCGGTGGCAAAACGCTTATAACCCTCCACAATGGCTCGCACCACCAGATCATAATCTTCTTTCAGCTCATAAGGGGGATCGATTAATACTAAACCACGACGTTCTTTGGGCGGCAACGTAGCCTTAAGCTGTTGAAAACCATCATCTCGTTTGGTGCTAATATTTTGATAGTCTTTGAATGTATTACGCAATAAGGGATAATCTGCGGGATGCAATTCAATGAATAACGCCCGATCCTGCTCACGTAACATAAGACTTGCAATAAAAGGTGAACCCGCATAGTAACGCAATTCTTTACCACCATAATTGAGCTTTTTGATTAAATTCACATAGCGTTGTATTTCTTCTGGTAAATCTTTTTGTTGCCACAATCTAGCAATACCAGCAAGATATTCAGCGGTTTTTTCTGATTCTTCACTCAATAAACGGTATTTCCCCACACCAGCATGGGTATCTAAATAATAAAAACCTTTGTCTTTTTGTTGCAGATTTTCAATAATCAGCATTTGCACAATATGCTTGAGTACATCGGCATGATTGCCTGCGTGGAAACTATGGCGATAGCTTAACATGGGATACCTTTGATTTTTAATATTCGCTAAATAAACAAAAACCCCGATGATCACTCATCAGGGCTTCTAAATATGGCTCCTCCTGCGGGACTCGAACCTGCGACATATGGATTAACAGTCCACCGTTCTACCGACTGAACTAAGGAGGAAAAGATGGTGCCTCGAGGCGGAATCGAACCACCGACACGGGGATTTTCAATCCCCTGCTCTACCGACTGAGCTATCGAGGCGTAACGCTCACTGCGCCAACACGGGGCGTATTAAACCGTATTTACGTCTTTCGGTCAATAGTTATTTTACAAAAAAATCTAAAATGTGTTTGTTTGCTTGTTTAATATGCAAAAAGTGTTAAAAATAGTCCCGCACTTGTAAAATACGGGAGTTGTCTTATCTCACTCTGCGATAACTCTGTTGTGCTTTATCCACTTTCAACAAGTAATTACGTGCCTGTGATGATGGATGAGCCGTGGTTAAAATACGATACACTTGTTCCGGTTGCATACGGTTAATTTGATAAATCGCTTGATCTTTATCAGGATTAAATACACGCAACACTGCACCCGCACCACTGTTATAGGCGGAAATCATGGCATAACGCATGGATGTTGGATTCTCAATCCCTGCCAAATATTCATTTCTCAACAACCATAAATAAGACACGCCAGCATCCACATTTTTAGCCGGATCAAATAAATAATTTTTACTTGGCTGTCCTGACAACCCTTTCATTTTAAACACATCACGCCCTGCACTATGTGGTACTACTTGCATTAAACCTAAGGCATTTGCATAACTAATCGCATAAGGGTTAAAGCTAGATTCCGTTTGCATAATCCCTAAAATTAAACTTTCATCAATGCCATATTGACGAGATGCTTTGCGTACAAACGGCAAATAGGCTCTAGCACGTACATTAACGTGATTTGCAATCATTTGAATGCTCACAAACTGCACAGCACGCCCATTGCTGAGTTTACGTTTTTTTAATCTGTTTTGAATTAAATAGCTAGCAAAATTATTTGCTGTATTGAGATCTCTAATCGGTTGACCAAAGTTATTGACGACCTGACCAACTAAGAACGGACGAGAGCTAATAGGTACATCACCTGAAGCAAATAAATCAATCCCTTTGGCATCAGATCCCATCAACAACGTATGCACAATGGCATTATGTAAACGATTTAAATCCGCAAGTGTTTCAATATTAATTTGCCCTTCTTCAAAGCTAATATGACTACGAGTGTAATAACTATCAGTATATTTTACATAGTCCTTACGACTCGCCACTAATAATTCATTAACCCCCCAAATTTGGTCAATATTTCGTGAAAACTGCCCCGTAAGTAAATCTAAACCATGCGTATCTTTCGCAAACGTCTCATCATAACTACGTTCTTGATTCGATGAACAGGCATACAAAAGAGAAATGATTGCCAACACGGCTAATTTTTTAAAGAAAATCTTTTTCATATTTATTTTATTTTGATTGTGGCACATAACCTTCAATATGTACCTCTTTACCTTCAAACAAAAAATTCACCATTTCTTGTTCTAATAATTGACGATGCTCAGCATTCATCATATTTAATTTTTTTTCATTAACTAGCATGGTTTGCTTTTTCATCCATTCGCCCCAAGCCTGTTTACTAATATTATCGAAAATACGTTTACCGAGTTCACCGGGATAAAGCTGAAAATCTAATCCTTCTGCTTGTTGTTTTAAATATGCACAAAATACTGTTCTTGCCATGGTTATTTTCTCTTATGAAATTCAATTAATAAATTTTTGACCGGCGTAGCGAGTCCAATTTGATCTGGATTATCAGGATCATACCAATATTTATCTGTGGTTGATACCGTAAATTGATATTTCGCCGGCTTTTCTGCTATTTTTTTCCAGTCTGTGCGATCTTCGTCACATTTTTTGCCATGAAGTTCCGCATAAATTGGATAAATATCTAAATGAAAATGACTAAAAGTATGTCTAAATGCCGTCCATTCTTGATATTGGCGAATACCTTGTGCAGCTAAATATTGCAACAATTCTGTTTTGCTAGGAAATTGTGGAAAACAATACAGCCCTCCCCACAAGCCAGAATGCTTACGTTGTTCTAATGCAATTTTGCCTTGACAGCTCAAAATTAAAAAATAACTTGTGCGTGCTGGCAAGGTCTTTTTCGGTTTTTTATGTGGATAATCCATCCAACAATTTGTTAAATTTGCACCGCACTTTTGACTAATTGGACACAAATCACACTTCGGTTTTGAACGCGTACAAACCATTGCCCCAATATCCATCATCGCCTGATTAAAATCCGCCACTTGATCTTGTGGGGTGACTTGTTCACTTAATGCCCAGAGTTTATTTTCTACTTTCTTATCGCCAGTCCAACCATCCACCAGAAAATAACGCGATAAAACACGTTTTACATTGCCATCTAAAATGGCATAAGGTTGATTTAATACCGAAGATAAAATGGCGCCTGCCGTGCTTCGCCCGATACCCGACAATGCCAGCACTTGCTCAAATTGCGTAGGAAATTGCCCTTGATATTCATCACGAATTTGCTGTGCTGCCTTGTGCAAGTTTCTAGCTCGAGCGTAATAACCTAAACCAGTCCACAAATGCAACACTTCATCAAGGGGAGCATTGGCAAGTGCGGTAATATTGGGAAAAGTTTTGATAAATCGCTCAAAATAAGGGATCACCGTAGCCACTTGGGTTTGTTGCAACATCACTTCCGACAACCACACACCATACAGCGTTTTATTTTGTTGCCACGGTAAATGCTTACGCCCAAATTGGTCGTACCAGTGAAGTACAGCCTGAGCAAAAGGGGCGATTGAGCAAGATTGTGCAGTCATATAGTGTAAAAGTGCGGTGAAAAAAGAAAATTTTAGCATAGCGATAATGTAATAGAAATGTGAAATTATTATTTACATTTCTCAGGCGATCTTTAATAATACAAACGATTTTTATTTTAATATTTTAACTCATAAGGAAAGCTCATGAAAAAATCACTTTTAGCAAGTGCTATTGTGTTAGCCTTAGCTAATCAATATGCCGTTGCCAACACCGCTAAATCTAATGAAAATCTGCAAGAAATTAAAGTCGTTGAACAAGAAGCGAGTGATTTAACCACGACAATTACGCCCAATCAAATCACCAGAACCAATCCGGCTGATATTAAACAAATGTTAGAAAATACTATTGATGTCAATGTCAACGAATTACAACGTACACGTGGTGGAAATGATGGTGTGAATATCCGTGGCTTGCAAGGAAACCGTGTTGCCACCAGTGTTGATGGTATCCCTTTGCCAGAAAGTCAAGAAAACAAATTGTTTACCACCATTGCCGGTGCTTTTGGACGCGGTGATTTTGTCGAACCCAGTTTATTGCGTTCCGCCAGAGTTGATCGTTCTGGTTCTGCATCAGGGCTTTCCGGTGCAATTGATTTCCAAACCCTTGAACCACAAGATTTATTGAAAAATCGTGCGTTCGGTGGATTATTCTCCACCGGCTATCAAAGTGTTGATACGTCACTGGTCGGCACTATGGGGGTCGCATTACAACATGGTGATTATCAAGGTTTAGTGGTTGGTACGCAACGTAAAGGTCATGAAACTAAAACCAATGGCGATAATTCGGGTACCGGTTCAACGCGTACAGAAGCAAACCCGGCGGATTACAAAAATGGTGCGGTGTTAGTAAAAAATTATTACCAAATCAATGAGCAAAATCGTATCGGCTTAGCGGTGGAATATGTGCATAGACGGACTGAAACCGATAACCTTTCCGATATTTCAACAAGCGTTACGCCTTTTGTCACCACATCCACTGACAGTAGTCATAGCAATGATCAAGTCACACGTACTCGTTTAGCTCTCACACATAATTACACCGGTAACGATATTAAACTAGATAGCAAACTCTATTTCCAACAATCAGATACAGAAAATTACCGTGTTCGTCATCAAACCAGAACAGTATCAGGTAACTCTACGGTAACAGAACGCATAGATAACATGGACAATAAAGAAAAGTTATACGGATTATCGACTCAAGCGACACAATTTATTAATAGTTCCATTCCGCAAGTATTACGTTATGGCTTAAGCGCGAGCTATCATGATCTCACCAATGATATTGATACCACGTCAGATACCAGTCTTTCACAATCTTCCGCAGACACCAAACAATTCCGTTTGCATGCTTATGTCGAAGATGAATTACAATTTGGTGATTTGTTAGTTACCCCGCAATTAGGCTTAGTACATTACCGTTTAAACCCAGATGCTGACGGCTATAATGACTGGGTTACCCAATATATACCGAATTCAGGCGTACAAAAACAACATAAAACCGCTTTCTTACCAAAATTAACCTTAGCTTATCAAGTTGCTAATGAATTTGTGCCGTATGTCCAATATTCTCGTGGTTTTAAAGCACCGTCAGCGCAACAACTTACCACATCCTATGGTCGCCAACAATATGGCTATGCGATTGTGGGGAATCAAAATCTTAAACCAGAAACAGCGAATAACTTTGAAGCGGGTTTCAAAGGTAACAATGAACGCTTTAACTATCGTGTCAGTGGTTTCTACAACCTTTATAAAAACTTTATCGATTACCGTTATCTAGCTAATACAGGATTAGCCAACTATGCTTATCAATATCAAAATATTGCCAAAGCTAAAATCTATGGGGTAGATGCCGAAGGGAAATGGAATTTCTATGATGATTTCTATTTCACTGGTGGTTTAGCTTATAGCAAAGGTAAGATGAAAGATAATGAAAGCGGTGAGAAAAATCCAATTAGTACCATTCAACCGCTAAAATTGAAAGCTGGTTTGAGTTATGAAAATGAATTTTGGGGGGCCAGTGGCACCATCACGCATGTACGAGCAAAAGCGGATAAAGATATTTACGGCTCAATGTACAATCCAAGCACATCCTATAATGTCGTAGATTTCGGATTATACATTCGTCCAATCAAAGATCTCACCTTAAGTGCAAGCTTAAATAATGCCTTTGATAAAAAATACTGGAACTGGGCGGATATTTCCTATTTTGCGGGGAATAGCCGTGGTACGAATATGACGGCCAATAGCGATAGCTCGGTAGCAATTTCACAAGAGAATGCTGATGCTTATAGCGCACCGGGACGTAATTATAGTATCAATCTCCGATATGAATTTTAATTAATCTACAATATCGGCTTAAAGTGTGTCGTTATCATCTTTAAGCCGATTTTTATTCCCCATTCCTATAATTCATCTCATTAAATCTGTTAGAATAGCCATAATTATTAGCAAAATAGCTTGTTATTATGATTCAAAAAATGCAATCTTCCCGTTTCTTGTTAAAACTCACCATTATGATGATAGGTGGCTTTGCCTTTTTGCAAGTCTATTCTATTCAGGCCATTTTACCGGTATTAATGGAACATTTTTCCGCCTCTAAAGTGCAAGCAGGGTTAACCGTGGGGGTAACAGTGATGGCTGTTGCTATCATATCGCCTGTTATGGGGATGTTTTCCGATGCCGTGGGGCGAAAAAGCCTGATCGTGATCTGTATGTTGCTTATCGTGTTCCCCACTGCCTTACTCAGCATAAGTGAAAATATCACACAGATTAAATTATGGCGGTTTTTACAAGGCTTATTTGTGCCGGGAGTTACGGTAGTCACCATCGCTTATATTAGCGAAGAATTTCCTGACCGATTAGCATCGATGCTGTCTTTATATGTATCAGGAACCGTTCTGGGGGGATTTTCGGGGCGGTTTTTGATCGGCTATTTACATAGTATAGTGGGTTGGCAAACGGGGTATTTAATTTTCGCCGGTTTAATGTTAATCGGGGTAATATGGGCGGCGTTGGTGTTGCCTGCATCAAAAAATTTTGTGGTGAGCGGAAATTTTCGGTCTTCGCTGCATATTCTTCGGCAACATATTCAAAATCCCCATGTGCTAACCGCTTGTGCGTTAGGGGCTTGTGTGTTGTTTAGTCTAGTCAGTATTTTTACCTTTATTAACCTGCATTTAGCTGATGATCCTTACTATCTCAGTTCAGCTAATCTGGCGAATATTTTTACGGTTTATCTGATTGGTATGCTAATTACGCCCTTGACGGCGAAACTGATTCACAATGTCGGGATTGCCAACAGTTTATTGCTCGCGATTATGAGTTCCATCATCGGGGCATTGATTACCCTGTGTTCGCCGTTATGGCTAATTATTGTGGGCTTGATTATTATGTCATCCGGCGTGTTTATTAGCCAAGCCACCACTATTAGCCATATCTCGCAACATGTTAACCAAGGACGTTCACTGGCGTCTGGACTATATTATATGTGTTATTACACTGGCGGCAGTATTGGCGCTTGGGTTTGTGGGATAAGTTATACCTATTTCGGTTGGTCAGGTGTGGTATTTACCGTGGTGTTATTACAAATTGTCGCGTTGAATATCGTGTTTTTTGGTATAAAGCTCGCTAAAAGAACAACGCCATAAGCATCAAGAAAATTTGCACCACGCTGTTAAATCCGTATAATTGCTGCCAAATTTATCACCAATAAATCATTATGACAGAACAAAAAAATACTTTTGCGGGTCAAAAACGTAAAACCGTCGAAAGCGCCGAATTTACCGAAGACGGTCGCTATAAGCGTAAAGTCCGTAGTTTTGTGCTACGTACAGGGCGATTAAGTGAATACCAACGTCAAATGATGAATGATAACTGGGCTAATTATGGCGTAGATTATCAAGACGAACTCTTTGATTTTGCTAAAATTTATGGCAATAGTCATCCTGTGGTATTAGAAATAGGCTTTGGTATGGGAAAATCCTTAGTGGAAATGGCAGCACAACATCCTGATAGAAATTATCTGGGTATTGAAGTCCATACACCGGGTGTGGGGGCTTGTTTGGCATATGCGTTAGAGAAAGGGGTTAAAAATTTGCGTGTCATGTGCCACGATGCCACGGAAGTATTGCGGGACTGTATTGCGGAAAATTCATTGGGTGGCTTGCAATTATTCTTTCCCGATCCTTGGCAAAAAGCCAAACATCATAAACGGCGCATTGTCCAGCCGGCTTTTGTGGAAACCGTGGCGAAAAAATTACAAACCGGTGGCTTTATTCATTTCGCCACCGACTGGGGAAATTATGCTGAACACATGCTGGGTGTGTTACAATCTGTGCAAAGTGCGGTGGGAATTCGCAATGTTTCAATCACGAACGATTATATTGAACGCCCGGATTTCCGCCCTTTAACCAAATTTGAACAACGTGGTCATAAACTGGGTCACCGCGTTTGGGATTTATATTTTATTAAAGAATAGGGCTAACCCCCTGATAGCATAGGAGAAAAATATGGCTATTCAACGTAATGCGCGTCAGCGTAAAAAAATGCATTTAGCAGAATTCCAAGAATTAGGCTTTTTAGTCAATTGGCAATTCGCCGAAGGTACGGCTATTGAGAAAGTCGATGAAATCGTTGATCGCTTTATTGATGAAGTTATCCAACCAAATGGCTTAGCTTATGAAGGTAGTGGCTATTTACATTGGGAAGGGCTAGTGTGCTTAGAAAAAATTGGCAAATGTGATGAAAATCACCGCACTTTAGTGAGAAACTGGTTAGAAAGCAATGGATTACAACAAGTGGAAATCAGTGAATTATTTGATATTTGGTGGGAATTCCCGACTAAATAGTCATCTAGCAACAAAAAATAGGGCTATTAGCCCTATTTTTTGGATTTCTTTTAAAATACCGCTTCAACACGTAAAAACAGATTAATAAAATGCGTACGATCTTCCTTACGATCATTATAGTATTGCACTTCAGGTTTGATAAAAATCCATTTTCTGAAAATAGGCTGACGCCAACTAATAAAAGGACCATACACCGTTAAATCCGCTTTCTTATGTTCTATCGGGCCACCGGTAAAAATACCATAATTAAGTTCCCGATTGCCACTAAAACGATGTTGGCGGTAGATACTATTTCCCCAATTGGTCTCTTCATCATTATCATGAGTATATTCAAGGTAAAGGCTACTAATATTGCTAACCTGATTACTTTCATAATGTTTAACGTCAAAATTAGTACGTAAAAAATGTTTGCTGTTGGCACCGTAACGATAAATCTGTTCCACTCTTGATCCCACATTTTCGGTCCATTGCCAGTTTTTACCCGCTTTCGCTCGCACGAAAATATCAGCGCCATGACGAATACCAAGATCGAGATCGGTATCAATCCCCCAACGTTTAAGATCATTTGACCAACGCAACGCTACGGATGCATTATCATTACGGCTACTTTTTCGATCTAATTTTTTGGTTTGTAACGGATCTTTACGGCTTGGATTAACGGGATCGTCCATTATGTTATCAATAGATTCATCACCAAATACCAAACTCCATCTGCGTTTTAAAGTCGGTAATTTAATTTTACCTCGGATTCTTGGTTTAATCGTATAATGATCATAATGATTCCAACGATTATCCAACATGATACGCAAGGTGGCACTAGAGGGATCATTGGGATCGGTTTCACCAAACCAACCGTCAATATCATTAGACCACTCCTTTAACGTTTGTCTAATACTTTTATGTGAGCTATCAACCCAATTTTCGTCACTTGTTTCTGCCCAAGCATGACTCGTCAATCCCAATAACACTAAGGGAGTAAAATAATACACTTTTTTTGCCATAGTATTTCTTCCATAACGTATTGATCAACAATCACATAATAAAGTTATTATATGATAAATGCAAATTTTATTTATTTAGAAAAAATCATCTTGGCTTTACTATTTGTAAATGATATTTACGCGTTAAACCTTGACGAAAGACACTTTCAGGAGTAATATTCGCCCCGATTTTATTACTTAGGAGCAACACACTTTGGACAGTCACAGTCGATACCGACTTTATATTTTCATTTAGTGTCGCCTTTCCCTTTCTTGGGGCTTATCGGCGACAAGGTCGTGGATAAGTTTTCCACCATTTTGGTATCTTTTTATGCTTTTTTCAACCGCACTTTGGGTGTTATTTGGTTGAAAAATCGGTTTTGTTCATTGCGTTTGTTCATCTCTCACAGGAGTATGACAACATGATTAATGCTTTTTCACTTGAAAATGCTCACCTTGCACGTTTAGAAGATGAAGATAACGCGGCGTTAAACAATGCCATTTGGATTGATTTAATTGAGCCAACCCGAGAAGAACGTGAAACCTTACAAGATAGCTTAGACCAAAATCTGGCGAGCTTTCTTGAATTGGAAGATATTGAAGCATCCGCTCGTTTTTTCGAAGATGAAGACGGTTTACATTTGCACTCTTTCTTTTATTGTGAAGATGAAAATGATTATGCGGATTTATCGTCCGTCGCCTTTACTTTGCGTGACGGTCGTCTCTTTACCTTACGCAATCGCGAATTGCCCGCTTTCCGCTTATATCGCATGCGTTCTCGTTATCAACGTTTAGAAGAATGTAATGCCTATGAAGTGTTGTTAGATTTATTAGAAACTAAAATCGAACAATTAGCCGACGTCATTGAAACCGTTTATGCGGAACTGGAAAAATTGAGCCGCATTATTTTAGATGGTAAACAAGGCGAAGCCTTTAACGAAGCCTTAGCCACCTTAACTGAACAAGAAGACAGCAGTTCAAAAGTACGCCTGTGCTTAATGGATACACAGCGTGCATTAAGTTTCTTGGTACGTAAAACCCGTTTGCCAACTAATCAGCTGGAACAAGCGAGAGAAATTTTACGCGATATTGAATCTCTACAACCGCATAATGAAGCGTTGTTCCAGAAGGTCAACTTCTTGATGCAGGCAGCCATGGGTTATATCAATATTGAACAGAACAAAATCATTAAAATTTTCTCAGTGATTTCCGTGATTTTCTTACCACCAACCTTAGTAGCATCCAATTACGGCATGAACTTTGAGATTATGCCAGAATTGCATTTCGAATACGGCTATGCCATGGCATTAGGTATAATGTTGCTCGCTGCGATTGGTCCGTATTTTTATTTTAAACGCAAAGGTTGGTTATAATTCATAAAAGTGCGGTAGTTTTTGGGCGTTTTTTAACGCCCTTTCGCTTTTTATGTTACAATCATGTAAATGTTATTTTATTAAGAAAAAATTATGTCAAGAGAAAAGAAAAGTCGTCGCATCACAGATACTATGCCGATTCGAAAATCTGATAAAAAATCGGAAAAACCTTTGTTTGGCAAGAAGTTATCACGTTATGAATTAGATGCAAAAGCTCGCCAAGAAAAAAGAAAACGCAAACATAAAGGGCTTGCCAGCGGTTCTCGTCATAGTGTTACGGACAACAGCAAGCAAACTCAAACGACAGAATACAAAGATCCTCGTATCGGTAGCCGTAAAAAAGTGCCTTTGGTGGTGGAATTTGTCAATAAACCAGAACAAGGCAAAGCTATTCCGGCGTTAAAAACAGAACCAAAATCTAGCACACTTAATCCAATGTTAGAACTAGAACAGTTGGAAAATAATGAATGCCTAAATGATTTATTAGATCAATTAGATGCAGGCAAAACACTAAATACGGAAGATCAAAAATTTGTGGATGAATGCCTAGATCGCATTGCTCAATTAATGAATGAACTTGGCATTGACGAAGAAGATGAAAGTGAAGAGGATTTATACCGCACTTTCGAGAAAATAGATATTAACCGGTTTAAATAATGACAACGATTTTACTTATTCTTGGTACCCTGATTCTACTGGCAATGACAGGTTATACCATTTATTTATTAATGCAATTACGCAAACAAAAACGCTTATTTGCACAAGCTAAACAAGCTCGTATGAATCGCATTAAGGAAAGTGTCACGCTTATTGCTAAAGCCATGCTAGTCGGTGATTGTAACCATTCCGAAGGGGTTATTCGGCTTAAGATGTTACTTGATCCCCTAGGGCAAAAACGCCTTGTGGATTATTCCGCCATGTGGCAACTGTATGAAATCGTACAAGATATGCCAACCCACGACGCTCGTAAAACACTGAAAAAGAATGAACGGATGCGATTAGATCTGCAACGAGAAAGCAAAGAAAGCGAACTAGAACAACACATTAAACTGGAAATTCAACAACTACTTGAAGATATAAAATAGCCATGAGCGACATTACTTGGGATCACAACCTTATCCAGAAATATAACTACTCTGGACCACGTTACACCTCTTATCCAACCGCATTGGAATTTAGCGAAAGCTATACGGATGAAGATTTTCAAGCCGCAGCAGAACGTTATCCTGAGCGTCCCTTGTCCTTGTATGTACATATTCCTTTTTGCCATAAGCTTTGTTATTTCTGCGGTTGTAATAAAGTGATTACGCGTCATCAACATAAAGCCGATATTTATTTGGATTATGTGGAACAAGAAATCAAAACCCGAGCGGAATTATTCCAAAATCGTGTGGTGACCCAAATTCACTGGGGGGGCGGTACACCAACCTATCTAAGTGAAGAACAATCAGCACGTTTAATGAAAATGCTGACTGATCACTTTAAGATCGCAGACAATGCTGAAATTTCCATTGAAATGGATCCTCGTGAGATTGAGCTTTCCATGTTGGCTCATTTACGCAAAATCGGCTTTAACCGCATCAGTATGGGCGTGCAAGATTTTAATAAAGATGTTCAAAAAGCGGTGAACCGTGAGCAAGATGAAGCTTTCATTCAAGCCTTGCTTATGCATGCCAAAGAACTCGGTTTTCAATCGACTAATTTAGATTTAATCTATGGTTTGCCATTGCAAAGTGTAGAAAGTTTTATGTTTACTTTACAAAAAGTCATAGAGCTCGCTCCTGATCGTTTAAGTGTATTTAATTACGCTCACTTACCCACTCGTTTTGCTGGTCAGGCAAAAATTAAAGATCACCAGTTGCCAACTCCTGAAACTAAGCTAACGATTTTGCAAAAAACTATCGAAACCTTAGGTGATGCCGGTTATAAATTTATCGGTATGGACCACTTCGCTAAACCGGATGATGAGCTGGCGATTGCCCAAAACAAAGGTATTTTACACCGCAATTTTCAAGGCTATACCACTCAAGAAGAATGTGATTTACTTGGTTTAGGCGTATCGGCAATTAGTTTGTTAGGCGATACTTACGCACAAAACCAAAAAGAAATCAAACGCTACTATACCGACGTGGATAGCACAGGTATTGCCCTACATAAAGGCTTAGTGTTAAGCCAAGAAGATTGTTTACGCCGTGATGTCATTAAGGCGTTAATTTGTAATTTTAAATTAGATTTTGCCACCATTGAACAACAATATCAGATTGATTTCAAAGCCCATTTTTCAGAAGACTTAGCGTTACTTGCGCCATTGGCAGAAGATGGGTTAGTCCAGATTAATGATAGCAGTATTCAAGTGTCGTCAACCGGTCGATTGCTCATTCGTAATATTTGTTTATGCTTTGATATTTATTCACGTCAACAGGCAAGAAGACAGCAATTTTCCAGAATTATTTGATGAAAAAAAGGCGGTGATTTCCACCGCACTTTCCTATTACTCAACACGCTCTCCATGTAATACTAAGTCTAAACCTTTACGTTCATCATCATAGCCCACACGCAAGCCAATTGTTTTATCAATCAATTTTAGAATAATAAAGCTACCAATCGCACTATAAGCAATTGTAATCAGCACACTTTCAATTTGTAACCATAAGGTAGTATCTGTAGCTGAAATATCGGTAGAGACAAACACTCCGGTTAAGATTGCACCGACAATCCCCCCAACACCATGGATACCAAAAGCATCTAAGGTATCATCATAACCTAACCAATATTTTAATTTGGTCGCCGCAAAATAACAAATTGCACTGGTAATAACGCCGATAAACAAGGCACTTTGGATTGAAACAAAACCAGCTGCTGGGGTAATGCCAACTAATCCGGCAATCGCACCGGAAGCTAAACCTAATGCCGACGGTTTATGTTTCAAAGCGACTTCAACGAGAATCCATGTTAATGCAGCACCAATCGTCGCCACTTGTGTGGTGGCTAATGCCATC
The DNA here is from genome assembly GCF_004565475.1 of Lonepinella koalarum. Taxonomy (GTDB): domain Bacteria; phylum Pseudomonadota; class Gammaproteobacteria; order Enterobacterales; family Pasteurellaceae; genus Lonepinella; species Lonepinella koalarum. The sequence goes on along the minus strand of NZ_SRHX01000001.1, from coordinate 113,446 downwards.
CCCGCTCTCGCATCCGCTGCCAAAGCAGATCCAGCGTTAAAACCAAACCAACCCACCCACAACATTGCCATCCCAATCAAGGTTAAAACAAGGTTGTGCGGTGCCATGACTTCACGCCCATAGCCAACACGTTTACCAATCATAATAGATGCCACTAAACCTGCTACACCCGCGTTGATATGAATCACTGTACCACCGGCATAATCTAATACGCCATCAGATGCCAACCAACCGTCAGGTCCCCATACCCAATGTGCGATGGGTACATAAATAAATAACGACCAGAATCCAACGAACAATAGCAAGGCAGAAAATTTCATTCGTTCTGCAAATGCTCCGGTAATAATTGCTCCGGCAATAATCGCAAATGCCATTTGGAAAATCATAAATACCGCTTCTGGAATCGTACCGGCACCGGGATAAATTGTGCCTAACTCTTTCTCACTGAACAACGCTAAACCTTGTAAAAAGAAACGATCCGTCCCTCCTAAAAAGCCAGTATTTTCAGTAAAAGCAAGGCTATAACCAAAGCTAAACCAAATCACCCCGATCAGACAAGCCACCGCTAAACTCTGCATCATGGTTGCCAGAACATTTTTCTTACGAACCATGCCGGCATAAAATAAAGCAAGCCCCGGTAAGGTCATAAAGAGTACCAAAATTGCCGATACCATTACCCAAGTCGTATCGCCAGAATCTAGCTCAGAAAGTGGTCTTAGCCATTCTTCTGTGCTCGCCATTGCCATCAGTGGGGACATAAAAACCCCAACAATTAATAACCATTTCATCATAATTTGTTCTCCGAAAAATAAAAAATTTACACCGCGCTTTCGTCAATTTCACCCGTACGAATACGAATAACCCGTTCTACTGGCTTAACAAAAATCTTGCCATCACCAATTTTACCTGATTGCGCTGCCGAACAAATGGCGTCAATAACTTGCTCTACCATATCATCCGTAATCACAATATCTATTTGAATCTTAGGCAAAAAGTCGATCATGTATTCTGCCCCACGGTAAAGTTCCGTATGCCCCTTTTGACGGCCGACACCTTTCACTTCAAGCACGGTCATACCTTGAATACCAATATCACTTAACGCATCTCGTACATCATCTAAACGAAAAGGTTGAATAATTGCTGTAATTTGTTTCATTTGATTCCTCCTGTGGATAAAACTAAAGGTAAATTTTAGGTAAAAGATACCTAGCCCTAGTAGGTTGTTAGTTAACAAGCATAACTAGGGTGATGAAAGAAAACAGATATCGGAAAAGAAAAGATCTTTGGAGATAAATCTGTTCCCTTACGGTGACCACCGCTAAAGAACAGACCTTAGCGGAAGTCTTAATTCAAATTAAAATTATCGCTATTCATTGATAAGCTCTAGTATTAAAGAATATTTTTAAATTCAGCTAATACATCTTTTGGCCATACACTAGACTGTACTTCACCAATATGGTGTTTTTGTAACAATAACATCACTAAACGAGATTGACCGATACCCCCACCGATAGATAACGGCATGCGACCATTAATTAAATCTTGATGCCAATCAAATTTTAAACGTCCCTCATCATCTGTAATGGCTAATTGTTTACGCAATGCCGTTTCATCAACCCGAATCCCCATGGAAGAAAGTTCAAATGCGCGTTCCAATACTGGATTCCAGACTAAAATATCGCCGTTTAACCCTTTGTATTCACCTTCTGAAACCGTTGTCCAGTCATCATAGTCCGGAGCACGTACATCATGTGGTTTACCGTCAGATAATTCCCCTCCGATACCGATTAAAAACACGGCACCATATTTTTTACAAATTTCATTTTCACGTTGTTTATCTGTCATCCCCGGATATTGTTTAACTAAGTCCTCAGAATGAACAAATGTAATTTCTTTTGGTAAAAACGATTTTAAGCCATATTTTTCATCTACTGCTTTCTCAGTTTCTAAAATAGCCGCATAAATTGAACGCACCGTTTCTTTCAAGAAATCTAAATTACGACGACCGGCCGGAATCACTTTTTCCCAGTCCCATTGATCGACATAAACTGAGTGAGTTTGATCTAAACTATCTTCATCTGGACGTAATGCTTTCATATGCACAAACAACCCCTCGCCTTCTGCAAACCCGAAGCGAGCTAAGGTATGACGTTTCCACTTGGCAAGAGAATGCACCACTTCAAAAGAGGCCCCATCAATCATTTTTACATTTACTTGAACGGCTTTTTCTTTACCAGATAAATTATCTTGAATACCATTACCGACTTGACTTAATATCGGACCTTGAACTTCTACCAAACCTAAATGTTCAGCTAATTTTTCGGTAAATGTGTTTTTAGCAAAGCTAATTTCTTGTTGCTGTAAAATAAATGATTTTTCCATTTGTTTAAATATCTCTTTATTGTTGTTAATTAAGGTTTCGCTCAGTGCGTAACACTTGTTGCATATTATTTAATATAGCAAGCATAAATTTCAATACATTTCTGCTATTTTTATGTATAATGCTTAAAACATTCAATTTTACATGTGTTTTTTTAGAAAAAATCTAATAAGGAACAAATTATGCAAACCATCGACCAACTAGATCAACAAATTTTGCGTGTTTTAACTCAAGATGCACGTACGCCTTATGCTGAAATGGCAAAAAAATTTGGGGTGAGCCCCGGTACCATTCATGTTCGAGTAGAAAAGATGCGTCAATCTGGCATTATTGAGGGAACGAAAGTCCGCATTGATGAGCGTAAATTAGGTTACGACGTGTGTTGTTTTATCGGAATTATCCTAAAATCTGCCAAAGATTACGATAAAGTCATCCATAAACTAAAAGGTTTTGATGAAGTAGTCGAAGCCTATTACACCACCGGTAACTATTCAATTTTCATCAAAGTCATGACCCATACTATTGCCGAATTACATCAAGTACTCGCCACTAAGATTCAATTAATTGATGAAATTCAATCCACCGAAACCTTAATTTCAATGCAAAATCCGATTTTAAGAGATATTAAACCTTAATATAAAATAGTGCGGTGAAAAACACCGCACTATTTTGCTTAACATTATTCACTTGTCTTTTTTAAAATTGCGTACATTTCATCTTTTAAACGTAATTTGGCTTTTTTTAAATCTTCCACTTCGGTCGGTGTTGCCAGTTCAATGTTGTTCTCAATATTTTTTATCCTCTGATCCAACGCATTATGTTCATCAAACAAACGCGCAAAGTGAGCATCTTCAGTTTTTAGTTTGGTAATTAAATCACGAAATTCCGGAAACATAATTTTCTCCTTGATAGTTTGTAGTGATTAACTCTATTGTAATTGAAAAGAAAATTAAAAACCGTGAGCAAGATCACATAATCAATAATGTGGGGGTGGCGTTTCTTCTGCGCTGGTTGCCAGATTTGAAGGTTGCATATCTTTTAGTTTATTTGCTAAATAGCGTAATTGTATTTGCATTTTATCGATCATAAATTGTTGTTCAACCAAAGCCTGATTTAACTCATCTAATAAATTATCTTGAAAAGTCAATTTCATTTCTAATTCTTCAATTCGTTTTTCTATTTGCATATTCATTCTCTTTATTTGACAAAACGCCATAAGCACTATAATCTAATCTCGTTATTTTAACCTATAAAAGGATAGCACATGCTAAAAATCAAAAAAATTTCTATGCTTGCACTATTAATTAGTGCAGCAATAGTCACCACCGCTTGTAATGAAAAGCAAACCGCTGCATCCACAGATGCCGCAAAACCAGCCCAAACTCAAGCTGAGAGTGGTGATGTGAAAGATAATTCCTATGCCGTAGGTGTATTATTTGGTACTGATCTGAAAGGCGTGATGGATGCTCAAAAAGAATTCATAACTTACGATCAAGACAAATTATTATCTGGTTTAAAAGATACCTTAGATGGTAAAGTGGATTTAAATAATCCGGAACTCGTCAATACTTTAAAAGCGCTAGATGAAACATTAAAAGCAGAATCGCAAAAGAAAGCGGCTGAACAAGCGAAAAAAGCACAAGAAGACGGTGCAAAATTTATTGCTGATTTCAAGAAAAAAGAAGGCGTTCAAGAAACCCAATCTGGGTTACTTTATCACATTGAACAAGCTGGTGATGGTGAACCTATCAAACCAGAAGATACGATCAAAGTTCATTACACTGGAAAATTAACCAATGGTACGGTATTTGATAGTTCGCTAGAACGTGGAGAACCGGCTGAATTTGTATTAAATCAATTAATCCCCGGTTGGGTTGAAGGTTTACAACTAATCAAAAAAGGCGGAAAAATTGAATTAGTGGTGCCACCAGCGTTGGCTTATGGTGAACAAGATATGGGACAAATCCCGGCTAATTCGACCCTTTATTTTGAACTTGAAGTGTTAGATGTAACACCGGCTAACTCAGCGAAATAACAAAAATTCTCACCGCACTTTTGTTAGTAAAGACAAAAGTGCGGTGATTTATTTGAGAAATCACCATGTTAAATGAGAAACACCCTTTCACCGATGAAGATCGGACGATTTTGACTTCCTACAAAGCCGTAGTAGATGGTGTGAGTGCATTAATCGGAAACCATTGTGAAATTGTGCTGCACTCTCTAGAAGATTTTGAGCATTCTGCCATTTATATTGCCAATGGACACAATACTAACCGTCAAGTGGGTTCACCCATGACCGATCGTGCTCTACAATCTCTGCATAGTATGAAGAATGAAAGTGTGTCTAAACCTTATTTTACCAAAGCCAAAAGCAGTGGATTAATGAAATCAGTGACCATTGCTATTCGTAACAAAAATCAACGTATTATCGGTTTATTGTGTATTAATATTAATTTAGATGTACCGGTTTCACAATTTCTACAAACCTTAATGCCAACGCCTGAACACGATGAAACCTCATCTGTCAATTTCGCCAGTTCGGTGGAAGATTTGGTGGTACAAACCGTGGAAAAAACCATCGAAGAAATCAGTGCGGATCGCCTCGTGGCAAACAATAATAAAAATCGTCAAATTGTTGTTTCTTTGTATGAAAAAGGCATTTTTGATATTAAAGATGCGATTAATTTAGTAGCGGAACGCTTAGATATTTCGCGCCATACGGTCTATCTCTATATTCGCCAAATTAAACAGGATAACGAAGATTAAAATGCGCTATGTACTTGCCATCAAAAGCCCTGTTTATGGTTCACAAGGGGCATTTTTCGCCTATCAATTTGCTACCTCCTTATTGCAAAAAGGTCATCAAATTAGCCAGATTTTCTTTTTCCAACAAGGTGTCAGCAATGGCAATGCTTGCGTATCCCCCGCCAATGATGAATTTAACCTACAAAAAGCATGGCAACAACTCAGCCAACAATATCAAATCCCGCTGCATTTATGCATTAGTGCTAGCCAACGGCGTGGTATTATTGAACAGAACTTGGCGCCACATTTTGTGTTAGCCGGTCTGGGGGAGTTTAGTGCAGCCATGTTGCAAGCCGACCGAGTGATCACCCTATGATTAAACTGGCTTTTGTCTTTAAAACTGCGCCCCACGGCAATGCCATTAGCCGAGAAGGTTTAGATGCTGTACTGGCAGCGTCTGCTTTTTGCGAAGAAGACCAAATTGGGGTATTTTTTTTAGATGATGGTGTATTCAATCTGCTAACCGATCAACAACCCGAATTAATTCTGCAGAAAGATTTTATTCACGCCTTTAAATTACTCGATTTATACGAAATTGAACAACGTTTTGTCTGCCAACAATCCTTGCAACAATACGGCTTAGATCAAGCTGAATTCATTATAAATTGCCAAAAAATAGACCGCACTTCGCTGATCGAAAAATTAAAAAGTGCGGAAAAAATATTAACATTTTAAGGAATTCTCCATGCTTTATACCTTTTCCAATGCACAATATAGTGCAACTGAATTACAACGCTATTTTGCTCAACTCACCGAGCAAGATGCGGTAGTGTTGTGGGGCGACGGGGTATTATTAATGGTGAAACAAGTTGCATTATTGCAACACGTCAAAAAGGGTTACGTTATGCAAGAAGATTTGATCGCCCGCCATTTACAACAACATCCGAATTTGACCTTATTAAAGGATCATATTCAACCCATTAACATGACACAATTTGTCACCTTAACGGAACAATATTCGCCACAATTTGCCTTGTAAGCCAGTTAATCCGCTATTTCCACATCAAAGATGTGTTTACACAACCGATTGGCACACACAAAAGTGCGGTGTGTTTCGCTGGATTTTTTTAAACTGGAGATATTTGCACCGCAGTTTGGACAGCTAACCTGATAAGGCTGACCAGCTAAAGTGAATTTACAACGGGGAAATTGATTACAAGCATAAAAAGTCTTACCTTGTCGCCCACGCCGAGCGACTAACTGACCTTTGCCACATTCAGGACAAGCAAAGGATTGTTCAGGCTCATCTTGTTTTTCTTGCACAATAAAATGACAATCAGGATAACCACTACACCCAATAAAAATGCCAAAACTACCTTGTTTCACTTGTAAAGGACGCCCACAGTGGGGACAAACTTCCGTTAATTGTTTTAAGATCTTATGTTCAGATTGTACCTGCAAAGGTTTTAAATAGTCACACTGCGGATAAGCCGAACAGCCTAAAAACAAGCCTTTTTTACCTTGCCGAATATGTAATGGCGAACCACATTGCGGGCAGATTTCGGGTTGTTTACGATGTTGAAAAAGCGTTTCTGTCATGATGATAAATAATTCGGTTGATATGACAAAAATCTTATAGCAAAAGCCAAAATTGCACAATAACTAAAAATAAGCGTAAAATAGCTTACGCTTTAGTGACCCTGTTATGGCTCAAAAAACGGAGTAGCCACCCATTACAACTCTGGTGATTTAATATAAGGCAACATGCCTTTATCTAACATCCGCACAATACCGCTACGGTGATCGTTGCCACCTAAGCCGCGTAATTCAAAGGTCACGCCGATGCCGTGATCGTACAAGGTATCTTTTTCACCACTGTATTGACGTTTTGCGTTTTCATTCACCAAGTAACGACGAACACCCACGCCCACAGCCCAACAACAGCTGTTGTATTGCACGCCGGCATATTGTTCTACGGGTTTGTTTAAGGCAACATCATGATAATAACGACCGACCACAGCCCAATTATCTGCTACTTCCCAAGCCACCACAGCCCCAACTTGTTGAATATCTTGGTTGTAACGGTTCACACTTGAAGTCAAGTTCTGGTTAATATATTCCTTACTCGCATAACGATAATTCAACTGCACTAAATTATTACGCTCTGGATTATATTCTAAGGTAGAATTCATCAATGATGTTGCATCTAAACGCGTATCATATTGATAACTGCCTTTCCAATTCCATTTATCATTAAGTTTCCAATTACTTTCTAAGGCCCAAGAAGACGAACGCCCTGTAGTACTATTTTCTGTCGTATCGTCAATACGAGAATTATTCAGATAAATAATTTGCCCTAAAGACAAATTAAACCGTTCTTCTGAGTTTTTATCATAAAAACGGGTTGTTCCCCCCAAAGTAAATTGATTAGCTGACGCAATTCTATCTAACCCACTATAACGACGGTCGCGGAATAAAGAATAATAATCTTGTTGTAACAAAGCAGAATCATAACCTAACCCTAAATAACTAGAATGCTGTTTTGAACCGATATTACTTTGATCTTTATACGGACGATACAAATATTGCACATGCGGTTCAATAGTTTGCATATAGCCTTTAAATAAGGTTTCTTTGCTCGCTAATACCGTTTGTAAATCTACTTTGACTTGCGGTAACACACGATTTACTGAACCCTGCGTATTCGCATCCTCTCCCGTTCCTGCTTTTTGCTGATAATGGGTGGCATAAAGTTTAGTTTCAATATTTAGACTACCATAACGATTGGAGAATGGCACATTAATACTAGGTTCCACATGATAACGCCATGCGGTTGGCATACTTGAACTGTCATTATCAAAATGTACCGCTTGAGCAAATAATTTGAAATCTGCCCAACCGTTGGCTAAGCCATTCTTATAATAGTTAAAATCAATTTGTGGTAAGGCACGATATGGTCCGATGTCCACATCATCAAACACTTGGAATTTTTTAATAGAAACGGCAAAATTCCAGTTCGGTTGATAATAAGACAGGCGCGCATATTGAGTGGCGTAGCCGTCGGTACTGCTCCCATAATCGGAATCAAAATCACTGAAATAACGTTTATCACTCACTTTGGTATAATCCACATTTAACCGCCAGTTATCCCATAACTTTGCATTATGCGCCCAGTAAAATAAATGTCGTTTTCTATCCTCATCCGAACCTGTGTATTCATTGTAACGATCTTTACCTAAATATTCGGCTGCAAGTTTCCCTTCTCCCAACGCATTTAAATAACGGAATTCGCCATTCATTTGCCAGCCACGGTCTGACATGTATTTAGGCGTAAAGGTCGCATCATAGTTGGGTGCAATATTCCAGTAAATCGGTTGAGCATACCAATAACCGTCACGGCTTGAACTTCCCGCACTTGGAATTAACAAGCCTGAACGGCGACGATCACCCAATGGTAATTGCAAATATGGCGTATAGAAAACAGGCACACCAGCCACTTTAAAGCGAGCATGCCACATTTCAGCATATTCTTCTTGAACATATTGCTTCATTTCACTCGCATCAATTTGCCACGCATTGTCATCAGGCAAACAAGATGTGAACGTCGCGTTTTTAAATAAACGATAACCCTCACGTATTTCAGATGTTTCCGCCGTACCGCGCCCTTGACGACCAACTAATTGATAATTACCATTCGTAATATCGGTATCTTTGCTGTTTAAATGCACTTTGGCATTATCACCGTTAATTTTGATTAAATCATCTTTATAATCAAAGCCACCTCGCACATAGGCATAACGCTGTGTATTATCCCCATCGCCCGATTGGGTCACTTCCACTTCATCTGCTTGTAAATGACGATTACCTTGTTTGAAATCCACTTCACCGTTATAAACCGCTCGGCTTGGATTAACAACATTCGCCTTATCTGCTTCAATATAAACGGGCTGATCATTCGGATCACCTTGCACCACTTCGCCCGAAATTTGTGGTACACCAGCTAAACAACGCTGACGTAAATCATCAATATTTGCTAAACTGCTCGAACTATAAAGTGCGCTCAAAATTGATAAAGAAAGTAACGTATAATAATTTTTCTGCATTTGGTTAACCATTCTACGTGATTAAAATTAAAGTGATTATACAAGAAAACCATATCAAAAAGCATTTTATTTACAAAAACAATCATTCAAATGATCGTTCACCAATCCCATAGATTGCATAAACGCATAACATGTAGTCTCACCGACAAACACAAAGCCTTTTTGCTTTAATGCCTTTGACATCGCTTTTGATGTGGCGGTTTTTGCTGGTACAACATCCAAACTGGGTACATCATTAATTTGCGGTTGATGATCAACAAACGCCCAAATAAAATCGGCAAAATTTTCACCGCACTTTTGCATGGCTAAATAGGCTTTGGCATTTTTAACAATAGCTTGTAACTTGGCTCGATGACGAATTAAGCCCACATTTTGCATTAAACGATCAATATCCTTTTCCGTCATTTGTGCAATCTTTACAGGATCAAATTGATAAAAGGCTTCACGATAAGCCTCGCGTTTTTTGAGAACAGTTATCCAAGATAAGCCTGCTTGTTGTCCCTCCAAGCAAAGTTTCTCAAATAATTTCTGACTATTAAATTCAGGCTTGCCCCATTCCTTATCGTGATAATCTTGATAAATTGGCAAGTTCCCCGCCCAATCACAACGTTTGATGATTTGCATCAGCTAACTCCTGTAAGGTATTAAAATTGTGAAAAGCATCTTTCTGCTCAGAAAAATCTACAGCAATCGCCCCTTGTTCACGCATAAATTGCAACATTCGCCGTTCACCTTGATTTAAATAAGCAGAAAGTGCGGAGAATAATTGACGAGAAATTAAACAAAATGTCGGATGCTCACGTTCACCATCGCTAGCATAAGCCACTAAACTTTGCGAAATTAACACCGCACTTTTTAATTTTTCTAATAAATTTAACGGCAAAAAAGGGCAATCGCAAGGCACAAATAACACATAATCGGTTTCAGCCCGTTTTAGTCCCGTCAATATTCCGCTTAATGGTCCCTGAAAATCCACTAATTCATCGCTAAAAATAGGTAAACCAAATTGCTGGTACTGTTCAATATGCCGATTAGCATTAATCGCAATATCCTCTAATTGTGCTTGTAAGCGACGGAGAATATGCTCAACCAATGGCTTTCCAGCCAGAATTTGCAGCCCTTTATCGGCGCCTTGCATCCGCCTTGCCTTGCCACCTGCTAAAATTACCGCACTTATCGTTATCATTGTTTGTCATTCGCCTTTAATTCAAGTATCATTCTGCGTCAGCTATCTTAATATAAAAGGGAAAGATTATGAAATGTCATCGTTTAAATGAAGTGTTGGAACTTTTACAGCCTTATTGGTCTAATAAAGACCCTGAAATGAGTTTAATGCAAATTTTACAAGCGATTGCGGATGAAGCTGGCTTTGAAAAACCGCTCACCGAGTTGTCTGATGAAGTGATTATTTATCAGCTCAAGATGCATGGTAAAGATAAACATGAGCCCATTCCGGGGATCAAAAAAGATTATGAAGAAGATTTTAAAACCGCTCTGCTTAAAGCTCGTGGCATTTTAAAATAATATTGCAAGGAAACCCGATCATGAAAAAATTTCTCGTTAGCTTAATCGCCGCAGTCACCATGGCGGCTGCCAGTTTTAATCTGCAAGCCGCAGAATTAAAAGACGGTGAACAATACATTACCCTTAGTCGTCCACATTCGGAAAAAACTGAAGTAATCGAATTTTTCTCGTTCTATTGTCCACATTGCTATGCGTTTGAAATGCAATATGAGATCCCCAAAAAAGTGAAAGAAAATATTCCAGCAGATGCGACATTTAAACAATATCATGTGAATTTTTTAGGCGCTCAATCAGAAAACCTTACTCGAGCTTGGGCGTTAGCTATGGCATTAGGGGCAGAAGATAAAGTCAAAAAACCATTATTCGACGCCGCTCAAAAAAATAGCTTAAAATCAATGAACGATATTCGTCAAATCTTCATTGACAACGGCGTTACGGCAGAACAATTTGATGGTGGAATTAACAGCTTTGCGGTAACCGCCTTAGTGAAAACCCAAACTAATCTAGCGGAACAATTAGATGTGCGTGGTGTGCCAGATTTTTATGTCAACGGCAAATACCGAGTAAACCCGGAAGGCTTATCTCGTGATGATTTCGTGGCAGATTATGTAGAAACAGTAAAACAATTATTGAAAAAATAACCTTAGGAAAATGGAGTAGATTATGGCTGAAAGTTTTAGTGTAGAACGTCGTTTCTTTGATGACAAAAATTACCCACGTGGTTTCGCTCGCCACGGTGATTATACCATTAAAGAATCGCAAGCCTTAGAACAATATGGTCAGGCATTCAAAGCCTTAGATGAAGGTTCTCGCAAAGCGAAAACCGCAGATGAAAAAAACTTCGTGGCATTCTGTCGTGGTGAACGCCCAGCGGAAACTTTTTTCGAGAAAACTTGGAATAAATACCGCTCACGCGTAAACACTATTAAACGTGTTTATACCCTTTCAGGTGTAGTGAGTGATAATCTTGATGAGTTTAATGCGAACGATTAATTAGCATAAAGACTAAAAAAGTGCGGTGTTTTTTTCACCGCATTTTTGTATAATAAACAAATTAAACTGACAAAGGGGAATATATATGATCATCGTAACTGGCGGAGCAGGCATGATCGGTAGCAATATCGTGAAAGCCTTAAACGAGATAGGTCACACAGATATTTTAGTAGTGGATAACCTAAAAGATGGCACTAAATTTATTAATTTAGTTGATTTAGATATTGCGGATTATTGCGATAAAGATGATTTTATCGCATCTATTATGGCAGGCGATGACATCGGTGAGATCGATGTTATTTTCCACCAAGGTGCTTGTTCTGCCACCACTGAATGGGATGGCAAATACCTCATGCACAATAATTACGAATATTCCAAAGAATTATTACATTATTGCCTCGAGCGTGAAATTCCTTTCTTCTACGCATCTAGCGCAGCGACCTACGGCGACAAAACCGAATTCGTAGAGGAACGAAAATTTGAAGGTCCACTCAATGCCTACGGTTATTCGAAATTCTTATTTGATCAATATGTACGTACCATTTTGCCGGAAGCTAGTTCGCCTGTTTGTGGCTTTAAATATTTCAATGTGTATGGTCCGAAAGAACAACACAAAGGTTCTATGGCAAGTGTCGCATTCCATTTAAATAACCAAATTTTAAATGGCGAAAATCCAAAATTATTCGCAGGTTCTGAGCATTTCTTGCGTGATTTTATTTATGTAGGTGATGTGGCTCAAGTGAATCTTTGGGCGTGGCAACATGGCATATCAGGCATTTTTAATCTCGGCACAGGCAAAGCGGAAAGTTTCCTTGCAGTGGCACAAGCTGTGTTAAAACACCACGGCAAAGGCGAAATCGAAACCATCCCATTCCCAGACCATTTAAAATCTCGCTACCAAGAATATACCCAAGCGGACTTAACCAAACTGCGTGCCGCAGGTTGTGATTATCAATTTAAATCCGTGGCAGAGGGTGTGGCGGAGTATATGGCTTGGTTAAATAGAAAAAGCTGAATAGAAAAAGTTGAATCGGGAATAACCAGCCGATTATGTTCATATTAAGGGCGAGCCAATGGGTTCGCCTTTATTTTCTCCCAAAATTCGCCCAATAATTCGCCCACCATATCGGATTATCCCGATCCCAGTAAGAGCCACCTTGCAACATGACAAAGGTTTCCAAATCAGCATTAAATGCTTCTCTGATTTCTTGTTCACGTAAGTTATCAATATGATTCATTTCAAGGGCATCGATCTGATCTTGTAATTGCTCAATCTCATCCATTAATGAATCCTGCTCAAAATAAACTTCGTCAGCTTTATCTTGGACATCGTCCATTCTGTCTGAAATATCATCCATTCGCTCATTATCAGATAACGAATAGCGTTCTGCCATTTTCATTAACCGAGCCAACTGTTTATCCAGTTTTATCTGCTTTTTCAACAAACTCACTAACCGAATTTCTTTGGGTAAAATTTGCTGATGCAACGCCACAAGCTGTTGGAAATAAGGGGTATTACCCTTTTCTTGCAACAACTTCACCAATTTCTGCCGAAGTTCAACACTTAATTGGGTAAAATGAATTTGCTTTTCTAAAGATTGTTGAAGGGAATCTTGCGGTACTAAATTTTGTGGTGTAGCGATTTGAGAAACTTCTGCTTGAACCGGAGCCATATCCACTTTGGCATTGGTTTCACCAAAAACCGCACGCCAATAACGTGGAATCCAATCACCAATAGCCAACATTAACAGAACCGACGCCCCCAACACTACCACTAAAAAAAGCAAAAATTTCATTGTGTCTCCTTGATAACACTCGATAGCAACAGCATATCGCTAATTAATTTGCCATTCAATTACAAACACATTTTCTACCATCATTTCCTGCTGCAAGCGAGTTTTTAACTGCTTCAACAGCTCCAGCTCTTGCTCTTCAATCTCATCTTGCACATCGTCTAGCTCATTGCGGGCTTTGCGTAACTGCTTGCCGAGTTTCATCACTTGCTCTTGCAGCTCAATTTTCTTTTCCAAATCATCGGTTAAAGTCAATTCTCGATCTTTTTCACGCTTCGTCTCTTTAATCTCTTTGATTAAATCTTCCGCCGCTTGAAGTTGATCTTTCGCCCAGGCTTGAATACGCAACATTTCTTGCTTTAACAGCCGATCATTTTCTTCGTTAATTTTGATTTTGACTTGAGCCACGTTCTCTAAGGTCAAATTCACAAAATGATTTGGTTTAAGCGAAGATAAAGATTGCACTTCAGCAGGCAACAAAAACAGCTTTTCGGCAAATTCCTGTTCTAACAAATTGCCCTGCTTATCACACACGGTGAACACCAAATTTTCCTGATTTTCCACCGCACTTTGCACCACGATTTTATCCAAACTTAGCCAACCGCTTTGCCCTTGATATTGTTCCAGCAAACTAATCTTCTCAGGATAATTTTTATAATCAAACTGCAAGCAAGCCGTTGGCGTTTCAGCCGTTAAACCTTGCTCCAAACACCATTGCCCGAGCGGACTGTTTAAACGATATTCATAGCCTTGCAATACGGATTTCTGCTCTTTGCGTGGCAACAAATAACGCCCGAGCGGTATTGCCCCTTGCGGACTTTGTTGTAGCAAAAAACACCAATCTTGCGGATTAAATTGAGCTTTACCTGTCAATGCAAATTGCGTAACGCCCCAAAACCACCATTGCATATTGTTTAAGCGATCTTTGGTCATTACTTTTAGCCGCTCTAATACCGATTGATCAAAACTATCTACCAACGCATCTTTGGTTTGTTGAATGCGATCATCAATTTTGTCGGCAAATTGTGCTTGTAAATGGTCAAAGGCTTGTTGAATTTCGGCTTCGCTGCGACAAGTGGCATAAATATTAGCGATTTGATTTTCAATATCCACGCCTGATTCAATCTGCCCCAACACTTCATCAGACGCACCGAGTACGCCTTGAAACAGCTTGAATTTTTCAGTAAGCAGCTGCAACACTCGCTGATCCACCGTGTTGCGTTTGTTTAAAAAGTTAATCACCACCACATCAAATTTTTGACCGTAACGATGACAACGCCCAATCCGCTGTTCCACCCGTTGCGGATTCCACGGCAAATCATAGTTAATCAGCAAGGAACAAAACTGCAAGTTCACGCCTTCCGCCCCTGCTTCTGTGGCAATCAAAATTTGGGCTTTATCGCGAAAATGCTCAATTAACGCCGAGCGTTTATCCACATCAGGCGAGCCTGTGATTTTGTCCGTACCTTGATTTTTCTCGAGCCACGCCTGATAAATCTGCGTACTATGCGGATCATTGTTTGTACCGCTAAACATCACGACTTCATCGGCATAGCAATTTTCTTGCAAATACTCAAACAGATATTTTTGCGTGCGAGTGGATTCGGTAAAAATCAACGCTTTTTGCTCCGCGCCCAGTTCTGCCATTTTGGCAAAGCCTGTTTGCAGTGCGGTCAAAAGTGCGGTGATTTTGCTGTCTTGTTGCAGGTTTTGAGCAAAGGCAATAAAGTGTTTAATTTGAGCGATTTCGGCAGTTAAAACGCTGGCATTAACACCGTTTTCAGGCTGCGTTTCATCGCTGATTTCATCAATTTCTTCATTCTCTTCTTCATCGCTTTCTAACTGAACGATATTTTCCAGCTCATCGGCATTTTGTTCATCTAGCAGTAACTCATCGTGTGATTGCCCTGTTTCTTGTAGCTTTTGCAAGCGTAATAAAATCGCCTGCAACGTGCCAAGCACCGCTTGCGGACTGGACGCTAATAATTTGCGTAAAATCACCGCCGTTAAATGCTTATGTTTTTTCGGCAAGGCGTAAACACTGTCTTGACGTAAAAATTCGCTAATCTGTTCGTAAAGCAAATGTTCGCCGTCCGTTGGCATAAATTCTTGCGTAACCGCCTTGCGTTCAGTGTAGCGGATATATTCCAGCACATTTTTCCGCAAGGTGCGTTTCACAAACCCTGCCATACGGCTTTTGAGTTCTGCTAAATTGCCACGGCGGACAAATTCCCGTTGAAAGAATTTTTTATCGCCGAATAAATGCTCGTCAAGCAAGGTAGAAAGTCCGTACAATTCCATTAAAGAATTTTGTAGCGGTGTGGCTGTAAGCAACAGTTTTCGCATACTGGCAAAGCCGTTTCGCATTGCCTGCCCCATTTTATTGTTGGCTTTATAGGCATTTCGCATTTTATGGGCTTCATCAATCACCACATAATCCCAGCTAAATCGCTGAAAAGTCGCCATTTCCTTTGTGGCGAATTGGTGCGACACAATCAAAATTTGGCTGCCAACTTGCTCTTTGCAGAAATTGAACAGCTTCGCCCCTTTTGTACCTTTCATTGCGGTATTGACCACCGCTTTATCCACCACCAACGTCGGCAAAGCAAATTTTTCGCTTAATTCATTCGCCCATTGCTTGCGTAACATCGCAGGGCAAACAATCAGCAGCTGGCGTTTGCGTTCCGCCCACATTTGGCACAGCACAAGCCCTGCTTCAATGGTTTTGCCTAAACCCACTTCGTCTGCCAATAACACACCATCTTGCAACGGATTTTTTAAGGCAAACAACGCCGCATCAATTTGGTGCGGATTTAAATCCACATTCGCATCAAATAGCGATTGCGACAAACGGTTGTCATCGGTTCGCCGTGCGGTTAATTCGTTGGCGAAGTAGCGTGCGTGATAAGCGGTGATTTCATTCATAGCATTGCCCCAAATAGCTGCGTTAAATAATCATCTTCCATAAATAAAATATGGCGAGCATTGAGTTCATCTTTATCTAAATGCACATTGACCCAATCTTTTTGTTTGGTAATGGATAAAATAAAGCTATTTAAAATTAAATTCGGATCGCCAATTTTCGCTTCTAATGCTTTAATTTCTTCAAATAAACCAAATTTCGGATCGCTAACATCCATATTTCGTACGCCTTTTGGATCGACAAAATTTAAATACTGCTTGCCTGTTTTATTATCCACCACCCACAGCAGAAAATCAGGATAGAAATTACCTGCCAAAGCAAAGCCCACGCCTTTCTCTTTACGTTCCGCATTTCGCATTAAATAGAGCGATCGTCCTTGTAATAATTGGCTTAATTTCCCTGATTGTTCCGCCTGAATTAAATCGTGAATAAATTTTTGCTCACTTTCGGCGTTAATCGGCAACGGCGAAATAGTAATCGGCAAATCCGATTTTTCTAAACTGATAAGCGGATAATATAAATGCGGATCAAAGCAGATTACTTTTAATTCGTTGAGTGGCGAACGCCAGTTTACGATTTGTGCAATTTTTTTGCTTTCAACCAATACTTTTAACTCATTGATTTTCTCAACCACATCTTTACTATCAAAATAAACGTCGTCATTTTGGCTAATTTTAAATTGATAGGCTTTAAAAAACGAACCATCATCTTCGCTAAACTCGGCAATTTCCATAAACTGCCCTTCATAAGCCGATTTTAAACGGCGATAAAATTGTTCGGTATAAAGACAAAGCAGCTGCAATAAAATAGCTTGCTGTTTTTCAATATCCGCAAAGGATTGAATTTCCAATGCTGAATTTGGAATATAAAGTTTATACCAATCTTGATTGCTTTCTACAAATTCTCGTAACCGCTGTTTGCTCACTTGCAAATTAGACCAAGTGCGTTCTAATTTATATTGTTGCAAATCTAAATAAAGTTTATCCCAGTCAAAATAAGCAAAGGCGTTCGCATTGAGTTTATTTTCTTGGCGTTCATCTATTTCTGGTTTTTTCGTTTGTTTATCTCCTTTCATATCTTTATGGTTTAACGCTTCTAATCTTGGATAAAGATCTAATTCCGCTCGAATACGTTTGATTTTTCCTTTAAACGCTTCAGGAATATCATACAACGGCACAAATTGCGTGCGTTTAAACCCCAGTTTTTGATTGTCTTTATAGCCGTCTTTAAGTTTAACAGTTTTGAGTTTCACCCCAGCAGGTAAAGTTTTTTGCACCGCAATTTCAATCGGCTGAAATTCATCAGGCGTTGGAATGCCTTCATCAACCAAATATTCACGGAATTTCGCCATATAATCGGCTTTAATGCCAAAAATATTTAAGGTTTCTAATTTATCTAAGCCTATCCCTTTTGGCATTTGATTAAACGGCGTGCGTCTTAATGAAAAATCTCGCCCTTTTAAACGCACGCCACGCCCAAACAGCTGAATAATTTGCGAACCTTCGCCACGCCCCATATTGAGCAAGCCCATTGTAGAAACCCGCCAGCTTGACCAGCCTTCGCTAAATTTGCGAGAACCGATGAGCAAATTCAGGCTGCTGTCTGCCTTGTTAATTCCGCCAAATAAACTATTGCTAAATTCATCCTGACTAAATGACACGCAAGCTAAATTTTGCGCATTTTTAATAAAATCAGACGATTTCCCCACGTTGATTAAAGCAAAATAATCGTTATTACCGACTTTTAATGCAATTTCGCCATCGGATTTTTTTAAGCTATGCAAATATAAACGCTGGGAACTATTGGCATTAAAGAGTTTTACCAAAATATCCTGATACAGTGCGGTTGTATTGCCTTTAAAATGATAAAGTGATGAAAAACGGCGTTTAAATAAGGCATTGCCTTGTTTATCTAATAACAACGGTTCGTCATTTAATAAATCATCAAGCCACGCTAAAATTTGCGTACGGTTTTTATTTTCTAAAAAGAAAGCGAGCTGTTCCACCACCTGCAAAATATCGCTTTCTTCATTATTTACCGTATTCCCCACAAACACCCACAACGGTTTTTCTAAATTATAAACCGCAAGGCGTTGTTTATGCTCTTGGAATAAATATAATTGCTGATAAAACGCCAATAAACAGGCAAGAAAATATTTGCGATCGTTATCGTTTACGCCATAATCTTCCGCTTGCATATTGAGAATTTGAAATTCTTTGCCATAGCCATCGCCATAAAAGAATTTATAGGAATAATCAAATAAAACGCATTTTGAGTATGTTTCAAATACCGATTTTTGTTTTGCGTCTAAACGGTCTTGATAGCTTAACGGTAGCTTTTTAATTTCCGCAGGTTTTAATTTGCTTTCAGTATTTTTAGCCTGTTTTTTCTGCATATCAAACAACACATCATTGACCGTTTTGCCGTCTTTCACCGCTTGCCCGAAAGTTGCCGAATATTCAAAGGCAAAGCCGTCGCCGATCATTTTTTGACGGCGAGAAAGCCACTGATCGCCAGATGATCCCCGATGCCCTTCGTCCACCAACACTAGTTTATTCATTGCCGAAAAGCTATCCACTGCAACAGTTACATCGCCTGCTTTTTCCGCCAGTTTGTTTATATCCAAGATTTGCACTTCAGCATGCATATCATCTATTTGACTATTTTTCTCAAATAATTTGGCTTGTATTTCGGATAAGGCAAATTCCTGCAAATGCTGCCCTGATAAACTTTCATTGGGGGTAATCACAAAAATATGCAATTTGTCTTTATGCGTTTGATAGTGTTGATATTGCAAAATATTCACGTGCATTAATAACGTTTTTCCGC
The DNA here is from genome assembly GCF_004565475.1 of Lonepinella koalarum. GTDB lineage: Bacteria > Pseudomonadota > Gammaproteobacteria > Enterobacterales > Pasteurellaceae > Lonepinella > Lonepinella koalarum. The sequence goes on along the minus strand of NZ_SRHX01000001.1, from coordinate 94,156 downwards.
TGCCTGTGGCGTTCCAAAACGCCAATTTATTTAAATCACTCAATTCATAATCTTGAAAATCAGGAGCCGTTTTATCATCATCTAAATGATGATGTAATTGCTCGTTTAAACTCAGTAACAATTCATCTGCACGATTAAAATAAAAGTCCAAATAAATTTCGGTAAATAACAACGATAGATACTGAAAATATTTTAACTGTAAAATATGCCCTTCAACCTTATTACGATGTGCGGTGATTTTTTGCCAATGTTTTACAATATTTAAATCATAACGGCGTAAATCGTTTGCAGAAATATTGTCGGTATAAAATAAACCACTTTGCAATTCATAGAAAAATTTGGTTTGCCCGTCTTCGCTTAATCCTTCAAAACGATCATCACCTAAACGCTGTTTAAACTGTTCTAAATTTGCCTGATTAAATAGCGACAATGCCCACTGATTTAAAATTAAATCTTGATGAAAAGTTCGTTTTGCCATAGGTTTTGCCTGTTAAATGTTAAATTTTTTGGTGGTTTTCCTGTGTCTTTTACACATATAAGGGTTTTGACCGTGTTACAAAAATCCGCTTGTATAAAGCAAAATTTTGTCTTACAATGACACTCAATACGACCAGCACCGCTTCAACAATTTTGTTGTACGTGTTGGTTTTCTTTTTTCCATATCGCCAAATCTTGCCAATTTTCCAGCAAACCAAAGGCATGGAGTGAAATCGCCTGATTGCTTAATGTTGGAAAATCCGCCATTAACGCTGTAAATCTTTCGCTCCATGTGGAATTAGGGCAAATTTTATTCAGCAACAATTGCATAATACAAAAATACAAAAAAGGCTTTTCGTTGGGGATATTCTGCCATTGTGGCGGTGTTGGTGATAATTCCAATATATTTACATTCCATAAACGTGCATGATGAGCGGCGATATTGCGAATAAAATTTAAACTTTTCAGCCATTTTTCCAAGGTTTTGGCGGTTGTGCCGTATTTGCCCGCAATGATGTCTTGATCTTGTTTTTTCATGCCCGCAAACAAATGCGAAAGCAAGCCAAAATCCCACACTTCTGCCACCACCCAAATCGGCAATTGCCCTTGATATTTTTCACGATAATGGCAAATCGCAGGGTGTTTATGCGAACGCCCAATATGAGCTTGCAATTTTTCTAGCCAAATTTGATGAGCAGTTTTGTCCTTATTTTTGGCTAAGCGTTTACTAAAATTGCCATGTAAACACTCCGCTTGTTGATATGCCAAGGGATTTTGTTTGCCTAATAAATACACCACATCATTACGCACTGCCATTTCTATGCGTTCAAGGGCATCAAGGGCTAATAAACGCAATTTCTTATCAAATACATAAAGCTGGATAATTTGAGCAAAAACCGTATTGGCTTTAAAACTGTCTTTTAATACCAGTTTGTGTTGTTTGTTGCTCTCGTCAAAGTTAATTTCACGAAAAGGATACCAATAACCGCTCAAACGATAATAGCCAATCCGTTCTAAATACTGCTTGGCTTTATTGTCATCACTAATTTGCATATGGCGTTGTTTTAACAATTGCAATAAATCATCATAATCTTGCCATTGTTTTAAAAAATGTTGGGGTGGATAAGTCATTTTGTTTGTTCTCTTGGCAAATATTGAGCTTATTTTAGCAAACCTGTATAGGGAAATGCACTTTTCTATACAGGTTTATGCGATAGATAGAGAAAATAGCCATTTGCTATATTTGTTCCTACATCTCAAACATTCTCGCCAAAAATTCCGTTTCAATTTGACGCACTTTTAAGGTTCGCACCACATCATCGCTATCGGCAAATACCGTTGGCACATTATGGTCGCCGTTGATATACACCACTTGATATTCGCTGTCGGCAGGGTTGATGGAGCGGCTTTCTAAATAGCGGTTAAGTTCGGCATAGCCCACTTTTTCGCAATCTCGCCAGAGAATAAACGCCTGTTCGCCGTTGGGCATTGTGCCTGTAACGGCGACTATGCTACGCGCTCGGTTGTCGTCAATGTGTGCCACTTTTAAGCCGATGAGATAATTAAAAGTTTCCACTAAATCAATGCCTTGCGGTGCGTACGCCCCTGCGGAAGTGGTGGTGATATTAAGCTGATAATCAAACGGTTTGGCAAAATGATCGCTGTTTAATAAGGAATCACGGCTTTCTACATCGAGCATATAATGCAATAAATAATCTTGTTGCACTTTTGGGCTAAATAAATCGGTTGCCACTTTTTTGAGTTCAAGGTTATTGAGCGTGTCTTCATAGCTTTCTAATTTTAAGACTTTTACCAGTTGCGAAACGCCGTTAAAGCTGCCTGAATTATCCGCTTGCGGTTTGCCGTCTTTGTAGTTTTCGGCGAAAATCACTTTTTGTATGCGTGGTTTGAGCACCGTATCAAAATATTCGCCTTGTTCTACCAAAATATAGTGGCGTTTGCCGCCGTCTTCACGGTTTAGGTTGATGACGGCGTGAGCGGTTGTGCCTGAACCTGCGAAGTAGTCTAGGATTGTTGAGTTATAATTTCTTGCTGTTGTAGAAATAAAATATTGTGCTGCTTTTATAGGTTTAGGATTTTCAAATTGAATACCTAAATTATTGAATAATTCGTCATCACTTCCTGCCATATAGTAAAGTGAAGGTACATTTTCCGTTAGATTTTCTTTTAATAGATATTTACGATTTGGAATAGTTGTTTCATCATCTCCAAATAAAATAAGATTTTTTTCTAAAAGTTCATTCATTGTTTTAGGCGGATTTCTCCAACCACGAGCAGGAACAGGACAAGGTTTTTTAGTTTTTGGGTGAATTAAGGGAATAAAATATTCATCAGGTGCTTTTTTCTTATTGGGCCAAGCCATTGACACAGCACGATATACATCACCATTTTCATCAATTTGATTATAAGCTCTTTCGCCCCCACTCAATTCATTATTTTCTCTAATCCATTTTTTAAACTCACTTTTTGATTGTTCAGAAACACCATATTTTTTAATTAACAATTCTGCTTTTCTTAACATATTTTCAGCATTGAATTTATTACGAACAAACGCACATTCATCATCTAAATTTGAAATGTTTTTTGTGGCAAAATGAACATATTCGTGCTGTGTTGCAATACCTTTGGCATCGCCTTTTGGATTGCGTTTATCCCAAATTAGCTTACCCATATCTCCGTTATTAAAAATTTGTTTTATTAACCATTCCAACGATAAATGTTCGTGTTCGTCCATATGGCAAACTAAAAATCCTTCTGAATTTAAATATGTTTTTGATAATGCCAAACGACACTCAAACATAGAAAGCCAGCTTGAACTTTGGTAATTATCTTTGTAAAGGAAATCATCTTCCCCTGTATTATACGGCGGATCAATATAAATACATTTCACCTGTTCTTTATATCGGGCTTGTAATAAATTTAAGGCTTGGAAATTATCCGAATGAATTAACACGCCGTCTGTTTGGTGGTCTAAATCGTCTATTTGTTTGAGTACGGCAGCCTGAAAATCGGCAGCAAACAAACTGGTATCCACCACTAAGTGCGGTGCTTTTTGGCGAAGATTTTGCAAATTTTCACCGCTTGCGTCCACATTAAACAAAGTTTGCCACTGTTTTATTTGCTGTTCATTTTTTAGGGCAGTTTCGGCAAGTGTATCGGGCAATTTATCCAGCGTAACCAAATAATGCACGGCGGTTACAAATTTCTTTTTCAGCCACAGTTTCTTTTGAAAATCTTCTAATTGTGCCAAAAAGGCGATAATCTCTTGGGCGACTTGTTTAAAGATTTTAATCAGCTGCAAATTCTGCTCAATCTCGGCAAAGGCGGTTTCGGTTTGAATATCATCAAGATTCATCACTTCATTTTTAATATAAAAATCCAGCTCGCCCGTTAAAAACGCACCGAGATTTTTATGGATAAAATAATCGGCAGTGTTTTTTGTGGTGTAATCCTGCAAATATTTTTTTAATAAGGTGCGTTTTGCGTCTTTTTCGGTGGGGGCAAGGCGGAAAAGTTCTTGCCACACGGCGTTGGCAAAGGGGTGCGATTTGAGCTGTTCCACCGCTTGGTCAATATAATCGGCTTGCTTGTCGTTTTTGCCTAAGGCTTTGTATTCAAAGGGGATAACGAGATTTTCTGCCGTCTCAACAATCGGCTGTTCGGACAACACAAACAGGCGTTTTTGCTCGTTATCTTTGCGGTTGTCTTTGTTGGTGTCGGCTTCCACAAGGCGAAATTGCACGCGTTTGTCGTCTGCCAGATAAAAGGCGTAATTGCTGAAATTCTCGCCTGATTTGGTGTAATACTGGTCTTTATTCGCCCAGTGCAACATCACTTCTTCGCCCGCGTAGGGAATGGCGTAGGTGTTGCCCTTATAACGGCGTAGGCTCACAAAATCGCCACTGTCGTAATAGCGTGAGAAAAACTCGTATAGGTGATTATAGACGGCGGTTTCTTGTGTTACGTCCGAACGCAAGGCGTTTTTAATTTGAGCAGGTAAAGTGCGGTCTAAATAATCGGCGATTTCTTTTGAGCGAGAATTTAAAATGCGGTAAATACCGAAATCTAAATCGGGTTGATTTATTTGAAAAATTTCCTTGAGTTTAGAAATTAGATTGGTAAGCTGTGCTGTGCTGTGCTGTGCTGTGCTGTGCTGTGCTGTGCTGTGCTGTGCTGTGCTGTGCTGTGCTGTGCTGTGCTGTGCTGTGCTGTTCATTATTTGTACTGTTTTTGATTTGTCAAGTATTTCCATTCTAACAAGCAAGCTAAAAATTTAAAAGAAAATTGAAGATTTTATCGCATAAATAAATTTTTTGTTTAAAATGAAATAAATTTCGTTACAAAGCAAAAAACTATGAATATCCTAATCATTGCCCCATCATGGGTTGGCGATATGATGATGTCGCATAGCCTGTATCAAACCTTAAAACAGCAATATCCCGATTGCCAAATTGATGTACTTGCGCCGAATTGGTGTAAGCCGTTGTTGGCTCGGATGCCTGAAGTGCGTCAAGCATTGACTATGCCCATTGGTCACGGGGCGTTTTCACTGGGGGAACGTTATAAAATTGGTAAATCCTTACGAAATCAATATGATCTGGCGATTGTATTGCCTAACTCGTTGAAATCAGCATTTATTCCGTTATTCGCTAAAATCCCTGTTCGTCGTGGTTGGAAAGGGGAAAGCCGTTATTGCTTGTTAAATGATTTACGATCCAATAAACACGATTACCCAATGATGGTGCAGCGTTATGTGGCGTTAGGGTATGAAAAAGGGAAAATTCCAACAGCTCAAAATTTAAATATTCCAACACCGTATTTAACCGTTGACGAAAGTGCGGTGCAAAAAACCAAAGAAATATTACTCACAATTCCTAATGGAATTGTTCGGGGCTTCGCCCCCGTTGCAAGCAACGTTGAAATTCCTACGGAATTTAGCACCGCACAATTTGCTCTGGCGGAAAATCGCCCTGCCATTGGTTTTTGCCCTGGAGCGGAATTTGGTCCTGCCAAACGTTGGCCGCATTATCATTATGCTAAATTAGCGGAAAGGCTGATTGAGCAGGGTTATAGTATTCGTCTGTTTGGGTCTAATAAAGATGTGGAAGTGGGTGAGCAAATTCGTTTAAGTTTACCTGAATCGTTGCAACACTATTGTGTCAATCTCGCAGGGCAAACGGAACTCAATCAAGCGGTGGATTTGATTGCGGATTGTACGGCAATGGTGACGAATGACAGTGGATTAATGCACATTGCGGCAGCGGTTGGTCGTCCGTTAGTGGCGGTTTATGGACCGACTAGTCCAGAATATACGCCACCGTTATCCGATAAAGCGGTGATTATTCGCTTGATTAAAGGTGGCTTAATTAAAATCCGCAAAGGGGCAGACAGTGCGGAGGGGTATCATCAGAGTTTGATTGATATTACGCCTGAGATGGTATTGGAAAAATTAATGCCGTTGTTGGCTAATTAAGGGGGGGAATATGACCAATAAATTGGATATTTCTAGCTTACAAAAAGCCATTATTGCTTTGCAATCTGCTAATGAGATTGTGTCAAATAAGCTGTGGTTTGAGCAACAAGAAACCGAAGTGCAGAATACGCTTATCGCAGGGTTGATTCAGAATTTTGAGTTTGTGTATGAGCTGAGTATTAAAATGCTGAAACGGCAGTTAGAACAAGATGCACTCAGTCCTGATGAAATTGACCAAAGTAATTTCCGTGATCTGTTGCGATTAGCGGGCGAGAAAGGGCTGATTGATAGCGTAGAAAATTGGTTTGAGTATCGCAAAATGCGAAATATTACTTCGCACACCTATGACGAAGAGAAAGCCCATCAAGTGTGCGGTTCGGTGAGTGATTTTTTGGCAAGTAGTCAGGCGTTATTGCACCAATTAGAGCAACGCAATGGCTAAAATCTGTATCATCAAAACTTCTTCGCTTGGCGATGTATTGCATTGTTTGCCAGCCTTAACCGATGCTCAAAAGGCGTTAGGTAATGTGCAATTTGATTGGGTGGTGGAAGAAAATTTTGCGGAAATTCCTGCTTGGCATTCGGCAGTCAATCAGGTCATCCCGATTGCGATTCGCCGCTGGCGGAAGCAGTTATTCACTAAACAAACCTACCAACAATGGCACGCCTACAAACAACAATTACAAGCTCATCGATATGATGCGGTGATTGATGCACAGGGGTTAATCAAAAGTGCGTTGTTCGCCACCCGTTTAGCTCGGGGCGAAAAATTCGGTTACGATCGAAAATCTATTCGTGAACCCTTAGCCAGTTGCTTTTACGATAAAACCTTTGCTATTGACTATCAACAACATGCGGTAGAGCGAATTCGCCAATTGTTTGCACAATCTTTAGGTTACGCCTTGCCCGAAAGCAAAGGGGATTATGGTATTGTTCAACATTTTCAACAATCCTATTCAAGCAAGCCTTATATCATTTTTGTTCACGCTACCACCAGAGCAGATAAACATTGGCTGGATAGCGAGTGGAAAAAATTAGCCGAAAAAATCACCTCACTTGATCTGGAAGTTCGCCTACCTTGGGGCAATGAAAAAGAAAAACAACGGGCAGAATGGATTGCACAAGGCTTACCAAATATGCTGGTATTGCCAAAATCTAGCTTAACGGAATTGGCTCAGCAACTTGCCAATGCCAAAGCCGTGGTGTCAGTTGACACTGGTTTAGCTCATTTAACTGCTGCATTAGATGTCCCCAATATTACTTTATACGGTGCGACAAATCCGAAATTAATTGGTTGTTATGGTAAAAATCAATATTATTTGCATAAAGGTTCTATGGTAGAAATTTGTGTAGAAGATGTATTAGAACAATTACAAAAATCATTTAAAACAAAAAAGTGCGATAAATAATTTTTAATCGCACTTTTTCATTAATTCAAGTTCTTACTGAGCAGCTTTACTATTCCCTATAAAATCATCCACCGTATTCTTCAATATTGCTAGCTGCTGTTCCATTTGTTCATAATTGGCTGGATTCGCTTGCATGGCACTACGGAATAAGGACATCGCGGTTTCCATTTTGCCATAATGGCTTAAACTGGCTCCACGCATGGATAATTCATTCGCCCCCCAAGTGGCACCAAAACGATGGAACTTGGTTCGAATTTGTTCAATATTTTTACTGGCAAAAACTTGTTCTAAGTCTTGCAAAGTAGGGAGCACTTGCTCAGCAAATTTCTGACGATTTTTATCATGATCCACTGGGTTTTGCTCTTGCTCAAACGCATAAAGATCTTTAGAAATTTGTTCTACATTAGCTAAAGTTGGGTTAGCAATAGCGGTTTCAAGTGCTTTACTGGTTTCTTTACCCGCTTCTGAATTATGGGTTGGAATGGCATTAAATTCTTGTTGCAAAGTTCGTAAATCGTTTTTGGCTTGTTCGCTATTTTCTTTTTTAACTGCGGACAAGGCATCCGATAAATGCACAAATAACGCTCCCAATTCCACTTTGGCATAAGCCGAAGTAGAGAAACATAAGCCTAATAATAAACTCAATTTAAAGGGCTTCAAAAAGGGCTTTACCCAAATAGTCATTTTCATCTTTTACTCCTGCGAAACAAGCGAACAGTCCACTGCCAATATGGGTAATGTACTCGTTCATTTTATCAATATTACCTAACTTATTTTGAATGGTAATAAATTGTTGTGGGTCTTTTTGATAAGAGATAAACAATAATCCTGCATCAAATTGCCCGGTACGCGAATCGATACCGCTAGAATAAGAAAACGATCGACGTAACATTTTTAACCCAGTTTTATGAGCAAGGTGCATATGAGAATCTTCCGGTACAACCGGCTGACCATTGGCATCTTTTTTGTCTAAATCAACGGGATCAAATTCTTTTTTCTGACCGTAAGCCGCCCCCGAATCACGATGACGACCAAAAGTATGCTGTTGTTCGTTTAAGTTGGTACGATCCCAAGTTTCCAAGAACATCTGAATCTTACGCACCACTAGGAATGAACCTCCTTTCAGCCAGTTATTACCCTCATACCATACGGTTTTATCCAGTTCTTCTCCCTGCGGATTCCCCGTACCGTCACGGAAACCGAACAGATTGCGTGGCGTATCCGTACCTTCAAAAGAATTAAACCCTGATTGGCTCCAACGCATGGTAATTTCTGAACGGGCAACACGGACTAAATTTCGCACCGCATGAAATGCCACTTGCGGATCATCTGCACAAGCTTGAATACAAATATCACCGCCTGTAAATTCCGCTTTCAGTTGATCACGTGGAAAATGCGGTAAATCAACTAATTCGGCTGGTTTAGCTTTCTCAATGCCTAATTTAGTAAAGAAACTTGGGCTGACACCAAAAGTAAGCGTTAAATTATACGGATTTAGGCTATCTGCTTCGCCCGTGTCAACTGCAGGAACATAGCCATTTTGACTATAGGTTTGTACGTTTTTACCTTGTGTTAATTGGCGACTGTATTCCGTCCATGTTTTAAACATTTGGTGAATTTCGTCGACATCTTGGCTATGTAAATCAAGCACAATAAAATAAATATGATGTTGTGCTGGGGAAGTGATGCCTTGTTGATGAGGGTTAAAAAAAGGATAAATATTTTCTATGGTAATTTTTGTACGTGGTTCCAAAGAATAAGCGGTGCCAGCCGCTAACCCCATCGTGAGGCCAGCACCGATGATAACACTACTCTTTAAAAAATCACGACGAGCATTATTGGTATGACTCATTGTGACCTCGTCTGTTATTTCTCTAAGAGAACACCTAATTGAGCCAATGGTTCACCCAATTTGTTGACCGCTTCTGCAAGGGCTTTGGTGTCTTTTTCGGTTAAGGTATTGTATGGCACATAGTCATAACCGCTGGTTGATCTATTATAGGTTTGCAATAAATCATTTACTTCTTTGAAATGTTGCTCGATTTTTGCACTTAATTTAGCATCTTTTTTCAATAATTCAGGTTTGAATAATTCATAGATTTTTTCTGCCCCTTCAATATTGGCTTTAAAATCATATAAATCCGTTTTAGAGAAAATATCTTCTTCACCCGTCACTTTACTGGTGGAAACTTCATTTAATAAATCTACTGCACCAGTAATCATTAACTCTGGTGTGACTTCGGCTGTTGGAATTTTAGCACGCAACTCTTTTACGTCTTTGAGTAACTGATCGGCAGTTTCTTCCGTGCCTTTGGTAGTATTTTGTTCCCATAATACTTTTTCAATTTTGTGGAAACCAGACCAATCTTTTTCCCCTTTGCCTTCTTCTTCTAAGTCCGCAAGACGGGCATCAATACGTGGGTCTAAATCACCAAAACTTTCCGCAATCGGCTCGGAACGTTCATAATACATACGAGCTTGCGGATAAATAGCTTTAGCTTTTTCCACATCACCGGCTTTTAATGCATCAACAAAAGATTCAGTATGTGTCACAAGTTCATCAATCTGAGCGACTACAAAATCTTTATAATCTTTTGTTTCTTTTGATAAATCTGCTGCCATAGCTGGGGTAGATAGAAGTAAACTTGAAATCAGTGCTGCAATAAATTTTAAACGCATATAAGTTCTCCTTGATTGAGATGAAGATTAAGATGAAACATCGTGGCTATATTAGATCAAATAAAAATAATTCTCAATATACTTATAATGTATTTCTAAGGCAAAGCATCTATTAATCGTCCTTGATATTCGTTTAAGAGAGCTTTTGCTTGTTGAATATCGACATTCGCTAAAATCATCATAATCGCCAGTTTACTGTTATTTTCTGCCAGTTTTAACGCTTTAATCGCTTTGTACTCTGAACAATCTGTCGCTTGCATAACAATGCGAATTGCTCGAGCTTTGAGTTTTTCATTACTGGCTTGCACGTCCACCATTAAATTTTGGTAGCATTTTCCCAACAAAATCATACTCGCTGTGGTGAGCATATTAAGTACTAATTTTTGTGCGGTGCCTGATTTCATTCGGCTTGAGCCTGTTAGTACTTCTGCTCCGACCACGGTTTCAATGGCAATTTGTGCAATTCCTGCCATCTCTGAATGGGGGTTACTGGCAATCGCTACCGTAGTCGCTCCCAGTTCATTGGCATATTGTAACGCTCCTATTACATAGGGTGTTCGACCACTGGCAGCTATCCCAACTAACACATCTTTTCCCGAAAAATCAATCTGTTGTAAATCCAATTTGCCCTGTTCTTGATTATCTTCCGCTCCTTCAATCGGATGCCGCAACGCCCGTTCACCGCCCGCAATTAAACCCACCACCATAGCCGGATCAACACCAAAGGTTGGGGGACATTCGGAAGCATCTAACACGCCTAATCGTCCACTGGTGCCAGCCCCAATATAAACTAACCGACCGCCAGCTTGAAAGGCTTGTACAATTTTTTCTACTGCAACAGCAATTTGTGGCAAGCATTTTTCAATGGCTAGTGGCACAGTTTTATCTTGCTGATTGATTAAGCTAACAATTTCCAACGCGGTCATTTGATCTATGTTGGTAGATTCTGGATTGCGTTGCTCGGTGATCATTTGCTCAAGAGCATTAAGTAAGTTTTGTTCTGTCATCTTTGTTTCCTATTTTGGAAAAATTACCCCTAAACTCACCGCACTTTTTGCCCCCGTGACCGCAGGCAAGTTGCTCGGTAAATTGTTTATGCGTTGATAAGCCAACCACGCAAAGGCGGCAGCTTCCATATAGTCCACATCAAAGCCTACATCATGAGTTGTAGTAACAAACCAAATTGGCAATAAATTGGTTAAACGTTGCATAATTAATGGATTTTTCGCTCCACCGCCACAAACCAATAATTCACAAGGCAAACCTGTTTTTTCTAGTGTGAGTAGCTCATTCGCTATACCTTGTACGGTAAATTCAAGTAATGTGCGTTGCACATCTTGCGGTGAAAGTGCGGTGTGTTTTTGCAATTTTTTTTCTAGCCAAGCTAAATTAAATAGCTCTCGCCCTGTACTTTTCGGCGGTGCTTGGCTAAAAAAAGGCTCGTCTAATAAATCTGTCAATAAGCCCTGATCGACTTGTCCACTGGCAGCCCAAGCACCATTTTTATCGTAACGTTTGCCTTGATGTTTTTCAATCCAACCGTCTAACAGCGTATTACCCACGCCGACATCATAGCCGATAGTTGGACAAGTTGGATTGAGCACGGAAATATTACTCATTCCACCGATATTTAAAATCACTCTTAGCTTATCAGGTGTACTTAACATTGCCTGATGAAAGGCGGGTACCAGTGGCGCACCTTGCCCGCCCACTGCCATATCTTTACGGCGAAAATCACCAACAGTGGTGATACCCGTTTGAGCGACAACAATATTCATATCGCCAATTTGCATAGTAAAAGGATCAGTTGAATTAGGCGAATGCCAAACGGTTTGACCGTGACAGCCAATGGCTAAAATCTGTTCCGATTTTAACCGCAGTTTAGCAAGAAATTGATTGACACAATCGGCATAAAGTCCCCCCAGTTGATGATCTAGCTCGCCCAAATCTTGCAAACTGGTTTGTCCCGATTGCACAAGTGCGGTGATTTTTTGTCGAATTTTTTCGGGCATCGGTATGAAATTACAAGCGACGATGGCTGGTGGATTCTTGCTAAAATTCATTAAAACGAGATCTACACCATCAAGGCTGGTGCCAGACATTATGCCGATATAGTATTGAGGTTGCATTATTTATTCTCATTTTGTAGGGGCGTATTGCATACGCCCTATTGCTCGATCTTTTTTGGGCGTATGCAATACGCCCCTACGGCGATATATTATATTATAGTCATATTAGATCATTTCACAAAATCCGTGTAAAATAGACCGCAGTTTAATCCAATGTTGAGAATATCAAGATGACCCAATCTAACAATAAATTAAGCGTAGTGATTCTCGCCGCAGGCAAAGGCACCAGAATGTATTCTGATTTACCTAAAGTGTTGCACAAGGTAGCTGGCAAGCCAATGGTGAAGCACGTGATTGATACTGCAAAGCAACTCAATGCTGAACAAATTCATTTAATTTATGGACACGGTGCAGATTTATTAAAACAATGTTTAGCGGATGAGCCTGTAAATTGGGTTTTCCAAGCAGAACAATTAGGTACGGGACACGCCATGCAACAAGCTGCACCGTTTTTTAACGATGATGAAAATATTGTCATGCTGTATGGTGACGCCCCTTTAATTACACCAGAAACCTTACAAAAATTAATTGCAGCTAAACCGCAAAATGGCATTGCGTTATTAACTGTGCAACTAGATAACCCTACAGGCTACGGACGAATTATTCGTCAAAATGGTTCCGTAGTGGCGATTGTTGAACAAAAAGATGCCAATCCTGAACAATTAAAAATTAACGAAGTAAACACGGGGGTGATGGTATCAGACGGAGCAAGTTTCAAAAAATGGTTAAGCCGTTTAAATAATAACAATGCTCAAGGTGAATACTATATGACGGACGTGATCGGGCTGGCAAATCAAGACGGTTGTCAAGTTGCGGCGGTGATAGCAGATGACATTATGGAAGTAGAGGGGGCAAATAATCGTTTGCAACTTAATGCGTTAGAACGTTATTACCAACGTAAACAAGCTAGCCGTTTATTATTAGCAGGTGTGAGCTTAGCGGATCCTGAACGCTTTGATTTACGTGGTGAATTAAGCCATGGCAAAGATTGCGAAATTGATATTAATGTGATTATTGAAGGCAAAGTACAATTAGGTAATGGGGTAAAAATTAGTTCCGGTTGCGTACTAAAAAATGTGATCGTAGGGGATAATGTTGAAATTAAACCTTATTCTGTGTTGGAAGACTGCGTCATCGGCGAAAAATCGTCTATCGGACCTTTCAGCCGTTTACGCCCGGGGGCAGAACTCGCTGCAGAAACCCATATTGGTAACTTTGTGGAAATCAAAAAAGCCAGTATTGGTAAAGGTTCAAAAGTTAATCACTTAACTTATGTGGGAGACGCAGAAATCGGCACCAATGTAAATGTCGGTGCGGGTGTCATTACTTGTAATTATGATGGTGCCAATAAATTTAAAACCGTAATTGGGGATAATGTATTTGTCGGTTCTGACTGTCAACTGGTTGCCCCAGTGAAGATTGCAGATGGTGCAACAATCGGTGCGGGTACAACGATCACCAGAGATGTAAGTGAAAATGAACTTGTCATTAGCCGTGTGCCACAACACCATATTCAAGGCTGGCAACGACCGGTGAAAAAGAAATAATATTTTATTTAAAGAGAAATTTATCAGTTTGTTCTTTAGTTAACGGAGAATATTGATGAACTGATAGATGATATGGATTTCAACTTGATCCATATCAAAAAAACATATAAAACTCCAAAATTTTTTCAAAAATTTGATCTAGTTAACGTTTTTTCTTCTCAAAAAGTAATAGAATAGCTTATCTTTTAATTTTCTAACTCTAATGAGGTAATGTATGACTGACTTAAATAAAGTAATTAAAGAACTTAGTGATCTTGGTATCAATGGTGTAACAGAAATTGTTCATAACCCAAGTTATGAATTTCTATTTGCAGAAGAAACCAAAGAAGATTTACAAGGCTATGAAAAAGGTATCGTCACCACAACGGGCGCAGTAGCCGTTGATACCGGTATTTTCACAGGTCGTTCACCAAAAGATAAATATATTGTGTTAGATGACAAATCAAAAGACACCGTATGGTGGACAAGTGATGCAGCCAAAAACGACAACAAACCAATGAATCAAGAAACTTGGAAAAGTTTAAAATCATTAGTCACTAACCAGCTTTCTGGTAAACGTTTATTTGTAGTTGATGCGTTTTGTGGTGCAAACGAAGATACACGTTTAGCGGTGCGTATCGTCACTGAAGTGGCATGGCAAGCTCATTTTGTGAAAAATATGTTCATTCGCCCAAGCGACGCTGAATTAGCTAACTTCAAACCTGATTTCGTGGTCATGAATGGTTCTAAAGTCACCAATCCAAATTGGAAAGAACAAGGCTTAAACAGCGAAAACTTCATTGCCTTTAACCTTACTGAAGGCGTGCAATTAATCGGTGGTACTTGGTACGGCGGTGAAATGAAAAAAGGTATGTTCTCAATGATGAACTACTTCTTACCATTACGTGGCGTCGCATCCATGCACTGTTCTGCCAACGTGGGCGAAAAAGGCGACGTAGCCGTATTCTTCGGCTTATCTGGCACAGGTAAAACCACCCTTTCAACCGACCCTAAACGTAAACTTATCGGTGATGATGAGCATGGTTGGGACGATGACGGTGTATTCAACTACGAGGGCGGTTGCTATGCGAAAACCATCAACCTATCTAAAGAAAACGAACCAGACATCTATGGTGCGATCAAACGTGATGCATTATTAGAAAACGTGGTGGTTCGTGCAGATGGTTCTGTTGACTTTGCTGACGGTTCAAAAACTGAAAACACGCGTGTTTCTTATCCAATTTATCATATTGAAAACATTGTTGAACCAGTATCTAAAGCAGGTCATGCGAAAAAAGTGATCTTCTTAACCGCAGATGCGTTCGGTGTATTACCGCCAGTATCTAAATTAACCCCAGAACAAACTAAATACTACTTCTTATCTGGTTTCACAGCTAAATTAGCCGGTACAGAACGTGGTATCACAGAACCTACCCCTACATTCTCAGCCTGTTTCGGTGCGGCATTCTTAAGTTTACACCCAACCCAATATGCTGAAGTATTAGTAAAACGTATGGAAGCAGCAGGGGCTGAAGCCTATCTTGTGAACACTGGCTGGAACGGTACGGGTAAACGTATTTCAATCAAAGATACGCGTGGTATTATCGATGCAATCTTAGACGGTTCAATCGACAAAGCAGAAACCAAAACATTGCCAATCTTCAATGTAGCAGTGCCAACTGCCTTACCAAACGTTGATCCTGCAATTTTAGATCCACGTGATACTTATGCAGACAAAGCACAATGGCAAGCAAAAGCAGAAGATTTAGCTAACCGTTTTGTGAAAAACTTTGAAAAATATACGGTAACTGCGGAAGGTAAAGCGTTAGTGGCCGCAGGTCCAAAAGCGTAAATATTCGCTATAGTCACTCAAAAGTGCGGTGAATTTTTATTTTTCACCGCACTTTTGTTTTTAAAACCAGTATTCTTTATACCAAAGATAGATACAATGAAAGCCCCCCAAAAAAATCAACCTATTTATACAGATTGCATATAACGTTATTTATCAAAAATACAAAATATCATTTGACAAAACAGTATTATTGTTACATTTTTGTTAAAATATAATTCATTGATATTTTTGGAGGATAAAATGGAAACAACATCTGTAACAATAAGTATGTTTGAAACCTTAGGGCTAGCTGTTATCGCCATTTATTTCGGTGATTGGTTGCGTCATATATTCCCCATATTAAGAAAATATTGTTTACCAGCTTCTGTTGTAGGAGGAACGATATTTTCTATTATTTCCTTACTGCTTTATTCAACTCATATCGTTGAATTAAAATTTGATTACCAAACCATTAACCAATTTTTCTATTGTCTTTTCTTTGCGGCTTGTGGTAGTGCTGCCAATGTGTCTTTACTGAAAAAAGGAGGTAAGTTAATTATTATATTTGCTGTATTAGCCGCCTTATTAGCTATTATGCAAAACATCATTTCTCTTGGTATTGGTGATATGATGAATGTTAATCCACTCATTTCTTTAATGACTGGTAGTATCCCAATGACTGGAGGTCACGGTAATGCAGCCTCATTTGCACCATTGGCAGAGGAAGCCGGAGCAATAGGAGCAATGGAAGTGGCTATTGCGTCCGCCACATTTGGTTTAATTGTAGGTTGCGTATTGGGCGGACCTTTTGGTAACTTTATTATTAAACGTCATAAATTAGATACTTCCAGTATAAAACAAACCCTAAATGAAAATCTACCTACCCAAGCCAAACGACTTTATCTAAATAAATCGGAAGTGATCAATGCCGTATTTCTGCTTTGTATTGCTTTAGGTTTAGGGCAGGTGATTAATTCTATTTTAAAACATTATGACGTGAATTTTCCTATCCACGTCAGCTGTATGTTCGGTGGTATTATTGTCCGCTTATTATGCGATATCAGCACTAAAGATCATCAAACTTTATATGAAGCAATGGATACCGTAGGTGAATTTGCTTTAGGTTTATTTGTGTCAATGTCAATTATCACTATGAAACTATGGCATTTATCCAATTTAGGTTTAGCCTTATTATGCTTACTTTCAGCTCAAGTCGTATTAGTATTGATCTTCTGTTATTTCTTGACGTTTAAATTATTAGGCAAAAATTATGATGCCGCAGTAATGGCTGTTGGGCATACGGGTTTTAGTTTAGGGGCGGTTCCAGTGGCAATGACAACGATGCAAAGTGTATGTAAAAAATACCGTTATTCGTCTCTCGCCTTTTTTGTGGTGCCAGTGATCGGAGGATTTATTAGTAATATCACCAATGCAGTGATTATTACACAATTCTTATCTATAGCAAAACATATGTTAGGAATTAGCTAGAACAATAAATAGAAATGGCGATCAAAAATAAAATGATTTTTTGACCGCCATTTTTGTTACTTCTGCAACGCCCCCAAAATCCCACGAGTAATCTGCTTGGTAATTTGAGAACGAATACTTCGCCCAACCGATTTACTTAAACCACTGACAATTTCTTCTGTCACGGTTAATTTTTCGCCGCGTTTTTTAGTACCAAAAATCATTCGACTCAACGAACCCAATACACCCTCGCTTTCTTGTTGTTCCGCTTGTTGGGCTTGTTGTTGTGCCACTTGATTTAAATTAGCTTGTTCTGCTAACATCTCAAAGGCAGAATGGTTATCTACATAATTGTTATAATAAGCAAACAAATCATCATCTTTAACCCACGCTTGACGTTGCTCTTGCGTTAATGGTGTAAGCTGGCTTTTTGGTGGATAAATGGTCGCAATTTCCACTGGTGTTGGCATCCCTTTTTCATCTAGGAATGAAACTAACGCCTCGCCTACGCCTAAGGTAGTAATAGCTTCCACCACATTTACCTTTTTATTCGTTCTGAACGTTTCGGCTGCAGTTTTCACCGCTTTTTGATCTCTTGGCGTAAAGGCTCGCAACGCATGTTGGACACGATTACCCAGTTGACCTAACACGGTGTCTGGCAAATCTAATGGATTTTGCGTGACAAAATAAATGCCGACGCCTTTAGAACGAATTAAACGGACTACTTGCTCCACTTTTTCAATTAAGACACTTGGGGCACCATCAAATAACAAATGAGCTTCATCAAAGAACATCACAAATTTTGGTTTATCTGGATCACCCACTTCAGGTAATTGCTCAAATAATTCAGCCATTAACCACAACAAAAAGGCACTGTACATACGAGATGAATTAATTAATTTTTCTGAATTCAAAATATTAATTACGCCACGTCCATCACGAGTTTGTAACCAGTCTTCCAAATTTAATGCAGGCTCACCAAATAATTTTTCCGCCCCCTCATTTTCAAGGGTCAATAAGGAACGCTGAATTGCCCCCACACTGGCAGCGGAAATATTGCCATATTGTAATTGAAATTCCTTAGCGTTATCGGCGAGATATTTCAACATCGCACGCAGATCTTTCAAATCAATAAGCAACAACCCTTTATCGTCTGCCACACGGAATAGAATATTTAATAAGCCTTCTTGAGTTGGATTGAGATTTAATAAACGAGAAAGCAATAATGGACCCATTTCCGAGATTGTGGTACGTAATGGAATCCCTGTTTCACCGAATACATCCCAAAAAGAAACTGGATAACTGTTTAAATAGTTTTCACCACCTAAGCTAAATTGTTCAATACGTTCCGCAATTTTGCCTTGCATGATACCTTTCACCGTCATACCTGAAAGATCGCCTTTTACATCGACCAAAAATACAGGTACGCCGTTATCACTAAATTCTTCCGCTAATTTACGCAAAGTGACGGTTTTCCCTGTCCCCGTTGCCCCAGCGATTAAGCCATGACGGTTTGCCATTTTGGCATTGATCCCGAAACTGTGTCCCTCACTATTGCGTGCGATTGCAAATATATTCATGACATATCCTTTATGTTGTAAATTTTGAGCATAATAAGAGAAAAATGACTGTTAGTCAAAAAATGAAATTTTGTGATCTTGATTCCAAAATCCAGCAAAAAATCTCGACTCTTTTCCTTTCGACTTATAACCTAAAATTTCCGAAAAACCAACCGCACTTTTATCATTCTCATGCAAAATATCGAACTCTTATTACGTCTAATGCAAGTACCTAATCTTGGTGCAAATGCAATTCAAGAAATTTTAACTCAAATCACACCACAAACCCTGTTAGATTACGATGAAACCGCTTTTCATCACATTGGTTGGCAAGCAAAACAAATTCAACGTTGGTTTCAACCAGAGCAAAAATATATTGAACCAGCACTAGAATGGCAACAAACTGATACAAATCATCATATTGTGGCTTACTATCAAGCAGAATATCCGCAATTATTAAAGCAAATTAATTCCGTTCCGCCCTTGTTGTTTGTAAAAGGCAATGTGGAAAATCTAAATCTGGCTCAACTGGCGATTGTAGGTAGTCGGGATTGCTCTAATTACGGTGAATATTGGGCTAAATATTTTGCCACAGAATTGATTCGATCAGGATTTATTGTTACCAGTGGATTAGCGATTGGAATTGACGGTTTCGCACACAAAGCAGTAGTTGAAATGCAAAGCAAAACGATTGCTGTATTAGGCAGTGGATTACAACAAATTTATCCCAGTCGGCATAAAGGATTAGCGGAACAAATTCTAGTGAATAATGGCACGTTGGTATCAGAATTTTTACCCAACCAACCGCCTGTTGCCACTAATTTCCCAAGACGAAACCGCATTATTAGTGGCATGTCGCAAGGCGTGTTGGTGGTTGAAGCGAATCAAAAAAGCGGATCATTGATTACCGCCCGTTATGCCCTAGAGCAAAATCGAGATGTATTTGCCTTACCTGGTAATTTGCATAATCAATATAGCCAAGGCTGCCATCATCTGATTAAACAAGGGGCAAATTTAGTGGAATCGGTGCAGGATATTATTGAAAATCTCGCTCCTTATTCGTTACCCATGAATGGCTTTGCTCCCAACACGACTAGTCAAAATACAGAGTTACCTTTTAATGTTATTGAGCCAACATATCCTGATTTATATGCTTTAATCGGCTATAACCCCATTAGTATTGATGAACTGGCGGAACAGTCCAAAATTTCAGTTGATGTCCTGTTAGGGCAATTATTGACGCTAGAATTAGAAGAACTCATTGAATGTGAAAGGGGGCTATATAAACGACGATTATAAGAACCATCTAGCGTAGGGCTAGAAACAGCAAACCCCACGCTGTCTAGAGTGGGGCTTACAAAAAGGAACTGGATTATGATAATTAAGTTGTTAATCCTTGTTATCTTATTAGCTATGGCTCTACCCGCCTACTAATAATTTAACTAAAGTCCTAGTGGTAGTAGCAGCTACCGCTAGGCAGTTCCTAAATACTAATCAATTTTTACGCTAAATGCAACATCTTATTTTCGACTTATGGCGATAATCTTTCTATCACCCAATGCTCTTTTTCCAACCGATAACGAATACGATCATGTAGGCGGCTCGGGCGACCTTGCCAAAATTCGATCATCTCAGGAATCACGATATAACCACCCCAATGCGGTGGACGTGGCACATTTAATGGGTGTTTAGCTGCTATCTGTGCCGCCTTGGCTAATAACACATTTTTGCTAGAAATCACCGCACTTTGCTCACTCGCCCATGCCCCTACTCGACTGGTATAAGGACGTGATGCAAAATATTCATCGGATTGTACAGCGGGTAATTTTTCCACTCGACCTTCAATTCTGACTTGTCGCTCTAATTCACCCCAAAAGAAATTTAAAGCCGTAAACGGTGTATGTTGCAACGCTCGACCCTTTTGACTGTGATAATTAGTAAAGAAAACAAACCCTTGCTCATTCACTTCTTTTAACAACACCACTCGGCTAGTTGGCTTACCTTGTTCATTCACCGTTGCCACATTCATCGCGGTTGGCTCACATACTTTAGCGGTTATCGCTTCATTTAACCAATGTTCAAATTGTTTTAATGGATCGGCAAGGCATTGTTTACGAGATAACGCCTGTTTACTGTAATCTTCTCGAATATTGTGTAAATCCATCTCTTTATTCCTAATTTAATTTAATCTAAACTATTCATTGCATTAATCAACCTAATTTCGTCAAACTGATGTACATCTTCAGCTAAAATAGGTATTTCTTGCAGTCTGCCTTGTTGTAACAAAAACTCTCGTTGCGTACCCTTTAATAATGGCGTATTAGGTGTAAACCAATCTTTTCCCTGACGAAACACTAAATTGCCGATACTACAATCGGTAACATGACCTTTTTTAATAATCATAATTTCATCAGCCTGACCTTTTTGCTTAACTAATTGATTGAGCAGGGAACGATCCTGATATTTCAATGAATAATCTATATCGTCACAAATCACAGGTTGAAAATAACGATAGATTTTGCGTTGATAAGGGAAAAATTGCACAGCATAATGTTGATGATTATAAGCAATACGACAACGAATTAAAGGGCTATCAAGTGCGGTGTAAAATTGACTATTTTCTGCAATAATTTGCCAAAGATCGTGAATTTTAACCGTAGTTTCCCTATAAAATAGCGATAATGATTTCTCATAACGCTGTTGATGTAAAGCGATATTTCTAACCATACCCTGTTCAAGACAAATGGTTTCAAATAACGGAAATATCATGATGCTTTCCTTAATGGAATATAAACTTTTTGCAATAATTCAGCATATTCTTGCTCTAATTGGCTTTGTCTTGTGATGCCACCACCGCTGCGGAAAAGCATTTTCTCACCACACTGTTCAATAAATCGAATAGCCACTGCACTGTCTATGTTTTCACCGTCAAAAATGCCAAAGATGCCTGTATAATAACCCCGTTCTTGCTTTTCTGCTTGTTGGATAATTTCCACCGTTTTTTCTTTAGGCGCTCCACTAATTGAGCCAGCGGGCAAAAGTTTGGCTAAAATAGTCCCGACATTTTCTTGCCAATTTTCCGAGAGTTCGCCGACAATTTCCGAGCTTGTCTGTAAAATCGCCCCTTTTTCGGTTTCAATGTGATCCACATAACGAAAACGGCGAACTTCAATATTTTCCGCCACTGTGGCTAAATCATTTCGCATTAAATCAACAATGGTGTAATGCTCTGATTGCTCTTTCTGAGATGCCATTAATTGTTGTTCTGCATTAGGTAACGTAGCGTCAATAGTGCCTTTCATGGGATAAGTAACAATTTGATTTTGTTGTGTTCTGACAAAACATTCTGGCGAAAAACAAACAAAATGATTTTGATAATAAAGTTTGTACTTTGCTTGAGCTTGCTCGAAAACCTCTAATAAAGAAAAATTAGTTTTTATTTCAGTGGGATAAGTAAGATTTAACAAATAGGAATTCCCCTTTTGCAAGGCTTGTTGAACGATTTCAAAACCCCATTGATATTCACTTTTTGACATGGCAAGTGCGGTTAAATTTAAGGCTTTTTTTGACCGCACTTTTTCCGTTGGATAATTCGTTTTGCCTTGTAAATCAAAAAACAGCCCTTGTTTTTCCATTTTCTCAAGGGACAAAATCAGCGGTTTTTTCTGTTCGAAATCAACCAGAAAGAAAAATGGTTGACGTTGTTTGCCAAACTGATTGGCTTGTGCAATAAAAGCGTTAAACGGCATAAAAGAGTAAATAAATCAAACAAAATATGCTCAAGTTTAGCCTAATCATTTATAATGGCAAGCGTTTATTTTTCTACTCAAAAGACCATGACCAAACTTGCTATTATTAATAATCACGATTCTTTCACCTATAATTTAGTGGATTTAATCCGCCGTTTGCATGTGCAATTCGATGTGATAAATGTGGAAAATTTAAGCCTTGATAGGCTTGAAGATTACAGTCATATTCTGATTTCACCCGGTCCTGACGTACCAAAAAGCTACCCACAACTTGTTGCTATGCTAACACGTTTTTACCAACAAAAAACGATTTTAGGGGTGTGTTTAGGTCATCAGACAATTTGTGAATTTTTTGGGGCGACATTGTTTAATTTACCCAATGTTCGACATGGTCAAAAAAGCCATTTAAAAGTGCAATCAAATTCGGTTTTATTTCAAGGTTTACCCAACCATTTTGAGATTGGTTTATATCATTCTTGGGCAGTTTCAACAGAAAATTTCCCCTCGGAATTAGAGATTACCGCCACTTGCGATGATGAGATTATTATGGCATGCCAACATCGTA
Organism: Lonepinella koalarum; assembly: GCF_004565475.1. Lineage (GTDB taxonomy): Bacteria > Pseudomonadota > Gammaproteobacteria > Enterobacterales > Pasteurellaceae > Lonepinella > Lonepinella koalarum. Next base: position 71,271 of record NZ_SRHX01000001.1, on the reverse strand, counting down.
CTTTGCCGATTTTTGGTGTACAGTTTCACCCAGAATCCTATATGTCGGAATATGGTCTGTGGATACTCAAAAATTTCTTAAATTTGGAATCCAGATCATACTTTTCAGAAAAAGATCAAAAAAACACTTGATACTGTTTTTAATAACAGATAATATATGCTCAAATTTACAGTTTAACAAACATCCAAAAGGGTCACACAATGGCTAAAGATAACAAAGCGAAAGCAAAACCAACCGCAAAAGAAAATAACTCACAAGAAGACAAAGCAAAAGCACTAGCAGCCGCTCTCGGTCAAATTGAAAAACAATTCGGCAAAGGGGCGATTATGAAGTTAGGCGATTCACAAACCCTTGATGTAGAATCTATTTCAACAGGTTCAATCGGTTTAGATGTAGCATTAGGTATTGGTGGTTTACCAATGGGACGTATTGTTGAAATCTTTGGTCCAGAATCATCAGGTAAAACTACATTAACCCTTTCCGTGATCGCACAAGCACAAAAAGCAGGCAAAGTCTGTGCCTTTATTGATGCAGAACACGCCTTAGACCCAATTTATGCAGCAAAATTAGGGGTTGATGTCAAAGAACTGTTTATTTCTCAACCAGATAATGGTGAACAAGCGCTAGAAATCTGTGACGCTTTAGTGCGTTCAGGGGCGATTGATGTGATTATTGTGGACTCTGTCGCTGCATTAACCCCAAAAGCTGAAATCGAAGGAGATATGGGCGATTCTCACGTTGGTTTGCAAGCTCGTTTAATGTCACAAGCGTTACGTAAATTAACCGGTCAAATTAAAAACTCTAACTGTTTAGTGGTGTTTATCAACCAAATTCGGATGAAAATCGGTGTGATGTTTGGTAACCCAGAAACCACCACTGGCGGTAACGCCCTAAAATTCTATTCATCTGTGCGTTTAGATATTCGCCGTATCGGTGCAGTGAAAGAGGGTGATAAGATTATTGGGAATGATACGCGAGTTAAGGTAGTGAAAAATAAACTTGCTGCGCCGTTCCGTCAAGCCGAATTCCAAATTCTTTATGGTGCGGGTATCTCAAAAAATGGTGAATTAATTGAACTTGGTGTTAAACAAAAATTAGTCAACAAATCTGGGGCTTGGTATGCTTACAATGGTGAAAAAATCGGGCAAGGTAAAGCGAATGCGATTAAATGGTTAGAAGCCAATCCAGAAGCAACCGCAGAATTAGAAGATAAAATCAAAAAGGCATTATTAGAAAATCCTGAACAAGCCTTGTTGCCAGCGGATGATAGTGATAAAGATCAAAGTGATGAAATCAATGACGAAGTCAATGATATAGATTTCTAGGTATTACACACAATATATCTCAAAGTGCGGTATTTTTAACTGCACTTTTTTCAACAATGTAGGGAATACTCCATGTCATCTCTCGCCCTAAATTATCTGATTAACCTACTGGCTCGCCGTGATTACAGCGAATATGAAATTCGTTGCAAAATGCAACAAAAAGCCTTTAGTGAAGAAGATATCGATCAGGCACTCGCACATTGTCAACAACGTAATTGGCAAAGTGATCAACGTTTTGCCGAAAATTACCTAAATTTTCGAGCCAATCGGGGTTATGGTGCAAATCGAATTAAACAAGAATTACGTCAAGTAAAAGGGGTGAGTTCGCAGATTATTCAAAACGTAATTGAGCAAAGCGAAATAAACTGGTCAGATATTGCATTAAGCGTTTTAAGCCGAAAATTTCCCCAATATCAAAATAAACTGAATTTGAAAACCAAACAAAAAATCTGGCGTTATATGCTTTCACATGGTTTTTATGCGGAAGAATTTGCAGACTATATCGGTTCTAGTAGCGACTATTAGCAAATAGCAAGATTGGCGGAAAGTAATGGGAGTTGAACCCACCCAGGACTGCTGGCAGCCCTAACAGGATTTGAAGTCCTGCCGCATCACCGGATACGCCTACTTTCCAACAAATTATCAGATTTGTGGCAAACTTTAACGTAATTCTTATTTTTATTCAAGCACTAGTTATTCAAGTCTAAACTGGATTTATTGTATAATAAGCTAATTCTTTGCAAAAACAGGACAGAAAATGACCGCACTTTTTCAACAATTACCATCCGTAGATAAATTACTCAAAACACCACAAGGTGAATTGCTAGTGGATCAATTTGGACATACGGCGGTTGTCAATATGATTCGTCAGCTTTTGCAACTGGCTCGAGAGCAGATCAAAGAAACACAGCAACTTCCCAATTATTTCAACGATGTTGACCATACAATTGCCGAAATTCGTTATCAATTAATTCAACAAAACCAAGTACAAATTAAATCAGTGCATAACCTAACAGGCACCGTGCTACACACGAATTTAGGGCGTGCATTATGGTCTGCAACCGCCCAACAGGCTGCTCTAAATGCTATGGCAGGTAATGTGGCATTGGAATATGACTTAGAGATAGGAAAACGTAGCCATCGAGATCATTATATTAGCGAATTACTTACTCAACTGACGGGAGCGGAAGCGGCTTGTGTCGTGAATAATAATGCAGCTGCAGTATTGTTAATGCTTGCCACCTTTGCACAAGGCAAAGAAGTGATTATTTCTCGTGGAGAACTGATTGAGATTGGCGGTGCATTTCGGATTCCTGATATTATGGCTCAAGCAGGATGTACACTGGTAGAAGTCGGCACCACTAATCGTACGCATTTAAAAGATTATCAAAACGCAATCAACGAGAATACTGCTTTTCTGATGAAAGTACATAACAGTAATTATCAAATTTGTGGTTTTACCCATTCAGTTGAAGAACATAAACTTACCGAATTAGGTAAGCAATTTAATATTCCTGTGATTAGCGATCTTGGCTCTGGAGCATTAATTGATTTAACCCAGTACGGCTTACCAAAAGAACCAACAGTACAGGAAAAATTGGCACAAGGCGTGGACTTAATTTCTTTTTCTGGGGACAAACTGCTCGGCGGTGTGCAAGCTGGTATTATTGTGGGTAAGAAATCTCTTATTGATCAATTACAAGCACACCCACTTAAACGCGTTTTACGTTGTGATAAAGTGATTCTAGCTGGCTTAGAAGCCACCTTACGCCTGTATCTACAACCTGAAAAATTAATCGAAACCTTGCCAACCTTACGCTTACTCACTCAATCCATAGCACAATTAAATGAAAAAGCGGAACGAGTGAAAGAACAATTATCGCAACATTTACCCGAATTTTCCCTGCAAATCGAAGCAAGTTATGCACAAATTGGTAGTGGTTCACAACCGTTAGCCAAAATTCCATCGGTTGCAGTCACCATAGCAAACCAAACTAACGGAAAATTAACCGCACTTTTACAACGGCTAAAACAACTACCAACGCCAATAATTGCCAGAATGGAACAAGATAAAATTTGGTTGGATATACGTTCATTAGCAAATGTCGATCACCTGTTAGAGAGTTTACAAGCCTTATGATTATTGTTACTTCTGGTCACGTTGACCATGGCAAAACCGCCTTGTTGCAGGCATTAACTGGCACAAATACCACTCATTTACCCGAAGAAAAAAAACGTGGAATGACCATTGATTTGGGTTATGCTTATTTGCCCCTAGGTGATAAAACACTTGGATTTATTGATGTTCCCGGTCACGAAAAATTTTTGCCGAATATGTTGGCTGGCTTGGGGGGAATTCATTATGCCATGCTGATTATTGCCATTGATGACGGGATTCAAGCTCAAACAGTGGAACATTTAGCCATTTTACGTCAGTTGCAACTCAATAAAATTCTGATCGTCTTAACCAAAGCTGATAAAGCGAGTTCAAGCCAGATCGATGCACTTAAACACACAATCAAAGCTAATTACCCCTCTTTAGCCGATAGCCCAATTTTCGTCACATCTGCGACTACCCAACAAGGCATCGCCGAATTACGTGATTTTTTAACTACACTGCCAAATTTAGCTGACTCCAATAAACCTTTCCGCTACGCTATCGACCGTATTTTTAGTGTAAAAGGGGCTGGTACAGTGGTCACTGGTACAGCATTTAGTGGTAAGGTAAACATTGATGATGAGCTGTTTTTATCTAACGGCGAAAGAGTCCGCGTGAAAAATATTCATGCCCAAAATCAACCGAGTAAACAAGGGTTGGCAGGACAACGGTTAGCATTAAATATTCATACTGATATTGAGCGTAGCTCAATTCAACGGGGGGACTGGTTATTTAATCAACCAGCACAATTTGCCACAGATCGCATTACCGTTCAGCTTAATCCAGAAATACCTTTAGCAGAAAACCAAGCGATACATCTTTATCATGCGACTAATCATACTGTTGGTAAATTATCTTTGCTCACAACAAAAACGTTACCACCACAAACACAAGCCTTAGCAGAAATTATCTTAGATAAACCGCTATTTTTGAGCTTTGCGGATAAATTAATTTTACGCAGTGGCGATAATAAGCAATTAATTGCTGGAGCAAAAGTCATCGAAATTAACTCGCCCAAACGCCATAAACGCAGTGAAGTGCGGTTAAAATTCTTACAGAATTTGCAACAAGCAGAAAATATCAATGACCGTATTGCACTATATTTACAACAAACCGCCGTTGAAGTGTCTTATTTGTTATGGATTGAACAGTTAAATGAAGCGGACTTAGCCACCATTTTGCAACAAAATCACGCTGTACGTTTTCAGCAATGGTGTTTTAATCAAGATTATCAAGCAGAAAAAAATCAGCAAATTTTGACCGCACTTTCCAATTATCATCAACAACATCCCGATCAAGTCGGCTTAGGCAAAGCTCGTCTGTACCGTATTGCCACGCTTAATCAGCCCGAAAAATTGATCTACCATTTTATAGATGAATTATTGGCTCAGGGAAAATTACAACAAACCCGTGGCTGGTTGCATCTGCCTGAACATAAAATTGAGTTTAATGCAGAAGAGCAAGCCTTGTGGAAATTGGTGCTAGGCGAATTTATGCAACAAAATGGTCAACCGTTGTGGGTGAGAGATATGGCAAATACCTTATCCATTGATGAAAACCAAATGCGAAATTTCTTATACAAAGCTGGCAAGTTAGGCTATTTAATCCCCATTGTAAAAGACCGTTTTTTCCTAACAGAAACCTTGTTCACCTATGCCAATATCATAAAAAAAATGATTGAAAAACAAGGGGACATTTCAGTCAATCAGTTACGAGATGAATTACAATTCGGACGAAAACTTACTGTCCAACTGATCGAATATTTTGACCGTTGTGGATTATTGAGACGTAAGGGAAATGTGCATATTTTACGAGATAGCGAGCTGTTTAATTAACAATATCTATCCTCTTTTTTAGTTTATTCATTGTTTGAAGGAGTAGCATTATGTATGCAGATAAAAAAGTTGAATTTACTGAAAAGCTTGCTTATCGCATTTTGCTAGATTGTGGTATATCTTGCTATATAAATAATCTAATCGATAAAACTGCTGTAGATATTCAAACCCAACAAGGTATCAAAATTGATGTTCAGTATTCACAAAATTTTGCTAAATATGGGGATTTTAGATTAGATATTATCTCTGCATTTTTTCCAAGAATTGAAAAAAATACATATATTAAGTATCAATATGATCCCACATTACATTTACACCAAAATTTTGAACAAAAATACCATTGTGAAGTAAAGAAAAAAGTAAAATCTATATTAATAACTATTTAGATGCCCTAATTATATTATTTTTCAATAGTAAATTAGATATTCTTCAATTCAATATGCCAGACCATGTTCTGATCGTTAAGAAATCTGATCTAGCCGAATTTATTCGCCATAATATTATTGATATTTTCAATAGTATAAAAATAAATAATAAACCCGATTTAGACGATAAACACGGCTCTGCTTTTATTCCCATCAAGGTTAACACCTTAATCGGTTATCTTGGTGCAAGATGCTTCTATAACACTTACTCATCATTGCAAGAACAACCAAATAAAGCGTTGATTAAATATTTACTTGAAAATTGACATCGTTATCTTTAAAGATTAATCGCTAATTCTTTTTATCCAACAACTTTAGGCAATAATCCAGCCTGAATTAAAAATGGAATAGAAACTATCACAATCCCTAAAACAGAAACAACCACTAATAACGCATTTCCACCACTTACTCGATAAGGCAAGTTGGGATGTTTTTGGCGCGCTTGCCAAGCTAATGCAGCAGGTAATACCACCGCATAAAAAGCAAACATTTGACCGGCATAACTCAGTGCTAAAATAAAGCCTTTAGGGTAAAATAATGCAAATAACATCGGTGGTAAGAATGTCAATACACCGAGTGTCATCCGTCCTGCTAAGCGATTAAATGTTCGTTTTAATAAATCGTTTATACAATCAAACAAACCTAAAGAGACCCCAAGGAAAGAGGTGATTAATGCCAATGCGGAGAATATTTTTACAGTGCTGCTAATGGCATGACTTCCGGTAATTTCACGAGTTGCGGTTACCAAACCATTTAAGGTTGGATCTTGTTGTAAAATATCCAAGAACAAAGATTGACTTAATACGCCATGAGTTGAAAGTTGCCATAAAATATAAATAACCAGCGTTATAAAAGATCCGCTAAGAATCGACATTCGTAACGCTTTAACGTTACCACCTAAATAAGCATTTAGACTTGGAATAGATCCATGAAAGCCAAAAGCAGTAAAAAATACCGGACTGGCAGAAATTAATAAAGCATTATCAATTGGCATTGCCATGAGATTATCCATACTAATTTTTGGAAACATCAAAATCAATACAAAAACTAACGCCGCCACCATAATATAAAAGAGTAAGCGGTTGATCACATCAACACTTTTGGTACCTATAATAATAAAAGCCCCAAAAAGTGCGGTGAAAATAACAATAGAAATTTTAGATGTGGTTTCTGCATCGCTTATTTGTGGAATGGTTGATGCAAGAATATTTCCCCCACCCGTCACATAAGCGGCTAATAAAGCATACAGAAAGATCATTAAAATGGTCGTTGAAATGATTCTACCAATCTTGCCAAAATATTGTGCAGCAAGCGTACCTATACCCGCATCATGCTCAGCAGTTTGATAAATTTCGACAAATAATAACGCACTATAAGTGAGCAAAAGCCATAAAATACCTAATAATACAAAGGTAAAGGTAAAACCTATACCGGCTGCCGTCAGTGGCATGGCTAACATTCCTGCACCAATCATTGTGCCAGAAACCAGTAAAGTACTTCCTAATGTTCTATTCATGGTATTTATCCTTTTTATATTTTGTTATGCGATTTTTAACATAACAAAAGGGCGTTGTAAACAACGCCCTCAATATAAAAATAAATTATAAAATAAATCGACTCAAATCTTCGTTATCTACCACATCATTTAATGCGGTAGAAACATAATTTTCATCAATCGTAATTTTTTCTCCTGAACGCTCACTTGCATCAAACGAAATACCATCCATTAAACGCTCTAATACAGTATGTAAACGTCTTGCGCCAATATTTTCAGTTTTTTCATTCACACGAAAAGCGGATTCAGCGATTTTGCTGATACCATCTTGAGTAAATTCAATTTCTACCCCTTCGGTTTTCATTAATTCACGATATTGAAGTGTTAATGATGCATTGGGTTCAGTGAGAATACGTTCAAAATCTTCTTTAGTAAGTGATCTTAATTCTACACGAATCGGCAAACGACCTTGTAATTCAGGAAGTAAATCCGATGGACGAGCCACTTGGAAGGCACCGGAACAAATAAATAAAATATGGTCAGTTTTTACCATACCATGTTTAGTATTAACTGTTGAACCCTCAATAATCGGTAACAAGTCACGCTGTACCCCTTCACGGGAGACATCACCGCCACTGTATTCCCCCTTTTTACAGATTTTATCAATTTCATCAATAAATACGATACCATGTTGCTCGACAGATTCTACAGCTTGCTGTTTTAAATCTTCTGGATTCACCAACTTGGCTGCTTCTTCATCAATCATTACTTTTAACGCATCTTTGATTTTCATTTTGCGTTTTTTGGTTTTACTTGGTGACATGCCTTCAAATATGGATTGCAGTTGCGATGTCATTTCTTCCATACCCGGTGGCGTCATGATTTCTACGCTAACCGGATGAGATACATCAATTTCAATCTCGCGCTGATCTAATTGCCCTTCACGCAATTTTTTGCGGAATACTTGGCGAGTAGCTTCATTATTGCTTTCTTCTGCATTGCCCCACTGATCTTTAGCTGGCGGTAATAACACATCTAAAATTCGCTCTTCAGCCGCATCTTTGGCTTTCATTCGATTTTTTTCCACCGCTTGTTGACGTACCAATTTCATGGAAACATCAGTTAAATCACGGATAATCGAATCCACTTCCTTTCCCACATAACCTACTTCAGTAAATTTAGTGGCTTCTACTTTAATAAATGGGGCGTTGGCAAGTTTTGCTAAGCGACGAGCAATTTCAGTTTTCCCCACACCAGTCGGTCCAATCATCAAAATATTTTTAGGCGTCACTTCTTGACGTAGTTCTTCGGATAACTGCATCCGTCTCCAGCGGTTACGTAAGGCAATCGCCACAGCGCGTTTAGCATCACTTTGTCCAATAATATGTGCATCTAATTCTGAAACAATTTCTCTGGGTGTCATAGACATAAATTTTATTCCTTATAATTCTTCAATAATGTGATTATGATTAGTATAAATATCAATATCACCAGCAATGATTAAGGCCTGTTTAACAATCTCCGCTGCGGTCAAATTACTATTCGTACGAAGTAATGCTAATGCTGCGGATTTTGCATAATTACCACCCGATCCAATCGCCAACACATCAAATTCAGGCTCAATCACATCGCCACTACCTGACACCAATAAAAAATCACTTTCATTGGCTACAATCATCATCGCTTCCAAACGGCGTAAAGCACGTTCTGTTCGCCATTCTTTAGCCAATTCCACCGCACTTTTTACCAAATGCCCTTGATGTAATTCTAATTTCTTCTCAAATAAATCCCGTAAAATAAACGCATCTGCCGTTGAACCGGCAAAACCAGTAACCACCTTATCTTTATACAAACGGCGAACCTTACGCACCGTGCCTTTTTCGACACAATTTCCAAGTGTTGCTTGACCATCACCACCAATAGCGACTTTACCGTCTTTACGTACACATACTATCGTTGTCATTTTTAATCCTTTTTATCAAAATTTAAACAGTAAATGGGGGCTGGATAGTTAATTTCAAGGTAAATTCTCATAAAAACGCGCATTTTCCCTACTTGGAAAATGCACTATACGTCATTAGATGATAAATATAAGTCATTTTTGTGATAAAACTAACCCTAACCCAATCAACCCAATTCCACACAAATGATACAAATGAAAAGACTCGCCCAATAATGATACCGACAATAATACGCCGAACACGGGCATTAAATGAATGGATAACCCTGAAATCACAGGACCGACTTTTTGAATCGCCACGTTATACAAAATATAAGCAATCACCGACGGAAATACACCCACATAAGCCAACCCCAACAAAGTTGAACTATTCCATATAATAGTTTGGGAGCCTTGTAATTGTTCCCATAAAAATAATGGAAAAAGGGAAATTAACGCGATAATAATTTGTACACCCATTAATCCCTTGCGATCAATATTAGCGGGAATATCTTTCATTAACAGGGTATAAATCGCCCAACAGATCATCGCCATAAACACGATAATATCACCGGGATTAAAAGATAACGCCACAAAATTCGCCCATTGCCCTTGTAACACAATAACCAACACGCCGAAAAGTGAAATAGACAATCCGATAGCTTGTATAAGCTTAATTTTTTGATGATAAAACAAGACACCAATCAGCATGATTAACACTGGAATACAAGAATTTAATAAAATCGCATTGGTTGTGGTGGTACTATGTAAACCTTTATAGACAAGTGTATTAAATGCCGCCACCCCAAAAATAGACACCGTGATAATCCTGCCCCAATGTTGGCGATATTGCTGCCAATCACGTTTCATTGTTGCTAACACAAAAGGTAACAATACAAGCAACGCGATAATCCAACGCCCAAAAGAGAGCGTATAAGGCGGAATATCTGCTCGCACCGCTCGACCCACGGCAAAATTGCCCGCCCAAAAGAGTGGGGGGAGCAGTAAAAAAGGTAATAACGGTAAAGACTGTTTGATATTGGAAAATGGGTACCGCATAAATAGTCCTATTGTAGATTTTAGGTTATTTTACACAAAAGTGCGGTGAAATTTTAGCAAATATATTAAATTGCAAATTATCAATAAAAATTAACCGCACTTTATACTCTTTCTCAAAGTGCGGTTATGTCTATTTAACCAAAAATGTTAGTTAAATGTCTTTTATAATCTGCAATAAACTTCTCTACATTCGGATTTTTCATCACATCATTACAAATAAAAGTAGGTAAGGGTAGCATGGCCAAAAATTGATTGGCTTTATGAAAATGAAAATAGACAGTATCTACCCCTTTACCTTCAAAAAAATCATTTGGACGAGTAAAGGCTTCAATTGGTGCATTCCATGTTAAAGAAAGCATATATTTTTTACCATGTAACAAGCCTCCCGTACCATAACCTTCGGTCGGATTCACGCGGTGTCTGCCGTCGCTGGCATTAAGTTTGCCATAACCCGCGGTGAACACTTCATCAATATATTTTTTCACGGTCCACGGCTCACCCATCCACCAACCGGGCATCTGCCAAATCACCACATCCGCCCATAAAAATTTAGCGACTTCTTTTTCTGTATCATAGCCGTTATCAATGATAGTTTCATCAATTTTATGTCCGAGCTGTTGCAAGGTTTCAACTGCAATGTGATGCAAGGTATGATTTAATTCACCTTGACTATGTGCAAAGGCTTTTCCGCCGTCTAAAAGTAAAATATTCATGGTTTAATCTCCTAATAATTCAATATAAAATATTATAAGTAAGCAGAATTGAATTATACAATTTATCTTACCTATTGAAGTTATTCCTTTTTTCTTGCAATATTTTGCTGACATTATTTTTTTTCATTGTGTACAATTGAGCAAATTTATGTTTTATTTCAAAAAGGAATGATTATGACGACTTTATCAATTCAATCTGATATTAGCCTTACACAAGCTAATCATTTAATTGCACAAGGTATCCAGATTGCTACTCAACAAGGCTTAAATTTATCGATTGCTGTGGTGGATCGATCTGGGCATTTGCTTGCTTTTGCGCGTATGGATAACGCATCCTTAGTGACCATTGATGTGGCTATCGGCAAAGCGCGTACCGCCGCTTATTTAAAAGCCCCGTCAAAATTATTTGAAGATTTTGTGAATAATGGTGCACCTGCCATGCTGGCGACACCTAATATTTTACCATTACAGGGCGGAATACCTTTGTTAATAGAAAATAAAATTATTGGAGCAGTTGGCGTGAGTGGGGCGAGTGGTGATGTGGATAACCATACTGCAGAAACTCTGGCTAACTTATTTCAAACTGAACAATAAACAATATTTTAGAAAAAATAACCGCACTTTTGCATTTCACAAAAGTGCGGTATTTTTTTAGCGAGTTTTAATGATGACTTGCTCCGCTCACACGTGGTGCATTTTCATCAAATTCTGGTAATGGTTTGTGTTCACTTGCAAGGTATGAATAGATTACAGGTAACACGAACAAAGTAAATAATGTACCGATAGCAAGACCTGCTACGATTACCACCCCCATACTGAAACGCATTACTGCACCTGCACCGCTTGCGTAGAGTAGCGGAACCAGACCTGCGATCATCGCTGCGGTTGTCATTAAGATTGGGCGTAAACGTTGGCGAGCCGCAAGTTTAATCGCATCAATTCTGCTAGCGCCACGATGTAATTGTTCTTCCATTGCCACTTCACACATTAAGATACCGTGTTTGGTAATCAGACCAACTAAAGTAATCAGACCAACTTCTGAGTAAATATTTAAGGTTACTCCTTCGACACCAAATAATGAAAGAACATTTAAGGTTAATAACGCACCACTTAATGCTAAAGGTACCGATACAAGAATCACCGTAGGATCACGCCAGCTCTCAAATTGGATAGCTAATACTAAGAAAATAATTGCCACCGCAAGAGCGAACGTAATAACTAATGAATTACCTTCTTGTTCTAACTGACGGGCTTCACTTTTGAAGTCATAACGATAACCTGCCGGTAAATCTTTAGCCGCTTCTTTTAACCAAGCAACCGCATCCCCTGTTGTTGACGTTGGCGACGGAACTAATTGAAAGGTTGCCGCATTTAACTGGCTGAAATGGTTCAATGACATTGGCTGCGGTTCAAGCGTCATAGTTACCAAGCTACTTAACGGTACACTTTCCCCATTCGATGCACTGACATAGTATTTATCCATTGATTCGGGTGATAAACGATTATCACGTTTAACTTGGGAAATCATTTTATAACCACGACCTTCAATATCCACACGGGTGATAGTTGCTTCTGCTAAATAGTAACCTAGGGTAGCAGAAATATCCGCCATAGTGATACCATAAGTACCGGCTTTCTCTTTATCTACCGCGAATGTCGCCTGAGCGGTTTCATATTTTAAGTCCGTATCCGCATATACAAATTTACCTGAAGCACGAATTTTCGCAAGGAAACGCTCAGCCTCTTCAGCAAGCTGCTTATTGTCAGCGGGTGACATTAATACGAAGCCAACACTTGCCCCTTGCTCACCGGTATTAATTTCCGGGAAAGCAAAGTTTGAAATAGAAATTTCAGGAATAGCTGCTGCCTTTTGGTTTAATTCATTCATAATAGCAGGCTGTTTACGGCTACGTTCTTTCCAATCTTTCAAGGTAGAAATAATAATCGCTTGGTTCGTGGTCGGTACACCAGAGATAATCAATGAAAATTTTGATTCTGGTAACGCCTGTAAAATTGCGTCATACTCAGCCACTGCCCCTTGCATATAATCTAAGTTTACGTGAGACGGAGCAGATGCCACCCCTAAGAAACCGCCTTTATCTTCCGCTGGCGTTAATTCGCTTGAAAGTGAATTTAACAATACAGGGATTGTAGCAAAAATAATGACAGCGAATAATAGCACTGATCTACGCGAAGCCATTATTACATTTAACCAACGTCCATAACTTTCAGTCACTTTATTTAGGGTATTATTCACTCTCTCTTCAAACTTACTGTGAGAATGACGCAATAACGCCCCTGACATCATTGGTGAAAGCGTTAATGCTACGATACCAGAAATAAATACCGAACCTGCAAGGGTCAGGGCGAACTCTTTAAATAATGAACCTGTAATACCGTCCATTAATGCCATTGGAGAATATACCGCCACCAAGGCAATGGTCATTGAAATTACCGGGGTAGCAATTTCACGGGTACCAATAATCGCCGCACGGAATGGGGTTTCCCCTTCTTTAATATGACGATCCACGTTTTCCAATACCACGATAGCATCATCTACCACTAAACCGATAGCTAAAATCATAGCTAACAAAGTCATCAGGTTAATAGAGTATCCTAAGCCTTGTAGGATGAATAATACCCCAATGATTGAAATTGGAATAGTAATAATTGGAATAATAATCGCTCGGAATGACCCCAAAAACAGAAGAATGACCACTAATACAATCACCATGGCTTCCACGATAGTATGGATTACATCGTGGATTGAGCTATTAATCGCTGTGGTGGTATCATAAAGAATATTGGTTTGAATACTATCAGGGATCTCCGCTTTAATCTGGTCATATACTGGATAAATGGCATTGGCTACATCTAATGGGTTGGCATCAGAAGTGGTTTCTACCGCTAATACTACCGCATCTTTACCATTCGCACTGGTACGGCTGTCATCGGCTTCCGAGTTTAATTCAACGGTTGCAATATCACGTAAACGTACAAGGTTATCACCATCTGACGAAACAATGAGATTACTGAGCTCTTCTACTGTCGTCGTGGTGGTTTCCACTTTGTTTTTATAAATATTGAAATACCCTTTTGAACTACCTGCTGCGGTTTGAATATTGTTGTTGGCTAAAGCATTAGCAACCTGACCTGCTGATAGTTTTTGGGCGGCCATTTTTTCTGGGTCTAACCAAATACGCATTGCGTATTCGCCCGCACCGTAAATTTCAAGTTTGGCAATCCCCTGAACAGTGAAAAGTTGTGGTTTAACAATACGTTGTAAATAGTCGGTAACTTGGCTCGCATCTAAACGTTCAGATGAGAAACTCAAATACATTAACGCCGTACCACCCGTTGAAGATGTTAAAGTCGGGTCTTCAATATCCGTTGGTAATTCGGAACGTACAGAATTTATTTTCCCCAGCACATCCGCAAGCGCCGCACTTGGGTCAGTGTTGAGTTTCATTTTAACCGTAATCGTTGATGAACTTTGTGCACTTTGAGATGATAAATAGTCGATGTTATCGGCCTGAGCTATGGCTTCTTCCAGTTTAGATGTAATCAATGCTTGCACCAAGCTCGCATCCGCCCCCGGATAATTGGTTTGCACCGTCAAAACCGTAGTAGTCATCTTCGGATATTCACGCACTGCTAATTTTGAAATAGCCTGCAGACCGAGAATCACGATCAGCAAACTAATCGAAATTGCCAACACAGGACGTTTAATAAAAATATCGGTGAATTTCATTAACCTAAATCCTTAATTACATATTAGTTTTTTCGGCTGGTTGTTCTGTACCTACCGCTTTTTCATCAGAAACGACCACTAAACTACCGTTACTGATACGTTGTGTACCCGCAGTAATAATTTTATCACCCGGTTTTAAATCACCTGCTTTTAACTTAGCATAAATACCTTGGCGATCTTCCGTCATAACGGTGATTTGTTTAGCACGATAGGTTTTGTCTAAGGTTGGACTACCCGCTAATTTCTCTTTATCTTCATCGTTTAAATCTTCTAGTACATAGATAAATTCACCGTACATATTGTAACTAATAGCGACTTGGGGCACGACAATCTGACCGTATTGCGTTGGTAAGGCAATATTTAAACGGGTAAACATACCGCTTAATAATTTTTTACCATCTGACGGCTCAAAAGTTGCTTGTAAATCAATTAAACCAGTAGAGGTATCAACCGCAGGATCAATGGCAGTAATACGGGCTGCAAAGGTTTGACCTTCACGGGCATCCGCAGTTGCCGTCACTTTTTGACCGATTTCAAGTTGCTCTAGGCGTTTTTGTGTAATAGCAAAGTCAACTTTCATCGACGAGTTATCTTCAACACGTACAATTTCAGTACCGACGGTAATATATTGTCCTTCATTTACTTTAACGATACCTAATTTACCGGCAAAAGGAGCAACAATTTTACGACGTTCTACCGCCGCTTTTAATGAATTAATAGTTGCCACCACTTGATCATAATTGGCTTTCGCATTGTCAAATTCAGTTTGCGAAACAGATTGAGATTTCAACAAGTTAGCATAACGTTGATAGGTCAAACGAAGAGCGGGCAATTGTGCTTCTGTAGCACGTAAGGTCGCCATTTCTACATCGTTATCTAATTCAACAAGGACATCACCTTTATTAACAGTTTGACCAGATTTCACCAGAATACGTTTTACCGTGCCAGAAGCTTCCGCACTTAACATTGCCCCTTGATTAGGACGAACAAGGCCGGTGGATTTAATCACGGGTGTCCATTCTGTGCCGGTAATATCCATCGCTTTTACTGGACTTGAATTTTCTGGTGCATTTGCCATAGCTCTCGCAATATTATGCTGTTTCAGCATATTCATACCAATTACGCCAGCAAAAACAATCACCGCCACAGTAAGCCCCACTTTCAATAAGAAAACATGGGAACGTTTTGGTTTTTTCTTTTCAATTTGGGTCATAAAAAAACTCCGTAAAATAATTAACTAAATTTATTTTTGAATAGAACGCCAAGTTCTTTCAATAATCATTTCTAAGGTATCATCAGAAAGGGGCTCTTTGACAGCAGAGTCTAACGCTCTAAATGACAATTTCATCGCACTTTCTAAACTGATAGAAAACAATACATCGGTGGGTAAATCACATACTTCACCAGCCTGTTTTGCTTTAGTACAAAAATTCGTCCATAGATTTTGTTTATCCAATTCCTGACAAATTTCATTAAATTTAGGTAAGGCTCTATATTGATGTATATTCGCCACCATCATTTGATTTTTTAACAAATGGGACCAAATATTTTTCCACATTTGTCGATACTGCTCAAAAAAAGGCTTGGTTTCATCAAAATTTCGTGCGATTTCCCGTTGAAAATTGGAAAACACTCGCCTCGCAAATTGCTCTAACAATTCTTCTTTACTTTTAAAATAAATATAAATTGTGCCAGCAGATATTTTGGCTTCTTTAGCAATTTTATGCATAGATAAGTAAGGCAAACCATATTCCGCCATTAACTTTTCTGTTGCGATAAAAATTTGCTCTACCATATCTAGTTCAGAATTTTGCATAAAAATCACTTTGTTTAGCTAAAAAACAAATAAATCAGTAACTTCTACTGATTTGCCAAATCCACTCTCCTCTCCAGTGAATGAACGTTCGTTCATTTTAATGATTTTCAAAAATTAAGCAATAAAAAAGACAGAAATTTTTTCTGTCTTTTTATTCTGTCCCCTGACCTCAGTCTTCTGACCTACATTCCAATTATCACACAGCCAGCAATAGCACTTGCTTGTTGTTGAGCAGATGCTGCTGCGGGGCGATCACCAATCGGTCCAATTAAAACCCGGTTCCATTTACCGCTTTCGGTAATACGTGCATTTAATCCCGCCATTGCCAAACGAGCTTGTAAACTTTCTGCTTTCGCACGATCATTAAAAGCGCCACATTGTAAGCCAAATTTTCCCGCCGATTTTGCTGAATCCACTTTTTTGCTTTCTGCTTTTTTCTGTTCAGCAAGTTTACGTTCTTCTTCTTTTTTACGTTGATCTGCCAGTTTTTTCTGTTCTGCGACTTTTCGTTCTTGTTCTGCCGTTAATTTGGCTTCATCACTCACTGCTGACTCAGTCGCGCTGTCCGTTAACTTAGCATCGACCACTTGAACACCAGCGTTTGGGGTCATGGTCATATTTGTCGATTCTGTCTGTTTTAGTTTTTCTAAAGCCGCTTGTCTCGCCTGTTCTTCTTCTTGCAAACGTTTCAACTCCGCTTTCTGGGCTTCACTTAATTGCGCTGGTTGGCTATTCGTAATAGAACGGCTTTCTAATTCCTTAATATAAGAAAAGGTTTCTTCAAGTTTACTTGGCAATTGACTCTTATGCTTGTCTTTTGCTTCAGATACTACGGACGGCGTATTTTGCTTGACCGGCTCAGGTGCTTTTTCTTTTAATAAATAAAGAGCAAGAACAAAAGCAACAACAACACCAATTGCAATAGCTAATAACCGAGATTTGTTGGCTGATTTCTTCTTTTTTGAACCGCTACGTGCGGCGTAATCACGCTGTGCCACTATATAATATTCCGATAAATAATATGTTGATAGATAAGTGAAATGACTAAATAGTCGCTAATTCTACTCAATTATTGTTCATTTGGCGAGGAAATTAAGACAGATCTTGCGGATCCACATCCAAATTTAACCTCACTTGCCACGATTTTTCTATTTCTTGCTGGTCAAAATCTCGTAATGCTTGTTGTAATATCGCTCGGTTTTCATGTTGTAACAATAATTGCCAACGAAATTGATCGGCTTTTTTGGCAAATGGAGCGGGCATCGCCCCTAAAATCTGCAAGTGCGGTTGATTTTGAGCCAGTTTCCATTGTTGGAAATAATCGGCAATTTGCTGTAAACATTGCTCTGCTTCGATACTGTTACGACTTTGTGCCTTAAATAAGGCTTGTGAACTAAACGGTGGCAAGCCCATAACCTGCCGCATGTGTAAAGCATCTACCGCAAAGGCGTTATACCCCTCTTGCAATAAACGTTGCAATAAAGGATGTTCTGGATAATGGGTTTGTAACACCACTTCACCTTGTTTTTCCGCCCGTCCTGCACGCCCTGCTACTTGCACATAAAGCTGAGCTAACCGTTCTTCTGCACGAAAATCTAAGGAAAACAAACCGCTATCCACATTAATCAATGCGACCAATGTTACATTCGGAAAATGATGCCCCTTGGCTAACATTTGTGTACCAATTAGAATCTGGCTTTTACCTTGCTGAATATCATTTAAATGACTTTCTAATTTACCTTTGCGAGCGGTGCTATCTCGGTCAATTCGAGTAATGCCATATTGGGGGAAACGCTGTTGTAGCGTCTGTTCTAGCTGTTCCGTTCCTTGCCCCGTAGTGACTAAATTAGTTGAACCACATTTCGCACATTGACGTGGAATCGGACGTTGTGAAGCACAATGATGGCATCGCATAACACGTTGATGTTGATGATAAGTTAATGGTTTATCACAATGCTGACAATCCGCTATCCAACCACATTCATGGCATAATAATACGGGTGCAAAACCCCGCCGATTTAAAAATAACAGTACCTGATTGCCTTTTTGCAAATGATCTTCTATTTTCTTTAATAATGCCACCGACAATCCATTGATGACATTTTGCTTTTTTAAATCAATTAATTGACATTCAACCATGAGCGCATTACCCGCTCGTTTAGATAATAAAATATGCTGATATTTACCTAAATTAACATTATTTAAACTTTCTAAACTTGGCGTTGCGGATCCCAT
This sequence comes from Lonepinella koalarum, assembly GCF_004565475.1. Lineage (GTDB taxonomy): Bacteria > Pseudomonadota > Gammaproteobacteria > Enterobacterales > Pasteurellaceae > Lonepinella > Lonepinella koalarum. The sequence goes on along the minus strand of NZ_SRHX01000001.1, from coordinate 52,520 downwards.
TAACACGGGAATATCCAACTGTTTCGCATACACCACCGCCAAATCTCGAGCATGGTAACGCCAGCCGTCTTGCTGTTTGAAAGAACTATCATGTTCTTCATCTAAAATAATCAGCCCTAAATCAGCAAATTGCGTGAACAACGCCGATCTTGTACCAATGACCACCGCACTTTGTCCCGTTTTCGCTCGTTGCCACACATTTAAACGTTGCGTATCGTTTAAATTTGAATGCAATACATCTATTTGCGCATTAAAACGAGATTGAAACCGTTGCACCGTTTGTGGCGTTAAGCCAATTTCAGGCACTAACACTAAAACTTGCTTATCTTTTTTCAGGGTTTCTTCGATCAGTTGTAAATAAATTTCAGTCTTGCCCGAACCTGTTACGCCATCTAACAAAAATGCCGCAAACCCTTGTTGAAACAGCACCTGAGTAAACGCTAACGCCTGTTGTTTATTTAACGTTAAGCGATTTTCCGCTTTCGCCACCGGCAAATCACCCAAGCTATGTTGCCAACTTTTTATCTCAACAACTTGCTCAATTTCTTCGACAAATTGTTTTTCTTTTAAGGCAGACCAAATGGCGGAATTAAATTCATTATTGCTTTTTTCTAACGAAGATTGACTTAATGCTTGCAAGGCTGCAATCTGTTTCTTTGCTTGTTTCAATGCACCAGATAAAAGTGCTTGCTCACCAAGTGCGGTGATTTTCCACAAAATTTTCGATTTTTGCACCGCACTTTCGCCATTTCGCAATTTAACGGGCAAAGCAGAAATTAACACTTCACCTAAAGAAGCATGATAATAGTTTGATGCCCAATTCAATAATTTCCAAGACGGTTCGCTAAAAATAGATTGTTTATCAAGCACCTCAATCACTTGCTTAAGCTGTTCTAGTGGAAAATCCGATTGTTCGGGCAATTCTGTCACCACTCCCACCAATTTTCTTGTTCCAAAAGGCACCAGCACACGTACGCCGATTTGAGCCTTTACCCTTTGCGGTAAGAGGTAATCGAAACAACGCATGAGCGGAACATTTAAAGCGGCACGAACAATTTGCATTTATTTTTCTCTGTGGAATAAAATTGAGCAGTATTATAGCGGAAAAATTTAAGATATAATCAGCCCAATTTTTATTTTTAGAACGATTTTTTGAGAATGATTTTATGAGCCTATTTAAAAATTTGTTATTGGCTTGTTTACCTAATAGACGAAAAAATCCAATACATGAATCCGTTTTGCATGAAGTAAAATCTATTTTATTTCGCCCATTAGGTCGCGCTTTTGGTGATGCTTGTGTGCATACTGCTCATTTGCAACAAATCCGCCAAATTTATCCTAAGGCAAAAATTGCAGTCTGGGTTGGCCCCTCCAATCGAGCTATTTTTGAGGCTTGTGGAGTAGTTGACGAATTGATTGAGATAAAGATTGGAAATTGCTTTAAGCAACGTAAAAAATGGGATTTATTATTAGACTTTGAAAATAATTTCAATACGAGTAGCCTGATTATGGATCTTATTTCGGCACCTAAATATCTGATGATTTTCCGTAAATACGAGAAAAAACATTACCATTTTAACAATGTAAAACATTTTGATTTTAATGCTAATTTAGGTGAAAAAGTACTATTTAGTAAATATGTCAATCAATCTATACTAGCTAAAATGGCGACACTTAATCCCGCTCATTCAGTCGTACACACGTCACCTAGTAATGATGAAAAAATGCAAAAATATTGGCAATCTTGTGTAGCCAACAATATTGTTGCTAAATCAATCAATATTTTGCTTTGTTTGCAAGGTAGCTCAAGAGAAGTGCCAGCGGTTGAGATAGCTGAAATTTTAAATAAAAGTATTACTCAACCACAATTTTTCCAAATTGTTGTCAGTTTTACAAGTGCAGCAGAACGCTATCAACAAGAATTGCAAGCACTCTGCCCTGATTTAACCATTCACTTATCGCCCAAAACGAGTGCTGCTGAATATTTCTCATTAATGAAAAAAGCTGATTTAGTGTTTGCCGTTAATGGTGGTTCGTTACATTTAGCTTGTGCTTTTGATAAACCTTTGTTAAGTTTTCATGCCAATAGTGAACCCACACTCAGCGCTTGGAAACCATTATTGCCAGCAAATATACCACAATGTTATTTAGTGGCACGAAATCCATTAAGGATTCACACTGGCGTTGATGAAACCTATAATTTTGATACCGCAAAAGCCATTGCATGGCTTAAACAATTTATTCAAGCCCAGAATCTTGCATAATTTTCAAATTATTGTATAATTTCGGCTCTTTTTAGCGTGCTATCAGAAAACCCTATTTAAATTTGTTGGGATTTTCGATAGTGTATTATTAATCACATGCGGTGTTTGATGTTCTTTTAGAATCGATCTTATAGCGGCATGGCTTCAATTTGAGGTTTTCTATGAAACAAGGTATTCATCCAGAATATAAAGAAATTACGGCAACTTGTTCTTGCGGTAATGTCATCAAAACTCGCTCAACCGTAGGCAAAGATTTAAACTTAGACGTTTGTGGCAACTGTCATCCATTTTACACAGGTAAACAACGTGTGGTTGACACGGGTGGTCGTGTAGAACGTTTCAACAAACGTTTTAGTATTCCAAGTTCAAAATAATCTGTTTTTGGATTCTATTTGATAAAACTAACCCCAGTGAGAACTGGGGTTTTGTTTTATAGGCTACAAAGTTTTTTAATTTCATCAATGGGTAAATCAACTGATTTTGAAATAATCTCTAAACTCAATCCAAGACTAAGCATATTTAACGCATTTTTTCTTTGCGTTTCTTGTATTCCTTTTTGCATACCTTTCTCTATGCCTTTCTCTATACCTTTTTGCATACCTTTCTCTATGCCTTTCTCTATACCTTTTTGCATACCTTCGGTTTCCCAATATTCACGTACGGCATACTCATCCCATTTGCGTTTTAAACTGACATCGTACATCTGTTTTTCCCCTTTGTTTAAGTTGCTGTACTCGGCAATTTGAAATAGTTTCTGGAAAACAGGCTTTTTCAAAAACGTAGGCAATTTATCCAGTCTTGCCATATTTTTCAATACAAATAACCATTTGTCCAAATCACTTTCCAGTACTGTCTCCGGCTTATTGAAATTTAGTAATTCAATATAGATAAGAGCTAGTCTATCTTGACATCCTCCCCACCCTAAAGGACGGGGATTCCTACTAGCTCCCCCTTTCGGGGGCTACTCTCGGTGGGTTCTTGTTGCTGACATCTAACGATATTCACTTCACAAGCTCTACGGGTATGTCCTACCCTGAATATGTCGTCATTGAGAAAGCCTAAGCATATCTCTGTTAACACGAATTGATTGTACTCAAATTTTGAGTAATTTTCTATTTTTATTTGTGCCGTAAAACACCGCCCTAAAGGGCAGTGTTTTACGGCACGATCAGATAAAACTTTTGCCCTGTCTTTTGATTGAAAAGGCAAATATCGTGTAGATATTCTTTACTGTCAGAAAAGTAAAAACCGTCCATAATGGCGATGACATAAACTTCAGTAATAGCATAATTCCAACCATTTACACCGCCTTTAGGGGCTTGATCGCTGATGAGTTTACTGCCGTAATAAATGGTGCGTTCTTTAAAATGATTTTGCTTACTACGTTGTACTTCAATAATAAATTGCGAGTCGTCCTCACTTGTACAAGTTAGGTCAAAAATCACCAACCCTTGTTCGGCAATGTCGCCCTGTTGTTCATTCTTATTGTAAGTGAGATCTTTGATCACTTTTTTACCTTGAAAAAGTTCATTAAGAAAGTCTATAAGTAAATCTTTATTTACATCTGTGCCAAAAACTCTTTTGAATCCATAATCGGTGGTTAAATCAATATAGCGAGAAGGCGTTTTCATTGTTTTTCCTTAGCTTGTAGCCAGTAATTTCAATAAGATCTTAACATCAGTAAAATGTAAATTTCAGGCTATTTTCGTGATCTTGATTCCAAAATGAACAAAAATTTGACGCTATTGGCTAATATGGCTAAGATTGATCTATTAGTAGAAAACCCACTGATACTTCAATCTAAACAACTTACAGGCTATCCAACGCTTAGACGGATTAAATCAGGAGAATATCGTATTATTTATCAAATTAATAACGATATATTAGAAATCCTTGTTTTGCGTATTGGTAAACGCAATGATGCGGAAGTTTATCGCCAGTTAGGGCATTTGGTTTAAGCAATATTACGCAAAAATTATTGCTAATATTTGAGTCCCTTTGTATGGAATGAACCCCTGCTAGGCAGGGGTTAGTTTTTTCTACATCAAAGCTAATTTCTGTTCAATCTGTTGATTTAACCATTTGCCTGCTTTTTCTATATCAAATCCATAGGTATCATCAGCGCTTGATGCCACAGATTGCCCCACTAACATTTCTACCTGGTTCATATTCTGACTATAAGGCCCCCATTTCCCAATATTACTCGGGAAATTCGCATAAAATGCCAACAATGGTTTGCGCAATGCACAAGCCACATGTACACCGCCACTATCCACCGCAAGTACAATATCACTTGAATTAACTAGTGCTAAATATTGCTCGACCGTAGTACGTTCAGAGGCACGAACGTTCGGGAGAGAAGAAAATTGCTTTAACCCAACCAAATATTCCTCATTCATCGCACTATAACCTAATTGAATATCAATTTGCCCCCAAGATTGTACGTGAATGTGTTGTAAAATACGCCCACATTCTTCAGGTGATAAACGTTTTACCGAACTCCCTTGTGGACAAATCAAGATTCGAACTTTATCGCTTTCCCATAATTTTTCTGCTTTTTGCTTGACCTCCTCCGCCAAATTTAACTGATAAACTTCTGGCGCCTGCCCCGACAACTCAGGAGCAAAATCACTGTGCATTAAATAATCTTTCAGATGCGTATTCGGTGAAATTGGTTGATAAAAATCATAATTATGAATATTGTCTAAGGAATAATATTTTTTAGCCGCCTTACTAAAAATCATCACTCGCTGCGGCGCTAATATTTTATCTAACATTAATGCTCGAGAGGTAAATTGTGGCGTAAAATCAAGATAGAGATCCCATTTCTTTCTTTGCCGGCAGTAATTGATGAATGTCATCTGAATAAATTCATCCACCAGACCACTTGCTTCAAAAACTACTTTATTACGATCCGTAACCAATACACCAATTTTCAAATTAGGATAACGAGATTTCAATTGTCTTAAATGTAACCCATGCACGATTGCATCGCCAATGGCATCACCGATAGGATTGAGTAACACTGACTTAACCTGAGATAAATCACGGCATTTCGTCGGTTTACGAGAACCCCAAAAGATCACCATGAGTTTTTTTATTAACATAGCACCCCAAAAAATCATTTATCTACTGAATAAATTCTCAAATGCCTATATTAATGATAATATGGCAGACTAGCAAGCCAATAGACGTTTGATATGCCCAATGAAACTAAAAAAATTGTTACAAAGAGTTCGCCTTTCGCTCGGTAAATTACTGTTAGATAAGAAAAATTATACACAAACCAATTTACCCATTAAAAAAATCCTCTTTCTCCGCCAAGACGGAAAAATTGGTGATTATATTGTCAGTTCTTTTGTATTTCGTGAACTGAAAAAACAGGATCCTGAGCTATATATTGGCGTAACCTGTACGAAAAATAACGCCTATTTATTTGAGAATAATCCTTATATTGATCAACTCCATTTTGTGCAAAAACGCAGTATCTGGGATCGAATAAAGTGCGGTCTAAATTTGCGGAAATTTCACTATGATGTGTTAATTGATCCTACGGTACTATTACGTAACCGAGATTTACTGTTTATTCGCCTAATTAAAGCCTCAATCAATGTCGGTTATTTAAAACAAAATTATCAACTTTTTAATATCAATATTGATGATCCTAAATTACATTTTGCTGACGTTTATAAAACAGTGTTAGAAAAAATAGGATTTACTGATATTAATACGCAATATGATATTCCCTTTAATCCGTTAGCTAATACTGAAACCATTGATTTTATCCAGAAAAATAAATTAGAAAGATTTATTACCTTGAATTTTTTTGGTAATGGGTCGGCTCGCCAATTTGATGACAAACATATCGTTGCAATACTTGAATATTTAGCCAAAAAAAGTAGCTTGCCAATAGTCGTACTCACCTATCCCACAGTAACAGAAAAATTAAAAAAATTGATAGCAATGGTCAATGGTCAATGGTCAATGGAGAATAATACCTTTTTTGCAAAAATTTTTATTAATGAAAACACGAAAAGTATATTTCATACCATTGAACTTATTCGCTATTCTGATTTGTTAATTTCACCTGATACTGCCACCATTCATATTGCAGCAGGTCTAAAAAAACCGATTATTGGTTTTTACAGTCAAGGTCAACAAAATTGGCTAAATTGGCACCCTAATAATCAAAATCGAACTGAAATTGTACGCTACCAACATAATATCAATGAAATTTCACCAGAACAGATTAGTCCAGAATGGATAATATAAACATGAATTTAACCTTACTCACTTTCGGCGAACAGCTTGAAAACCATTATCAAGCCTGTTTTGCCATTTTAACTTTTTTGCGAGATCCGCAAATTGAAAAAGTGATTGTCATCACCGATCGCCCGGATTTTTACCGTGTTTTTGGCGATCGTATTGAATTTGTTACAATTGACCAAACCATCTTACAGCAATGGCAAGGAAAATATCAGTTCTTTTGGCGAGTAAAAATTAAGGCGTTGCAAACCGTCCAAGACCGGTATCCCGCTCAACATTTGCTCTATGTGGATAGCGATACTTTTTTAGCCATGCCATTAACGGAAATGCAACACCAGCTTAATCAAGGGCAAACCTTTATGCACTTAAAAGAAGGGGCATTAAGCGAACAATCCAATCGAACTTGGCAAAAAATGTACCGCACTTTAGTAGGAAAAACCTTTGCCAATATTGACATTAAACCTGATAGTGCGATGTGGAATGCTGGCGTGATTGCTTTACCCGCAGAAAAGGCTCAAGCCATCCTCGCACTTGCTATTCAACTCTGTGATGAAATGTGTGCTACAAATTGTGAACGTAAATTAGTGGAACAATTTTCTTTTTCTATAGCGTTAAATCAGCATCAACCTTTACAGCCTTGTAATACCATTATCGGACATTATTGGGGCAATAAAACCGAATGGAATAATATGATTGCAGATTTTTTTGTGAATGCGCAATTAAAAAACTTATCGCTACAAGATTGTATTGCATTATTAGCAGAAAAAGACTGGAATGCATTACCTTTAGGTAAGAAACAACGCAATACTAACGCTAAATTCAAGAAATTCATTGATTGGATTTTTCCAGATAAAAATATTTATTATTTTAAGCAAAAAGTGCGGTAATTTCTACCGCACTTAGTGGCATTTGGTTATTTTCTCGCATTATAAACTTTCATTGCTTCAGGCAATAAACGTTGTAAATTTGCTTGACGAGCCGCATCACTCGGGTGAGTTGAGAATAAACTGGCGACTTTACTTGAGCCACCTTGTGCCTGCATTTTTTGCCAAAGTTTTGGGGCGGCTTGTGGGTTATAACCCGATTTTGCCATTAACATTAAGCCGATTTCATCTGCTTCCGTTTCATTGCTGCGAGAATAGGGTTTATTCGTAATCAAATCTACTGTTTCGCTACCTAGCCCCTGTAAATCTACTCCTAGAGCAGCCCCTGCGCCAATTTCTACTGCGGCACCGAGTACTGAGGTGAACACACCCAAATTACGTGAAGATTTGCCGTGTTCTTTTAATGCATGAGCCATTTCATGCCCCATTACCGTGGCAATTTCATCGTCGCTTAAGGATAATTTATCCACCAACCCAGTATAGAACATCATTTTACCACCGGGCATAGCCCAAGCATTCAGATCATTACTTCTAACCACCGCAATTTGCCAGTTAAATTTTGTACCCGTATTATTTTCTTGTTCAGCATAAGGCTGCATTACGTGAAAGATTTTGTGTACCCGTTTTGATGTAGTAGAACTGGTATCTAATATGCCTTTCTGTCTAGCTTGTGCTAAAACTTGAGCATACTGACTTTCAGATTGTTGGTTTATTTCCGTACTGGTTGCACAGCTCACTAAAACCGCAACCGCACAACAGGTCGCAACGATTTTCTTTTGGCGTTTCAACATGTGATTTTCCCTAATTTGGCAAAAAAATACCGCCTTAACAAGATAAGACGGCATAATAAGCTAATTATTTTTTCGCACGCTCAAATGAGTCTAAAATTTCTTGACGAGCTTCGTTTACATCGCCCCAGCCTTCCACTTTTACCCATTTACCCGCTTCTAGTGCTTTATAGCTTTCAAAGAAATGCTGAATTTGCGCTTTTAATAAGGCTGGTAAATCGCCTACATCTTTAATGTGATCGTATTCTTTGCTTAATTTAGTATGCGGAACTGCGACCACTTTCGCATCACCACCCGCTTCATCAGTCATTTTTAATACACCTACTGGACGGCAACGAATCACCGAACCCGGTTGTAATGGATATGGGGTTGGCACTAATACATCAACAGGGTCGCCGTCAGAAGATAATGTATTATTAACATAACCATAGTTAGCTGGATAGAACATTGCGGTTGCCATAAAACGGTCAACAAATAATGTGCCGGTTTCTTTATCAACTTCGTATTTAATTGGATCTGAATTAGCAGGGATTTCAATCACGACATAAATATCATCTGGTAATTCTTTGCCTGCTGGTACACTTTCTAAGCCCATGTTAATCTTCCTTTTGTCAATTAATGTGAATAAACAATTTGATTATAGCGATATTTAGTTGGTTTTGCTACAAAGTGCGGTTAGAATAATGAAAAATTTTATCCTACAAAATGAGAAACACTATGCCAACCATCACCGTTGCAATGATTGTGAAAAATGAAAGCCAAGATTTGGCGGAATGCTTAGACACCGTCAAAGATTGGGTAAATGAAATCGTGATTTTAGACAGCGGTAGCACTGATAATACTGCACAAATTGCTCAATCTTATGGGGCAAAATTTTATCAACATACGGATTGGCAAGGCTTTGGCAAACAACGTCAGCTCGCTCAACAATATGTTACCAGTGATTATGTATTATGGCTGGATGCCGATGAACGTGTTACTACCGAATTAGCACAATCTATTCAAACTGCGGTGCAAAAAAATACCGAAAATACAGTGTATCAACTCAACCGTTTAAGCACGGTTTTCGGGCGTGAAATCCGTCATTCGGGTTGGTATCCTGATTATGTAGTACGTTTGTATAAAACCGATTATGCAAAATATGGTGATGAATTAGTGCATGAACGAGTGCATTATCCAAGTAGTGCTAAGGTCGAAAAATTAACAGGCGATTTGGCTCATTTTACCTATAAAAATATTCATCATTATTTAGTAAAATCCGCTGCTTATGCCAAAGCCTGGGCGGAACAACGGCAGGCACAGGGCAAAACAGCCAGTCTTTTGGACGGTGTTACGCATGCTGTAGGTTGCTTTGTGAAAATGTATTTACTGAAAGCGGGATTTTTAGATGGTAAACAGGGATTTTTATTGGCGGTGTTATCCGCTCATTCCACTTTTGTGAAGTATGCAGATTTATGGGTGAGAACTAAAACAGAATAGGTTGTTACCCACAAAATGGTTTTTATTTGGGTTGGTGAGTATTATTATGTTGCTCAGCATTATTGAGCAAACTATAAGCAAAAATACACACACCAATCCCCATAAAAGCAAGAATTGTCAGACCGATACTTAACCACATAGATTAATTCTCCTGTATTGTTGATGAACGAGATTTGTTTTGCCGAAAGAGCCTTCCGCCCAACAAAAAACTATAAATAACAACAAGCAAAGCCACACTACTCCAAACTTTCAATGATGCTTCGCCTTGCCCCAATACTACCACAGGTAAAGCCAATATGGCAACTTTCGCAATATCTTCAGCCATCTTAGCCCAAGCATCTAGCGTGTCTTGCTCAATCGGCACTTTAAACAAATTTAAGTTAGATAAAATTGACATATTTTTTCCTCAGTGATGATATTAAAAGTTATCTTAAACCATCAGGAGAAAAGGTAAATGATAAAATTTCATTTTTGGAACTCAACTCACAAAAAAAGCCAATGGATATATACTCACTGGAATCTTGCAATCACTATCTATCTCATATACACTTCCTACACTTTATTTTTATTTATCAACAAAATTTTATGCCACCATTAAAAAACGATCGCTATTTAAAAGCCTTATTGCGTGAACCTGTCGATTACACCCCTGTTTGGCTAATGCGACAAGCTGGGCGATATTTGCCAGAATATAAAGCGACTCGAGCGAAAGCGGGCGATTTTATGTCGCTTTGTCGTCATGCGGATTTAGCTTGTGAAGTCACGTTACAACCGCTGCGCCGTTATGCGTTAGATGCCGCTATTTTATTTTCTGATATTTTAACCATTCCTGATGCGATGGGCTTAGGGCTAAGTTTTGGTGTGGGTGAAGGACCAAAATTTGCTCGTCCAGTAGAAAGCAAAAGTGCGGTGCAAAATTTGCCGATTCCTGATCCTGAAGTCGAATTACAATATGTGATGAATGCGGTGCGTACCATTCGCCGGGAACTCAACGGCGAGGTGCCATTAATTGGTTTTTCAGGCAGTCCGTGGACGTTGGCGACCTATATGGTAGAAGGTGGCTCAAGCAAAACATTCACTAAAATCAAAAAAATGCTGTATTCCGAACCGCAATTATTACATCAACTGTTGGATAAAGTGGCTGATGCGGTGATTTTATATCTCAATGCTCAAATCAAAGCAGGGGCTCAATCTGTGATGATATTTGATACTTGGGGAGGCGTGTTGGCACATCGTGATTATGTCGATTTTTCCTTGCAATATATGCACAAAATTGTTGATGGTTTAATTCGTGAAAACGATGGACGTAAAGTGCCGGTGACCTTATTCACTAAAGGTGGTGGCTTATGGTTGGAACAGATTGCGAACACAGGCTGTGATGCTATTGGTTCAGATTGGACCGTAGATATTGCTAAAGCGAAAGCTCTAGTGGGGCATAAAGTTGCCTTACAAGGCAATATTGATCCATCAGTGTTATATGCTTCACCTGAACGCATCATACAAGAAGTGCGGTCAATTTTGGCGGACTTTGGCACAGGCTCTGGACATGTATTTAATCTCGGGCATGGCATTCATCAAGATGTGCCAGTGGAAAGCCCAAAAGTGTTGGTGGATGCCATTCACCACTATTCCAAACCTTATCATCAATAAAAGGAACGGCTATGCGAAACCCTATTCATAAACGCCTTGAACATTTTGCAAGTTGGCAACATTTAACCTTTATGGCTTGCTTATGTGAACGGATGTATCCGAACTTTAAGTTGTTCTGCCAAATGACGGAACAACCAGAACAAGCCAAAACCTACCAAAATATCTTAAATCTGGTGTGGGAATATTTAACCGTGAAAGATGCTAAAATTAATTTTGATCATCAGTTGCAAAAATTAGAAGACATTATTCCCGATGTCAATGATTACGACTTTTTCGGTGTGGTACCCGCGTTGGATGCAGCGGAAAGTTTGGGGGAATTATTGCATTCTATCATTGCTGGCTCAACCTTAGAGCAGGCCATTAAAATAAGTCAGCTTTCCTTACAAACGGTCGCAACCTTGTTAGAAACCGAACAAGAACGTGAATTATTGGAAAATGATCTGAAAAGTGCGGTGGAAATTGAGCAGGAATTAGATGTGCAATGGCAAATTTACCGTATCTTAAATGAATGTGAGAAACGCAATGTGGATCTAATTTTAGACCTAAAAAATGAGATTCGTAGTGCGGGAATCTCAAATATTGGTATAGAAATTACCCAATAATGTGATCTTTACCGCAAATTTACAAAATAGTGCTTGCTTTCAAACGAATTTTGTTTAGTCTATACGGCACTGTGCTTACAGTTATTGAAATCTGGTAAACAGAAACTTTACCGCAACATTTAATAAAACATTATAAGGTATTCAATTATGAACAAAACAGATTTAATCGATGCAATTGCAGCAGAAGCGAATTTAACTAAAAAAGATGCAAAAGCAGCGTTAGAAGCCACTTTAAATGCAATTTCTGGCAGTTTAAAAGCGGGCGATCCAGTACAATTAATTGGTTTTGGTACATTTAAAGTAAACGAACGTAAAGCACGTACAGGTCGCAACCCACAAACAGGTGAAGAAATCCAAATTAAAGCATCAAAAGTACCTGCATTCGTTGCAGGTAAAGCGTTAAAAGACGAAGTAAACGCATAATTGATATTGCATGCTTTCTCCAAAACCCTGCTATACGGCAGGGTTTTGGAGTCTATCAACTAATCACATTTTCCGCATTTATCTCGCCATGTTCACCGATAAAACGCACTTCAGGTGAAAGATAAACATCAAACTTCGCTGCTACCGCTTGACGCACATGATGAGCTAATTCTATGACATCAGAACTGGTCGCATTGCCCGTATTCACTAACACTAATGCCTGTTGTTGATGCACCATCGCACCACCAATTTGATAGCCTTTTAAACCGCATTGATCAATTAACCAGCCTGCTGCCAGCTTAACAAAGCCATCTGCTTGTGGATAATTTGGAATAGTGGGATATTCTGCTTGTAAATCGTGGAATTGACGAGCAGTCACCACAGGATTTTTAAAGAAACTCCCCGCATTCCCGATTTGCTTTGGATCAGGTAACTTCGCTTGGCGAATCGTACAGACTTCAGCAAAAACTTGTTGAGCTGTCACCGTATTCGCATCAAGATTGGCGAGTGATCCATATTTCAACACAGGTTGCCAGTTTTTGGCTAATTTTAGCCCGACAGCGACGATCACAAAACCCTCTGCATATTGATGTTTAAATACTGAATGGCGATAAGCAAAACCACAGTCTTCATGACTTAAACGAAATACTTCGCCTTGGTTTAAATCTAACACCTCAACATAATCGCAAATATCTTTAAATTCAACACCATAGGCTCCGATATTTTGTATCGGTGCAGAACCCGCACAGCCTGGAATTAAGGCTAAATTCTCTAAGCCCTGAATGCCTTGTGATAGCGACCATTGCACTAAATGATGCCAATTTTCGCCCCCTGCAACGTGCAAATAGTGAAAGTCATTATCCTGTCTATGTTCAATGCCGTTTAACCGATTGATTAATACGGTACCGTTAAAATCTTGCACAAATAAGACGTTACTCCCCTCACCTAACAACAATACAAGCTGATTATCCGCTTTTGCCGTTGACCAAACTTGCGTAAATTGCTCAACCGCGGTGATTTCTACAATATTTTTTGCCTGAACATCAATGGCAAAGGTATGATAATGACGTAAACTTTGCATTAGGCAGGTAATCCTTGTTGTTTTAGCACCGATTGCACACCAGCATTTTGTCCTACTCGTTGATAATGAGCTGTTAAATGGTGTAAATGACTATAATCCAAACCAATGGCTTGGCTCCAACGCAATGTGATATAAAGATACACATCAGCAACAGAAATTTGCTCGCCGAAAAATTGGTGTTGACTTAAATACTCATCGGCAATCGCATATAGACGCAATAATCTCTCTGCCAATTCTTGGCGATATTGTTTAATTAATTCTTCATTGCCTTGCAAATAGGTAGGTACATTAAAAATACGTCCAAAGATCGGGTGAATATCCGCATTACAAAAAGCCAGCCATTTAGTTGCTTTCGCTTTATCTTGCACCGTTTTACTGCCAAATATTTTAGCATCTGGATATAAATTATCTAAATAAGTTAGAATGGCAACATTTTGTGATAAGGCAAAATCGCCATCCACTAATAACGGCACTGAACCCTGTGGATTTAACGCTAAATAATCCGCCTGTTTAATAGCTTCCCGACTCATTTCGACCGCTTCGTAAGGCTGTCCAATCCACTCTAACGCAATATGTGGCACGGTAGAACAAGAGCCTTTTAAATAATATAATTTCATATCAATTTCTCCTTTTTATCTCTACTTTTTTATCATTATTTACGGCAATAAACGTTCTAATTGCCATAAATTCTCATAGCTCTCACGCTGCCGAATCAAATGAGCCTGATCACCATCTACTATGATTTCTGCGGTACGTGGTCGAGAATTATAATTTGAACTCATGGTCGCCCCATAAGCACCAGCGGAACGTTGCACCAAATAGTCGCCTTGTGCTATCGCCAATTCACGTTGTTTTCCAAGAAAATCTGAGGTTTCACACACGGGACCAACAACATCATAAACGGCTTTTTCACGTGCCAAACTGCGATCCGCTTCAATAATATTCATATAAGCCTGATACAAAGCAGGGCGAATCATATCGTTCATACCTGCATCAACAATCGCAAAGTTTCGGCTTTCGTTGGTTTTAATATATTCTACTTTAGTCACTAAAATCCCCGCATTCGCTGTGATTGCACGCCCTGGTTCAAGGATAATTTCTAAATCAAATTGTTGCAATTTTTCAAGTAATGCTTTGGCATATTCAGTCGGATGTGGCGGTGTTTCGTTAGTATAAGGCACACCTAGACCACCACCTAAATCTAAGTGTTTAAGCTGAATACCGTCTGCATTTAATTGTTTCATTAAATGAATTAAACGATCGGCAGCATCTAAAAATGGTTGTAATTCAGTGAGTTGTGAACCGATATGACAATCCATTCCAACAATTTGAATATGGGCTAATTGACTCGCTTGGCAATAGACATCTCGAGCCTGTTCCACGCTCACACCAAATTTATTTTCTTTCAATCCAGTAGAAATATAAGGGTGCGTATGTGCATCTACATCAGGATTAACACGTAACGAAATCGGTGCAATTTTCGCCATTTTACCTGCAACGTCATTAATCCGATAGAGTTCAGGCAGGCTTTCTACATTAAAACAACGAATCCCGACTTCCAACGCACGAGCAATTTCTCTTTCTGTTTTCGCAACACCAGAAAATACCACTTTCGCAGGATCACCGCCCGCTTTCAGCACACGCTCCAATTCCCCTTGCGACACAATATCAAACCCCGACCCCAATCTTGCCATGGTTTGCAATACAGCAATGTTTGAATTTGCTTTTACCGCAAAGCAAATCAGATGCGGATGATCTCCAAAAGCCTTATCAAAAGCATACCAATGACGCTCCAAAGTGGCTTTAGAATAGACATAAAGCGGCGTACCAAATTGCTGTGCTAACTGACTTACTGGCAATGCTTCAGCAAAAAGTTTATTGTTCTGATATTGAAAGAAATCCATTTAGAAATCCTATTTTTGTTGGGTTTGTTGGGTATTCTGTTGTGGGTAATATAAAGGTCCTTTCACGCCACAGCCTGTTATAAAGGTTACTAGCACTAAAAGTGCGGTTAAAAAAGTGAGTTTTTTCATCATGATTTTCCGTGTTAAGTATTTTAGTTATTTTACACTATTTTGTTTGAATAAATGGTAGTATCTATTATTTTTTAAGCAATTTATTTAATCGTCTTTTTTGCTTGACAGGAAGGTGAATAAACTGATTACTAGAAAAATATTTCTCTTTTAGTAATTGGATCGAGAGAGTTTTTTATTCTCTAGATATTCTAATCTCTCTGCTCGTTTTGCTTTAATTTTATCTAGGCTAATTTCTTCAAATAAATCATTATCCATCCCATTTTGCCATAGCTCAGTAAGATATTGTTCTTGAGTTTTGGTTAATTTCATACCCCCTCCTATCTGATGTTCGTAAAAGTAAAAAATGACTCACCATTTTTCCTATTTCAAGAGATAAGTATGCCTTAAAATAACCCCTCATTCAAAACTAAATTTGTGATCTGCATTCCAAAATTTGATGATTATTCTTATTTAATCGTGACTTTGGTAGAAATTCCCCCTATCCTTAATCACAGAAAATATCTATAATTCATCTTTAAAATAATAGATCTATTAAGAGAACAAAAATGAACCTAGCTGAATTTCATCAAAATATTGAACAAGTGTGGGATCACATTGAAGAACAATGTGATGAGCAAGATGTGGACGTCGATTTTGAACGGCAAGGATCCGTCTTCACCATGACTTTTGGCAACCGTACACAAATTGTCATTAATAAACAAGAATCCATGTTAGAACTTTGGCTGGCTAGCCGTTTAGGTGGTTTACATTTTGCTTGGAAAGATAACGACTGGATTAACCACGATGGTAAACGCTTTTACGATTGTTTAGCTGAAGCCTGTGCGGCTCACGGTGAAGAAGTGACATTTGGCTAATGGAATCGCTGTCTTCCTTTGATTTGAACGACAATAGTACGGTGCCAAAAAAACACGATTTTTCCACCGCACTTGCTGATCCTTTACAAGTATTAAAGGATGTATTCGGCTATCAATCTTTCCGCAAAGGGCAACAAGAAGTCATTCAATCTGCATTACATGGACAAGATAGCCTTGTCGTGATGGCGACAGGGAACGGGAAATCCCTGTGTTATCAAATTCCAGCCTTGTGTTTTTCAGGTCTAACCTTAGTTATTTCGCCATTAATTTCCTTGATGAAAGATCAAGTCGATCAACTGCTGGCAAACGGCATCGCTGCGGATTATCTCAATTCCACACAAACCTTTGAACAGCAGCAACAGGTGCAAAATAAAGCCATTTCTGGTCAACTCAAATTACTTTATCTTTCCCCTGAGAAGGTGATGACGAATCACTTTTTCTCTTTTATTTCCCATTGTTTAGTCAGCTTTATTGCTATTGATGAAGCCCATTGCATCTCCCAATGGGGGCATGATTTCCGTCCTGAATATGCTCAACTCGGCGGATTAAAGGCTACTTTTCCAAATGTGCCAATTATGGCATTAACCGCCACAGCAGATAACACCACCAGACAGGATATTTGGCAAAATCTTCGTTTAAATCAACCGCACTTATATGTAGGCAGCTTTGATCGCCCGAATATTCGTTACACCTTAGTGGAAAAATTCAAGCCAATGGAACAGCTCTGTAATTTCGTGGCGGCACAAAAAGGCAAAAGTGGTATTGTATATTGCAACAGTCGCAATAAATCGGAAAAAGTCGCTGAAGCCTTAAAAAAACGTGGGGTATCCGCAGATTTCTATCATGCAGGCATGGATTTTGCCGAACGTGAACGTGTGCAACGAGCCTTTCAGCGAGATAATATTCAAGTGGTGGTTGCCACCATTGCTTTTGGTATGGGAATTAATAAATCTAACGTGCGATTTGTTGCTCACTTTGATTTATCTCGCAGTATCGAAGCCTATTATCAAGAAACGGGGCGAGCAGGGCGTGATGATTTACCTGCCGAAGCGGTATTATTTTATGAACCCGCCGATTACGGCTGGTTACACAAAATGCTACTGGAAGAACCTGAATCGCCACAACGAGAGATTAAACAACACAAACTAGAAGCCATCGGTGAATTTGCCGAAAGCCAAACTTGTCGCCGTTTAGTATTACTCAATTATTTCGGCGAAAATCGCCAAACGCCTTGTAATAACTGTGATATTTGCTTAGATCCACCGAAAAAGTATGATGGCTTAATGGATGCACAAAAAATCCTTTCTACTATTTATCGCACGGGTCAACGCTTTGGTATGCAATACGTGATAGGCGTTATGCGTGGCATGAATAATCAACGTATTCGTGATTACCAACATGATAAACTAAGCGTCTATGGCATTGGCAAAGACAAAAGCAAAGAATATTGGCAATCCGTGATTCGCCAATTAATTCATCTCGGTTTTATTCATCAAGTCATGAATGAGGTTGGCGTACAATTACAACTCACCGAAAGTGCCAGACCCATTTTACGTGGTGAAATCCCTTTAGAGCTGGCAACGCCACGCTTATCCGCTATTGCAACGGTTTCTGCCCCACAACGTAGTGCAGTGACCAATTACGATAAAGATTTATTTGCTCGCTTACGTTTTCTACGCAAACAAATTGCCGACCGAGAAAATATTCCGCCATATATTGTATTTAGTGATGCGACCTTACAAGAAATGTCCCTCTACCTACCAACCAACAAAGTGGAAATGCTACAAATTAATGGCGTAGGGGCAATTAAATGGGAACGATTCGCTCAACCGTTTATGGCGATTATTCAAGAACATAAGGCAATATTAGAAAAAAGCTAGTATAAAAAACCGCACTTTACCAAAAGTGCGGTTCAAACTTCCTAAGCTTTCAGCTTAAATTAAGCTAAATATTTTTCTAAATCTTCGCTACCACCGATGTACTGACCACCAATAAAGACTTGTGGAACAGATGTTTTGCCTGTAATAGCACGTACAGAGATAGTTGAAGCATCACGACCTAATACGATTTCTTCAAAGGTATAGCCTTTCACTTTTAATAACCCTTTGGCTTTCGCACAGAATGGACAACCTGGTTTAGTGATGATAGAAACTGATGGTTTAGCTTCCCATTTTGGATTTAAATATTTGATCATGGTATCGGCATCAGAAACTTTGAACGGGTCGCCCGGCTCTTGTGGTTCAATGAACATTTTTTCTACTACGCCATTGCGTACTAATGCAGAATAACGCCATGAACGTTTGCCAAAACCTAAATCTTCCTTACCAACAAGCATACCCATACCTTCGGTAAATTCACCGTTACCATCTGGAATAACGGTAATATTTTCTGATTCTTGGTCTGCTTTCCAGGCGTTCATCACGAATGTATCATTGACAGACATACAGATAATGTCGTCAACACCCAATGCTTGAAATTCACAGGCTAATTCGTTGTAACGTGGTAAGTGTGTTGATGAACAAGTTGGGGTAAATGCACCCGGTAATGAAAATAATACAACAGTTTTGTTGTCGAATAATTCAGCTGATGTTACATCAACCCATGCATCACCTTGGCGAGTATGGAATGTAACTTGAGGAACTTTTTTTCCTTCCATATTTGACATAATTTTCTCCAATTTAAGTGGTTAGTTGTTTTTACTGAGTGGATTATAGGTAATTTTGTGGTATAGTTACAATCAATTAATTCTATCCTTTTAATTGTTTATACCTATAAGGAACTTTTTTATGAATATTCGTGATTTAGAATATTTGGTCGCACTTGCCGAATATAAACATTTTCGCCGTGCAGCGGATGCTTGCCATGTAAGTCAACCGACATTAAGCGGACAAATTCGCAAATTAGAAGACGAACTCGGTATTATTTTATTAGAACGTACCAGTCGCAAAGTGTTGTTTACACAATCTGGTTTGTTGTTAGTAGATCAAGCGAAAACGGTGTTACGTGAAGTTAAATTACTCAAAGAAATGGCAAGCAATCAGGGGAAAGATATGACGGGACCGTTGCATATTGGGGTAATTCCGACCGTCGGTCCATACTTACTCCCGCATATTATGCCCCTGTTAACGCAAAAATTCCCTGAATTAGAGTTATTTTTATATGAACAACAAACAGCACATTTAATTGATCAATTAGAAACCGGACATTTAGACTGTGCCATTGTGGCATCAGTAGAAGAAACCCAATCTTTTATTGAAGTGCCACTTTTTTATGAAAAAATGCTGATTGCGGTATCGGAAAAACATCCTTGGGCTAATGAACCACAAATTCCCCTTTCCGCATTGAAAAATAAAGAAATTTTAATGTTAGATGATGGACATTGTTTGAGAGAACAAGCGCTTGGATATTGTTTTTCTGCTGGGGCAAAAGAAAATTCCCATTTTCAAGCCACGAGCTTAGAAACCTTACGTAATATGGTCGCCGCCAATGCTGGTATAACGTTAATGCCCGAATTAGCAGTATATAATGAAGGTAATCGTCAAGGGGTGAAATATATTCCTTGTGTAGATCTCGAACCGAAACGTTCTATTATGTTAATTTATCGCCCCGGCTCGCCATTACGCCAACGTTATGAACGTATTGCACAGGCTATTGCCGGTGCGGTTAAACCGATTTTAGAAGATAAATAATATGGCTGGAATTCGTGCTTTACAAAAAGAAAAAACACGCCAAGCATTAATTAATGCGGCGTTTAATCAATTAACCGCGGAAAAAAGTTTTGCTAACTTGAGTTTACGTGAAGTTTCACGAGAAGCGGGTATTGCTCCCACTTCCTTTTATCGTCATTTTAAAGATATGGAAGAATTAGGGTTAACCATGGTGGATGAAGCGGGGCTAACCTTACGTCAATTAATGCGACAAGCCCAGAAACGCTTGCGTAATGGCGGTAGTGTGATCGAGGTATCCATTGATACGTTCTTTGAGTTTATTGAAAACAACCCGAATGTATTTCGTTTGCTATTACGTGAAAGTACCGGTATTTCTTTACTGTTTCGCACCGCAGTTTCGCGAGAAATTAAGCATTTTATCGAAGAATTAGGCGAATTTATTACTTATCGTTTTAATTACTCCAGATATGTTGGCTATATGCAAGCAGAAGCCAGTGTCACATTAACTTTTAGTGCCATGTCGAAAGCCTTAGATATGGATGAAAAAGATCGGACGGCATTAAAAGAACGGGTAATTTTACAACTGCGGATGATTGCTAAAGGCGCTCAATTTATGGCGATTAAAGAAAAATAGAACATAGGCAAGGTAAAAAATTCAGTTGCCAAATTAGGCAAGACTCTCTAAAATACCGCCGATTTCCCTTCAGGAAATGAAAAAATACCTTTCTTTTAACTTTAAACGTTGCCTGTGAGCAACAAAAGGATCAAATCATGACAACTCATCATGTTGATAAATATAGCTGGAAAGCCTTATTAGGATCCGCCGTTGGCTATGCCATGGACGGTTTTGACTTATTGATTCTCGGCTTTATGCTCAGCGCGATTTCAGCGGATTTAGCGTTAACCCCAGCGCAAGGCGGTTCATTAGTCACTTGGACTCTGATTGGTGCGGTAGCCGGTGGGCTAATTTTTGGTGCATTAAGCGACAAATATGGTCGAGTGCGAGTACTGACTTGGACAATTGTATTATTTGCGGTGTTCACGGGACTTTGTGCTTTCGCTCAAGGTTATTGGGATTTACTGATTTATCGCACCATTGCGGGTATAGGTTTAGGTGGCGAATTTGGTATCGGTATGGCATTGGCAGCGGAAGCATGGCCGGCTCGTCATCGAGCTAAAGCGTCATCTTATGTCGCATTAGGTTGGCAAATTGGGGTCCTCGCTGCAGCATTATTGACCCCATTATTATTACCGATTATCGGTTGGCGAGGTATGTTCTTAGTGGGAATTTTCCCTGCTTTTGTGGCTTGGTATTTGCGCGCTAAGTTACATGAACCTGAGGTGTTTGTTAGAAAACAAGCGAGTAGCAATAAACCGAAAAAATCACCTTTCAAATTATTAATCAAAGATAAGAACACCACAAAAGTCAGCCTTGGAATTGTTGTCCTGACATCAGTACAAAACTTTGGCTATTACGGTATTATGATTTGGTTACCTAACTTTTTATCTAAACAACTCGGCTTTAGTTTAACTAAATCTGGGCTTTGGACGGCAGTGACAATTTGTGGCATGATGGCTGGCATTTGGATTTTTGGTCGGTTAGCAGATGCTATCGGACGTAAACCAAGTTTCCTCATCTTCCAATTGGGTGCCGTGCTCAGTATTGTGACCTATTCCCAATTAACTGACCCAACGGCTATGTTGTTTGCCGGTGCGTTATTAGGTGCCTTTGTGAACGGTATGATGGGAGGTTATGGGGCGTTAATGTCAGAAGCTTATCCAACCGAAGCACGTGCTACTGCGCAAAATGTCTTATTTAATATCGGACGTGCGGTGGGTGGCTTTGGACCCATTGTGGTTGGGGCGGTGGTTTCAGCTTATTCGTTCCCAATTGCTATCGCATTTCTTGCCACGATCTATGTGCTTGATATGCTAGCGACATTTTTCTTAATACCAGAACTCAAAGGCAAAGCATTAGAATAACCCTTATTTTCACCTCACTTTAATTCAAAATATAAAAGTGCGGTGCTTTTTTGCGAGATTTTGCGTTATAATACCATCAGTTTAAGGCAACGTTCCCGTTGCCTTTTGTTTTCTTATAGGTATAACAACATGCTAAATAAAATATTTTCTTGGTTTGAGAATCGAATTAATGCCTACCCAGATACGCCCCCTAAAACCCCAGAAAAAGGGTTATGGCGGTTTTTATGGTCAAATCTAGAAGGCACGAAAGCCTGGATTGCGTTTTTCGCTTTTTTAACCATTGGTGTAGGGGTTATGGAAGCCCTCATGTTTCAATTTATGGGGAAGTTGGTCGATTGGCTCAGTGCTTATACACCAGAAACCTTATGGGCTGAAAAAGGACATTATTTAATCGGAATGTTCGCTATTTTGGTGTTAAGTATCGGTTGGACATTTCTCACATCTATGGTCCGTTTGCAAACCCTACAAGGGGTTTTTCCGATGCGGTTACGTTGGAATTTCCACCGTTTAATGCTGGGACAAAGTTTAAGTTTTTACCAAGATGAATTTGCCGGTCGTGTCTCTGCTAAAGTGATGCAAACCGCTCTTGCGGTACGAGACACCGTTCTCACTGTAGCCAACATGGTGATTTATGTTGGGGTTTATTTTATCACGTCAGGAGCAGTATTAGTCGCCTTTGATAGTTGGTTTCTGGTGCCCTTTATTCTATGGGCCATTATGTTTGGCTGTATTTTATACTATCTTATTCCTAAATTAGCCAAAACTGCTGAACATCAAGCTGATGCTCGTTCGCTTATGACAGGGCGAGTAACGGATGCCTATTCAAATATTGCTACCGTCAAATTGTTCTCACATGGCGAGCGTGAAGCTTCCTATGCGAAAAGATCGATGGAAGAATTTATGCGGACTGTGCATGCACAAATGCGCTTAGGCACAAGCTTAGATGTATTAACTTATGCGAGCAATATCTTCTTAACTTTAAGCTCTGCCATTTTAGGCGTGATACTTTGGCAACGGGGAGCAGTTGGCGTGGGAGCCATCGCGACATCTACTGCCATGGCACTACGAGTGAACGGTTTGGCACATTGGATTATGTGGGAATCCGCTCGCTTATTTGAAAATATTGGTACGGTAAATGACGGTATGCAGACCTTATCAAAACCACATACCATTGTAGATAAACCAAATGCCACGACATTACGAATTACCCAAGGGGAAATTCGTTTTGATAATGTCAGTTTTGCTTATACGCCCGAAAAACCACTGTTACAACAGTTTAACTTAACCATTAAGGCAGGTGAAAAAGTAGGGTTAATTGGTCGTTCTGGTGCGGGTAAATCCACCATTGTCAATTTATTATTACGTTTCTATGAAACCCAACAAGGCGCCATTACGATTGACGGGCAAAACATATTAGATGTACAACAAGAAAGCCTACGTAGCCAAATTGGATTAGTCACACAAGATACTTCATTGTTACACCGTTCTGTACGTGAAAATATCATTTATGGTTGTCCTAATGCCACTGAACAAGATATGCTCAATGCAGCTCAACGAGCAGAAGCCGCTGATTTCATTCCGCTATTAACTGATGCAAATGGTCGCCGAGGCTATGATGCTCACGTTGGAGAACGTGGCGTAAAACTCTCCGGCGGACAACGCCAACGTATTGCCATTGCCCGAGTGATGTTAAAAAATGCCCCAATTTTGTTACTTGACGAAGCGACGAGTGCGTTAGACAGTGAAGTGGAAGCAGCCATTCAGCAAAGTCTTGATAAAATGATGGAAAACAAAACCGTGATCGCCATCGCCCATCGTTTATCCACCATTGCCGCGATGGATCGTTTAATTGTGTTAGATCAAGGACAAATTGTAGAACAAGGTACCCACGCTGAATTATTGGCACTAAATGGCTTATATGCCAAATTATGGCAACACCAGAGTGGGGGATTTTTGGCGGAATAAGGGTTTCTTTATTTAAACGGTTCGAAGTGCGGTGAAAAAATTTATTGTTTCACCGCATTTTTAACAAAAAAACAACAAATGTTATTGATTATAATTATCATTACGATTAATATTAGCTCGCGTTTTAGCTGTTTATTTTTTTAATCACATCTTAAATGGAGCTTAAATATGAAAAAAAAATTTACCCTTTCCACACTCTCAATGAGCCTTTCCTTTGCTGTACTTCCTTGTAGTTTGGCTTACGCCCAAAATGAAGAATGCCAGCAAGATCGCAGCCTAAAACAATGTAAAAACACCCTTGATACGATTATTGTCAGTGCAAATCGAAGTGCAACTGACAGTGCCAAATTTGTAGGACAAGCCTCTAAATTTGAATCGGACTCATTATTAAGTCAAAGTCGCTTAATTGATGTTTTGGGTGAAAGTCCAAATGTGGACTTTGGTCGAGATATGAGCCGCCAAATTGGACAAAATTTCAAAGTTCGTGGCTTTGGTTATGGCGATATTGATCGCGTGATTATTCAACAAGATGATGTACCACGAGATCCAACGCTTTATTCCAATCATATTTCTAGTTTTAGAAGCGATAGCGACATTCTTAAAAATATCGAAACTGTAAAAGGAGCGTCCTCAATATTACATGGTTCGGGTGCCATTGGAGGGATTATCAGCATGACGACAAAAGATGCCTCTGATTATCTTCGCCCAGGACAACAATATGGTGCAAGTATTGGAGGACGTTTAGAATCTAATAATATGAAAAGTGGCATGGTACAGCTTTATGCTCGCCCCAATGCTGCCCCAGTAGATATTTTATTCCACGCTAAGCGAGCGTTACATGGCAATGTGAAAATTGCAGATGGCGGGCAAGATGGTATAACCCATAATAAAAATGATGAACATATTAATAGCTATTTTGCTAAATTTGGTTGGGATATGAATACCAATCATCGCTTAACTCTTTCTGCTTTTAATTATACCGATAAACTCAACACTGGTTGGCAGACCCTTTATCATGATTATGATGAAGATAATCCTGTACGCGGTAAACTTAGTCAAAAAGACTATGTATTAACCCATCAATATAACCCTAGCAATCCTTGGATTAATCTTACTTTGCGAGCATTTTATTCCGAAGCGGAATATCATCGTATTGCGAAAAGTACAACATCTCTAAGCGATTACACCAACTCAGATAAACGTTACGGTTTTTCTGCTAAAAACATTGCCAAGTTTCAGACAGGTCATTTAGATCATGAATTAGTGCTTGGTGCAGATTATAAAAACAAAAAAATGGATGCCACTTTTATAACCTTAGCAGGAAAAAACGATACCGGCGCATTCCCGAATACCAGCCACGATATTGGCTTGTATTTCCAAGATAATATTCAATTTAATCGTCTCATTCTCACCCTTGGCGGACGTTATGATATTTTTAAACGTAAGGTAGAAAAAGCAGGCGGACAATCTTATAAAGAAAAACGCTTTTCTCCTCGTGTGGCATTGAGCTATGAAGTGTTAGACGGCATTAATTTACTCGCTGGCTATTCAGAAACATTTCGCGCACCGACACCAGATGAAACCTCATCACAAGGATTATTAAATCCACATTATTACTATCTTCCAAATCCAGACTTAAAACCTGAAACCGCCAAAGAATATGAAACCGGTTTTTCTGTGTCTAAAAATAATTTGTTTAATCTAGGGCATGCTATTTATTTTAAAGCCACATACTTTAATGGCAAAATTAAAGATATGATTTCGCTCCAAGCCAGACCAGAATTGGGGGAGCCGCCTGAAAGAATGTATCCAAACTACCCAGCACAATATGCGCAATATCTCAACGTATCCAATGTGAAACGTACTGGGGTGGAAGCGGAACTTAAATATGCCATCGGCGATTTACTATTAAGTAGTAGTTATGGTCATTTGAAATTAAAAAATACCGCCACTGGCAAACGCGTATCCACTTTTGCCGATCGTATCACCGCAGGTATCGCTTATAGCTATCATCCTTGGGATTTAACCGCAGGGTTTAAAGTAAAACATTGGTTTAAACCAAAAGCCGATACCTTTGATTATTATTCAAGAGACAAGCATTATTCCTATGTAAATGGTACCTTTACCCAAGTGGATTTTAACGGCATATGGCAACCCAAAAGTACTGGATTTGGCTTTATCGACCAAGATCTCAAGGTAATGTTTGGGGTTAACAACCTATTGAATAAAAAATACAAACCTGCAGGAACATTGGATACCACAGCAACCGGGGGACCGGGACGTAATTACTATGTTCAAGTAGAAAAACGCTTTTAGTTTTATTTAAAGATAGTATTTTTATGGTCATAATCATAAAAACTTCATAACAGCAAACCCAAAAGTGCGGTGAAAAAAGTTTATTTTTTCACCGCACTTCACCATTCATTTACACGTCTTAATCTTCAACCTTTCTTGATTTTCCCTTAATAATCTTCATCATTTCTGCAATTTGGGGCTTCAGTTCCTTGAACAATGGATTATTACGATGTTCCATGACCACCTCGGTCATTAACTTCAATCCCACCGCAAAACGTTGTGCCATTTCTAAAGTAAAACCGTCACGCTGTTGTGTTCTTTCAATAATTGCAAAAATATTATCATGATTGGGAGCGGAAAAGGTGATTTCTTGATTCACTTCGTTCCCCTCATGATCACTGAGGTATTTGACATTGACTTGATATTGATGTTGTTTCATACTGCCTCCTTTTAAATTATCAGGTATCTATTCACTTTTCAGTCTAACATGCTTTAATCATTTAGTCTTGCTCCACAAACCCTAACGCCGTTTCCACCACGTCCACCCCCGCATTCGGCTTGCACGCATTTTCACTTAAATGTCGTCGCCATTGTCTTGCCCCTTTGCAATTTTGGAATGCACCCAATATATGGCGAACAATATGATTTAAATACACACCCTGACTGAGTTGGCTTTCAATATAAGGGAACATATTGCGTACCGCTTGATGAGCGGTGATGATCGGTGCATTAGGGTCAAATAAGGCTTGATCAATTTCGCCTAATAAAGATGGATTTTGATAGGCTTCACGGCCCACCATTACCCCATCAACGTATTGCAAATGGGTTTGTATTTCTGCAATGGTTTTAATGCCACCGTTAATGCTAATCCAAAGGTGCGGGAAATCTCGTTTGAGCTGATACACTCGCTCGTAATCTAAAGGTGGAATTTCACGATTTTGTTTTGGGCTTAAGCCAGAAAGCCATGCTTTGCGAGCATGGACGATAAAATCCTGACAGCCCACAGCTTGCACTTTTTGCACAAAATCACACAGAAAATCATAGCTATCTAACTCATCAATGCCAATTCTGGTTTTCACTGTGACAGGAATTTGCACCGCACTCTGCATAGCTTGCACACAGTCTGCCACTAAATCGGCTTTTGCCATTAAACACGCGCCAAACATGCCGTTCTGTACACGATCAGACGGACAACCCACATTTAAGTTGATTTCCTGATAGCCCCGTTGTTCGGCTAAAATCGCACATTGTTTGAGCTGTTCAGGGTCGCTACCACCTAATTGTAAGGCAACTGGATTTTCCGCTAAATCAAACGCTAAATGATCATATTTGGCGTGAATAATCGCTTGAGCCGTTACCATTTCCGTATAAAGCAAAGCCTGCTTGCTAAATTGACGATGAAAATAACGGCAATGACGTGTCGTCCAATCTAACATTGGTGCCACGGAAAAACGTCCACGGTAATAAGGCGTAGGAAAGTGCGGTTGATTTTGCATAAGTTTTTGAATTATCCTTGTTCTTGAATACGTTGACGAAAACGTCCTGCGGCAAAATGGTAAAACGGTTTTGGCATAATTTGACGTGACACAATAGTCGATACAATCCCACCAATTAATAACCAGATTAACACGGGTTGACTACCCGTCATTTCCATCACTACGACAGCAGCTGTCACGGGTGATTGCGTGGCACCTGCTAAAAAGGCTGCCATACATAATAACACCAATAAACGACCATCTACGAGTTCACCAGTGAAACCAGAAATCTGTGAGCCGATTCCAGCTCCCACTGTCAATGCAGGGGTAAAAATACCGCCAGCAATCCCCGTCCAATAGGTCGCCACCGTGGCAAATAATTTGGCAATGCCAGTCGTTTCTGGTTGAATCAGTTGCCCATCTAAGGCTTGCGTGACCACTTCATAACCCGTGCCATAGGTTTGTCCGTTAGTATAAGTGCCTAATCCCGCAAGAATTAGCCCTAAAATTAATGCCATAGTAACGGGGTGATGGCGAACCCAACCACGAATCAGAGCAGGCACCACGCCAACTACACCTTTTGCCAATAAACGAGCAAAAATCCCCCCTAAAATTCCACAAATAACACCACACATTAGCACCCAAAGCAAAATATCTTTTGTATTTGTAGCACCTTTGTATAATGGAAAATAAGGGTTGTTACCGTCAATCGCCACTAAAATAAAACCCGCTGCAAGAACGCCTAATAACACACGACGTTCCCAACGCAAAATTACCCCACGCCCCAATTCTTCAAGGGCAAAAATAACCCCAGCTAAGGGTGCATTAAAGGCAGCCGCTAAACCACCACCTGCACCAGCTGCCATTAATTCATTGGCATTCAAACCACGAAACGCAATATTATGATGATGACACCAATTTCCCCAAGCCAACATCACCGCTGCCCCCACTTGCACCGAAGGACCTTCACGCCCCACCGATGCACCAAATAACATGGCTAAAAAGGTTAATGGGATTTTCCACAAAGTTTGCACAAATTGTACTAAATAGGACTTTCTCGCACCATGTGGCAAGCTCAATGCAGCAATCACTTGCGGAATGCCACTACCGCCCACATAAGGCGTATATCTCGGTGTAAACCAAGCTAACAACGCCATACCCAAAGGTAATACTAGCCAAACTGCAAGGGGATATTTAGCCGTCCAAAGTGCGTTCCATTCCAGCCCTAATTCTGCTAATTTCGCAAAACCAAGAGAAAATAAAGCAACTAAACTCGCTCCAATCAATAAGCAAGAAAATTCAATGGTTTTTCGAGAAATGCGGTGCGTTTGGCGTAATTTTTTGTGTAAAAAGTAACGGATATTCATATATTAGCGATAAATAAACTATTGTTTAGATTTCATTATATTACCATAAATACATAAATAGTTGTTCTATTCTTCAAGCTGCATTATCTAGCTCGAAATTTTGTGAAGTATCTCTCATTTTGAATATTTCTTGCTTTATTTTTTACGGATTTTACGCCACCATTTAGGTAAGTAATGTTACTTTTTGATGATCAATGAACAACGAACAACTCACGCGCATTTCTTATATTATTTTAATGGGCTTCGGTTTTCCCATTATGCGATTTACCAGCCTACATTTTGACACGCTAAATAATAATGCGGTGCGCTGTTTAGCGGGAGGATTATTTTTTATATTAATCTGCCTAGTTAAATTCTGCCAAGAGCTGAAAAAAATATTCGCTGAACCGACCATTATTTTTAGCCTGTTACTGCTCGCTGTGTTAATGACAAGCAACATGTATTTTTTTATTAATGGATTAAAATATACTTCTGCCGTAGCAGGCAGTATTTTTGGCATTCTCGCTATGCCATTGGCCATTATTATGGCTGCCATTTTCTTTAAAGATGAACGACAACGAGCAAAACAAAAACGGTTTTATTTGGGAAGTGTCGTGGCTGTCATTGGGTCATTATTGTTTGTGCTTTTTAGTGATAAAAGTAGTGAAAACAGTGATTTTATACTCGGTTCCGTATTTTTAGCTACCGCCATATTTATTCAGTCTATCATGAATTTGGTGGTAAAACAGGTATCAAAAAGACTACACGCGATTGTGATTAGTGCCTCCACCGCCACATTATCAGGCATACTTTATTTAATACTCGCCATTCACACTCATACCATTGAACAATTGCAAAATGTCAGTCAGGTAATGTTAATTGGACTCGGATTAGCCGGTATTTATGGATTACTCACAGGCATGTTAATGGCATTTTATATCGTACAAAAACAAGGGGTGGTGGTGTTTAATATTATTCAATTAATCATTCCTCTTTCCACCGCCGTTATTGGCTATTTCACACTCGGTGAAAAAATTAACCTATATCAAGGATTAGGCGGAATAATCGTGATTTTAGGTTGTATTTTAGCCTTGAAAAAGATAGGCTAAATCATTAACAATCCTGTTAATGATTATTTTAATAAAAATAAGGAGATACTATGACAACAATTTTTAATATTGCACAAAACTGGTTAGCACAAGATCCCGATGCAGAAACCAAAGCAGAATTACGTCAATTAATTGAACAAGCTCAAGCAGGTGATCATACTGCCACAGATGAACTAAAAGCCCGTTTTGACGGACGTTTGCAATTTGGTACCGCTGGCTTACGTGGACGTTTACAAGCTGGCTCAATGGGGATGAACCGTGTTCTCGTGGCTCAAGCTGCTGGCGGTTTAGCCAAATTTATTCAAGGTTATGATGAAAAACCCTCCATTGTTTTAGGTTATGATGGTCGAAAAAATTCTGATGTCTTTGCTAAAGATACCGCTGAAATCATGGCGGGAGCCGGGATTAAAACTTATTTATTACCCCGTAAATTGCCAACCCCAGTGTTAGCCTACGCTATCCAACATTTTGACACCACCGCAGGCGTGATGGTGACTGCCAGTCATAACCCACCGGAAGATAATGGTTATAAAGTGTATTTAGGCAAAGCCAATGGTGGCGGTCAAATCGTTTCGCCCGCTGATAAACAAATTGCGGCGTTAATTGATGAAGTCGCCCTTGGCAATATTCAGGATTTACCACGCAGCCAAGATTACATTGTGTTAGATGATGACGTCGTCAACGCTTATATTGAAAAAACCGCAAGCCTAGCCAAACAGCCAAAAGCCGAGATTAACTATGTTTATACGGCGATGCACGGTGTGGGCTATGAAGTGTTAAGCAAAACCTTGACCAAAGCAGGCTTACCACAACCCCATTTAGTCACTGAACAAATTCAACCCGATGGCACCTTCCCAACGGTGAATTTCCCTAATCCCGAAGAAAAAGGGGCATTAGATTTAGCTTTTAAATTAGCCAAAGCGAAAAATGCTGAATTTATTTTAGCTAACGACCCAGACGCAGACCGTTTAGCCGTGGCAATGCCTGATGCGCAAGGCAACTGGAAAGCCTTGCATGGTAATGTGATCGGTTGTTTGTTGGGTTGGTATTTAGCCCAGCAAAATCAAGGAAAACAAGGCGTTCTAGCTTGTTCTTTAGTATCATCGCCAGCGTTAGCAGAAATTGCGAAAAAATACGGTTTCCAATCGGAAGAAACCTTAACAGGGTTCAAATATATTGGCAAAGTACAAGGCTTATTATTCGGTTTTGAAGAAGCTATAGGCTATTTAGTTGACCCCGATAAAGTGCGTGATAAAGACGGTATTTCTGCTGCTATTGTGTTCCTTGATCTCATTTGCTATTTAAAACAACAAGGCAAAACCCTTGCCGATTATATCGCAGAATTCACCCAAGAATTTGGTGCCTATGTCAGTGGTCAAATTTCTATTCGTGTCAGCGATTTAAGCAAAATCGGTGAATTAATGACCGCACTTCGCCATAATCCACCGAGTGAAATTGGCGGACATGCGGTTGTCCAATTTATCGATCATTTAAAAACCGAACGCCAAAATGATATTTTGGTCTTTATGCAAGATAACGGCAGCCGCTTAATTGTTCGTCCATCTGGTACCGAACCAAAAATCAAATTCTATTTAGATGCCAAAGGCGTAAATGCAGAAAATGCCGATCAGGTGTTAAATGATTTTGATCACGCCGTGCGTGCCATGTTGCGTGATGAGAAATATGGCGGGCAGGATTGTTAGGGTGTTGATGGCTTAAAAAAGACATAGTAAACAAAAGTGTTGCTAATGATTATTTTTTATTTCTTTAGCAACCTTTTTTATTTAAAAATCCGTGATGAACAATAAGTTTTCCTTATAAATGATGATCCGGTGGGTAATTGCTATGCTAATTAGTTAGCAATAGATATTTTTAGTAACATTTTTGTAAAAATAGCGTAAAAAATATTCAATTTTTTTATTTATCATTATATAATCATTTATACTTTGCTTGTTTGTGAGAAAATTAATGCAAAAATTACAGATTATAGCCAAAAGCATGTTAATTCTTTTATTGTTATTTAGCCTAATATCCATGGTGATTTCTGCAATTTGTTTATCTTTTGGCATAGGAAATGTGCTATTTTTTGCTCGACTTCATCAAATAGTCGGTACATGTTTTATGGTTTTATTGATTATTCATTTTATTCACCGCCGTCGCAAAGCGTTGAAACAGATTGCTCAATTAACCGATGTTTGTTTTAAACAAAAATATCCGTCCTATTGTAATTTGGATAGATTATTAATGACTTTTGAGCATGTTACCGTCAAAGAATTAGCAGAAAAATTGTGTCTTCCTTTAACGTTTTTACTCACTGAATTACATCAAGGTCGAGTTAACATTACGGACCCCAATAAAACCTTTAGAGAAAATTTGAAAGATAATGATGAACGCTTATTTTCGGCGATCACCATTGCTTTAAAATTACGTTTCAACCCTAACCAATAAGGAAATTATTAATGAAAAAATCGTTAATTTGCACGGCTATAGCCGTAGCTTGTTGCTCCGCAACCAGCTACGCTGAAGTCTTTACTCTTGGTCAAATTGATGTAGTGGAAAATGATACTGATATTAGTACAGTTTCTGTCAATCAAGATCAACTTCGTCAAAATCAAATTTCCAATGTGGCTCAAGTGGCTAAAATGTCCCCCGGCGTGTCTTTTGAACGTGGTGGTGCTCGTGGTGAACAAAATATCCGTGTGCGAGGTTTTGATGCACTCAGAGTACCTGTATTTATTGATGGTATTCCGGTTTATGTGCCTTATGATGGTACAATGGATTTAGGGCGTTTTACTACCTTTGATTTAGCGGAAATTAATATTTCTAAAGGGGCAAGCTCAGTCTTATATGGGGCAAATACCATGGGGGGTGCCGTCAATTTGGTAACTCGCAAACCAACTAAAGCGCTTGAAGGTACGATCGGCTATGGTTATCAAACAGGACGTAATAGCCACACTGCGGTGAATCAAACTTATTTTAATTTAGGTACCAAACAAGAAAAATTCTATGCACAAGTGAGTGGTAGTTTTGCTGAACGCCAAGGCTTACAGCTTTCGCGTGATTTTCAACCGACCAGTTATGAAAATGGTGGACGGGCGGAAAATTCATCCAGCCGCGATCGCAAATTAAGTTTGCGTGTGGGTTACACCCCAAATGCCACCGATGAATATGCGATTTCCTATTCCAATCAAGATGGCAGAAAACAACAACCATTTTATACGGGCAATGGTAAACCAAGATTTTGGCGTTGGCCAGCGTGGGATAAAGAAAGCATTTATTTCTTATCACATACCGAATTTGCAGACGGTCAATATTATTTAAATACTAAATTATTCCACGATACGTTCAAAAATGATTTAGAAATTTATAACAATGAAACCTTTAGCTCACAGGGTAAAAGTACCAGTTATTACCGTGATTATTCCTATGGAGCGGGTTTAGAGTTCGGGGCAAATACCAGTGAAAAGAATATTTTAAAATTATCCGCACTTTACAAATTTGATGTGCATCGCGATCACGATGATGATAATCCAGTGGCTCGAGATGAAGATCGTACCTATAGTGTTGGTTTAGAAGATACTTATCGTGTTACCGATACAACCAAAGTGATCATGGGGATAAGCTATGATTATAAAGATGCTATCAAAGCACAAAGTTATCAACTTCTTTCAACGGCAAGTGGAGAGTATGGACTTTATAATTTTGAAACTGGTTCACAACACGCATTCAATTATCAGGCAAAATTAGCGCATAATTTTAGTCAAAATGACGAATTAAGCCTAAGTTATGCGCATAAAAGTCATTTACCAACTATGAAAGAGCGTTATTCGCGTAGGATTGATCGAAATCGTTTACCAAACCCATTCTTAAAACCAGAAATTGCGGATCATTTTGAAATTGGTTATTTCCGTACTTTCAGTGATATGTTTAAGGTAGAGGGGGCATTATTCTATAGTCATGTCAAAGATGCGATCAATGAAGTGGCGATCAATGATGCCAGTGCTGATGTGCAAAACCAAAATGTGGATAAAGCCATATACAAAGGTGTTGAGTTAGGCGTAACGACGTTTATCACTAAAGACATCACTTTGGGTGCCAATTATACTTATATTCATGCAAAGAATGGTGATTCAAGCATTAAAGTCACCAATTTACCCCGTCATAAATTCTTTGCTTATACAGATTGGAAAATTACTCCAGAATTATCTGTTTATTTAAGCCAAACCGCAGAATCTGGGCGTTATGCGTTGGTGAATAAAAAATACGAAACCCTATCAGGCTTTGGTACCACCGATGCCAAAATCACTTACGCCTTTAAACAAGGGTTAAGTATTGATGTGGGGGTATCCAATATTTTTGATAAAAATTATTATTTGACTGAGGGTTATGTAGAAGAAGGACGAGTTTATTTTGCCAATGTGAAGTATTCGTTCTAGTAAAAACTTAAACGTTTTTAACCGCACTTTTGTTAAATGATCTGTACCCCAAAAGTTGGACGAATAACCAACCCATTAAGGTGCAGATTTTTATGACTAAATACCACCAAACTTTAAACCATAAGTGGTAGGTTTTTACTTTGTAAATGACGAAAACATGTCCCTTATGCTTCACTCTTTTTATCTACTAAAAGACATCTACTTTATCTATACCGATATTTTTTAGCATAATAGTTTAATTATGTTTAGCTACAACCCCACCACCTTATCACTCTCCCATTTACTGTCATTTTTATGCGTAGTGAAAATCACCGTGCGGTGTTGGGCTTTGATGTAATCTAATACGGCGGTTTCGCTGCTGTCGTCTAAGGGGGCGGTTACTTCGTCTAATAGCAAAATTGGAGCGTTTTTCAGCAAGGCGCGGGCTAAACATAGGCGTTGGCGTTCGCCACCGGAGAGTTTTTCGCCGTTTCTGCCGATTTGTTGATTTAGCCCTTGCTCACGGTTTAATAAATAACCTAAATTAAGGCTCTGTAATATCTCGGTTAATTGCTCATCGCTGGCTTGGTTGCCTAAGCGTAAGTTTTCGGCAAGTGTGCCGGCAAATAACACAGGTTCTTGTGGCACATAGGCAAATTGTTGCATAAAGTTGCGGTAAGGCAGGGTTTTGATGTCGGTATTGTTGAGTAAAATTTGCCCTTGTTCGGGGTCATCAAAACGCAGTAGTAATTCTAATAAAGTGCTTTTGCCACAACCGCTTGCCCCTGCAATTTGGACGCGTTCGCCTTGATTTATCTGAAAATTGATATTTTTCAATACGCCATAATGTAGCTTGCAAATGCTTAAAACAGCGTTATTTTTCACCGCAGTTTTATCGTTGTTTGGGGTAACATTGTGTTGGGAAATATTGTTTCCGTCAACATCCTTTTGCTTAAGATGGGGAGCATTCAGCAATTCTTGATATTGGGCGAATGCGGTTTTTATGCTGGGAAGCGAAAGCAGGGCAATAGCAAGGGTTTCAAAGGGAGCAGCAGCCCGCGCGACTAACAGCACAAGCAGTAAAATTTGTAGCGGCGTTGCCCCATTGGTTGCCAAACCGATGGCGACGATCAGCATTGGCAATAAGCTACTTAGG
Organism: Lonepinella koalarum; assembly: GCF_004565475.1. Taxonomy (GTDB): domain Bacteria; phylum Pseudomonadota; class Gammaproteobacteria; order Enterobacterales; family Pasteurellaceae; genus Lonepinella; species Lonepinella koalarum. The sequence goes on along the minus strand of NZ_SRHX01000001.1, from coordinate 16,781 downwards.
GTAGCAAGACTTATCATTACACTCGCTAAACGGTTGAGTTTGGCTAACAATGTGGCGTTGTTGTACCATAAGGCGTTTAAGCCTGCGCCGGCGTGTTGCATACCACGCACACTCCGCCAAAAGGCTAAATTATCCACAAATTGCAAACTCTGTTCATCAAGCTGTTGTTGCAGTTGTTGGCGTTGTTGTTCAAGTCCTTGCAAGGTGCGTTGTCCGACTAATTGCAAGGCAAAAGCGATAATTAAACTGACAATAACTAACAAGCCGATTTGCCAACCAAAAGCATAAATCACGCCGCCGCTAATCAATATTGGGAAAAGCGAAGCATAGACAAAAGTTTGCATTTGGTGAGCAGGTAAACTCATTAAAAATAGGATTTTTTCGGCTGCCATACTGCTGGCTTTGGCTTGATTGGCAAGACTAAACCACGATAATTTGGCATTGCGTAACACTTGTTCAAGTCCTTGATATAAATCGCCTGCGAGTTTTACCCCTGATAAATAGCCGAAGCGTCCTGCAAGGGTGGTAAACAGTACGCAAATCACCGCCAAACATAACACCGTGGCGAAACCTGACTGCTGGGCAAGGGCATTTATCAAGGCAAAATAAAACAGGGTTTCTAATAATGCCACTCCCGCCCATAACAAAACAGGCAAACTAAAGCGTTGATAGATGATTTTTTTGAGTGTGGAATGTTGCATAAAAAACCTGTTAAATTGAAGATAAATGAATGACACAATCGGCTTGTTGAATCAGCGTTTGGCTATGGCTGACGAGCACAAGGGTTTTGCCTTGTTGTTGCAAGGTACGTAAGGCTTGAATCACTAACTGACTGCTGTGTTCATCTAAATGGCTAGTCGGTTCATCAAGCAGGAAAATTTGTGCCTTGCTGATAAATGCCGCCGCAAGTTGTAGCCGTTGGCGTTCGCCACCTGATAACAAATCTGCCGCTTGGTTGAAAGGATAATCCAAACCAAGTTGGCTTAAGGTTTGTTGCATTCGCAAGGAGTCAATATCAGGCTGTTCAATGCTTATAATTTGCTCAATGGTACAGGGTGGCAGTTGAATTTGTTGCGGAATATAACGCAATAGTTGATGAAAATAATGTTCATCAAAGGCAAAAATAGGCGTGTTATTGAGACGAATTTCCCCTGAACTAAGCCGTTCTAAACCTGCAATGGCGCGTAAAAGTGTGCTTTTACCACAGCCACTTCGCCCTGTAATCACGGTCAGTTTATGCGGTTCAATACGTAGATTAAAGGGCTGATGTGCTGATACCGTTTTATCAAATTGCACACAGGCATTATCCACTTCAAGGGTTAAATCTGGCGTTGCTGTTGCGGTAAGCGTTCCCCATTGAATTTTTTCTTCGCTCAAAAATTGCTTAATGCGGGTCAATGCTCCTTTGCCGATGCGTAAATAATCAATGCCGTGTCCAAGTCGCAACACAGGGGTAACAAAAGATAGGCTAAAAAACAGCGCTGCCGCAATGATGTCAAGCGGTTGTTGATAGGTCAGGGCATAAGTAATCGCAAACGTACTCACCGCTTGTAACAACGCCACCGCAAAGGCGGACAGCGTGGCAACTTTTTTCACCCATTGCAACATTTCGCTGGTAAATTTGGCGGTTTGTTGTTGATATTGAGCCAAGAAATCTTGCTCACCGCCAAACACACGCTGAATTTTTATCCCCTTAAAATAATCTCCTACCAGCTCAATAATGCGTTTGACTACTTGCATTCTCGCTTCGCTATCTTTGGCACTGGTTTTGGGTAAAATCCACACATAATACAGCGATGCAAGTAGTGCCGGGGTGAGAATGAGCAGGGTTTTTGCCCCCAATAACAGCCATAACAGGCTAAACGCCGTCAGCGGCACAACAATAAATACCGCAATTTCACTGGGTAAGTGAGCAAAAAGATGATGGATACGTGCAATATCGCTGGTCAGCAAGGCTTGTAAATCACTGTTGCTATAACGAGAAAGGGTGCTATGGGGCAGATAGCTTAAATGTTGTGCGGTTTGGGTGCGTAAATGCTCGGCTAAACGCCCTTCTACACGGTGTGCAAGATAAGCGGATAAACCGCTACACAACGCCGCCACGCTCCACACCAGCGCTGTCCACCCTAAATGGCTAAACTCGGCATCTGCCACAAATTGTGCAATCAGCCAAAAACCGCACAATAACAGCAAGCTGGCACTCGCCGCAAGCAAAACACTCAAACAAAAGGGCAAGTGCTGATCTTTAAGTACGGAGAGAAACATAACCAATCCTTTATGATATAAGTATGACATTAGCAACGAACAGGCTAATCAAGCATTTTTAGTTATTCTAGACTTAATGCGAATAAATATCAATATTATATCAGGTGCACTAATGAATCAATAGGTTTGCCATTAAATAAAAAAACGTACTTCATTAACATTAAAAGGACTGAGTCCGATATAATATCGTGGTCAGTCCTTAAAATAAGCGTCCAATTCTTTGGGTTTAGCTCAAAATTAGTTCAACCAAAGTAAATAACCGATAGTAGCGATAGCAAAGACAGAAGTCAGATTTAAAATAAATCCTACTTTTACCATTTCACTTTGTTTCACTTCTCCTGTACCAAATACGATGGCATTTGGTGGTGTTGCCACTGGCAACATAAAGGCACAAGACGCACCGAGACCAATAATTAAGGCTAAACCAATAGGTGCCATGCCTAACGCTTCAGCAATAGAAATAAAGATTGGAACGAGTAAGGCAGCACTGGCGGTATTAGACGTAAATTCGGTTAAGAAAATAATAAATGCCGCAACTACTAAGCCAATAATGTAATAATGACCACCTTCAATCATAAATACAATACCATCCGCCATAATTTTACTTGCACCCGAATCTTTTAACACCGCACTCAAGGTTAACCCCCCCCCGAATAACATGAGGACACCCCATTCGGTGTTATTCTGAATTTGCTTCCAAGATGCCACATTAAATACCACGATTAAAACTGCGGCTAATAGCGCAATGACACTATCAAAACTGGCAATGTTTTTCTCTAAACCGAATAATGATGATAATATCGGATTAATATAACCACTGAAAATCCAGCAAAGGGCAACAAAAATGAAGATGATCAAGGTAATAATGCGATCGTTATTCATTTTAATCTGTTCAAAATGTTGCTCAAATTTTATGTTTAGATTGGGTTTAAATACGATATAAAGCGTACCAATCATCAATGGCATTAAAATAATCATGATCGGTAAACCATACCATAACCAATCCGCAAAGGTTAAATGCAATTGCGATGCTACGATAGCATTTGGAGGACTCCCTACTAACGTTCCCATCCCACCGATACTGGCACTGTATGCAATACCTAATAACACAAAAATATAGGTGCCATGTTCTCTTTCGCGATCTAACTGACTTAATACCCCCATGGCAAGTGGCAACATCATCGCTGCCGTAGCGGTATTACTAATCCACATGGAAAGAAACGCTGTCACACTAAATAAATATAGCGTAGCGACAAATAAATTACCACCAGCTAGCGCCATGATGCGGTTTGCAATCAAGCGATCTAATTTTTGAATATGAAGAGCGGTTGATAACGCAAATCCACCAAAGAATAAGAAGATGGTGGGATCCGCAAAGGCAACTAAGGCATTTTTAGTGGTGACTAGCCCTAACCCGATAGCTAGTATCGGCACGATGATAGCGGTAATCGTTACGTGTAATGCTTCGGTTAACCATAAAATAGCCACAAAAGCGAGCAACGCTAACCCTTTGTTCGCTTTAGGATCAAAGGGTAGCACATTTAGTAAAACAAAAAATAAAACAATATCTAACAGTAGAATAATGCCTTTCGGATTTAAACTACTTTTTTTCTCAGGGGTGAACTCCATCATTAATCTCCTTGTATTGAATAACTCAATAATGTCAAATTAGCAACTTGTTAAGAAAAAGCAACACTTTTTTTATGGATTTGTGATGGCGATCATAAAATAAAAAAGTGCGGTTAAAATTTTTTAAAATTTAACCGCACTTTGCTGAAATTTGTCTTTATTCATTATTGAGATCATCTAGCTCTAAAGGTTCTTGAGAAAGGATAATCCCGGTTAAATCGGCATACACATGATCTTCAGGAAAGAACGTTACACCGGCAAAATTTACGGGTACATCACTTTCACCTTGGGTTTCCACATCCGCGCCCACCGGAATCGGTGCAAGGGCGTGAATACCAATATCAATATTTTCTAATTCGGCTAATTGGCGAACTGCACCATATACAATAATGCCTTCCCAACGATTATCTGCGGCGAGCTGAGCTAATTCGGCATCAATTAATGCACGACGAACAGCACCTCCACCATCAATCACTAATACACGACCCGCACCGTCTTCTTCTAATAATTCTGCAATTAAACCGTTTTTTTCAAAACATTTTACCGTGGTGACTTTACCATAAAAATTCGTTATACCGCCAAAGCTAGAAAAAATCGGATCCACTACATCCACTTGATCCAGATAAATATCGCAGAGTTCAGAAGTATCAATTTGCATAGCATTTTCCTTATATCAAAATTTTACTGTAGTATATGCTCGATCTTATAAAATTAGCAAGCCTAAACTGAATAAAACCGTGCTAACTAAAGCCAACATTGACATTTTTCCCAACATCGGACGGAGTGCCATCGGATCTTTTTGTTGATAAACAAAACGAGCATGTTTAGCTAATAATACCGCAATAATGGCAATAATAATCAGCAGTAACGGTTTATGTACAATAGCAAAAATCGCATAACAAAGCACCGCACTGGATAATAAAATGCAATGATAAATGCGTCCATTTTCCGCACCGATTCGCACAATTAAGGTGTTTTTACCGGCTTTTCGATCTTGTTCAATATCACGTAAATTATTGATATTTAATACCGCAGTAGAAAGAAAACCACAAGCTGCCGCGGGTAAGAAAATTGACCAGTCTAGACTGTGCGCTTGTAAATAATAAGTACCACAGACTGCTAACAAACCAAAAAACAGGAAGACGGAAATATCGCCCAATCCCAAGTAACCATAGGGTTTTTTACCCACCGTGTAAGTAATAGCGGCTAAAATCGCTAAGACACCTAAAATAGCAAAGGCAATTAGATCTTGTGTGGTTTCATAGGCAAGTGCAATTAAACTGGCACCGGAAATAAAACTCGCCACACAAACTGCCATTAAGCCATTTCGCAATTGGGTTGCCGTCATTTGTCCTTGCTGAATACCGCGTAATGGTCCGATACGTTCAGCGGTATCCGAACCTTTTTGGTAATCCCCATAATCATTGGCAAAGTTAGAGACGATTTGTAATAAGGTGGCGGTCAGTAAACAGAGTAATGTTACTGACCAATTCAATGTTCCATGCCACTGCGCTAATGCAGAACCGGTTAAAATAATTGCCACCGCGAGGGGTAAAGTTTTTGGTCGAATCGTATCGAACCATGCTTTCATTGTTGCCATAATAAATTTCTAAAAAAATACACCGCACTTTATGTCGGATAAGGTAAGATAAAGGCGAATATTTTAACATAGATTAAAAAAGATGTCTGATTTGAGCTTAACTTTACAACCTATAGGGAGGATTCATACGCCCTATCAAGAAAAATTCTCCGTGCCACGCCAGCCGAATTTAGTGCAAGATGGTACAGGGATGGTGGAATTGATTTTTCCTTACAACGTCCCTGAAACGGTTCGGGGGTTGGAGCAATTTAGCCATTTATGGCTGATTTTCCAATTTGATAAAATTCCTCAAGGCAAATGGCAACCGACCGTTCGTCCACCCCGTTTAGGTGGGAATCAACGAGTGGGCGTATTTGCATCACGTTCTACGCACCGTCCTAATCCTTTAGGTTTATCTAAAGTAGAATTACGTAAAATTGAATGTGGTCATGGCAAAGTGTTGCTCCATTTAGGTTCTGTCGATCTTGTCAATGGCACGCCGATTTTCGACATCAAACCTTATATTGCCTATGCCGACAGTGAACCCAATGCGATGTCAGGCTTTGCTCAGGAAAAACCAACTGCATTATTGCAAGTTAGATTTAGTCCAATCGCGCAAACTGCGGTACAAAAAATTGAAAAATTTCAACCGCACTTTCAGCGATTTATTATCGAAGTGTTACAGCAAGATCCTAGACCGGCGTATCAACAAGGACAGATTTCCGATCGGATTTATGGCGTGAATTTGTGGAACTATAATGTGCGGTTTTGGATTAGAGAGAATGGGGTAGTGGAAGTGGTGGAGATTGAAAATGTGGCAAAAAAGCCTGTTAATTTACAGGCTTACATAATTTGAAAAACTAAAGTGTTACGTCTAACTTCTCATACGCTCTAACCGCTTTAGCTAAGGCTTTTTCCACGTTTTCATCACGAGCTAAAATCACACCTAAACGGCGGTGTCCGTTCACTTCGGCTTTGCCGAAAATACGTAAATCGGTATTCGGTTCGCATAATACTTCCGCCAGATTGCCAAATTGTACTTGATTGGATTTTCCCTCCACTACAATGGCTTTTGATGCAGACGGACTGATGAGGTTGATTTGTGGAATAGGCAAACCGAGAATTGCACGAGCATGTAAGGCAAATTCAGACAATTCTTGCGAAATTAAGGTGACCATTCCCGTATCGTGTGGACGTGGCGATACTTCGTTGAAAATCACTTCATCACCACACACAAACATTTCCACCCCGAAAATGCCACGGCCTCCTAAAGCTCCGGTAATTTTTTCTGCAATGTCTTGGGCTTTTTGCAAGGCAATGTCTGACATGGCTTGTGGTTGCCAACTTTCACGGTAGTCGCCATCTTCTTGGCGGTGTCCGATCGGGGCTAAGAAAGAGGTACCGCCGATATGACGAACAGTCAGCAAGGTGATTTCATAATCAAATTTAACAAACCCCTCTACGATTACACGTCCGGCTCCGGCACGCCCTCCTTGTTGAGCATAATCCCATGCTTTTTGCACGTCATCAAAGGATTTCACCACCGATTGACCATGACCAGATGAAGACATAATCGGTTTCACCACGCAAGGCACGCCGATTTTTTGCACCGCACTTTCAAAGTCGGCAAGGTTATCCACAAATTGGTAGGGTGAAGTTGGCAAGCCTAATTGTTCCGAAGCTAAACGGCGAATACCTTCACGGTTCATAGTGAGTTTGGTGGCCTTGGCGGTTGGGATCACATTAAAACCTTGCTGTTCCAATTCTACCAGCGTATCGGTGGCGATGGCTTCGACTTCGGGAACGATATAATCAGGCTGTTCTTTTTCCACGAGTTCACACAAGGCGTTACCGTCTAACATAGAAATGGTATAAGCTCGGTGAGCGACTTGTTGAGCAGGGGCGTTTGCATAGCGATCTACGGCAATCACTTCTACGCCAAGTCGCATTAATTCAATCACCACTTCTTTGCCAAGCTCGCCTGAACCCAGCATCATCACTTTGGTGGCTTTTGCCGTTAAGGGAGTACCGATAGTTGTCATCTTGTTTTTTCCTTTATGCTTGTGGATAAAGCAGTTTCTCGTCTAACATTAAATCTTCATTTTTATTAATGCCAATGCCTTTATCAATCACGTGTTGTACCGCTTTGTGAGCGTCTTCAAGTGAATGTTCCTTGAATGAACCGCATTGGTATTCATTAATTTCAGGAATGGTATTTTGATCTTTGACTGCTAATGCATCGTGCATTGCTTTTAACCACGCATCCGCTACCAGCTTCTCATCAGGTGTTCCAATTAACGACATATAAAATCCCGTGCGACACCCCATTGGTGAAATATCAATAATTTCCACATCATCGCTATTTAAATGATCACGCATAAAGCCAGCGAATAAATGTTCAAGGGTATGAATTCCACGCGGCGAAATAATTTCTTTGTTCGGTTGACAAAAACGTAGGTCAAAAACACTGATAATATCACCTTTGGGCGTGGTCATGGTTTTCGCAATTCGTACTGCGGGAGCGTGCATAATAGTATGATCGACTTTGAAACTATCAAGTAATGGCATATTTTTTCCTTTTTTTAAAAAAAGTTTGAACTTTATGGAATTGTGCAAGTCTTATATTATAAGCAACTTGCAGTTGTATAATAAAAAATTGGTTCCTTAGGTTATATTTGCCCATCTTCGTGATGGGCTTTTTTTACGTATTAGAAATAAAAAATTGGTTGCTGAATATTCTACACATTTACGCCCAAAAAGTATAACCGATCACCATACTCAATAAAAATAAATAGCGTAAGTTTTTACCGATCCGCATATAAATTAAGGTTTACCAGAAATTCAGGCGTAGCCAATCTGCAACAGCACACATCAAATCACCTAAAATGGGTAGCCAACTGAATAACAATAAAATTGCCTAACAGTACGGTAAAAATCAAACATTTTTCTTGTTATTTGGCTTTGATAACTTGATTAATTCGTACATCAAACACATCCATTCCCCCAGCTAATCCAGCTTGTACACCGAGATCGGCATCTTCAAACACAAGGCAATGTTGTGGATCAGTATTTAATAATGTCGCACAACGCAAGAACGTTTCAGGATTCGGTTTATGATAGGTCACTTGATCGGCATTGACGACCGCATTAAAATATTGGCGTAAATTGAATTTATCCAGTAATAAATCTACCATAAAACCATGCGAGCCAGTGCCTAATGCCATGGGAAACTTACCGAAATTTGCTTTGATAATGTCAAAGGCGGGGAGTAATTTGGCATTTTTCTCTACCATTTCAAATCCGAGTTGACGTTTTAAACGAACCATTTCATCAAAATGCTGTTCAGGGATATTATGACGCTTCATGGTTTCACGCGCAATAATAGAAACGGTTGCGCCTCCAAGTTCGTACATAATATCGCCGGTAATGGGGTAGCCTAAGATTTCGCCTACTTTTTGCCAAGCAAGAGCATGGCTTGGCATGGTGTCGATGATGGTGCCGTCCATGTCGAAGATAAGTGCGGTGTAATTTTGTAATGTTTCGTGCTCAATCATGTTTGTTTCCTGTTTGGGAGCATGTGGGGTATTTTGCTATAAAATGGGGGAGATGTAATTAGTTTTTTTGTTTTTATTGCAAATTTTAGTTTTTTAGGAGCGGGTTTCGCCCGATGGGCGGCCGTACTTTCTTTTGCTTGTGCAAAAGAAAGTAGGCAAAGAAAAGCACACCCCGATTTCACCACTTTTCTTCGCTTATTTGGCATTTTCTTCACGCTAAATTTTGAACTCGCTTCGCTCAGACATGCAAAATTTAGCTAAAAATACCAAAACGCTCAGGCGGTTCAGACGGGGCCCCAAGTTTTGATCGAGCGTAAATAAAAGTGCGGTTGAAAAATAGATATTTTTTAAGCTACGGAGTAGCGTCACTATGCTTAACCTAGTACGTAAGTGCTAGGTATTTTTAATAAAATAAAAAGTAGAATGGCGCACCCGAAAGGATTCGAACCTTTGACCGCTCGGTTCGTAGCCGAGTACTCTATCCAGCTGAGCTACGGGTGCGTAGGGAGTTTTATTTAATCTATACCAATCCACCTAGAGTAAAAATGAAATGGCGCACCCGAAAGGATTCGAACCTTTGACCGCTCGGTTCGTAGCCGAGTACTCTATCCAGCTGAGCTACGGGTGCAGATTATAATAAAACAATTTGTCAAAACCATAAAATGGCGGTGAAAGAGGGATTCGAACCCTCGATGGAGCTTTTAACCCCATACTCCCTTAGCAGGGGAGCGCCTTCAGCCTGCTCGGCCATCTCACCGCAACTGGTTTGTGGACGATATGATACGGTTTTATATAAACAAGTCAAACGCTTTTTGTTAAAAACCGTTTATTTGTCTAAATCATCTACAATTTATTTAGGGTTTACGCTGTGCAGTGGCTAAGATTTCTCGTAAATTAGCAAGATGTGCCGTCGTTTTCTGTGCTTGTTGTTGCTCCGTTAAAGGTGGCTTATCTCGTTCCCATTGTACATCGTCTTGCGGTAACTCCAATAAAAAACGGCTGGGTTCTGGCGTAATTAACTCACCATATTGACGACGTTCTTTACACAAGGTAAAGCGTAATGTCTGTTGCGCTCTGGTGATGCCTACATAAGCCAAACGGCGTTCTTCATCTACATTATCTTCATCTATACTAGTTTGATGCGGTAACAATCCTTCTTCCATGCCGATTAAAAAAACATGGGGAAATTCCAACCCTTTGGATGCATGTAGGGTCATTAATTGTACTTGATCACTGCTATCATCATCTTCACTACGTTCTAGCATATCTCGCAAGGTTAAGCTGGTGATGACCTGATTTAAGGTCATCGGCTCATTTACGTCATCTCCTTGTAACATGTTTGCTACCCAGTCAAATAGCGTGGCGACATTTTTACTTTGCATCTCTGCCACTTTTGGGCTATTTGCAGTTTCATATAAATATTCTTCATATTGAATTTGTGCTAGCATCCGTTTTACGACTCGTTCAGGATCAGAACGTAATAGCGCATCATTGAGTTCCATCATCCACTGCCCGAAGTGTTGTAACGCATGATAAGCCTTTGCTGTAATTCGATGAATTAACTCAAATTCAAAGATTGCGGCGAATAAGCTAATATGCTTTTCGTGAGCTAATAATCCCAATTTTTCGAGGGTAGCGGTACCGATTTCACGTTTGGGGGTGTTCACAATACGTAAAAATGCGGCATCATCATCTTGATTAACCAACACGCGTAAATATGCCATCATATCTTTAATTTCCGCACGGCTAAAAAAGGATGTCCCACCGGAGATTTTATAGGGAATTCGGTTTTGCATTAATACTTTTTCGAGCAAACGAGATTGGTGATTGCCTCGATATAACACAGCATAATCTTTATATTTGGTTTTATAGGTAAATCGGTGAGCGATCAATTCAGCTACGACACGTTCTGCTTCATGTTCTTCATTTTTGGCTTCAATAACTTGTAATGTTTCCCCTTGACCTAAATTAGAAAACAATTTTTTGTCAAATACATGATCATTGTTATCAATTAAAATATTGGCACAATGTAGAATTCGTTGGGTAGAACGATAATTCTGTTCTAATTTAATCACATTAAGTGTCGGAAAATCATGACGTAACCGCATCATATTTTGTGGTTTTGCACCACGCCATGAATAAATAGACTGATCATCATCCCCTACCACGGTAAAATTGGCTCGACTACCCACCAAGAGCTTTATGAATTCATATTGGCTAGTGTTGGTGTCTTGATATTCGTCCACCAGTAAATAACGAATTTTTTGTTGCCATTTTGACCGCACTTCTTCGTTCTGTCGGAATAGCAACGTTGGCAACATAATCAAATCATCAAAATCCAACGCATTGTAGGCTCGAATTTGTTTAGCATAACGTTCATAACATTGCGCAAAGGTTTGATATTTTTGATCACGAGCGAGCGCTAACGCCGTATCAGGCATAATCAAATCGTTTTTCCAGTTGGAAATAGCGGAGATTAACTCTCGTAATAAATCCTTATCTTGTTGTAATTCGTCGGCAGTTAAGTCTTTTAATAATGCGAGTTGGTCGTGCTCATCAAACAACGTCATATTGGCTTTAAAGCCAAGTTGTTTATATTCTCGTTTAATAATATCAAAGCCTAGAGTATGAAAGGTTGAAACGGTTAATCCCTTGGTTTTATCTTTACCAATAGAATGAGCAACGCGTTCTTTCATTTCTCGTGCCGCTTTATTGGTGAAAGTGACGGCAGCAATATGCTTTGGTAAATAACCGCATTGACCGATTAAATAGGCGATCTTATTAATAATGACGCGCGTTTTACCTGAACCAGCCCCCGCCAACACAAGGCAAGGACCGGTGCTAAATTCGACAGCTTGTTGTTGTTGTGTGTTAAGTTTCATTATTCTTCTTGTGACCAAACATAGGGCAATAACGCCGTATCTAACAGAAAAGACAGGGGTAAATCCAAAATTGGCAAGCCCCATTTTTGCGCTTGTTGCCAGTCAAACTTGGTACCATCGTAGGCTTGGTATTTTTCTGTCGGATCAATTAATTGTACGATTGTCCCGCAGCCAGTTAGACCATTGAGCAACAATAGTGCGGTTAAAATGAATAAGGTTTTTTTCACGTGATGGGATTTTCCTTGAGTCTATATCAGTGAAATATTATACCCTTTTTACACCATTTTTGCTTTATAAATAGACTTTCTATAGCGTACAGATTAAAATTGTTGATAATTTGTAAAATTTTTTATTTTTAGGAATGTGAAGCTATGAAAAACATTGTGATTGTCGGTGGTGGTGCGGGCGGTTTAGAACTCGCTACTTTCTTAGGACATAAACTGGGTAAAAAGCAAAAAGCGAATGTTGTTTTAATCGATCGTAATCAAACTCATCTTTGGAAACCGTTATTACATGAAGTCGCCACGGGGGTATTAGATTCGGAAACGGATGCCGTCAGTTTTCGAGCGCATGCTTATAACCACGGTTTTAATTTTGAACAAGGATCCATTGTTCGTATTGATCGCGCCAACAAATATGTTGAACTTGAACCGGTATATGGTTCGGAAGGGGATGTTATTGTAGTCGCTCGCCGTATTCCTTATGATTACTTGGTGCTTTCTATTGGCAGTAAATCAAATGATTTTAATACCAAAGGTGTGGCAGAAAACTGTATTTTCCTAGATTCGCCCGAGCAAGCCTTACGTTTTCAGCATAAAATGTTAGAGCTATTTTTAAAATTCTCTGAAAATAATGCATTAGCTGAGATTGGTGAAGATGAAAGTAAACAAACCTTAGTGCAAGAAGATAAAGTCAATATTGCTATTGTCGGTGGTGGCGCAACGGGTGTTGAACTTTCCGCAGAATTATTTAATGCAGCCAAGCATTTGTCTTCTTATGGTTACGGTAAAATTCGAAGTGATTGTTTGCAAGTTACTCTCATTGAAGCCGGTGATCGTTTGTTGCCAGCATTACCAGAGCGTATTTCTAATGCAGTGCGAATGGAATTAGAAGAATTAGGTGTGCGAGTCAAAACTAGCACTATGATTACAGAAGCGAGTACAAATAGTTTGTTAACTAAAGACGGTGGAGAAATTAAAGCCGACTTAATGGTATGGGCGGCGGGTGTGCGTATTTCCACGGTTACCCAACAATTTGATGGTTTAGCAGTTAATCGAATCAATCAGTTGTGTGTTAAAGATACTTTACAAACAACCCTAGACGATAGTGTATTTGCGATTGGCGATTGTGCCTTTTTATTACAAAAAGATGGCACGCCAGTCCCACCACGCGGGCAAGCTGCCACGCAAATGGCAACAGTCTGCGGGCAAAATATTGTGGCGTTATTTGAAGGTAAAGTGGAACTTAAACCTTTTGTTTTTCGTGATAAAGGCTCCTTAGTTTCGCTATCAAAATTCACCACACTTGGTAATATAACTACTGGCAAAAAAAGCTCATTAACCATTGAAGGAAACTTGGCACGTTTAGCTTATATTTCGTTATATCGAGTACATCAGCAACGCTTACATGGCTGTTTTAAAGTAGGATTAATTATTCTGATTGGACGCCTGAATCGGTTTATTCGTCCATCGTTGAAGTTGTACTAAGTCATTTAAGAGCTAAATAACATGTTGTTATTTAGCTTTTTTTCTCAATTCCTTTTTTTATCCAATATTTATAAGGGTTATTACTGGTTTGTGAATGTAATAATTGATGATCCATAAATTGACAAAAACTTGGAATATCTCGTGTTGTTGCAGGATCATCGGCAATGACCAGTAATACATCGCCATTTGACATATATCGGATTTGTTTACGCACTAACATGACGGGTTCGGGACAGCGTAATCCTTGAGCGTCTAGGGTATAGTTTATAGCAATATCATTCATTATCATAATTTTCAATTTATTCTATTATTAACGTATAATAGCGTGAAGCAAGTATTTGGTCAAAAGTTAGGGTGTATATGATAAAATCAGATCGTCATTATGTAATCAATCTTTTGGCATAACAAGAGCAGGTATATCGTGCATATTTTATCAATTATTAGAATTGTCGGCATTTTGATAATGTGTTTTTCATTATCTATGTTTGTACCGGCTTTTGTGGCGTTAATTTATGGTGATGGAGGTGGTAAAGCCTTTATTGAAACCTTTGTGTTTAGCTTATTGTTAGGGGCATTGTTATGGCGTTCATGCTATTATCATAAAGAAGAATTACGTTCGCGTGAGGGTTTCTTGATAGTTGTCATGTTTTGGTTTCTATTATGTGGACTGTCAGTGATTCCATTTTTATTTTTTGATGAACTGAATATTGATTTTGCACAGGCAATTTTTGAAGCAATTTCTGCCGTAACAACCACTGGTGCAACTGCAATTTCAGGATTGGATAATTTACCCAAATCCATTTTATTTTATCGACAATTTTTGCAGTGGATTGGCGGGATCGGATTAATCGTTTTAGTGGTTGCTGTTACCCCTTTATTAGGTATTGGAGGCGGGCAGTTGTATCGTGCTGAGTCGGCTAGCCCGTTGAAAGATCAGAAAACCTTACCACGTATTGGTGAAATGGCAAAATTACTTTGGATGATTTATGGCGGCTTAACCATATTATGTACATTAACTTACTGGTTAGCTGGCATGACCTTTTTTGATGCCATTTGTCACAGTTTCTCAACTGTATCAAATGGCGGATTATCAACCCATGATGCAAACTTAGGTTATTTTCAGAATTCTACTATTTATTTATTATCTAGTTTTTTTATGCTATTTACCGGTTGTAACTTCGGTTTGCATGTTCGAGCATTAATGAATCGAAAATATCAATCGGTTTGGAAAACCTACGCTAGAGATCCCGAATTCCGTTTTTTTTGTGTAGTGCAAATTGTGTTGATCGCCATTATGTCTATTGGGTTATATATTTCATTCCAGAATATGTCACTTTTCGATGCATTTTCACAGGGTTCCGCACAGATGTCATCCATGTCTATGACGGCTGGATTTACTTTATTTAATTTTAATGAACTACCGACATTTTTAGCTATGCTATTAGTCTTCGCGGCTATTTTAGGCGGTTGTGCTGGCTCTACTTCAGGCGGATTGAAGATGATTCGTGTTTTAGTGATTTGGTTACAACTTAAGCGAGAAATTAAATTTTTAGTACATCCGAATTTAGTAGTGCCGATAAAATTAGGTGGTACGTTATTATCCTCTCGGGTCATTGAAGGTATATGGGCGTTTTTAATTGCTTTCTTTTTAACCTATTGGCTGTGCGTATTTGGGGTAATTTTATGTGGCATGGCTCCTCTTGATGCATTAGTCGCTATATTTTCGACCTTAACCAATGTCGGACCGGGACTTGGATCGGCTAATGTTGGATTTGCAGAAGCGTCTAACGGTGCAAAATATGTTTTATCTTTTGCAATGATTGCTGGGCGACTTGAGATTTTTTCTTTGTTAATTTTGTTTAGTCCTTCTTTTTGGAAAACTTAATGAAAACACTTATTGTATATTCAAGCCATGATGGTCAAACCAAGAAAATTGCCGAATTTATCGCATCTAAATTATCTGGCAATGTAGAAGTGCGGTCTATTTCTGAAACTTTTTCTTGCGATAATGTGGATAAGATTATTATTGGTGCATCAATACGTTATGGATATTTTAATAAACAATTATATAAATTTATCAAAAAAAATACCGCACTTTTAAATGATAAGCCGAGTGCTTTCTTTGGGGTAAATTTGACCGCAAGAAAAGAAGATAAAAACACGCCAGAAACGAATGTTTATGTTCGTAAATTTTTACAGCGTATTTATTGGCAACCCAGATGTTCAGCAGTATTTGCTGGTGCATTGTTATATCCAAGATATACTTGGTTTGATCGTACTATGATTAAATTTATTATGCAGATCACTGGCGGTGAAACGGATACCAGCAAAGAAATTGAATATACAAACTGGGATAAAGTAGCTGAATTTGCTTTGGAGTTTGATATGTTGGATTAATATTCAAATATTGCATTTTTTTACAGCATTTCTTTTATTATTGTTTAATAAAAGTGCAGTTAAATTTTTTTTATCAGAAAGATCTTGCGAACAAGAGAAATATCCCTATAATGCACCACCGCACCGCAAGGTTGTCAAGTGAATGTAACGAAATGAATAGATTAAGTTAAAATTCTGAAAAAAATTTAGAAGATCACTTGACAGAAATGGGAGAAATTAATATCATTCTAAATCTTGCACAAATGCAATCGTTCTTTAACAATTTATCAGACAATCTGTGTGGGCACTTGTTGATTGATTTCGGTTTAAAAATTTTAAAACTTGAAGTCTTGATAGGTGCTTAACTTAGAAATTCATTGGGGGCGTATTGCATACGCCCTTGCAAAAGTCAGTATTTATTGAGCGATTGAACTTGATTAAGTTTAAAAAAAACTTGAATTGAAGAGTTTGATCATGGCTCAGATTGAACGCTGGCGGCAGGCTTAACACATGCAAGTCGAACGGTAGCGGAGAGTACTTGTACTTTTCGTGAGAGTGGCGGACGGGTGAGTAATGCTTGGGAATCTGGCTTATGGAGGGGGATAACTACGGGAAACTGTAGCTAATACCGCGTAATATCTTCGGATTAAAGTATGGGATCGCAAGACCATATGCCATAAGATGAGCCCAAGTGGGATTAGGTAGTTGGTGGGGTAAAGGCCTACCAAGCCGACGATCTCTAGCTGGTCTGAGAGGATGACCAGCCACACTGGAACTGAGACACGGTCCA
>NZ_SRHX01000019.1 GCF_004565475.1 Lonepinella koalarum | reverse complement strand
TGACATAAACCGTCCTAGGGGGGTGGGACCTGAACTCCCTCGCCCTAAAACAACGCCTGCAACGAAAAACCGAAGACAGAAACCTAATCCGCTCCGTGGGAGTACCCCTACCGCAGCCACTCTTCGGAGGGTTGCGAGACGCATGAAGGAAATGGTGCAAAGCCTACGGGAACTTCATACCCCGAATGGGAGGAAACCACGGAGCAACCATGTTAGGTTGGGCTTGGGGGCGCGTAGCGCGGGCGGTGCAAAGGTGTCGTCCACCGGTCGGCGGTTCCCTCGGTTAAACCTGAGGCGATCCATTCGGGTGGGCACCTGGAACGTTCTCACTATTAGTAGTGATGATAACCTGCCTCTGCTGTCAGCAGAACTACGCCGTTAGCGCATCAGTATTACGGCTTTCTCTAAGGTGATGATGCCTGGGAATGGCGAGATCAGTGTAGATGGTTACACTTACTACTGGTCTGGTCGCTCTGACGGCAACCATACTCAGGACGTAGCCGTGGCTGTGGTGATGAAGGTCCTATGGTGATGAAGGTCACATCCGTTAATGAGAGTATCATGAGACTGTGAATCACCCATTTGTTGGGTTGTCATTTCTCTCGTTTCCGTGTAGGATCCGACCGGGGTAAAAGATGTCTCCGTGAAAGAGGTATACTACACCGAGCTCCAATCAGTGATGGACAGGTGTCCCAGGAGAGATACTCTTCTTGTCATGGGAGACTTCAATGTGTCGACTAGCACTGCCAGGGATGGCTATGAGTCGTGTATCGGTCCTCATGGCTCCGGATCAAGAGATCAGAGCGCCTCTATGCTCCTTGACTTTGCTAAGAGTCGAGGACTAAGAGTTGCAGGCTCTTGGTTCGAGCGGCCGGACGCACGACGCTGGACTTGGTATTCCAATACTGGCGTCGTGGCAAAGGAGATCGATCATGTTCTCGTAGATGGTCGCTGGAGGCTGCTTCAGAACTGCAGAGTCTATAGAAGTGCCCAATTTCTCAATACTGACCACAGGCTTGTTGTCGCGACCCTCAAACTAAAACTCAAGTCCCAGAGGATGCAGACGTCTAGTCAGTTGCGACTGGATGTTGGTCAGCTCAGGGATGAGAGAGTAGCTGAGGAGTTTGCGCATAAGCTCCAGGACAGCTTTAAGGAACTGGGTGATGGAAATGACTCTGAGGAACTGTGGAGCAACTTCAAGACTAAAATCCTGAAGGTGGAAGGCGAGGGTCTTGAAACTTCACGCAAGACGAGGAGAGGTTTTCTAACTCCTGAGACTATGGACATCATTGAGAAGAGTCGCAGGGCTAGACTTGAAAGTAGAACCGGACACTACAAGGCTGTCAAACGTGCATCTGTACGTGCTTTGGGGATGGACGAGGAGGAGCAAGTACGAGGAATCTGTGAGACTATCGGAGTCACCACAGATCGAAGAACTGTGCACCCGGCATGCATAGGAATCCGTATCTTGCGCTCCTCCAAGACCTCGTTGCACTAAAATGAGACCGGCTAATCGTGAAGTACTGGTATATGAGTCTGACGTCAGAGGCTGCTGGATTGGCTACTTCAGACAGTTTACCAAGTGAATCTCCTCCATGCGCTGGACGGCCGGGATGTTGCTCCTGTTGTAGTTGATCCCCTTAACAACTGTGATCCGCGTACG
>NZ_SRHX01000018.1 GCF_004565475.1 Lonepinella koalarum | reverse complement strand
CGTTATTGTTAATAGTGGTGCCATTGACAGTTAATGAACCGTCTTTACCTAAATCTACCGCATTATTTAATGTTACATTAACAGTTGAACCCGTATGCGTCACATTAATATTATTATCACCATTGAACGTCACGGTACTGTTTGGTGCCACATTAGCAACGGTCGCATTGCCGCTAGTATTTAAGTTCCAACCCGCGCTGGCTGTGGCATTCACCGCATTTAACTGATTTAAGTTTACGGCATCGGTACCGTTTGTGCCATTTGCTACATTGGTAATATTATTACCACCATTATTTAAACCGGTTTCGGTTAAACTCACCGTATTTGTACCATTGGTAATGGTTACACCGTCTTTGTTAATTACGGTTTTATCTGTGTCACTGGTACCAAAGGTTGCACTATCCAGATCGGTCAGATCTTTCGCCATTTTAATCACTAAGGCTTTATCTACCACATCAACACGCAAGTTTTGATCGGTTACATTGGCACTTTGCGATAAATTACCTTTAATGGTTAAGGTTTCATTGAGTTTCTTACCTACGGTAACGTTGGTATCATCACCCGTGAAGAATAAACCATCATTTAAGGTCGCCACGGTCTGATTATCATAAACAATACGGGTTATATTGGTGCCGTCAATACCATTGGTACCATTAACCACGGTAATATTGGCACTTGCCCCGTCTTTGCCGGTTAAGCCGATCGTACCATTAGCGCCGTCTAAGCCGATAGTGCCGTTAGTCCCCGGTTCACCTTTTAGGGTGATAGTGGTGGCAGTTAAGTTAGATGCTAAAGTAAAGTTTACTGTTGAGCCGGTATGTGTAACATTAATATTGTTATCACCATTGAATGTCACCGTACTGTTTGGTGCCACATTAGCAACCGTTGCATTGCCACTGGTATTTAAGTTCCAACCCGCGCTGGCTGTGGCATTTACTGCATTTAACTGATTTAAGTTTACGGCATCGGTACCGTTTGTGCCATTTGCTACATTGGTAATATTATTACCACCATTATTTAAACCGGTTTCGGTTAAACTCACCGTATTTGTGCCATTGGTAATGGTCACGCCGTCTTTGTTAATTACGGTTTTATCCGTGTCACTGGTACCAAAGGTTGCACTATCCAGATCGGTCAGATCTTTCGCCATTTTAATCACTAAGGCTTTATCTACCACATCAACGCGTAAATTTTGATCGGTTACATTGGCACTTTGCGATAAATTACCTTTAATGGTTAAGGTTTCATTGAGTTTCTTACCTACGGTAACGTTGGTATCATCACCCGTGAAGAATAAACCATCATTTAAGGTTGCTACGGTCTGATTATCATAGACAATACGGGTTATATTGGTGCCGTCAATACCATTGGTTCCATTAACCACAGTAATATTGGCACTTGCTCCGTCTTTACCGGTTAAGCCGATCGTACCATTAGCGCCGTCTAAGCCGATAGTGCCGTTAGTCCCCGGTTCACCTTTTAGGGTGATAGTGGTGGCAGTTAAGTTAGATGCTAAAGTAAAGTTTACTGTTGAGCCGGTATGCGTAACATTAATATTGTCATCACCATTGAACGTCACCGTACTGTTTGGTGCCACATTAGCAACCGTTGCATTGCCACTGGTATTTAAGTTCCAGCCGGCACTGGCTGTGGCATTCACCGCATTTAATTGGCTCATATTCACCGCATCGGTATCTGCGACACCGG
>NZ_SRHX01000017.1 GCF_004565475.1 Lonepinella koalarum | reverse complement strand
TCACCCCCAGCCACAAGTCATCCGCTAATTTTTCAACATTAGTCGGTTCGGTCCTCCAGTTAGTGTTACCCAACCTTCAACCTGCCCATGGCTAGATCACCGGGTTTCGGGTCTATACCTTGCAACTCACCGCCCAGTTAAGACTCGGTTTCCCTTCGGCTACCTGATTTAAGTTAACCTTGCTACAAAATATAAGTCGCTGACCCATTATACAAAAGGTACGCAGTCACTCCGTCACTTAATGGCTTTCGCCATTAAGTGACTCCGTTTCAGGTGTCAGATGACAGGTTTCAGATTACAGTTCTATTCCTACTGCCATCTGCCGTCTGTTATCTGACTCCTGCGAAGTCACTTAATGATTGAAAATCATTAAGTGACGGAGCTCCCACTGCTTGTACGTACACGGTTTCAGGTTCTATTTCACTCCCCTCACTGGGGTTCTTTTCGCCTTTCCTTCACAGTACTGGTTCACTATCGGTCAATCAGGAGTATTTAGCCTTGGAGGATGGTCCCCCCATCTTCAAACAGGATATCACGTGTCCCGCCCTACTTGTTGTTAGCTTAGTACCACAATAAAATTTTCAGATACGGGACTATCACCCCCTACGGTTGAGCTTCCCAGCTCATTCTCTTAATTTTACTGCTATTACTCACTGGCTCTTCCACTTTCGCTCGCCGCTACTCACGGAATCTCGGTTGATTTCTTTTCCTCGGGGTACTTAGATGTTTCAGTTCTCCCGGTTTGCCTCGTTATTCTATGTATTCAAATAACGATAGTAGATTCTTCATCTACTGGGTTTCCCCATTCGGATATCTTGGATTAAACGCCTCTTATCGACTCATCCAAGCTTTTCGCAGATTAGCACGTCCTTCTTCGCCTCTGATTGCCAAGGCATCCACCGTGTACGCTTAGTCACTTAACCATACAACCTGAAGTGCTTTGTAGCACAGGTTTCAGATGACAGAGTTCAGACGACAGTCTGATACCTTTTCTATCTTTAACCTGCTTACTTTAGGTTGATTTTAATAACTAGACTTGTGTGCTTTTGTTCACACAAGATTTTTACTCAAACGTTGAGTCATCTAACAATCATCAGTAACATTACTGTTACCTGACCACTGTTATCTGAACTCTGTTTTCAGCTTGTTTCCAAATTTTTAAAGAACATTAACGATTTCGGCTTGCGCCTACCATCATTGTTAAATTAACTGTTTCCACTAGCGCGTATGCAATACGCCCCTACAATTCGCTTAACAATGATGACCAACAAGTTTTGGTGGAGATAAGCGGGATCGAACCGCTGACCTCCTGCGTGCAAGGCAGGCGCTCTCCCAGCTGAGCTATATCCCCATTCAGATAACAGACAACAGGTGTCAGATGACAGTGTTGCTGTTTCTATTCCCTACGTTTACTTTCTCTGCCGTCTGACTCCTGTCTTCTGACATCTGAAAGTGGTGGGTCTGAGTGGACTTGAACCACCGACCTCACCCTTATCAGGGGTGCGCTCTAACCACCTGAGCTACAGACCCGTAGGGTTCAGGAATCAGATGCCAGGTATCAGATGACAGTTTCATCATATACCATTTCTCACTTTCCTGAATATACTTGCTTTCATCGTTCTATCAAACAATCTGTGTGAACACTTGCTATCGCTTCAAGTTTCTTGGGTATCAATAACAAAGTCAAATTAGCTCACTGCCATCTGACACCTGTTATCTGACCACTGATATAAGGAGGTGATCCAACCGCAGGTTCCCCTACGGTTACCTTGTTACGACTTCACCCCAGTCATGAATCATACCGTGGTAAACGCCCC
>NZ_SRHX01000016.1 GCF_004565475.1 Lonepinella koalarum | reverse complement strand
TTGACATCCTCCCCGCCCTAAAGGATGGGGATTCCTACTAGCTCCCCCTTTCGGGGGCTACTCTCGGTGGGTTCTTGCTGCTGATCTCTAATGAGATTCACTTCACAAGCTCTACGGGTATGTCCTACCCTGTTCAGATGACAGATGACAGATGACAGAAGTCAGAAGACAGTTTCTAATTGTAGTCTGCCTTTGGTTAATATATTTATCGCTCCAACTACATCGGCATTTTCACTGTAGCCACATTCAATGCACTCAAAATGCGATTGGGTTTCCCGATTTTCTTTGGCAACCAGTCCGCAACAAGGGCAAGTTCGACTGGTATTTTGTGGGGTCACAGCAACCAAAAATCCGCCACGCCATTGGGTTTTGTAGTCTAGTTGTCGGCGAAACTCGAACCAAGATTGATCCAATATCGAACGATTTAACCCCGATTTTTGGCTTACATTTTTGCCAGGTTCTTCCACCGTGCCTTTTGCCGATTTTGACATGTTGGCAACTTGCAAATCTTCAACGTAGATCATGGCGTGGTTTTTGCTGATTTGGTTTGAAGTTTGATGCAAGAAGTTTTTGCGACAATTGGCGATTTTATGGTGTAGTTTGGCGATTTTCGCCTTTAATTTCTGCCAATTTTGACTGAATTTAACTTTGTTTTTGAGCTGTTTTTGTAGCTTCGCTAATTTGCCTTTGTAGGTTTTGAACGCATTGAGCGGAGCGAAAAATACGCCATTGGAAAGGGTAGCAAAACGAGCGATTCCCATATCAATACCAATTTCTCCGCCTTTGTGCGTTGGAATTTCCGCTTCAAATTCCGTTTGAATACTCACGAAAAAATGACCGCACTTTTGGCTTACCGTGACATTTTTAATCTCACCGATGACTTTTCGGCTGTTGAAATAGCGAACCCAGCCGATTTTAGGCAAATACAAGCGATTATTTCCTTGCTCCAGTTTGCAGCCTTGCGGAAAACGAAAACTGTCTTTTAAGCCTTTTTTCTTGAATTTGGGAAAATCTGCTCGCTTTTGGAAAAAATTTTTAAACGCTACTTCAAGGTCTTTTAATGACTGTTGCAACACTTGACTGTGGCAATCTTTCAGCCATTCCCATTGTTTTTTCCAGCTTGGTAACAGATTAGCGATTTTGGTGTAACTAAATTTAAATTGATTATCCTGCTCGTACTGCTCATTTTGCCACGCTAACGCCTGATTGAACACGAAACGAGAACAGCCACAAAACTGTTTGATTTTGCGAGTTTGTTCGCCGTTTGGTCTGATTTCAAATTTAAAGGCTTTGCGGATTAACATGGGCTTAGGTTAAAATAGGATTTTCTCTTATTTTACACTTGGTCTATGAAAAAAGAAACAGAAATTAGACATGGAAGACACTGTGTTTTTAATATGCACATTCATTTAGTCTTTGTCACTAAATATCGCAGAGATGTTTTCACCAAAACGATACTTGATGAATTACAAGAGATTTTTTCCAATGTTTGTCAGGATTTTGGGGCTACATTAGTAGAATTTGACGGCGAAGATGATCACGTTCATCTGCTTGTGGAATATCCGCCTAAAGTAGCGGTATCAGTGCTTGTGAATAGCTTAAAGGGCGTATCTAGTCGTTTGATTAGAAAGAAAAAACATCCAAGCATACAGAAAAAACTCTGGGGCAATCAGCTTTGGTCACCGTCTTATTTTGCTGGTAGTTGTGGCGGTGCACCAATATCAATTATTCGCCAATATATCGAGCAACAACAAACGCCCGATTAAGTTAGGTTGAAAACGGCTTCGCCGTTTGTGCCTTATATCACCGCCCTAAAGGGCAGTGTTTTACGGCACGATCAGATAAA
>NZ_SRHX01000015.1 GCF_004565475.1 Lonepinella koalarum | reverse complement strand
TTGTATCATTTTTTATGTCAAGTGATTTTCTCAAACAAAAATAGTGGCATATTTTAACATATTTTGCTGTGAAGTCATTTGTTTTATGGTAAAAAACAGTAAGAATGCCCTATCAATTTCATTGGCTATGCCTCACTTTCAAGCGACAAAAATCGCTTTGTTTAATGCCATGTATCACTATCATTGATACGAATCATGGCTGCTTCATACACTTTAGAGCATTCACGCTTGCCGATGGCAAGTTAATACCACGACTTCATTATCAATCACTTCATACACCAAGCGATAGCCAGATTGGCGCAACTTGATTTTGTATAATGCCTGTGAAAACCCGCTTAAACGGTCAGCCATGATATGCGGGTTATCTAGCCGTTGCATGAGTTTCTTTTTGAGTTGGCTTTTTAGCGGTTCGCCGAGCTTTTTCCACTCTTTTAGGGCTTTTTCATGAAAAACAAGTTTATAGTTCATCAGGATTTACCGCAATCAATTTACCGTCCGCTTTGCGTGCCAAGGCGGTGATGCCGAGTTCAAAATCTTCTATGGCATCTTGCAGATAGGCAAAGAGTTCTGGGCTGACGCAGTAAAAAAC
Source organism: Lonepinella koalarum (assembly GCF_004565475.1). GTDB lineage: Bacteria > Pseudomonadota > Gammaproteobacteria > Enterobacterales > Pasteurellaceae > Lonepinella > Lonepinella koalarum. The sequence goes on along the minus strand of NZ_SRHX01000015.1, from coordinate 9,669 downwards.
AGGTTTGTTGCGGTTGAGTATTGCCATTGTGCCTGTGTGGCTAGTACCTGCACTGATAATACCCATAGGGTCTTTTTTTAGGTCGCTGATGCTGGCTGTGGCAGTGGTATAAATAGGATTGATAGGCATAGTGATTGTCCTTAAAGTGCGACAAATTTATTACAGCACAAATAAAAGACTTTTAAAAGTGTTTTTTGCAATGAAAAAACCGCCCCCCCTTTCAGGCAACAGTTTTTACACCCCAAGCAACACCGCAATTTTTTGACGGATTTCCTGTAATTCTAATGTGCTTACTTTGCCTTTGAATTTGGCTTTGCGTTTTCGCCAGTCTAGGCTTTTGACTTGGTCGGACAGGGCGACATTAGCGATATTTCCTGCGATTGATACTTCAAAGGGGTAGCCTTTAATTTTAGTACTAACAGGGCAACAGACCATTAAGCTGGTTTTACTGTTATAGGCTTTGGGGCTTAGCACCACGGCTGGGCGATTGCCTGCTTGTTCGTGTCCTGTTTGTGGGTCAAAATCCAGCCATACAATATCGCCCACATCAGGAATATAGACTTCTACCATGCTTCATTGCCCTGTGCTGTACCAAAATCCGCTTCTTCGTGCAGGTTATCATGGGTGATTTGGGCGAGCATGGTGTCAAGGGTATAGAGGCGAATAGGTTCTATAATAATACGCCCTTGTTCTTGGCGTAATTCCACTTGGGATTGGGCGTGCATATTGAATTGCTGGATTAGGCTATTTGGAATGGGGATAGCAAGGCTATTGCCTAATGATTGTACAGTTACTTGCATAATGATTGCCCCTTTGGTGTGCATAATGTCTTATTATAAGGCTTTCCCTACTGATTTTCAACCGCACAAAAAACCGCTATATTTCACCGCGGTTTTGCAAAAACAGCTTATTGAAATGGGTTAATGATATTAATGGGTAAATCTTGAAAATCCTTGGTGTTACGGGTCAGTAAAGTGAGTTTATTTGCACTGGCAATTGCGGCAATCCAGCAATCATTTTCAGGACGTGGATTGGGTGTGTGAAATGTGGCACAAATTCTGCTTGTTTGCGTATTTATGGTTAAAATCCTGCCTGAAAAAGTAGGCAAAACAAAATGATCAAACCAATTTTGTAGACTTTGAGCTTGCATGGGATCTTTGCGTTTTTTTAAGGCAATCCCGCGCAATATTTCCATAATCACAATTTCACAGGTATAAAGTTGCGTGATAGGTCGCTGTTTTATCCAGTTCACTACGCCTGTATTGGCTTTGCCTGATTTAATTTTGCGAATTTCTGCAATAATATTGCTATCTAATAAATACATTAGTCAAAATCCTGATGACGAGCATGGCTAGATTGCGGATTGCGTGGTAAGTCTAGCTCAATTTCAGCGACATCTTCGCCTTGATAGTTCATGGCTAAATCATACAGCGTGGTTGGCTGAAAATATTCTACAACAATTTTTTCCATTAACTGCTGCGTATTGATGCCTTGTAAATTCGCATTATGGGCAATGATTTGTTCAAGTTGCGGGTTTAGGTTAATTTGCATGACATTCCCCTTTTTAGGTTTTATGTGGATTGAGTGTAGCATAAACAGGATTCAGATAACAGGTTTCAGACGGCAAAAACCCCACCATCCCCACCGCGGTTTTCCCTTTTCATCTTTCAAACAACAGGCATCAGACCGCAACCCTGCCGTCTGACCCCTGCCGTCTGACCCCTGTCTCCTAAATAACCTGCACCCCCTGCTCCACATACAAGTACGCGCCTGTGTAGCCGTTGATGCTATACACATCATAGACATTATTATCAAAGTCTACGGTGATGGCGCCTGTGGCGGTGAACTCGGTGGTGTCAATGTCTAAGCTGTTGCCTGTGCCTGTGCTGGTGACGCGGAAGATTTTGTCGCCGCCTTGTCCGATTTCGGTGTCTAGGGTGAGTACAGCTGTGCCAGTGCTAGTGTCCAGCAAGTCGCTTAATTTCAGCACGACGGTGTTGTTGTCGCCGGTCATACGCACGGTTTCTACGTCCATTGGGGTGCTGGAGATTTTGCTTAGGTCGTATTCTTGACCGCTACCTGTAAATTCCAGTGTGTCCATACCGTTGCCCATATTGATGACGTTGTTCGTGCTGGTGAAATCGCCCTGAGCTGTGCCAGTGCCGTATTCAATGCTGATGACATCGTCGCCGCCGTCTGTTAGGCGGATGCTGGTGTTTTTGATGCCTTGGGCGTAGATGTAGGTTTCGCTTGGGGCGGTGCTTGTGCCGCCTGCGTTGCTGTCGGTAATCCACGAGCTTACAATCATATGGTTGTAGGAATTGCCTGTGCCTGCGTTGTTGCCGTTCACCACGATATAGTCTACGCCTGTGCCGACATCGATTAAACTGCTGTAAATGGCTGCCCCTGTGGCTTTGCCGTCTGTGCCATCTATGACAGATGCACCAGCGGCACTGCTTTGCGCGGCTGCCAAGCCTTCTACAATCAGGTGGTCGTTGCCAGTGCCAAGTAGAATTTCGGCGTGGGCAATGTTACCGCCTTGTCCGTTGGTTTTGTCATTGGAAGCCGCTGCCACATTGCTTGCCCAAGTGCCTGTATAAAGCACAGAGCCTGTTACTTGGGTCAAGTGGTAAGTGCCATCGGATGCACGGTAGTACACATTGCTATGCGGGTTGCTTGCCCCGACCCATAACAAGTCGTTGCCATCGGACATATTGAACCCACTGGCAGTGCTTTGGGTGGTGTAGTTGGCAAAGTAGTGACCTCTGTTCCCAATGAGTTGCCCTTGTATCGCAAAGGCATCGTTGTATGGGGAGTAAGTACTACCAGACTGTCTCGACATATCGATATAGACACCACGGTTGATAGTATTATTGATGGCTCCCATATTCGCAGGCAGGATAAAGGAATTATTATCCCAAGCAAGTTTCGCATTTGGATAGTAGATGATACGGCTACCAGCCGCAGTATTATGAGTAACGGGGGTAGTCGTCAGATTTGTTGTGTTGGTACGGTTACCCCCTGTACCGCCCCAGGCTTGGTAAACATCCCACAAATACTGGTTGTTACCACTTGGTGCCTGAGAGCTGGCTTGATAAGCTAAGTCGTAAATGTTACCCGTTGTTACTGTTGTTGTTGCTGCTGCTGTTGGTTCCGCTATGCCGCGTTGGCGTGCTATTGGAACGTCGTTGTCTGGGTCGGCGGTTTGGGGTTCGGTGGTGTGGTTGCCTTTAACCGTATCACCAATTTTCGTGCCAGCTAGGTTGTAGGCAGTAACGAAAACTTCTGTGTTATCTTGAATGTATTTGCCTGCAATGGTAACGTATTCGCTGTCTGGAATTATGCCGTTCTCACCGCTGTTTAGCACAAATTGGCTGACACTTGGCAAGCTGGCATCGTTGTTTTCCAGTTTGTTAATCCAATAGATGTCGTCTACCGTCCAGGTGCCGTCATCGTTACTGATAATCTTCATGCCCACTGTGTTGCCATCGTTATCGGTAAATTCAATGATGTTGGTTGAACCTGCCAACGCCACCAGCATATTGCCAGCCACCCCTTGACGGATTTCAGGAATGGCATAGGTGCTGTGGGCATCGAGTTTTTGCGTTTCGTCCACCCCTGCGTGGCTGTAAGTAGCCATCACATCTTCGCCGTCTTTGTTGAGCGAGTCTGCTATAAAGAGCGTGTACTTGGTGCTGTCGTAGATAATCTTGCCACCATTGTCGGCGGTGTATGTGCCATTGGTGAAATCAGCTAAAATATCGCTTGTACCACGCGTAGCGGCGGTTAATTGCCACGCCGAACCGTCCCATGTAAAGGTTAGGTTATAACCGATACGGTCATCGCCCATCCAACTTAGGCTGGTTTGGTCGCCCTGCTCTAATTTGTGGTGATCATCTTCTTTGCTGCCTAGGGTTACGGTGATGTCGCCATCGCCTGTTCCTTTTACTGTTTTGCCTTCTTCATCTATGTATTTATCCAACACTTCAGAGAAGCTGACACGGGGAATGGCAAATTTGGCAGCATAATCAAAGTCATCGCTGGTTAAGCCTTGCTCATCGGTAATTTCTACGCTGACATCTGAATTGTCTTGCACTTTGTCTACATCAAGGGTGATTTTGCCTGTGCTGGCATCAAAAGCAATGACTTCTGCTGGTAATGTCGTGCTGGCTTCACCATCAACTTCGGTAACTTTCCATTCCTTATCGCTGGCACTGTAGACCAAGGTGATTTGTTGGTCGTCCGTAGTAACCGCATAGTTACTATCTAAACCTGTGATAATGGTATAGTTCACCACCATGGTATCGCCTTCGCCATTTTGGTATTCCTTAGCATTTATCGTGCCAGTACGCAAGCTAATCACCGTATTGCCATCGTTGTCATGGTTAATATACACTCTGGCAGGCGGAATATTGCTCACGGTTTGGGCTTGGGTGAACTCGTCTTTTGAGCCGTCTGCGTAGGTAATGGTTAGCTTGCCGTCATCGCTGACTTCAATAGTGGTGGTGCTGGCATTTAAGGCAGCCGATACCGCTGGATCTGCCGTTGCCACTTTGGCTGGGTCGTTAGCGTCAAGCAGGGCTTGTTTCACCGCAGTTTTTTCATCATCGGTGAGATGATCTGGGTTGGCAACTGGGGTGATTGGGACGCTTGGGTTGTATTTGCCATTGTCCCATTGAGCAATAGTGGTAGTAACTGCTTCAGATGAGCCGTCTTTATAGGTAACGGTTGCCGCACCTGTGTATGGATTAACCATAATGGTGCTGTCGTTACTGCTCACGGCATTATTGCTGTTCGCCGTTTTAATGGCTTGGATAATTTGATCTACTTCGCTTGAAGTTAAGCTGCTTGGATTGGCAACTTTGACCTGTGCAGCGGCTTGTGGCTCGGTACGCTCTGCCAAGGTTTTGGTTTTGTGCGTGGTGTCCGCTTGGCTTTCATGCTCGTTGACATGGTCGTAACTTGCCGTGATGTAGGTGGCGTTTTTGACGCTGGCATCGTTGAATGTAAGCGTTTGGGTGTTTGCGTCAAAGCTGACATTTGTGCCGTCTACAACCGTGCTACTGTTGCTGGCAACTTTCCATGCACCGTTGTCATATTCCATATCAAAGGCTTTGGATTCGCCGTTTTCGTTTTCATAAGTGAAATGAATGCGGTCGCCTTGTTCAAGCTGGGCTGATGTGCTGGTGCTGTCGTGCGTTGGCAGTGTGGCAGTGACTACGCCGTCTGTGCCTGCTTCGCTGAATACTACCACTGGCATGTCAAAGTTTTTTGCGGTGAGCGTGGTGGTGTCGTCAGTCGCTGGCACATTGGCTTGCCCTTGTTCATCGGTGGCATAAATTTTCACCGTTGAGCCGTCTTCAATGCCGTTGGCAGGAATGGTGAATGTACCGCCGTTGGTGCTGGCATTTAAGCTGTCTAATTGTGCTTGGCTTAAAATGTTGTTTGACGTAGTGGCTTGCCATACGTTGTTGGTGCTGTCAAAGCTGACTTCTTCCCATGCCGTGCCTGTGTAACGCAAATTGAGTTCAGTAGTCTGAGTGGCAGACGGTTTGAGATACTCAATGGTGACAATATCGTTTTTGCCATAGCCTGTTTGGTTTAGGTTAAAGGTGACATCGCCATTTTCTGCTTGGGTGAGCGTTGGCGTGGCGGGTGGGTTGTTGCTCACGGTTTGGGCTTGAGTGAAGGTGTCCACGCTGTTATCGGCATAGGTAATGGTAACTGTGCCGTTATCCGCAACCACAATGGTGGCTGCATTTAAGGCAGCGGTGATGTCTGTGTCGCTGGCGTTGGCATTTTTAATGGCATTTTCCACCGCGGTTTTTTCTGTGGCGGTGAGGTGGTTAGGGTTGGCGACTGGGGTAACGGTAACCGCTGGATTAACCGTAACCGCTGTATACAACTCCACATTTGCCGTTAAGCTGTCGGTTGTGCCGTCTTTGTAGGTGATGAGAATATCGCCTGTGTCAGACACGGTGATTTTGGTATCTGAACTGTTGAGCGTACTACTTTCGTAAGTTTTGGTCGGATCATTGGCGTTGGCGGTTTTGACAGCGTCAATAATCGCTTGTTTTTCCGTTGGGCTAAGATCGTTTTTGTCGTTGACACGCACAACTGTACCGCTGTTAATTGGGTCGTTACGTTGGGTTAAGGTTTTGGCTGGATAATGCAAATTATCATCATCAATCTCCGAAGTGTTGCCAGGGTCTTGCTCGTAAATGGCATGAATGAGTGAGCCGTTTTTCACCGTGGCATCGGCAAAGGTTACCGTGTTGCCTGTTAGGGTGATTTGGCTTGCTAGGCTGGCATGACTGTATTTGCTGATTTCCCACGCATTATTGTTGTAGCTGAGTTCTATATATTGAGCCGCACCTATTTCATCTTGGAATGACAAGAGAATTTTGTCGCCTTGCACAGGGTTAGCTTTGCTGTCGTCTATTTGAGCGTAAATTGTGCCATTGTAGCCATGCTCAGCAAAATTGATGAGTGCAGGATCCATGATTTTGGCAATTTCGCTGTCTTCTGCACTGTATTGATTTTGCTCATCAATCGCATAGGCGTACATTACTGTGCCGTCTTTGACCACATCATTGGTTATGGTGAATGTACCGTTGGCGATAATATCGTCAATTTGGGCTTGGCTTAGGGTGTAGGTGGTGTAAGTGCTGTTTACGCTCCAACCGCTGTTATCGGCAGCAACGCTGTCTCGGTCATATTGCAATACCACATAAACATCAGCGTTTTTGCCTGTTGGGGTGAAGCTAAATATTACCCAATCACCATCGCCGTGTGGGGTGGTGCTGTTGTCGCCTACGCTAAAAGTAACATCGCCTGTGCTGTCGTTTTGCTCAATGCTTGGGGCATTGGGGGCTAGGTTTTTCACCGTTTGGGCTTGGGTAAGCTCGTCTTGACTGCCGTCTGCGTATTTAATGGTTACATCACCATTGTCCGCAACTTCAATAGTGGCGGCATTTAAGGCGGCGGTCATGTTGGCATCGCTGGCGTTGGCGGCTTTTAGGGCAGTAATGACATCGTCTTTTTCGGCATCGGTTAGGCGGTCAAAGTTCGCCACATCGGTTATCGTAATGGCTGGGTTATAAGTGGTGCTTTGTTTTTGTGCCACATACACCGTTACCGTATCCACCGAACCATCCCCATAACGAATAGTCACGGTTTTGTTGTTGCCTGCGTTATCGTGGTCGTTGTATTCAAACTTCGCACCGCTATCGGCGAGATTTTGGGCTGTTGTGTTAGCGTCTTTGGCTGCCTGAATGATTTTTGCAATATCTGCTTGGGTGAGATTGGCGAGATCATCAACGGTTACGTTTTGGCTTAAATCCGTGGTGTTGGCAACAACATTGGCTTCTAACACACGAGCGGCACTGCTTGCCACGCCAAAAGTGGTCGGCTGTTGTTCGCTGTCATCAGAGAAGTTGTCGTAACTGGCAGAAATAACGCTGTTATTTTTCACCGCGGTATCAGGCAGGGTTAATACGCCTGTGGCTGAGTTGTAGCTTGCTCCTGTTGGCAGGGTACTGGTGGTTTCCCATTGCCCTGTTGTGCCATTAAAGGTGAACTCAATTTTATGCTCAACGTCGCTTGGGTCTTTAAAGGCAATGGTGATTTTATCGCCATTTTCGGCTTTACTGTTTGTGCCTTGGGTGGCAAGGGTGGCAGTGATTACGCCTGTTTTAATGGTTTCCGTGAAGTTGGTGTTTGGATTGGTCTCCGTGGTTGTGCCTTCGCTAAATACCACTTCTGGAATTGGGAAATCCCCTGCTGTGCCGTGGGCGTAGGCACTCACCAATTGCTCATCAGTCACCACAATATGGGTTGGACTGTTGTCTTTGATGTTGCTAGCTGGAATGGTGACCGTGCCTGTGTCGACGTTAAAGTCGGCATAGCTTGGCACGCTATTGCTTGGGTCTGTCCATTTGCCTGTGGCTGCGTCATACACCAAGGTAATGGTTACATCTTTACCGTCTGGCGTGCCGTCATTTTCTTTGTAGCTTAATACGGCGGTGTCTTTGTCGCCGTGTGTGCCTGTGCCTACGGTAAATACGGTGTTGCCGTTAGCGGTGTCTGTGCCAACTGTTGGCGTGGCTGGGGCTAGGTTTTCTAGGGTTGGGCTAACCTTGTCTTGCGTGCCGTCTTTGTAGGTTACCGTCACTTCGCCTGTACTTTGGTTCACGGCTACACTCTCAACAATGGTGCTGTTGTTGTTTTTGTATTCGTTCGCCTTGGCTTCAATGGCGGTGATGTCCGCTGGCGTTAAGTGATTAGGGTTGGCAACATTGACGGTGAATGTTGGGTTGTAACTGGCAGAGTATTTTTGCACCACGGCAACATTGACACGGTCTACGGATTGATCCGCATAGGTAATCACCACTTGTTTATTGTCTACATCGTAGAAATAGTCTACTTGTGCTGGAGCAGTTTCTACATTTTCAATAACAATTTTATTGTCGGCTTTGACTTTGTTGATAATCGCTTCAATCTCACCTTGGCTTAGACTGCTTGGATTTTCTACCTTGATGTTATTTGGATTGTCTGGGTTAGCAGTATCCGCAGTAATCCCCACTACCGCAACACGTTCAGCGGTACTAGCGGCTTTGCCTTTGGTGATAGGTTGTTCAGCATCATCGCCCACATTGTCATAGCTGGCAATAATTTCACTGCTGTTTTTCACCGCACTATCAGGCAGGGTTAAGACGTTGTTTGTTACGGTTAGGGTGGTGGTTGAGCCTAATGTGTGGCTTTCCACGATCCACGCTGTGCCGTTGTATTTCACGGTGACACTTTGGGCTGTGCCTGTTTCGTCTACAAACTCAAGTTTGATTTTGTCGCCATTTTCCGCTTTGGCTGTGGCAGTGTCTGCACCAAAAGTCACAGTGATTTCGCCGTTTTTCACGCCAGCGGTTTCGTTTTCGCCAAAGGTTACGACTGGAATTGGGAAAGCGGCGGCGTTGTCGGTTTTGCTGACAGTTTGCCCTTGCTCGTCTGTAGTGCTAATGCTGACTGGACTATTGTCTAAAATCTCGCCAGCGACAATAGTCAGCGTACCTGTGCTGTTTACTTCGTCAAGTTGGGCGGTGGTTAAGGCGTTATTTGGATCTTCCCATTTGCCTGTGGTGGCATTGTACACCAGTTCAACCGTCACTGCTGTGCCGTCTACAGCGATATATTTAATAGTAACTTTGTCATCATGACCGTGCGGTTGGTCTTTGCCTAGGTTAAACACGGTGTTGCCGTCTGCGTTGTTGCTGACGCTTGGCGTGGCTGGGGTTGGGGCAGGATCAGGGGTTGGTTCTACAGGCTCAGACGGTTCAGGCGTTGGATCTACAGGCTCGGCTGGATCGGGGGTTGGGTCTGTAGGTTCAGGTTGTGGTTCGGGTTGTGGTGCTGGTGTGCTTGAACCACCACTAGAACCGTCACTGGTAGCAAGAGCAATACCGCCCCCCACTAAAGCAATACCACCAACGATCGCACCTACTGTAGCACCTGTTGTCGAGCCTAACCAATAAGGCAACCAAGGTAAGACAAGTTGTTCACCGCCCAAGACTTCAGTGGCAAGCATGCTTTCATTTAACACGTTAATCGCCGACGCCGCCTCGCCATTAGCCGGCATATAGGCATAATAATGACCATCTTCGGCCAATCCATGAA
>NZ_SRHX01000014.1 GCF_004565475.1 Lonepinella koalarum | reverse complement strand
AACTGAGAGAAAAAGGCTATAAAATTCAATCTATTACATGTGATGGGAAGCGTGGATTACTGAAAGATCTTTTTGATACTCCTATTCAACTTTGTCATTTTCATCAGGTGGCAATGGTTATACGAAATGTTGCCGACCGCTTAAAATGAGAAACAAAACCACTTAAAGTGAGAAATTTTAAAATGCAATTTTTCTCATTTTAAGTGGTTTTTTGAACCTATTTTAACTTGGTTTTAAATGCTGTTTTAATTGAATTTAAAAACCAAATTATCCTCATATTTACCACTATAACTCACCGACGTTTTCACCACGATTCGCTCGCAGTTTTCAAACGCTTGCCAATTATCTTTTTTCTCCGCCACCATATACTCAATAAACCGAATAAATTCGCTCTTGGTGGAGCTAAAGAAAATGTACGGTGGGCGAGTCAAATCCACCAACCGCAGGAAATCAATTAAATCAAAGTAAGTGGCTTGCTTATAGCTAGCTTGATGTGTACATAAATATGGAGGATCTAACACCAATAAGGCTTTTGGGTCATCTTTAAATTGTGGTAGTAGTTTATGAAAACTCTCGTTCACCACTTCTAAACCATCTAAATAGCCGTCTGCACTTGGGTAATCCGACTGACGAATACAATTCCAAAAATCTTCTTTAAATAATGCGTCTAAGTCTTTGACCTGTTGCCCACTAAAACAAAGCCAACTGCATAGAATATGCTCATTAATATAGCCATCAAACCCATTAATCACATCAATAATTTGTTGTTTAACTCTGCCATCTACACGTTTTTGCTTTTGAGTGGTAGCAAGTAACGGAGCAATCAACCCACGCAAACGGTTAATATCATCAATATGTTTTAGACGTTCTGCATAGCTGTCAAAATCATTATAAATTACTCTAGCTTTCGGCTTTAATCGTTTCGCCACATGACTCAACAAACCGCTACCACCAAAGGCATCTACAATCGTCCACCCCTCGCCGTCATCGGGAATATTCTCATTTAATATGCGTTCAAAATATTTTAAAAACATCCGCTTTTGTCCAATAAAAGGTAGCGGAGCTTGTTTAAAATAACTTATACTAGAAATTGCTTGCTTGCTTGCTTGCTTGCTTGCTTGCTTGCTTGCTTGCTTGCTTGCTTGCTTGCTTGCTTGCTTGCTTGCTTGCTTGCTTGCTATTTTTAGTATGTGCTTGAGCTATTGTAGCTGCAACAGCTAATGCGACTAAATTTTTCTTCATTGAAGTCCCCTTAATTTCTCACCATCACCGCCAAATCATTCGGACTAAACCTCCAACCACTCTCTGACTGATATAACGCATTAAAACACCACTCACTGCAAAAGAATTTACTGCGTTTTTGCTTAATGCCTAACACCACGCCAATCGCTCCCCACCAGTCATATGCCATGCCCTTGGTCTGTTCAAAATAGCCTTTAACTTGGCTTTCTGTGACGTGTTTAAGTGGGATTAGATCCCACTTTTCGCCTGTTAAATTGATTTCTTTGCAACGCACGCCGCCATCTTGCACCGAAGACGAATAGCACTCAAAATAACTTTCTTGCTCATAATGGCTGCCCCGAGTAAATACGGTTTTTTGCACCGCAATTTCACAATGGGAATATTGCCCTTTGGTGAGCTTTCGAGTCAACCAATCACTAAAGGCTTTCACAGGTTCTTTTAACCACGAACGCTTGTTTTTGTACAACGCTAAATAGATTTTAGTTTCCATAGGTTTCACTCCAGCCTGTTGAGAAGTCATAATCCAGTGGATTTTCCGCCTGTAACATATTCAAGCGATGCGTTTCCGCATTGGTAAAATCCGCCTGTTCGTTGTTTAAAATCACCAAAGAAAGTTCATCAAGCAAGGCTTTATCTAACGCCACAAAGCTGTTGTCCATGGTTTTCCATTGAAGCGTGGAATAGTTTTCCAGGGTGCGTAAGAAAATATATTGTTGACGGCTGTTGTCATCGGTGTGAAACCATTTATCCACGGATTCTACATACACGCCCGCCCGTCCGTTTTCATGGCGTTTTTGTTTGATTTTCTCCCACACTTGGGCCTGTTGGCTGGCTTTTAATTCGGCTTATTTTTCGGCGTTAATCACCCATTGCATACCATTCCAGTCGCAATAATCATTTTCAGGTTTAACTGCGGTGTAATTTTCGGGAATTTTACCCAGTTCTTTAATTTCAAAACTTGAACGGTCAACGGTGGAATACACGGTTTCCCCACGGTGATCTTCCACATATTGCCAGCTGTTATTTTCACGCACAATGGCAAAGCCGTTTTTCACATTGGGTGGGGCATCTAAATAACTATTGGCGGAAAGCCCCCCGCCAACACTGACAAATTCCGTGGTTGCTCCCGAAAATTCATTATTGCTGTTGGTTTGGTAAACGGTGATTTCACCGCTTTCTAGGGCAAAGCCCTGTTGGTCAAATTGGATCATTGTTTAACTCCTTATGCAGCTAGGCAGATGTAGTGGAAAGCGATGTTGCGTGGGCGGTTTTCTGATGCAGTTGGTACAACTAGGCTTGCATCAAATCCTAAATAATCGCCATAATCACTAACTTTAGTGCTTGAACCAAAAATATTATCAAATTTAGTTGGATCGACTTTGAATACACCAGTTGCATTTAATACACCACCAAACTGCGTGACAATACCAGAAATCCGACCTTCTAAATTTCGAATAGCATCTCCTTGCAAACTCAACAAATTACGCCCACTATCCACCCCTCGCCCATTATCCCAACCCCGAATAAATTCACCCCGTAAATCAGGCAATACACCGCTCGGGTATTTGGTGGCAAGCACGGGATAAAGGGTTTTGTTAAAACTTTGCCCATTCATGACTAAACAGCCTGTTGGTACAGAAGATAAAGGGTGGGGAATCGGCACACCCACTAAAATATTTCTCAACGTAGTGAAATTGCTATTGGCACTGGTTAAATCCGTGGCATTAGCTTTGCTATTTAGCGTGGTTTGTAAATTGGTAATATCCGCAATGGCGTGGCTGTGGTTGGCGTTGGCTTTGTCTGAGCCGAGGCTTTCCACTTGTTCTTTTAAATAAGCCGTACGGTTGGCAAGTTGTTTAGCTTGCCGATTGTCTACACCGTCTTCACCACCCATGACAGGGTCGCTGGTTTCTAACTGATAAATACCCGTTTCCCATTGGGCGGTTTCTTTTAAGTTTGCCATAGGTTCTCCTATAATATGAATAAGTTATGCTGTGCCACGATTGTAAATACCGTTACGAGTGGCCTTGTTGTTATGACGAATAGCAACGGAACGGTAATCTAGGCTTGCCAACACACATCTAGCAGGGGCGAATACTTGTAAGGTTTGGCGAATTTGCTCGGCTTGGTCGTTAGTGATGGCTTGGTTCAAAATCACTCGGTAACAAGCCCATTTTGAGCGGTCACCGTGATAGAAATTGCCGTCCCGTTTAATGCTGTTATCGTGGCGTTTATCAAATAATCCCTCTAAAATTACCACGTCACCAAAGCCCAACTGGCGAATGATTTCACGAATTGACCACGGCGTGCCTTTGTAACGATGTAGTTGCACGGCATTTTTAATCAGTTGGCGTTTAGCACTGTCACTTTCAGCTAACAGCCAACCATCATAGCCGGTGACGCTCCATTTTTCTGCCAATAACGGCAACATTCTTGCAGGTACTACATCTACCAAATTTGACAGGATTAAGGTTAAATCAAGCTGTGAAAATCCTTTGCCTAACTCAGCGAGTGCGGTGTTTTTAGCTGATGTTTGAATAATATTGGGATAATTCAGTCTAGCCATTTTTCCGCACCTCATTAATGTGAATAATAATGTTTTCACAGTTTGCCCATTGTTGCTCGGTCAATTCAGTGAGGGGCGGTTGTGTCAGGGTAACGTTGTATACACCTTCCACTTTTAATGCGGTTTGAATATCTAATGGCACAATGTCTACCCCCAATTTTTGACTACGACCAGACAAATAGTTTTTAAGTGCGGTTTCAGCCTTGGCTTTTACTTCATTTTCAGCGTAGGTGGTGAATAAATCCAGACTAGCCTCAACGGTAAAGGGAATTTTCTCCGGCGCTTGTACTTGTACCGTATCACATAGAGGACGGTGTTTTTCTGCGCTTAAATAGTCTTTTATCTGATTAAGTAAAGTCTGCGTTGGTAAGCCTTGTTTTGTTAATACCGTGACGATTACCGTACCGCCTTGTGGCGTATGAATAGCCACATCTGCAATGGTTTGTGATACCGCACGAGTATAATATTCATAAGCGGCAATAGAACCACAAGTGGTAAAGGCTTCAGGGGCAAGTAATATCCGCTTGCGATAATCATCATCGCTTTCGGTATCAATACCGCCACGGGTTTCATCTATATTTTGCACGGTGACATTGCTATCTAACGGTGTTTTTACGGTTTTAACTTGTCCTATTTGCCAACCATTGCCAATCAAGCCCGTTAAATTCGCCACCGCTTCTATGTCAACATATTGCTCTGTTGAACGAATGACCACCTCTGCCACGGTCGAAAAATAAAGACTATCGCTAGCGGATACCTGGGTGTTGGCGGGGATAACCACATTGTCGTGACTGTCTTCTAGGCTAAAGCGTAATGTACAGCGTGCCGCCTGATCGGTTAATCGGTAACAGCCCATCGGCTCGCCACATAAATCTAACGCTAAGCCTGTGGCAAATTGCGGAAATGTCTGTAAAAAAGCATGGTTAATACCAGCACGGACCAACTGTTCACGGTAGGCATAGGTTTGAATAATGGAACGTTCAATATGAGCTGGTTGTAAGGTTTTGCCGGTGCGTTGTTCATAATCCGCAATGCTTTCGGCTAAAATTTGGCTTACATCATCACTGATAATTTTGATTTCATCTTGGGTCATTTGGCATTATCCTTGCACTTGCGTGGTATAAATCTCGGGGTAAACCGCATCGGTCAGCGACCATTTCACGGTCAGAGTAAAATGCGGAGCTTGTCCGTCAATGAACACTTCATCCACTACGATACGAGTTTCCCATTTCTGCAATGCCTGAGTGATTTCTCGCACCATATTTGGCAAAGCCACGTCATAGGGTTGGTCTAAATAATCAAAATGATTGGAACCAAACTCAGGGCGTAAAATATCCGTCCCTTTCGGGGTGGATAAAATATTGGCAATACATAAATGTATATCATCAATGCCCCACACCGTACCGTCTGCAAGGTCGGGGGCAAGTTGCCAATGGGTTGAGGGAATCGGGGTTAATATGTTCATAAAATCATTGTAAAAAACCGCCTTAAAATTAGCTTTTAAAGCGGTTTAAAGAAGTATTAATTGTGGTTTAAAGTGGGGCGGAGGTTGGGTTTCCGTCACCTTGTTCTTGGTGTTTATGGTGTTTTAAACTAATACCATCAGCGACCACATCACCGCTATTCACATTGACATTGCCATTGTTGACGATGACATCGCAATTATTCACAATCACTTTGCCTGTGGTGTGAATAGTCAAATCTCCGCTATGGCGATCATGTTGAATAATGGTTCCATTGTTGAATTTTTTCACCCATAGATTGCCGTTGCTCGTAGGCGGTGGATCTTGCTCATTGTAAAATGTACCCAGTACACAACCGTCTTCCCCGCGGGCATCAAGTAATATCGCCACCAGTTCGCCCGCGTCAGGCAAACAATAAAACTGATTGCCGCCTGAATTTTGTGTTAAAAAGGGTAGCCAAGCAGTTTCTAAATTCTCTAAAGCTGGAATTTGACACCGCACTTTGTGGGCTTGACTATCCACGGCGGACACTATCCCTTGTTGAAAGGTTGCTGTAAAATCATGAGTTAACATGGCTTTCTCCTTGGACTACATTTTCTAAATCATCAGGGATAAATTCCAGCATCCGCACTTCAATTTCAGTGGTGTAACTTTGCGAACGGATAATACTGTGGCGGGATTGTTTAATCAAATATTTACCAGAAAATACGCCAAGATTGGTTAATAAAATCGTTGCTCCAGCCACCAATTTCGGGTTGCCAATTAAAGTAATTTTGCCAGCAGTTTGGTCGTCATTTTGCTCCGCCAATGCGGCTTCACCACGAGCATCAATTTGTTGTTGGCTTTCACCTCGGGTAATAACTTGTAAGGTATCTTCGCTCGCCGTTTTGGCTTGCTTTAGTTGTGGTCGAAGTGCGGTGCGTTTTTTGTATTTTTTGACGACTTTCTTACCGTTGGCATCATAACCGCTAATATTCACGGCTTTAGCCGTATCTTTGATCCGATCTCGAAGTCGTAGGCTAATGGTCTGGTTTTCTTCTAATACCAACACCGGTTCGCTTTGCCCCAGTTCGCTTTTATTGGTGAAAACTAACTGATCGCCCACAATTTTAAAGCTGTGGTGATATTCACGAGCAAGGCGAGCCAAAAATTCTACACCTCGTTCTTGATATTGGGTCACACGTTTAATTGGAATATTGTCAATTTTACCGACCACTTTTAATTTTAACCGTTCCGCCACTTTTGCCACAATTTGAGCAAGCGTAGTGTTCTCATAGGCTTTCGGCTTGTTGGTGCGGTTGGCTTTGCTGATGCCTGTGCTAAGGGCTTTTAGGCTTACTGTTGTGGGTTTGTAACTGTATTCCACTTCGTCAATCTCAAAGGCTCCAATTTCCACTAACGGTTGATGCTTATAGCCAATTGCTGCCTTGAGTTTATCCCCTTGGGTGGGAAACCACGCTCGAATCCATTTGCCCGAAATGTCTTCAAATTCCACTTGTAATTCGTCAGATTGCCCCTCTAAATAATCGGTATAAGACAGCGAAATTAAATGCGGTTCAATATCGGCGGTAATATTGGTTTTTTCGTAAAATAACGAGAAATCAGGTTGTGGCACGTTCATCAATTCGACCCTCCTGATAGCCAAGGCGGCATATCGGCATTATCGGTGGGTTTCACCGTTAACACAGGGATATAGACTTCCGCCCCTGTTGGCAAGACTTCACAAAAAGCAATATGCGGATTCGCCTGCACGATACGAGCATATTCTAAGGCGTTGCCGTAGTAATAATAGGCAAGGTGATCCCAACGTTCGCCCTGTTTGACAATATGTTTAAGCAAGGTTTGTGTGGTCATCTTCATTCTCCGTTTCATCAGTGCGTAATACGACCCAAGCGGTCATTTCTGCCACTCGTGGGGCGAGCATATCAAAGCTGTCATCAAGGCTTACCAGGCTATTGACAGTCGGTGTCACCCAGTCCGACCAATCTGCTCCGTTACTGCCTAAATCAAAGCATTGTTGCAACTGTTGTAAATCACCATAAATACTGCCCATTTCTTGGCTAAATTCGGATGCCACCGGTAAAAATGAGCGTACGCCGTCCAACATATCGCCCATGCAAGTTAACTCACCAAAACCGCCTAAGGCACTATCTAAATTACCGATAGCCGACGGCAAATAAGCCAACGCTGTGCTTGGTTCTTGGGCAAATTGGCGAATAATCGCTACGGTATTTTTGACTTCATCCACCGCACGCTTGCCAGCGTTATAAAGTTCTACCGCACGGCTGACAGTTTGTTTAGCGGTGGATAAGGCACTGACCACCGAATCGGGTAAAATCGAACCCAGCAAGGATTTACCGCCTAAACTTAACGCCGCCCCCAATATGCCGGCTTGTTCATCGCCGATAAACTCTTTTAAACTCACGTCCATTTCACGGCATAAGGCATTACCTTTGGCATCTGTGAATAATGTGGTTGAAGTAATATCAGTGATCACAAATTGGCCTTTGTATTTGGTTCCCCACATTAAGGCTAAGGCTTGTTGCTTTTCTTTTGCGGTAAGTAAAGTTTGATAACGGCTTTCTACACCGCCAATTTTAAAATGTAACCGAATGGAAAAACGCAACTCAATTAACTTTTCGCCCATGGCTTGTAGCCGTGGTTTGCCTTTTAACACCTGATGTTCGGCAAATTGTGCGGCAAAGGTTTCAGAAAAATCGGTAAGATTGATAGGCTCAAAGGCCACGGTGCCTAGCATAAAATACATAATAATCTCCTTAATACGCTCGACGTTGACGTTGGTCAAGCACCCGATCTAACAGCCGTTCAAACTCAGTTAAACTCATATTTAACCCCTGTTGAATATCGTTTAAAATGCCGTTTTTCTCTTGATTACCGTTGACTTGAATGGTTGGGTTAAAGTTGACCGTTATACCGCCATTAATGGCCGTGGTTTGTGTATCGCCTTGCGGTTCTGTTGGACGTTGTAAGCGTGGCAATGCCATTGGCTGTGCGTTCGGATTAAAGCTCGGTGTGCGTAAATCCGAATCGTTTTGCTGAAACAGATTCGGTAGATTAGGCAAATTAAGCGATTGCCCTAATAGTTGCGAACCAAATTTGAAAGCGTTGGTCAAATCGAACCCTTGCATCCAGTCACCCATTGATGCTCCAATCCCTTTGATGCTATCCCACAAATTGCCCCAAAAGCCTTGTTGAGCTGGGGCATTTTCAAGGGGCTGCATTGTTGGCATTGGGGCGGGGACGGGGGCTGGATTTTGCACTACTGGCACCGCATCCACCACAGGCGGTAATGTGGGTTTTACGGCTTTCGCTACCTGTGGCAATGGCGGTTGCACAGGAGAAACTTTCATTTTTTTCACCGCATTTTGAGTAGGTTTTGTAACCTTAGGGGCGATGCCAGCGGTATTGGCGGCGACATCGACAGCCATTTGCAATGGATTCAACGTTGGTGTTTCTATTTTTTGCGGAATAGTCTTCGGCAAATTGGCGGTATTAGCGGCAATATCCACTGCCATTTGCAACGGATTCAACGTTGGTGTTTCTATTTTTTGCGGAATAGTCTTCGGCAAATTGGCGGTATTAGCGGCAATATCTACCGCCATTTGCAACGGGTTAAGCGTTGGCACGTCTAATTTTTTCGGCATTGCCTTAGGCAAATCTGCCGTATTAGCGGCAATATCCACTGCCATTTGCAATGGGTTAAAGGTTGGCGTATTTAAGGTTTTCGGCATAGCCTTTTGCATATTGTCTGCCACATTGCCGACGGACTGAATAGCAACCGCACTTTCTCCATCAACCCCGATTGATAACCCTTGCACCACATTTTCACCAAAGCCTTTAAACACGCGGCTCGGTGAATGGATCCCCAATTTCTCGGCAAACCAGTTTTTTATGCTTGAGCCTAAATTGGAGACGATTTCTTTTGCCCCTTCCCACGCATTTTTAATCCCATTGATTAAGCCATCAATGATATTTTGCCCGAAACCGCTAAAACTGGCGGGCAAATCGACACCGAACCAGCTTAGCACGCCGCTAAAAATAGACTGGAACAGACTCAAGGGGTTAAAGGTGAGAATAATCTCGCCTAGAGCGGAAAAGTTACCACTAAACAAACTTTTGAAACTGCCCCAAAGTCCAGTAAACCAACCGCTTACACCATTCCACACCGCAGCCCATAAACCTAAAATGCCATCCCAAATACCGCCAACCCAGTTGCAAAAACCAGCAAAGGCGGTTTTTACGGTAGCCCATAGGATAATGAAAAAGGCTTTAATCGGTTCCCAATATTGGTAAATCAGGTAAGCCGCCACGGCAATGCCGGTGATGATTAAGCCTATCGGGTTCATGAGTAAGGCGCGACCTAAAAATAATACGGCTTTAGCGGCTAACGTTACGCCCTTAACTAAAAAACCCGACAAAAACCGACCAAATTTAAATACATAGCCAATGGCATAGCCGAACGCTAAACAAAGTTTCATTACCAAAGGGGAAAACGTCACTATCAAGCCACGCACCGCCACCAAAGGCAACATCAGGGCGTTAAACGCTGCATTTAAGGTTAACCCTGCACCAACCAAGGCAAAAAGACCCGCCCCCACGGTCACCAAACTTTCGATAATATGTCCATTTGCTGAGATCCAATCAGAAATAGTTAAAATCACAGGTTTAATCGCATTGATGACATTATTAATAACAGGCAATAAGGCTTCACCTAGCTTGACAAAAATTTCTTGAAAACTTGAGTTAAGTTTTTTTAATTGATTTTGCGTGGTACCTGCTTGGCTTTGAAATTCCCGCTCCATTGAGCCAAGATAGGCAAAATTACCACCTGCGTCTTTTTGCTCGAGTAAATCTAGCTGGCGGTTATATTCCGCCGTGTTTTGGGCAAGCAATAACACATCATCGGCATATTGTTTGCCAAAAATTTTGGCGAGAAGCGGATATTGCTTATCTTTTGGTAATTGTTTTACCTTCGCAATAAAGCCCGTAATTGCCCCCTGTGCGTCTTCATTCATGGCGTTGGCAAAACTTTCCGTGGTATAGCCCAGTTGTTTTAATTCATCGGTGGCGTGTCCTGCTTTTAACTGCATGAAACTTGAACTCATGCCCTTAATCGCTTGTGCGGCAAGCTCTGGCGCTTTCCCCATTGACAAAAACGTAGAAGCAAAGGCAGCGGTCTGATTGGCATCTAACCCTAGCATGCGGGTATCTGAACCCGCACGGGTGATCACATTCACAATATCCGCCGCTTTAGAGTTGGCATTATCGGATAAATGGTTAATGGCATCGCCTAATTGTGCCATTTCCGCAATCGGCTTGCCCAGCACATTTGCCATGGTCGCCATCGCACCACCCGCATCCCCTGCCGCCATATCAAACGCCACCCCCATTTTCGCCGCATCCGTGGCAAAGCCTAACAGATTCTCACGGGCAATCCCCGCCTGACCGCCTGATGCCACAATCGCTGCCAGCTCTTCCCCAGCCATCGGAATGGTTCTAGTTAAGGCTAAAATATCCTCCTTCATTTCCTTAAACTGTTGTGGCGTGTCAAAATCCACCACTTTTTTCACCCCTGCCATGGCAGATTCGAATTCAATGGCGGGTTGGGCTAAATTGACCGTCATTGCACTCAATCCTTTAAACCCAGTAGCCACTGAGGTTATGCTGGCAATGGATTTTCCTGCATAGATACTCGCTTTTTTCCAGTGGCTCACCGTGTCATCGCTGAGTAACTTTAAACTATTACGCACATTCTTAATGCCTGCAAGGGCAGACCCCACACTAGCCCCAATCACTAAACCTATTGCTAAATTTGACGACATAATTTATAGTTTCCTTATGTGTTTCTATGGAGAAAGATGATGTTTAAATGGTTAATCGATTTTATTGATAATGTTTTTATCAAAATTGCCATCTTCATTGGTTTCTTATTACTGTTGGTTTTAGGTGTTTGGCTTTATCAAACCCACCTGACATGGTTTTTTATTAGTGGTGCAATTTTTCTTCTAGTCTTAATCGGCAGTTTTATTGATGAAGATAAACTCAACGCCAAAAACCAAGCTGACTGGGAAAAAATAAAAGCCCGTTTCAAACGAAAACCCAAAACCCCACCTAACAAACTGGTTAATTAAACCAAAAGCCGCTAAAAAGCGGCTTTGCTGTATCTGGCTTTAATTTGGCGGTTGGCTTGTTCCAGCCAGCGTGCGGTTTCATCTAGGGTTAAATTATCCACATCACGGGGCGACCAGCCAAACCACCACATTAAATCCGCTTGCGCCTGATTGAGCTTGTCTAGGCTGACTTTCCCGTCATTTTTTGCACTTCCGTTGCCGCTTTGGTGAAGTCGGCAATATCTAGCTCGTCAATATCTTCTGGCACCAGTCCGGTAAGTTGAGCCAGTAAACTGATAGATTGTTCCGCTTCGGTTTTGCCTGTCATTTTGCGGATGTCTTTCGCTTTAGCTCGGCGGATGTGGAGTTCGGTCACTTCTTCGCCTTGTCCGTTGATGATGGGGTAGTCGAGTTTGATAATAATGTCTGTCATCATTTGTTCCTTTTAAATAAAGTTTAAGGTTGATTTAATGGACGTTTTACCGCCCATTGAATTAGCGTTATTGCCCGATATTCGTGCGGTAGGTGCTTAGCACATCTTGCCCACTGACACGGAAGATATTAGCGAAGACATCAATAAATAAGATCTCTTTGCCCGCCACGGTTTGCTTAATGCTGTAAATCTGGAACGTGTCTGCATGTTCGGTGGCCTCTTTGTTTTTAAAGCTACCGCCAGTGGTTTTGCTGAAACTGACGTTCATAATGGTGACCATCGGTTGTTCCACCAATAAGCCACGGGCATCAAACACCTGTAAATTTGACCGCACTTGTAATTGCACGTTTTTGTATGGGTTATAGGCTTTGGCTCGCACTTCAGGGTAGAAACTATCCCAAGTCACCTCCCCTTCAATAGCATTCATGCCAGCTGGTAATTTAATGGTGCCATGTAAGCCAAGGCCTTTATGTTCGATTTCTTCAAACTCAATGTCGGCCAGTTTGAAATCTTTTGCCTTACCCAGTAAGGAATTACCGTCCATATACACATTGGCGTTGACGATTTGGTTAATTTGTACGCTCATTGCTGTTCTCCTTAGCTAGATGAAATTAAGTTAGCCAAATATTTACGTGTCATTACGGAACGGTTAGTAATGAGTTCGGCTGGGATTTTTGGCGTGTAATCATAGGTTAATGGCACCTTGCCTTGACTAAAGGCATCCACTAAATCATAGTCGTAATCTAACCCGACCGAATAACCCACAATACTTGGTAACGCTCGCATATAGGTATCAACAGTTTCTACAAGGCTGTCAATCAGTGCATCATCAATCGGACGGTCAATAAATTGCAATTCCGTGCGGCGAATACTTTCATCAATCAAATCGCCTGTGCGTAATGCCGTTTCAAAATTGATAATATGGGTGACCGTTGGATAGTTAGACGAACGGTTACCCCATAATCTAAAGCCTGTGCCAAAACTGTTAAAAATGGTGCTAATCCCCACCGCATTTAATAGGTTGGTTTCGCTTTGTTCATCATCAATGCGAGCGGTTAATGGAATTTCCATACCAATCACACCAGACAGTTCACGGTTTGAAGTGCTAAACCAGTAGCCATTATCGGTATCGGTTTTCATGCGTAAGCCGGCGGCATGAACCGCTAGGCTTTCGAGCGTATTGCTTGACCCTACGGCATAAGGGAAGAAATGGCGTACTCGTTCAGAACTGGCGGACGCATTAATATCGCCCAGTGGTCCACGCCCTGAAATGGCTTTTGATAGGCTAGTGCCTTTTGGCAATTGCACATAAGCCACGGCTTTTAATTGTTCCGCAAGACTGGCAAGGCTTGCCGCACAGCTGGCAGTGGCATCGTATTCAGGGCAGATAAGAATTTTGGCATCGGCACCGTATAAGTTAAAGCCATCACGCAATAATTCAAAACCTTGGCGTTTGCCTGTGGCAGCATTGATACCGCCTTTAATGTCATTCTCCGTGACCTTGCTTGGGTCGGCGTAAGTGTAATCAGCGGTTAAATTTTCATATAACTTGGTGAGCTTAATTTCACCGGTTTGTAGCGTTACCGCATAATCGGTTCCTTCGCTCAGGGTTTGACCGTCACCGCTTAAGGTCAAGGTTAATAAGCCTTGTTTTTGGGTGTTTGCTATTAAAGTGCTGTTATCTTGGGTTAAGGTTTCGCTATTGACGGCGGTTTGATGCTTGGTTGGGTCTAATACGTTGACCACATAGACTTTGCCGGCAGCATAACGTGCCAATACATCAAAGGCATCTGGTAGGGTAAAGCCCTGATTTAAAATGGTGCCAAATTGGCTAAAATCTTTGGTGGTTTGGCAAACCGTCAGCTCGTTTACTGGCCCTTGTGGGGCAGTGCCGACAATGCCGATAATGGCACCGTCAACGGTTTCAACGGCGACTGAACCGCCAGTTTCTCGAATGGTTTTGGTTCCGTGATGAAAAGCCATATAATTGCTCCTATTTGTTGGTTAATGCCGCACTGGTTCGGGTGTTGTCCCGATAAAGTGCGGTGGTAAATTTGGGTAAATCTTGTGGTTGTACTCGCTCCACTTGCCAGCTTTCGGTATGTATCAATAACTGATACTGCCACAGCCCACTGTCTTCACCGATAAATTGCTCACTGATTAAATGACATGGCGTGCAGTTTGTCGGGCGAAAGCCAGTTAGGCTTAAACGGATTTGGTCTAAAATATCTAACGCCCCTTGGTCATTGTGTTGACTGCGAGCAATCACGGTTAAAGCGATTTGTACCGCTCGGCGTTGTTGCACAATGTCCACGCTGTCTAGGCTTTCAAACTTTGAACCGGCATATTGCACCAACACCGCCCCGACTTCGTCTTTCAGGTAGTAGTTATCCACATCATCGGGAAATAGCTCCACCGCAAATTGACTGGTTGTATCAAGCAAGCGTTGCTGAATACTGGTTAAAATCGGTAAAGTGGCAGACATCTTAGTATCCTGTTAAATCCATTTTTGGCTTGCTTCGGGTCTGAAATTTTGCTTCCCCTAGTACATGGTCATCATTCCCATCTGCCAGCGTTGGCAAACCTAAATGTAATTTGCCATTTTGAATCCGTTCCAAGTCTTTCAAGGCTTGGGCGTGGGTGTCTTTCACGTTGTCGGGAAATTTACTCCCTTCAGGGCGACGTGAATACAACCAAAAGCGAGCCAGCTGTAAAGCAATATTGCGAACGATGGTTGGCACCGTATTTAACGGTGTGAGATAGCGTGAGCGTAAATAACCGTCCACGATTTCACAGGCGTGAATACAGGCTTTTTCTGCCACCGCTAAATTGATTTCCGTGGCTCGGCTTTCGTCGTTAGTCAGTTCAATCAAATTACGCTGGCTCATGACTTCCAACAATTCATCCGCTTGAATATACATGCTTGCTATTCCGTTTTATCGCTGGTTTTATCAGGTTCTACGGTTTTCTGTTTTGCCTTTTTGGCTTTTTGTTCCGCTGCTTTGCGTGCTGTTTCCGCTTCGTCTAACTGCACATAAAGCGTTAAATTTTCCGCTTCTTGCTCCGTCAGTTCGATACTCTCGCCTTGTTCATAACGTACGCCGTTATGTAACAGGGCAGTTTTTGCAATAAGTTGGTAAAATTTCGTTTCCATAATCAGTCCTTGGGAGTAAAGGGGCGAGATGCCCCGATAACACTAGATACAATTTTTAATCAAATAACCGGCTGCATTACCCACAATATGGGCTTTATGAATGTCCGTGGTACGTACAATTTCAATTTTTCCGCCGTTTTCTTGATAGGTATCGACATACAAGCCATTTTTACGGCGAATGGTGTAACCGTAAGACGGTTCGTAAATATTGCGTTTACGTTCCGTGCCGTTGGCGACATACGCCAATACAATATCCTTGCTCCAGATGTCTTTGAGTTCACCGCTTTCTTCGTAAACAGCCTCACCAATCACTACGCTGTCAATATTGATTAAGCGAGCAAAATCGGCTGGGGTTAAAATAGCGGTCTGCACATATTTGATTTTTTCCAACACTTTCGGGTGTTCGCTTAACACCGCCCACACATCACCGGAAATCGCACACACATTGGGCTTGCGACCGGTGTTGCGTTGAATAGTGCGGATGCCTTGTTTAATCACACCAATCGGATCAGACTTCTCATCGCTGAATTGAGACGTGCCACTTAAGGTGACACTGTTGCCGGCGTCATAATTGGCGGTATCTAATGCCAATGCTGCACTGGCTTTTTCACGCCCCAACGCAATCACATCTTGGGTGACCCCTAAGGCATATTGACGAAGTGGATAGACATCCGCAGATTCATTGACTTCACGATAATCAATTGGGTATTCAATATCGTTTTCGTCTAACACGATACTGATAGAGTTAATATCTTCAGGGGTTAAACGGTTAGATGCCCCACGCACATCACGCTTAGTGGTTTGTAAACGGAACGCTAAACGCCCAAAGACAGGGATTTTGCCACCTTCTTTGGCCGTTTCTGCCACAGGGAACAGGCTTTCGCTGATCATATTGGCATTGTGATAGCCTTTGGCCAGTTCAGTTAATACAGGATCTTGAATGCGTTGTTTAGATAAATCAGCCATAATGGGTTGCTCCTTATTGGTAAATGGCGTTAAAGGCGACGGCATAACCGACGTTGTGTTCTTTCATATAAGTCCGAATAGCCTGATCTGCTTGAATGCTTTCTGGGCTAGTTCCCTCAGCATACTCCACCGTTTCATCGGGGGCGGTAGCCACATTTTCTTTGGTGGCCTGTTCGGCAAATTCCACCGCTTTCGGTAATTCGCTTAAAAAGGCTTTTAAATGCTGTTTAAAATCGCTTTCCGCAAATTCTACGCTGTCAAAATCGGTGTTTAACAAGGCTAACGCTGCTTCCTTTTGGCGAGGAATGAGCTTGCCGGCATTTAACAGGCTTTCGGCAAATTCGGCGTTATCTTTTTCCGTTGCAGCTTTCGCCATTTCCGCCTGTGTTGCACGCAGTTTGGCATTTTCAGCTTCTAATTCAGCCAATTTTTGTTGGTCTTCAAGTGACATAGTTTCTCCTTGGGGTTGAGTATCTGAGGTAATCAAATCCGTTGTATGGTTGTCGGTTGGTTCTGCCGTGTTCGGTTCCGTTTCTTCACTAAAGTGCGGTGCAAATTCGGGCTGATTTTCGGTTTTCATCTCATCTCGAATGGCTTGTTCATGTAAATCTTGCACTTGCCAAGCTGGCAATACTTTATCGGTTTCTTCTAAGCCAAATTTCTCAATAAAAAAATCACGCAATCTCGCCCACAACCCAGCGTTCGCCCAGTCGCTAAACTCACTAAACTCCACCACATCTTTTTCGCTATCGTTGAAAATCGGGTCTTTTAAGCCTTTCACCGCTGGGGGCATGGCCCCTAAAAAACCCACATGGCGAAGATAATAGCCGTCAGGTTTGGGGTTGCTGTTGGCGTTAGGGAGATAAAAAGCAGCGGAGATTTTTTTAAACTTACCACAGCGAACCAGTTCAGCAAATTCAGCATCTACGTCTTTCGGTTGGGCTTTCAGTACATCACCGTCCAGTTCAAGCCGTTCAATCCAACCATAAGCAGGAGCATCCATTTTAGGGTGACCAACCACCATAGGGGCTTCGTGAAATTCGGCATTGTAGTTATCTACCACTTTTTGCAAGTCATCACGGCTAATATGAAATACTTGGCCGTTGGCAGATTGGCGTTTACCGGCTTTAAAAATTTCGATCAGTTGCATGGTTGAGCTTTCCGTTAATCATCACTAATTAACGCCAGATTAACGAAAAAGGTGGGGAAAGGCTTTTAAAGGGGTTTAAAGAATAAAATAGGGGGATTTTTGGGTAAATATGCTATTTGAGAAAAAATAGCATTTTAAAGTCGTTCAAAAGCCGTTTAAATCCGTTCAATTTTGTTTAAATTTTTTAGCTTGATAAAATCCATTACTAAAAAATAAAACCGCTGTATGGCGTTTTTAGACGGTATTTTGAGTTACTAGGCAGATTGGTTTAATTGGCGTTGTAAATGGGCGTTGGCTTTTCTTAATAACTGTTGCTCATTTTGGCTATTGACACCCAACCATGGACGAGCTGGGATCATGGCTTTACGCAAAAAATGTCCGCCTTTGGTTTTGAGCATTTTGGCATTTTTCGGTCGCACGGTTGCCCCAAATTGATGGACGGGGGCGTAAAGTAAGCCCGATCCAAATTCTAGGCTTTTATCATCGTAGTTATACGCCAGCGTGTCTGCCAGCTGTCCACGTTCACGCAAGATTTTTGTACCACGTTTTTCAGACAGGGTCAACGGGCTTAACGGTTTCCACGCCCGACCTTGTGGGTCAATCTGTTGCTTAAAGCGTTCGCTGTGAATTTTTTTTAAGGTTTCACCCAACACACCGAATAATAATCGGGGGGGGCGAAGTTGCCCTGCGATGTCTTGTAGCTGGCGTTGGGCGGTCGAGCTGTCCAAGGTGATTTTGATCATTTTATCTGTTCCTATTTATTGATTAAACAATCCTTTGAGCATATATTTATTGTTATTCAATTTCATTTTATTGAGATGTTATATGACTAATTTCTTTAAAAGTAACAAAGAGTACAAATTAAACAAAAAAGCATTGCAACGTGCTAAACCACATTCTACCTATATGCCAAAGTTAGTTTATATAGCTCGTCGATTATGGTCAAAAGGAGATTATGAAGCCGCGTTGACTTGTTTGTATCGTGTAAGACAAACTTTTGTTAACAATCCTAAATTAAGAGATGACTTTGAATTAACTCTTTATTTCCCGTGGTGCTTATACAAACTAGGGCGTTTTGAAGAAGCCCAAACTGAATTTAAGATTTTATACGATGCGATAGAACAAAAATTCAATCAAGATTATTTGTATTATGGAAATTATTATTCTCGTTTCTATCGTTACACGTTTATTCCATCTCGAGCAAATCAAAAGCATAAATTACTTGTTTCTCTTTTCAGGCAAGCCGCTGCACTTTATCATTTAGTTCACCAACACAAACAAAGAGATTTCTTTATTTCACAATACGCTGATTATTCATTCAAACTTAAACGTTATCAACGCCGCTGGCAGGAAAGAAGAACAGGTATGCCAAGTAAAGATAATCCCGATATAGCATTTTTTGAAATACCATATTTTTCGTTTTAGTGTTGAACGATATGATCTTTTGCAGTATAGTCTTTCTTGCTTAAATATTGCAGGGGCAAATTAAGGTGATTGCCCTTTAAGTGTTAATAGCCAGCAAACAGTATTGGCACTCGCTGCTTTGTTGGTTAGCTTAAAGTGATATTGTGAGGTTCAAGTCCCACCCAGTATTTAAGTGAGTGCCATTTTTACTCCTATTGTTGATTTAAAAATAGTTTGGGCGTATAGTTCACCTATGCGGTGGGGGTTTCCTACTGGAAAGGTTACGCCTAGCATAAGTTGTACGCCCGTATTATCCTGTTCGAATCAGGCGAACCACTGCTAAAATTTTCCATAATATTTCCAAATTTGCTCGCTAGTGGTTTCCTACTGGAAAGGTTACGAATGGTTTGTCGCCCGTATTATCCTGTTCGAATCAGGCAATCTAGCGAGCTAATCCAAACTTCCCCATAATAATTCGAAACTGTTTTTCAAATTTAACCAGTCCAACTCGCCATTAATAACACTTGCCGTCCTAACCATATTCACCTGTGCATTAACTTTCTTCCCTGTTTTGGGGTCTTTTAACTTCACGTCATAATCCATAATTATCGCTACTTTGCCTTTGTCGGTATCGTAGATAAAAAGCAAGCTATCTTTTTCTGCTTTGCCGTTCTTGGACGTGTTCGGCTGTAACAAAATAGCTTTCGGCTTCCGCAATTTCTCAGGCAAGTTTTGCCAAAACTCCACTGGTAAATTGATTTCTTTCGCCTGTTTACTGTCTCGCAAGGCGTGCAGAATATCTTCATCACGCACGGCAATAAATGGCGTTTGTGGTGTTTTCTTTAAGCTATCCAACTTGTCTAGCACTTGCACAGGGATTGCCCCCACCGTTTTTGTCACACCTTTTGAAACCTTATTGCCGACCACCTGCTCAACCATACTTGCCATTGATTGATTAAGCAGATTTAATGCGTTTGGATTATCCAACACATTGCTAGTTAAACGGCTTAAAAATTGATTGCTAATATCTGTTTTTTGACTTGCCGCAACCATCTTATTAAACAAAATCTGGTCAATAGTTTCTACTCGTCCGCTTTTAATCTTGCCAAAATCCCACGGCTTAAAACCCACATCCGTGCCTTTGGCTTTGGTCACTTTGCGTGGGTTGCCCGAACGGGTGCCGACTATCTTGGTTTCCATTTCCACAGGGGGAGCGGTTTGTAGTCGTTTGCCGTAAGTCTGCAAATCATCTTCATCGTGAGCAACTACAGTACAATGGCAGCCGTAGGCTTTAATCGGGTAATGATACCGCCACCACGGATCGTCATAACGCAATACTAAGCCGTCCCAGTCTTCGTGTTCGGGGCGTGGGTGCAGACATTCGTTGTGTTGGTATTCCCAATAGGGCATTGCTTCTGCCAGCTCTAAATGTTGCATTAACCGCCCACGGTTATAGCTGCCGTACACGTTGGTATCGTAAATAATCCGACTTCGCCAGTTACGACCGCCGTTATAATCCCAACCTGTTTGAGCCACGATTTCATCAAAACGGCTTCTAAATTGTTCCAGCGTTTCGCCATTTTCAATGGCTGCATCCACCGCTTCACGAAATGCCAATAACACTTCATTACGATTGGCACCGGCAACCATAAAAAAGTAGTCGTGTTCTTCGCCTAATACATCAAGGTAGCTGTCGGTTTTGAGATTGAGTTTTTTCTCAAAAAATTTGGCTTGTTGTTCAAAAGTGAATGTATTCATTGTGCTTCCTTGGGCGTATGCAATACGCCCCTACATATTTTCATCTGAAACAGATTGTCGCCCTGCCAATTCTGCAACAACGGAACCTAACGCCATTAATTGCCCATATTCGGCAAAGGTGAGTTCAGGAATCAGGCTATCTAATTGACTTTGAAAATCTTCTAGGCTATCGGCTTGCAACAAACGGTCTTTAATATCTTGTAGCCACACATCAATTAAATCTTGGCTTTCCACTTCTAACTGTTCCACAATGCCATCGGCTATCGGGTGAACGCTTTGCGGTTTTTCGGCAAATTCTGCCCCATTTTTCACCGCACTTTTCACTGAGTCGGGGGCTTGTTCTGCGGATTTCAGCATAATATCGCCATCTTCAAAGCCGTAGGTGCGGTGGAGATATTGTTCAGTAAACTGAACGCCCATATCACTGAGCAGTTTGTCACGTTCGGCTTGTAATTTATCAATGCTTTCTTGTTCGTATAGTTCAAAGCGTGGCAAGGTTTCAAGCTGGGTAAAGTTAAATTCACAAATCCAAGCTAAAAGCTGATTAAAGGCACTTTCTACAATGGCGGCATCTTCGTTGCGAATATCACGTGTGACTTCTAAGCCCGATTGACTGCTAGCTCGGTTGCTGTCGGCTTCGGTGGTTTGGTCTTGTCCTAATAAGGCGACTGAGATTTCCGCTTTACAGGCTCGCAAGAAGTCATCAAATAATTGCGAGTTACCGCTTTTATCACTGCCTTGTAAAATCTCAATTTTACTGTCATCAGGAATCGCAGCCACAGCACTACCGGCCATTTGTTCTAGGCTGTCAAGCAAATCTTCGATTTCGTGAATTTGGGCTTGTCTTGGGTGCTTGCCGAGTAAATAGGGTGAGCCGTATTTTTCCACAAACTCTAACCAATATTTGAAACCGCCTTTTTTAAAGGTCGCCGCCCAAAAGCACAACCCTAAATCTGCTTTGCCATAAGGGTTGATATAATCTGCCTGATGCGTTGCAAGCAAAAATTTCTTCTCTTTCACCGGTTCGCCAAAGCGGTCTTTTTTCGTTCGTAGCATTAATTGGTTATCTTCATCGAAGTTAAACCATTCTTGGGGCTTGCCGACTAAATTCACAGGGATTAACCGCCCTTGTTCATCTTTTTGCCAGTCGATTTCCAACACTTGATAACCAAACAAAGGAGCATCTAAAAGCTGATTGATAATCTGATTAAGTGGCAATCTTTCAAAAACTGCGGTTAAGATTTCATCTGTTTTTTCATCACCAGTGGGCGTCAGTCGCCATTCAAGGCCTTTAATTGCTGCCTTACGTCGCCGTACACAACCGCCTACATGGCTGTCGGACAAGATTTCACGGTAAGCCGAAACATCTTTACCCATTTTTTTGAGTACCGGATCGGGATTCGGCAAATAATGTAAATACGCCCACACATCCGCTGCGGTGGCACGGCTGGCTATCACGCCGATTAAATCGTTTTTATTTTTCATGGTTTAATATCCTTGCAAAAGTTTTCGACTGGTTCGGGTTTGGCGACTGTGAGCTTTGAGCGGTGTCACCACACCGTCACTCGCTGCAGTCAGCGCCAGAAAACAAGCCCAAGTTCTATCCGCATGGCCTTGACTGTCGCTTTCTGCTACAAATCTTGGTTGCCCTGTGGAGCCGGTGATTTTTTTGAGTTTATGTAAATCTTCTCGTAAGGCATTGTCACCTTGTGGGATCCGAATCTTGCGATCTTCAAAGGCATTTTTGCCAATGATTGCCATATTGAGTTTGCTTGCCACGTTAAACAGCACGCCCTGTACTCGGCTTTTGCCGTGTTGATATTGGGCGTCTTCGACCATTTTTTCGCCCATGCCTGTTTGGTCAAGGTAGCAACTGATGACGTTATATTGGTTAAAAATATGGGCAAGTTCGTCTAACTGTTCACGCAAAGGCACTCGCTTTAATTCCACGATTTCACGTGTCCAATAGACATCACCGATCAGTTCTAGCACCCAAATCACGGTTAAGTCGCCCCGAACGGCAATATCCATACCCACAAAGCAAGGGTTGTGACCGTAAAATTCAGGGATGCCAGCGTGTTCATGTTCCACGCCGTCGATTAAATCATAGGAAAGCCAGCTACTGGCTTCATCTAGCCATTTCAGTTCAAATTCTTGTGACCACGCATCCTCATCATTTAAGCCTTTTTTGAGTTGGTCAATATTGCGTGGCAAGCCGTCTCTTACTGCTTGGTAAATATCTACGCTATGGCGTGACCATTCGGTATTATTTAGGTCAGTCATCAGCTCATAAAACTTGTTACCTTTGCCATTTGGGGTACTGACAACTCGTAATTTCCAACCAGCGGAAATAACTGGGAACAAGGCTTTCCAAATTTCTCGGCTATCTTGATGAAAAGCAAATTCATCTAAAAACACGTTAGCCGAAAACCCCCGAGCCGTGTCGGGATTGGCTGGTAGGGCGGTGATTTTTGAGCCGTTAGGAAACACTACTTCAAGGGCGTTCACCGTTGGGCTAAATGGCACTTCTAATACATTGCAAGCTATTCCCATGGCTTCAAGATGACGTTTTACCCCTTCGTTCATCGCTTCTTTGGCTTGGCGTTCCCCACGAGACAGAATAACCCAGCGAGTACGCTCGCCTTTCATTTCGTGTTCAATACAATCCAACACAATTTCAAGGGTAGTGGTAAAGGTTTTGCCAGTTTGACGAGCAAACATGGCTACCTTGAAACGGCTTTTGTCGTTGAGCCATTTTTTTTGATAGTCAAAAAGGATCGCTTTAGCTGTTAAGTCCATATACTGCCTTAATCATTTCACTTACATCATTAATAGAAAGGTTGGCTTGTTTACCGGCTTGTTCCACTGCTTCAGCAGCTCGTTTAATGGTTTCTTGGCGAATCGCTTGTTCACGTTTAAAGCTCAGGCTTTCGGCTTGTTCTAGGCGTTGCACTGCCGCAGACAAGAGAGATAAATCTTTAGCACTCACCCCATTTTGTTGATCACCTAAGTACATTGACGTATCAAAGGCAATTTGTTTCACCAATTCCATTAAGGTTTTACCAATATCACTTTGTGGCATTTCGCCAAACTGTTTGGTCCACACTTCGGCTATTTCTCGTGACTGGCGGATTCTTGCTCCCATTTTCTCCATACGGTTGGCATAGCGGTTTAAGCCAGTTTTGCTTAAACGCATGTCATCAGGTAAGCCACAATCACGGATAAGATCGTTGATTTCTTCCAGTATTTCCGCCTGTGAAAACATTTTGTCACGCAACATCATGGCTAATCGGGTTTTGATGTCCGGTGGCAGTAAATCTACTTTACTGGCTCGTCCTCGGGTGTTTTTGTCGCTCATTTAAATCCCCTTTAAAGACAGTTTAACATGTTGGACTTGGGCGTTTTACACCGTTCACCATGGCTCGCCCTTGGGCCACATCTAACCCACGTTGGGTAATACTGGCGACCAGAAAATCGTGATTTTGCGGTGTGGCCAGCGTGGTAATATGTGTCAGGGTGACTAA
Organism: Lonepinella koalarum; assembly: GCF_004565475.1. Taxonomy (GTDB): domain Bacteria; phylum Pseudomonadota; class Gammaproteobacteria; order Enterobacterales; family Pasteurellaceae; genus Lonepinella; species Lonepinella koalarum. The sequence goes on along the minus strand of NZ_SRHX01000014.1, from coordinate 18,857 downwards.
GCCTTGCTCTTCTAGCCAGTGCAGATGATTTTTGACTAAATCACGGCTAATATCGTGACCATATAAGCCTAAACAATCATTTAAAATGGATTCGTTGGCGTCATAACCACAATCTACAAGGCTACGTAATATCACTAAACGTTGGTCTTCATAAAAAATATTTCTTGGCATGCTCATGGTTAATTCCTTACTCGGTCTTCAATTAATAAATTTACTTGGTAGGTGAGCGTACTCAACCTTGAATTAACCGTCCCCATTTCGCCTTTTATGGCGGTCATCAAGACGTTTAATTCGCTGATTTGCTCCATGGTCGGTAGATGTTCTAAGGTATCTTCGATATGGGTAATACGAGCTTCCACTTCAAAAATATTTTGACAGACGGCTTTTAAATCATTTTTATTGGGATATTTGCTGTCCATGGATAACTTCATAATTGCCCATACTGCTCCTGCCACGGTAACAATCAGCCCCCAGTGGCGTTGCAGTGCATCTAAAAAATCACTCATTGTGTGGCTCTCCTTGTGGTTCTGTTTGTAAGCCCCCTTGCTCACAAATTGCCCGATAGTTGCTGTTATGCACTAAAATCTGGCGTAGGGTTTCAGTGGTGTCTTGTCGGCTTGCGGTAATCAAACTAAAGCCTGCACAACTTGAATTAGTCACGGAGATCACCTTGGGTGTGCAACTGGTCAACAATAGCAGTGCGGTCAATATTGCGAGCGTTTTTTTCATTGTTCTGTTTCACCTGATAGTTTTTTACTTGGGTTTCGACTACGGCTTTTTGCTGTTGTAGTGTCGCCTTTTCTTCTTGCAAGATTGCCGTGGTTTTTAGTAATTTTTCCACCTCTCGGCTTGCCATAAACCATTTAAACCAGCCCACAACCACGCCAATCACCGCCAACACAACACCAATTAAAATCAAATTCATGGTTTACCCCCTTCCGTCCTCTGTCCTCTGAAGTGCATTCGTCACGCCTTTGGTGGCAGCGGTGCCAACACAGGCAAATAAAAACGTGCTAAATAATTCGGGAACATAGGATTTATCCATATACACGCTATACAGCATGACGCCCACCGCAGCCACAAAGCCGAAAAATTGAATGGTTGCCGTCGTGGAAAGCCGTCCATCATGGTTACTAATCAGCTCCTTAACGCTCATTTCTGATTTCTCTTCTTACTTTCCATTTTATGACCCGATTGCGGATATATTCAAAAATTACCACCGCAAAAATCGCCCCAGTAGCCAAGGAAAACCCTGTTGCAAAAAGGGTTAAAATATTGATAAAAATTTGCATAATCTACCCCTTAAATAAATGATCTACGTTAATCACTTCACCACTATCCAGCCATTGCCACACATCAAAACAAGGGCAATCTTTCAGCCACTCATTGCGAGTGATTTTGCCGTCGCCGTTTAAATCAGGCGATAAGTCACGGTGTCCGTAAATTTTGGCATGCGGGAAACGTTGTTCTAAATTCAACAATAAATCATACAATGCCCACCATTGTTGAGCCGTGTATTCGCCATGGTTCTTGCCGTCTGCCGTGATTCCGCCCACAAGGCAAATGCCAATACTGTTGGTATTATGCCCTTTCACATGCGCCCCTGTTTCGCCAATTTTCCGCCCCGTTTCTACCGTGCCGTCGATATCAATTACATAGTGATAGCCGATTGAACCTAAATTAGGATTAAAGTCTTTGCGGTTCGCCTCAGTGCGTTTAAAACCTCGTTGTTTGTGCCAACTGTCAATCACTTGGGCAGCAGTTAACCCATTGCGAGCAAGGGATTTGCCGTTACGTGTGGCGGAACAGTGGATCACAATTTTGTTGATTTGAATGGTCATAAAAAAACTCCAGTTATCAAGTTTAATTTAATAACTGGAGTGTAATTAATTTCGTTTAAAATTAATTTTAAACGGCTTTAAAGATCAGATGTGACAACGATATTCATTCGCTGGCACTTCAAAACGGAACATACCACCATTTTTACGGTAGATACGTTTACCATTTTTAGTGATATAGGGGGTATAAACCACCACAACACCACTGTTTTGTGTCGTTTCAAAGAACATAAGCGTCCCCTTTTACGATAGAAGAGCGAATTTATTACAACTTAAACTTAGAAAAGTGGTAATTTTTATAAAAAATTGCTACACTCTTTCGTGAATCTTGTCTAAGAGCATCATAATCGCCTTGACAAGCCTCTATGTAAGTTCGCTCAGGAATGCGAATGGTAAGTTCTGCTGGACTATAATGACCTTTAGTGAAATTTAAGGTGAGTTCTTGCCACTCTTCATCAGAAAGAATGTCTATAGTGGCAATATCGCTGACTTTTTCTAAGATTTTGTCTAATTGTTTTCTGTTTTTAGAGTTTAATCCAAATTGTTTAGCTATTGGCGTCGCAATTTGTGCTATATCATTTCTCGTCATTGGGGATACTCGGTAACCGTTCATTTGATACAAAAGACTTTGTATACTCATCAATTATTCTCCTTTTGATGATTAATTTCTTCCAAAAAATTTGCAAATTTTTTAAGTTGCTCTGCTGTCATGGCGGATTTTGCAAACCCAGCCACCAACATTTGTTGTTTTAATGGCAAGCCTTCAACGGGAATGGTAGCATTAGAGATGTGAGCCAATTCAGATAGATTCTCAATTTTGACTTTTTTCTCATTGAAAAAAGCAACGACCTTTTCTATCCATTCATTAGATATTTTTTTTCGCCCAGTTTCCATTCCACTCAAAAAGGCTGGGCTTGTTCCGATTTTTTTAGCCATACTAAGCAATGTTTCGTTAGCATCAATTCTTGCCTTACGAACCGCTTTGCCAAATTCTGTAAGTGCCATAATATTGTTCTCCTCACTTGAATTAAAGTTTGTGTAAGATTACTACAACCAAAAACAAAAAATCAATATTATATAAAATTAATTTACCTTTTTAGTTAATTATTGAATGCTGAAAAAGCCTTACCAGAAAATAGGTAAAGCTTAAACATGAATAACCTTCTTGTCTTTTAAAACAGTTTAAAGAATACTAAAACAACTGCGGTTGTTGGCGGTCAATCTCTTCCTTTCGCATTTTCTTCACAATTTGATATACCCATTGCATAGAAACTTTGTATTTGCGTGCCAATTCGCTATGGTTTCTGCCGTTAAATTCGGCGTAAATTTGCCGATCACGTTCGCTTAATAACAAAATCAAATTACGTGGAATATAAATCACTTCACCGCCCCAAGCGTTGGCAATATCATGGGCAATTTCAATGCCAATTTGACGAGCTTGTTGCTGGTTTTCATCGTTGGCAGACGACATTTTAGACAATACGCCCAGTTCAATACGTTTGGCAAGATCTGACAATAGCTCAGGGGCTTTTTGTTGAAAATTGTCAATTTGTTCGTTTAACATTGTCTGCTCTCCGTAAGAATGATCTATGGTTAAAATTATAGCGGTTCCGTTTGGCTTATGGAAAAGATTTTTTGACTAATTGCTTGCGGTGCGTTTTTGCCATTGTTTTAACCGTTCTAGTACTAGACTTGCCATTCTGTCATCTAACGCCCCCACGTTTAACACAATAGGTTGGTTTTGACGATTTAAAATGGGGTTGGCAATGGAACGTACCCATGCATTCAACGCCTGTTCTGAACCGTCACGAATGATGCCATGTTTTGCCATATCAATCCAAATCGCTCTAATTTTGCTGGAAATTTGGCTTTTTACCACCGCAGTTTTTGAGCTTGGCGAGTATTTTCGATGGTTTGCACGCACTTTAAAGCCTTTTTGTTCTAATTCGTGCATGACTTGCATTAATTCAGCAAGGGTCATGGCTTTGCAACTATCTTTTTTAGCGATGCGTTGCAACATGGCTCGGTAACTAAATTCATCTATGCCGAGTTTTTGCTTGGCAATGTGGATCAGCTGAATTAATTTGGGTTTGGTGTAGTGCATAATGCTTTTTCCTTATGGGGTTATTCGTCTTGTTTGGCTCGCTTGTCCAAGAAATTGTCTTAACTCTTGAAAACGCTGTGCCAGTTCGGCTTGCCGTTCTGGGCTAAGCGGTTCACTTTTAGGCGATGGTAGGCATACAATATCCCTAGGGGGTAAACAATCTAGTAATAACTTTGGACTAGGGAATTTGTCACAATCACAGCATAATTGCATAAAGGCTTTTTCTAGACGTTTTCTGTCTAATTTTTCGTCCCAGCCACTGAATTTAAACAGCAAGGCTTCAACCCAAACAGTTGCCACCTGTTTTGCCATTTCTTCCGCTGGTCGCCCTGGTAAACCTAACACAATTAATCTTGCCAACCCCTGAGCGACCACGCTTTTTAACCATTTCGTTTCTGGCGGCAAAGGCTTACTCATTGGCAAACTCCACCAGACTTGCCACCGCTTTGCCGGTTTTGCTTTCAAATCGGCGTGATTCAGCGTGGTTTATCACTCTCACCACTCGCCCTTGGCGTTGGCTCACCACTTCTAATAAATAATTATGCGACGTGAGCGGACGTTTAATCGCATGGCGGTTAGTTAACACCGCATTTAAGCCGTCAATCCAACTGTCTAAACTGGTATTCACTTGCTGACCATTGCGTTTAAATCCCCCAGCATTGACAATATCTAACAATTCATTCAACACTTTCGTCAGCCGTTCCATTGTCAGCATGGTTTTTTCAGGGCGAAAGAGTCCTAAATATTGCACTGCCAAGCGACCAAATTCGCCATTAATGGATAAGGCAGAAAAGACGGCTTGACTTGCTTGCTCATGTTGTAACAACACATCAAGGGATAACACCGCCCCACAAGCAGGGCATTTACATTTCATTTGGGTGACTCCTTTTGGGGTAAAACTTATTATTCAGCTCACTGCTACAACGTAAAACACAATGAGCTGTAAATAACTTTTAGGCAAAGGTTTCTAGCTTAGTGTCTTGCGTAAAGGTTAATAACGTATGCTTTTCAATCCGATTTAATACGTCAAATTGATTTTGGATAAAGCCATAAAAAATACCAGTACACCCTGTGCCTTGTCGGTCTAATTTGTTGGCGGTTTTCGCCATGCCTGTCCAACGCATAGAACGGATTTCTAACTGTCTATCCAGTTTAAATTTCACGTCATCAAGGCAATTCATTTTCAAGGATTGCACTGCAAAGCCGTCTTTCAAGGCTTGCAAGGCTTTTTCCTTGCCACTTGGTTGATCTACATGTTTACAGGTGAGATAGGCTTTTTCATCGGCATTTTCACGCACCAGCGTGGCTTCAAAATCAAATTCAACGCCTTTAAATAATGGTGTGCCGTTGTTTAAATAATCTTCAAGTTTTTGGTTTAAGCCTAATTTCTCATCCGATACAATGATGCTTTTCATCCCTGCCAAGCCGAACAGATGAATTAATTGTGTCAATGCCAATTTGGCTCGCTGTGAACGGCTGTTCATCATCAATAATTCGGTTTCGGTATTATAGAAAAAGTTGTAAATTTCTGACACGGTAGGAAGTGTCTGCATTAATTCCGTATGGGCCAATTGTATTATTTCCTCTTCCGCTCGTCCCTCAGGATTATCTTGCATCATGGCATAATATTTACTGGATAACATGATTGCTGTTATCGGTTTGTATTCTGCACGGATGGAGAAAAACAAACCATTTTCGCCTAATTTATGCACTTTTTCCCCTGTGATGGGGTTGTGAATCAGTTCAAATTTTTGATTATTCACCGTATCAAAGATGGCATTTTCTAAGGTTTCCACCAGTTTATCGGTTGGAAACGCCATACTGTAAATACTCACGCTGGTCATTTTAATAAAATCACTGTTTTTCATTGTGTTCTCCTGTTGAACTGGGTTAATTAATTAATTGATTAATGGGTGATTGGCGTCAACCGCCAAATCATTTGCTTTAGTTCCTGTTGTGCTTGTTTTAGCATTTTCAGGGCGGATTGGGGCTCGTCTTCGGCGTGCAAATAACGGGCGGTATCAAGGCTTTGATACACATCATCCAGTTGCTCGTTAAAACTCGGTTTTCTGATGTTCATTGTTACCCCCGAAATGGTCGTTTTATCATTCGTTCGCAAAATTCTCGCCGCCCTGCACACCATTCTTGATTTTTAAGATTGGCACAGTGCATCGCCGAGTTCCACGCTTCGGCAGCAGTGCGGTAATCACCTTGCTTTTCGGCATCACTGGCTATTTCGCTCCAGTGGCGGTAGCGTGCTTTGTCTTCAATGGATGTGGGTTTCTTTGTTGTCATAGTTGCTCCTTGCGTCAATAAAATCGTTTATAAATGCCCCTTAAATTTCCCTTTAAAGGGCATTGAAAACGGTTTTAATATTTCACGAAACACCAAAAAATAAACGCCATAAAGGCCAAATAAGCGTAGGGATACAGTTCGGATAACATTCGCTCCCCCTTACTTCACATCTTGCTCAAACGGCTTGATCACAAACTCTCCCACGCCCGATTTAATGGCAATGCCATTCACCGTTCTGGCTTTCTCTGGATCTAACAAAATCGCATCCTTGTTGATTTCTTCCTTGGTGCGGATAAATTCCAACATCCCCAGCGTTTTCAAGTTTTCAATCACCTGATCCGCTTTGGTAATGCGAACGCTTGGTGGATTGGTTCGCCATTGCACTTCGCCGGTGTTGAAGTAGCCGGTTTTTTGTTTGCCGTTTTGGGTTAATTCATCACGGTGGCTTTCACACCATGCTTGAATAGCTTGTTGTTGGTGGCTAATTTCATTTTTTAACACTTGCAACGGTTCAGCATAACTTGCTGTAATTGCCGTGATTTCATCATTCTGATAGGTGACAAGGCGCTGTAGCTCTCGCTGCTTGTCGCCTAGCTGTTTTATCGCCACTTCCACTTCGTCACGAGATTGCACTCGCAAGGCTTGGGTCGGGGCTTTGATTCGGTTGGTTGCTTTCGCCATTGTTTTTTCTCCTGTGGTTAATAAAATTAATGTAAATACGCACGCCAGACGACTCGAATGCCTTCGACCATCATTTGATATTCTTGAAAGCGTCCGCTGTCGTTGCCATTCATAAAGCGGATGGCTCGGTAGTCGTTGACAAGGCGTTGTTCTTGGTCTAAATAAGGGGCTTGTACTCGTACCGTTGGCTTGATTTTGCAAAATTCCACGTTGATCACGTGTAGCCCGATACGGTCTAAATGTTCAATACATTTTTGTACTTGATTGAGATATTTAAGGGTTAAATCATTGCGTCCGCCCACCACTTTGTGGGCGAGTTTTTGTTCTTTGCTGTCCATTAGTTGGCTCCTTTCATTTGGGCTTGAGCTTGCAAAATTAGCTCAAGGGTAATCGCTGTGCCTTGTCCTTTGGCAGTGATGCCAGCAAGGCGTAAATATTGGGTTAAAATCCTAAGGCTCCCTGCTTTACCGCCAATCTCACAAGCGACTTTCATTAAGTCTTTGTCGGTAGTATCCAGCCCCCACGCCGCCACAATCGCTTTGATGTCATCTTTGCGACTGGCTTTGATTTCGTAGTGTTTGCCAATTCTTGACCACACTCGGGCGTATTTGCTGGCTTGATTCACGCCCCCTTGGATTTTGGTATACACTTCAATGTTGCCAATAAAGGCAAAACCCACTTCGGCTTTCTCTTGAATAAAGCGGATTTCTTCCAGTGCTTCATAGGTCAAATGGTCGCTTTCATCAATAATCACTAAGCCTTGGGTGCCTTCCAGTTTGTTAATCACTAAACGGCTTAAATTGTCTTTGCGACGGGGCGGATTATTCACCCCTAGGGTTAAAGCGATGTCGTATAAAATCGCCCCTAAACTGGAACGGCTTGGGCTAGAAGTCACCATCCATACGTTGTTATTGCGTTGGGTGTATTCTCTGCACGCCTTGGTTTTTCCCACACCACTTGCCCCGTAAACTGTGATAGAAGTTTGCATTAAGCGTGCCATATCCAGCGTGTAAAACACGTTTTTGGCGGTCTGGGTTTCAATAAACTGCGGTGCTTCCACAAACACTTGTTGCTTTTTGGTTTGGGTTTCTAGCCATAAGGCTAGGGATTTTTCCACGTTTTCCACATTGCCTTTGTAAGTGCCTTTGAGATAGGTACTCAATGCGGAAGTGGAAATCCCTGCCTGTTGAGCGAGATCTGTTTGGGTGATCTGCCCTGTGGTTAAAAGTTGTTTGATTTGGGTGTTTAGTGTCATAATAAAAGCCCTTTAATTTATGGAATAATGACAATGAAAATTTCAACACTTAGCCTATTTGATACCGCAGAACTAAAAGGAAAACCGTTAGCCCTGATGAATACGCAAACCTTATTGAGTGAAATTCAAATTTTAAAAGATGAATTTCCGCTTTCCTTTGCTAATACGGAAAGCAAACCTAGTTTGGCGAGTTTTCGAAAAGGCTATGTGGATCTGATTAACCTATTACCTGCGGTGCTTGTGCCTAAAACCATTGATCACAGTCAAAATCTTTTTGGTTTTTCTTCAGGGTTCCTGTCTGTGTTGCATTACAAGCTAGATGAACTCACTAAGGCTTTAGTAAAACTCGATGAAACCCAGTTGTTATTGCCTATTTCTTGTCAAGATCGCATTGCCTTTCTATTGCGTTTTGACCGAGTGCCTATTGTTGAAATCTCCGCCGTTCAATTTTGCAAGATTTAAGTGTCAACGGCTTTTCAACCCACTCTTTCACCTCCAGCAAGGTTGGCACTTGCCAGCCTTCCTTTTCTGCCACTTTCACAAGGCGAAGATAACATTCAGCGATAGCCACATCCTGTTGGCGTAAATAATCCGCTTTGAAAAAGTCATAGGCTTCTTCATATTGTTCAAGGCGTGCTTTATATCGGGACACCTTTTTCATCTGTCTGCATTGGCGTGCTTGTTGGATTTGATTAAACATTTTGTACTCCTTAAATTTCAGTTAAATGTGATTAAAATTCGGTTTAAATCGTGGTTTTTAACCCTTTTTCTTTGGCAAATTCTCGTAAGCCTTGAAATTGGGCTTGTTCGTAATCGTTAGTGTCTTCATCTTCTAACAAGCCGACTTCCACTTTGCGTACGGCGTTGCCCTGTTGTTGAAACAGCTCAATAATTTTCGGCTCAATCGGTTCCTCTTCTTCAAATTCAGGTTGAAAACGTGCCACTTCTTGCGTGGTCATCTTGATTTGAGCTTTTGCCATTTGTTTTTGGGCTTTCACAAATTGACGGCGAGCCTTGTTATGTTCACGTCCTGCCGCTTTATCGCCAAAGGCAAGAGCTTTATCACAAATAGCTTCGCTTAAGAAAATGCCGTCTAAGCTATACACCCACACTTTGTTGTGTAAATCCGCAGGGTCAAATTTCACCACTACTTTTTTGTGCGGTGTACCGATTAAATCGGTGGCTAAATAACGGTTCTTACAGTTATTTACCTTTCCGCCACAGTCCAACTCAAAGGTGCCGTCTTTTTTCAATCTGGTGGCTTCGCTCATTAGCATTAGAAATCGCATTTGTTCGCTACTTGCCTTGTGAATATGGGCTTTTGCGTAATCCCGTTCAAATACTTGGGAAAAACTGTACACACCTTGGCAGATTTCCGTTTCTCGTTTTTCTCGTTCATTAAAGGTGCGGATGCCGTCTTCTAGTGCCATAATAAACGTGCCGTAATCCACCCCTTTTTTACCACCGTTATAGTTGTCAGGTTGGTCAGCAACCCCTGAACCTGTGTAAAAGCCTGCAAGACTTGGGTGTTTATCGACAAGTTCACCTAAACCACCATGCGAAAAGGCACGTTCAATGGGCTTGGCTTGTCCCCGTCCTTTGCCAAATTGCACCGATGTCCAGTGCAAATCAATGCCAAGTAACGGGATAATCCCTTTCACATCATCTTCTTTCACTTTAAAGCGATAACGGTTTTTCACGCCCCCTGTCATCCATTTGTTAGCAGCGGCTCTAGTGTTGTCTATGGTGAGCTTTTTCGGGATACCATATTTCCAAATTAAATCCATTAAACTTAAACGGATACTGTCGGAGTTTTCGCTTAAATCCACCCGATAAGCTAAGATTTTACGGGTGCGAATATCTTGCCAAAGCCATGTTTTAGGGCGGACAATTTCGCCGTTATGCCACCGCACAAACACGTTGTGTTGATAGCCGTCACCGTTGATCCATTCCAACGCTTCAAGCTCTGCCACCGTGCGTTGCATCGCTGGGAAAAATTTACTCACCGCATCTTCCCCTTCCCGTAAATACACTTGTTGGATTTTAGGGATTTCACGGGCAATTTTGCGTTTAATGCTGCTCGCCGAAGGGACGATCCAACCTTTTTCTTTCGCTGCTCGTTTTAACCGTTCATAACAACCGCCAAATTGGGGGCGTTCCTTGCGGAAATAATCGGTTTTAAATGCGTCCCACGCTTCTTCGCTAAAATCAGCTTCTTTGTTAGGACGTTTGCCACTATGTTTATCAAGCAACAAAGGGAGCCAATCTGAGCGAGAAAATGACCGCACTTTGTAAAACCATCTTTTTAAAGACCCTTTGGCAAAACCGTATTCATTTGCCACCATGATCAAGGCATCAGTAAATTTAATGCCATGCTCGGTTAAATCAGCTAATTTATATAAGGGAGTGAGCTTACTCTGAGCCTCACTACGTTGTTTTTCTGTGGCATTGTCGAACGGAGCCCAAATCACTTCTGGCAGATAATTTAGCGATTTTGGTTCGTTTCCCACCGTTTCCACCCGTTGCTTTAATAGCAGTTCCGCTTGTACGGATTGGGGGAGGGAGGATAGGGCGTATTCGTAGGCTTTACCTTTTACACCTATTTTTCTACGACGTTCCCAATTTTCTAATTTTGCTTTTTTGGTTATACCTTGAACAGTTGCAGGTAGCCCACCAACCCCCAAAATATCTTTAAGCTCTACCCACATATTGTTTTCCCCTTTCGGCATAACGACCAGCCCAGATGACTTCTGGTTTAACTCCGATAGCTTCCGCAATAATTCGTTCGCCTTTTGGATAACTGGCTCTTAATGCGTTTTTAAGTGTTGACGGTGCTAATCCTGCTTGTACAGAGAGAGAACCTAAAGTGATATTTCTCTCGTGTAACTCGTAAACAATTCGCTTTCGACTCCAATCTTTTTTCATATAAGCTATCCTTTTATTTAAAATAAAATCTTTTTGGGTTACACTTACGGTGTAACCTTTTTGACTTACACCCTTGGTTTAATCCTAAGTTTAAATCAAGTTTAAAACAAAAGTCAACAAGAGATTAAAACAAAATTTCAATATTTTTTACCATTTTAAATTATATTGTTATATATCAATTAGTTACTGATTTAAACTAATTTTAATTTAGGGATTAAATCTAGGGGTTTTGAAATGATCCAAGACTGGTATGAATTAAAAGATCTTTTAGGAATTGCTGGGCTACCTGCAACTGTTCAAGGTATAACCAAAAAAGCAAAATTGGAAAACTGGGAAAGAAAGAGAAAAGAGAATGTAAAAGGGCGTGTTTATGAATACCATTACACATCTTTCCCCCCAAGTGTGCAACAAGCACTGGGCTTTACCCCAGACATAATCCAATCTCCAACTTATTCTGGAAAAGCATTAAATTTACAGACGGATGATGAAGATTATTGCGATATTGTGGACTTTCGGGAAATTGATGTTTCCGCAGGCTTTGGTTGCGAAAATGAAGAAATTTATCAACAAGACTGGGTTAAAGTTGAACGTGCGTGGCTAATCAGGAACCGCTTAAATCCTAATAATTGCGTAATGTTTAAGGTTCATGGCGACAGTATGGAACCCACGCTAAGTGATAACGAAGAAATCATCGTGGACCGTTCAAAACAAACTTTAACTGAAGGTAAAATATTCGTCTTAAACCACATGGGAACAATGTGGGTTAAACGTGTAAAAATCAATTTTGACAGCATAGAACTGATCAGCGATAACGATTTTTACAGCCCAATCGTGCTAACTGAAGACGATGCCAACCAACTCAACATCATCGGACAAGTCGTCCGTGGCTACCGAGATTTTTAAACTCAATAAAAAGGGATTTAAAACCAATTTAAACGCTTTTAAATCCCCTTAGTAATTTCTCACTTTAAGCGGTTAAATTTGCCTTTTTAAGAATTTATTACCACTTTTCCCATTCACCTAAATTTCACCCATAAAAAAGGCTTAACATTACGCCAAGCCCCTGTTTATATGGTTTAGTGTTCAATTTAATTCCGCTAAATTTGATTTAATTCCTGATTTTATGTTTTCTCATTTTAAGTGGTTGGGTACACGAAAGCTCACAAGAAACCCAAAATCTGAAGCTGGAAAAGAGTTAAAAGATCTGGTTAAAACACTTAAAAATAGCACTAAAAATACGTTTTATCGTCATCTAAATGAATGGTATCAGAAACACAAAAACTACCTGTTAGAGCGTTCAGAAAAAGCGGAACAAAACGGTAGAAAGCCATTCAAACACAAACAACTTAGAAGTGCCTATTTCAGTTTAAAACGGCATGAAAATGTCTTATTTACTTTTGAAAAATATCCCGAATTAAAGATCGAAAAAACAACAAATCGGCTTGAAGGACTATTTAAAGAATTAAAGAAGAAATTAGCAGTACACAGCGGTCTAAAAACAAAGAATAAGATCTTGTTTATACAGGATTTTTTGAATAAGAAAAGTTGCTATTCAGTGAAAGAAAATACTAAATAGCAACCATTTTGTCCAATAGGCATAATTGATCAGAAATTAGCAACCATTTTGTCTATTATGCCACGCTTAGGACGTGGACTTGCTTCCGCCAATGCGTTAAGTGGTTTAATGCAAGCCACAGGTTCAGAGCGTTCATTAGTCACAGCTGGCGTTGGCGGTTATCGTGACTATGCTGCCCTTGCCGTAGGTTATTCTCGCCTTTCAGATAATGGCAAGGTGGGTATTAAACTCGGTGTCGGCTCAAATATGTCAGGCAAAAAAGATGTAAGTTATTCAGCTTCCGTTGGTTATCAATGGTAATCAAGTAATAAATGCTCATTTTTGAATAAAGACATCCTAAATTAGGGTGTCTAATTAAAGTGTCAAGTAATAAATTTAATTTTTTGATGTTTTTTCAAATAACATCAAAAACGCATTTTGTATATTTTTATCCATTGAACGATAGTGGGTAATTAGATCTAATTCTTCTTTCGTCAAAGTGTCTTTATTTGTGGGCGAATTTTCATTTTCTTGCCCCAAAACCAACCAATTTAAATCTACATTTAATTGTTGGCTCACTTTCACTAACACATCAATGCTTGGTGTGCGTTCATTCAATAAATAATTTTGCAGCGTGCGATAAGGTATATCTAATTGATTCGCAAGGTTTTTGATGCTTAACCCTTGATTTTCCATTACCGATTTTAGTCTATCTACTATACTCATTTATGTATTCCTATTGACTTTTATGTTGTTTTTGAGTATATTTATCACTCAAAACATACTCAATATTGTATAACAACCAGACAAACTACACAAACGATATTAAAGAAAATGACACAACACTTCCTACTCTCCGTCAAAGCTCGTACGCTTTCACTCCGCAAGGTTGTTACCTTGTCGGACGAACAAGCGTTTAGCTTGCTTTGCTCATTGCGTTGGGGAAGTGAGAAAATGGTTTGTTGTCCGAAATGCGGTGTAAATCATCAGGCTTATTTTATTTCCAGTCGCAAGCAGTGGCGTTGCAAACATTGCCGACATACCTTTAGCGTTACATCAGGTACGATTTTCGCCTACCATAAATTACCGATTCAAGTCTATTTAATGGCAATCGCTTTGTTTGTTAATGCCGTAAAAGGCATTTCCGCTTGCCAGCTTTCTCGTGATTTAAATGTGCAGTACAAAACCGCCTTTACCTTATCTCATAAAATCCGTGAGAGCTTGCAAGTTCAAAAACAGCTTTTCCCTTTATCAGGCGAAATCCATATTGACGGTACTTATGTCCATTCCGCCCCACGCCCTAAGAATAAGAAAACCGACCGAGTAGATAGACGTTTAAAAACAAATGCTAATCCTAACAAACGTGCAATATTGGTGATGCGTGAGCGTTATTCTAAACAAGAAACCTTATCTAATCCGCACTTAGTCGGCGCAAAGAAAACCCTGACTTTTCCGATTTTGTCAGAAAATACCGACATTGTGAACAAACTAGCTGAAACCTACATTGAACCAAATAGCCGTATTCACGCAGATGAAAACAGTGCTTATGACGAACTGATGGCTCGTTATGATTTGCACCGTGTCAATCATCAAAAAGAGTATCGCAGTGATGATGGCATTACCAATAACCTTGCGGAAAGTTACTTTGCACGTTTCAAACGTATGTACCACGGACAAGTGCATAAAATGAGTAACATTTATCTTGATAATTACGCCAATGAAATCGCTTATCGGGAAGATACTCGCAAGCAAGATAATTTCACGATTTTTAAGGATATTGCCACTAAATGCCTTGCCACTTCATCAGAAAATGCGTGGAAAGGTTATTGGCAAGGTCATCACAGACAAATAGAAAGGGTAATTATTTAATGGCAGACGAGATTTATAAAAGCCAAATCAAACAGAAAATCGCTCAATTTGAACGAGAAAAAGAGCAAGTATTAGCCCATCTTGAACTGGTTGAACGCCGTATAAAATGGCTAAAACAAGCCTTAGACGTAATGGACGTGGATAGCAAAGATATTCAACAATTTGATACCGAGCATTTTCAGTATCGGGTTTATCGTAAACAATTTAACGGTAAAATTACGCAGTTAATTCAAAAGGTAATGAAAGCCGAACCTGAACGCTATTGGCGAGTATTAGAATTAACCGAAGCTGTTTTAATTGCAGATAAGCAGCCTAATACAGCTATATCAGAATATCATACGAAAAATATCGGTACTGCACTGATTAGATTAGTGAAAAAAGGGCTTATTGAAAAAATCGTAGTGAAAAAGCATAAAATTATTCAATGGAAATGGATTGAAAAAGTGCGGTAAAAAAATCACTCGTTTTTACAAATTTATTCTTATTATAAAATGCCAACTACTTAATTTTCCAATGAAATCCACCGCCAATAATGACTTTTTGTTTATGTAGTTGTTTTAATTTACGTTTAACCGCCATATAAAACGGATCGCCAATTTCCACATCAACACACTGATTATCTAATTTTACCACTTGTTCAACAATTTCAATGGTTGAAAGCCATTGATGCTGATGTTCTTTCAGCACTTTTGCAATCAATGAATTAAGCGACAAATGAAACAGAGAGCGATCTTGAGTAGGCTTATTCGTCACAAATTTAGCCAAACGAGCTAATAAACTATCTATCTCATCCATATTCTCTCGCACTATCTGCTGACGTTCTTGCAACGCTAAAATCATCTCTGCTAATTCACTTTTTGAATATTTTTGAGCCATAATAAAAAGGTTTCCACTATTGATTAATATGGAAACCTTAACATAATTTAGTTAGTATAGCTTTGTGCATTTGCTACATAATACCGATAGTAATTTAGCTTTAACCTACTTTTCTAAATTATGACTAAAAAAACAGTCCTTTTGCCATAAATTGACGATAAAGAAGAATGGTTTTAAAAATAATACTCAATGCTACAAATGCACATCTTGTAATAAAACTTTTTCCTTAACAAAGAAATTAGAGCCAATTAAAATTTGGCAAGATTACACGGAAGGAAAATAATGTTACAAACAACTCGAAGAAAAATATCATTGTTCAGTAAGAACTATTCAAAGATATTTATTAAAAGCTCCTAAAACCCCACTAAACAAACCACAAAACTATTATTTGAACTTAATCATAGATACCACTTTCTTTGGTAGAAACTTCAGCGTAATGGTCTTTATGGATTTACATATGAAGAAGGTCATTTATCATCAAATTGTGAAAACAGAAAAGTCTGTTTATTATGCCGTAGCTATCAATAAACTCAGGGAAAAAGGTTATATAATACAATCCATTACTTGCGATGGTAAAGGTGGATTATTGAAAGACATTTTTAACACACTAATCTAGTTATGCCAATTTTATCAGGTTGCGAGCGTTATTAGATTATTAACTCAAAATCCAAAATCAGAAGCAGGAAAGGAACTTAAAGAATTAGTCAAAATACTTAAATCAAGAAGCAAAAATGAATTTTATAAATCACTTCATTTATGGTATTTGAAATATAAGGACTTTTTAGAAGAACGCTCTAAATATCCCAGCAAGAAAGGTATTTTCTATATAAACATAAAAAAATCCGCAGTGCTTATTCAAGTTTAAAGCGACATCAAAATCATTTATTTATATTTGAGAAATATCCTGAACTTAATATTGAAAAACGATAAATAGGATCGAAATACTATTTAAGGAACTGAAACAAATGCTATCAATTCATCAAGGATTAACAACTAAACATAAGATTTTGTTCTTATAGGATTTTCTGAATAAAAAGAGTTGGTAAGAATTATTAAAATAATAAATACCAACTATTTTGTCTACTATGCCTTTTTACACATCCACCAACACCAAAATAGCCGCATCACCTCCCCATTCTCTAGGGGCTTGATGTAATGCTCGTACTTTGGGATGTTGCACAAGCCAGCGGGGGATTTGCTTTTTTAGGGTAAATGTGCCGTAACCAGTCATAATACTAGCACAAAAAATATTATCGTTTTCGCAGACTTGAATTAGACTCGCTAATTCTAATTTAGCTTGTTCACGGGTTAAACCGTGCAGATCTAAAAAAATTTCTGGGGAAAAATCGCCACGGCGAAGTTGTTTTAACAAATAGCTATCTTCATTTTCTCGTAAATATTTCACCGCACTTTCTTCGTTTAATAACGGCTCATACTGATCGGAAAAGTAAAATAAGGTATCTTGCTTTTCTCGATTATCTTTCAATTCCGCTTTTTGTTTGAGTTTAAATTTATTCAGTTTTTGTGACGGAACATAAGTATCTTGTTTGAGTGGCTTGATACCTTTTGTTTCTTGCAAAAAGAGTGATTTCTCGTCAGTTTCTGACATACTTAGTTATCCTAAAATTAATGGAGTCGGGACAAAATTCAATAATTTCTATATACTAACGGTAAATGAAAAAAGAATAAAGCTAATATTTTAACTTTCAAAATCAATCTATTATAGAAGATAACTAAAAATCCGTTCCGAAATATAGTAAAACGTTCCGAAACTAGACTTTAGTAGGCTCCACGATAGCATCCCTTCTGATGTAACGTTTCGTCATTTGGATAGATGAGTGACCTAGCTGTTTTCTGGCTGCGTCATCCCCTGCGGTTAGGGATTTGTCTGTGCCTGCTTTAGCACGAAGATCTCTAAATTGAAATTGTTTTATTTCTTTTTCCAGTGATGGATAAGTGGCGATGGCTAGCTCTCTCACTTTTCTAAATCTAATGGAGAGCATAGCAGGGGTTAATTTTCTTCCACGAGAATTAAGAAATAAATAGCCTGAATATTTAGCTTGTCTGCGATCGAATATTTCTTTTAAATCGCCTTTAATCGCCATTCTCAGCTTAGCACCTGTTTTTTGTTGTGTTATGTGAAGAACGCCATCAAAAATATGATTTTGATGAATGTTAACAACATCTACAGGGCGTTGTCCTGTTAAATAGGCGACATCCATCAAATCTTTCATATCTTGATCGCATAATTCATAGACCTTTTGATAAATATGGTCTTCAATATACACATCCCTTTTATCAAGTTTATGTTTGCTAATTCCTTCGCTTGGACAAGGATATTTTGTATAGCCCCATTCTCTCGCCATTTGCCAAATATGATGAAATATTTTCACTTCATTGTTTGCCGATGCTGGACTTTTTTTCCGCCATTCCAAATACATTTTGATGTGTTTTGGTTCTATTTGATCAAGGGTAGCAGGTGGCTCACCAAAAAATTTTTTTAACTTACTGATATAACAACGATGTGCGGTTTGAGTACTTCTTGCTTTACTGGGAATAACTTCTACTTCATACTTAGCAATGACATCAATGAACGTGATGATACCAGTTGGAGTGATGCGGTCTAAATTGAGTTTGGCTGTTTCTAAAATAGCGAGAGCTTTATCTTTGCCGAGTGATTTTTCTTTGCCGTCAGCGAGTACATAGAAATAATAGATGACATTGCCATTTTTCCGTTTACGTGTACGGCAAAGCATATTTTGCGGCAAGCCTTGATTTTCTCGTTTGCGTGGGCGAGCCATAATTCCCCCTTAGTTCGTTAGAACAGCAGGCATCCATCTGTTTTCGTTGGGTGTTGTGGTAGGCGTTATGATTTGGGGCTTTACTTTGTTTTGTGTCGGGTAATCTCGCCTTACAATGGCTTTACCGTGAGCATTGATGACAAAGGGTATGCCTTGTTCGTTTAATTTTTCAATTACTTTTTTAAGTTTCTTTCTTCCTGTTAAATGCTCAACTTCTTCATCAGAAAGAAAATCGGTGTAAACATCAATCTCCATAACTCCCCCTTACTTTTTCCCTTTCTTAAAATACCGTTGTTTTTTCTTTTCCAGTTTTGCTTTGAGTTGCAAAATATCTTGAGCTTGGCCTTCAATGATTTTTTGCAAGCCTGAAATCTTGTTTTCGTATTGGATTTGTTGGTTGTGTAGTTTGGCTTGTAGTTGAGCGATTTCGATGCCCTTTTCTTTATACATGATTCGGTTTCGTTCCAGTAAGGTTTGAATGTGATTTTCCGCATTTGAATATTGTTGTGTTTTATCATTGGCTTCGTCTAGCTCTTTGTCTAGGCGTTGAATGGTGGTGATTAGGCTGTTTTTGCTTTTGAACCATTGTTTAATTGTGTTTAGCATTGTATTTCTCCTGTGAGATAATGGGGATTTCAAGTGATTTTTTGTTGTTGGT
>NZ_SRHX01000013.1 GCF_004565475.1 Lonepinella koalarum | reverse complement strand
GTTAAGCCTGCCGCCAGCGTTCAATCTGAGCCATGATCAAACTCTTCAATTCAAGTTTTTTTTAAACTTAATCAAGTTCAATCGCTCAATAAATACTGACTTTTGCAAGGGCGTATGCAATACGCCCTTACATTAAAGTTCATTTTGTAGGGGCGTATGAAATACGCCCCCAATGAATTTCTAAGTTAAGCACCTATCAAGACTTCAAGTTTTTAAAATTTTTTTTAAACCGAAATCAATCAACAAGTGCCCACACAGATTGTCTGATAAATTTTTAAAGAACGTTTTTGCTTTTCCATATTACTATTTTAAAGCGAAAATAAAACGACGCACGTTAGAAAGTTTATATTTTCACAACTGTGCGTCGTTGTGTGGGGCGTATTATAGAGATCTGGCAATCCTTTGCAAGTGTTTTTTGTAAAAATATTGAGAAAATTATTTGAATGTTTAATTTTTCAACTGTTTAATTAATTTTGGTAAATCTGCTACACTTTCTATCACATAATCGGCTAGCTTTTTTCCTTGTTCGGTTACTGGTTTGCCTGTTTTCACCAAAACTTTATTTGCTACATTCGCTTTCATACCTGCTTGTAAATCTTCGATTTTATCTCCAATCATAAAAGATTTACTCGGGTCAATGTTTAATTCTTTAATTGCTTGCAATAACATTCCCCCTTTTGGTTTACGACAATCACAATCTTGGCGAAACTCCCCTTTTCCATCAGGGTGATGCGGACAATAATAAATCCCGTCCAAATCCACTCCACGATCCGCCAATGACCAATCAAACCATTCCGTTAATTGCAAAAACTGTTCTTCCGTAAAATAGCCACGCGCAATCCCTGACTGATTTGTCACCACCACCAACAAATAACCCATGGATTTCAGTTCTTGCAAAGCTTCAATACTACCATCAATGAATTGAAAATCATCAATTTTATACACATAACCATGATCAACATTCAGTGTGCCGTCTCGATCTAAAAAAATCGCTTTCTTCATTTTCTTTCCTTTAAAACCACATTTATTCTGTTATTATCCCACAAATATTATAATTGATAACAATATATTCTAAAAAGCTAACGAATAATGATTGACATAGACATATAGACGTCTAAAATAGATAAAATTATCTCTTTTTTAATCATAACTTAAAGGGCTTATATGATTAAGCTAAAAAATATCACTAAAATTTTTGATATTGCAGGAAAAAAATTAACCGCATTAGATAACGTTTCATTAAATGTACCGGCAGGTAGTATTTGTGGCGTAATCGGTGCGTCTGGAGCAGGCAAAAGTACTTTAATTCGTTGTGTTAACTTATTAGAACGTCCAACATCTGGTTCAGTCATTGTTGACGGTAAAGATCTGATGGCACTTAACGATCATCAACTTATCGCAGAACGCCGTAATATCGGCATGATCTTCCAACATTTTAATCTACTCAGTTCCAGAACAGTGTTTGACAATGTAGCTTTACCATTAGAATTAGAAAAAGCCAACAAACAAAAAATCCAACAAAAAGTCACCGCACTTTTAAATTTGGTTGGATTAACTGATAAAAAAGATGTCTATCCTGCTAACTTATCCGGTGGTCAAAAACAACGTGTTGCCATTGCCAGAGCCCTAGCCAGCGATCCACATGTACTTCTCTGTGACGAAGCTACCAGTGCATTAGATCCAGCCACCACGCAATCTATTTTAAAATTATTGAAAGATATTAACCGCACTTTAGGTATCACAATCCTATTGATTACACATGAAATGGATGTAGTGAAACGTATCTGTGACCAAGTCGCCGTAATTGACCGTGGTTCATTAATTGAACAAGGCACTGTCAGCGAAATCTTTTCTAATCCCAAAACCGAGCTTGCACAAGAATTTATTCAAGCGACATTCCAAAACCATTTACCAGAAGAATATTTAGCCTTGCTCACGGACGCTCCGAAATCCCCAAATTCATCACCGATTATTCGTTTTGAATTTACGGGGCGTTCCGTTGATGCTCCATTAATTTCACAAACATCACGACGGTTTAATGTGTCTTTTAATATTTTATTGTCACAAATTGATTACGCAGGTGGCACAAAATTTGGTTTCACTATTGCTGAAGTAGAGGGTGATGAAGATGCTATCACTCAAGCAAAAATTTATTTAATGGAAAGCAATGTTCGCGTGGAGGTACTCGGTTATGTGGGATAATTTTATCAACGGCTTTATGGGTCAAATCACACCCCAAGTATGGCAGCTCATCGGCTTAAGTACCTATGAAACGATTTATATGAGCTTTGCTGCAACAGTCTTTGCTATTGCTTTCGGTTTACCATTAGGGATCTGGACATTTTTGACCCAACAAAATCAAGCCTTAGCAAGTCCTAAAATTAACCGAGTGTTAGAAGCAATAATTAATATCGGGCGTTCTATCCCCTTCATTATTTTATTATTTGACTTAATGCCTGTCACTCGTTTTTTAGTGGGAACCACTTTAGGCACGACCGCCTCAATTATTCCATTAGGTGTCGCTGCCATGCCGTTTTTTGCTCGTTTGACATCCAATGCACTCGGTGATATTCCAAGTGGCTTAACCGAAACGGCAAAAGCCATGGGAACAACCGTGTGGCAATTAGTCACCAAATTTTATCTGCCCGAAGCCTTGCCAATGCTGATTAAAGCGACAACACTTACCTTAGTGACACTTATCGGTTACTCCGCGATGGCTGGAGCTGTTGGTGGTGGTGGCTTAGGTAATACAGCCATTTCTTATGGTTTACACCGTAACATGCCTTATGTACTTTGGGTGGCAACTATTATCCTCGTATTAATCGTTATGATCTGCGAAAGATACGGCAACAAACTCGCTGATCATTTTGATCATCGTTAATTAAACTTTACTTATAAGGAACATTCCATGAATTTTAAAAAATTACTCACTATCACTGCACTCACATCAATATTTGCTTTAACAGCATGTAACGATGATAAAAAAGCAGAAGTAGTTACTCCACAACCAACAACACAAACCATTACGGTGGGTGTAATGGCAGGACCTGAGCATCAAGTTGCTGAAATTGCGGCTAAAATTGCCAAAGAAAAATATAACCTAGACGTTAAATTCATTGAATTCAACGATTATGCTTTACCAAATCCAGCGGTAAGTAAAGGTGATTTAGATATCAATGCCATGCAACATAAACCGTATTTAGATAGTGACACTAAAGCGAACAATATTACTAACCTTGTTATTGTTGGTAACACATTCGTTTATCCATTAGCGGGTTACTCCAAAACCATTAAAGATGTCTCAGAATTAAAAGAGGGAGCCAAAGTCGCTGTACCTAACGACCCATCTAACCAAGGTCGTGCCTTAATTTTATTAGAAAAACAAGGTTTAATTAAATTAAAAGATGTCAACAACTTAAATGCAACACCTCTTGATATCGTAGAAAATCCAAAAAATCTACAAATTAGTCCGGTTGATACGGCAGTTGCGGCTCGTGCCTTAGATGACGTAGATTTAGCAGTGGTAAACAATACTTATGCTAGCCAAGTAGGGTTAACTACAACTGATAACGGTGTTTTTGTAGAAGACAAAGACAGCCCTTATGTAAATATCATTGTAGCTCGCCAAGATAACAAAGACAGCACAGCAGTACAAAACTTTGTAAAAGCCTACCAGACCGAAGAAGTTTACCAAGAAGCAGTTAAACACTTTAAAGATGGTGTAGTGAAAGGTTGGTAATTTTAATCTGCTGGTGTAAATAGTGAAAATGCGCTAAAAAAATGTTCTGCACCCCAAAAGTTGGACTCATAACCAACCTAGTAGGGTGCAAATTTTATGGATAATGACAAGCTTATCAACTAAGGGTTGCCTAACTATGAAATTAGTAGAAGACTAAAAAATATTACATTTTTTGATCTACTTACCGATACAAAACGAACTAAAAATATTCCCTAGCAAATCATCCGATGTAAACTTACCTGTAATTTCACTTAAATATGTTTGTACTAAGCGTAATTCTTCCGCTAACAACTCCCCAGCGTGAAATTGAGTAAGTTGAATATGCCCGAGTTGTAAATGTTCTGCGGCTTTTTCTAAAGCTTCTAAATGACGGCGACGGGCTAAGAAACCTCCTTCAGTGGTAGTCTGATAGCCCATAGTTTGTTTTAAATGTTCACGTAATAAGTCAACACCTTGTTGGGTTTGAGCAGATAAACGGATGGTAATATAGCCATTTTCTTCACTTAATCCTGTATTTTCTCCACTTAAATCGGTTTTATTGCGAATAATCGTTACAGGGAGACTTTCAGGTAATTTTTGCAAAAATTCTAACCGCACTTTATTGAGATCTGCACTATCAGCATCCGTACTATCTAACATTAATAACACTCGATCTGCCTGTTCAATTTCGTGCCAAGCACGGTTAATCCCGATACGTTCTACTTCATCTGTAGCATCACGTAAACCTGCAGTATCAATAATATGCAGAGGCATGCCATCAATATGAATGTGTTCACGCAATACATCGCGAGTTGTACCCGCGATATTTGTTACAATAGCAGCGTCTCGCCCTGCTAACGCATTAAGCAAACTGGATTTACCCGCATTCGGACGTCCTGCAATGACCACTTTCATACCTTCACGTAAAATTGAACCTTGTTTAGCTTCGGCTCTTACTTTATCCAGTTGAACAATAATTTCATTTAATTTATTCTCAATTTTTCCATCTGCTAGGAAATCAATTTCTTCATCAGGAAAATCAATGGCTGCTTCAACATAAGTACGTAAGTAAATCACATTATCGACTAATTGATTCACTTTATTGGAAAATTCCCCTTGTAAGGATTTTAACGCAGAACGTGCCGCTTGTTCCGATGTGGCATCAATTAAATCCGCAATAGCTTCCGCTTGAGCAAGATCGAGTTTACCATTTAAAAATGCTTGTTCAGAAAATTCTCCGGGGCGAGCCAAGCGTACACCTTGCACTTGTAAAATACGCTTAAGCAGCAAATCTAACACCATCTGACCACCGTGTCCTTGCAACTCCAACACATCTTCTCCGGTAAAAGAATGAGGGGATTTAAAAAATAACGCGATGCCTTGATCTAATACGGTATCATCAACATTTTTAAAAGGTAAATAATTCGCAAAACGTGGCTTTAACGCCTTTCCTACCACGGCTTGAGCCACCTCCATTGCCAAAGGTCCTGATACGCGCAAAATGCCTACACCACCACGACCAATAGGTGTAGCCTGTGCGACGATTGTTTCTATTATATTATTTTCGACTGTCATAAAACTTTCCTAAAATAGATATCTAAATTTTTCTAATTCTACTTTAATACATCCATTATTGTAATAGTCAAACAATCTTTTATTTTTTCAAACTAACTTAGCAGTTTACTTAACAAAAATTTACATTTTTAATGATCTACATCAAATTTTTTGTTAATATAGTTATGGCATTTGTAGATTCGTTCTACAAAAACATCTACTCACTCATTAAAAAAGGAAAATATTATGGCTTATACTCTACCAGAATTAGGCTATGCCTATGATGCATTAGAACCTCATTTTGATGCTCAAACCATGGAAATTCACTACAGCAAACATCACCAAGCGTATATTAATAATGCTAATGCCGTATTAGAAAACTCACCAGAATTAGCTGAATTAGCCGCTCAAGGTTGCCCGGGCTCATTCTTAAAAAATCATTTAGCTAACGTACCTGCCGATAAATTTACTGCGTTGCGTAACAATATCGGTGGACACACTAACCACAGTTTATTTTGGAAATCATTGAAAAAAGGCACAACTCTACAAGGTACATTAAAAGCTGCCATTGAACGTGATTTTGGTTCTGTTGAAGCATTCAAAGCAGAATTTGAGAAAGCTGCAGCCACTCGTTTTGGTTCAGGTTGGGCGTGGTTAGTGTTATTAAACGATGGGAAATTAAGCGTTGTTTCTACCGCTAATCAAGACAATCCATTAATGGGTAAAGAAATTGCTGGTTGCGAAGGTTTCCCATTATTAGGCTTAGACGTTTGGGAACATGCTTATTACTTAAAATTCCAAAACCGTCGTCCAGATTACATTAAAGAATTCTGGAATGTAGTAAACTGGGATTTTGTAAACGAACGTTTTGAAAAAAATGCTAAATAAATTTAAATAAACACGACAGGAATCGGCTCAAATGAGCCGATTTTTTTCTCAAAAATAACCCTTTCTTAAGATTTAATTAAGATTTCCATGTTTTAATTAACATAAATTAAAACTGAACAGTTTTCCCCAAGCAATGTACTAGCACTACAATATATCAATAAGGAGAAAAAAATGAAAAAATTACTAACTATTGCACTAATTGCTGCATCAACTATCGTATTTGCTAAAGCTAACGATAATCTAAAAGGTGGTTTTAGCGGTGGTTATAGTGGAACCCAAACCACGGTAGCGCAAGCCTTAAAAGCGAAAGATGATACTCAGGTTATTTTAACGGGTTACATCACAAGACAAATTGATCATGATGAATTTTTGTTTAAAGATTCAACAGGTGAAATCAAAATTGAGGTGGAAGATCGCGCTTGGAATGGTCTAAATATTTCACCAAATGACAAAATTATGATTCAGGGTAAAGTGGATCAAGAGGCGTTCAAAGCCGCTGAAATTGAAGTTTATAACATTCGGAAAGCAGACTAATGTCTGAATAAGCAAAACGGGCGAAAGCCCGTTTTTTATGAATGTAATGCTAAATATTCCGTTGCCAATGTAGCTAAATAATTTGCTGTTGGAAAAAGTGCAGTATCATCTACTCGGAATTTGGGGTGATGTAAAGCATAAGGTCCGCCTGAACCAATCATAATAAAGACCCCTGCGATTTTTTGTTGGTAAAATGCGAAATCTTCTCCGATTGGGCTGGCATCCACCAATTTTGCTTCAAAGCCATTTCGGCGAGCGACATCTAAAGTAAAATCAATCCATTCAGGACTATTCATTACAGATGGTGGTCCAGCATGCCAATATAATTGAATATCCGCATCAAATGCTAATTTGATGCCGTCAATAATCGTTCTAAAGCGTTGCTCAATTTGCTCACGCACAGCTTGATTGAAACTTCTCACCGTACCTTCTAAATAAGCATTATCAGGAATCACATTCCACGTATTACCACTATGCACTTGAGTAATTGATACCACGGCATTTTCATTAGATGCCACATTACGACTCATTATTGATTGCACCGCATTAATAAGCTGAGCCAAAATAATGATCGGATCATTACCATCGTGCGGACGTGCAGCATGAGCTCCTTTAGCATTAATTTTAATTTCAAAACGATCTACGCCTGCCGTCAGAGCATTTGGCTTCGTCCCCAATACCCCTACTGGCAAAGTAGGATCATTGTGAATACCAAAAATCACATTGGCATCATTCAACACGCCCGTGTTAATCACATCCAATGCTCCCAATCCTGTTTCTTCGGCAGCTTGGAACAAAATTCGCACCGTACCTTTAAGGTCTGCTTGACGTTGCTTTAATAAAATCGCCGCCCCTAACGCTGCGGTCTGGTGAAAATCGTGACCACAAGCGTGCATTACACCATCCTTTTTGGAAGAATAATCCACTCCACTTTCTTCTAAAATCGGTAACGCATCAATATCTGAGCGTAACACCACGATTTTCCCTGTTGGCTCACCTTGAATTTCGGCAACCAATCCTGTTTTAAGCGGTAAATCTAAAATCGTAATCTGATGTTGTTCTAACACCGCACGCAAGGCTTTGGTCGTTTCCACTTCCTGATTAGAGAGTTCTGGATATTGGTGACGTTCACGGCGAAATTGAATCAAATATTGGGTTAATTCACTATATTGGTTATCCACAGATTCAAAGATTTTCATAAAACTTTTCCATATTTTTGTGTTTTCTTGACTAAAATCTTCATTTATTGAGTACCATAAAACTCCATATAGTCTATCTTATATTTATTTTTTATTATATTACTTATCGTTATAACTAAGGTCAATTTGTTATAGGACAACATTTTCGCTTTTGATTATTATTACTATTTCAACGAAGAACATAATAATAACAAATATGATCACAGTTACTAATCTGATTAAAAAATTCCACCACAATAACGTCTTAGACGGTATCTCCTTTGAGGTACAAAAAGGCGATATTGTGGCAATTATTGGTTCATCAGGGGCAGGAAAATCTACTTTATTAAGAGCCATTAATTTTTTAGAACGCGGCGATGCGGGCAAAATTGAAATTGATGATGTCCGTGTGGAGATTGAAAAAGCTAAAAAAGCGGATATTTTGGCGATTCGTCAGCGTACGGCTATGGTGTTTCAACATTTTAATCTATTTGAACGCAAAACTGCTTTGCAAAATGTCATGGAGGGTTTAGTGGTGGTGAAAAAATTACCCAAACAACAAGCTCAGCAAATTGCGGAAGAAAAACTTGCCAAGGTAGGCATGTTAGACAAAGCCCATTTTTATCCGCAACATTTATCAGGTGGACAAAAACAACGCGTTGCCATTGCACGAGCCATCGCTTTAAATCCGCAATTATTGCTGTTAGATGAACCCACTTCCGCCCTAGATCCTGAGTTGGTGGGGGAGGTGTTGGAAACCATTAAAGCTTTAGCCAAAGAAGGCAATACCATGTTGTTAGTTTCCCATGAAATGAATTTTGTGCGTAAAGTGGCTAATCGGGTGCTGTTTTTGGATAAGGGGAAAATTATTGAATCTGGCACTGCACAGGACGTTTTTGAGCATCCTAAACATGAGCGTACCAAGAAATTCTTGGAAACCTATTACAGTAGTTTTTATTTTGATTATGCCATTTAAAGCTTAGGGAAAAAATGATGATCACAGAAGTATGGCAATTAGCGTTAGTTTACGAAGTGCGTAAATCATCTGTTGTTATTGATGAAAATTTACCCATAGACAAAGAGTTTGATGAAGAATATGGTAAAACCTATCACTATGTTTTAATTGAACAAAATGGTGTTGGTATTGCTACCGCAAGACTGAATATCAGCAATAAAGATTATGGCAAAATTGAACGTGTTGCGGTAGCAAAAGGCTTTAAAGGGCAAGGCTATGGGCGACAAATTATTCAAAAAGCAGAAGCTGAACTTAAAAAATTAGGCTATCACAGAATTGTGATTAAAAGTCGTCAATCAGTCGTGGAATTTTATCAGAAACTCGGCTATGTGGCTGATGAAAACAGCAAAGAAGATGGCTTTATTGCCACAATTATGGTGGAAAAGGAAGTATAAATGTCGAGCATAATCAATCAACATGAACCCTTAAATAAATCCGTTAGCCCATTAGAACTTAGCCAAGACGGGCGTTTTGTACGACAAACATCTCGCTTTATTACACCATTTGGTGATCAAGCAGGTCAACTTCCTATTGAATCTAATCGTTATCGTCTACTGGTTTCTTACGCTTGCCCTTGGGCGCATCGTCAACTGATTGCATTGAAATTATTGGGATTAGATAAACACATTTCTATTGGTGTGGTCAACCCCGTACGACCTACGAATACAGATAAAAAAGATTGGGCGTTTGATGAACCCGATTCCGTATTAGGTATTCGCTATTTAAGTGATATTTATCTCGCCACTGATCCTGATTATATTGGGCGTTTTACCGTGCCAGCAGTGGTAGATTTAAGCACAAAGAAAGTCGTGAATAATGATTTTTTAAATCTACTCCGTCATTGGCAACTCGCTTGGAAAAGCTTGCATAAAGCCAATGCATCTGATCTGTATCCTGAACCGTTAAGAACACAAATCGATGAATTAAATGAACTGATTTTTAATGATGTCAATAATGGCGTATACAAGGCAGGATTTGCTACCAGTCAAACGGCTTATGAACAAGCCTATGATCAATTATTCTCTACGCTAGATAAACTAGAGCAGCGTTTAGCACATTCTCGCTATCTATTTGGCGATCAAATTACCGACTCCGATATTCGCCTGTATGTGACCTTAGTACGTTTTGATGTGGCTTATTACAACGGCTTTAAATGCAATCGTCAGCGTTTAATTGATTTTCCCAATTTATGGGGTTATGCCCGAGATTTATATCAACAAGATGCGTTTAAGCAAACCACACATTTTGATCACATTAAAGCTCATTATCATTTAAGTGCAACCATTAACCCTTATCAAATTTTACCGAAAGGCCCTGATTTAAGCTTGTGGGATAGTCCACATCATCGGGAACAACTCGCACAATATGGAGAATAAAAAATGACAACGACACCAAGATACAGACCCAGTGAAATTGAAAATGAAGTGGATGAAAAAGGCTATTTTCATCGTCAAAAAAACCGTTTTACCGACTCTTTTGGCGAAAGTGCGGAGCAAAATCCGATAGAATCAGGGCGTTACCGTTTAATTTGGGCAGAAACTTGTCATTGGTCTAATCGAGCGGCGATTGTAATTGAATTATTAGGTTTAGAAAAAGCCATTAGCGTCAATAAGGTAGGTATTAATAGTGGATTTAGCCGAGAAAAATCCTTAGGTTGGGAATTTATCTATGATGAAAATCATCATGATCCCGTACTCGGCGTGCAATATTTAAGCGAGCTTTATTATAACTCCGATCCCAATTATCAAGGTCGCCCCACTGTGCCAGCGTTAGTGGATATTACCACTAAAAAAGTGGTCAATAATGATTACACATGGCTCACCAATTATTTAGAACGTGATTTTAAGGCTTTTCATAAGGCGCACGCCCCCGATCTTTACCCTGAACATTTACGCCAACAGATTGATGAATTTAACAATTTTCTGTTTGATAACGTCAATAATGCCGTTTATAAAGCGATGTTTGCTCAATCGATTGAAGCCTATAACGATGCCTACAATAGTTTATACCGAGCTTTCGATCTGATTGAACAACGCCTTGAAACTAAACGCTTTTTATTTGGCGATTTTGTTACTGATGCCGATATTCGGTTATTTGTGACCTTAGCACGTTTTGATGCGGGTTATGCAAAAAATCTCGGGCCTTTACGCAATCGCATTGTCGATTTTAAAAATATTTGGGGCTATGCCCGTGATTTATATGAAATCCCTGCTTTTAAACATAATACCTATTTTAAAACCTTTGCCAAAAAACAGGGTGATCGTTCAGGCGTATTTATTGATTATTACACGCGTTTTTGGGACAAAATTGATTATGAGGCATTATGGAGCGAACCACATCAACGCCAAACATTAAGCCAAACCCCAGATGAAAAATTTATTTATTAATTTCACTTTTAACCTTTAACTTTTAACCTATGGAGAACCATATGATGAAAAAATTTGCTTTTATTGTTTTAGCCAGTTTATTGAGTTTAACCGCTTGTGGTGATAAACAAGATAACACCACCAGCACGCAAGCCGCCAAACCGCAAATCACCATTGCCACCAGTGCTGCCCCAAAACCCTTTACTTATGTGGATCAAAACAATCAGTTAGTGGGTTATGACATTGAAGTGGTAAAAGCCATTTTTGATAAAATTGGTAAATATGACATTCGCTTTGAAGCGACAGAATTTCCCTCTGTATTATCCGGTTTAGATTCTGGGCGTTATGATGTGGGAGCAAATAATTTTGGTATGAATGAAGTGCGTAAAGCTAAATATATTTATACCGATCCTATTTTTAAAAATAAATATGCCATTGTGGTACGTCCAGAACGTGATGATATTACCAATTTTGAACAACTGCGTGGTAAAAGCACTGAACTTACCCCAGGGTTAAACTATGCTACTGCATTGGAAGTGTATAACGAAAGTTTGCCCGATAATAAAGTGATTTTAGAATACAGCGAAGCGGATCTTGCCTCTATTTTACAACGTGTTGAATCGGGTAAATATGACTTTCAATTGTTAGATAAAGCTATGGGCGAACAATTTATCAAAGAACATGGTTTTAAATTAAAAGCATTGCCTGTGCCTGATGATGAAGTGAGTAAAATCGGTACGCCATTTAGCTATTTGTTAGTGAGTAAAACTGAAAAAGGGCAAGCCTTAACGGAGGAAATTAACCAAGCCTTAAAAGTGCTGATTACAGAAGGCAAATTGTCAGAAATCAGCAAAAAATACTTTAATGATGATTTTGCACCAAAACAATAAAGGAAAAATATGGGCGATATATTTAGTTTAGTAGCAATTTGGGACACCATCCCAAAATTGTTACAATATTTACCTGTCACCCTTGAAATTACCGTGCTTTCTCTCTTTTTTGGTTTAATTTTAGGTTTTCTGTTTGCCTTAATTAAAATCAACAAAACGCCAGTCATTCGGCAAATGGTGGCAGTATTAGTGTCTTTTGTGCGTGGCACACCGCTGATCGTACAACTGTATTTAACCTATACGGGGATTCCTTTGTTGCTTAAATATTATAATTATAGCTATGGCACAGATTATAATATCAATGCGGTCCCTGCTATGTTGTTTGTGTTAGTGACGTTTTCCATTAACCAAGCTGCCTATAATTCGGAAAATATCCGAGCCGCATTGCAATCGGTAGGTAAAGGAGAAATTGAAGCAGGACATTCTATTGGTATGACCTATTTTCAAATTATGCAGCGTATTATTCTCCCCAAAGCCTTTGTCTATGCCTTGCCTATTTTAGGTAATACCTTAATTGGCTTGCTAAAAGGCACATCGTTGGCATTCGTATGTGCTGTAGTGGAAATGACTGCTCAATCCAAAATTATTGCAGGTGTTAGCTATCGTTATTTTGAAGCTTATTTAGCATTAGCGTTAATTTATTGGGTAGTGACCATTATTATTGAGCAAATTGTGAATTTCATTGAACGAAAAATGATGATCCCAGACAATATATTAAGATAAAAAATATAAAACAAAAAAGCCTATATAATCAAACAGATAAATAGGCTTTTTCTTCATTAAAGAATCTATGTTACAAATTATTCAACAACACCTTCACTTCTTGCTGTTCCAATGCCGAGCCATCTTTTAACACTTTCTCAAACTGTTGTCTAGCTGCATCTTTATCGCCTTTGGCTAACTGAACTTTGCCATTTAATAAGTTTTTTCTCGCCGTCCAACTAGCATCTTTCACTAAATTTAAGGTACTTAATACATCATCAAATTTATCTTGTTGTAGTTGCACTTCTGCTAACCGAATACCCGTCACAGAATTTAGAATTTCATCTGGTGCCTGTGTCATTGCCTCTTTTAAATCGGCTTCTGCTTGAGAAAATTCTTGATTTTGTACCGCACTTTTGGCTTTTTCTAATAACGCTAAAGTCGCATAACTCGTTTTACTATGCTCTTTTACAAAGGCATCAATTTGTGCATTTTTAGTGGTCGCGTCCGTATTGCTATAAATCACCTGATCGTATTGTGCTGATATTTCTTGTGCTTTAGTGATTTGGTAATCTTGCCAAAAACGCCAACCAAATACTCCTCCTGCCCCAATAATCACGGCTGCGGTAATGCTTTTATAATTTTCTTTCCACCAAGATTTAATTTCATTGAGTTCTTGTTCTTCTAAACTGGTATAAGCCATAATTTATTCCTTAAATACTTGCGTTAAATAAGCCACTAATTCATCAACTGCAACTGCTTGTTGTTCGGTGTTGCCTAATAAATCTTTTACCATAACTTGGTTAGATTGTATTTCACTTTCGCCAATCACAATAGCGAGTTTTGCCCCGACTTTATCGGCACGTTTAAATTGTTTTTGGAATTTGCCACCACTACAGTGAGTCATCACGCGCAACTGCGGTAATGCTGAACGCAGTTTTTCAGCAATTTTGAAAGCTGCCAAAGTAGTGCCGTCGCCTGCAAAAACAAGGTAAATATCCACCGCACGTTGTACTGGAATAGATTTATTTACTTCTTGTACTAACAACACTAAACGCTCTAACCCCATCGCAAATCCAACACTTGGCGTAGCATGTCCGCCTAATTGTTCCACTAAGCCATCATAACGACCACCACCGCAAACTGTGCCTTGAGCGCCTAATGCGGTAGTCACCCATTCGAATACCGTTTTGTTGTAATAATCTAAACCACGCACTAATTTCGGGTTAATTTCGTATTGAATACCCATTTCATCTAATAAGGTACAGAGTTGAGCAAAATGTTCACGGCTTTCATCGTCTAAATAATCAAGTAATTTAGGTGCATTGTTTAACACCTCTTGTAACGCCTGATTTTTAGTATCTAAAATACGTAATGGATTTTTCTCTAAACGATCTTTTTCTTCATCACTCATCAAATCCACATGATTTTGCAAGAAATCAACCAATGCCGAACGATAATTTTGCCGTGCCTCTAGCGAACCGATAGAATTGAGTTGTAAAGTGACATACTGATCGATACCTAATTCTTTCCATAAGCGAGCAGTAAGTAAAATCAATTCTGCATCAATTTCTGGATTGGCAATCCCAAAAATTTCTACTCCTGCTTGATGAAATTGACGATAACGCCCTTTTTGTGGACGTTCATGACGGAACATCGGTCCGATATACCACAAACGTTGTTCATTATTATAAATCCAGCCATGTTCTATTGCTGCACGTACACAACCTGCGGTACCTTCAGGGCGGAGCGTAAGTTGCTCATCGTTATCCCAAAAAGTGTACATTTCTTTAGAAACCACATCAGTGACTTCACCAATGGCACGAGCGAATAAGGGGGTGCTTTCCACGATTGGCATACGCACTTCACTGTAACCGTAGCTTGCCAATACTTGACGCACCTTATTTTCAACCCATTGCCACAGCGGTGTATCGGTCGGCGAACTGTCGTTCATGCCACGAATAGCTTGAATGGTTTTTGCCATAATTTTGTCCTGTTTCTCCTGTTTTATTCTACTTGATTCGGGCAAATTTCACCTAAATTGACTTGCTGAATATTTGCCAAGGTGACATCGGAAATATTCAATAAGGCTTCTTCCGTTAAAAAGGCTTGATGTCCAGTCAGTAACACATTATGGCAAGATGAAATACGACGGAATACATCATCTAAAATGACTTCGTTGGATTTATCTTCAAAAAATAACGACTGTTCATTCTCATACACATCCAAGCCTAAAGCACCGATTTTACTCTGTTTTAGGGCTTCAATAGCGTCCTTGGTGTTAATCAATGAACCACGGCTGGTGTTAATGATCATTACGCCATCTTTCATTTGCTTAAAGGTTTTTTCGCACAATAAATGGTAGTTATCTGGCGTAGCCGGGCAATGTAAAGAAATAACATCTGACTGGGTAAAGAGATCATCCAAACTCACATATTTACCGCCTAAAGCTTCTACTTGCGGATTTTCAAAGGGATCAAAAGCCAATAATCGCATACCAAAGCCTTTTAAAATACGCATAGTAGCAATCCCAATTTTACCCGTACCGATAATACCCGCGGTACGACCATGCATATTAAAGCCGATTAAACCTTCTAATGAGAAATTTGCATCTCGAGTACGCTGATAAGCACGATGAATATGACGATTTAGGCTCATCATTAAGCCCACCGCATGTTCTGCCACCGCTTCTGGGGAATAGGCTGGTACTCGCACGACGCTTAAACCTAATTGTTTTGCCGATTTAAGATCCACATTATTAAACCCTGCGCAACGTAACGCCACGATAGTTACACCATACTCTGCTAACTTTTTCAACACCGCTTGATCAGCATTGTCATTAACAAAAATACACACTGCTTGACAGCCTTCTGCCATTTTGGCAGTGTCCACATTTAGTTGAAAATCAAAGAAATGCAGATCAAAGCTGTATGTAGTATTAGCTTGTTGCAAATACTTGCGATCATAATTCTTACTACTAAAAACGGCAATTTTCATATTTTTCCCTTCTATTAAAGCTGTGAAATATCAATACGTTGTGATTGCCGTGCCACTTTGGCACGAATTTTGGCTTCAAGCTGATCAATGAGATCATCATTATCAAAGCGTTCTTTCTGACGCTCACCATCTAAATAATAACCGCTTTTTTTGTTACCACCGGTAACACCTAAATCAGATACCAAGGCTTCACCTGGTCCATTCACCACACAACCAATAATTGATACATCCATCGGCGTAATAATATCTTCAAGTCGTTGTTCTAACGCATTCACTGTTCCTATCACATCAAATTCTTGACGAGAACAGGTTGGACAAGCAATAAAGTTAATGCCACGAGAACGAATGCGTAAGGATTTCAAAATATCAAAGCCTACTTTGATTTCTTCCACGGGATCCGCCGCTAATGATACTCGCAACGTATCGCCAATCCCTTCCGCTAAAAGCATGCCTAAACCCACCGCACTTTTTACCGCACCTGCTCTGGCACCACCAGCTTCGGTAATACCAAGATGTAACGGCTGTTTAATCGCTTTGGCTAACAAACGGTAACTTTCCACCGCTAAAAACACATCTGACGCTTTTACGCTCACTTTAAATTGATCGAAGTTTAAACGATCTAAAATTTCAACATGACGTAACGCACTTTCTAATAAGGCTTCTGGGGTTGGTTCGCCGTATTTTTCCTGCAAATCTTTTTCCAACGAACCTGCATTTACGCCAATACGGATCGGAATATTATTATATCTAGCACAATCTACTACGGCTCGAATGCGATCTTCACGTCCGATATTACCGGGGTTAATCCGTAAACAATCCACACCGTATTCTGCCACTTTCAGGGCAATCCGATAATCAAAGTGAATATCCGCCACCAACGGCACATTCACTTGCTGTTTAATTAATTTAAAAGCTTCGGCTGCGTCCATGGTTGGCACAGAAACTCGTACAATATCCGCCCCAACTCGCTCAAGAGCTTTAATTTGAGCAACCGTCGCTTCTACATCTGTGGTACGAGTATTGGTCATAGATTGTACGGCAATGGGAGCATCGCCCCCTACAGGCACTTTACCTACATAAATTTTTGTCGATTCACGACGTTTAATGGTTGGTTTAAAATCTGACATAATTCTCGTTATTATGGTAATTTAATGCGAGCAACACGACCATCAATTTTCAATGGGTAGTTTTCGCCTTTGTAAGTGATTTTGACGTTCGCTGGAGCCCCAATAGTTAATGCATAAGGACCTTTACCATCAAGGGTAATCACTTCGCCTTGTTTATACTCTTTTTGTGCCACTAAATTATGACGTTTTGCATCACGTACGGCAATCCAGCTTGTCGCCGTAGTGACTTCAATTTGTAAATCCCCTGACACAGGATTATCTACTGTATTTTGAGTATGATTATCCGTAGCAATCGAATCCGTAGTATCCACATTATCGTTCACGCTATGTTGCATAAGAATCCCCTGTGCTGGACTATCTACACTTTCCGTGGTATTTTCTTTTTCTTGTGGGTTAATGGCTGTCGATGTCATCGCATTACTATTATTTTCTGGATTATTTTGCACCGCACTTTCTACTATTTGTGCGTTAGCTTGTGCTGAATCCACAATAGTCGTCTCTGTCATGGTTGCTACATGATCACTATGCTCTAGCGCTTTATTCTGTCCTTCCGTTGAGACATAATTTTGCACTAAATTATCGCGCTCAGAATTAGTTTGTTGATAATTTTCCCACCACCAAAGGGCAGTCATTCCAATCACAAATAAAAGTACAAGAGCCGTTAACCAACCTACCCACCGACCATGTGAAGAGTGGGGATTCACCACTTTTTTGACTTTAACATGCTTATTTAAATCATTTCTTACCACGCCACCAAAATCAATAGCGCCATCTTTCCATAAGCTATCTGGCAATTTCAAAAATTCAGCATAATTACGCACATATCCTTTCATAAAAGTAGCAGGAATATTTTTCTGCACAAATTCATTATTTTCGATACTTTCTACCACAATAGGACGTAAATTCACTTTTTCTGCGGCTTGTTCAATTGTCAAATTGAGCTTTTGACGAGCTTGGCGGAAAGTTTCTCCTACGGTTATTCTTTCTGCTGAATTAATCTGCGTATCCATAAGTTCAAGTATTTCCTAAAAAATATAAAGATAAAATTAAATGGTTAAGTTTAAAGTTGTCATGGCGGTTTTGCAACTGTTATTTATTGCTAAGCAGTTGCGATCGCAAAAGCCATCACTTGTTCAATAGTTTCAGCACCTAAAGCAATCATCATTAATCGATCCACCCCTAAAGCCACACCTGATGTATTAGGCATTCCGGCTTGCAAAGCCGCTAAAAAACGAGAATCAATTGAACGTATCGGCAACCCTAATTTTTGACGTACGCGATTATCCTGCTCAAAACGATTAAATTGCTCATGCGCATCGGTTAACTCATGGAAACCATTAGCCAGTTCTAAGCCTTTATAATAGAATTCAAAACGCTCTGCTACACGGTGATCTTCCGAACTAATTTGCGCTAACGCTGCTTGACTCGCGGGAAAATGATAAATGGCCACTGGACGATTTTGACCAATTTTAGGTTCCACGACTTCACTGAACAGAAATTGTAGCAAAATATCTCGATCTTCATTTTCATCACACATAAAATTATATTTTTTGGCTTTATTGACTAACTCGGTTTTACTCGCTGATAAAGGATCTAAACCAACATATTGTTGAAAAACAAATTGATAGCTTAAACTTTCAGTGGGTTCACAATCTAAAATATTCTGTAACAAATCATCCACCTCATTAATCAATCGATACATATCAAAAAATGGACGATACCATTCTAACATAGTAAATTCAGGATTATGACAACGACCTGCTTCTTCATTACGAAAAACATGACAAAGTTGGAAAATCGCCCCTGAACCTGCCGCTAATAGACGTTTCATATGATATTCCGGGCTGGTATTTAACCATAATGTCTTCGATTGTTTGTTAAAAGGAGCAACAAACTCTGTGCTAAAGGTGGATAAATTAACATCTGTCACACCAAATTCACTCAGAATTGGCGTTTCCACCTCCAAAATACCACGTTCAGAAAAAAAACGACGAATTTCTGCTATGATTTTAGCACGAGCCAGTAAATTCTTAATTGGGGCAGTTGGCTGCCATGAAATCTCTGTTGACATAAAAATAAATCAATGTGAAAAAATAGACTTTATTTTAACTTGAATTCAATAAAAAACCAAACGTAACGAAGTAGGGTGAAGTAGCAAAATGTGCAATCTTTATTCTCTTCAATAATAATAAAAATCATCTTTAACTTATTAATAATTCTTATTTTTGCTAACTGTAGTGAATTTTACCTAAATTTTTGAGCTAGATCACATTTCTAACAATTAGATTAAAAAAGAGATAGTAATTTATTAAAATTTAAGTAACATTATTATTGTTAATTAATTCTTTTGTGGGGGACATAATTGTGCAAATTGTCAATGTAGATATTGCGATTGTCGGTGCTGGTGGTGGTGGATTACGCTCCGCAATTGCGGCGACAGAAGCCAATCCTAATCTTAAAATTGCTTTAGTTTCAAAAGTTTATCCTATGCGTAGCCATACAGTTGCGGCTGAAGGTGGTGCGGCAGCGGTTATCAAAGAAGAAGATAGCTACGATAAACACTTTAATGACACCGTATCCGGTGGTGACTGGTTATGTGAACAAGATGTGGTAGAATATTTTGTTAAACATTCTCCAGTAGAAATGACCCAACTCGAACGTTGGGGCTGTCCTTGGTCTCGTAAACAAGATGGTGATGTGAACGTTCGCCGTTTCGGTGGGATGAAAATTGAACGTACTTGGTTTGCCGCTGACAAAACTGGGTTCCATTTATTACACACGCTTTTCCAAACATCCATTCAATATCCACAAATCCAACGTTTTGATGAACATTTCGTATTAGATATTCTAACGGATGATGGTCACGCCTGTGGTTTGGTCGCGATGAATATGATGGAAGGTACCTTAATTCAAATCAATGCCAAAGCCGTGGTTATTGCAACGGGAGGGGGTTGCCGTGCGTTTAAATTTAATACTAACGGCGGTATCGTTACCGGTGACGGTCTTTCTATGGCATATCGTCACGGAGTGCCACTACGTGATATGGAATTTGTACAATATCACCCAACAGGTTTGCCAAATACGGGTATTTTGATGACTGAAGGTTGTCGAGGTGAAGGGGGTATTCTGCTAAATAAAAATGGTTACCGCTACTTACAAGATTATGGACTAGGTCCTGAAACACCAGTAGGTAAACCAGAAAACAAATATATGGAATTAGGTCCCCGCGATAAAGTGTCCCAAGCATTCTGGCAAGAATGGCGTAAAGGTAATACATTAAAAACAGCCAAAGGTGTTGATGTGGTGAATCTTGATTTACGCCACTTAGGGGAAAAATACTTACATGAACGTTTACCATTTATTTGTGAGTTAGCACAAGCCTATGAAGGAGTAAACCCGGTTGAACAACCAATTCCTGTTCGTCCAGTTGTTCACTATACTATGGGTGGTATTGAAGTAGATTTCAACAGCGAAACCTGTATTAAAGGCTTATTTGCGGTGGGTGAATGTGCATCTTCTGGCTTACATGGTGCCAACCGTTTAGGTTCTAACTCATTAGCAGAACTTGTCGTATTAGGTCGTGTGGCAGGTGAATATGCTGCACAACGTGCGGTAGAAAATGTTTCTATAAATCAGGATGCCGTTGATGCTCAAGCTCGTGATGTGATTAAACGCTTGGAAGATTTATATAACCAAGAAGGCACCGAAAGTTGGGCTCAAATTCGTGAAGAAATGGGTATGTCCATGGAAGAAGGTTGTGGTATTTACCGTGACCAACAAAGTATGCAAACGACCGTGGATAAAATTGCCGAATTAAAAGAACGCTATAAACGTATTCGCATTCAAGATCGTTCTAGTGTCTTTAACACCAACGTGCTTTATACGGTGGAATTAGGTTATATCTTAGATGTAGCACAATCCATTGCCAACTCAGCCATTGAACGTAAAGAATCTCGTGGTGCGCATCAACGTTTAGACTATGTGGAACGTGATGATGTGAATTACTTACAACATACCTTGGCGTTCTACAATGGAGAGAGTGCACCACGCATTGAATACAGTCCAGTGAAAATTACCAAATCACAACCGGCGAAACGTGTTTACGGTGCAGAAGCAGATGCGGCGGAAGCAGCTAAAGCAGCGGCTAACAAAGGGGAGAAAGCAAATGTCTAATGAATCAATTATGACGGTAGAAGTGCTACGCTATAATCCTGAAGTGGATCAAAAGCCACACCTATGCACTTATCAAGTACCTTATGATAACCAAACATCTTTATTAGATGCGTTAGGTTACATTAAAGATAAACTGGAACCCGAACTTTCCTACCGTTGGTCTTGTCGTATGGCAATCTGTGGTTCTTGTGGGATGATGGTGAACAATAAACCAAAACTCGCATGTAAAACGTTCTTACGTGATTACAGCGGTCATATGCGGATTGAACCGTTAGCCAACTTCCCAATTGAACGTGATTTAGTGGTGGATTTAAGTCACTTTATTGAAAGTTTAGAAGCCATCAAACCTTATATTATTGGCAACAAAATGCCTGAATTAGATGGTCAACCACATCCGTCAGCAGAATTGGCGAAAAGTCGTACCAAACAAACACCTAAACAACTTGAGAAATATCGTCAATTCTCCATGTGTATCAACTGCGGTCTTTGCTATGCAGCTTGTCCACAGTTTGGTTTAAACCCTGAATTTGTAGGACCTGCAGCGTTAACCTTGGCTCACCGCTACAATTTAGATAACCGTGATCACGCTAAAGCACAACGTATGCCGATTATCAATGGTGATAATGGTGTTTGGTCTTGTACTTTCGTTGGGGCTTGTTCCGAAGTTTGTCCGAAACACGTTAACCCTGCGGCAGCAATTAACCAAAGTAAATTAGAAAGTGCTAAAGACTATCTAATTTCAATGCTTAAACCAAAAGCTTAGGGGGAGTTATGACTGAATTAGCAAGTAAACGTAATAAATATCATCGTGAAATGACCGCCACTTGGTGGAAAAAATGGAATTTTTATCAATTCTATATGCTGCGAGAAGCCACTGCATTTTCCGCTGTTTGGTTCTGTTTAGTTTTACTTTATGGCATCATTTCTTTAGGTAGTGAAAATGGCTTTGTAGAAAACTTTATTCCTTTTTTGCAAAACCCTATCGTCATTATTTTGAATCTGATTTCAGTGGCCGCATCCATTTTACATTCCGTG
Source organism: Lonepinella koalarum (assembly GCF_004565475.1). Classification (GTDB taxonomy): domain Bacteria; phylum Pseudomonadota; class Gammaproteobacteria; order Enterobacterales; family Pasteurellaceae; genus Lonepinella; species Lonepinella koalarum. The sequence goes on along the minus strand of NZ_SRHX01000013.1, from coordinate 25,777 downwards.
ACATTTTTCCATATGTCTGGCGAAGTAATGTCTGGCACATTAGGCGTAAAATCCGAGCTAATCCGTAAAGGATTCTACGTTATTTTCGCTGTAGTCAGTGTTGTTCTTCTGATTTTAGCTTTTATTTAAGGGGATAGAACTATGGTTGATCAAAATCCAAAACGTTCTCAAGAACCACCAGTATGGTTACTATTTAGTGCCGGTAGTGCTATCAGTGCGTTGGCTTTTCCTGCATTAATTTTAATTTTAGGTATTTTATTACCCTTTGGGATAATTTCACCTGACAGTATTATTGCATTTAGTCATCACTGGTTAGGCAAATTAGTAATTCTCGTGTTAGCTATTTTTCCAATGTGGATGGGATTACACCGTATACATCACGGTATGCATGATGTAAAACTCCATATGCCAAATGGTGGACTTATTTTCTATGGTTTAGCTGCAATTTATTCAATTGTTGTGATTGGTGCAGTGATCGCCATCTAAATTACATATAATTAGAAATAGGTATCCTTGCGGTACCTATTTTTTTGTTTATTTTCACCGCAGTTAGATTCTAAAATGTGATCCAGATCACAATTTAGTAAAAAATATTTCGCTGAAACGTGTAAACTATATCTGATTCATATTAGAATACATCACCTTAATTTTAAAACCAAAGGAGTCAACTATGACTATTGCAATTATTATTGCAACTCACGGTGTCGCAGCAAATCAATTGCTGAAGACCACCGAAATGCTGATTGGTGAGCAAGAAAACGTGGCAACAATTGATTTCGTGCCGGGTGAGAATGCGGAAACCATTATCGGCAAATATCAAGAAAAACTTGCCAATGAATTGGCTCACTGCGATCAAGTGCTATTTTTAGTCGATACTTGGGGCGGTAGTCCATTTAATGCAGCAAACCGAGTGGCAAACGATCAAGACAATATGAACGTCGTCACGGGCGTAAATGTGCCTATGTTAGTGGAAACTTTTATGGCGCGTGATGATAATCCAAGCCTTGAAGAACTCACTGCGATTGCGCTTGAAACAGGTCGTACTGGCGTACGTGCATTGCGTTTTGATGAGCCAGAAAAAAAATCGACTCAAGCGGCTCCCGTTACTCCAGCTCCAGCAGCCCCTGCAAAACCTGTTGAACCGGCGGTGGTAACACCAAACGCTGAAGGGCATTTAGTCATCGGTTTAGCCCGTATTGATGACCGTTTAGTGCATGGTCAAGTGGCAACCCGTTGGACGAAAGAAAGCCGTGTAACCCGTATTGTGGTTGTAAATGATGATGTGGCGAAAGACAGCGTACGTTCTACCATGCTAAAAAGTGTCGCACCGCTAGGCGTAACAGTACATGTTGTACCTGTGGATAAAATGGTTCGAGTCTATAACAACCCAGAATATGCGGGCGAGCGTATGATGTTATTATTCACTAATCCGACCGATGTAGTACGTTTATCTGATGCAGGTATAGAATTTAAATCGATCAATATCGGTGGAATTTCTTACAAAGAAGGTAAGAAAATGGTGACGAGTGCGGTTGCAGTAAACGAACAAGATATTGCCGCTTTCAAAGCCTTAAATGCCAAGGGCATTGAGCTTGATGTACGCAAAGTATCCAATGATAGCCGTCAATATATGATGGATCTATTAAAGAAAAATAACTTAATCTAAGGAAATTATTATGGAAATTTCTACCTTACAAGTCGTTCTGGTATTCCTTGTTGCCTGTATTTCAGGTATGGGATCGATTCTTGATGAATTTCAAACTCACCGTCCGTTAATCGCTTGTACCTTAATTGGTTTAGTATTAGGCGATATGAAGACAGGGATCATCATTGGTGGTTCACTTGAATTATTAGCCTTAGGCTGGATGAACATCGGTGCCGCACTTGCTCCAGATGCGGCTCTTGCTTCTGTAGTATCAACTATCTTAGTTATTGTGGGTGGTCAAGAAATCCCAACTGCGATTGCTCTTGCGATTCCATTAGCAGCTGCTGGTCAAGTATTAACCTATGTGGTACGTGCAATTACCGTAGCATTTCAACATGCAGCAGATAAATCTATTCAGGATGGGAATCTTAACCGCTTAGACTGGATTCACTGCTCTGCTTTATTATTACAAGCAATGCGTATTGCCATTCCTGCCTTAATTGTTGCATTAACTGCGGGCACAGATACTGTTCAAGAAATGTTAAATGCTATTCCTGAAGTCGTCACAAATGGTTTAAAAATTGCCGGTGGTATTATCGCAGTAGTAGGTTATGCCATGGTTATTAACATGATGCGTGCAGGTCACTTAATGCCATTTTTCTATGCTGGTTTTGTGGTAGCCGCATTCACTGATTTTAACCTTGTAGCATTAGGTATTCTTGGTGCTATTATGGCAGCACTTTATATTCAACTTCACCCTAAATACAATCAATCAAAACAAGTGGTGCAAGTCGTAGCAAACAACAACGATCTGGATAACAGATTAGATTAATGGGGTAAGAAAAATGACAACTGAAATCAAAAAAGTCACCCAAAGTGATTTAAATTCTGTGGTATTACGTTCAAATTTATTCCAAGGTTCATGGAACTTTGAGCGTATGCAAGCTTTAGGTTTTGCCTATTCAATGGTACCTGTAATTAAGCGCTTATATCCAGATCCAAATTCACAAGAACGTAAAGATGCCATTAAACGCCACCTTGAGTTTTTTAATACCCAACCATTCGTAGCAGCACCAGTATTAGGTGTAACTATCGCCATGGAAGAACAACGTGCTAACGGTAAAGAAATTGACGATGCAGCGATCAATGGTATCAAAGTGGGTCTAATGGGTCCTTTAGCTGGTGTAGGTGACCCAATTTATTGGGGAACAGCTCGTCCAGTATTTGCCGCTCTTGGTGCTGGCGTTGCTTTAACAGGGAGTATTTTAGGACCTTTATTATTCTTTATCCTATTTAACCTTGTACGTTTAGGTACACGTTATTATGGCGTGACTTACGGCTATAAAAAAGGCTTAGATGTAGTACAAGATATGAGTGGTGGTCTGTTACAAAAACTCACCGAAGGAGCATCTATTCTCGGCTTGTTTATTATGGGGGCATTGGTACAAAAATGGACCAGTATTAACGTACCATTAGTGGTATCTACCATTCAAAAACAAGACGGAACAACGGAAATTACCACGGTACAAAGTATCTTAGACAGCTTAATGCCGGGTTTATTACCATTACTATTTACCTTCGCTTGTATGTGGTTACTACGTAACCGTGTAAACGCCCTTTGGATTATTATCGGTATCTTTGTTATCGGTATTTTAGGTGCGGCAACAGGGATTTTAGCGTAATCTTTCTTTTCCGTAGGGGCGTTTGCATACGCCCTTTGTACATTATTTAGGGTGTATGCAATACGCCCCTACATTTTTTCGTTATGACCAATTCCATTCTCATTCTCTGTATTCTCACGTTCTTCGCCTACGCTTTTTACGAACAATTTGGCTTAGATAAACGTAAAGGTAATACACTACTTAAAGTGCGGTTAAAAAAACGCACGAAATTAGATAGCCTGATTTTTATGGCATTAATTGGTATTATCATTTGGCAAACCGAAGGAAAAATAGCACCCGATACTTTGTATTTACTCGCTTTCTTAATTCTTTTAAGCCTGTATATGGCATTTTTTCGTTCTCCCATGCTGATACTCAAACCTAACGGATTTTTCTTTGAGAACTTTTTTATTGAATTTACTAAAATACAACAAATTAATTTAGCCGATGATTTCAAATTAGTGTTTGATTTAACCAACGGCAAACGTCTTGTAGCACAGTTAACCGAACCATCAGATGTAGAAAAAGTTGTACAATTTTTTGGTGGCTACAAACAAGAACAACAGGATAAAAAATGACCACACTTTATAAATTGACTGGCACCCTACAGCAATATACTTGGGGGGGAAAAGACTACATTCCAAATCTTATCGGATTTACTGCACAAAAAGATCAACTCTATGCAGAGTGGTGGCTCGGAGCACACCCGTCTTCCCCATCAACAATTAAAGTTGACGATAAAACCATGCCTTTAAATCAATTTTTAAGCCAAAATCCCACCGCACTTGGTCAACAAAGTCGTTCAATTTTTGGTGATGAACTACCCTACTTATTGAAAATCTTAGATGTTAAACAGCCGTTATCTATTCAATTACACCCAACAAAACAACAAGCCGAAATCGGGTTTGTGGAAGAAAATGTGCGGGGTATTGATTTAACAGATCCCAAACGAACTTATAAAGACAAGAATCACAAACCAGAAATGATGATTGCTTTATCAGACTTCTGGTTGTTACACGGTTTCAAACCCAAAACAGAAATTTTAAAAACATTGCGTGAACGTTCATCTTTGCAAACCTTAGCAAATCAGCTAGAAACACAGGATTTACACCATTTCTATTCAGATATTATGCAAGCAAATCAAACGCAATTAGCCAGTTGGTTATTGCCAATTTTTGAACATAATCGACTTGAGGACTTATCCCCTGAAAATCCTGATTACTGGGTCTTGTATAGCCAAAAAGAAATGAACATTTCATTAGCGCAATTAGATGCCGGCTTAATGTGTTTCTATTTATTCAATATTGTGCAAATCAAACAAGGACAAGGTATTTTTCAAGATGCCGGTATTCCACACGCTTATTTGCGTGGACAAAATATTGAATTAATGGCATGTTCAGATAATGTCATTCGTGGTGGTTTAACATCTAAACATGTGAATATTGATGAATTATTAAAAGTGATTGATTGTCGTGAAGTGATTCCTGAATTAATCAAGGCAGCCCCACCAGATAATGGTTCATTTACCTATACTACGCCAGCTAAAGACTTTGCACTAGAAAATGTACGTTATGATGATACAGCCCAAATCAACGGAAAAGCAGAAAGTGCGACTATTTTATTAGTCATGCAAGGGTGTTTAAAAATTAGTGATAAAAACACCGCGCTTGAATTAAAACAAGGTGAATCTGCGTTCATTTGTGCAGATACGGCATATCAAATTTCTGGACGTCAAGTAGGTTATTGCGTTTTAGCAAAATTACCGTAAGAACAAAAATCTTTTCCCCCAAAAGTTAGTAGCTAATCTAACTTTTGGGTGAGCAATTTTCTATAAATATGATTCTCTTCTCTAAAGTTTTTCTAATACACTCAAAATACCATGACAATACGGTTTATCAAGACAATGTCCATAAGTATGAATAGTGTTTTTATCCAGATCACAGCAAATTAATTTATTTACCGACGCTGGAATAGGAAATTCTATTGGCAGGTTATTTTTTGAGAAAACCATTTATCACCTCGTAATATTTTATTATAAATACCATTTATGATAGACTAAAAATCGTTAAAATAATTACCATGATTTAAAGGATTAACAATGAAAATATTCGTTTTTGATATTGATGGTACTATATCAAAAAATGGTCTAAAAGTCAGTGACGAAATTTGTGATGCCATGGCGCATCTATTAGTAAAGCACCGGGTTATTTTTGCGTCCGCAAGACCTATTCGCGATATGTTACCTATGTTAAACCGTAAAATTACCGAACATAGTAATACCATTTTAGTGGGTTGTAATGGTGGTATGGCATATCAACAAGGAAATTTTATCTTGACTAAATTCCTCGAGAAACCCTATGTCGAAAATTGTTTACTTCGCTTAAAAGCGCTGAATTTACCTTATGTACTTGATGGCAAATGGGCCTTTTCCTTATCCGAAAAAGAACATAATTTTCATCATTATATCAGTTCATTAAGCCATGCTCGCCTAGATGAAGTAGATTTATTGCATGATGGTGTGAGTAAAATCCTAGTTTTACTTGATAAGGCTAATCAAGAAATTTATACACAGTTTAATCACGATAACATTAGTTTCCATATTCATAAAAAAGAAAACTTTTTTGACATCACGCCGCACGGGAATAATAAATACAATACCCTTAAACAGCTAATCGGTAAGCAAAAATATGTGGCTTTTGGCAATGATTTCAACGATTTCCTTATGTTAAAAAATGCTAAAACTTCCGTTTATTTAGGTGATAAACAAGAGATTGAAACAGATTATTATTTAGATGATGTAGATTTAGTGGGAGAATTTCTTTATCAGCATTTTCTCTAATAAAAAATCGCCTTAGGGCGACTTTTTATTTATTCATACTCATCTAGCCAACACAACAAAATACTTTCTAAGATCTTCTCATTGCTGGCTTCAGGGTCATCATCAAAATCTTCTAAATCACAAACCCATTGGTGCATATCAGTGAAACGTACCGTTTTGGGATCTAAATCAGGATCGCGATCATATAAAGCTTCGGCGATTAATTGAGTGTCTGTCCATTTCATCAGTGAGCCGCCTCATTTGCATGGTTCAAGTTATATTTCGGAATTTCTACCACTAAATCTTCATCACCCACAATACATTGGCAAGACAAGCGACTTTCGATCTCTAAGCCCCAAGCTTTATCTAGCATATCTTCTTCTTGATCCGAGCTTTCATTTAAACTGTCATAACCCTCACGGATCACCACATGACAAGTGGTACAAGCACAAGAACCATCACAAGCATGGTGAATTTCCACCCCCGCATCGTGAGCTAAATCTAATAGATTATCTCCCTTTTTCGCTTCCACCACCATACCTTCAGGGCAAAATTCTTCGTGGGGTAAAAACACAACTTTTGGCATATTTTCTTTCCTATTTTATAAATTCGTTAAACTATAGATTCTCGACCGATTGCCCTTTTAAGGCTTTTTGAATGGATTTATTCATTCGGCGAGCAGCAAATTCTTGAGTAGCTTGATCTAAATCTTTAATCCCTTGCTTAATCGCTAAGGTATCTGTACCTTGCTGTAAATTATCTAAGGAAACTAAGGCTTTTTTCACCGCACTTAGTTCTGCCTCATTGAGTAAATCTTGATCATCATCTAATGCCGTTAATACTGCTTCAATTACTCGGCGAGCTTCTACACGTTGCTCGGCTAACAAACGAGCATCAATGTCTTGTTTGGCATTTTCCATTGATGATTTAAGCATATTAGTAATCTCATCATCTGTTAAGCCGTAGGACGGTTTCACTTGGATAGACGATTGTACACCAGTAGATTTTTCCATTGCTGTCACGCTTAATAAACCGTCTGCATCCACTTGATAAGTTACTCGAATATGCGCCGCTCCGGCGGACATTGGTGGAATGCCCCGTAAAGTAAAACGAGCCAGCGAACGACAATCTTCCACCATTTCACGTTCACCTTGTACAATATGTACTGACATAGCGGTCTGACCATCTTTAAAAGTGGTAAATTCTTGGGCTCTTGCCACAGGAATCGTGGTATTGCGTGGAATAATTTTTTCCACCAAACCTCCCATAGTTTCAATACCTAAAGAAAGAGGAATCACATCAAGCAATAACATATCGGAATCAGGTTTATTCCCCACTAAAATATCCGCTTGAATCGCCGCGCCTAAAGCCACCACTTTATCAGGATCAATAGATGTTAATGGCGTTCTACCAAAAAACGCCCCCACTTGCTCACGTACAAATGGCACACGGGTTGAACCTCCCACCATCACCACTTCACGCACATCTTCCACGCCAATATTCGCATCTTTTAACGCACGACGACAAGCCATCAATGAGCGTTTGACCAAGGATTGAATTAGCTGATTAAATGTCGTTCGAGTCAATTCACCGTGCCATTTTTTAAAGTTCACCGCAACCGTTTCGCTCTCACTTAATGCCACCTTTAACTTGTTGGCTAACTCAATTAATTCACGTTGCTGCTGAGCATTTTCAGGTTGCTGACCTGACTGATTGACGATCCACTCCGTAATGACGTGATCGAAATCATCACCACCCAATGCGGTATCTCCCCCCGTTGCCAACACTTCGAAGACCCCTTTGGATAAGCGTAAAATAGAAATATCAAAGGTACCTCCGCCTAAATCATAAACCGCGATGACACCTTCTTGTGCGCTATCCAAACCATAAGCAATCGCTGCGGCAGTAGGTTCATTCAACAAACGCAATACGTTCAAACCTGCTAGTGTTGCCGCATCTTTGGTACTTTGGCGTTGAGCGTCATCAAAATAAGCCGGAACAGTAATCACCGTACCAGACAACTCCCCCCCTAAACGCTGCTCTGCAAGTGCGGTTAATTTTTTTAGAATTTGGCTAGAGACTTCAACCGGGCTCACATTACCTTGTCTGGTGTGAATCAACGGCAAACCATTTTCAGTTTGATTAAATTGATAAGGTAAATTTAAATAACGCTGTTGTACATCTGACAAACTTCGCCCAATTAATCGTTTCACTGAAATAATCGTATTTTGTGGATCAAGGCTAGCTAATGCACTTGCTTTATCACCCACCAATACACCATTTTCTGCATAATGCACAATAGACGGCGTCAAGGCTTGTTCTTGTTTATCTAATAAAATAGTCGCTTGCCCACTACGCACGGTGGCAACTAATGAATTAGTTGTCCCTAAATCAATCCCCACCGCTAATTTATGTTGATGCGGTGCGGCTGTTTGCCCCGGTTCTGCGATTTGTAATAATGCCATTGTTTATCTTCTTTTTATTTCATCAAAATAGCTTTTCTTCCACCATTTCAATCTGTTCAATCAATTTTTTGATAAAACGCAATTTATCGGCAGTTACCTGTGCTGATGACCAGTCACTTTGGGTTAATTCAGTTTTTAGTTGATTTAATAAAATTTTTTGTTCTGCCTCAATGTCAGAACGAAATTCATCAAGCGCGGTATCATCCTTGTTAGTTTCGATCTCTTCTAATTGCTCACGCCATTGTAATTGCTGCATTAAAAAAGCCATATCTTGGGTGCTTTTTTGCTCCAAATCCTGTACTTCACCTGTATGAATTTGAATAATAGCTTCCGCTCGCAAAATCGGATCTTTTAAGGTTTTTAAGGCATCATTAATTTCTGCCGATTGTTGCATTGCCAAACGCTGCTCTTGAGTGGATTGAGTAGCAAAATTATCAGGATGAAATTGTTTTTGTAACTGTAAAAAATGTTCAGACAACAATGTCTGATCGATCTCAAATTGTACTGGTAACTTAAATAGAGAAAATGGATTTGTCATAACTATGTTCATCACAGGTTTAATTATACGTTAAAACTTTCGCCACAACCACATTGATCTTTAACATTCGGGTTGTTGAATTTAAAACCTTCGTTCAGTCCTTCTTTAACAAAATCTAACTCTGTACCATCCAAATATACAAGACTTTTAACATCTACAATGATTTTTACGCCATCTTGTTCAAACACTTTATCATCTTCGTTTAAAGTATCGACAAATTCTAATACATAAGCTAAACCTGAACAGCCAGATGTTTTAATACCTAAGCGCAATCCCACACCTTTACCACGGTTTTGTAAAAAAGTTCTGACACGATTAACTGCACTTTCAGTGAGAGTTACTGCCATTTTATGCTCCTAATTCTTCGGGCGGATATAAGTCCGCCCTATAATTAATTATTTTGCTTGTTTTGCCTTATAATCCGCAATCGCTGCTTTGATGGCATCTTCCGCTAAAATTGAGCAATGCACTTTTACCGGCGGTAACTCCAGCTCTTCTGCAATTTGACTATTTTTAATTGCTCCTGCTTCATCTAAAGATTTACCTTTTACCCATTCAGTAATGAGTGAGCTAGATGCAATCGCCGAACCACAACCATAGGTTTTAAATTTGGCATCTTCAATAATGCCGCTATCATTCACTTTGATTTGTAACTGCATAACGTCACCACAAGCCGGTGCACCCACCATGCCAGTTCCCACGTCAGTGGCTTTTTTATCCATTGCTCCCACATTACGTGGATTTTCATAATGATCTAATAATTTGTCGCTGTATGCCATTTTCTTATTCCTTCTAAAAATTAATGAGCTGTCCACTCAATTGTGTTTAAATCAATGCCTTCTTTAAATAAATCCCAAAGTGGTGATAAATCTCTTAATTTTTGCACCGCACCTTGCATGAGGCTAATGGTGTAGTCAATTTCTTCTTCGGTGGTATAACGACCTAAAGTGAAACGAATTGAGCTGTGGGCTAATTCATCGTTTAAACCTAAAGAGCGCAATACATAAGATGGCTCAAGGCTGGCTGATGTACAAGCAGAACCGGATGAAACTGCAATATCACGCAATGCCATCATTAGGCTTTCACCTTCTACATAGTTGAAACTAATGTTTAGGTTGTTGTCTAAACGGTGTTCCATTGAGCCGTTTACATAGGTTTCTTCAATGTCTTTTAAGCCATTGTATAAGCGGTCGCGCAGTGCTTTTAAGCGTGGCATTTCAGTAGCCATTTCTTCTTTACAAATGCGGTAGGCTTCGCCCATCCCCACAATTTGATGTACTGCTAAAGTGCCTGAACGCATACCACGTTCATGACCACCACCATGAATAATCGCTTCTAAACGAATACGTGGTTTACGACGGACATATAATGCTCCAATACCCTTTGGTCCATATAGCTTATGACTTGACATGGACAATAAATCCACTGGTAATTCAGCCAAATTAATTGCCACTTTACCCACGCTTTGGGTCGCATCGGTATGGAAAATCACTTTATTAGCACGGCAAATTTCACCAATCGCTTTAATATCTTGAATGACCCCAATTTCATTATTAGCATGCATAATCGACACTAAAATAGTATCAGGACGAATCGCCGCTTTTAATACGTCAAGATCAATTAAACCGTCGGTTTTCGGCTCTAAATACGTGACTTCAAAGCCCTCACGCTCCAACTGACGACAAGTATCTAACACCGCTTTATGTTCGGTTTTGCAAGTGATAATATGTTTGCCTTTGGTTTGATAGAAATGAGCCGCCCCTTTAATCGCAAGGTTATCTGACTCCGTCGCCCCTGATGTAAAGACGATTTCACGGCTATCTGCGCCAATAAGATCAGCAATTTGATTACGGGCAATATCCACAGCTTCTTCCGCTTGCCACCCAAATTTGTGTGAGCGTGATGCAGGATTACCAAAGTTGCCGTCAATGGTTAAATAATCCATCATTTTTTTCGCTACACGTTCATCCACTGGACAAGTTGCTGCATAGTCCAAATAAATCGGTAATTTCATTAAATTCACTCCTAAAAATATGTTGTTTATAGCCTAACTATTTACGACCAAAAGATTGTCAAAATCTTGATGTGATTGGTGAATATGCTGTTTTGCACTCTGCTTATTAACCAATTCAGCCAACGTAATTTGATCTAAAAAGCTCTCAATGCGATGACTTAATTCTTCCCACAAGGAATGGGTTAAACATTCTTGACCATCACGACAATTCCCTTTTCCAAGACATTTGGTCACCGCAATATTCTCATTCACTGCGGTAATAATCATTCCAATAGAAATTTTATCTGTTGGCAACCCAAGCTGATAGCCACCACCCGGTCCACGCACACTTCGCACTAAGCCATGTCGGCGTAATTTGGCGAAAAGCTGCTCCAAATAAGAAAGAGAAATGCTCTGTCGCTCGGAAATATCCGATAACGTCACAGGATTATTCTCGCCATTCAGGGCAATATCCAAAATGGCAGTAACTGCATAACGTCCTTTTGAAGTCAGTTTCATCTTTCTTTCTCTTTGTTTAAAATCAATAGCAATAGTTTACTTAACCAAGTAAAATAGTCAACTATTATTCCTTATGAAAATCTAGGTGTTTTTCCACCGCAGTTAACATGCCACGTAAAATATTTAACTCATTTTGCTCCACCGCCGCACGCTGATATAATCGTCTTAATTTCTGCATAACCCCTTGATTCTGAATAAAACCTAAAGATTGATACAAACGTTCAGTATGCTCAAAAAAATATTCTAACTGTTGTGCGGTTGCTAAGTGTATAGTCGTTTTAACGATATTTTCTATAGTTGCAACAGGTATTTCCTGCAAAAATGCCATGCGCAGTTCATAGCATACCAATTGCACCGCCATCGCCAAATTTAATGACGAATATTCCGGATTGGCAGGGATGGTCAAATGATAGCGACATTTCAACAATTCTTCATTATTTAAACCCACTCGCTCACGGCCGAAAATAATTGCGACTTTTTCACCGCACTTCACCGATTGAATAGCAATTTCACCACATTGACGAGGTTCAATCAGACTATTTTGTAAATGTCGTAATCTTGCACTCGTACCAATCACTAAAGAACAATCACTAATTGCCTGTTCAAATTGCGTCACAATCACCGCATTTTTCACTACATCATCTGCTCCTGCCGACAAAGCAATCGCTTGTTGATCAATGCCTTGTTTCGGCGCAACCAAATATAGCTCACGCAATCCCATAGTTTTCATCGCCCGAGCTGCCGAGCCAATATTGCCAGAATGAGAAGTTTCGATTAAAACAATGCGGATATTGTCTAACATAATACTTATTATCAAATGAAATTGACAGCTATTTTAGCACAATATCCATATAATTTAGTAGGTTTTATAAAAAATTTTTAATACTAGAAAATTGTTGAAAAAGTCACTATAATGCACCGCAGTTTAAGGCAAAATGTAAAATACCGTTTGCCATTGTTCTTTTCACAATCTCTAATGGATATTCTTATGAACCCAATGTTAAATATCGCCATCCGTGCAGCACGAAAAGCAGGCAATATCATCGCAAAAAGTTATGAAAACCGTGCAGATATTGAAACCCAAGTTAAAGGCAACTATGACTATGTGACAAATGTAGATAAAGCTGCTGAAGCCACGATTATTGAAACCATTCGTGCTTCTTACCCTGATCACAGCATTATCACCGAAGAATCAGGCGTGTTAGATGGTAACGACCGTGATACACAATGGGTGATCGATCCATTAGACGGCACCACTAACTTTATCAAAGGTTTTCCACAATTTGCTGTTTCTATCGCTATTCGTGTCAAAGGTCGCACTGAAGTAGGCGTAGTTTATGATCCAATCAAAAATGAATTATTCACCGCAGTACGTGGTGAAGGGGCGAAATTAAACGATATCCGTTTACGCATTGCCAACCGCCGTGATATCAAGGGTACCGTGTTAGCCACTGGTTTCCCATTTAAACAGCCTAAATTAATGCCCGTACAAATGGCAATGATGAATGCTTTAATTACCGATGTTGCCGATTTCCGCCGTGCAGGATCTGCTGCTTTAGATTTATGTTACACCGCTGCGGGACGTGTTGATGGTTTCTTTGAAATGGGTTTAAAACCTTGGGACTGTGCCGCAGGTGAATTAATGGTGCGTGAAGCGGGTGGTTTAGTTTGTGATTTCAATGCGGGACATAACTATTTGAAAGACGGACACATTATTGCCGCTCATCCAAGAGTAGTGAAAGAAATTTTGAATAAAATTCAGCCTTGTTTAGGGAATGTATTCAAAAATTAATTGGTCGCTTTTCATTAGGGGCTATGCCCCTTTTTTATTTACCATATTTTCTCATCATATATTCCCTTTAGTTATATAAAATAAAGTAAAAGTCTTTCACAAATGCCTTTTAAACTTATTTAATAAAGATAAATTAAATTATCCAACAAATTAACAAATAAAAAGGAGTGAATGATGGGACATCCTAGCGTATATCCAACCGGCGTAACAATCTACAAACCTGAAAAATGCTGGAACGGCTATAATCTTGTGCAGACAATCCGTTCTGGTGCATTATTATTTGATATGAATGGTAATGAAATTCGTCGTTGGGATGAATTTCACGGTTTCCCCAATAAACTTTTACCCAATGGCGATTTAATCGGCTACTCAGGTGATCGTAATCCCCGATATGGTATGCAAGACGGCGTAGACTTAGTGCAAATTGATTATGATGGCAATATTGTCTGGAAATTTGATAAATTTGAATTTATTACAGACAAAGGCGAAGAACCACGTTATATGGCAAGAAGCCATCATGATTACCAACGTGAAGGTAATCCCGTAGGTTATTATGTTCCAAACCAATTGCCACAAACTCGTTCAGGTAATACCTTGATTTTAGGTCATACTACATTATCAAATGAAAAAATCAGCCCAAACAAGCTATTAGATGATGTGTTTTATGAAGTTGACTGGCAAGGCAACATTGTATGGCAATGGAAAGCTAGCGATCACATTGATGAAATCGGCTTTAGTGAAGAAGCAAGGCAATCATTGTTTAACAATCCTAATATCCGTGCAGCTGATGGGGGTGTCGGTGATTGGTTACATATTAACTGCATGAGCTATTTAGGTGAAAATAAATGGTATTCTGCTGGTGATGAACGTTTCCACCCTGAGAATATTATTTTTGATAGCCGAGAAGCAAATTTCATTGCCATTATTTCTAAAAAAACAGGACAAATTGTCTGGCAAATCGGTCCAAACTGGCAGCAAAAAGAGGTCGCACATATTAGCAATATTATCGGTCCGCATCACGCCCACTTAATTCCACAAGGTCTTCCCGGTGCAGGTAATATTCTGGTGTTTGATAATGGTGGTTGGGGTGGTTATGGTTCCCCTAATCCTGCTAGTCCAGACGGTACCAAAAATACTTTGCGTGATTATTCCCGCGTATTGGAAATCAATCCGATAACTTTAGAAATTGAATGGCAATTTACCCCTGAGGATATTCGTGCAGCCATACCAACCGATGCCTCTAAATTTTACAGTCCTTATGTAAGCAGCGCCCAACGCTTACCTAACGGCAACACCTTAATTGATGAAGGTTCAAATGGACGGTTAATTGAAGTTACTCGAGAAAAAGAAATTGTATGGGAATGGATTTCGCCTTATTTCAGTAACAATGATCCTGACCGTCCAACCAATAATATGATTTATCGTGGCTATCGTTATCCTTATGATTGGGTGCCACAAGAGCCACGCCCGATAGAAACCGCTATTGAACCTATTGATGTTGTTCATTTCCGTGTACCAAATGCAGGAAAATTTGGCGCTAAATCTGTAGTGAAAGTAGCCGGTACCTTACCTTACCAAGAAAGTGCGGCATTATGTGTCGCAAAGACAGATGAAACCACAGATAAACCAAAGCTATTCACGGTGAATACACAATTATTTAGTATAGTAACTGAGCAAAACTTTGAAAACTCAGGACAAAAGATCATCCTACAGCTATTTGGAGCAGAAAGATGTGTACACTGCAAGACACTCCATCCTGTATTAGAAAAAATTCTCCAATCCGATTTAGCAAAATGGATTAAAGCAGAATATGTAGATGTTGATCATAATCCGAAATTAACCGAACTACACCAAATTCGTGGCATTCCCACCGTCATTCTATCTGATCAGGAAAAAGAACTAGGCAGAAAATCCGGTGAATTAAGCTATACACAACTTTATCAATGGCTGTCGGGTATTATCCATCAAGGGGAAAAATAGAATGAAAATACTGTCTGAAAAATATCTTAAATTCTTATTGCCTCTCATCATTTTATTTTTGTGGCACCTTTCCACCACAATAGGAAATTTACCTGAAACGGCATTACCAAAAATCATCTCAGTTTTTTCAGTCTTGATCGAGATGCTCAAATCGGGGGAATTATACGCTGATCTCGGCGTAAGTATCCGTCGAGTGATCGCAGGTTTTCTGCTTTCTAGTGTTATCGGGGTCACTTTAGGCTTACTCATGGGAATCAGTCCAAAGGCAAAAACCTTTTTTCAGCTTACTCTAACATCTATGCGACAAATCCCGATGGTGGCTTGGATCCCACTGATTATTCTATGGGCGGGCATTGATGAAGCTTCAAAAATTGTTGTTATTCTTTTCGCCGCTACATTCCCGATTATCGTAAATACCATTAACGGCATTGAATCTACATCGGAGAGTTTCCTAGAAGTGGCAAAAGTCTATCGTTTAAGTAAATGGCATACCTTTACTAAAATCTATTTACCCTCTGCCCTGCCAAGTCTATTCACAGGATTACGCTTAGCTTTGGGGATTTCTTGGATGGCAGTTGTTGCTTCCGAACTTATCGCATCTTATTCAGGTATTGGCTTTCGTTTGAATGATGCCCGCAGTTTAATGCGTTCTGATGTGGTAATTGTTTGTATGATTATCATTGGTATGGTGGGATTACTGATGGATAAAGTCATCTGTATTCTCGCTGATATAGCAACTGCCTGGAAAAAATAAGATCATCAATATATTGGAGTGAACGATGACAGAACAAATTGTGAAAGAACAGGTTGCTATTGAAATTAAAAACCTGTCAAAGCACTATCAAAAAGAAAATAGCCAAATGACGGTACTGGATAATATCAATTTAACCATTAACAAGGGCGAATTTATTACCATTGTGGGACATAGTGGCTGTGGGAAAAGTACCTTACTGAAAATGATTGCCGGTATGGTAAATATTGACGCGGGATCTATTGAAGTTAATCAACAGCCCATAGAACAAAGTAATGAGCATTGCGCCATGATTTTTCAAGAATCCCGTTTATTTCCTTGGTTAACTGTATCTGAAAATGTAGGAATTGGGCTAAAGCATCTTAACAAACAAGAAAAATATGAAAAAATTAATACTTATTTAAATTTGGTTGGATTAAAAGACTTTGAAAATGCCTATCCGAAAGCCCTTTCAGGCGGTATGGCTCAACGTGCGGCAATTGCCCGTGGTCTGGTAATGAATACAGATATTTTATTATTTGATGAACCCTTTGGCGCATTAGACGCCATGACCAAAATTCAAATGCAAAATGAAGTATTACGCATTCGGCAAGAGGAAAAGAAAACCATGATCTTAGTCACCCATGATATTGAAGAAGCGATTTATCTCGGTGATCGTGTCGTCGTGCTTTCTTCTCGTCCCGGTAAGATTCGAGATATTGTGCCAATTCATATTGACGGTAAGAAAGAGCGTACACACGATCAATTTATTTCTTATAAAAATAAAATTCATGATTATTTCTTTGAACCACATCGTGACGAAATTGAATTCTATATTTAGGCGGGAATAATGAAAAAATGCAATAAACAACACTACACCTTATTTTTCTATTTAGCGATACTGGTTGTACTAGCTTTCGGAGGCATAAACCTTGACGATAAAACATCAGAAAAAAACACCGCGCTTTCCGCGCATCATGAACAAAAAACAGTGCGAATTGGTTTCCCAGGCATATCCAATAGCACACTGGAAGCCGGTGGTATTGCCATTAATCAACAATATTTTATCGAAGAATTAGCAAAAGTCGGATTTAAACCTGAAATTGTGTTTTTTCAACAAGCCGGTCCCGCTCTAAATGAGGCACTGGCTTCCGATAAAATTGATGTGGCCTTATATGGCGATTTACCGATTGCTATTTTAAGAACTAAAGGTGCTCCCGTGAAAGTGTTTGCCATAGATAATTCTCGTTTACAATTTGGTACCATTGTGCAATCGGAAAGCCCGGCGAAAAACATTGCCGCTTTACAAGGGAAAAAAGTCATCTTCGGCAAAGGCACTGTACAACAACGTTACTTTAAAGAAATTACTCAATTTTATGGTCTTAATCCTGATAAATTTGAAATGGTTAATGCGGTAGGGGCAGATGCCAACTCAGTATTTAGTGGACAACAAGCCGAAGCCATGTTCACGTTCTACTACACAGTACTTTATATGCAACAAAAAGGCATGGGGAAAGTGATTGATTCCACATTAGATAAACCCGAGTTAAGCTCACAAAGTTTAGCTGTCGGACGAGAAATCTTTTTACAGGAAAATCCGCAAGCCGCCGTGGCAATCATCAAGGCATTACAACGTGCAAAACAATTCGCCAGTCAAAATCCCGAACAGGTATTTAAAATTTTCTCGCAAAATAATATTCCAGCGGATATTTATCGACAAGCCTATTCAGCAGATCTTAGTTTCTCCAATTTTGACCCGAAAATTACACAAGAATCGGTAAATAAACTCAGCCGTCTCATTGATTTTTTGGTAGAAAACAAATTAGTGAATAATCGTATTAATGTAGAGGAATTAATTACTACAGAATATTATGAGCGTTTTTTACAAGAAAAATAACAAGTATCAACATAGATCGAACTGATCTGACAGACACTTAGTTTTGGGCTTAATAGATAAAATGGTTGGTAAAAAGTGGGTTAAAGCCTTATAGTAATTGGCTTTAACCCACTTTTTACCAACCATTTTATCTACTATGCCCTTTTAAAAAATAAAAATCAATGACACTACAGCGAAAACATGATAGACGTCACAAAAATAACTAAACTAAGCTTAAATTTTAATCAAAAGAAAAAGATTTATACTTAACTTACGTTCATTTCCCCTAACCACCGCCCTATCAAATCTAAACTATTTTTTGTTTGTTGCTCAACTTCTGTTACCCAAAGTCCAATATTCTCTCTCCATTCTGGTAACTCCCCCTGTTGCATTAAATTCGCCACATTTTGCACAGATTGCATGGCAAGACTTGCGGCTGCACCTTTTAATTTATGGGCGGTGTCGGCTAATTGCTGTTTGGTGATGTTACCTTTCAAATACTCTTGATAGACTTTAGCGACATCTAAATCCCCACCGTTGATTTCCTGTTTAAATAAGCGAATATTTTCTGCATAAAGATCTTTACCGATAAATTCCAATAATTCTGCTAGAATTTCAGGGTTAAAATAATCAGCTAAATCATCAGGGATCACTTGATTTACGTTCATCTTTGAATGATTCACAACCGTTTCATTTTCACCAAAATAGGTATTCAAACAAGCGGTTAATTCATTCAATAACAACGGTTTACGCAATACGTCATCCATACCTTGGCGTTGATATTCGGCTTTGTTTTGCATCACATTAGCGGTTAACGCAATTAACGGTGGCAGATAATCATAGCGATCATTTTGATAGCCATCACGCAAATAACGAGCAATTTCAAAGCCAGTCATATCAGGGAGTTGAATGTCTAATAACAATAAATCATAGCTATTATGTTCAAAGGCTTGAATCGCTTCTTTGCCGGACATTGCCACATCCACCTGATGTCCTAATTTTTCTAATAAGGTTTTCGCCACAGTAATATTAAGCTGAATATCTTCCACCAATAAAATTTGCAAATTTTGCACCGCACTTTTTTCTATTGGTTTCTCTTGTTTTTCAATAGATTCAGCTTGAATCGTCAGCGTAAAGGTTGTTCCTTTTCCCAATTTGCTAGCGACCGTTAAATCACCGTGCATTAAATGAGCAATATTTTTTGAAACAGCTAGCCCAATACCACTGCCAGCGGATTTTTTACCACTGTCTGCCACTTGATAGTACATGGTAAAGATTTTCTCTAACTCTTGGCTTGGAATACCTTGCCCGGTATCGCTAATCGCAAAGCTATATTGATTATTAGATAATTTTTTAACTTCTAGCATAATCACGCCATTTTCGGTGAATTTCACAGCATTACTCAGCAAATTCCATAACACTTGGCTTAGACGAGTTTGATCTAATTGCAAAAAGTGCGGTAGATTTTCATTGAGTTTCATTTGAAATTGTAGACCTTTTTCACTTGCTAATAAGATCGCTATATTTTGTATATTGGTCAAAAAACTATAAAAATCCGTTTCACTATAACACAGCTCAAGATTGTGACTATCAATTTTCTCTAAATCAATAATATCATTAAAAATATGCCCTAAAGACACCGCACTTATACTGATGGTATTCAAGTAATTACGCTGTTGCTGATTTAATGGTGTATCTTGGAGCATTTGGCTTAACCCCAAAATACCATTTAACGGCGTACGGAGTTCATGGCTAATGGTAGCAAGTAGCGTACTTTTATCTTGAATAGATTTTGCCAAAGCAAGACGAGAACGCTCAAGGCGATCCACTAATAAGGTAAAAAAGTAAATGACAAAAGGTGCGGAGATTAGACCAAAAATAATGGCATAAGCCAAACTTTGCCAATCAATTCTCCCCACGACCAACAGGCTTAACACAATATGGGTCAGCAATGCAAAGACAGCAACAATCAAAAAACCAAGAATAGAAAATTTTAGCCGACCGAGTTTGACAACCCAATCAATATATTTCTGTGTGAAGTGATTAACGTTCATAAATTATCTCATTAAGAATTTTTGCTTATCTTAACAAAATTTAATGAAATAAGGGGCAAATTTGTGATCTGCCCCTATTTTTATTTTACCAATGACCTGTTAATCCATTGCCGCCATTAAACTGGCATTTCCTCCCATTGCAGCAGTGTTAATGCTCACCGATTTTTCGTGCATTAACGGTAATAAGGATTGGGCTAATGCTAGGTTCTCCACAAAGGTCATAATCGACCCGTTACGTTCCGCATAATGGGCTTTATCAGCTTGAGAAAGTGGGTTTAACACAATAAGTTGGCTTAACGGGTCAAGA
Source organism: Lonepinella koalarum (assembly GCF_004565475.1). Classification (GTDB taxonomy): domain Bacteria; phylum Pseudomonadota; class Gammaproteobacteria; order Enterobacterales; family Pasteurellaceae; genus Lonepinella; species Lonepinella koalarum. Next base: position 5,399 of record NZ_SRHX01000013.1, on the reverse strand, counting down.
CTGTTAAAGTCATTTACTACAGTAATAAATTTACTCAATTTATTGGCGTGTTGGGCTAATGGCGAATTTGCACTTACCACACCACGGCTGCCTGCTGCGACAATCGCGACTAATGCTAATACTTGTTGGAATAAATCACCGTCACCAATAGCAATTTGACCACGAGGTTCAAAACGTAAGAAATTGTTTTCACCTGTCACGCCGTGCATTTGGTGAATTTTGCCTAACGGTGAGCTTGCACTCAAGGTTTGCAAGGATTGTTGAGCTTGAGCCAATTCATCACCTGTCAATACCTGATTAAGTGCGGTGGAAAATTCGCTAATATTTGGCGTAATCCCTTTGGTTAATCCATCAAAATTCCATGCCGTACGGTTATTTAAACGTTGTAAGTATAATGCACCGCCCGCTTTTGGTCCCGTGCCTGATAAGCCTTGTCCACCAAATGGTTGAACACCAACGACCGCCCCGACAATATTACGGTTGGCATATAAGTTACCTGCTTGAATGCCTTGCTCCCATTCACGTTGAGTTTGGTCGATACGGCTATGTAAACCGCAAGTCAAACCAAAGCCCGTGGAATTAATTTCACGAATGACATCGTCCAATTTTTCTGCGTCATAACGAATAACATGTAATACTGGACCAAACACTTCGTGTTTTAATTGGCTAATATTGTCAATTTCTAGCAAGGTTGGGGCGACAAAAATGCCGTTCTCTGCCACATCTTTGGCAATCGGTACTTGATAACAAGATTTGGCTTGTTTTTTCATCACTTCAATATGATCAAGTAAGCGTTGTTGAGCCACTTTGTCGATAACAGGTCCCACATCAGTAGTAAGCCGTGCTGGGTCGCCCACCACTAATTCCGCCATGGCACCTTTAATTAATTCAAGCAAGTAATCCGCATTATCTTTTTGTAAATAAAGCACACGTAAAGCGGAACAACGTTGACCTGCTGAGTCAAAGGCGGAGTTTAACACATCAATCGTCACTTGTTCACCTAAAGCCGAACTGTCCACAATCATGGCATTTTGACCGCCCGTTTCCGCAATTAATGGAATAAGGCTGTCATGTTTTTGTAGGTTAGTATTAATCCGTTTGGCGGTATCGGTTGAACCTGTGAAAATTACGCCATTAACACGCTCATCAGTGGTTAGACTTTCACCGATGGTTTTACCTGAACCTGTTAATAATTGTAACGCTTCTTTTGGAATACCTGCTTGATGGAATAAATTCACCGCAAAATACGCCATTAAAGAGGTTTGTTCTGCGGGTTTGGCTAATACCACGTTACCTGCCACTAAGGCGGAAGACACTTCACCAATAAAAATCGCTAATGGGAAGTTCCACGGACTGATGGCTACCACAACACCCCGTGGATCCTTAAAGCCTGCTGGATTGGCTCGCACTTGAGCAGCATAATAACGGCAGAAATCCACCGCTTCACGCACTTCGGCAATGGCATTATTTAAGGTTTTACCTGCTTCTCGCACGGCTAAATCAAAGAGTTCTGGCAAATGTTGTTCCATTAAATCTGCCATTTTCTCTAATTTTTCTGACCGCACTTCGGGGGCGGTATTCGCCCATTGTTGTTTAAAATTCACCGCTGTTGTGAACGCTGTATTCACATCTTGCTCGTTGGCATCGATCACTTCACCCACAATTTGGCTTTGCACTGCTGGATTGTAAACGGTGCGAGAACTATTTCCTGTCACTTCACCGACAATTAACGGTTTCGCTTGATATTGTTTATCACTTAATTCGTTAAGCTGAGTTTGTAACTGTTGTAAGGAAATTGCATCGCTCAGATCATAACCTTTTGAATTACGGCGTTCACCGTAAATATTCACAGGTAACGGTACTTTCGGGTGAGCCGTACCTTGGGTTTCTTTCGCTTTATTGACTGGATCTTCCGCCAAACTCTCTACGCTAAAATGTTCATCGACAATTTGGTTCACGAAAGAACTGTTTGAACCGTTTTCTAATAAACGGCGAACAAGATAAGCCAACAAGGTTTGATAGGAACCGACTGGTGCATAAATACGGCATTGTACATTCAGATTTTCTTTGCCGACCACTTGTTCATATAGGGTTTCACCCATGCCGTGCAGGCATTGAAATTCAAAGTGTTTATCTTTAGCAAGATGATAAACGGTGGCTAAGGTTTGTGCATTGTGCGTTGCAAATTGCGGATAAATCACATCTTGTGCAGACAATAATTTTTTCGCACAGGTGATATAGTTGATGTCAGAATGGACTTTACGGGTAAATACGGGATAATCCGTTGCCCCTTCCGCTTGGGCTAATTTGACTTCGCTATCCCAATATGCCCCTTTTACTAGGCGGATCATTAACTTACGATTATTAGCGCGAGCTTGAGCAATAATATGATCGATGACTCGGCTACAACGTTTTTGGTAGGCTTGCACCACAAAGCCAATGCCGTGGAAACCATCTAAATCAGGGTCGGCAATTAAACGGTCAAGTAAATCAAGGGATAATTCAAGGCGAGCGGCTTCTTCCGCATCAATATTTAAGCCAATATCATATTTTTTGGCTAATAAAAATAATTCTTTGAGTTTCGGATAAAGTTCATCAATTACCCGTTGATGTTGGCTTAAACTATAACGGGGGTGAATAGCAGAAAGTTTGACGGAAACCCCTGAAGATTTATAAACGCCTAAGCCTTTTGATGTTTCCCCCACGGCACGAATGGAATTCACATAATCATTGTAATAACGATCCGCATCCTTTTGGGTTAAGGCGGTTTCACCTAACATATCGTAGCTATAACGGAAGCCTTTCTCAAAACGTTTTTCACCATTTTTAATCGCAGCATCAATGGTTTCACCCGTCACAAATTGTTTACCTAATAAACGCATGCCTACATTCATACCTTGACGAATCAATGGCTCGCCACCTTTGCTAATTAATTTGGATAAGGCACTGGATAATTCTTTATCACTGTGGGATACAATTTTTTGTGCCACAATCAATCCCCATGCAGCGGAGTTAACAAATAAAGAGGGGCTATTACCTAAGTGAGCTTTCCAATCGCCATGCACCAATTTATCGTGAATCAGTTTATCTGCAGTGGTTTTATCTGGAATCCGCAATAAGGCTTCCGACAAGCACATTAAAGCAATCCCTTCCGCACTAGAAAGAGAAAATTCGTGCATTAACGCATCTACCCCACTGGCCTTTTTGCGATCAGCTCTCACTTTGCTGACTAACTTTTTACACAGTTCAGCAATAGATTGAGATTGCTCGCTCATATCCGCTTTTTCAATTAGCTCCGCCACAATTTTTTGTTCGGGAATGCGATAAAATTCGCTTAATATCGGACGGATTGTTGTTTTAGGTAAAATCTCGTAACTCATAGATAACCTTCTTTTTAATATTTTCACTGAGTAAAGCGGTTGTAAAAACAACCGCACCTTTATAAAAGTAGTTCGCTAATAAACAAACTAGATGTATTTTTTCACGCCTTGCATCTCTTTGTGATAAGCCTTTTCCGCTTTATCAAAGGTTTCTGCAATTTCTGCTTTCGGGGCTGGTGTAATTAAAGAAACAATCAAAATGGCAATCGTTGCACAGATAAAGCCAGGGATCATTTCATAGATTCCACTGTTTGGCACAAGCGTATTCCAGAACACCACAACCAATGCCCCCGTGATCATTCCTGCCATTGCCCCTGCTGCATTCATGCGTTTCCAATAAAGTGATAACAATACCACAGGTCCAAAGGCACAACCAAAACCAGCCCAAGCATAAGAGACCAAGCCAAGCACTTTACTGTTTGGATCCTGTGCCAATGCAATGGCTAAGATAGCAATCAATAGCACCATTATACGCCCTAACCAAACTAGTTCTTTTTGACTGGCATTCGGACGTAAAAAACCTTTATAAAAGTCTTCGGTAATGGCACTAGAACAAATCAATAATTGACAGCTTAACGTACTCATTACCGCCGCAAGAATAGCTGAAAGCAAAATACCTGCAATCCAAGGATTAAACAATAAACGAGAAAGCTCAATAAAGACTTGTTCGTGATTCGCATTCACCAGTGTCGCTTTATCAGGATTCGCAAAGAAATAGGCTTGTCCCCAGAAACCGATACTTACGGCACCAATTAAACAAATAAACATCCACGTCATACTGATACAACGAGCTTTAGGTATGGATTTTACCGAATCCGTCGCCATAAAGCGTGCTAAAATATGAGGTTGACCGAAGTAACCCAATCCCCATGCTGATAAACTTAATAGACCAATAAAGGTAGTACCATTAAACATATCGGTAAAATCTCTACCAGCTGCTTCACCGGCTTGGGCTAAAGCTTCAAAAGTCGGTTCAAAACCACCTAATTGCGTTAGAATAAAAATCGGAGTGAGAAATAAGGCAAAGAACATTAAACTCGCTTGAATGGTATCCGTCCAACTTACCGCTAAAAAGCCACCAATAAAGGTGTAAGCAATGGTCGCTAATGCCCCTAACCAAAGGGCGGTTTCATAAGGCACACCAAATAGATTCTCAAATAAACGCGCTCCAGCCACTACGCCTGATGCACAGTAAATGGCGAAGAAAAATAGAATAATGGTGGCTGATACAATTTTTAATATTCTCGTTTTATCATTAAAACGATGATAAAAATAATCCGGCAAAGTGAGTGCATTGGCATTAAATTCCGTTTGCATACGTAATCTACCTGCGACAAATAACCAGTTTAAATACGCACCAATAGTTAAGCCAATAGCAATCCAACTTTCTACAAGTCCTGCTGCATAAACAGCACCGGGTAACCCCATTAACAACCAACCAGACATATCAGATGCACCAGCTGAAAGTCCTGTCACAAAGCTACCTAAACTACGCCCCCCCAGAATGTAGTCCGACAAATTATTGGTAAAACGATAGGCAATCAGCCCAATTGACACCATTCCGACAATATAAATCAGAAATGTCGTTGTGGTAGGATCAAGACCAAACATAGTATATTCCTTTTATTAAAGATAAATTCGTATTGTAGAATACTCTACTGCTGTTTATAAAACCTTATTAAATACTCTTCTAAAATAGAAAAAGCATTCTATTCATAAGGTTTTTTCAGTATATGCTAATTCAGAATAATATGTTACATTTTTATAACAAATTTGTGACGTAGTTAACACTTTTTCTAATAAATTTTATATACACAGAAAAATTTAACGATAAAAATAAAAAATAACAAAAAACCCCAGTCACAATCGTAACTGGGGTTCGCTTTAAATTAAAAACCTGATGGTGACCTACTCTCACATTGGGAGACCCAACACTACCATCGGCATCACAGCATTTCACTTCTGAGTTCGGCATGGAATCAGGTGGCGCTACTGCATTATGACCATCAGAAATCAGGG
>NZ_SRHX01000012.1 GCF_004565475.1 Lonepinella koalarum | reverse complement strand
AGCAGTACACAGCGGTCTAAAAACAAAGAATAAGATCTTGTTTATACAGGATTTTTTGAATAAGAAAAGTTGCTATTCAGTGAAAGAAAATACTAAATAGCAACCATTTTGTCCAATAGGCATAATTTCTAGCCAATTATACCTAGATAGCGAAATAGAAAGATAAAAGAGTGCGGTAGAAAAATTGTGAGTTTTCCACCGCACTCTTTTTATATATTAAATAAAGGTAGCTAAGCCCAATATTTTTTCTTAGATGTTTTCCCTATGCCCGGATTAAAACTATTCGTTGGATCAAGGTTGCGATAAAATTTACGTAGTTCAGGTTTTGCTTCATATAAATGTCCAACATTATGTTCAGCCGGATATTTGGCTCCTCGTTTATCTAATATTGCTAACATTTCTTCTTCTAAAGCATAACAATCATGACCTTTTTTCACAATATAATCCTGATGAAATACATAACACATAAAATGTCCATAATAGAGTTTATGGCTGATTTTCTGGTTAATTTCATCAGGTAAGGTTTCAAACCACTGATCGTCATTCCGTCTTAGTGCAATATCAAGTGCAACGAGATCTTCAACTTCCTCAGCATGAATGGCTCGATAACGAATGGCGGCAGATGCAACCGCAAAACGATGTAACATAGCAGCTTGTGTTTCATTGGCATCACATTCAAAATAGCCACCATGGTTTGGATCATTAAAATAATGCGTTAAATAATCTCGAGCTTCTTGTATCCCTGTTCCGCCCATTTTTATAATTAAATGATGTTCATATTTGTCTCGATATTGACGTAAACTTTTGGGTAAATGCTGTGGAATAAACTTAGATCCAAATTGCAGTAATTTATCGCTGAAATCCTGTAATCCGATTTTTTTAGCGAAACGATCCACTTTTGATTTTAAGGCGAATAACGCTGGAAGTCGATGAGTACCAAATTTTCTAATCACCCAAAAGGTATCTTTGCCATATTTTGCCGCTACATCAAAGGCATCACGATGAATATATTCGCCTGAAATAGGTAGTTGTCGAAAATTGCTTAACATATGACGACGAATATTATTAAGTACATCGGTTTGATTCGTTCCAATATAAAAAACAGCGGTGTCTTTTTCTAATGGAAAGGTATCAAGCCGTACCGCAAAAATAGCCAATTTACCAGCGCACCCAGATGCTTCATAATGTCGATTAGGATCAGCATTAAAACGAGCGGGGCTATCTTCATCCACTTGACGAACATGATGACAATAGGCATGGTCATGTCCACGTTTTTCAGTTTGTTGAATTTGTTCAGGACGATAATTACCAGCCTGTAAATTCTGTAAAATTTGTTCTGGATTGTCACCAAGATCAATACCTAAATGGTTATGTAAAGACAATTCGCCTTTTTCATCTAATTGAGCAAAAACTGCCATTTCAGTATAAGCTGGACCACGTTGCACCAATGCCCCTCCGGAATTATTACAGATTCCGCCAATGACAGAAGCACCAATGCAAGATGAACCAATCACCGAATGGGGTTCACGTTGATGTGGTTTTAATAACAGTTCTAGTTCGTTCAATGTCGAACCGGGTAAACACACTACTTGTTGCGCATTGTTTATCAGTTGAATACCATTAATTCGCATAGCATTAATAATCACAATATCACGATCATAATCATTACCGCTTGGGGTTGAGCCACCGGTTAATCCAGTATTAGCTGCTTGTGAAATAACAATAACATCTGAGGCAACACAGACTTTTAATACTCGCCAAAATTCAATTAAGGTTGCAGGACGAACTACAGCGATAGCTTTACCCGAACCGAAACGATAGCCACTCCGATATTGTTCATTTTTAGCAGGATCGGTAATAACGTAGTTTTTACCAACAATTTGATTAAGTTCTGCGATAAGTTGTGTTGTCATAACGAATTCCTTATAAAATAGCTTATTGTATTATTTACTTTCCAAATCAACCCCAAGTACTTCTGGAATCAATTTAATTTCACCGTAAAGACGATGTAAAATTTCTTTATCTTCTAAATCAGCTCGTAAATCCAACTTAATTTCCCCATGATATAAATCCTTAATATTCATATCCTCAATATCACAATGTTGTTGTGCAAATAAGGTTTTAATTTTACTAATACCAGCCATATCATTGAGATGAACCGTTAAAGTCGCTTTAATATCTGGAGGACGGTGACGCTGTACATAACGTTGCACAATTGGACTTAAACGAATGGCAATAAAAATCATCAAGGTCGCAAGAATAGCATCAAAGAAAAAGCCAGCCCCTGATGCAATACCGATTCCCGCTGCGGCCCAAATAATCGCAGCGGTGGTTAAGCCTGAAATGGCATCATTGCTTTTACGTAAAATAACACCCGCACCAAGAAAACCTATGCCACTAATTACTTGTGCGGCTAATCGCATCGGATCGGTACGGATATTTTGTGAGGCTTCCGCATAATATTCTGCCGATTGAATGGAAACAATGGTTAAAATACTGGTCGTAATAGAAATAATGACACAGGTTTTTACCCCGACAGGTTTACGTTTTAATTCACGTTCTAAACCAATGATGCCACCTAGACACATGGCAACGCATAATTTCATTAAAATAATAAAATGTGATGAGCTGACCAGATCTAAAAATAAAGTTTGTATATATTCCATTAGATTATCTCTTGTATTATTAGGGAAGTAACGTCTGGCATAACACCACGCCATAACGCAAAAGAATGAGCGGCTTGCCCTACCAACATACCAAAACCGTCACTGAGATTCTGTACGCCAAGAGATTTTGCCCAAGCTATAAATGGCGTGTCACATTGTTTAGCATACTGCATATCATAAACGGCATGAGCTAATTTCAGAATGTCTTGATTAATCGGAGCAGTTTGCCCTTGTAATCCTAAAGATGTCGCATTAATCACTAAATTAAATTGATGCGCGGGAATGTCGTTTAATTGCACCGCACTTACTTTACCATATTGTGCGAATTTATCCGCTAAATCTTGTGCTTTGGCTAAAGTGCGGTTAGCAATCGTAATATTTTGTCGAGCTTGTAATAAAGGTAATAATACGCCTTGCGTTGCCCCACCCGCCCCTAAAATTAAGATAGACTGATTGGGTTTTAACCAATCTAAACGTTGTAAATCACTGACTAATCCAGCACCATCTGTATTGTCTGCATAGAGTTCACCATTATCTAATTTTTTCAGTGTGTTACAGGCACCTGCGGTTAATGCTCGTTTGCTATACACTTGCGCAAGTTGATAAGCACGTTGTTTAAAAGGGGCAGTAATATTACATCCTTTTGCCCCCGCTGCAAAAAATGCCAGAAGTTGGGATTCAAAATGAACTTCATCCCCTAATATTGCCACATATTCCATTTTCTGCCTAGTTTGTTGAGCAAAAAACTGATGAATCTGAGGAGATTTACTTTGGGCTATTGGATTGCCCCACACCGCATATTTATCCATTTGTTATCCTTGTCTAAATAATTGATTAGTAAATAAATCCCGAATTTCTGATGGATTTGTTGCATTGCCTACTGGCATATCTAACACAGGGAAATTTTCACCAAATTGTGACCGCACGTCTGCTGCTGTTTTACAGGGCGGTAAGCCAGTCAAATTAGCACTGGTTGAGGTTAAGGCAAAACCAGCGGCATAACATAATTGCTCCACTGCTGGATGACGGCACAAACGAACCGCAATGTTATTAAATTTTCCAGTCAAAAATTGTGGTACATCCGTGCGAACGGGTACCACCCAAGTGGTTGGGTGATCATATTGCCTTTGTAATCTCTCCCAGTTCTGTGACGTGAAATTTTTTGTGTCAATAAATGGTAACAAAAAATTTATATCTGGTGCCACTAAAATCAACCCTTTTTCCACCGAGCGTTGTTTTAAAATTAATAATTTTTCCACCGCAGTTTGGCTTAGCGGATTACAACCTAAACCGAATACGGCTTCGGTAGGATAAGCAATGACGTGATCAGATTTGAGTAAGTTAACTAATGTGTTCATATATTTATGTTAATTAAAATAAAAAGAAACGCTAGAATAAACCAGCGTTTCTTCGTAAATTTATTATTGTTTAAAACGGGATATCATCATCAAAATTGTCTAAAGGAGGTTCATTTACGGGCGCTACTTTTTGTGTTTGCTGAGGTTGACGAGGTGCAGATGTTGAGCGTGAATAACTACCAGATTGTTGCCCAGCAAAATTACCGTTGCCGGCAAAGCCACCGTTATCTTGGTTAAATCCACCTTGGTTTGTATTGCGACTGTCTAACATTTGCATGACATCGCCTTGAATTTCAGTGGTGTAACGATCTTGTCCGCTCTGATCTTGCCATTTCCGGGTACGTAAACGACCTTCGACATAAACTTGTGAACCTTTGCGTAAGTATTCACCCACCACTTCCGCTTGACGACGATAGAACACAATGCGATGCCATTCAGTGATTTCACGCCGTTCACCAGTATTTTTATCATTCCAACTTTCACTCGTCGCAACACTAATATTGGCGACTGCATCGCCGTTTGGCATGGTACGAATTTCCGGGTCGTTACCTAAGCGACCAACGATAATGACTTTATTAACTCCTGCCATAATTTCCTCGATTAATGGTTAATTTAGACAATATTCTGCCCTAAAATAAAAAAAAAATCCATATTTTTTACTGGTTATTTTAACAGAGATTAAAATATGTGATATGCTTTCCAAAATTTTACTTTTTTCGTACTGCTATGGGGCAGACAATGGATCAAATAGACATTCGAGGGGCAAGAACCCATAATTTAAAAAATATTAACTTAACCATTCCACGTGATAAATTAATCGTTATTACCGGATTATCGGGGTCGGGAAAATCATCTTTAGCTTTTGATACACTCTATGCAGAGGGGCAACGTCGCTATGTAGAAAGTTTGTCGGCGTATGCTCGGCAGTTTCTTTCCTTAATGGAGAAACCAGATGTGGACAGCATTGAAGGGCTTTCACCCGCAATTTCCATTGAACAGAAATCCACATCGCACAATCCTCGTTCAACGGTAGGAACGGTAACGGAAATTCACGATTATTTACGCTTGCTGTTTGCTCGAGTGGGCGAACCACGTTGTCCAACGCACAATGAACCATTGGCGGCTCAAACTATTTCACAAATGGTAGATAAGGTATTGAGTTTGCCTGAAAATAGCAAAATGATGTTGCTTGCCCCAGTAGTGAAAGCTCGCAAAGGTGAGCATGTGAAGATTTTACAACAAATTGCTGCTCAAGGTTATATTCGAGCTAGAATTGACGGTGAAATTTGTGATTTATCCGATCCTCCGACATTAGAATTGCAGAAAAAACACACCATTGAAGTGGTAGTTGATCGTTTTAAAGTCAGACCGGATTTAGCCACCAGATTAGCAGAATCCTTTGAAACGACTCTAGAATTATCCGGTGGTACCGCTGTTGTCGCTAATATGGAAGATGAAAAAGCCGAAGAATGGGTTTTTTCTGCAAATTTTGCTTGTTCCCATTGTGGATATTCCGTACCAGAATTAGAACCGAGGTTATTTTCTTTTAATAATCCAGCCGGAGCTTGTCCCACTTGTGATGGTTTAGGCGTACAACAATTTTTTGATGAAAAACGCGTCGTGCAAAATCCGTCTATTTCTTTAGCCGGTGGGGCTATTAAAGGTTGGGATCGGCGTAATTTCTATTATTATCAAATGTTAACATCTTTAGCCAGACATTATGATTTTGATGTAGAAACCCCATTTGAAAAACTACCGAAAAAAATTCACGATATTGTGCTGTATGGTTCGGGTAAAGAAGAAATTGAGTTTAGTTATTTAAATGATCGGGGCGATAAAGTTATCCGTCGTCATCCTTTTGAAGGAATTTTAAATAATATGGCTCGCCGTTATAAAGAAACGGAATCAATGTCTGTACGTGAAGAATTAGCCAAAAATATTAGCACTCGTCCTTGTATAGATTGTGATGGTTCACGTTTACGACCAGAAGCTCGCCATGTTTATATCGGACAAACCAACTTGCCGGATGTATCAGAAATGAGCATTGGCGAAGCCTTGCAGTTTTTTGAGAAACTGACATTAGTTGGACAAAAAGCTAAAATTGCGGAAAAAATTTTGAAAGAAATTAAAGAACGTCTCTCTTTCTTAGTCAATGTAGGCTTGAACTATCTTTCCCTTTCTCGTTCGGCAGAAACCCTTTCCGGTGGCGAAGCACAACGGATTCGTTTAGCCAGCCAAATTGGTGCCGGTTTAGTGGGTGTGATGTATGTGTTAGATGAACCGTCCATTGGGTTGCACCAACGAGATAATGAACGTTTGCTTAACACGTTGATTCATTTACGGAATCTTGGCAATACTGTGATCGTAGTGGAACATGATGAAGATGCCATTCGAGCAGCAGATCATATTATTGATATTGGACCGGGGGCGGGGGTTCATGGTGGTGAAGTCATTGCACAAGGTACCGCTCAAGAAATTATGGCAAATCCCCATTCCATTACAGGCAAATATTTGTCAGGGGTCGAAACTATCAAAATTCCCGAAAAACGCACCGCACTTGATCCAAGCAAAATTTTACGCTTAAACGGTGCCACAGGAAATAATCTGAAATCGGTAAATTTAGAAATTCCGGTGGGCTTGTTTACTTGTATTACGGGGGTGTCAGGTTCGGGTAAATCCACTTTAATTAATGATACCTTATTCCCGTTAGCACAAAATGCATTAAACCGTGCAGATAATATTAACTTCGCGCCTTATGAATCCATTGATGGCTTGCAACATTTCGACAAAGTGATCGACATTAACCAAAGCCCGATTGGACGTACTCCGCGTTCCAATCCAGCGACTTATACCGGTTTATTTACCCCCATTCGTGAACTATTTGCAGGTGTGCCAGAATCCCGAGCAAGGGGTTATAACGTGGGTCGTTTCAGTTTTAATGTGCGTGGTGGGCGTTGTGAAGCCTGTCAAGGCGATGGCGTATTAAAAGTAGAAATGCACTTCTTGCCTGATGTATATGTGCCGTGCGACCACTGCAAAGGAAAACGCTACAACCGTGAAACTTTGGAAATCCGCTACAAAGGTAAAACCATTCATCAAGTGTTAGATATGACTGTGGAAGAAGCCCGCGAATTTTTCGATGCCATCCCTGTAATTGCTCGTAAATTGCAGACCCTGATGGATGTAGGTTTGTCTTATATTCGCTTAGGGCAATCTTCTACCACGCTATCTGGTGGCGAAGCCCAACGAGTAAAGTTAGCCACCGAATTGTCTAAGCGAGATACAGGGAAAACCTTGTATATTCTAGATGAACCCACTACGGGTTTACATTTTGCGGATATTAAACAATTACTCGAAGTATTGCACCGCTTACGTGATCAAGGCAATACCATTGTGGTGATTGAACATAATTTAGACGTGATCAAAACTGCTGATTGGATTGTAGATCTTGGTCCAGAAGGAGGTAGTGGTGGCGGTGAAATTATCGCCAAAGGCACGCCAGAACAAGTGATGAAAGATAAAAAATCGCATACGGCGAGATTTTTGCAAGGGATTTTGAAAATGTCATAGCAAGCAAACACATCGCACTTTTGCGTTAAAGTGCGATGTGTTTTTATTTCTTTTCATTATTAAAATAGCATAAGATTTCGCTATTTCTTGATGTTTATAACGCAATCGTTATTTTTATTGATTTGGATCATCAATTCTTTCTTTTATTCTTCTTTACTAAACATCCCTTTTGCCATCAATAATTAAGGTTAATATAATAACCTTACAATTAATGTGGTTTCGTTATAATATTTTTTATATAACTAAATATGGGGGTGAACTATGTCACAAGGACAGAAAAAGAAAAAAGTAGCTTGGTTAACCGCAATTGGGTTAATGATTGTAGGAGCGGTAGCTCTGTTTGGCGTGCAATCCATTATGAAAGCTACCAGCTCAACGGAATTTTGTGTGAGTTGTCACTCAATGGAGCATCCAAAAGCAGAATGGGAAGGCTCGGTGCATTTTATGAATAGTAAAGGGATTCGCGCAGAGTGTTCTGACTGCCATGTTCCGCATGATGGATTAGATTATGTCAAAGCCAAATTTATTGCGTTAAAAGATGTATGGTACACCATTACTAATAAATTGCCGGATAAAGAAGCCTATGAAACCCATCGTTTAGAATTGGCCCAAAAAGTATGGGATGATTTAAAATCCAATGATTCTGCCACTTGTCGTAGTTGCCATAGCTTTGATGCAATGGAGTTTTCTGAACAAAAAGAAGACGCCCAAAAAATGCACTTGCAAGCTCAACAAAATAATCAGACCTGTATTGATTGCCATAAGGGTGTTGCACATTTTATGCCTGAAATGCCTGTTGATAATGGAGCCGCTTTAGGGGAATTAACCAAACATGCTGGACAATTTAATGTAGCAGATAAAACACTTTATGCATTAACACTAACCAATGCTACGCTGGTTTCAGGTGAAGAAATTCGTTTAATGCCTTATGCAGAACTCAATGATTGGCAAGAACAAGGTGAGCAGTTAATTGCAACAGTGAAAGGTTGGCAACAGGCAGGTGCTGAAAGTTTAATCTATATGGAGTTGGGTAAACGTATTAATGTGGCAGTATTAAGTGATGAAGCGAAAGAAAAAGTGCAAGTAGTTAAAAGCGTACATGATGAGGTGACGGATTCTGAATGGAAAGAAGTGAGTTTAGTGGTAAATGTAGCCAAAAGTGCGGTGACATCAGATAGTAATTCTTTAAATGCGCTTGGTAATAACTTAAATCAAACCCATTGTAGTACATGTCACGCGGCTATTGGTGCGGAGCATTATACGGCTAATCAATGGATTGGTGTCGTTAACTCTATGAAAGATCGTACTTCTATGACCGAAAACGATGTGCGAGCCGTTACTATTTATTTACAACGTAATGCTAAAGATAAAAGCGAAAAATAAGGTGAAAATGATGAAAAAACAACACAAAATTGATAACGATCGCCGTAATTTCCTGAAAAATTCTTCATTGAGCATGGCTGGCGCAACTATCTTAAGTGGTGGTACGGTTAATGCTATTTTTAGCGGTAAGGCTCATGCTGTGACAGAGAGTAAAACCATTGTTACCGCCGCTCATTGGGGACCACTAGGAGTCGTGGTAGAAAATGGTAAAGCGGTAAAATCAGGACCCGCTATTGAACCTGCCTTGGTTAATGAATTGCAATCCGTTGTGCCGGATCAGCTTTATAGCGAAACCAGAGTAAAATATCCGATGGTACGCAAAGGTTATTTAGATGGCAACAAAGATACTAGCTTACGTGGTCACGATGAATGGGTACGTGTTTCTTGGGAGCAAGCCTTTGATTTAGTGGCGAGTGAAATGAAACGCGTGCGAACAGAAGGAGGCGCTGAAAATATTTTCGGCGGGTCTTATGGTTGGAAAAGCTCGGGTTCATTGCACTCAAGCCGTACGCTATTACACCGTTATTTAAATGCAACAGGTGGGTTTGTTGGTCATAAAGGAGACTATTCCACTGGGGCAGCTCAAGTCATTATGCCCCACGTGTTAGGTACCATTGAGGTTTATGAACAACAAACTTCGTGGGAAACTATCTTAGAAAGTACCGATATTATCGTACTTTGGTCCGCTAATCCAATTAGTACGATGCGAATTGCTTGGACATCCACCGATCAAAAAGGGATTGAATATTTCCAAAAATTTAAACAGACAGGTAAGCGTATTATTTGTATTGATCCTGTACGTAGTGAAAGTTGTGATTATTTAGGTGCAGAATGGATTCCAATCAATACTGCCACTGATGTGCCATTAATGCTCGGTATTGCTTATACATTGGTTGAAACACAAAAACATGATCTTGCCTTTCTTAAAAAATATACTAAAGGTTATGATAAATTTGAACCATATCTATTAGGTAAAACGGATGGACAACCTAAAAATGCAGAGTGGGCAGCCAACATTACAGGTATCCCATCAGAAGTTATTAAACAACTCGCACAAGATTTTAGTTCAAAACGTACAATGTTAATGGCAGGATGGGGGATGCAGCGTCAACGTCATGGAGAGCAAACCCATTGGATGTTAGTAACTCTAGCGGCTATGCTCGGTCAAATTGGATTAGCGGGAGGCGGTTTTGGTTTAAGTTACCATTATTCCAATGGCGGGGTACCCACTGCCACAGGAGGAAATTTAAGTTCTATTTCTGGGACGTTAGAAGAAAACAGCTCGAATACTGGGCAATCTTGGTTAACCAAAGCTGCAAGTATTAGTTTTCCATTAGCGAGAATATCAGATGCTTTACTCAATCCAGGTAAAACTATTCAATATAATGGCACTGAAATTACTTACCCTGATATTAAATTAATTTATTGGACAGGAGGGAATCCATTAGTACATCATCAAGATACTAATTTAATGGTGAAAGCATGGCAAAAACCAGAAACTATTATTGTGAATGAAATTAATTGGACACCAACTGCTCGTATGGCTGATATTGTATTACCTGTGACGACAAGCTATGAACGTAATGATTTAACCATGAGCGGTGATTATTCTTCTTTACATATTTATCCAATGAAACAGGTGGTTGAACCACAATTTGAAGCGAAAAGTGATTATGATATTTTCCACGAATTAGCCAAAAGAGCAGGGGTAGAAGAAAAATTTACTGAAGGAAAATCTGAAATGGCTTGGTTGAAGTCGTTCTATATGGATGCTTTTACGGCAGCTCGACAAAACCGCGTTGTCATGCCTAGATTCGAAAAATTTTGGGAAGAAAATCAGCCTATTACATTCCCTGTGAGTGAAAAAGCGAAAAAATGGGTACGTTATGAGCCATTCCGTCAGGATCCATTGCTCAATCCGTTGGGTACACCATCAGGTAAAATTGAGATTTTTTCTGATGTGATTGCTAAAATGAATTACGATGATTGCAAAGGGCATCCTTATTGGTTTGAGCCAGAAGAATTTGCTGGTAATGTGACTGAACAATACCCATTAGCATTGGTGACACCACATCCATATTATCGTTTACACAGTCAATTAGCTCACACATCCTTACGTCAAAAATATACAGTAAATGATCGTGAACCAGTGTTAATTCATCCTGATGATGCGAAAGTACGTGGTATTGTGGATGGTGACATTGTACGAATTGAAAGCCCACGTGGACAAGTGTTAGCTGGAGCGGTAGTGACTGATGGCGTAATTAAAGGGACATTAGCCTTACATGAAGGGGCTTGGTATGATCCGTTAGATTTGGGAAAATCCGACAAACCATTATGCAAAAATGGTTGTCCGAATGTATTGACTCGAGATGAAGGTACATCCAAACTGGCTCAAGGTAATTCACCGAATACTTGTATTGTGCAAGTAGAAAAATTTACCGGAACACCACCGGAAGTAACGGTATTTAAACAGCCGAAGATGGTAGCATAATGAGATAATAAAAATTGAGTTCTGTAAGGGAACTCAATTTTTTATTAAAAACTTAAACACGTTCAAGTAATGCAGAAAACCCTTGTCCACCACCAGCACAGAATGTAATTAAACCGGTACCTAAATTCTGACGTTCTAATTCATAAACTAATTTGGTGGCTAAAATACCACCAGTGCCTGCTAATGGATGTCCTAAGGCTAACGCTCCACCATTGACATTGAGTTTATTAATATCCATATTAAGCTCTTTAATACAGGCAATAGACTGAGCTGCAAAAGCCTCATTCATTTCAATAAGATCAATATCATTAAGAGACATACCTAAATTTTTCAACAATTTTTGTGTTGCATAAACAGGACCGATACCCATAATAGAAGGATCAACGCCTACAGCTGCAAAGCTAGATACTTTGGCCCAGATTTTTAAGCCTAAAGTTTCTGCTTTTTTACGTTCCATTACAACCACTGCACCGGAACCATCACTCATAGGAGAACTATTACCAGCTGTAACAATCCCATCTTTAATAAAAGCTGGTGGAAGTTTTGCTAAAGATGCTAAATTGCAATCTATCCGTAATGGCTCATCTTTACTGAAAATCATGTCGCTCTTACGAGTTTTGACCGTAACAGGTACGATTTGCTCATTAAAATAACCGTTATCCCAAGCAATTGCGGCTTTACGATGACTTTCTACTGCAAGCTCATCACATTCTTGGCGAGTTAAGCCATATTTTTTAGCTAAATTTTCAGCTGTTATTCCCATGGGGACATCAACTTCTTTGGGCGCTGACATTGGGATTGTCCAAGATGGCGGGCGTACTTGATAACCATCAGTTGGTTTATCCATAATATAACAACGGGTTGAATCACTTTCCACTCCACCGGCCACCATGACATCTCCATAACCGGCTTGAATTAATGCCGCTGCATAAGCAATCGCATTAATTCCAGAGGCACATTGACGATTTAAGGTAATTCCGGGGACTGTAATCGGTAATCCAGCCGCTAGTCCTACTACGCGAGCCATATTTACACAATCTGTATTTAATAAGTTACCAAAAATAATTTCATCAATTTCATTTGGATCAATGCCAGAACGTTTAACGGCTTCTTTAACGGTTAAGGCGCCAAGTTCCCATGCTTTAACAGGTGCTAATGCTCCTCTACAACGGCCGACAGGTGTTCTTACTGCTGATACAATGACTGCTTCACGCATTTTATTTTCCCCTATTAATTATGCTTTAAAAATTAATTTTGCTTCAGTACGTTTGATGACATCTTCTTTGGTTACGCCTTCAAATAATTCACGAACCATCAAACCTTCCGGTGTCACATCAAAAACACCAAGTTCTGTCACAATGATGTCCACTACTTTATAACCGGTTAATGGCCAAGTACATACATCTAAAATTTTACTTGTACCGTTTTTGGCATTATGTTCCATCGCAACAATGACTTGTTTTGCACCTGATACTAAATCCATTGCACCGCCCATCCCCATAATACGACCACCGGGGATACTCCAGTTAGCAATGCTCCCTTCACTATCTACCTGTAATGCGCCTAACACAACGGCGGTTAATTTCCCACTCCGTACTAGAGCAAACGCCCCAGCGCTATCTGATACCGAAGCTCCGGGCAATAAAGTCACGATTTGCCCACCCGCATTCACATAGTTAGGTTCTTCCTCGCCCGGTTTTGGTGATCCACCATAACCAAGCAAACCATTCTCAGCGTGAAGCTGGACACCATCAACAATATATTCCCTAACTAATCCAGGAATACCAATCCCCAAATTAACAACATCACCTGCTTTAAAAAAACTAGCAATTTTTTGTGCAATAAGTATTTTTGAATCTGCCATAATTTATTCCTCCTCATTACTCAAAATCATATCAACAAATACACCCGGGGTAATGACTGTTTCAGGATCGATTTCTCCAATTTCAACTATTTCATCCGCTTGAACAATAACTAAATCAGCTGCCATTGCGACTAAAGGATTAAAATTGCGAGCTGCTCCTTTGTAAACTAGGTTTCCCATTTTGTCTGCTTTAGCTGCACGAACAATTGCGATTTCAGCGCGGAATGGTTTTTCAAAAATATAATCCTGACCATCCACATTAATTATTTCACGGCCTTCTTGTGCAATCGTACCTAAGCCTGTTTTTGTTAATACACCGCCTAAACCTGAGCCACCAGCACGAATTTTTTCAGCCAGAGTACCCTGTGGAATTAAGTTTACTTTTACAATTCCTTGGTTAACTAATTCTGTCACATAGGGATTCATACCAATATGTGAATGATTTGCCACAGAGACTAAATGTGCATCATAAAGTTTCCCCAAACCAATTCCGGGATCACCTGCATCATTGGCAATGAGTTCAATATTTTTGCAGCCTTTTTCGACAATAATATCTACTAATTTATCGGCACAACCTTTACAAGCAAAAATACCTGCCATTAATTTCATACCATCGTAGAACTTTTCCGCAATTTCTGCTTTTGAATAGATTTTATTTTTTATCATATAAAAATTCCTAATTTATCTATTTATTACAATATGTTATTTCTATAGGGGAACAGATACACCTACATGGAAAAACCGCATTTTAGGATCATTTTTAGAATGAACGGATGCTAAGAATCTTGCATTAATGGAAAATGCGCCAAAATCATAACCCGCCATTGGACCTAACATAACGTGTTCAATTCGACTTCCCTCCGAATGAAGCCCCTGAACTACAACACCTGATTTTTTATCGTCGGTAAATTGTTTTGTCCAATTCGCAATAGCTCCTACTGTCCATTTCTCAATACGTTTGACCGCAGTTAAATCTAAATAATAGGTATTACCCGAGCGATAATCTGTTTTCTTATTTTTAGAATTGAAGTCGAAGATATTATTAACTGTGAATGTCCAGTTATCTTTAAAATAAGTTAAAGCAAGATTAGGTTGAATAGTATAATAGCGATTGGCTAAATTCTTCGGTGTATTGCTACAATCTCCACCAGTACATTCTGTGGCATGTTTACCATTTTTAAATACAAATGCAGCTCCAGTGCCTAAATGAAATCCTTCTCCCAAATCCCAAGAAAGCAATAACGGCATAATAGTTGTACTCATTAAACCATTATTAGAATATTTGCTTTCACCTACTGGTGTATTTAACGTGGTATGTGCAAATTTATAGGGTTGAGCAATACCCATTGCATAATTAGCACCTAACACTTTATAGGGGGTTGACCATACTAATGAGGCTACCATACTCACGTTACGGGCTTTAATATGAACATTTTGTGAATGTAATTTACCCCATTCATAGTCCACATCATAACCGAAATAGACACCTGGTGGAGGTAAAGCACCCGCAGGATTACCCGTTGTAGTTCCGGGTTGTAATGGTGATACACCCTCTTGAGCATTAACACCAAAACTTGTCATTAATGCCATAACAAATAAAGAAGTTTTAAAACTATTGCGTGCCATACTCCCACCTCTTAGTTTAAAAATCTAATTTATCTTTTTTTCAACCCTAAAAGTTCACGAGCTTCATCAGGTGTCGCAACAGCTTTATCCGCTTCATTAATAATACGAATAGCACGTTCAACAAGGGACACATTCGTTGCATGAACACCTTTTTTGTAATAGACGTTATCTTCTAAACCTACACGAATATTACCGCCCATTGCCAATGTACTCATTAAAATCGGTAAATGAGCCCGTCCAATACCAAAGGCACTCCAAGTTGAATCTTTTGGTAATAAACTTTTGAGATAGACTAAATCTTCTACGGTTGCCATTGCCCCACCAAGCACACCTAAGACTAATTGAAAATGCATTGGGGCAGCAAGATGACCTTTTTCTAAATAGTATTTACAAGCATGGATCATACCACTATCAAAAATCTCAATTTCAGGTTTGATACCAAGTTCCAACATGGTTGAACCTAATTTAGATAAAAATTGTGGTGAATTAACGAATACACCACCAGGCATCCAGTTAAATGAACCCGCATCAAATGAAGCTATTTCAGGTTGAACAAATGCTAAATGTTCCATACGTTGATCATCTGTTGCTCGATGATCGCCGGCGGTCGTTACATTAATCACCACATCGCATTTATCACGAATACGATCAATAGTTTCTTTAAATTTATATTTATCCATTGTGCCTAGACCTTCATCATCACGCATATGAAGATGTACAACAGATGCCCCCGCTTTCCAACATTTATACGCATCTTCCGCAATTTCTGCTGGTGTGATTGGAATATATGGAGCAATTTCTTTTGGGGTGACCGCACCAGTTAGTGCTGCTGTTAATACTACTTTATTTGCCATAATAAATACCTCATTAAAAATGTTTAAGCATTAGGATTGTTTTATGATTGAAATTTAACATTCAACAGAAAGTCATAGAAATTCTTTTTTAAGTTATTGTTATGTCAATATCACATAATGAGACTATGATCTTTACAAAGTAATCCCATTATCCACCACCAGCACTTGACCTGTTATGCCATCAGAATCATCTGATGCAAAAAATAAAATAGCTTGTGCTTGTTGTATTGCTGGTGTATGTGGTATACCCATATTCATATGTTTAGCACATTGCTGAGCAAACTCATCAAAAGTCGCTAATTTTTCTGGTGTATTTAATGGTGTTGGTGTGGGACCAGGGCAAATGGCATTACATCGGATTCCCTTGCCCGCAAATTGCATAGCAATATTTTTTGTCATGCCTAACATGGCACTTTTCGCTGCAGAATACGAAATTCCAGCAGAGCCAAAAACACCGCCAATGGAAGAAATATTAACGATTGTTCCTTGTTTCATGTGATTTAAAGTGGCCTTCGTAATATAAAAAACAGACGTTTGATCAACTAAAACGACTTCATTCCACCATTCCGTAGAACATTTGGTAATAGGCATATGTTTATCCGCAATACCTGCATTATTAACGAGAATATCTATATGATGAAAATCGTTCACGGTTTCTTCAACAATACGTTTGCAATCATCTTCAATGGTAATATCCGCTTGAATAATTTTTAGGTTTGCTTGGGGTACAGTTTGTTTAATTTCATTAGCAACTCGTTCTAATTCAGCTAAACGACGAGCCGTGAGAATGACCGTAGCTCCCTCTTTAGCAAAGAGTTTTGCTGTTTCTTCTCCAATGCCAGAACTCGCTCCAGTAACAATGGCGATTTTATTTTGTAGTTTCATCATTTTCTCCTAATTTATTGATTTGATTGGCTGTTACTGATGAGAAAAATAGCAAAACTAAGCATAGAGTAGAAATTCTTTATTTGCTTTGATTTATTCATTTTTCATATAATTTGTTATATTCTGTACTTTTCAGGAGAGTGATTATGGCAATGGACAATTTAGACAATTCATTCAATGAAATAAAAATCGCCTTATTAAGAGAATTTATTGTATTGACAGAGAGTTTAAACTTTACGCAGGCAGCTAAAAAATTAGATATTCCACAGCCTGTATTAAGTCGGCATATTCGAGAATTTGAAGAATATGCTGGAGGTACATTATTTCGCCGAAGCACGCGTCATGTAAGGCTGACAACCATGGGAAAATTGATACAACAAGAAGTGATGAAAATTCTGAAACAAGTTGATCATTCCGTTTCAGTGATTGATCATTTTACTGAAAGAGCCAAAAAACATCTGTCTATTGCTTACTTAGGTGATGCCTTTAACAATATTTTGGTTAAAA
Organism: Lonepinella koalarum; assembly: GCF_004565475.1. Classification (GTDB taxonomy): domain Bacteria; phylum Pseudomonadota; class Gammaproteobacteria; order Enterobacterales; family Pasteurellaceae; genus Lonepinella; species Lonepinella koalarum. The sequence continues at coordinate 44,697 of NZ_SRHX01000012.1, read as the reverse complement.
CCATTGATGAATTTAGGGAAAAATATCATTCCATTAATGTGGATTATCAAGAAACCGAACTGGGTAAAATTGTTGATCTTATTCGAGCGAATGAATATGATTTTGGTTTAATTCTCCGTCCTAATGTCGTTGATACATTTGATGATCTCCATACGTTAGCGTTACAAAAAGATCCGCTTTATGCCGTTGTAAATTGCGTTCACCCTATTGCTAAACAACAATTTACATCTTTAAAAGAAATCGCCAACTACCCCATTATTCGGACAAACCCAAAAATACATTCTTACGCTGAAAATTTTAGCACGAATTTTTTTATCAAAAATCATATTGATTTTACCTTGCAAAAAGAATATCCCAATTTCAACACTTGTTTATTTGAAATAGAACTTAATCAAATGGCAGTATTTCTAGTTCCTCAACATCGTTTACATTTGTTAACCCATAATACGGTTGGTGTCTTGATTCAAGATAACTGTTTTCATATTTTAGAATTAATCTGGAATAAAGATAATTTAAATCCAAATTTGGAAAGATTTATTCAGGTGCTAAAAAACAATATTTAAGTTTACAAATTCATCTGATATTTTGTGAGCAAAGTGCGGTAGAAATTCTCAAAAATTTTACCGCACTTTGTGGTACTTGGGCTTACATTTTTATAATTTTCTTTAATTCACCTAAATAATATAAGGCTTTTTCTTCGCTTTGCTCTACCCGAATAACTTCAATTAAATCACGAGCAAACGCCAAGGCGTTTTGTATAATCATCTGTTCATCATTTGGTGTTGGAGAAATGACCAATTGTGTTTGACTATTAAATAAAAAGACGGTAAATTGCAATAAAAATGTTTCCACGTCCATTTCTACAGCCTTAATGTTGCTATTTGTAGGTGGATTAGATAGAGCTAATTCTTCATCTGACCATAAAGGGGCAAAATTTTTCCTTTCTTCATTAGTGTAAAAAACTAACTCCCCTTCTTTATCTAAAAACCATAAATTGTCCTGTTTGATCATTCGTTTTAAGACAAGATCGTATTTTTCATTATCATTTTTATTGTTGAATAAGGTTTGTAATTCTTTTGAGCTCATTTTTCCCCCTAAAATAAAAATGCCTACAAAAAATTTTGTAGGCAAAATACCTTAAATTTACACCGCACTTAACACCACAGAAACGCCTTGACCACCACCCACACAGAGCGTTGCCAACCCATTTTTTGCCTGTTGTTTTTGCATTTCATACAGCAAAGACACCAAAATTCTGGCTCCTGATGCACCAATTGGATGTCCTAATGCAATTGCCCCACCATTAACATTGGTTTTATCTGGATCTAACCCTAATTCTTTAACCACAGTTAACGCCTGAGCCGCGAATGCTTCATTGGCTTCAATCACATCAAGATCTGAAATAGCTAACTGAGCTTTTTCCAATGCTCTACGAGTTGATGGTACCGGTCCATAGCCCATACGTTGTGGATCCACGCCTGCACTTGCCCAAGATTTAAGTTCTGCCAATGGTTTTAAACCTAAAGATTGTGCTTTTTCTTTACTCATTAGAATTAATGCGGCGGCTCCATCATTAATACCAGAAGCATTACCTGCTGTTACCACACCATCAGGTTTAAAAGCCGGTCTTAGTTTTGCTAACCCCTCAAGGGTTGAACCATGCCGAGGATGTTCATCTTCACTAACTAAGACCGAAGATTTTTTACTTTTCACTTCTACTGGCACAATTTCGTCTTTAAATTTACCTGATTTTTGAGCCTGTTCCGCTTTTAATTGGCTAGATAATGCAAATTGATCTAATTCTTCACGGCTAAGATTAAATTGTTCAGCTAAATTTTCTGCCGTAATCCCCATATGAACACTAGAAAACGCATCTACTAAACCATCTTTAATCATTGTATCAATCAGTTTAGCCTCTCCCATTCTGGCTCCCCAGCGAGCAGACGGTAAGACGTAAGCCGCATTACTCATGCTTTCCGTACCACCGACAACCACCACATCAGCATCGCCACATATAATAGATTGTGCCCCAAGAATAACCGACTTTAATCCTGAACCACAAACTTTACTCACCGTAAAGGAAGGCACTTGCTCGGGAATATCCGCATTAATAGCCACTTGTCTTGCCACATTTTGCCCTAAGCCAGCAGACAGCACATTCCCAAAAATAACTTCATCAATTTCTAGAGGATTAATGCCAGCTCGCTGAATGGCCTCTTGAACTGCAATTTTACCTAATTCCACCGCACTAACATCTTTAAAACAACCACCAAAACTGCCAATCGGTGTTCTTGCAGCGGAAACAATAACTACGTCTTTCATTTTTTTTCTCCTACAATATAATACGTTTGCTAAAGTGAATAGCGATTTTATTTCGTAATCTCATAAATATATCCTTACTTTCGGTTTGATTGAACGGGACCGAGAGGCGTTAAATTTGTTAGCCAAATCAAGATAATAGTGATCACACCAATAGCGATAAGTAATAAATAAGCGCCGGTATAACCACCCAAATAAGCTAAACCAAATGCCACAATAGAAAAAGCACAACAACGAAGAACTGACTCAATTGGATGGGCTATCCCCATTGCCTTAGCATAGGCTGAACGTGGAAACTTGGCAGAAGTAAATGCAGTACAATAATTGGTCGCCCCCGGTAATGCTAAACCAATCATCCCAAGTGAAACTAATAACGCTGTTTGCGATTCGGGGATAATGTTTAATATGATGGCAATAATCCACCAAATAGTGTAGAAACTAAAAGCGACTTTGATCCCTAACTTATCATTTAGCCAACCCCAAGTATAAGCCCCAAAAGTACCAAACAAAGCAGCACCTGACATGTAAGTAATAGCTTGATTAAGTTCTAATCCCAAAGAGACCAAACGTGGAATAATCTGTGCGGTTACACCAACCAATACAATATAAATAAACCCTCTTACTGTACCAATCAGCCAAATATCTTTCATTTTTAGCAATGTTCGGAAATTTAAATCAGGATATTCATCTGAAACTTTTTCTTGTTCAGATTGAGAAAGAAGAGATGGTTCTTCATTATCTGGCAGCAAACCCACATCTTCGGGACGATTTGCTACAAAGAAAATCACCACAAATAAAATGATTGCCATCAGCACAGACATCAGCCAAAAACCATTTTGAAAAGTGAATGTTGCAAAAGACCAAGCTAATACAGGCACAAAAAAAGCGGAGGAAAATGTTTGACCGAAAGTACAAAATCCTAATGCTAAACTTTGTTTTTTTACAAACCAGTTTGCGATAAGTGCGGTACCACCAATATAGCCAAATCCTGTAGCAAAAAAAGATTCTAAACCAAAGCAAATGACAAAACTGGTGATACTACTACAATACCCTAATAATCCATAACTGATAATGCATCCTATCAAACAGAAAATTAAATTAAACTTAATGCCTTTTTTTTGAATCAACCAAGAACAAAATGGGGCGGCTGGAATGGCTAACCAAGCAGCTGGTGTGGCTGCCATTAATAATTGATTGTAATCTAAATGGTAGTTTTCTGATAAACCAGGTAATATGATATTTAATCCATGCGTGGTACAGCCTGCCACCACCCAAAAGATACAGGCTTGTAATACCACAACCATCCAACCTTGTTTACCAAAATTTAGTTTTCCCTTTGCCGCAACGGTTGAACTATTCATCATTAGTTCTCCTTAATAAAAAAGAAAAAACTGAGAAAAAATTGAAAAAGAAGATGCCCTGTAACCCTAACAAACATGAGCATCTCCTTTTATTACTTTATTGTAAGCCTCAGAAAAAACTACTTAATTTCATCTTCTTCGTAGCCACCACCAATACGAGGGCGAACCACTTTACCTTTTTTCTCTGCAGCACGCACAAGAGCCGCTTCTTCTTTCGCTTGATCCCAGAAACTTGCTTCGTGTGGGCTGTGTTCTGTTGCGGTTACAAACATCTCTGTTGCAAAGGAACCACGCAATTCTTTAGAAATATCTTCTTTCCAAGGCTGGCGTAAGATTTGAGTGGTGATACGACGAGTCACACGTGTGCCTGTTTGCATAATTAAATCGGCAATTTCCCAAGCACGTTTATAAGCAGCTTCAGTATCTTCACAAATCTCGTTAATCATACCTAACGCTAATGCTTTACGAGCAGTAATGATTTCACCGGTTAATTCAGCGTAAGCAAAACGTTTACGGCCCATTAATTCACGCCAAGCAATTTGTACTCCGTCACCCGGTACCATATTAGTACGGAAGTGCATTTCTGTTGTCCAAGCGTCTTCAGTGGCTAACGTAATATCGCTGAATAATACTAAGTCAGAGTGGAATGTCGCCCCAGTCCAAACACCGATGGTCGGTACTTCAACGTCAAAGATTTGACCTTCAATATCGTTAGTACCATCATAGTATTGATAGTTATACATATGCCATGCAATTTCAGGGGAAGAACCAAATTCAATGGCTGGTTGCCATTCACCATTTTCATCGGTACGACCAATACCTTTAAATGTATCTGGACCAATACCGCCTAAAATAATGACTTCGTTATCTGGGTCACGACCAGCCCAGTCAAAGAAATAATGTAATCCTTGGTGTAATTCCGCACTCCATTGTACAGGTCCGCCATTGGTGTGCATACGAGCTTCTAGAATGCCACGTTCACGTTTCATTTTAATGCAGCCTTTTAAGATTTCAGAATATTGTTCAAAAGGCATATGAGGAATTGTTTTCAATTCTTCATGAGATAACTCTTTGCGTTTGCCTGAATCATTTTCGTAGTTGCCTTTAATAACCATAGAGAACTCCTTGAGTTGTTTATTATGAAATAAAATTAATTTTTTAGAATCAGTCTGAATTGCTGAACTGGTGCTAAAGATACATTTCACATAAAAACTTGAGAAATTCTTTTTTTATTCATAGTTATTCAATTTTTACATAACAAACACTTGATAGTGAATACAGCAAGGTATAGTATATTTTTAAGTATTGGCTAATCGTGGTAGAATTAACAACTAGGTAGAATTAGAAAAACAATGAAAATTCAATTATTAAAAGAATATATTATGCTTGCTGAAACACTTAATTTTACTAAAACCGCACAAGCATTAAACCTAACACAACCTGTTCTAAGTCGGCATATTCAAAGATTAGAAGACTTCTTTGGTGATGAATTATTTTTTCGAGATACGCATAACGTAAAACTGACTACGACGGGAATTTTAGTATTTAGTGAAGCAAAAAAGATTCTTAAACAATTTGAAAATTCAGTTTCTACCATACATAATTTCACTGGAAAAGCCAAACAAAAACTGTCGATTGGTTATTTAGGTGAAGCTTTTAGCCATCTTTTAGTTAAAACCATTGATGAATTCAGAGAAAAATATCATTCAGTCAATATTGATTATCGGGATGGTGAGCTTGATGAAATTATTAATTTTATTCATTCCAATGAGTATGATGTAGGATTGATTCTGCGTCCTAATATTATTGATAAATTTGACAGTTTCAACACACTTCCATTACAAACAGATCAACTTTGTGCCATTGTGAACAAAGCTCATCCGCTTGCAGGTCGTCAGTCTATTTCATTAAAAGAAGTCGCTCAATATCCGATTATTCGAGAAGATCCTAAAGAGGTCTCTTATGCTGAAATGTGTAGTACGAATTACTTTATAAAAAATAATATTGATTTTACTTTATATAAAGAATATCCCAATTTCAGAACTTGTTTATTTAATATTGAATTAAATAAACAAGCTGTCTTTTTGTTACCACAACATCGCTTGCACTTAGTAACAGAGAATACTGTCGGTATTGAAATTGAAGGTAACTGTTACTATATTCTGGAACTGATTTGGAATAAAAATAATGCGAATCCGAATCTCAAGAAATTTATTCAGGTATTAAAAAATAATATCTTGTCAGAAAAATGATATTTATGCTACCAAAATCCCAAACAACGGCATATCCCAACTTTCTATTGGAAGTGATTCTACCTGTTGGCATTGATGTGCCAATCCGACAGGGATGAAAGATTTTTGCTGCCAACCCTGTAAAGTACGGTCATAAAATCCACCGCCCATACCTAAACGATTACCCTGTTGGTCGAAAGCGACCAATGGAGTAAAAATTATATCAAGTTGCTCTACTGGCAATACATTTTGCACATTTAACTGCGGTTCCAAAATACCAAATTTATTTCTCATTAATGGAATATTAGGACGATGTTGCAAGAATAATAAATATCCCGGACAAAACGGGTGTAATACTGGTAAATAGACGTTTTTACCTTGTTGCCAGAGTTTTTCGATCAGTAATTGTGTGGAGATTTCTCCATCAAAAGCCAGATATAATGCAATATTTTGAGCTTGTCGCAGAGTAATTAAATCCATCGCTTGTTGGGTAATATTTTGTTCCGCTTGGGTTTGCTCAAGCGCGGTTAAATTTTGCCGAGTTTTGCGGATTTGTTGGCGTATATTATGACGACTTTGAATGGTTTTTTGTGTAGTACTGTGCATAATTATGAGTTGAATTTGAGAAAAGCCCCGAGATGCCGTTGCGGGTGGTCGGTCCTTGAACCCGACGGTTCAAGGGAGTTAGTTATAGTCATTTTTAGGCTTCTTAATTATGTCTTATCGCTCAGCTACAAGAGCATACTAAGCTTGCACACCAACAACATAGAGAACCAACTCGAAGTATATAAGTATCGGCTCAGGGACGTAACCCTTTGGCGAACATCTCAGGTAATCTTTAGAATCTTTATACTAACGCAAATCAGCAAAATTAACTAGTATTTATTTTGACAAAACACCGCGTTTATTGAATTTCGTACGCTGGTTGTTGATTTGTTGTCCTCGTCAAAATATTTTCTAAGGATGCCGATAATTGCTGAATTTGATCTTGTAACACTTTTTCCATTAAGGCATTTTTGTGCTTTTCTTGTAATAATTCAAAACTTAAATTTAATGCCACTACATTTACCGCGCGATCTACTTTTACCGTTTGCATACGCTCTTTCATTTCTGTGACTCGTAAATCTAACAGTCTAGCTGCTTCACGTAATTCATCATGCTGTTCTTCTGGAACATTGAGTAAATAAACTTGCCCCAAAAAGTTTAATTCAATCTTTTTTAATGCCATTTTTTCACCATTGGTTGAAATTTTTGTTATTATGCCACAGAGAAAGATTTTATGTCATGAATAATCTGTTAGAATTAACGGATATTCATTAAAGGAAAAAATATGATCGATTATTTTCAACTGAACCAAAAACTTAAATCTGCCAGTGTAGCCCTTTCTGCCGCCGAATTACACGGGTTTCTCAGTGGGCTAATTTGTGGTGGATTAGACGATCAAAGTTGGCAGCCCTTGCTCTATCAATTTACCAATGATAATCACGCCTATCCTACGGATTTATTAAAAGAAGTCACGGAAATCTACACTAAAATTAACCACACTTTAAGCGATATTGACGGTTTTAATTTTGAATTATTATTACCAGATGAAGAAGCAGATATTTTTGCTCAAGCTGATGCTTTATGCGAGTGGGCAAATCACTTTTTATTGGGTTTAGGCTTGGTCCAAACCCAATTAGATCATGAAAAGGGCGAAATTGGTGAAGCCATTGATGATCTACACGATATTTGTCAATTAGGCTATGATGATCAAGATGATCCCGAAGAATTAGCCGAAGCCTTAGAAGAAATTATTGAATATGTTCGGACGATTGCTACGTTGTTTTATACGCATTTTCGTCCGTTTGAAACAGCAAAACCAACTATTCACTAGGAGATAATTATGGATTTAGCCTATATGAACGTCATTCCAAAAGAAGAATTTATTCAACGCCGTGCTAAATTACTAGCACAAATGGAGGATAACTCAAGTGCAGTTATTTTTTCATCAAAAGAACAATTTCGTAATAGCCATTGTACCTACCCATTCCGTCAAGACAGTTATTTTTGGTATCTCACGGGATTTAATGAACCTGAAAGTGTTTTAGTGTTAAGTAAAAAAAATCAGCAAATTTCCACTGCACTTTTCTTGCGTCCTTCTGATCCAGAAAGAGAAACTTGGGACGGCAGACGATTAGGTATTGAAAAAGCGCCACAAGCCTTACAAATTGATCAGGCTTTTAATATTAGTGAGTTGAAACAACAGTTACCTACCTTATTGTTTGAAGCAAAAACCGTGTATTTCTTACAGGGATTAGACGGGCGATCAGCAGATGATGAATTTATGCAAAGTTTACTACCAGATTTGCGAGCTATTGCTGGTCGAAAATATCTTGCACCACAAGAATTCACCCCATTACAACCCATATTAGATGAAATGCGTTTATTCAAATCTGAAAATGAAATTCGCATTATGCAACAAGCTGGACAAATTTCGGCGTTGGCTCACATTAGAGCAATGAAAGAAGCTCGTGCCAATCGTTTTGAATATGAAATTGAAAGTGAAATGTTGCATGAATTTAATCGTTTTGGGGCAAGATATGCGTCCTATAATAGTATTATCGGTGGTGGCGAAAATGCCTGTATTTTGCACTATGTTGAAAACGATCAACCTTTGAAAGATGGTGATTTATTACTTATTGATGCGGGTTGTGAATTTGCCATGTATGCGGGCGATATTACGCGAACATTCCCGATCAACGGCAAATTTAGCCCAGCACAACGGGAAATTTATGAGATTGTACTAAAAGCGCAAAAACGCGCCCTTGAAATCTTAGTCGCTGGCAATTCGATTCAACAAGCTAATGATGAAGTAGTGCGGATTAAAACCGAAGGTTTAGTCCGTTTAGGCATTTTAAAAGGTGATGTAGAAGAACTCATTGCCAATCAGGCTTACAAAGAATTTTATATGCATGGTTTAGGGCATTGGTTAGGCTTAGATGTGCATGATGTCGGCAGTTATAGCAACGGCTCGCATAATGTAGATAGAAATTCTAAAGTAAGAGACCGTACGTTACAACCTGGTATGGTGTTGACGGTTGAACCGGGCTTATATATTTCGTCAAAATCTGATGTGCCGGAACAATATAAAGGTATCGGCGTACGCATTGAAGATAATATTTTAATTACCGAAACGGGGAATAAAATTTTTACGTCAGCTGTACCAAAAGAAGTTGATGAGATTGAGGCATTAATGGCGGAAAGATAATACAAAAGACCCCGTACTTGGTACGGGGTTAAGCATGGTTTCGCTACGCTGTAGCGCTATTTTAATTACTGCAATACTGAAATATCTGCCACTTGCAAGAATAAATCTTGTAAAGTTTGCAAAATAGCTAAACGGTTTTGACGCAATTTTTGATCGTCAGCATTTACCATCACGTTATCAAAGAAATTATCTACTGGCTGGCGAAGATTGGCTAATTCATCTAACACCGCACTGTAATCGCCTTTGGCAATTAATGGTTGCACTGCTTGTTGAAGAGCAACCACATTTTCGGCAAGTGCTTTTTCCGCAGTCTCAACACAGGCAGATAAATCAATCTTGCCAATTTCAATATCCGCTTTAGCTAGAATATTGCTCACCCGTTTATTGGCTGCCGCTAAGGCTTCCGCTGAATCCAATGTGCGGAAATGCGACACCGCACGAACACGGGCATCAAAATCCGCAGGACGAGTTGGACGGCGAGCCAGTACAGCCTGAATTTCATCCACCGCAATACCTTCATCTTGATACCACGCACGGAAACGACCGAGCATAAAGTCTACTACGTCATTCACCACGTTTTTATTGGTCAGTTTGTCGCCAAAAAGTGCGGTGGATTTTTCAACTAAAATAGTTAAATCAAGCGGAAGATTTTTCTCCACGATAATCCGAAGCGATCCAAGAGCTGCACGGCGTAATGCAAATGGGTCAGCACTGCCTTTTGGGGCTTGTCCGATGCCGAAAATACCTGTTAAGGTATCAATTTTATCCGCCAATGCCACCGAACACGCCACTAAAGAATTTGGCAAATTATCGCCTGCAAAACGTGGCATATATTGTTCGTTTAACGCCACTGCGACCTCTTCATCTTCGCCATCATGGCGAGCATAGTGCATTCCCATTACGCCTTGCGTATCGGTAAATTCAAACACCATATTGGTCATCAAGTCGCATTTTGACAATAAACCTGCCCGTTTGGCTTTTGCCACATCCGCCCCAATTTGAGCGGCAATTTCACCTGCCAACTGTTCAATACGAGCGGTTTTATCACGCAATGTACCAAGCTGTTGTTGGAATAACACAGTTTCCAAACGTGGTAAACGATCTTCCAAACGTTGTTTTAAATCGGTTTTGAAGAAAAATTCCGCATCCGTCAAACGTGGACGCACCACTTTTTCGTTGCCTTCAATAATCGCTGTTGGATCCGCTGGAATAATGTTGGAAACGAAGATAAAGTGCGGTAATAATTTGCCATTTTTATCGTAAATCGGGAAATATTTTTGGTCGCCTTTCATCGTGTAAACTAAAGCTTCCGCTGGCACGGCTAAGAAACGTTCTTCAAATTTGGCGGTTAACACATTCGGGTATTCCACTAATGAAGTCACTTCATCTAACAAATCTTCATCAATATCTGCCACGCCACCAAGTGCGGTGGCTTTTTCTTGCGATTTTGCCAAAATAATCGCTTTACGCTCATTAAAATCGGCAATCACTTGACCACGTTCGGCTAAAACTTGCGGATACTCATCAGCGTGTTGAATATCAAATTCACGCTCGCCTAAAAAACGGTGTCCACGAATGGTACGACCGCTTTTCACACCTAAAATTTCACCGTCAATCAGTTCTGAACCGAGCAACATTGTTACCGTATGCACAGGACGAATAAACTGCACGGTTTTATCCGCCCAACGCATTGGTTTTGGAATTGGCAATTTCGCCAGTGCGACTGCGACCAAATCGGGTAAAAGATTTTTGGTGGCTTGCCCTTGTTGCACCGCACGATGCACCAGCCATTCGCCTTTATCGGTTGCCACACGCTCCGCTTGATCCACAGTAATACCACAACCTCTCGCCCAACCTTCAGCGGCTTTGGTTGGATTGCCATTGGCATCAAAGGCTGCCGCTACTGCAGGCCCTCGTTTTTCAATTTGCTTACTTGGCTGTTCGGTGGCTAAATCCGCCACTTTCAACGCTAAACGGCGTGGAGTGGCGAACCATTTAATTTGACTGAATGTTAAACCAGCTTGATTCAGTTCTGCGGTAAAATTCTCCGCAAAAGCCGTAGCAAGGGTTTTTAACGCTTTCGGAGGCAACTCTTCAGTGCCGATTTCTACTATGAAGTTTTGGGTTGTCATTGGGTTTTATTCTCTTTAATTTATTTTTATAAATACGTTCTATTAAGGTCTAGGATATAATCTACTACAATGAATTATGGTTTCAATGTAAACAATATCATCAATAATTTCGTAAACATCCGATAATTTCGACAAAATGTTTCCAGTGAACCATCATCTCGACAACGCCCAATGGTGGGCATAAAAGCAATTAATTCCATTTTCTCATATAAATCATTTGATAGTTTTATGCCGCTAAGTTCATAGCCTGTATAATCAACAATGTTTTCAATTATTTTGTCTAAATTACTCTGTGCTTTTTGAGTCAAAATCAATTTAGGCATAAATCGTACCTTGCTGAGTTTGCTCTAATTCTCTTGCTTTTCGCTCAAGCAAAGCTTGGGTACGAGCCTTTGATTCGGCTAGTGTAAGCACTTTACCTGCTTGAATATCTTCTCGTGCTTGTTTGATTTGCTCTGCTAAAAATTCATCGTAGCCTTTTTCTTTTTGGAATAACATTTGTATTCTCCCTTAAATTTTAGATGACAACATATGTAAATTATATCACTCACTAATTCTCCATGCACTGTGTAGCCAATCTCGCCTTAGTAATCTGTTCTTCCAGCTCTTTCTCCGTTGGTAAAAACGGTAAATACTTGGCACTAAATAACTGCTTGCGATCTGCCAAAACTGAATATTTCGCCACTGCTTCGCTTTTTTCACTGCATAATACTAAGCCGATAGTTGGATTATCATCTGCTCCTTTAATTTCTTGATCAAATAAGCGAACATAGGTATCCATTTGCCCTATGTCTTGATGTTTTAATTTGCCGATTTTTAAATCAATCAACAAAAAGCATTTGAGTTTGAAATTGTAAAACACCAAATCAATATAAAAATCTTCATCATCAAAACGAATTCGTTTTTGGCGTTCCACAAAAGCAAAACCTTTGCCAAGCTCTAACAAAAACAGTTGCAAATTGTTGATAATGGCTTGCTCAACATCATTTTCTTGATAAGTGCCATCTTGTAGATTTAAGAAATCCAAAATATAAGGATCACGCAAATAATCTTCAATGGTTTCTTTTAGTTCTTCGGTTTTTTGTTCCGCTTCGGTAATCACTGGCGTTTTGTTTTGACTTGCTAATAAACGTTCGTAATACAATACAGAAATTTGGCGCTCTAAGGCTCGAGCCGACCAATGTTGTTCAATAGCCTCATTTAAATACCATTGACGTGCTTGATTATTTTCAATCCGTATCAAACTACGATAATGTGTCCAACTTAATTCGCTACGCACTGCGTGGCGAATTGGAAACGCCAAGAAAAATTGACGCATATTGCGTAAGTTAGATACGCCAAACCCTTTTCCAAACATTTCTGTTAAGCGTTTTGACAAATCTTGCAATACATATTTACCGTAATCGGCTCTTTGATTACCTTGTTGTTCATTCTCAACAATTAACCGACCGATTTCCCAATAAGATTGCACCATCGCTACGTTGACCGTTTGGCGAACTTGGTTTCTTGCCTGATGAATAATTTCGGCAATTTGGCTAAATAGCGTATTGTTGGTTTGTGGCAAATTCGGCATTTTGTTTCTCTATTTAGATTTTGCAATCAGTGACTGCACAATTCGGAACGCACTGCGTCCCGAATCTCACCTACTTCTTACACCCCGGAAATCCCAACGCTTCACGGCTGGCGTAATAGGCTTCCGCCACACCTTTGGTTAAGGTACGAATGCGTAAAATATACCGCTGACGTTCCGTTACCGAAATTGCTTTGCGTGCATCGAGCATATTAAAGCTGTGTGCAGCTTTTAAAATGCGTTCGTAAGCGGGCAGTGGTAACGGTTTTTCTAATTCTAACAGGGCTTTGGCTTCTTTTTCGTAGTGATCGAAACATTGAAATAAGAAATCAGTGTCGGCGTATTCAAAATTGTAGGCAGATTGCTCGACTTCGTTTTGATGGAACACGTCGCCATAGGTGGTTTTGCCTAACGAACCGTCTGAATAAACTAAGTCATACACGCTGTCCACACCTTGAATATACATCGCCAAACGCTCTAAACCGTAGGTAATTTCGCCTGTGACAGGACGACATTCTAAACCGCCCACTTGTTGGAAATAGGTAAATTGGGTGACTTCCATTCCGTTCAACCACACTTCCCAACCTAAGCCCCACGCCCCTAAGGTTGGGTTTTCCCAGTTGTCTTCCACAAAGCGAATATCGTTTTGCGTTGGGTCAAAACCGAGCATTTTTAGGCTATCTAAATAGAGTTCTTGAATATTATCAGGGGACGGCTTGATGACTACTTGGAATTGATAATAATGTTGTAAGCGGTTTGGGTTTTCGCCATAGCGACCGTCAGTCGGGCGACGTGATGGCTGTACATAAGCAAATGCCATTGGCTCAGGCCCTAATGCACGCAAAGCGGTCATTGGGTGCGAAGTGCCTGCACCGACTTCCATATCAAAAGGCTGTACAAGGGTTGCTCCCTGTTTCGCCCAGTAATCTTGCAGGGCTAAAATCATCCCTTGGAATGTTTTTACGTTAAAAGTTGTTGTCATAAGTTATCTCAAAAAATAATGAAAATTTGCACCGCATTATACGGGAAAATTGATGAAGATAAAACGGTTATAAATCACCAAAACACACTTGTAATGCGGTAATGGCGGTCAACGCCGCGGTTTCCGTACGTAACACTCGCTTGCCTAGCAAAATGTCGGTAAAGCCTTGTTGTTCGGTTTGACTGATTTCTTGGGGCGATAAACCGCCCTCTGATCCAATCAACAACCGTACGCCAGCCGCAGGAATGTCAGGCAAGGTCTTAATGGAATACTTCGCTCTTGGGTGCAGATTGAGCTTTAACGCCCCATCTTGCTCCGCACACCAATCTTGCAACTTCATCATTGGACGAATTTCAGGCACCACATTCCGTCCACATTGTTCACAAGCAGCAATAGCAATTTTCTGCCACTGCTGAATTTTTTTCGTCATCCTCTCCGCATCCAATTTCACCCCACAACGCTCTGACCACAAGGGTGTAATCACATTTACCCCCAATTCTACCGACTTCTGAATGGTAAATTCCATCCGTTCGCCACGAGAGATCACTTGCCCTAAATGAATGTTCAATGGGCTTTCTCGGTTATCAAGTTGACGATCTAAAAGTTCTACCACTACCGCTTTTTTGTTGCTTTCGGTAATTTGAGCGGAATAAATATAATTTGAACCATCAAATAGCTCTAATTTTTCGCCCACTTGCATACGCAATACTCGCCCAACGTGATTGGCAGCATCTTCGCTGAGTTGACAAGTGGTTTGGTTTTCTAAGGGGGCGGGGTGATAAATTCTGGGTATTCTCATAATATTTCAAAATTAAAAAAGTGATGATTATGATAAAGCAAAGTGCGGTGAAAAAAAACAAGGTTTTTTCAAGATTGCTGGAGTGGATAAAACGAAGTTTAAGCAATCAATGATATAAGTGGAGAAAAAATTTTTAACATTATACACCGCATTTTTAACTGAAATTAAAAATATTGTAATAAAAAAATAACATATAAAGGATAACGATTATTAATAAGGTTAACATTATGATTTTATTATAAAATATCACAATTTTATTGATCTAGATCAGAACATTTATTGTTCTATTATGCCATATTTAGAATAACGTTACTTTTTATAACGTTTTTATTTTTATCTTACTTATCTACCTTTATATCTATTAGGACAAACAATATGGACATAACAAAATTAGCAGGGCAAAATTTGCCACAAATAAAGCGGCGTGATTTTGTGAAAGCCAGCGGATTAACTGCGTTGGCAGCAACCAGTGGGTTATCCATTCCTTTTACTACTCAAGCCAAAGATGTTCAATCTACGCAAAGTGAAGAAAAAATTGTATGGAGTGCATGCACGGTGAACTGCGGTAGCCGTTGCCCTTTGCGTATGCATGTCAAAGATAATCAAATTATCTATGTTGAAACAGACAATACTGGTACGGAAACCTATAATTTAGATCATCAAGTCAGAGCCTGTTTACGTGGGCGTTCAATGCGAAGACGCGTGTATAATCCCGATCGATTAAAATATCCGATGAAACGTATAGGGAAACGCGGTGAAGGAAAATTTAAACGTATTTCTTGGGACCAAGCTTTAACTGAAATTGCTCAATCTTTGCAAAAAAATATTGCTGAATATGGTAACGAAAGTATCTATTTAAATTATGGTACTGGCACATTGGGGGGAACCGTAACTAAGTCTTGGCCTCCCGGTTCGACATTGATTGCTCGCTTAATGAACTGTATCGGTGGCTATTTAAATCATTATGGCGATTATAGTACGGCACAAATTGCTGTAGGATTAGATTATACCTATGGTGGTGGTTGGGTGTTAGGTAATGGGTTAGCCGATATTGAAAATACCAAACTTGTGGTGTTATTTGGTAATAATCCGAGTGAAACTCGTATGAGTGGCGGTGGTTTAACCTATTGTATTGAACAAGCCAGAGAAAAATCTAAAGCGAAGATGATTATTATCGATCCGCGTTATACCGATACAGGGGCAGGACGAGAAGATGAATGGATTCCAATTCGGCCCGGCACGGATGCCGCACTTGTCTCTGCTTTGGCTTATGTATTAATCACTGAAAATATGGTTGATCAGCCTTTCTTAGATAAATATTGCGTAGGCTATGACGAGAAAACACTCCCTAAATCTGCCGCTTCTAATAGCCATTACAAAGCCTATATTTTAGGGCAAAGTGATGACGGTATTGCTAAAACCCCTGATTGGGCAGCCAAAATTACGGGAATTCCGGCAGATCGCATTGTTAAACTTGCACGTGAAATTGGTCAAACTAAACCCGCTTATATTGCGCAAGGTTGGGGACCGCAACGCCGTAGCAATGGAGAAATAATCTCTCGAGCAATCGCGATGTTGCCAATTTTAACGGGTAATGTGGGGATCAGTGGCGGAAATACTGGGGCAAGAGAAAGTGCTTATGGTGTACCATTTGTGAGAATGCCAACTTTAACCAATCCCATTGAAGCGAGTATCCCGATGTTTTTGTGGACAGATGCCATCATACGGGGAACTGAAATGACCGCTACCACAGACGGCATTCGTGGTGTAGAAAAATTGTCTGCTCCGATCAAAGTGATCTGGAATTATGCTAGTAATTGTTTAATTAACCAACATTCGCAAATTAACCGTACGCACGATATTTTACAAGATGAATCCAAGTGTGAGTTAATTATTACCATTGACAATCACATGACATCTACTGCCAAGTATAGTGATATTTTATTGCCAGACTGTATGACGTCAGAACAAATGGATTTTTGTTTAGATGCCTATGTGGCTAATATGAATTACGTTATTTTTGCAGATCAAGTGGTTAAGCCATCTTTTGAATGTCGTAATCTTTACGATATGCTCAGTGCGTTAGCTGAGAAATTAGGCGTTAAACAACAATTTACCGAAGGGCGAACACAAGAAGAATGGTTAAGACATCTTTATCAGCAATCTCGGGAAAATCTCCCCGAATTGCCTACTTTCGCAGAATTTCGTCAACAAGGTATTTTCAAGAAAGTCGATCCAAATGGTTTTAAAATTGCCTATAAAGATTTTCGAGAAGATCCTGAACAAAATCCATTACAAACACCGTCTGGAAAAATCGAAATTTATTCTGAACGCCTTGCTGAAATCGCCCAAACGTGGAAGTTGGCAAAAGATGAAGTCATTCATCCTTTGCCTATTCACGTGGATAGCTTCGAGCATTATGGTGATCCATTAATGGAAAAATATCCGTTACAACTAAGTGGATTTCATTACAAGGCTCGAACCCATTCCACTTATGGTAATGTAGATGTTTTAAAATCTGCTAATCCACAAGAAATCTGGATTAACCCAATTGATGCACAATCTCGTGGTGTTAAAAATGGTGATTTAATTCGTATTTTTAATGATCGTGGTGAAATACATATTAATGCTAAAGTGACCCCGAGAATTATCCCCGGTGTGGTGGCATTAGGAGAAGGTGCTTGGTATGCCCCTGATAACAATCGCGTCGATCATTCCGGTTGTATCAATGTGCTTACCACACAACGTCCATCACCACTAGCAAAAGGTAATCCACAACATTCTAATCTGGTACAAATTGCGAAAATTTAGGGGGAGTTATGCAACAATATGGTTTTTATTTTGATTCAGAGCGTTGCACAGGTTGTAAAACTTGCGAACTGGCTTGCAAAGATTACAAAGATTTAGACACAGATGTCAATTTCCGTCGTATTTATGAATATGCTGGAGGAAATTGGACCCAAGATAATGATGGCTGTTGGCATCAAGATGTGTTTGCTTATTATATGTCTATTTCCTGCAATCATTGTAGTGATCCTGCTTGTACTAAAGTTTGTCCAACGGGCGCTATGCACAAAAATGCAGACGGTTTTGTTATCGTTGATGAAGAAACTTGCATTGGTTGTCGTTATTGTCATATGGCATGCCCCTATGATGCACCGCAATTTGATGCTAAAAAAGGGCATATGACGAAATGTGATGGCTGTTATTCTCGCATTAAAGCCGGCTATAAACCGATTTGTGTTGAGGCCTGTCCGTTGCGGGCATTGGATTTTGCGCCGATTGATGAATTACGTGCCAAATATGGCAATCAAGCGGCGATTGCGCCATTACCACCGGCTGAATTGACGCACCCTAATTTGGTCATCAAAGTCAATAAAAATGCGCGTTTAACGGGTGACCGAACAGGCTTTTTAGCTAATCCACGGGAGGTGTAACATGAACGGATTACACGAATTACCCTTAGTAATCTTTACGGTGCTCGCTCAAAGTGTGGTAGGCGCTTGGTTGATTTTTTGTGTGATTGCCAATAACCAAAGTCAATCTAGTCGCCGATATTTAAATAAAGCCTTATTGGTTTTATTGATCTTATTAGGCATCGGTTTTATTGCTTCCATTCTTCATTTAGGCACACCAATACGCGCATTTAACAGCCTTAACCGAGTGGGTGAATCCATGCTGAGCAATGAAATTGCCAGTGGTGCGGTATTTTTTGCTTTTGCCGGTATTTATTGGTTGCTCAGTTTACTGAATAAGCTATCTGAACCGATGGATAGATTTTTGCGAATTTTAACCGCACTTTGCGGGTTGGTGTTTATGTATATGATGAATAATGTCTATCATATTGATACGGTACCAACTTGGAATAGTTCACTCACTTCTTGGCAGTTTTACTTGACTATTGTCATTGGTGGTTGTGCTTTAGGTTATGCATTATGGCAACCTAATCCACACAAAAGCTATGTATTACGTTACTCACCGAAACTTTATCTGTTTGCTGTCTTTTTAGCAATGATCGTCGCGATTTATCAAGGCATGGAATTAAATCATATAACCACGTCGGTACAGCAAGCAACCGCGTTAGTGCCACATTATGCGGTTTGGCAAATCAGCCGATTCAGTTTGTTGGCTATTGGTGGTGGTTTGCTGTATGTTGGCAAAAATACCATGCATTGGTATTTATCTGCTGTCATCGTATTGGTAGCGGAAATGATCGGACGGATTATTTTTTATAGCTTACATATGACTGCAGGTATGGCAGTGGGTGGTTAGTTTTTAATATTCACCACCCGCTCTCTAGTGGGTGGTGTGGGATAACTTTATGCAAACAGAATTGTTAACGCAAATTAATATTGCCAGTAAAATGCTCGGTGCATTGCTTTATTATTCACCTGATGATGCAAAAGTGCGGTCAATTTTGGCCTTTTTTCAACAAGCTGATTGGGCGAAAGAATGGCAACCAGCCACCGGCGTGACAGCAAATTCAACGAGTGTAAGCCATATTGAACAAGGCTTACAACGCACTGAAGAAGAGTTAGTGCAACAATATCAGATGTTATTTATTGGTCCAAATACGTTGCTTGCTCCACCATGGGGATCGGTATATCTCGATCCTGAAGCGGTGATTTTTGGTTCATCTTTATTAACATTACGTCAATTTTTGCGGCAGCATCGAATAAACTTTATTGCGCCATCAGAAGAACCCGAAGATCACATTGGCTTAATGCTTATGTTGACAGCTTACTTGGCAGAGCAACAACCCGAATTATTGGCAGAATATTTAACTGAGCATTTATTGCCTTGGTCAACACGTTATTTTGAATTGCTGGCGAGCTCTGATTCTCTTTTCTATCAAGGTGTTGCTCAGCTTTGCCAGCAAACTTTATCTTATTGGCAACAGCAGCTTGGTTTAACGACAAATAAAGTGCGGTTATTTTTTTAAAACTTTTGGCGGATAATCATTATGCAAACAAAAGACCAACGCTATTATCAGGCTTATCTTTCGCACCAACAGATTTCTCGTCGCGGACTGCTGCGTAGCATGTGGCATGCCATCGAAAAAAATGATCAGCCAAACAAACGGACGATAGCTCGTCCTCCTTTTGCAGCCAAAGAAAGTCTTTTCTTGACAGCTTGCACCGGTTGTGGTGAATGTGTAACAGCCTGTTCTTTAGGGCTAATTTCCGTAGCAAATCAAAAAGCCGTATTAGATTTAAGCTATACCAGTTGTTCCTTCTGTGGGGAATGTGCCAAGCATTGTCCGACTAATGCATTACATATCTCTTTTAAAGCAGATACAGGCTTACGCCCTGTTTTCAATGCAGACTGCTTATTAAAGCAACAACAAGCCTGCACCACCTGCCAACTATCTTGCCCGCAACAGGCAATTACTCCTGATTTAACCATTGATGACAACCGTTGCAATGGCTGTGGCGAATGTCAGTCAGCTTGTTTTATGAATGCAATTCGGTTAGGTATGTAACGCATCATAAAATAAGCCGTCGTCCAGTTGGCAAAAATCATTAACCATAATGATCCCTAACTTTGCTGCTTAGCGATAAAAAAACTACAATGAATTTTCTGTAGGATCTGCTAAAATGGAGTGACTTTTTTATCGGGAGATTTGATCATCGAAAATTGGCAACGTGGCTTTGTTTTACACCGCCGAGCGTATAGTGAAACCAGTTTGTTAGTGGATTTATTTACTGAAGAAACGGGACGGTTAACGGTGTTGGCGAAAGGGGCAAGACGGAAACAGTCAGCGTGGAAAGGTGTATTGCAACCTTTTACACCGCTGTTGTTACGCTGGGCGGGCAAGGGGGAATTGAAAACTTTGACTAAAGCCGAGCCTGCGGCGATTGCCTTGCCGTTGCAACAAACGGCGTTGTTTAGTGGCTTCTATGTGAATGAACTACTTTGTCGGGTGATTGAACAGGAAACACCTAATCCCTTATTATTCCAATATTATTTGCAATGTTTAATGATGTTGGCTCAAGCCGAGAATGTTGAACCTGCGTTGCGAACCTTTGAATTTCAGTTGTTGCAAATTTTAGGTTATGGCGTAGATTTTGGACATTGTGCGGGATCTGGCTTACCTATTGATGTAGCAATGACCTATCAATATCGGCAAGAAAAGGGTTTTATTGCATCCTTGATAAAGAATAACCAAACCTTTTATGGACGAGATTTATTAGCATTTCAGGCGTTGGAATTTACCGATGCAGATGTACTGAAAGCGGCGAAACGATTTACTCGAATGGCGTTGAAACCCTATCTTGGCAATAATCCTTTGAAAAGTCGGGAATTGTTTAGCCAAAATATTTTATATTTAAAATAACTTAACAGCATGGCATTATTTTACACCCCAGAAAAAAAAGCGAAAAAAACACCGCACTTTGAATTGACCATTCAATCCTTGGATTATCAGGGATTGGGTGTGGGTAAAGTGAATGGTAAGACGTGGTTTGTAGAAAATGCGTTGCCAAATGAAACCGTGCAAGCGGAAATTATAGAAGAAAAACGTCAATATGGGCGAGCGGTCGCGAAGAAGATTTTACATACCAATTCACGGCGGCAAGCACCACAGTGTGCAGTGTATCAGGCTTGTGGTGGTTGTCAGAGTCAACATATTCCGCTTGACATGCAAAGGCTGGCTAAACAACAGGCGTTGTTTTCTCGTTTAGAAAAATTGCAACCGCAGGGCATTATGTTTATGCCGATGATTGTCGGTGACGGCTGGCAATATCGTCGTCGGGTGCGGTTGAGTGTGAACGTAAATCCCAAAACTAAGCAGCTTGACATCGGCTTTCGGCAAAAAAGCTCATCGCAAATAGTGAATATTCAGCAATGTGATGTACTTGAACCAGCACTGGATCACTTATTGCCGAAACTTCTCACATTATTACGTCAATTTTCTCAACCCAAATTACTCGGGCATATTGAATTAACTTTAGCAGACAATGGTATAGCCATGTTACTACGTTATAGTAAAAACTTGAGTGAAAAAGACCGCAGTTTGCTGTTAAATTTTGCGGAACAGGAAAAATTGATGTTGTTTGTTCAAGATGATCAGCAAATTCAACAACTTTGTGGCGAGATACCTTATTATCAAATTGGCGATTTGTTGCTCCAGTTTGATATTCGGGATTTTATTCAAATTAATCGCTTATTAAACCAGCAGATGGTGGCAACGGCGTTGCATTGGTTGGCGTTGAACAAAACTGATTACGTGCTAGATTTATTCTGCGGAATGGGTAATTTCACTTTACCGATAAGTCAGTTGGTACGAAAAGTAGTGGGGGTGGAAGGGGTTGCAGAAATGGTCGTGAAAGCTCGCAAAAATGCGGAACAAAATGGCTGTTGTAATGTCGAATTTGAGCAAGGGGATTTGGATCAGCCGTTTTTAAGTCAACATTGGGCGAAAACACCGTTCAATAAAATTTTGCTCGATCCACCCCGTAGTGGTGCGGCTTTTGCGATTGAAAGCATTTGTCAGTTGCAAGCAGATAAGATTTTGTATATTTCGTGTAATCCTGCCACATTAGTGCGTGATGCGGAAAGTTTACTAAACGCAGGTTATCGCCTAAGCAAGGTCGCAATGATTGATATGTTTCCCCATACGGGACATTTAGAAAGTATTTCGCTGTTTGAGAAAAAATAAGGAAAGGAAAAACTATGGTTGCTGTGCGTGGTTCTCACTTGTTAAATCCAAAAGATTTCAATATTCACCATTGGTGTGAAAACTTGGATTTACCTGAACAAATCGAACAGGATCTCACTAAGGCATGGCAATATGCAAGAGCGAATGCCGAGCTGCTTTTC
Organism: Lonepinella koalarum; assembly: GCF_004565475.1. Lineage (GTDB taxonomy): Bacteria > Pseudomonadota > Gammaproteobacteria > Enterobacterales > Pasteurellaceae > Lonepinella > Lonepinella koalarum. The sequence continues at coordinate 22,232 of NZ_SRHX01000012.1, read as the reverse complement.
TTAAATAGTCATTGGTATTTGCGTGACGGAGTCGAAATGGTGGAAATTCTACATGGTCTGAATATGGATGGGGATACTTTACTCGCCGCCATGTTATTCCCTGTGGTGCATGCCAAGATTGTCACCATAGATCAAGTAAAAGAAGATTTTGGCAGCAAAATTAGTAAGCTAGTCAAAGGTGTGTTGGAAATGAATAATATTCGCCAACTGAACGCCAACCAGTCCAATAATAATCTACAAATCGACAATATCCGCCGTATGCTGTTGGCAATGGTGGACGATTTCCGTTGTGTGATCATCAAATTAGCGGAACGGATTACTTATTTGCGTGATGCAGATAAACGCTATTCAAAAGCGGAAAAAATTGCCGCTGCCAAAGAATGTAGCAATATTTATGCTCCCCTTGCCAATCGTTTGGGAATTGGTCAGTTAAAATGGGAGTTGGAAGATTATTGTTTCCGTAATTTACAGTCAGAACAATATCGGATTATTGCACATAAATTAGCTGAACGCCGTTTAGACCGCGAGCGATATATTCAAGATTTTGTCAATCAACTGTTGGGTTATTTACACGAAGCTATTGATTGTGTAGATGTGTATGGACGACCGAAACATATTTACAGTATTTGGCGCAAAATGCAGAAAAAACATCTAGCATTTGAAGGATTGTATGATATTAGGGCGGTGCGAATTTTGGTTCCAAATTTACAGGATTGTTACACCGCACTTGGTATTGTGCATACCCATTATCAGCATTTAGCAGAGCAGTTTGATGATTATATTGCCAATCCTAAACCGAATGGTTATCAATCCATTCATACGGTTGTGTTGGGTGAGGGTGATAAGCCAATCGAAGTACAAATTCGTACCCGCCAAATGCACAATGATGCGGAATTAGGCGTAGCTGCGCACTGGAAATATAAAGAAGGTACCACAGGTTCAATCTCCGCTTACGAAGAAAAAATATCGTGGTTGCGTAAATTGTTAGCGTGGCAATCAGATATTGCCAATAGTGGTGAAATACTGGATGAAATGCGGACACAAGTGTTTGATGACCGTGTGTATGTGTTCACCCCAAAAGGTGAAGTGGTGGATTTGCCAACAGGTTCAACCCCACTGGATTTTGCTTATGCGATTCACAGTGATGTAGGGCATCGTTGTATTGGCGCGAAAGTAGCAGGTCGTATTGTGCCGTTTACGTATCAGCTACAAATGGGCGATCAGATCGAAATTATCACCCAAAAAAATCCAAATCCAAGCCGAGATTGGCTCAATCCAAATTCAGGTTTCACGCATACGCCAAAGGCACGCTCAAAAATTACCGCGTGGTTTAAGAAACTCGATCGGGATAAAAATATTCCACTCGGTAAAGAAATGTTGGAGGCAGAACTGAGCCGCTTAAATCTTACCCTTAAACAAGCGGAACAGTATGCCTTGCCACGTTATAATTTAAAACAAATTGATGATTTATATAATGGTTTAGGTAGTGGTGATATTAAATTGCATCAGTTGATTAATTTCTTGCAAAGCAAATTAATCAAGCCAACGGCAGAGCAAGCGGATGAAGAAATTTTACGCCATGTTAGCCAAAAGAGCAGCCAAAAAAGTACGGTTAATGCTAACCAAAAATCGGAAAAACAAGGCTATGTGGTGGTTAATGGGGTTGGCAATTTGATGCACCATATTGCTCGTTGTTGTCAACCGATTCCGGGTGATGAAATTGTCGGTTATATTACGCAAGGGCGTGGTATTTCCATTCATCGTGCCGACTGTGAGCAGCTCAAAAAATTACGCATGGCAAATCAAGAACGTGTGATTGAAACCAGTTGGGGAACGGAACTTTCAGGTTCATTTAGTATTAATGTGCGATTGCTTGCCAGTGATCGCAATGGCTTGTTGCGTGATATTACCACTGTATTAGCCAATGATAAAATTAACGTCAGTGGCGTTTCAAGTCGTACCGACCGAAAACGTCAAGTAGCAACCATTGATCTTGAATTGGAATTAGGCAATGTGGAAATGTTAAGCAAAGTCTTAGCTCGTCTAGCTCAACTGGATGATGTAATTGATGTTAAACGGATTTAAACAAAGAAAATAAAAATGACAGACAAAACTACGGGGTTGACCCATTTAATGAATTCTACTCGCTATTCCTTGCAAGGTTTAAAAAGTGCGGTGAAAAATGAAGCCGCTTTTCGCCACGAATTGTTTTTAGGGATTTTTATTGTTCCCCTTGCTTTTGGGCTGGGTAAAGATAAATTTGAGATTGCTTTAATGCTTGGTGCATATTTAATCGTATTGGTGGCAGAATTGCTGAATAGTGCGGTGGAATGTGCGGTTGATCGCATTGGTTCCGAACGCCATGAATTATCAGGCAGAGCCAAAGATCAAGGATCTGCCGCGGTGTTTATGGCAATGGTGAATTTTGTCATCGTGTGGGCGTTGATGATTTTGGGCTAAAATTAGGCGGAGAGTTATCCGCCGTAATGTTAGGCTTGTTTTATTTGCTGTTTTAATGTGCCATAAAAAATGATAGTCACAAGAAAATAAAAGATCGTCCCCGAGTTATGCGCAAGAAATCCTTGGCTTAAACAGTAAAACATCACTGAAATAATATGAATTGAGCCTAAAAGTGCGGTTAATTTTATCGTAGCATGTTGTGATGCCATGTTTTTCCAGAAATAACCAAGTGGCACAAATAAAACACCGAACAATGCGAATAATCCTAAAATACCACGCTTAGAAAGATCATCTAAATATTGATTATGGGTGTGGGTAAAATTCCCTACCACAGGATGGACTAATTTTTGTTTCGCTTGTTCTTTACGTTGTTGATTACTTCCTTCGGCTCCCCAACCTAATAAGGGTTTTTCTTTCGCCATTAACACTGCACTTTTCCACATCTCAAATCTAGCCCCGAGGGAAGTGCCCGCGTTATTTTTATCGACATAAACGGAAATATCTCGTTCCATTTGTTGAAGACGTTGTGTAATTCGGGTTTGTGGAATCATTACGGCTACGGCAATTAATACCACTAACACCGTGGAAACTATCCCGACGACTTTTTTCGATAGCTGTTTACGATAAACCCAAAAGATCATGCCTAAAATAAAAGGTACACCAACCCAACCGCCACGAGCGGTAGAAAGTAAACTGGCTAAAATACCGCATAATGAAGCAATAAAGCAAAGTGCGGTCAATTTTGTTTGTTTTTTATAAGCAAAATATAAGGCAATAGCAAAGCTAAACATACCTAATGACATGGCAATATCACCGGCTTGAATCTGCATTTGGTGTTCAAATGCTCTGATATAATGCAACACAAAGCGATGAATTAATGCCACAATGCCAGCAATCACTGCACCAATAGGAATACAAACTAACAAAACAGTCAATCTAGGGGGATATTTAATAAATAATAAGATGAGGGGTAAAACTAATAAAGCGCGGCTTGGATTATCCAGTTCACTCATTTTGCCACCATTAACCAATAGTGATAACAAAAATACTAAAACATAAAATACAAAGCTGGTCGTTATCCATTTATCTTGTGGAATAAAATCAACAGGCTGTTTTTTTACAACATGATAAATGGCAAAAATAATTCCTGTGGCGACTAACAACGCAAAGCCGATATTATGTGAGCCTTTAAATAGTAAGGTAATTAAAAAATAAAGCCCAACCGCAGAGTTGGTTAAGGCAAGCATTTTATTTTGTTTGATAAAAGTTAATATTGTCATTTTTCCGATTTTCCCCCCGTACTTGCGTACGGGGTTAAGCATATTACGCCACGCTGTGGCTTGTCAGTTTATTAAGATGCGGAGCATCGTCACCATGCCTAGCCCTGTACGCCAGTGCAGGGCATAAAAAACCGCACTTTTCCCAAATAAGAAAAAGTACGGTGATATTTTAACTTACTTTAAACAATTATAATACATTCACGCAGTTTAAATCTTCAAAAGATTGTTCTAAGCGTTTAGACATTGATTCTTCTAATTTACGTAACCAAACACGAGGGTCGTAGTATTTTTTGTTTGGTGAATCTGGACCTTCTGGGTTACCTAATTGACCTTGAAGATAGGCTTCGTTGGCTTTATAGAATTGTAAAATACCGTCCCACGCCGCCCATTGAGTATCAGTGTCAATGTTCATTTTGATGGCACCGTAACCGATCGCTTCACGGATTTCTTCACGGCTTGAACCTGAACCACCGTGGAATACGAAGTTAATTGGTTTTTTCGGTAGATTACGTTCTTTTTCTACGAAATCTTGTGATGCACCTAAAATAGATGGTTTTAATTTTACATTACCCGGTTTATAAACGCCATGTACGTTACCAAAAGCAGCCGCCACAGTAAAACGTGGGCTAACTGGGTTTAAGCTGTCGTAAACGAATAACACATCTTCTGGTTGAGTGTATAAACGTGATTCATCAACATCGCTGTTGTCAACGCCATCTTCTTCACCACCCGTAATACCGATTTCAATTTCTAAGGTCATGCCTAGTTTATCCATGCGAGTAAGGTATTGTTTACAGATTTCCATATTTTCTGCAATAGGTTCTTCGGATAAATCGATCATGTGAGATGAGAATAATGGTTTACCTGTTTCAGCAAAGTGTTTTTCACCTGCATCTAATAAACCGTCAATCCAAGGTAACAATTTTTTTGCGCAGTGGTCAGTGTGAAGAATCACTGGTACACCATATTCTTTGGCAAGCGAATGAACATGTTTCGCACCAGCAATAGCACCTAATACATCAGGGCGAGTACCGCTAGTTGGTTTGATACCTTTACCTGCATAGAACGCTGCACCGCCATTTGAAAATTGCACAATAACAGGGGCTTTGACACGAGCCGCGGTTTCTAATACTGCATTTACACTGTCTGAACCTACACAGTTTACCGCAGGAATAGCGAAGTTATGTTCTTTTGCGTAAGCGAATACTTTTTGAACATCATCACCAGTCACAACGCCCGGTTTTACGATATCTAATAATGCCATGTTGTTTTTCCTTCTTTAAATTTAAAATCAAGTTTTTGTAGGGGCGTATTGCATACGCCCATTACCGTGAATATGAATTAACCGTTCGCACGTTTCTCTAAAATTTCAACCGCTGGTAACACTTTGCCTTCAACGAATTCCAAGAAAGCACCGCCACCAGTTGAGATATAAGAAATTTTATCTTTAATACCGAATAAATCGATCGCCGCAAGCGTATCACCGCCCCCCGCAATGGAGAATGCTCCGTTTGCAGTGGCTTCAGCAATCGCATTGGAAATCACTTCAGTCCCTTTACGGAAGTTAGGGAATTCAAACACACCAACAGGACCATTCCAAAGAATAGTTTTTGATGCTTTGATGATTTGTGCTAATTGTTCAGCGGTTTTGTCACCAATATCGAAAATAGATTCGTCAGCTTTTACATCATCAACTGATTTTTCAGTCGCTGGTGCGGTTTCAGAGAATTCTGTACCGACACGTACATCTACGGGTACAGGGATTTTGGTTTGTTTAGCTAAACGTTGAGCTTCAGGGATTAAATCTTCTTCGTAAAGGGATTTACCGACTGCTTTACCTTCAGCTGCGATAAAGGTATTGGCGATACCACCACCAACAATGATTTGGTCAGCGATTTTTGAAAGGCTATCTAACACGGTTAATTTAGTGGAGACTTTTGAACCTCCAACGATTGCCAACATTGGGCGTTGAGGTTCTTTTAACGCTTTACCTAAGGCATCTAATTCTGCTGCTAGTAATGGACCAGCACAAGCTACCGGTGCATATTCTGCCACACCATAAGTGGATGCTTGCGCACGGTGAGCAGTACCAAACGCATCCATTACAAATACATCACAAAGTGCGGCGTATTTTTTACCTAATTCAGGATCGTTTTTCTTCTCGCCTTTATTAACACGTACATTTTCAAGCACCACGATTTCATTTTCTTTAACATCAACGCCATTTAAATAATCGGTTACTAAACGAACAGGTACATCTAAAACCTTGTTTAAGTAATCAACTACAGGTTGTAATGAATCTTCTGGTTGGCATGCTTCACCTTCGGTCGGACGACCTAAGTGAGAAGTGACCATGACTTTCGCCCCTTTTTCTAAGGCTAATTTTAAGGTAGGAATAGTGGCACGAATACGAGCATCAGAAGTTACTTTACCATCTTTGACAGGTACGTTTAAATCCGCACGAATAAAAAGACGTTTACCTGCTAAATCAAGGTCGGTCATTTTGATTACTGACATAATTTTTCCTTCTTGTGTTAAAAATAATATAAAACGGTAAATCTATCCTATTATAACGAGATCTTTTCGCTATTGTAACTGCTTTAGATCAAATTATTGTGAGTTATTTGCAATCTATCACTTGCCATGTTAAATCATAACAAATGAACAATTCAGTACGGCTTGCCCCTAAATAGGCATTTTTTAAGGCAGGATTATGCTGTTTTATCCAACGAAACAACTCTTTTTTGTTCATTTGTTCTGTGGGTAACACTAAACTGCGGTATAAATCTTGTTGTTTTTTAAAATATTGTTCCGCCGAATCAAAGGCACAGGCACCGTGTTTTTCCCATTCGCCTTGGAGTAAATTCAGGCTGGGACTTTCCGCTAAGTATTTTTGCATAATGGTATAATCTACTGCTGGCAAATCCCCTTGACAAAATCTTGGATGATCAATCGTACTTTGAGCGTTCGCATTTTGTGGCCATAACCCATGAATTACCCAACCATATTTTTGTTGTGTGCCACATTGCATAAGAGCAGACTGAGGTAGGTTTTTGCCATATTTTTCTTGTTGGTTATGACAGAATGCAGGCGACCAAGATAATGCAAGCATATAATAATCAGTGTTGGCATTTTTATTGGATCCGATAGGATCGTTAGACATGACAAAATCATAATCAAAATTCACCGCACTTTTATTCACCTTTACATTGCTATTATTTTGTTTTTGAGCTTGTTTTGTGGTGGTCGGTTGAGTTGGTTGGTGTTGAACATCACGGCTAAACCAGTTTATGGCAAAATAAATAAGCAAGCCGATAGCGACAATAATGAGTTGAACAAGTTGTTTCTGCTGTTTTTGTGTCATTTTTAACCTTTAAATTGTTATTAAAATTCTATATAATCGCCAACTTTAGTTCACTCACGAGATTGTTATGGCGTTACTCATCACGGATAAATGCACAAATTGCGATATGTGTCTGCCGGAATGTCCGAATGATGCGATCTCTATTGGTGATGATATTTATGAAATTGATCCAAACCTTTGCACCGAATGTGTCGGACATTATGATACCCCAACCTGCCAAAAAGTTTGCCCGATCACCAAATGTATTATTCTCGATCCCGACCACATAGAAAGCCAAGAAGAACTTTGGGAACGCTTTGTATTAATTCATCACGCCGATAAATTATAATAACTACCCCCATACTCGCCTACGAGGTGACGAATATAACGCTATTCCGTAGCTAGGCAACACAAGATGCGGAGCATCGTTACCATGCTTAACCCTGTACGCCAGTGCGGGGCATCGCTATCTTCCTACCCATTTTACCAACAACACCCCAGTAGCTACAGCCACATTTAAGCCACTTTTTAACGGATTGGCTAAACTTAAATTGACCTTAGCATCTTCTTTTGTCGCCCAGCCGTTGGCTAACACAAACACCACTTTATCTTGTAATTGTAGGCTATTAATGCTCTGTACTTGTTTTTCATGGCTAATATGCACAATTTGATAACCAGCTTGGCGTAATTGCTGTAATGCAGTTTCACCATCATGGGATTGTAAAATATGTACATATTCCAAACCGCCCTCAGCAACGCGTGCGGTATTGGCGTTGAGTAACATATCTGGTTGGCTAGTAACAATGCCTTTCACGCCATAAAAGGCACAAGTACGCAAAATGCCGCCGAGATTTTGTGGATTATTCGCTACACCGTCTAACATGATTAAACAATCGGCTTTACGGGGTAAATCCACATAACCAGCAAGCGTAAATATGCGTGGCTTTTTGACTAACATACAGATACCACCATGGTGTTCTGAACCACTGACAAGCTCTAATTCTTCACGATCCACCACGTGATAGACTTTTTTATTGGTGGCTAAATAACTCAACATCTCTCCAATTCTATGTGCCACTTCCACCGTCGCCCATACACGAACAATGCTTTCTGGTCGTTGCTCAAATAAACTCAAACAAGCATTTTCACCGAAGATTTTCATTTCTTCCGCACGATTTTTCTTGATTTTTTCTGGCGCTCTTGGTGATAACGCACCGGTTTTTTTCTTGTTGGGCTTATCACTTATGCGACTGGACTTGACGACGACTTTTACCCCACCTAAAGTCGTTTCAGTGAGGTGTGGTTCTGATGCAGGTTGGCGATAACTTGGGCGTTTTGTCTGGCTTGAACGGCGATCAGAAAAACGTTTTTGATCAGAAAGTGGTGAAAAAATAGGTTTACTGAAATTGGAAGATTTAGATTTGTTCATAATGTAGTCACTAATAAAGGAAGATTCGGGCTATTATAGCAAAAAAATGCTTTTTTCTACCCTATTCATTCATAAATATTGTAAACTACCAGAATAATGCTGAGTAATATAAAGAAATATTATGTTTATTAATCGACTAAAAAGAGCAAAACAACATCTTGAGAAAATGAACTATGTGCCACAAGTTGCGGATGATATTGAATTTATTTCAGGTCCGAAAGCATTTAAACAAGCCATTATTGAATTGATCCGTCATGCTAAAATACGCATTTATTTCACCGCACTTTACTGGCAATTTGATGAAGCTGGCGAAGAAATTTTGGCGGAAATTTATCAAGCTAAAGCGAACAATCCAGATTTAGATGTTAAAATCTTAATTGATTGGCATCGCGCACAACGTAATTTAATTGGTGCGGAAGAAAGCACCACGAATGCGGATTGGTATGCAAAACAGCGAGCGTTACACCACAATGATCCCATGTTCTTTGGGGTACCGATTAATAGCCGAGAAGTGTTTGGTGTGCTACATATTAAAGGTTTCGTATTTGATGATACGGTGCTTTACAGTGGTGCGAGTATCAACAATGTCTATTTATATCAGCAAGAAAAATATCGCTATGACCGCTATCAAAAAATTAAAAATCCACGGTTAGCTGATAGTTTCGTGCGATTTATCCAACAATATTTAAGTGATCCTAATGTGGTTTTACCACTAGATGATAAACAGCGTCCAAAAACTAAAGAAATTAAGCATCAGATTAAGTCTTTTCGTCGTTATTTAATTGCTTATGCAAACTATCAGTTAGAAAGTGCGGTGCAATTTCAGGATAATTTATTAATTTCGCCTTTATTCGGTTTAGGGGCGAGAGATAATTTATTAAACCGCACCATCCAAGATTTATTTGTGCTGGTCGAACAAAAACTGATCATCTGCACGCCGTATTTTAACTTTCCACGCACATTGCAAATTAAGATTCGTGATCTGTTAAATGATGGTAAACAGATCGAAATTATTGTCGGTGATAAAACCGCCAACGATTTTTATATTCCGCCATCAGAACCCTTTAAAATGGCGGGTGGATTGCCTTATTTATATGAGAAAAATTTACGTGCTTTCTGTAAAAAATTCGAACATGAAATTAATAATGGACATTTGACCGTTCGTTTATGGAAAGATCAAGATCATAGTTATCACCTAAAAGGTATTTGGGTAGATAAAAAATATATGTTATTAACCGGCAATAACTTAAATCCACGCGCATGGCGGTTAGATGCTGAAAATGGGTTGTTTATTTCTGATCCCAAGCAGCAACTACAACCGAAAATACAACAAGAATTAAGTGAAATTCGTCGATATACCACAATCGTAAAACATTATTCGGAACTCGACACCATGGAACACTATCCGGAGCCAGTGCAACGCTTATTAAAACGTTTTGCTCGTATTAAAGCGGATAAATTAATTAAGATGATTTTATAATGTCGCATAGTAAGAATAACAGCTTAAAAATTGCCACCAGACAAAGCCCACTGGCATTATGGCAAGCCAATTATGTTAAACATCGCTTGCAAGCCCTTTATCCTGAGTTAACCATTGAACTGGTTAAAATGATGACCAAAGGGGATGTGATTTTAGACACACCATTAGCTAAAATCGGTGGAAAAGGTTTGTTTGTCAAAGAATTAGAACATGCATTGTTAAATGGCGAAGCGGATATTGCCGTGCATTCTATGAAAGATGTGCCGATGCAATTTCCGACTGGTTTAGGTTTAAGTGTGATTTGCCAGCGTGAAGATCCACGTGATGCCTTTGTGTCAAATCATTATAAAAATTTGGCTGAATTGCCACAGGGTGCGATAGTTGGCACATCCAGTTTACGCCGTCAGTGCCAATTAAAGCATTTACACCCCGATTTGCAAATTCAATCCTTGCGTGGCAATGTGGGAACGCGTTTAAGCAAGTTAGACAATGGCGATTATGCGGCAATTATATTAGCCTCCGCAGGATTAATCCGTTTAGGATTAGAACAACGTATTGCCTCTTTTATTGATGTATCCGATTGCTTACCCGCAGCAGGACAAGGGGCGGTTGGGATTGAATGCCGAGTGGATGATCAACGTGTACAACAATTACTTGCGCCGCTTGCCGATGCAGACACCACCGCGTGCGTACTGGCTGAACGAGCGATGAATAGCCATTTACAAGGTGGTTGTCAGGTGCCGATTGCTGGCTTTGCCGTAATACAACAAAATGAACTCTATTTACGAACGTTGGTAGGTTCATTAGACGGTTCGCAAATTATCCGCGCCGAAGGCAAAAGTGCGGTGCAAAATGCGGAAGTTTTAGGGCGACAAATTGCTGAGCAATTATTGGCGCAAGGGGCAGATAAAATCTTAGCGGAAATTTATCAGGATTAAGCGTTATGGCAGTGTTAATTACGCGCCCAGATCAAGCGGGCAAACAATTAGCGGAGAGGCTGAATAAAGTTGGCATAGCCAATATTCATTTACCGTTTTTTTCCATTTCTGCCGGACGAGAGCTCAATCAATTACCGAATAAAATTAACCAGTTAAAATCGGGTGATTATATTTTTTGTGTCTCCAAAAGTGCGGTGAATTTTGCCGTAGAAACCTTATTAGCCACCGGCTTTCAATGGCGAGAAGATATTGATTATTTTGCTGTGGGGCAAGGCACTGCGGAATATTTGGCAAGCCAATGCGGAATTACTGTACATTATCCATTTCAACAAGAAAACAGCGAGGGAGTGTTAAATTTAGCCTTAATGCAAGATTTAGAGGATAAAAACATCCTGATTTTACGCGGCAATGGCGGGCGTGAGCATTTTGCAGCACAAGCAAAATTACGTGGTGCGACAATAAATGTGCTAGAATGTTATCAACGCTTGCCAATAGACTATAATAATGACGAGCAAATTGATTTATGGAAACGTGCTGGCATTAACTGTGTTTTAGTCACCAGTGCGGAAATTTTAAATGCGTTGGTTGACTTTGTGCCAGTAAGAGAACAAACTTGGTTAAAAGGTTGTCAATTGGTTACCATTAGTCGCCGTATTGCGAATTTAGCGGTGGCAGTGGGTTGGCAAAAAGAAAATATTATTATTGCACCGAAAGCAGATAATGCCACTTTGGTCGAGACATTAGCAAGCAGGTTATTAACATCTTAATTTTAAGCGAGAGAGAGTTGGTATGAGTAATAAAAAAGAAATGCAATCTGATGGCGTTCAGAACCAAGGCGCTACGGGGACAACTGAGGGGAAAACGGTGGGGACAGATGCTGGTGAAGTGAAGAAAAACATCACTGACAAGGCAGGCAAACAAGTCAATGTTGAGCCGACGTTAGATTCTGCAAAAGTCGAAACATCCAAGGTAGAGTCGGCTAAAGACCGTGTTAAAACCGAGCCGCAACACACCGAACCGGAAAAAATTAAACCACAACAAACCGAAACCGTGGTGATAAAAAAAGGCAGTTCCGCATTAGGTGTATTCGCTTTATTAGTGGCATTAGGACTTGGCGGCGCGGGATATTATTTCGGTCAACTGGAAGTGGATAAAATTAACCAAAAAATCACCGCACTTGAACAAAAAATTTCCAATAGTGTAGCGCATGTGGCGAATACAAGTAATACCCCGCTGGAAATGCCAAACTTTGCACAAGAACGGGCGCAAATTGAGCAGTTACTGGCTGGCTTAAACGCGCATGATCAAAAACTTGCCAGCCTAGCACAAAACTTGTCTGCACAAGATACTGCTTATACAAACTTAAAGGCAGAAGTGAACAAGCTGGCGAAAGCAAATAATGCACAACCAAGTGAGTGGCTACTGAGTGAAGCCGATTTTTTACTCACCAATGCGTTACGTAAACTCGTATTGGATAACGATATTGATACCAGTATTTCATTATTAAAAGTGGCAGATGAGGTATTAACTAAGGTCGATGAGCCACAAGTTAAATTAATTCGTGCCACAATTAACCAAGATTTAAAGCAATTGCTTTCAGTCAATCGCGTGGATCAAAATGCGATTATGCAACGTTTATCACAGTTGGCAAATAATGTGGATGAATTAGTGATTGCTAACGTGAATTTTGGCGATGAACAAAATCAAGAGACTAAAGTGTCCGATGACGTGAATGATTGGGAGAAAAATATTCAGAAAAGTGCCATATCATTCATGAATCATTTTATTCGCATTACCCCACGTTCGGAAAATGCCACTCAAGCCTTATTGGCACCGAATCAAGATATTTACTTACGTGAAAATATTCGCTTACGGTTACAAATTGCCATTTTAGCGGTGCCACGGCAACAAAATGAATTGTATAAACAGTCCCTTGAAACCGTTGCCGCATGGATTAGAAGTTATTTTGATACTAATTCGGAAACGGCTACCGCATTCTTAAAATCGCTGGATGAATTAGCAGAACAATCTATTTATATTGAAGTGCCAAATCAATTAAACAGTTTGAATGCGTTGGATAAATTACTCAATAAAACACCACAAGAAGTACAAAAAATTGAGATTTCAGCGGATAAAACCTTGACTGAATCCAATCAAGTGGCGGTGGAAGAAATAAAATCGGCGGAAGAAAATAACGCAGTAGAAGCAGTAGAAAGTAATGCAGCAGAAAGCATGACCGAAACACCCGCAGATGCAGATAATGGTGCAAAACCGGCTAACACAGAACAACAATAAGGAGCAATACAATGTTTAGAATTTTATTCCTAATGCTTGTATTACTGGCAGGCTTAATTGCAGGTCCTTATTTAGCCGGCAAACAAGGCTATGTGTTGATTCAAACAGTCAATACCAATTATGAATTATCACTGGTGACCTTAGTGGTATTTTTCGTCATCGCCATGGCGGTGGTTTATGTGATTGAATGGCTGGTGCGAAAATTCTTCCGTTTGAGCAACAGCACTTATGGCTGGTTTTCACGTCGTAAACGTGTGAAAGCGCAAAAACAAACCTTACAAGGCTTGATTAAAATGGATGAAGGCAATTATTCCAAAGCGGAAAAATTAATTGCTAAAAATGCCAAACATTCTGATGAACCGATCCTTAATTTTATCAAGGCAGCTGAAGCCGCTCAACAACACGGTGATGATTTCAATGCCAATAAATACCTAATGGAAGCTACCCAATTAGCAGGTTCAGATAATTTAGCCGTAGAATTAGCTCGTACTCGAATTTTGTTATTACAGCACAAATTGCCCGCCGCGCGCAGTTCGGTGGACAGTTTATTAGTGATGGATAACAGAAATCCAGAAGTATTAAAACTCGCCGTGGAGATTTATCAACAATCCGAAGCTTATGAAGCATTGGATCAAATCTTGCCGGTGATTGAAAGCACAAATATGTATTCTTCACCACAATTCACCGCACTGCAACGCGATGTGGCAAATGGCTTGTTAGACGAAATCATGAATGAAGAGGGCGCTGATGGTTTACTCGCGTGGTGGCAAGATCAACCCCGTAAACGCCATAATGACCACTATGTGCGTATCGGTTTAATTCAACGTTTAATTGATTGTAACGACCATGAATCGGCTTATGATTTGAGCGTGGAAACCTTGAAAAAATTAGCCTTGGAGAGTGATCTTAATTCTGCCTTGTATGCGCAAATTACGCGTTTACAAGCCAGCGATAGCAGTAAGCTGATTAAGCTATTACAAAAACGGGTAAAAAATAGTGAAGAAAGTGGCGCTTGTTGTGCTTATCGTGCCTTAGGCTATTTATATGTGCGTAATGCGGAGTTTGACAATGCAGCGGACGTGTTTAAAAAAGTGGTGGCGCATAAAGACCAACTGGAGCCGAATGATATTACCATGGCGACCTATGTCTTCGAACAAGTCGGCGAGCAGGAGCGAGCGAAACAATTACGTGATGAAGTGCTAAAATCCGCCATGGCAATAGATACGGTTGCGCTGAAAACAACGGAAAACGCCGATCGATTGTTGTTGGAACCGGCTAAAAATTAGCACAATACTAATCGAGTTATCACAAATATTATATTAGGCTTAACCCCGTATTAATACGGGGTTAAGCCTATGTAAATTTATGTAAAGATAATTGACATTGACATGGTTCAATGTCATTCTCCACAATAAGTGGGTGTCTTTTTCATTCATTCAGCATTTAGAAAGCTTAGTGAAGACTAATCTCTCTTGTAATCAACAAAATAGTAACACTTGTAAGATTCGGAATTACCCAACATGGTTGTAGGATAAGTCTTGAAAGTATGAGATTACGTACATTTAGGTATCACTACCATGAACCATATTTATAAAGTCATTTGGAGCCAAGTGGCGAATGCTTTTATTGCAGTCTCTGAATTAGCCAGCTCAAGAGGAAAAACCAACTCCATTAAAAAGGCTACACCAGTTTCATCCATAACCGATAGAACAACCCAACTCGGTTTACCTTTTAAATTAGCGACATTAACGGTTTTATTCATGTCACCATTTTCTGCTATAGCAGATGATGTCAATGCCGATAATCTTACTGTATCAGGAACTTCAACTTTTACCGGTACAGCCACATTTAATGGTGGTATTACAACCAATTCATTAACAATTAATGGCTCGGATATTTCAACTCAGATTTCTACTTTAGAGACGGATATTTCTAATAAAGCGGATCAAACGACAGTAGATACGCTAAGCACAACGGTTGATTCTAAAGCGGATCAAACGACAGTAGATGCGTTAACCACAATGGTTGATTCTAAAGCGGATCAAACGACAGTAGATGCGTTAACTACAACGGTTAACACTAAAGCGGATCAAACGACAGTAGATGCGTTAACCACAACGGTTGATTCTAAAGCGGATCAAACGACAGTAGATGCGTTAACTACAACGGTTAACACTAAAGCGGATCAAACGACAGTAGATGCGTTAACCACAACGGTTAATTCTAAAGCGGATCAAACGACAGTAGATGCGTTAACTACAACGGTTAATTCTAAAGCGGATCAAACAACTGTAGATACATTAACTGCTACTGTAGCAACAAAAGCTAGCCAAACGGATTTAAATAATTTAACCACGAATGTGACTAACTTAAATACCACAGTTACTAATTTAAACAACACAAAAGCAGATAAAACCGAACTTAACGAATTAAATACCACGGTTATCGCTAATAAGGCATTATTTGACAACTTAAATACTTCATTTAATACTTTAAATACGTCTGTTGATACTCTTGGTTTAACTACTATCTATTCTGGGATTAAATATTTCCGTGTAAATTCTACAGCGGATGATGCTCAAGCAACGGGTATGGATGCTTTAGCCGCGGGTCCTCGTGCAATCGCTGCAGGGGATCAATCGGTAGCCGTCGGCAATAATGCGCTTGCAGATCAGACAAATGCGACAGCCGTCGGTAATAATGCGATTGCAAATCAGACAAGTGCGACAGCCATCGGTAATAATGCGACTGCCACACATACAAATGCCACAGCAATGGGTTATAACGCCTGGGCAACGGGCAATGATGCTGTCGCAGCAGGGGCTAATACCAGTGCTAGAGCAAATGATTCCGTTGCTGTCGGGGAAAGTGCAAAAGTTGAAAATAGTGCTGAACAAGGGATCGCGATAGGGAGTGATTCCCGCGTAGGTACCAATCCATTGGGTGACATTGCTTATGGTGGTGGTTCAGAAGTTGTTATTGGTGATGGAAAAAGTTCCATTGCCATTGGTGATAATGCCACAGGGCGTGGTAATAACAATATTGCTATGGGTAAAAATGCGTTAACATCTAATAATGATGAAACGCTAGTTATTACCAGTAATAGTATTGCCGTAGGGACATCGGCGCAAACGATTGCGAGTGATAATGCCATTGCGATTGGTAATCACACAACAGTTGCAAAAAATGCAAGCTCATCATTAGCCATTGGCGACCAAGCGGTGGTGGCAGAAAATGCAACTAAAGCTGTTGCGGTTGGTTATACCGCAGTCGCTTCAGAGGAAAATACGGTTGCTATTGGCTCAATGTCAAAAGCAAGTGGAGCCAATGCCGTTGCGGTTGGTTCTAATTCAGCTGCTTCTGCGGCAAATAGCGTTGCGGTTGGTGTTAATTCTGTTGCTTCTACGGCAAGTAGCATTGCGATTGGTGATAGTGCACAAGCAACATCGAAAACAATTTCTATTGGTTTACAAGCAGGTCAAGGGCAACCTTTAGATGAGACGGGGACTAAAGGTTCTCATATTAATATTGGTGAAAATTCTGGTCAAAGTGTAATAGGTCAATCAAATATTGGCATTGGTTTTGATGCAGGTTCCGGTGTGGTTGGTAAAAACAATGTGGCGTTAGGGACTTCGGCGGGGAAAAATATTGCGAATGCAAATGAAACTTTAGGTGAGAATATCGCTATCGGTAGTAATGCCAACTCTTATGGTTCTGCCACCGCAATTCAACGTGCCACCGCCGTGGGTTCGCAAACTAAAGCCGGCAATGATGCCGTTGCCATCGGGTATTTGGCGAATGCCAGTGCAAAACAATCTGTTGCAGTGGGGCTTAATTCTCAAGCAACAGGAGCTGACGGTGTGGCTATTGGTTACAGTGCAATGGCGGAGGCTAATAGTGTTGCATTGGGAGCGAATTCTGTGGCAAAGGATAAGCCAGGTGGTGGTTATCTTACGGGAAACACGTCTCATTTAGTGGTTTCTGTAGGTGATTCGGATGCTAATCTTTTACGTCGTGTTGTGAATGTGGCTGATGGTGTAGATGATCAAGATGCAGTGACAGTTGCTCAATTGAAACAGACATCTGATGAGGTTTATAAGAAAGTAAATGCCGATATTAATGATCTTGCGATTACTGCTACATCAGGTATTAATTATGATGCAATAACCAGTCCAGATGTTAGTTCAGATGCAAGTGTAACCTTAAAGAATGATACTGGCAAAGGAACTGCAATTCACAATGTTGCCGCTGCTACAGCAGGTACTGATGCGGTTAATTTAGCCCAAGTTAATCAAATTGTGACTGATAATAAGGTTCATTACTTCAGCGTAAATGATGATGGTTCGCAGTTAGGTAACTATGACAACAACAAAGCAATAGGTTCTCTATCTATGGCTGTCGGTCAAGGGGTGGCCGCACTTGGTGAACGAAGCGTTGCTATTGGTAATGATGCGAGTGCATATGGTACAGGTTCTATAGCAATGGGTACATTTTATCAAGGTTCAGTGGAACTTGATGATGGTGTACCACAATCTAGCCAAACTAATGTGAATAATAAGAATCAAAATTATAAATATGGATTAGCGGTTGGTGCGGGCGCAAATAGTGAAGGTAATAACTCTATTGCTATCGGTAGTTTAGCGGCGAGTTCAACAAAAACCAATGAACCGGTTGATCGCGCGATTGCTCTTGGTTATCGTGCGACGTCTTCTGCCAATAAAGCAAATGCAATCGGTGATCGTGCGACTGCTGCTGGCGTACAAAGTAATGCCTTTGGTAGTGAAGCATATGCAGGTGGGGCATCTTCTAACGCTATTGGTACACAAGCATCTGCAACAGGGGCATCTTCTAATGCTATCGGTACATCCGCACAAGCTTCTGGTACTAATTCCATTGCCTTGGGTACAAATCAACGAGTAACAGGTGAAAGTTCGGGGGGGATTGGCTATGCTGGTGTGATTGGTGGGACGGGTACTTATTCACTCGGTAATACGAATAGTGTGGTTTCGGCGAATGCCAGTGGTATTTTTGGTAATAGTAATCTTGTCAGTAAATCAATAGAGAATATTCGGGTTGTGGGTAATGCCAATGAAATCGGTAATGTGACGACGCCAACGCCAAGTGGTGAGGATCCAGTGAATATCTTAAAAGATATTTATGTGACCGGTTATGGCAATACCATTAGTAGCAGTGAAAAACTCGCCGCAGATTTAAGTGGTTTATTTATTTACGGTCATCATAATACGGTGGCACAAATTGATGATGCCACATCAACAACCACAACCACTGAAGAAGATGTGGCAATTACGGATTCTTCAATTATCGGTGCTAATAATACTCTTAATACAGCTGGGTCAGATTACTTTATTTTAGGTAATAATGTCACGGCAACCCAACAGAATTCGGTTTATTTAGGTAACGCTTCTGCTTATGTGGCAGTGAGTGCCAGCACTAAAGGGATGGAATCCTATGATAGTATTACTAGTGATGACGGTATAACCTATACTTTCGCAGGGGCTACACCAACAGGCGTCGTAACAGTGGGTTCGGTAGGTAATGAGCGCCGCATTCAAAATGTAGCAGCAGGCTTAGTGAGTAGTACCAGTACTGATGCGATTAATGGAAGTCAATTATATACCTTAACGCGTCCATTACGTTTCGGCGGTGATAACTCCGTTATTACTAACCCAGATTCTCCAGCAGCGGGAGATGCTAATGTTATTTCTCTCAGTTCAAATCAAGCGATTGATATTACGGGGGGGGGGGGGGATGCCTCTAAATTAACGACTAAAGCAGATAAAAATATTGGTGTTATCGTAACAGATGATAACTCAATGGAAGTGAGATTAGCCAAAGAGTTAACCAATTTAACCAGTGCAACATTTGGTACCGATTCAGATAAAACAGTGATCAATAAAGATGGTATAACCATTACTAATAGCGGTAAAGCTAATGTGAGTTTAACTGATACTGGTTTGGATAATGGTAATAATAAAATTATTAATGTCGCCAATGGTACAGTTAGTTCAACGTCAACTGATGCAGTGAATGGATCACAGTTATATGCAACTAACACTATAGCGAATGCGGCAAACAATACTGCCAATAATGCCAATACTACCGTAAACAAAGGTTGGAACATCAAGACTTCCCAATCGCAAGGGGGTAACGTTTCTAATAATACCACCACGAATGTTAAGATGGGCGATACCGTCACTATTGATGCGGGGCAAAACATTAATATCACCCAAAACGGTCAAAATATTTCGATTGCCACATCCATGACGCCAACATTTACCTCGGCAACATTTGGTGGTAATACTGTTATTAATGGTAGTGGTTTAACGATTACGGGTGGTCCAAATGTCACTACAGCAGGTATTGATGCCGGTAATAAGAAAATCACTAATGTGAGTGCGGGTGTCGCAGATACAGATGCGGTTAATATGAGCCAATTAAATGCTACCATTTCTACCGCATCTGATAATACCTATTGGAATATTCAAGAAAATGGTACTCAAAAAGACCAAGTAAAAAATAACGACAATGTGAGTTTTGCCAATGGAACAGGTACCACTGCAACAGTTGATTTGACTGGTACGACATCAACTGTCAAATATTCTGTGAATAAATCAGATTTAACTGTTAATTCGACGACTGGCAAGGTTGATGCTCCAACAGTTGGTGATTATTTTGCCACTGCTGAACAAGTCGCCAAAGCGATTAATGACTCTGAAAAAACTACCAGCGTAAATAGCACAACTGACGCTATTACGGTAACTTCTACGACTTCTGGTCAAAATACCAATTATGCTTTAGATCTTTCTCAAGTGACCAAGGATTCGTTGAAAAATGCCGATTCAGCTTTACAAAGCTTTACCGTTGGTGCAGATAATACAGGAACCAATGTTACCGTTAATCAAACACAAGCCCACTTTGATATTATCGGTGGTAACAGTAATATAAATACCACTGTAAGCGGTAACCAAATCAAAGTTAATTTAAATAACACCTTAGATTTAAGTAGTGGCGGTAGCGTGACTATTGGGGATACCTTGTTAAATAGTACAGGGTTAACGATTAAGAACGGTCCAAGTATTACTAAATCTGGTATTAATGCGGGTAATCACACAATTACCAATGTAGCAAATGGTACAAACGGTACCGATGCCGTAAACTTAAATCAGTTAAATGCAGTAAATGCCACAGCCAGTGCGGGTTGGAACTTAAATACCAGTGGCAATGCGACCGTTGCTAATGTGGCACCAAACAGTACAGTGACGTTCAATGGTGATAACAATATTAATGTGACGCATACCGGCTCAACAGTAAACTTTACTTTAGCATCTAACTTAACTGCCACCACTATCACCCTAAAAGGTGAAGCGGGGACTAACGGCACTATCGGCTTAGACGGCGCTAATGGTACGATCGGCTTAACCGGCAAAGACGGAGCAAGTGCCAATATTACCGTGGTTAATGGTACCAATGGTATTGACGGCACCAATATAACCCGTATTGTTTATGATAATCAGACCGTGGCGACCTTAAATGATGGTTTAAAATTTGCGGGTAACCAAGGTGATACCATTGCTAAAAAACTCGGTGAAACATTAACGATTAAAGGCAGCCTAGCGAATGAATCTGCGGCAACGGCAGAAAACATCCGCGTGGATAGTGAGAGTGGTAATTTAGTGATTAAATTAGCACAAAATCTCACTAACTTAACCAGTGCAACCTTTGGTACCAGTGACACAGATAAAACCGTAATTAACAAAGACGGCGTGACCATTACCAATGGCACAAATACCGTAAGTTTAACCGAAACCGGTTTAAATAATGGTGGTAATAATATTACCAACGTGGCAAATGGTACAAACGGTACCGATGCCGTAAACTTAAATCAGTTAAATGCAGTGAATGCCACAGCCAGCGCGGGTTGGAACTTAAATACCAGTGGCAATGCAACGGTTGCTAATGTGGCACCAAACAGTACAGTGACATTCAATGGTGATAACAATATTAATGTTACACATACCGGCTCAACGGTAAACTTTACTTTAGCGTCTAACTTAACTGCCACCACTATCACCCTAAAAGGTGAAGCGGGGACTAACGGCACTATCGGCTTAGACGGCGCTAATGGTACGATCGGCTTAACCGGCAAAGACGGAGCAAGTGCCAATATTACCGTGGTTAACGGTACCAATGGTATTGACGGCACCAATATAACCCGTATTGTCTACGATAATCAGACCGTGGCAACCTTAAATGATGGTTTATTCTTCACGGGTGATGATACCAACGTTACCGTAGGTAAGAAACTCAATGAAACCTTAACCATTAAAGGTAATTTATCGCAAAGTGCCAATGTCACTGATCAAAATTTACGTGTTGATGTGGTAGATAAGGCGTTAGTAATTAAAATGGCGAAAGATCTAACTGATCTGAATAGTGCAACCTTTGGTACCAGTGACACGGATAAAACCGTAATTAACAAAGACGGTGTAACCATTACCAATGGTACAAATACTGTGAGCTTAACCGAAACCGGTTTAAACAACGGTGATAATAAAATTACCAATGTGAGTGCCGGTATCGCAGATACCGATGCGGTAAATATGAACCAATTAAATGCAGTTAATACTACGGCTAACGCTGGTTGGACGTTGACTGACGGCACAAACACTTCGACCGTGAAACCAAATGCAACGGTTGCCTTAACCAATACCGATGGCAATATCAATATCATTAATAACAATGGTAGCGTTACATTTGATTTAGCCAACGAACTTGATTTAGGGGCGAATGGTTCGGTGACAATAGGTAATACGAGTGTTAATAATGACGGTTTAACGGTGGGTAATACCAGCGTAAGCAATAATGGCTTAACCATTGTGGGCGGACCAAGTGTTACTAAAAACGGTATTGATGCGGCAAATACGAAAGTCACCGGCGTGGCGGCGGGGGATATTTCCGCCACCAGTACAGATGCGATTAACGGCAG
>NZ_SRHX01000011.1 GCF_004565475.1 Lonepinella koalarum | reverse complement strand
TTCATGGATTGGCCGAAGATGGTCATTATTATGCCTATATGCCGGCTAATGGCGAGGCGGCGTCGGCGATTAACGTGTTAAATGAAAGCATGCTTGCCACTGAAGTCTTGGGCGGTGAACAACTTGTGTTACCTTGGTTGCCTTATTGGTTAGGCTCGACAACAGGTGCTACAGTAGGTGCGATCGTTGGTGGTATTGCTTTAGTGGGGGGCAGTATTGCTCTTGCTACCAGTGACGGTTCTAGTGGTGGTTCAAGCACACCAGCACCACAACCCGATCCACAACCTGAGCCGACCCCGACCAACACTGACCCGGTCGCTAATGATGACACAGCCAGCACCGCATACGGCACGCCATTACACAATATCAATGTGCTCGCCAACGACAGCGATGCAGACGGCGACAACTTAAGCGTCAGTGCAGTGAGCTTAACTAATCCAAGCCAAGGCACAGTAAGCGTCAATCCGGACGGTACTATCAACTTCACGCCAGCTGAGGGCGTAACCGGTGATGTACTTATCAACTACACCGTCAGTGATGGCAAAGGGGGTACGGATACCGCGACCTTAACAGTAACCGTGGGAGCCGCGCCGATACCTACGCCACCGACGCCAAACAACACTGACCCGGTCGCTAATGATGACACAGCCAGCACCGCATACGGCACGCCATTACACAATATCAATGTGCTCGCTAACGACAGCGATGCCGACGGTGACAGCTTAAGTGTCAGTGCAGTAACCTTAGCCAATCCAAACCAAGGCACAGTGAGCGTTAACCCAGATGGCACCATTAACTTCAAACCAGCAGACGGGGTAACCGGCGATGTGGTGATTAACTACACCGTGAGTGATGGTAAAGGGGGTACGGATACCGCGACCTTAACGGTAAGCGTAGGTGCAGCGCCGATACCTACACCGCCAGCACCTAACAACACTGACCCTGTTGCTAATGATGATACCGCCAGCACCGAATACGGCACAGCATTAAACAATATCAATGTATTGAGTAATGACACAGACGCAGACGGCGACAACTTAAGCGTCAGCGCAGTAACCTTAGCAAACCCAAGCCAAGGCACAGTAAGTGTTAACCCAGATGGCACGATTAACTTCAAACCAGCAGACGGGGTAACCGGCGATGTGGTGATTAACTACACCGTGAGTGATGGCAAAGGGGGTACGGATACCGCGACCTTAATGGTAACCGTGGGAGCCGCGCCGATACCTACGCCACCGACGCCAAACAATACTGACCCGGTCGCCAATGATGACACAGCTAATACAGCCTACGGCACGGCATTAAACAATATCAATGTATTGAGTAACGACAGCGATGCAGACGGCGACAACTTAAGCGTCAGTGCAGTGAGCTTAACTAATCCAAGCCAAGGCACAGTAAGCGTCAATCCGGACGGTACTATCAACTTCACGCCAGCTGAGGGCGTAACCGGTGATGTACTTATCAACTACACCGTCAGTGATGGCAAAGGGGGTACAGATACGGCGACCTTAACGGTAAGCGTGGGAGCCGCGCCGATACCTACGCCACCGACGCCAAACAATACTGACCCGGTCGCCAATGATGACACAGCTAATACAGCCTACGGCACAGCATTAAACAATATCAATGTATTGAGCAACGACACAGACGCAGACGGCGACAACTTAAGCGTCAGCGCAGTGAGCTTAACTAATCCAAGCCAAGGCACAGTAAGCGTTAACCCAGATGGCACCATTAACTTCAAACCAGCAGACGGGGTAACCGGCGATGTGGTGATTAACTACACCGTGAGTGATGGCAAAGGCGGCACAGATACCGCGACCTTAACGGTAAGCGTGGGAGCCGCGCCGATACCTACGCCACCAGCACCTAACAACACTGACCCAGTCGCCAATGATGATACAGCTAATACAGCATACGGCACGGCATTAAACAATATCAATGTATTGAGCAACGACACAGACGCAGACGGTGACAGCTTAAGCGTCAGCGCAGTGAGCTTAACTAATCCAAGCCAAGGCACAGTAAGCGTTAACCCAGATGGCACGATTAACTTTACGCCAGCAGACGGGGTAACCGGCGATGTGGTGATTAATTACACCGTAAGCGATGGTAAAGGGGGTACAGATACGGCGACCTTAACGGTGACAGTGGGTGCCGCGCCGATACCTACGCCACCAGCACCTAACAACACTGACCCAGTCGCCAATGATGATACAGCTAATACAGCATACGGCACGGCATTAAACAATATCAATGTATTGAGCAACGACACAGACGCAGACGGTGACAGCTTAAGCGTCAGCGCAGTGAGCTTAACTAATCCAAGCCAAGGCACAGTAAGCGTTAACCCAGATGGCACGATTAACTTTACGCCAGCAGACGGGGTAACCGGCGATGTGGTGATTAATTACACCGTAAGCGATGGTAAAGGGGGTACAGATACGGCGACCTTAACGGTGACAGTGGGTGCAGCGCCGATACCTACACCGCCAGCACCTAACAACACTGACCCTGTTGCTAATGATGATACCGCCAGCACCGAATACGGCACAGCATTAAACAATATCAATGTGCTCGCTAACGACAGCGATGCAGACGGCGACAACTTAAGTGTCAGCGCAGTGAGCTTAACTAATCCAAATCAAGGCACAGTGAGCGTCAATCCAGACGGCACGATTAACTTTACGCCAGCTGAGGGCGTAACCGGCGATGTGGTGATTAATTACACCGTGAGTGATGGCAAAGGCGGCACAGATACCGCGACCTTAACGGTAACCGTGGGAGCCGCGCCGATACCTACACCGCCAGCACCTAACAACACTGACCCGGTCGCTAATGATGACACAGCCAGCACCGCATACGGCACGCCATTACACAATATCAATGTGCTCGCTAACGACAGCGATGCCGACGGCGACAACTTAAGTGTCAGCGCAGTGAGCTTAACTAATCCAAGCCAAGGCACAGTAAGCGTTAACCCAGATGGCACGATTAACTTTACGCCAGCAGACGGGGTAACCGGCGATGTGGTGATTAACTACACCGTCAGTGATGGCAAAGGGGGTACGGATACCGCGACCTTAACGGTAAGCGTAGGTGCAGCGCCAGTTACGCCACCCGTCAACAACGCTCCAGTCGCCAATGACGACACCGCCAGTACCCAAGCAGGTCAAGCGGTGACCGTGAACGTCTTGACCAACGACAGCGACCCAGACGGTGATCAATTGACCGTCAGCGAAGCGACCTTAGCGGATCCAAGCCAAGGCACGTTGGTTAAAAATAGCGACGGTACACTGACCTTTACCCCAGCCACAGGCGTAACGGGTGATGTGGTGATTAACTACACTATTAGCGATGGCAACGGCGGCACAGACAGCTCCACCGTGACGGTTAATGTCAACGGCAAACCTGTTGCCAACGATGACAGTGCCAGCGCGCAAGCAGGTCAGCCCGTGACCATTGATGTGGTTGCCAACGACAGCGACCCAGACAACAACCCATTAACGGTAAGTGAAGCGACCTTATCTACGGCAGATGCAGGTAAAGGTAGTGTTAGCATTGTGGACAACAAAGTGGTGTTCACCCCAAATGCAGGGGTAACGGGCGATGTGGTGATTAACTACACCATTAGCGATGGCAAAGGCGGCACAGACACCGCCACCGTGACCGTAACCGTATCAGTGCCGCTCCCCCCAGCCCCGACCGCTACCCCATACCACGATAATGGAAGCGACCCAACTGACCCAACTGACGACATCATTGGCGTAATCGTTACTTTCCCTGACGACCTAAGCAATGTAGACAGCCTAACCCTAAGCTATACCAACAACAACGGTATTGACAAGTCCGAGTATACGCTGACCAAAAACCCAACAACAGGCGAGTGGGAATTGCCACAAGCAGCCAAAGATGCAGGCTTAACCTTGGGAACAGACGACCAAGACAATCCAACCGTTATCGTGCCGATTGAGCAGCTTATCCACGGGCAAACCGTGACGGCGTACACCAGCAATGATAGCGGTAATTCTGACAATGCCACAGGCAAGCCATACATCACCGACTACAAAGACCCACTGGATTTGAACCGTAAAAACATCTATGGCAAAGACGTAGACGAACGCATTCAGGCAGACGATCCAACTAATCCGACTGATGATGAAAAAGCCGATGCCATTGCCACCTTGAAACTTGCCAATGTCACCGATGCCGAAGTAACAGCTGCCTTAAACAACAGCGAACATCCGCCAGTGTGGAACGATACAGACAAAACGCTGAAAATCACCTACGCAGACGGCTCAAGCGATGTTATTCCTTATGCCGAATTGTTTAGTACCGAACCGCCGTACGTAGCCCCACCCGAAATGCGTCCTATGAACGAAGGCGATGTGCGGATTTACTTCCCTGAAACCAAGGTCAGCGTTAAACTCAGCTTTGAAGATGAAAGCGACAATCCTGTAACCATTTACGTCATCAACAACGCCGATGGTACATGGGCTGCCTACTACACTGAAAGTGTGGATGGGGAGGGCAATACAGAGTATAGCAACCCAGTGCCATCAAGCGTCTTAAACATTGGCGACGGCGACTACGCCACGCTTAACCGTGATGCCGTGAAAGATGACACAGAGGTAACTGCGGTTTCCTACAACCGAGCAGGAGACCAATCCGAATCTACCACTGTAATAACCCTGAGTGACGAACAAACCTACGACCCAACCAACCCAGACCAAACCATCACCCCACCAGAAAGCCTTGTGGATTACACCCCTGACAACATAGATGACTTGATTGCTGTTTGGAATACTGCGGGTATAAGTGGTGCGGTGACGACGTACAACGAAAGCGAACGAAACGCAAGCATACCGACAGAAAATGGAGAAGAGTATACGAACCTATCAAGAATAGAGATGAACGGCGGCTTGGACGAGACCGTCACCTACGTTATCCCAGGCAATATGCAAGCCAGTCAAGACACCAATGTGGCAGTCAAAGTTATCGGCGAAACCGCATTGGTGATTGGCGGTGGCATCTACGGCACAACCTACACCGCCGAATCGGGAACCCCAGCCTTGATAGATTTCAGCTATGGTCTTTCCCAAAATACTACGGGTAATAGTAGTATTGCGCGTACTGGGGTAGAGCTTAGCGGTGGAGCGGACTTGCTGTGGGTGGGCGGAACGAATGCCAACTACGACCTTTACTACAACGCCAGCACAGGCTACACCCTAGTCAAAGCAGGCGAAACACCCCCAGCGAATGCAGGGACAAAAGTTGAGTCATCAAGCACATCAAGCACTGGCGGCACAATCCGCCACGCCGAAATCCTGATGGACGGTATGATGAACACAGGTCTAGATCAGGAAACTGAAGCGATTAATGGCGATGACACCCTGATTGTATCAGGCATCAGCGACACAACCGCTGCCCAAGAAAGAACCAACGCAGCCATTTACAACAGCTTGATAACCCTAGGTAGTGGCAACGACACCATCATCACCACAGGCGGCACAGGGCAAACCGACTATTCAGGAATGATACTGGAATCCACGATTGTGGTGGTGAGTGTGAACGGTACGTATCCACAAGAGACTACTTATTGGACTCCTGCTGGGGACGAAATACCATATACATACCTAGGCGATAACACCATCATCACCACAGGCTTGCAAAACAGCGTGGTGGATTTAAGGGGTTATAAAGATGAAGACTATGACGGCGAGTATGAGAGTAACCCTGATACCGTCAATGACGATACCCTGAGTATTGAGTATGGCACGAACAACGGGGATTACAGCAGTACAGGCAACCAAATCCATATGGGTTATGGCATGGACACCTTGGAGTTTACAGGCAGCGGTCAGGAATACGAGCTAAGCAAACTCTCCAGCACCCCAATGTCGGTAGAAACCATTTCTATCACCGGCAGCGACAACACCGTAGTGGTGAAACTGAGCGACTTGGTGGACACAGGCACAGGCGAAATTCTGATTGACAGCGAAATCGGTCAAGCCGGCAGATACGTCATGCGAATCGGCGACACCAGCGACGGCGACGCAGGCAACCAGCTGAAACTAGACAGCGATTTTGCATACACAGGCTACGTGGAAGTCTCCAACAACAACCAAGAGTATTATGTGTACCAATCCCAAACATACAGCGACTTGTTTGTGTTTGTGGATAAGGATTTGGCGGTGATTTAATCAGGGGTCAGACGGCAGGGGTCAGACGGCAGGGTTGCGGTCTGATGCCTGTGGTTTGAACGCTGAAAAGGGAAAACCGCGGTGGGAAATCGCGGTTTTTTTGTTGAAAATCCACATTTGCTTATGCTACACTCAATTCATATCAAAGATAAAAGGGGAATGTCATGCAAATTAACCTAAACCCGCAACTTGAACAAATCATTGCCCATAATGCGAATCTACAAGGCATCAATACGCAGCAGTTAATGGAAAAAATTGTTGTAGAATATTTTCAACCAACCACGCTGTATGATTTAGCCATGAACTATCAAGGCGAAGATGTCGCTGAAATTGAGTTAGACTTACCACGTAACCCGCAATTTAGCCATGCTCGTCATCAAGATTTTGACTAATGTATTTATTAGATAGCAATATTATTGCAGAAATTCGCAAAATCAAATCAGGCAAAGCCAATACAGGCGTAGTGAACTGGATAAAACAGCGACCTATCACGCAACTTTATACCTGTGAAATTGTGATTATGGAAATATTGCGCGGGATTGCCTTAAAAAAACGCAAAGATCCCATGCAAGCTCAAAGTCTACAAAATTGGTTTGATCATTTTGTTTTGCCTACTTTTTCAGGCAGGATTTTAACCATAAATACGCAAACAAGCAGAATTTGTGCCACATTTCACACACCCAATCCACGCCCTGAAAATGATTGCTGGATTGCCGCAATTGCCAGTGCAAATAAACTCACTTTACTAACCCGTAACACCAAGGATTTTCAAGATTTACCCATTAGTATCATTAACCCATTTCAATAAGCTGTTTTTGCAAAACTGCGGTGGAAAATCGTGGTTTTTTATCACCACTTGCAAAAATTAGTCAACTTGGTTAAAATAGAAGAATAGAGTGCGACAGAGTACCGCAAGGTAGACACTCCGCAACCTTTATGGTCGAGGCAAAGTCCGGTAATGGCGTTTCTGGATACCCAACTTTTGGGCGAACCCTGCTAGATGCAAATTTAGCAGGGTTTGTTATTTTGGGTTTAACGATAAGGTTTCGGTAAAGACTTACCTTGTAATAGATTATGTGCTAGCTTAAAAAATCCCACGGGTTTTAACTTTTCCCATTTTTCAATAGGATAAGCACTAGAAATATGCAAGCGTAATTTTTTCTGAAAACGATACATTACAAACGCCACCTTATAAAATCGCTTAATTTGCTTCTCGTCCATAATTTCAATCGTGGCAAAATTATCATAGCCAGCAAACCCAATTTTAGCATTGGCAAGATTTTTAATAATATCAGGTAAATATTTAGAAAATTGATAACGTTCCACACAAAACGGACGTGCTTCTTTCTCGGCTACATACATCAACGCTTGTTTTTCCGCTTCACTTTGATGAGCATAAGCCTTAGTAAAACAGTGCATAGAATAGCTGACATAAAAACGATAAGTCATCGCTGTTTTTTGCCCCAAAGCAGGCTGAACATAATCCACAATATGTGCATTTAAATGCGATAAATCATAGTGACACCCATTTAACTGAAAGGGTGGAAAAGCACTTTGTTTATCAAGTTTCATGGGGGTAAAAACATGGTTAGGAATAATTGGGTATGGATTATAGCAGGTTAAGATTGAGTGAAAAACTGGATAAATGAAAGGTTTTTTCTGCCGTTTGAAACCTGTTGTCTGCCCCCTGATAGTGGCTTGAAAATACAAAATCAATCCATTATAATCAAACCACTAAGTATACTTTTAGCCCTGTGAGATACAACAAAATGGCGTATATTGAATATAATGATGTGATTTTTGAATGGGACGACAACAAAGCCCAAACCAATTTGCAAAAACACAAATTATCGTTTGAAACCGCACATTTTGCCTTTTTTGACCCCAATGCACTCACCAAACCGCATAAAATTGTAGACGGTGAACAACGTTTTAAAACCTTGGCACGCATTGAAAACAGCTTGATTGTGGTGTTTATTGTCCATTTGTACGAAAACCATCACCCCGGCGGTAAAGAATACATTCGCATTATTTCCGCTCGCCGAGCCGAAAGCAAAGAAGAGAAGGAGTATTACCATGCCTACTAAACCTACACTCACCCCAAAAATGCAAGCAGAATTAAATGCCTTGGCAAAATACCCCATAGATTTATCCGACCCCGATGCACCTGATGACGGCGACTGGCAAGGTGCAGTGCGTGGACAATTCAAATTCGCCCAAAAAATCCACAAGGCACACCACGGTGAAATAGAAGCATTTTTTGACCCCGATGTCATCAACCTTATTATTCAACACAACAACAGCCAAGACCGCCAACGTGCGAATAATGTGTTAAGAGCGGTGTTGGGGTAGGAAGTAAACCGCGGTGAAATGCTGTAATTTTTTGTGGGTTACACTTTCCCTTGCAAAAAAGGATTGATTTGTATTAAAATACAAACATCAACAAAACGTATAAGCAGAAATGGGATTTCCCAGCGTTTGCCCAACCTTTTGGTTACTCGCCCAAGTGCGGTTATAAAGCGGTTTCTGTACAAGCCCTATCAGCAATGGTGGGGCTTTGTTTTATTTAGGGCGTTTTATTTTCTTATTCGCTAGCGTATTATGTAGTAGTACAAAAAAAGAAATCGGCTTACGTCTAATTGGGCGTTGTCCTTGTTGATGTTTATATTGTTCATCTCTGGCATAAGCACTATTGATAAAAATATGCACATCATATTTTTTTGATTTCTTTAAAGAAAAATAGATTTCATAATCAATCATTGAACCGTCAAGTTGTTGCAAAGACACCGTCATAAACTTATCATCAGCAGACGTAAAATAGCATTTTTGCTTATCCATATTGCGTAAAATAGCAGGCAATTGTTGTGATAAATGATAACGTTGCATATCAAAAATGCGAGTTTCCTTGTCCGTAACATAATGCAGACTTTTATCATAATCAGCCAGCGTTTCACCCTTGTGAATATTCGGACTTTTGCTAAAACAATGATGACTAAACTCAATCACACAACGGTAAATTTTCTCCCCTAGTACTCCTTTCGCCGCTTGACGAAACACCCAATAAAACGCATTTAAATGCGATAAATCATAGTGACACCCATTTAACTGAAAGGGTGGAAAAGCACTTTGTTTATCAAGTTTCATGGGGGTAAAAACATAGTTAGGAATAATTGGGTATGGATTATAGCAGTTTAAGATGGAGGGAAAAACTGGATAAATGAAAGGAGTGTGAGATTTTCATCAGCGACTGGCTACGCAACCGCAATACGCTAGAATATATCGGCATTTGGGAGCAACTGAACAACCCCAATTTTAATTATGGCGAATTCGCCACAATTAAAAGTTAATCAAAAGTTTAGAAACCCAAAACGTCTTATTGATTGAACAAAACATCAACCAACAACAACGTTTACTTATCCTAAACCGCCTAGCCATTTCACAAATGAATTCTTTATTAAAAACTAAGGCAGTTAGAGAATTGAAAAAGCGTGAGTAGTAATGTGTTAAGGGAAGTGTTGGGGTAGGTTGATAAAAACCGTAGCCTGAAAGAGTGGCGGTTTTTTTGCTGTCTGAAACCTGTCATGTGAACCCTGATAACGGCTTGAAAATCCACATTTGCTTATACTACACTAATCCCAACGGCTAAATTTAAGGGCATTATCCATCAAAACCCCAGCATTTTAGGAGATGGTTTAACCATTCAGAGAGCCTTGCGTGATGAGTGGGATTAAATATTTACTGGATACCTGCTTTGTGATTCAATGGCACGCCCACAATCGGCAAATTTTTGAGATAATCAAGTGGTATCATTTGC
Organism: Lonepinella koalarum; assembly: GCF_004565475.1. GTDB lineage: Bacteria > Pseudomonadota > Gammaproteobacteria > Enterobacterales > Pasteurellaceae > Lonepinella > Lonepinella koalarum. Next base: position 52,038 of record NZ_SRHX01000011.1, on the reverse strand, counting down.
GAGCAGATGAATGTGCTTACAGCGACATTGCTTATGCCGAAGTGTTTGGTTTTCAAGGGATTACAGACAAAGCGGAACGAGAGCTTCATTTTTGCTGTCCGATTTGACTTGTCTTGATGTCAGCAAAACCGTGATTAACCATTGCATACAAATCCGCAGACGCCACAAAATCAAACTGCCCGATGCCCTAATTCTCGCCACTGCCAAAGTACATGGGTTGCAACTGCTAACTTTGGACGAAAAACTGCAACGCATTTATGAACGTGAGAGAGATTGATTGGTAAAACTGCGGTGAAATTTACGCCTATTTTATCTACTTTTAGGTTTTTATAGAATGAAATATTGTTTTTTATTTTTAATCTCGTAGAATGACTGGCGTTAGGGTCTGTTGACCTTTTATTTTTGATTAATTAGAACGTAATTTTTATATGAAAACATTGATGAAATCTTGCTTTGCGTTGTTGGTTGCGGCGGTGAGTTTGCCGAGTGTGGCACAACAAGGTGGTTTGAAAGAAATTATGCAAGCGGCGATGAAAGGCGACCCGCTTATTCAGGAAGCCAAAGCCAATATTGATATTGCCAATACACAGGTGAAAATTTCTCAAGCGGGGCATTGGCCCGTGGTCGGCGTTGCCACCAAACAAAAAATGGCGAGCCGTTATAATGATCATTATACTCGCAGTAATACCAGTCATAACACCCTACAAGCCAGCGTGAATTTATATTCTTGGGGAGAAATTTCCAATTCCGTGGAGCGGGATAAACAAGGTCAACGCTATGCGGAACACAAATATGACGAAACCCGTGAGCAATTAGGGCGTGAAGTGGGGCAAATTTATTTAAATGCTTTGCGCGCCAAAGAATATATTGCGGTGTATCAAGAAAGTATGCAGTCTTACGCCAAGATTTTAAATGAATTAAAGGTGATTGCCTCCCATGACCCAGGGCGTGAATCCGAAACCGTGGAAGCGGAATCCCGTTATTTGCAAGCCCAATCTAATTTGGTGGGGCAACAGCGTATTTTGGAAACCTCACTGAGCCAATTAAGCCGTTATACGGGCTATCAGCTCAATCCTGCGCAATTAAGCGATCCTTTCGCCAATATTACCCCTGAGATTTTAAAAGCCAAATACACCTCAACGCTGGAGCAACAAAATCCCAGTTATTTAGCCCAACAAGCGGAAATGCAGCGGGCACAAGCACAACAAAAAGCCTCCAAAGCCAAGCGTTTACCGTCCATTAATTTGGTGGCAGAAACCGATCGTCATGGTGGTTATGAAGCCAGTGTGAATGTGTCGTGGAATTTCTTTGACCCTGCCACTTATTATTCGGGCGTGCAAGATTTGTATTCTGTGGAAGCGGCGAAAGCCAAAATGACGGAAATTGGACGTTCTATGCAGGAAAATTCGCAAACAGCGGAAATCAGTATGCAGCAAAGTTTGAATTATTTAAAAGTGTCTGCTCAACAAATTCAGTCGCAACGCAATGTGGTGGTGATTTATCAAGATCAATTTCAAATTTCACGCCGTTCGTTAATTGATGTGCTGGATGCGCATCAAACGCTGTCGAATGTGCAAATATCCCAAGCCGCTGCCAAAGGCGATTATCGTGAGGCGGTGTTAGCCTATTTAGTGGCTCAAGCTCAGTTGTCTAACTGGGCTGGCGTGGTGAGCTTAAAAGGATTATAAAACATGAAAAACATTGTAGAAAGTTTGGAGCTCATCAGTAAGCTACATGGTGCGCCCATTGCCAAAGAAACCTTGGCAGCCCAAACCGTGCGGGATCGCAATAATAAGTTAAATCTGGCATCACTGGTGGACGTGTTGCGTGTGCATGGTTTTGAAAATAAATTATCGCAACGCCCCTTGGCGGAAATTCCCAGTCTTTCTGTGCCGTTAGTGGTGATTTTGAAAAACGAAGAAGCCGCTGTCATTACCAAAATTGAAGGCTATAAAAATCAACGAGTGTACACCATTCGCCAAAGTGACGGCTTGGAGCAAAAAATTGAAGCCGCTCAACTAGATAGCCAATATCTCGGCTATTGTTGGTTTATTAAACCGAAAGTGGAAGCGGATATTCGTTCCGAATTGCCTGAATATCAATTAGGTAAGGCGTGGTTTTGGAAAGTCATTTGGCGGTTTAAATCCTATTATTATCAAGTGATTTTGGCGACTTTTGTGATCAACTTTTTAGCCTTGGTCAGCTCGTTATATGTGATGAATGTGTATGACCGAGTGATCCCCAATAAAAGCTATGAAACCCTGTGGGTGTTGAGTATTGGGGTGATTTTGGCGATTTTATTTGAGTTTTCTGCCAAAATGATTCGGGGGCATTTAACCGATATTGCAGGCAAAAAAGCGGATTTAATTATTAGCTCGGCACTGTTTCGCCGAGTGATGTCCTTGAAAATGACGGACAAACCTGCTTCATCAGGATCTTATGCGAATAACTTGCGGGATTTTGAATCCGTGCGAGAGTTTATGACCAGTGCCAGCTTGCTCACCTTGGTGGACTTGCCGTTTATTTTGCTGTTTGTGTTTGTGATGACCTTAATTGCAGGCAAACTGGCGATTGTGCCGTTGATTATTATTCCGCTAGTGATTTTAGTGGGGGCATCGGTGCAACCCTTGCTTTCTCGGTTTATTAACGAATCCATGCGAGAAAGTTCGCAACGTCAAGGCTTAGCCGTGGAAGCAGTGGAGGGTATTGAAACCTTAAAAACCAATAACGCCACCAACTGGGCGTTGCAACGTTGGGATTTTTATACGGCAAAAACTGCCAAATCGCAAACCAAAAGTAAGGATTTAAGCAATTTTGTGGTGCATTTTTCCACCGCATTGCAACAGTTAAATACGGTATTTTTGGTGTTATACGGCACTTATTTAATCCACAGCGAAAACGAGTTAGAACGGATCACCATGGGGGCATTGATTGCCTGTGTGATTTTATCAGGACGAGCGCTTGCCCCATTGGGACAAATCGCAGGGCTTGCTACCCGTTTTCAATCTGCCCGTTTAGCCTTCAAAGGGGTCGATGATATTGTCAAACGCCCTATTGAACGGGACGAAAATCGCAAGTATATCACCTTAGACTCCGTGCAAGGACAAATTGAATTTAACGGCGTGGGCTTTAAATACACCAAAGAGTCGCCGCCAGCGTTAAATAATGTGAATATTTTAATTCGCCCTGGGGAAAAAGTCGCCATTCTGGGACGGATTGGCAGTGGCAAAACCACCTTGTTAAACCTAGCTTCAGGCTTATATGAAGCCAGTCAAGGCAATGTGACCTTAGACGGCGTGGATGTGCGTCAGTTAGAGCCGAATTATTTGCGTAGTCAAGTGACCATGCTCGGGCAATCGCCACGCTTGTTTTTAGGCACGCTACGGGAAAACATGAATATTGCCATGACCGACAGTTTCACCACCGATCAGCAATTACTCGCCGCCCTGCAACGTTTCGGCTTGGATCGCTTAATCAAAGGGCATCCACGGGGATTGGACATGCCATTGGGGGAAAACGGTCAGGGGCTGTCAGGCGGACAAAAACAAGTGGTGGCGTTATCTCGCTTAACCTTGAAAGATCCGAGAGTGGTGTTGCTAGATGAGCCCACTAACAGCTTAGACCAAGGCACGGAAGATCAGGTGTTAAATGCCCTTGCCCAATGGGTTCGCAACCGCACCCTGATTGTGGTCACCCATCGCACCCAAGTGTTGAAAATTGTGGATCGAGTGATTGTGGTAGACAATGGGGCAGTGGTAATGGACGGCCCGAGAGAAGCGGTGTTGCAACGTTTACAACAAAATCAGCAACAGCAACAACAAGCTCAAGGCAATCCGCCACAAGGCAAGGCAGGGCAAAATCCGCCCACTGCCAACAAGCCCACCACCGTGGTAAAAACCCCACAAGTGCAAATACAACAAGGAAAATCGGCAGGAACACAACCGACCAGTGGACAGGATAAGTAAATGAGCAAAGAAAACCCAACGCCCCCAGAAAATCAAACGGGGCAAGACAACAATCAGGCAAAGGCTAACTTGGCGAAACCCAATCAAGAAAAGGTTAATCAAGAAAAGGCTAATCAAGAAAAAGTCAATCCGCAAAATGTGAAGCAAGTGGTGGTGCAAGCTCCCCCACCAGTGGAAAAAGTCAAAAATGCCGATTTAGCCTTGATTAACGATTTGCATGCTGCCTTACAAACCGAAAAACATCATCGCTCTTTTGCCATGATTATTTTGCTGTTTGTGTTAGGCGTGGTGTTTTTGGTTTGGTCTTACAACAGCCCCTTGGAAGAAGTCACCCGTGGACAAGGCAGCGTGATTCCCTCTAGCCGTGATCAAATTGTGCAAAGTTTAGATCCAGGCATTATCAGTGAAATGAAAGTCAAAGAAGGGGAAATTGTGGAGAAAGGGCAAGTGTTACTCAGCCTTGACGACACCCGAAGTTTGGCGATTTTGCGTGAAATTGATGCCAAAATTCACACGCTTCAAGCCACCATTGCTCGTTTGCAAGCGGAAGCCTATGATCGCCCGTTAGTTTTCCCCGAAGGCACAGATCAAGAGCTTATCGACAGCGAAACTGCCGCCTACCAAACTCGCCGCCGTGCTTTAGAAGAAGCCATTCAAGGTTTTGAAGAAAGCAAAGCCGTGCTAGATCGGGAAATTGGTATTACTGAACCCATGGTTAGACGTGGCGTAATGCCTGAAGTGGAATTGTTGCGTATGCGTCGTCAATCCATTGATTTAGCCAGCCAAATTAGCGAAAGACGTAACCGCTACGCCACCGATGCCAACAATGAATTGGTTACCAAAGAATCCGAGTTGGCACAAGCCCGTGAAAACCGTGTGATGCGTGCCGACCCCGTGGAACGTTCACAAATTCGTGCGCCGTTGCGTGGTATTGTGAAAAATATCCAAATTAACACCATTGGTGGGGTGGTTTCTGCAGGACAAACCATTTTGGAAATTGTGCCGTTGGACGAAAAATTGTTAGTGCAAGTTTACATTCAACCGAAAGACGTGGCATTTATCCGCCCAGGGCAAGAAGCCATGGTGAAAATCAGTGCCTATGACTACGCCATTTACGGCGGTTTAGAAGGCACGGTGACACTCATCAGCCCAGACACGTTACAAGACGATCGCCGCCCAAGTGAGTTAAAATTAAACCCTGATCAATCCTATTATCGGATTTTAATTGAAACCACCAAAAACAACATCACCGATCGCAACGGCGAATTAATGGAAATCACCCCCGGCATGACGGCAACCGCCGACATTCGCACGGGCAAGAAAACCGTCTTTGAATACTTAATCAAGCCAATCACTCGCTTAAAACAAGCGATGCAAGAACGTTAAGTGAAAGGAAAAAGGGGAAATTAATGTCAAATTCTACCCATATTTTGTTGTTAAACGGCCCAAACCTAAACATGCTTGGGGCAAGAGAACCCAAGCATTATGGCTCACTTTCCCTTGCCCAAATTGAGCAAAATTTACAGCAAATTGCCCAAAACCGCGGTGTAAATTTAGATTGTTTTCAAAGCAATAGCGAAAAAAATTGATTGATAAAATTCATCAGAATCTTCAAGGTGACTGGCAAACATCACCATATGCGATATGTCTAACACTTTATCAAATCGTGCCTTATACACCGTCCTGTCCTAAAGGGTAGTGTTGTACGGGCATGATTTGATAAAAAATGAAGTATCCATACGCCCTAATCTTGGATTTAAATCCCAATTCCAACTTTTTTCATTTTATTGCAAATTAACACTTGCCAATTGAGAGAAATTTCCGTAGAATTTGCGACCTATTTATATGATTTTAATGTGCTAAAAATGAACTAAACATTATTTAAGCACAAATTTAGCGGAGTATTTATGTACGCAGTTTTCCAAAGTGGCGGCAAACAACACCGAGTAAGCGAAGGTCAAGTTGTTCGTTTAGAAAAACTTGAACTTGAAGTTGGCTCAAATATTGAGTTTGATTCAGTGTTAATGGTCGTTAATGGTGAAGATATTAAAATTGGTGCCCCAGTTATTACTGGTGCGAAAGTGGTAGCTGAAGTGGTGGCACAAGGTCGTGGCGATAAAATTAAAATCGTTAAATTCCGTCGCCGTAAACACAGTCGTAAACAACAAGGTCATCGTCAGTGGTTCACCGAAGTGAAAATCACTGGGATTTCAGCATAATTTCAGAGGAGTTATAGAAGATGGCAACTAAAAAAGCGGGTGGTTCAACTCGTAACGGTCGTGATTCTGAAGCTAAACGCCTTGGTGTAAAACGCTTTGGCGGTGAGTCAGTATTAGCTGGTAGCATTATCGTTCGTCAACGTGGTACAAAATTCCACGCAGGTTCAAATGTAGGTATAGGTAGAGACCATACTTTATTTGCAACTGCTGATGGTAAAGTGAAATTTGAAGTAAAAGGCGATAAAAGCCGTAAATACGTCAGTATCGTCGCTGAATAATTTTAAGCCAACGAATTGAAACGCCCTACTAGAAAAAATAGTAGGGCGTTTTTATATTTTTTAACGTAATATAGGCAATTAAACCACGAGAATCAATCATAAGGAATGTAATATGCAACAAAATCCTGTTCTTGGTTTTTTCTTAGCGCTAACAGCCGCCATGGCATGGGGATCGTTACCCATTGCTTTAAAAAAAGTAACCGCAACCGTCAGTGTGGAAACCATCGTATTTTATCGCTTTATGGTAGCAACAAGTATTTTATTGGTGATCTTAGCATGGCAAAAGAAATTACCGAAATTATCACAATTTAATCCCAGAATATTAATTTTGGTTGTTATGGGTGTCATTGGCTTGGCGGGCAATTTCTTTATGTATAATTCGTCGCTAAATTATGTGGAACCCTTGATCGCTCAGGTGTTCAGCCCAGTATCCTCGTTTGGCATGATGTTAGTTGGTATTTTTTTATTTAAAGAGCAATTAGGTCTTCATCAAAAAATGGGATTAGTGTTGTTGATTGTAGGATTAGGTTTATTTTTTAATGATCGCTTTGCGTTGTTTTTAAATTTAAATATCTATTCAATTGGCGTTATTTTAGGTTTTAGTGCCGCAGTAATTTGGGTATTGTATGGATTAGCTCAAAAAATACTGATTCGCTTTTTTACCACCCAACAAATTTTACTTTTAATGTATTTGGGTTGTGTATTGGTATTTATGCCGATGTCTGATTATAAACAGTTTGATGATTTAAGCCCTTTTGCATGGGGATGTTTTATTTATTGCTGTTTAAATACACCGATTGCCTACGGTGCCTATGCGGAAGCCTTAAATCAATGGGAAGTGTCTAAAGTGAGTGTCGTGGTAACGGTAGGCCCATTATTTACCCTATTGTTTAGCCATTTAATTTATATGCTTGATCCAACGGATTTTGCTTATCCTGAATTTAATACACTAAGTTATATTGGGGCATTTGTGTCAGTATTTGGGGCAATGTTGGCGGCTATAGGACATAAATTATTTCACAAAAAAGCCCCTTAATTGTTCAATAGGTCAGATGTAGTTGTGTTATGGAGAAGAGAGAATGAAATTTATTGATGAAGCCTTAATTCGAGTTGAAGCAGGCGACGGTGGTAATGGTTGTGTCAGTTTCCGCCGTGAAAAATTTATCCCGAAAGGTGGACCAGACGGTGGTGATGGTGGTGATGGTGGTGACGTGTATTTAATTGCTGATGAGAACCTAAATACCTTGATTGATTACCGATTTGAAAAACGTTTTGCGGCAGAACGTGGTGAAAATGGACGTAGTTCCGATTGCACAGGTAAACGTGGCAAAGATATTACCTTGCGTGTACCAGTAGGAACCAGAGCCATTGATAATGATACCAAGGAAACTTTAGGCGATCTGACTAAACATGGTGCCAAAATGCTGGTCGCCAAAGGGGGTTATCATGGTTTGGGTAATACGCGTTTTAAATCCTCCGTGAATCGAGCACCACGTCAAAAGACCATGGGAACGCCCGGGGAAAAACGAGATTTACAGCTTGAATTAATGTTATTAGCGGATGTGGGTATGCTCGGTTTACCAAATGCTGGAAAATCGACCTTTATTCGTGCCATTTCTGCGGCGAAGCCTAAAGTTGCTGATTACCCATTTACCACTTTAGTACCCAGTTTAGGCGTTGCTCGTATCGGTTCTGACCGTAGCTTTGTGGTGGCAGATATTCCCGGCTTAATTGAACATGCATCCGAGGGGGCAGGGTTAGGTATTCGTTTCTTGAAACACTTAGAACGTTGTCGAGTATTGATTCATTTGGTTGATATTGCACCCATTGATCAAAGTGATCCAGCCGATAATATTGCGATTATTGAAAATGAATTATTCCAATACAGTGAAAAATTAGCCGATAAACCACGTTGGTTAGTGTTTAATAAAATTGATACGATGTCCGAAGATGAAGCCCAACAATTAGCTAAAGAGATTACTGAACGCCTTGGCTATGAAGAAGATTATTTCTTAATTTCCGCCGTCACAGGCAAAAACGTGTCTGATTTAACCCGTGAAATTATGGACTTCATTGAAGCTAACCCAAGAGAAGTGGAAGAAGAAAATACACCAACTGATGAAGTGAAATTTAAATGGGATGATTATCATCAAGAAGCGATGCAAAATGCAGTGGAAGATGACGATGATGATTTCTGGGACGATTGGTCTGAAGAAGACGATGAGGGTGTAGAGATTATTTACGAACGCTAATTGAAGTGCGGTGAAAAATAGAAACTTTTTCACCGCACTTGCATCCTATCAGTCGGATTTATTGATCAGCCAGTAAATAATCCAATACCACTTGATGATGCTCGCCTGATTTGAATTTATCAAATACCTGTTCAATCACCCCTTGCTCATTAATTAAAAAGCTGATGCGGTGAATACCATGATAGGTTTTTCCCATAAATTTCTTTTCTCCCCATACACCAAATTCTTCGGCAATTTGATGCTCGGGATCGGATAACAGATCAAAATTCAGTTCTTTTTTTTCTACAAATTGTGCTAATTTTTTCGGTTTATCCGGGCTAATACCAAGAATAACAACGCCTAACTGGTCTAGCGCCGTTTTGGCATCGCGTAAACCGCAAGCTTGTGCAGTACAACCCGGCGTTAATGCTTTAGGATAAAAGTAAACCAGTACTTTTCGACCTTGAAAATCTTTCAAACAAACTTGCTGATCATGCTGATTGAGTAAGCAAAATTGTGGCGCAATGGCACCGATTTTTAATAGATCCATCAGTAAATTCCTTATTAGTTGATTTATTTTGTCGTTTTTTGATTAAAATAATAAAACTTGCTTGCAAATTTGGATTATTTTAGCAATGATAGAAGAAGTTTATCAAGCAAACATCAACAAGAAATTATGAGAGGTTTTTTTATGTCTTCAACTCCTTTATTTTACGGTAGCATTGTTGCGCTAATTACGCCAATGGATAGTCATGGCGAAGTGGACTATAACGAACTAAAAAAATTAGTGGATTTCCATGTGAACGCAGGCACAGATGCCATTGTTTCTGTGGGGACAACCGGTGAATCAGCCACATTAAGTATTGATGAAAATGTCAAAACGATTTTAAAAACCGTGGAATTTGCAGATGGTAGAATTCCTGTGATTGCTGGCGCTGGGGCAAATGCCACCAGTGAAGCTATTACCATGACAAAACTATTACATGATAGTGGTGTAGCCGGTTGTTTGTCAGTCGTGCCTTATTATAATAAACCAACCCAAGAAGGGATGTACCAACATTTTAAAGCCATTGCAGAATGTACTGATTTACCACAAATTTTATATAATGTTCCGAGCAGAACAGGCAGTGATATGCAGCCAGAAACCGTAGGACGTTTGGCTAAAATTCACAATATCGTCGGCATTAAAGAAGCAACAGGCGATGTCAGCCGTGTTGGCAAAATTAAAGCGCTTGCCGGTGAAGATTTTATTTTCTTGAGCGGTGATGATGCTACTTTCTTAGAGAGCATGAAACTGGGCGGGCAAGGTGTTATTTCTGTTACCAATAATGTTGCTGCAACAGATATGGCAAAAATATGCCAATTAGCGTTAGCGGGCAAATTTGACGAAGCGGAACAAATTAATCAACGGCTAATGGCACTGCATCATGATTTATTTGTGGAAGGTAATCCTATTCCAGTAAAATGGGCGGCGTATAAATTAGGATTAATTAGCAATCCAAATTTACGTTTACCATTGACAGTATTAAGTGAACAAGCACAGCCGAAAGTGTTAGCTGCTTTACAGCAAGCAAAACTTATTTGATTTTAACCGCACTTATTTTTTCGTATTTAGGGTTATTGATGAGCCTTAAACTTTTTGGCATTTTTGTGGTCTATAAGTGCGGTGATATTTTATAATAAATTTAAAGGGATAGATGATGAATAAATGGCTTTTACCATTAACCGTATTAGCAACCTTGACTGCTTGTTCAACCAGTAATGAAAGTAAACAAATAGCAAATGATAGTTATGAAAAACGTGGTGTCATTCCGGTGTTCACTAAATTAGATACTGGTGGGGTAACTATCCTAGGACAAGAAAATACCTATCAATTGCCTACGGATGTATCGGTAAAAACGGACGCTACCGACATTCGTCCACCATCAGCTCCCATGGCAATTATCGGTAATTCGGTGACCCATTTTGATGGTGAGCGTTCATCTATTATTTATCCTGCCGAAAAAAAGGGGGTGTACAATATCCAACAAGTACAACGTTTATTAACCGAGCAAGGTATTCCTTTCAGCACCTCTGGTAATCAAGTGCAAACTGATTGGGCTAAGACTGGTCGAGCAGATGAAATCGGTGATGTACAAGCCCGCTATATTATTGAAGAAGTGGGTAACAGTGATTCTAATGCCTTAGTAGTTGCTATTGCTCAAATGAAACGAGATGAAGTGATTTTCACGCCAGCGGTGAAAGATAAAGCACGTTATACATCTGATCGTTTAAATCAGTTAGTGGGTGAATTAAATATGGCTTATCGTCAACAACAGCAACAAGTCGCCACATTTGATGTTGCCACTGGTGCAATTCAATCTGCGATTGTAACGGATGCCAATCAGCATACCTCCTTGGCAATGAATATTAATTTCCAACAATCTTGGCAAAAATTGCAACAAGCCTTACCACAACTAGGTTTTGAATTTAAAGAATCTACGGTTGGTAAAGGTTATGCTGTATTAAAATACAAACCGCTAGATGATACTCAATGGGCTCGTTTGGGTTTAACCAAGCCAGATCTAGAAAAAGGCGAATATTCAATGCAGATTAGTGCTTACGGCAATGAAAGTGCTGTGGTCATTAGTGATGAAGATAAGTTTGCTTTAAGCGGTGAAAACGCACAAATCTTGTATCAGGCGTTGCAGAAACTGTTGGCTAATTAATATATTGTCGCTAAATTATAGAGCAAAGAAAAACCTAGTGTAGTGTGATCTCACTAGGTTTTTTATTGTTGATTAAAGCGTAATACCAAATTTTTCTTGTACAAAGGCTTGAAAATCAGTACAACCCCCGATTGGTTTTTCATCAATAACGACCTGCGGTACAGTTTGTACTTGAGTAACACCGATAGCTTTAGCAATATCATCTTTGCTCATATCTTTTTCAATAATATCAATAAATTCATAGCTAAAACCATCTACTTCGGCGCTCAGTTTATCCGCTAAGCTTTTGGCACGAACACAAAATGGACAAGTCATACGACCATAAATTTTTACAAACATAAATTTTCCTTACTTAATGAAGTCTATATAACGCTATTTTACATTATTTTTCAACTAAATGAGAAATTATTTTGAGAAGAATGAATTCGTTAAATTATGCGTGGTTAATATGGATAAAATAGACGGCCTTATTCTCACTATAACCTACCCTATAGTAAGACGCACAAGAATACCACTTTGAAAAATAATGTAAAATACTTGAAAAATTTATTTTTCAATTTTGTGACAAATCTCTCAAATTGGTTAAAAAGTGATTGCTCAAAAAAAAAACAATTTAATATTTTTTCCCGAAAGAAAACTAAATAAAAAAACAATAAATGGAGTTTGTATTTTTATTGGTTTATTTTTCGAATAAAAAATTATTTTTAACTTTTAGGGAGATGTAATATGAAAAATTATCCAGCAGAACCGTTTCGCATTAAAAGTGTTGAGCCTGTTTCTATTTTACCTCGTGAAGAGCGTGAAAAAGTTATTCAGAAAGCAGGGTATAACACTTTTTTAATCGACTCTAAAGATGTTTACATTGATTTACTCACAGATAGTGGTACCAATGCAATGAGTGACCGTCAATGGGCTGGTTTAATGGTAGGTGATGAAGCGTATGCAGGAAGCAGAAATTTTTATCATTTGCAAGAAACAGTACAAGAATTATTTGGTTTTAAATATATTGTACCAACTCACCAAGGTCGTGGTGCAGAAAATATTTTATCTCGTATTGCGATTAAAAAAGGACAATATGTACCTGGCAATATGTATTTCACAACCACTCGTTATCACCAAGAAGCAAATGGTGGTATTTTCTACGATATTATTCGTGATGAAGCACACGATGCGACCTTAGATGTGCCATTCAAAGGGGATATTGATTTAAATAAATTAGAAAATTTAATCAAAGAAAAAGGGGCGGAAAATATTGCCTATGTTTGTTTAGCCGTAACGGTGAACCTTGCGGGAGGTCAACCGGTATCTATGGCTAATATGAAAGCTGTACGTGAATTGACTGCAAAACACGGCATTAAAGTGTTCTATGATGCAACCCGTTGTGTTGAAAATGCTTATTTCATCAAAGAACAAGAAGCAGGTTATCAAGACCGCTCAATTAAATCTATTGTACACGAAATGTTTAGCTACGCTGACGGTTGTACAATGAGTGGTAAAAAAGACTGCTTAACTAATATTGGTGGTTTTTTATGTATGAATCACGAAGATCTCTTTATGGCTGCCAAAGAAATAGTGGTGGTATTTGAGGGTATGCCGTCTTACGGTGGTTTAGCTGGTCGTGATATGGAAGCCATGGCAATTGGTTTACGTGAAGCAATGCAAGAAGAATACATTGAGCACCGCATTAAGCAAGTACGCTATTTAGGCGAAAAATTAAAAGAAGCAGGCGTGCCAATTCTAGAACCTGTTGGAGGACATGCGGTATTCTTAGATGCTCGTCGTTTCTGTCCACATCTTAAACAAGAAGAAGACTTCCCTGCTCAAGCATTGGCAGCGGCTATTTATGTAGAATGCGGTGTGCGTACTATGGAACGCGGAATCATTTCTGCAGGTCGTGATGTGAATACAGGTGAAAACCATCATCCAAAACTTGAAACTGTGCGTTTGACCATTCCGCGTCGTGTATATACCTATGCTCACATGGATTTAGTGGCGGAAGGTATTATCAAACTGTTCAAGCATAAGGAAGATATTAAAGGGTTGCGTTTTGTGTATGAACCAAAACAACTTCGTTTCTTTACAGCACTTTTTGAACCGAAAGCATAATTGTTAAATCAAGGGGTTTGTTTACCCCTTTTTTCGTATCATTTTTTATCACTTATCTTAAAGGCGAATTTATAGGTTAGCGTTGTATATAAAAAGCATTTCCTGCGACATTGTTGTTTGTTGTATTGTCAAGAGAAGCGGTTTCGCCCTTTTTCTCACGAAAGGAGATATATCGTGAATAAAACACTAGGAACTACACTATTGATTTCCGGCACGATGATCGGTGCTGGCATGTTAGCTATGCCTCTGACATCTGCAGGTATAGGATTTCTATTCACTATCATTTTGTTGATTGCACTATGGGTATTTCTAACTTATAGTGCTTTGCTTTTTGTTGAAGCCTATCAAACTATTGAATCAGATGCTGGCATTGGGTCACTCACTGCTCAATATTTTGGTCGAATGGGGCGAGTTGTCTCTACCACCGTTCTAATGGTATTTTTATATGCTTTGTTGTCAGCCTATGTCACTGGTGGGGGGAATATTTTTGCCTCTTTCTTACCTGATACAGATTTAGGTATATCTAAAGAAGCTATTTCTGCTATTGTTTTCACTTTAGTTTTTGGCTTTTTTATTGTCAAAGGAACTAAAAGCGTAGACCTTGTGAATCGCCTGCTCTTTTTTACTATGCTAGGCGCTTTAGTATTGGTATTGTTGGTGATGTCGCCAGAAATCACCTTTGATAATTTAGGAGCCATGCCGATTGATAATGCATTGCTTATTTCAGCAACGCCAGTATTTTTTACCGCATTTGGTTTTCACGGTTCAATTCCTAGCCTGAATAATTATTTAAACGGTAATTATAAAGCCCTACGTTTTGCCATTATCGTGGGTTCAATGACCACATTAATCTGTTATATTTTATGGCAATTATCCACTCACGGTGTTTTAGGACAACATCTTTTTTTAGAAATGTTGCGTAAAGATCCAACGTTGAATGGATTGATTAATGCTTGTTATGAACTAACCGGAAGTGAAATTCTCAGTGGTGTGGTTAAAACTTTCTCTGTACTCGCCTTAATTACTTCTTTTTTAGGGGTCGCCTTAGGTTTATTTGAATGTATTGATGACTTACTCAGAGGTGCATTTAATCTTAATGTGGGTCGGAGTTCATTAGGCGTGTTGACATTCTTACCGCCAATATTATTTGCGCTTTTCTTCCCGAAAGGTTTTATACTTGCGCTAAGTTATGCTGGTCAAATGTTTGCATTCTATGCGGTTGTATTGCCTGCGGTATTAGTTTATAAAGTTCGTCAACAACACCCTAATTTGCCATATCGAGTTTGGGGTGGAAATGCAGTGTTGATTATTTCTATCATTTTTGGCATGCTTATTTCCATTATTCCATCTCTTATTCAAGCAGGGATATTACCTGAAGTGGTGGGGTAACATAGTATTAAAGCCGTTCTTATTCAATCATTGTTGAGATAAGAGTGGCTTTGTTCTTTTATCATTGCTCAAAATCTTTATAATATCAGAATGATTTTCTATTTTAGATAATATTATGCACATTCTAATCCTATGCCGAGAACCTAGATTATACAGTTGTCAACGTCTAAAAACCGCAGCGGAAAAACGCGGGCATTCAATGGACATTCTTGATCCTAACCGCTGTTTCTTAAAATTGATACCAAATGCACCGCACTTTGCGCTTTATTATCAACGTAATGAGCGAGATGTTGCAGATTTATTACCTAAGTATGATGCAGTTTTGCCACGCTTTGGTACTGCAAGTACACAGATGGGCTGTGCGGTATTACGTCATTTAACGGCTCAGGGGGCTGTTTGTTTGAATAATGAACAGGCTTTTTTACGAGCAAGAGATAAATGGCAAAGTTTACAATTATTACAACAAGCCAGTATTACGGTGCCAACGAGCGGTTTAGCAGGGTGTGAATTTTCAGTTAAACATGCCGTTGCTCAGGCATCAATGCCGGTTATTTTGAAAACCTTAAATGGTTCGCAAGGTATTGGGGTTATGCTAGCAGAAAAACCACAGACTGCAGCGAGTATTTTAGAAACCTTGCAACAAGTTAATGTGCCAACATTATTACAAGATTTTGTGAAAGAGGCAGAAAATATGGATATTCGTTGCTTTGTTATCGGGGATAAAGTGATCGCAACCATGTTACGTCAAGGACAACATGGCGAGTTTCGTGCGAATTTTCATCGTGGTGGCGTGGCGAAAAAAATTACGCTAACGATGGATGAACAACAAATCGCAATTAAGGCAACTAAAGCGTTAGGATTAGATGTGGCTGGGGTAGATTTAATTCGTTCTAAGCAGGGGTTATTAGTATTGGAGGTCAATGCAAGCCCGGGATTAGAAATGATCGAAAAGACCAGTGGGGTGGATATTGCGTTGGAAATGATTTTGTATTTAGAGCAAAAATGCTGAATGTTGGGCTATCCTATAGCCCCATTGCATTATGATACTGCTTCTGGTTGATTTTCTAATGGGTATTCCGGTGGGAGTTGTGGGTTGACGTCCTCTTCATTTAATGGAACCGTTTCAAGTTCCATTTTTGGCGCTTCATTCTCTATTTTATTTTGATTCAGCAGCATTTCTCGCATTTTGCTGAAATTTGTTTTTTCTGATAACCAAACTGAGGTTAAAATATGAGCAAATTCAGAGTCAAATTCATAATCTAATACCGTATCATTTAAGACAAAATAGCTTTTGTTGGCTAATGCAATAAAACTTAAATGATCTTGTGGTGAAAAATCAGGGAAAATCCGTTGTAATTCCTTTAACCAAGCTGATGTATCTACATTGGCAATTTTCAAGTTGTCGATTTCCTTAATTAAGGTGACTGCAAAATTTTTGCCTTCTACCTGTTTATCAAAGGTAAAGGTAAGCATTAACGGACGTTCATTTTCTTGATATTGCCCTGTTTCAGTAGAAAGCGTAATGCTGTACACAAGAAAAGGACCCCAATTATAATCTGCTTTACCAACAGATTTCCATTGAGCCAACACAAGACTAGGCAATAACCCCAATAATAAACACAAAATCAGTTTAATTTTCATTGAATGAACCGTTCTGAAATAAAATATGGGGTAAATTATAACAATAAATTAATAGGTAAAGTATAAAAAATTAATGATCTAACCCCATTTGCCAAAATGCGACTTCCATTCGTGTCGCCGTGGTGAAAATGTGCTGGATATTTGCCAATTGTTTCGCATTGAAATCTTGGCAAAGTGCGGTTAAAAAATCTTTATATTTTTCCACCGCGGTTTGAAAGCTTTGACTTGCGTAGGAATCAATCCATTTTTGATAAGGATTATTGGGCGCAATATTTTGTTGACTTAAACGTAATCCAATTTCAGCATAACCAATGGCACAAGGTGCTATGGCGGCGTAAAGTTCGGCTAATCCTCCGGTCATACCACAATCCAGCACATAGCGTGTATAGGCAACACAAGCAGGATCTTCATCGAGCGTTAACAGTTCTTGCTCAGAAATACCCCATTCTCGACAGAAATCAATATGTAGTTGAATTTCTTGTAATAATACCTCAATCGCTTGGTGAATATCCCGCATTTGCGCAAAATTTTCTGCTTTAAACATGGCAAGCGCTAAAGCACGGTTATAGTGGAAGAGATAGAGATAATCTTGTTTTAAATAGTATTGAAAGCTAGATAAAGGTAATATACCTTGTCCTAATTGTTGCACAAAATCATGTTCTACATAATGGTGCCAATGAGGTTGGGATTTTTGGATAAGAGTTTGAATAAAATTGTTTTTCATGGTTTAGTTTCCTACGTCAGTATTAGCTGTTTCAGGTTCAACGGGTATGATCTCAGCTTATAGAAGCACCCCGACTAGAGCTAGTAGTGTAACAAAAATTAAACCATAAAAAAAGCCCTGCATGTTGCATACAGGGCTTTTTTCTTCAATGGATTACGCTAATTCAGCACGCAATTTCTTGGTCACTTTCATCATCACTTCCAACTGTTCAATGGTTTCTTTCCAGCCACGGGTTTTTAAACCGCAGTCTGGGTTGACCCATAGGCGTTCTTTTGGCACCACGTTTAACGCTTTGCGTAACAAGTGTTCGATTTCCGCTTCGGTCGGTACGCGTGGGCTATGAATGTCATACACGCCCGGACCGATGTCGTTCGGATATTTGAAATCGCCGAATGCGGTCAATAATTCCATATCGGAACGGGACGTTTCGATGGTAATTACGTCAGCATCTAACGCCGCAATAGCTGGTAAAATATCGTTAAATTCAGAATAACACATGTGCGTGTGAATTTGTGTATCGTCCGCCACGCCCATTGAGCTTAAACGGAATGCTTCGCCCGCCCATTGGAGATAAGCATCCCAGTCGGCACGTTTAAGTGGCAAGCCCTCACGAATCGCAGGTTCATCAATTTGAATCACTTTAATACCGGCTTTTTCCAAATCTAATACTTCATCAGATAACGCCACGCCGATTTGTTTGCATACGGTGGAACGTGGAATATCGTTACGCACGAATGACCATTGCAGAATGGTGACAGGACCTGTCAACATCCCTTTCATCACTTTTTTGGTCAGGCTTTGCGCATATTGCGACCAACGCACCGTCATTGGCTCTGGACGGGTTACATCGCCGAAAATTACTGGCGGTTTCACACAGCGTGAACCGTAGCTTTGCACCCAACCGAATTTGGTAAAGTCAAAGCCGTCAAGCAATTCACCGAAATATTCCACCATATCGTTACGTTCCGCTTCACCATGAACCAATACATCTAAATCTAATTCTTCTTGTTTACGCACCACATATTCGATTTCTTTTTTCATCGCCGTTTCATAATCCGCTAAAGACAATTCGCCTTTTTTGAAGCTGGCACGAGCGTGACGGATTTCGCTGGTTTGTGGGAATGAACCGATGGTGGTGGTCGGTAATAATGGTAAATTTAACCACGCATTTTGTTTAGCAATACGCTCTGCAAATGGCGATTTGCGTTGATCCGCATTGGCAGGTAAATTGGCTAAACGAGCGGCGACTTCCGCTTTGTGAATGACTTTGCTGTTTTTGCGAGCATCAGCAGCTACTTGGCTGGCATCTAATTGTGCTTGTACTGACGCACGACCGTGATTTAACGCTTGTTTTAATAGGTTTAATTCTTCCACTTTTTGTAACGTGAATGCTAACCAAGAATAAAGATCAGGATTTTTCTCTTGTAATTGCGTTTCCACGCTCAAATCATAAGGTGTGTGTAATAATGAACAGCTTGGTGCAATCCATAAACGTTCACCCAGTTTGGTTTTTAATGGCTCTAACACATCAAGCACGCTATTTAAATTCGCACGCCAAATATTACGACCCTCGATCACACCCGTAGACAACACTTTGTCATAATCAGCAAAAGTCGCTAATTGTTCAGGCGAACGCACTAAATCAAGGTGTAAACCAGCCACTGGTAACGATTTTAATAATGGAGCGTGTTCTGCCACTGAACCGAAGTAAGTCGCCAATAATAATTTGGCATTCACTTTGCTTAAGTCTGCGTACACGGACTGGAACGCATCAATCCATGGTTTTGGTAAATCTAATGCCAATGCTGGCTCATCAATTTGAATCCACTCCGCCCCTTCATTGGCAAGTGCGGTTAAAATTTGTTGATAAACAGGGACTAATTTTGCCAATAAATCAAAACGGTTGAAGGCTTCGCCTTTTTCTTTACCTAACCAAAGGAATGTTAATGGACCAACGATGATAGGTTTTGCCTTATGTCCGTTAGCAACAGCTTCACGATATTGATTGACATAATGTGCTGGATTGGCTTTGAATTGAGTGTTTTTGCTAAATTCGGGGACTAAATAATGATAGTTGGTATCAAACCATTTCGTCATTTCAATGGCAAATTGATCTTTGTTACCACGTGCTAATTCAAAATATTGGGCTAAAGTTAATTGTTGACTGTCAAAACCAAAACGAGCAGGAATCGCCCCTGTCGCCACTTGCAGATCTAAAATATGATCGTAAAACGTGAAATCACCGGTTGCGACAAAATCCGCATTTGCTTCAGCTTGATGTTTCCAGTTTTTCTCACGTAAGGCTTTGGCAAGTGCTAATAAATCTTGCTCGCTTAATTCTTTACGCCAGTAGCGTTCCTGTGCAAATTTAAGTTCACGTTTTGCACCAACACGGGGGAATCCTAATACATGGAATGTGGTCATAATCTTGCTCCTATAATGGAAATAATAAATGTCTATTTAGACGGCTAAACGTCCGCTTGATCAAGATAATGCCGAATTCTGGTTTATTAAGCAAACTCATAATTTTCATTTTTTGTATGAATAATTTTAATAATTGAATGACTGATAAAAAATAGATAAACAAAAGTGCGGTGAAAATCTTTTTTGTTTTTGAAAAATAAGTTTTGCGAAAGACCGCAATTTAGGGTAATATTCACAGCCTAGTTATTTTTTAATAAAAAATAAGGTGTAAATATGAAAAAAGGAATTCATCCAGATAATTATCGTACTGTGCTATTTTATGATAGCAATGCCAAACAAGGCTTTTTAATCCGTTCTTGTGCTAGAACGACAAATACAATGCAATGGGAAGATGGCAAGGAATATCCCGTGTTTATGTGTGATACATCTTCCGCATCACACCCGTTCTACACCGGTAAAACACGTCAAATCGGCAATGAAGGTCGAGCTAGTGACTTTACTAACCGTTATGGTAAGTTCGGTGCATTAAAATCAAAATAGGAGATTAGCATGCAAGTATTATCATCATTAAAAAGTGCCAAGACTCGTCACCCAAATTGTAAAGTAGTTCGCCGTCACGGTGTGGTCTATGTAATTTGTAAGGAAAATCCACGTTTTAAAGCCCGTCAGGGTATGAAGAAAAAAAGAAGATAGGGATTTTTTCTGGTTCTTTTGGTAGAAAAAGCGGTGGATTAAAAATTCACCGCTTTTCTTGTTTCGTCTTTTTTAATTTAAAACAATACACTTGCCCCCATTACCACATTACGTCCCATTAAAGGAATATGGGATAAATAAGATGTACTCGCATACACTTTCCGATTAAGAATATTATTAAAATCAAGGGTTAAACGATAATCAATATGCTGACTTAATGAACCTAAATAAATAACACCCGCATTCAACATAGCATTGCCCTTAACTGGTAGCTCATTATAGGCAGTGTTATTTTGGTTAAAAGTATGAGTATATTCAATGCTGGCGGACAATTTATCACTCAAGTCAGCATTCAGACGAGAACCTAAACGCATAGCTGGCATACGTGGTACATTGCCATTTTGTAATTTTCCTCGCACATAATCACCGAAAACAGTAAAGCGATATTTAGGGGTGAATTGATAACTCATATTTCCCTCCACGCCATAAAAACGTGCAGGTTGTTGAGCGTAACGTATCAAACGAAAATGTGCAAAACGATCCATGGTATGAGCATAGATATAATTGCTAAAATACTTATAATAGGTGCCGAAATAGCTTTGCCATCTGTCATGATTAAATTGCACACCGATGTCCAGATTATTGGATTTTTCTTTTTTGAGTCGTTCATTAATACCAAATTGACTATAAACATTGGTATCTATCTGCAAATTATGAATGGTGCGGTCATATTGTTCATCACCAAATTCATAGGAATTGGTGGCAACGTGCGTGCCTCGAGCATAAAGTTCTTGTACGCTAGGGGCTCGTTCCTGATGAGAAAAGGTTATCCAACTTTTAAATGCTGGGGTAATTTGCCAATCAATACCTGTGGCGAAAGAATAAGTATTGGTGCTGTATGACATACTGCGTAATGGTATAATATTTTTCCCACGATGTAATTGTTTGTCATCAAGTAATTGAATTGCTTGATGATCTACACGTCCAGACAAAGAGAACGTAATATCTTGCCACTGATAACGCTCCACCGCAGATAACGCATATAGTTTGGTAATGCTTTTATCTAAAATTCCTTCATAGCCTGAACTGCCAATCTGATCTTTGCTATATTGTGCAACCCATCTGCCAGAAATATGTTGAGTAGGTTTATGATCTAATGCAATACGTACTGATTTGCCATTATGCTGAAAACTAGACATCGTGTATTGCCCTTCAATTTCATCATGATGATAGCGGCTATCGTTAGCGATAAAACGAATTTGTTCAATACCTGCTATAGGTTGAATAATCGCACCTCGTAAATCCACACGTTTTAAATGTAATTTAAGTTTGGCATATTGTTCAGGTTGACTGGGATCGTGATTGTGGAAATCTTCATCAATATTGATGCTGGTATGTTCACAATGTAGGTTAATCCCCTCTAAGTATTCATCATTTTCTTGATGAGTATGAATATGGCAAAAATGAGCTTTATGCTCGTGTCCAGTTAAACCATAACGATCGCGTCTATCGGTATAAGCAATACCAAGATAACCTTTTTCACCAATCCATGACAGCCCCACAGCCCCTTGCTTAGATTTTGCTTCGGAATTATTAATATAACGATAATGCTTTGATTCTACGAAATTTTCTTGATAATCATCAGAAAAAATAGCCTCAATACATTCTGGTGTATTAGAATTATTACAAGGATTTTCCACGCTATATTGTTCCGTATAACCAGCTGATTTATAATTTTTTGCATGACGAGTTAAGCCCTCTAAATGCAGAACCAGATGATTATTTAGCCGTAAATTCGTGGCTAAATTGTATAACTGTTCTTGGTTATTGGTGTTGTAACGCGTATCTAAACTGCCCTCAACAGTACGCGATGGTAATTGTGTCGGAATTTTATCATCTTCTACATTCACCACCGCACCAGTGATACCTGAACCGTATAATAGCGTATCCACGCCTTGAATAACGTTGATTTCTTTCGCTAAAGTAGGGGCAACCATAATGGCATGATCGGGTGACATATTGGACATATCCACTACATCGCTGCCATTTTGCACAATTTTATTGCGATAACTTTCTTGCCCGCGGATAACCGGTGTTGAAGCACCTGAACCAAAGTGATTGGCTTGAATCCCCATTTGTTTTGACAAGGCATTACCTAGTGACGTTGAGCCGTTTTTTAATTCGCTTTGTGATACGCTTTTAAAGGGATTATTGCTCACTTCCGTGACCACAATTTCATCTAAAATTTCGGTTTTTTCCTCCGCACTTGCGGGGGAAATTGCCCCCAAAGTGAGCATAATTGCCACACTTATTTTTTTCAGTTTCATTATTGTTATTTCCATATAAAGATAATTCGTGAAGAAAAATAACTTTATATGAGAAAATTTGCAAGTGTTTTTTATAAAAAAATCATTCTTATTATGAAAAAATCATCTAAAATTCCACCGCACTTTCATCGTCTTTTTGTTAAATGTTTCTGAAATTTACTGTAGAATAAAAGCCTTATTTACTATTGATAGATAAGGCTATGAAACCCATATTTCTCGAACTCCGCCATTTAAAAACCTTGCTTGCATTAAAACAAACAGGCTCTGTTTCGCTTGCCGCGAAACGGGTTTATTTAACCCAATCAGCCCTTTCTCATCAAATTAAATTACTGGAAGAACAATATGGTTTGCCATTATTTGAACGTAAAACAATGCCGTTACACTTTACACCGGCGGGAGAACGTTTAATTAAATTAGCCCATGATGTGTTGCCGAAAGTGATTGAAGCGGAGCGAGATCTTTCACGGGTGAAACAGGGCGAAGCCGGCGAGTTACGGATTGCGGTGGAATGCCATACTTGTTTTGATTGGTTAATGCCTGCTATGGACAGTTTTCGCACCCATTGGCCTTTAGTCGAATTGGATATTGTATCGGGTTTTCATACGGATACTGTAGGATTATTGCTTAGTCATCGTGCTGATTGGGCGATTGTGTCGGAGATTGAACCGACGGACGGCATTATATATAAACCTCTATTTTCTTATGAAATGGTTGGGCTTTGTGCCAAAGATCACCTGTTAGCCCAAAAAGAAATTTGGCAAGCGGAAGATTTTGCTGATCAAACTTGGATTACTTATCCTGTCCCTGATGATATGTTAGATCTCTTGCGTAAAGTGTTGCGACCAGCAGGCATCAATCCGACACGCCGAACCAGCGAACTGACTATTGCCATTATTCAATTAGTTGCCAGTAAACGAGGCATTGCGGCGTTACCATTTTGGGCGGTAAAACCTTATTTAGATCGCGGTTATGTGGTGGCTCGTCAAATTACCGAACAACGCTTACATAGCAATTTATATTGTGCCTATCGAGAAATTGACGCAGAGAGTGCATTTATTGATGATTTTTATGATACCGTAAAATCACAAAGTTTTTCTACTTTACCGGGGCTTTCAGTATTGGAGTAATCATGACAGAGAATAAAAAATCAGCCGTGATTTGGACGGCTGCTAAAGCTGCCTTTCCTTATTCGGTACCGATGATCATCGGTTATATTTTCTTAGGTATTGCCTACGGTATTTATATGAAAGTGTTGGGGTTTGGTGTTTGGTTTCCGTTTTTTATGGCAGCATTAATTTATGCGGGTTCAGTAGAGTTTATTGTGGCAACATCATTGACGACTATTTTTTCTCCACTTTCCGTGTTGTTGGTCACCTTAATGGTCAGTGGGCGACAGGTTTTTTATAGCATTTCCATGTTAGAAAAATATGGTAAACAGTTGGGTAAAAAACGCTGGTATTTAATTTCAGCTATGTCGGACGAAGCCTTTTCGTTGAATTATATGGCAAACGTGCCAGAGCACTTAGATAAAGGCTGGTATTACTTTTTTGTGAGTTTATATTTGCAAGTCTATTGGGTCATTGGAGCGGTATTAGGTAATCTGTCAGCGGACATTGTTCCGTTTAGTTTAAAAGGTATAGAATTTGCTATGACCGCGCTATTTATTGTTATTTTTGCTGAAAATTGGCTGAAAGAAAAATCTCATGAAAGCTCGTTACTGGGTTTAGGTATTACTTTATTCTTTCTAATCACCATTGGCAAAGAACATTTTTTAATTCCAACTTTATTCGCTATTTGGGGTGTGTTGACGTTACGCCGAACCAAACTGGAAAGCAAAATTATTCGTTTAACAGGGGGCAACCAATGACTTTAACCGAACAAATTATCACCATTACTATGGGCGTAGTTGGCGTACAATTTTGTCGACTAATCCCTTTTTGGATTTTCCCAGCGAATCACCCGATCCCTGAATATATCCGTTATTTAGGTAAAGTGTTGCCAGCGGCGATGTTCGGTATGTTAGTGGTGTATTGTTATAAAAATATTGATATTTTACAAGGCTATCACGGCATACCCGATTTTATTGCTGGCATTGTCACTTTAGCTTTACACCTTTGGAAGAAAAATATGTTCTTGTCTATGGCAGTGGGAACGATGTTGTATATGGGGTTGGTGCAAGGGGTGTTTGTTTAAAGTGGGAAAAACGGCGTAAAGTACGGTGAAAAAATCTTACATTTTTCATCGCACTTTTGTGTTATTGAGCTTTAAATCTTCCCACCGATGCCTTTAAATTTCTCCACAAACGCAGCAATTTTTTGAAAAATACTTTGCTTTTTACTCAAATATTGCGGATTGAGCGGACTCATTTTCGGCAATAAATCGTTTAATGCTGTGCCGCTGTCGCTGGCGTATTCTCGTTTTAGCGATACCTGAATATAGCGTTTGGCAGCATCTTGATTTAAATGTTCGCTTTCAATTAACGCTGCCGCTTCCCGTTGATGTTCGGCTTTAAGGCATCAATGGTGGCTTGTTCTAAATCACGGAAGGTGACGATATTGCCGAAGGTTTTGGTGCTGTTGTAAATGCGATTGGTGCGGGAATAGGCTTGAATTAAGCCGTGATAACGCAGATTTTTATCCACAAATAGCGTGTTCAATGTGGGGGCATCAAAGCCCGTTAAAAACATGCCCACCACAATCAGCAAATCAATTTCTTGCTTTTTCACTCGCAAACTTAAATCACGGTAATAATTCTGAAATTCACGGCTATCTACCGCATAATTGGTTTTAAAATAAGCATTGTAATCATCAATGGCACGGCTCAAAAATTCTTTGGCACTGCTGTCCATGGCGGTGGGTTCAAAATTTTCATCGGCAATATCACCTTTGGCTTCCTGCTCTTCATTGGCGGCAAAAGAAAAAATCGTGGCAACACGCAAAGGCTTTTCGTGGCCTTGCTGCAACTGCTTAAAGGTGTCGTAATAGCTTTTTGCAGCACTCACACTGCTCACCGCCAGCATGGCATTAAAACCGTTATTGTTGCCAAAACTGCGGTGCGTTTTATGGGCGAAATGGGTCAAAATATATTGCACAATTTTTTTAATGCGTTCAGGGTGTAAAAAAGCGTGTTGGCTTTCCAAACTGCTTAGTGTTTGCTCATCTTGTTCCTGTTCGAATGCCTTAAATTGCGGGCGAACATTATGATAATCCACCTTGAATTTCAGCACTTTTTCATCACGAATGGCATCGGTGATGATATAGGAGTGTAATTCCCGCCCGAATACGCCGGCAGTGGTCTGGGCGGTTAAGGCATTTTCAGGGAAAATCGGTGTGCCGGTAAAACCGAATTGGTAATATTTTTTAAATTTGCGGGTAAGGTTGCGTTGTGCTTCGCCAAATTGGCTGCGATGGCATTCATCAAAGATAAACACTACTTGCTTTTGATAAATCGGCAAATTTTCTTCGCTTTTAATCAGATTATTGAGTTTTTGAATGGTGGTCACAATAATTTTGTTGTCATCTTTTTCAAGATTCCTTTTTAAACCTGCCGTACTGTTTGAAC
The DNA here is from genome assembly GCF_004565475.1 of Lonepinella koalarum. Classification (GTDB taxonomy): domain Bacteria; phylum Pseudomonadota; class Gammaproteobacteria; order Enterobacterales; family Pasteurellaceae; genus Lonepinella; species Lonepinella koalarum. The sequence continues at coordinate 25,772 of NZ_SRHX01000011.1, read as the reverse complement.
CATTGACGCTGTCGGGGCTAAACCGCTGATATTCTTTCATGGTTTGATAATCAAGGTCTTTTCTGTCCACCACAAAAAACACCTTGTCAATAAAGGGCAGTTCGGTCGCCAAACGTGCCGCTTTAAAGCTGGTTAAGGTTTTGCCCGAGCCTGTGGTGTGCCAAATATAGCCGCCGCTTTGAGTGTCGCTCCAATTTTTCGCCAGATAACTGCTGTTGATTTTCCACAAAATCCGCTCCGTTGCCGCAATTTGGTAAGGCCGCATAATCAGCAGCGTATTGCTGACATCAAAGACCGAATAATGAATCAGCACATTCAGCAAGGTATTTTTCTGAAAAAAAGTTGCGGTAAAATCTTTTAAATCTTTAATCAGGCTGTTATCGGATTTCGCCCAATTCATGGTAAAATCAAAACTGTTTTTATCACGCTTGGTCGTATTGGCAAAATAACGCGTATCCGTGCCGTTGGAAATCACAAAAATTTGCAAATATTGAAACAAAGAATGTTCGCTGTTAAAACTCTCTTTGCTGTAACGATGCACTTGATTAAAGGCTTCACGAATAGCCACACCACGCTTTTTTAATTCAATTTGGATTAACGGCAAGCCATTAACCAAAATGGTGACATCATAGCGGTTTTTATACGTCCCCGTTTGTTCAAACTGGTTAATCACCTGCACTTTATTATTGGTAATATTTTTCTTATCCAATAGATAAATATTTTGAATCCGCCCGTTATCAAACACAAAATCATGAATATAGTCATCATGTATTTTGCGTGTTTTTTCTACCGCAGTTTCATTGGCTCTGTCCAAATATTCCACAATAAACCGCTGCCATTCACTGTCGGAAAACGGCGTTTTATTCAACTGCTGCAACTGCTCCCGCACATTTGCCAGCAATGCTGTCTGATTGTGTAAATCTCGGCGATATTCATAGCCTTGATTGACCAAATCCGCAATCAATTCCTTTTCCAAATCCGCTTCTGTTTGATAGCTTGTGCCTTTTTCGATGTTGACGTATTTGTCTAACACAATGAAATTGTTGGTTTCGGCGATGGGGGTGGTTTCGGTGGTCATTATTTACGCTCCTAAATTCACGATTAAACACGCACTAACTCTAGCATTTTTTCAAAAGAATATAAGGTGGATTTTCGTCCGCTACTTTCTTCCATTATGCTTAAAATGCCTTGTTCATACAATGCCTTAGTAAAACGGTTCGCCGTAGCAGGTGGAATGTCGGTTTTTTCACTAAGTTGGCTATTCCTAAAAATCGGATAAGTAAACACAAAATCCAATACTGTCAATGCGTGTTTACTGGCTAAAATCTCGCTAAATTGCTGTTTCATTTGCTCGTATAAATCACGGATATTTTCAGCAACCTGTAAATTGCGTTGCGACTGGCTGGCAATGGCATTTAAAAAGAAATTGAGCCATTCATGCCAATCGCCTGTTTGCGATACTTGTCGCATTAAATGAGTGTAGCGATTTTTGTGTTCTTCCAAATAACCACTAATATAAAAGTATGGGGCAGAAATAATTTGACTAGACCACAACATCAAGGTAATCAGCATTCGCCCAATGCGTCCGTTACCGTCTTGGAAAGGGTGCAAGGCTTCAAATTCTAAATGGCTGACGGCGGTTTTAATTAACACAGGGTCTGAATGATGATTGATATAGTGGAATAAATTTTCCAAACCATCGAGTAATTTTTCAGGGCTAATCGGCACAAATAAAATCTCACGACTAACGGTATCGGCTAAATAATTTTGCTCTTTTTTAAATTCCCCCGGTGATTTATTCGCCCCACGCCCAAGGGATAATAATTGCTGGTGCATCGTTTTGAGCAAATGAACGCTAAGCGGATAACCGTCTTGCATAGCAAGTTGGGCATTTTTTAAGGTGCGTTGATATAGCACGGTTTCTATCACATCATTACGCACATTGAGATTATCGCCATTAAAGGCATCGGCTTCATAACGCAAAATCTCTTCCATAGTGCTAATTGTGCCTTCCATACGCGAAGAAATCACCGCTTCTTGACTACGCAAAGGAGCAAGCAAAATCTCGCTATTGTGCATATTTTTAAGCATTTGGTCATAACGAGCAATGGCGTTGGTGGCTTCAAGCAATGCGGTGATAATCTGGTTAAAATCTATGCTTTGCGGTGGGAATTGCCCATCACGATAATGCACGACGTTGTTAAGATTAAAATTATTGATCATTTTGTTACTCATTTTTTGCTGTTTTTGATTAACAAACTGTATTGTGCTACATCTGTGAGCGACAAACAAGTTTGCGAATCAAATTTTGCATTTTGTGATTAACAAAGTGGTTTGTCCCACATTTATGAGCAACAAATTATATTGTTAATCATATTTCGTCTTTTTTGATTGACGAGGTGGTTTTGGAAAATCCAACAATAACCCCAGATAATATTCATACTGTTTCTGTCTTAATTCAATTTCTTTCGGCAGTCCTTCGGTGAGAGAGTTTACCAAAGTATCAAATTTATCCAAAATAGCTACAATGCGTTGTTGTTCGGAAAGATCTGGGATTGGGATTTTTATCCGTTCTACACTTTCTCTTGATAGTCTTGGAATGCTTGCTCGTCTTACTTGTTGATATAATTTATTTTGTTGGTTCATTAAAGCATAATATAAAAATTTACTTGATAAGTTTTCAGGCGTATTCAATACAAAAACATCATCCGCCGCCCCAAAATCCCTATCAGAATAAGCAATATCGCCAACCGCACCTGCACTAATAATAATGGTTGTATCAGCTTTAACATTGAAAGCATCGTAAAAACCTAATGGCGTTAAACTATTTTGATAAACAGGATATTTTCCATTTTCTAAAAGCTCTTTTCTAACTAAACGCTTACCACGTTTTAATTCTATCACTTCCCCCAACGTTTTCCATTCCACACTTTCATCAAAACTTAATAATTTATCCCGATAGTATTGATATTGTTTTTTTCTTAGGGTAAGCTCGCTGGTAATCGCGGTAAATGTGTCCAAAATGTGGACGATTTCGGATTGTAGGGAAAGTGGGGGGATTGGGATTAGAAACTTATCCGTATCAGGTGTAGCAATTTGGGGCATTTGCATTTTACTGCCAATTTTTTGAAAATAGCTTTCCGACTGTTTGAGAAAATAGTAAATAAATTTTAGACTGATGTTTTCATTTTTACTATGGTATGCCCACATTTCATTTTTGTGAGAAAATGGCAAGTCATAATATTCAAATTCAATAATGCCACGAGATTTCACAATAATAGACGGTTCTCGGTTAATATCTTTTTCAGGAATATCATCAAAATCAACAAAAGCAACGGTTTTTTCCGCCTGCAAAGATTTTCAAAGGGGCATTCTCTTTATGCAGATTTTTCATTTCATTTGCCGTAATTTTTGTTCCTTTAGTGCGAATAAGCACTTCCCCCAACGGTTTCCATTCCACATTACAATTTCTAATTTGATCTAACAGTTTGCTCATTTTGGTTTTCTCTGTTTTTTTGTGAAAGTGCGGTTATTTTTTGCTGAGTTTTTTTGTTTGTTTACCGAGTTTATTAATGCTTTCCAAATAAGCAATTTCCACATCGTCAAGGGTTCTCGCTTTGTATTTACGGTATTCCGTTTTGGCTTTTTCTATGGCTTGATCGTGCGAAATACTGCCCGAATTGGTTAAAATTTTGCGATTGGCGGACGTTAAAATGCGATCGAGTTCCTGCACAAAATCCGTCATTTTCATTGGGCGTTCTTCAATGGCATTTAATTCAGCAAAATCAAAATAGGCGGATACAATATTATTCAAGACTCGCAATTCTTGTTCGCTTAAATAATTTTTCGCAATCATCGCTTCAGCTTGAGTGGGCTGACTGCCTTTAAAATGAGTTAAACCTGCAAAAGGTTTGTCGCTATCTACCCGAAAATAAATCACTTCGCTGGCAGTGTTACCGTGGGCGGCGTAATGCAGTTTATTTTGTACGATTTTAAAAAATTGAAGACTGGTTTCGCTTTTCGCATCGTAATCCATTGCGGTGGCGTATAAATCCAGCACCTGCCGATACATTACTTTTTCGCTAGAACGAATTTCACGAATACGATCTAGTAATTCTTTCCAATAATTGCCACCGCCTAAGTTTTTCAGGCGTTCATCATCCATTGTGAAGCCTTTAATCAAGTATTCTTTTAATCGTTCAGTCGCCCAAATGCGGAATTTTGTACCTTCTTTGGAATTAACCCTATAACCCACGGAAATAATGGCATCTAAATTATAATATTCAATTTGCCGTGTAATTTGTCGATTGCCTTCGGTTTGAACTGTTGCAAAATTTGCAACAGTTGCTTCTTTGCTCAATTCTTCATCGGCATAAATATTGCGTAAATGCCGAGAAATCACCGATTTGTCTCTGCCAAACACATCAGCCATTTGTTGTAAACTTAGCCACACGCTTTCTTGCTCAAAACGCACATCTATTTTAGTTGTGCCGTCAATGGCTTGATAGATTTGGATTGGGTTTTTATCATTCATTTTCATTTCCTTTACTTGAGTTATTCGAAAATCTCGAATAACTGAAATTTTATTATTGCAAATGTGCGGTTATTTTTTACCGCACATTTGCAAATCTTATGCCGCAATTTTCTCCACAATCTCATCAATTTGCTCACGCAAATTATCAATATTCGCCACAATCGTTTTTAATTCGCTATTTAACACCTGAATATCAATTACTTCACGGGTGTCTTTGGCTTCCACATAACTACTTACCGCTAAATTATAGTCATTTTCGGCGATTTTACTGTTATCTACTAATTACGAGAAATGAGCGATGTCTTTTTTCTCATCAAAGGCTTGAATAATTTGGGCAATATGTTCATCCGTTAGTACGTTATTATTGGTTTCTTTTTTAAATAATTCGCTGGCATCAATAAATTGGGTTTTATTTTCCTGCTTGTTTTTGGCTAAAACCAAGATATTCACCGCAATACTTGTGCCAAAAAATAAATTTGGCGCAAGGGAAATGACGGTTTCCACAAAATTATTATCCACCAAATATTGACGGATTTTTTGCTCTGCACCGCCACGATAGAATATTCCAGGAAAGGTTACAATCGCTGCTTTGCCTTTTGGCGATAAATAAGAAAGGGCGTGCATAATAAAGGCAAAATCGGCTTTCGATTTTGGGGCAAGCACAGCCGCAGGGGCAAAGCGTTCATCGTTAATTAAAGTCGGGTCGTCTGAACCTATCCAGTTAATCGAATAAGGCGGATTAGACACAATGGCATCAAAAGGCTTGTCGTCTTTAAATTGTGGATTTAATAGGGTATCGCCCAAGGAAATATCAAAATTATTGTAATTGACGTTGTGCAAAAACATATTCATACGGGCAAGGTTGTAGGTGGTATGATTTATTTCCTGCCCCCAGAAACCGTCTTCAATAATATGGCTATCAAAATGTTTTTTCGCTTGTAAGAGAAGCGAGCCTGAACCACAAGCAGGGTCATAAATTTTATTGACGCTAGTTTGTTTATGTAAGGCAAGTTGTGCAATCAATTTAGATACATTTTGCGGCGTGAAAAATTCACCGCCTGATTTCCCAGCGTTGGCGGCATAATTCGAAATTAAAAACTCGTAGGCATCGCCAAATAAATCAATATGGTTATCTTCAAAATTGCCAAAATTTAAATCTGCCACGCCTTTTAATACAGCGGCGAGTCTTTTATTTTTATCCGCCACCGTATTGCCTAAACGGTTACTGGTAATATCAAAATCGGCAAATAAGCCTTTAATATCTCGTTCGGATTCATAGCCGTTAGCAGAACTTTCAATTTCATCAAAAATTTCAGCCAAATCCATATTTAAATGCGGATTCGTGTTGGCATTTTTCGCCACATTGCAAAATAATTGGCTGGGGTAAATAAAATAGCCTTTGGTTTTAATCGCATCATCTTTTAACGCATCGCTAATTACATCATCAGGCAAGGTAGCGTAATCGGTTTGTTCATCGTTAAAAAAATTAGCGAAGTTTTCACTAATAAAACGGTAGAAAAGCGTGCCGAGGACATATTGTTTAAAATCCCATCCGTCCACAGAGCCACGGACTTCGTTGGCGATTTGCCAAATACGGCGTTGCAGTTCGGCGCGTTGTTGAATGCTTGTCATCATATCTTCCTTAATAGCTTAAAAATAAAGTGAATTTTACCGCAGTTTAGCACAGTTCCTTAATGCTTTGCTCAATTTGTTTCAAGCCGTTTAATCTTGTACTGCTTAATCGTTGAGCGATACCGAGTTCAGTGAAAAATGCTGTTATATCAAAATGTTGTAATTGAATAAGTGGTTTACCATTGAGTGCGTTGATTAAGACATAAAGCAAACCATTCATAATCCGTGCTTCGCTGTAAGCCTGTAGCTGTAAAGTGCGGTCTGAATTTGGTGAGATTTTACACCATAATCTGACTTCGCAGCCTTGAATTTCCATCCATTGGGCGAGTTCGTTTTCTGTGGGTTTGGTTAGGTTTTTACCTGCTTGAATCAGCAAGCGATAGCGTTCTTCCCAGTTTTTAGCTTGTTGAATTTGTTCAATTATTTCCATTTTTTAGTCCAATAATGATAATGCTTTATCTAAGGCAGTAAAAAAGGCTTGTACGTCTTGTTCGGTGTTGTAGGGAGCAAAACTGAGCCGTAATGTGCTAGGCACACCTAAGCGGGCAAGATAAGGCATGGCACAATGCGCGCCTGTGCGTAAAGCGATATTTTGTTCGGCAAGCAAGGTGGCGAGATCAGAACAAGCAATATTTTCAAATACAAAGCTGATCACCGTGCTAGGTTGTGGGGCAGAAAATAAATGACAATTCTGGTAATTGTTTAACCGCACTTCAGTTTGTTTGGCGAGATGTAAAGCGTACTGTTCTGCTTGTTCAAAATCCCATTTTTCTAACCATTCTAATACGGCGTTAAAGCCGATTACGGCGGCGATATTTGGCGTGCCAGCTTCTAAACGATAAGGTAATTCCGCATAGCGAATGTCTTGTTTCGATGCAAAGGCAACCATTTTTCCGCCGTATTGCAGCGGTTGCAGTTTTTCTAAAGCAGATAGTTTGCCACTTAACACGCCTAAGCCGTTCGGTCCGTAAATTTTGTGGGCGGAGAATGCGATAAAATCTGCATCTAATTTTTGTACATCGATTTTGAGATGGCTAATGGCTTGAGCAGCATCGACTAAAATCAATGCGGTGGAAAATTGACGAATTTTTTCAATCAGTTGTTGGACGGGCTGTTGGGTGCCTGTGACGTTAGACACGAAATTTAACGCCACCAATTTTGTACGTGCGTTTAAGGCGGAAACGAGAACCTGTTCGTCAATTAAAAAGTTATCCAGTATTGGCAAAATATGTAATTTTGCACCGCACTTTTTCGCAATAGCGTGCCATGTGACAAAATTGGCGTGGTGATCGGCTTCGCTGATGATAATTTCATCATCAGGTTGAAGATAGGGGATTAAGCCGTTGGCAACAGTATTAATCGCTTGTGTGGTGCCGGATGTCCAAATCACCGCCTGTTCGCTTTCCGCATTGATCAGCTTTTTGACTTGAACGCGAGCTTGCTCATAAAGTGCGGTGTTTTTTTCATCATATTGACTGCGATGAACAGAACCGGCGGATTGATAAAATTCCACTGTGGCATCAATCAACGCTTGTGGTTTTAAAGCAGTGGCAGCGTTGTCTAGATAGATGACGGCGTCTGGTTGATTAAAATAAGGAAATTGTTGACGAAATTGGTGAACGTTAAACATTAGTGCTGTCCTTGTTTGTTATGCTTGTTATGTTGACGTTGAAGCTGACGAAATTTATTAGGTGGTATGGGGTGAGGATCTTTCCATAATCCAATTCGTTGAGCTTGCGCTTGCCGTTGAGCCTGTAAATATTGTGGGTTTTTCATATATTGTGTATAGGCCCATGCCATACCTAGTTGTACCATTTGCATGTTAATATTTTTCCCTTGCGGAGTGTAAATCGTCGCAACGGTACGACCATAGCGGTCATAATCTGAGATTTTAAGTGTGACCTGTGTTTTATGTACTAGTTGGGCTAGGGTTTGTTTCGCGCGATTGCCAAAGGCTTGGGCTTTTTCGGGGGCATCAATCTCGGCTAAACGCACTTTGATTTGTTTTTTATTGCTTAATAGACAGGTTATGCTATCACCATCACTAATACTGACCACACGGCAATTAATCCAGCGTTCTATAGCAAATGTGCTGTTAGAAAACATAAAAACAAAAAGTGCGGTGAATAAAAACGTTATTTTTTTCATATTTTTTGATATAAATTACAAGATAGTGACATTTTACTGAAAAAATCACAAAAGTGAAAAAAATAAGCGTAAAATAAATTTATAAAAATTATTAAAAGAGTTGAAAATGATATGGCAAAAAGAAAAATAATTGAATTGATACGTTCTTTGGCGATTTTATATGCTTTTCTTTGGATTGGGAATGGCATTGTGTATTTGGTTCCCCTTGGTATTCCGGGCAGTATCGTAGGATTATTGTTACTTTTCTTCGGGTTAACTACGCAATTGATAAAAGTAGAATGGATTTTTTTCGGCGCTAATTTGTTGATTCGCTATATGATGGTGCTGTTCGTGCCGATTAGCGTGGGGATTATGCAACATTTTGATGTGCTTATTTCGCAAGCGAAAGCGTTGCTGATTCCAAATATTGTGAGTTCGTTAATTACGTTGGTTATCGTGGGAACCTTGGCGGATTATTTATTTATGCGACATTCTTTTGCTCGTTTACGCAAGAAAGCATTACAACGTAAAATGAAGGATAGACTATGATTTATTTATATTCTTTATTAACTATTGCGAGCTTCTTTTTGGCATTGCAAATTAACAAACGATTAAAGTCGGTGTTGTTAAATACCTTTGTTTTGACGGTATTTATCTTGATTGGTGTATTGTTGCTTGTTAACGTGCCTTACGAACATTATATGGCAGGCAATGCGCCATTAAATAATTTGATGACTGTCAGTATTGTCGCGCTGGCGTTGCCTTTATATGAGCAACTTCGTCAAATTGCTACTTTTTGGAAAAGTATTTTGTTTGTAACGACATTCGCTTCCATAACTGCCATGTTGACGGCAGGAGGACTCGCACTATGGTTGGGGGCAAATCCCGATATTGTGGCAACCGTGATGTCTAAATCGGTCACTATGCCAATTGCAATGGCGATTTCAGGGCATTTAGGTGGTATTCCGGCCATGGCATCCGTAGGTGTTGTAATTGCCGGGGTGCAAGGTGCGGTGGTGGGTTATGTAATTTTGCGTAAGTTGCGTCTAACCAGTTCAGAAGGTATTGGTATTGCGGTAGGAGCAACATCTCACGCCATTGGTACCGCTGCATTAATGGAACATGATGTTAAGGCTTCTACTTATAGTTCAATTGCGTTAGTGTTATGTGGCATTATTAGCTCTATTCTTGCTCCGCTCGTGTTTCATTTATTATATATGGTGGCGTAAATGTTAAAAAATAATCTTAATCCTATTTGGTTAGAACGTCAACTCAATGATAAACCAAGAGAAAAAGATCATCGTCCGCCATTTCGTCGTGATCGTGCTAGAATTTTACATAGTGCGGCATTTCGCTGTTTACAGGCGAAAACGCAAATTCACGCAGTGGGTGAAAATGATTTCTTCCGTACTCGATTGACCCATTCTTTGGAAGTGGCTCAAATTGGCAGTAGTTTGGTTTCACAATTAAAATTGGTAGATACTTATAAAGCTTTAGCCGATCAATTAAACATAGATAAAACTAAGCTACAACAAGAGATTAAATCATTATTGCCAACTGCCGATCTTATCGAAAGCCTGTGTTTTGCCCACGATATTGGACACCCACCATTTGGTCACGGTGGTGAAACTGCTTTAAATTCAATGATGTATGATTCAGGTGGATTTGAAGGCAATGCACAAACTTTCCGTTTATTAACTAAGCTAGAACCTTATACGCCTAATGCGGGTATGAATTTAACACGTAGAACCCTATTGGGCGTGGTAAAATATCCTGCCATTTTAGATGAAACTTCGCCAAAATACACCGCACTTTCTTTTGCAGAACAAGATTTTAGAGCGGTGGACTGGCGACCGGGTAAAGGGATTTTCCGTGATGATTTGCCTGTGTTTGATTGGTTATTGCAGCCATTATCTGAGCAAGATCGGATATTATTTACTTCGCTAAAAAAAGTGCGGGCAGAACCAAGTGAATTTTTGAAAACACGTTTTAAGTCCTTAGATTGTAGCATTATGGAATTGGCTGACGATATTGCTTATGGTGTACATGATTTTGAAGATGCGATTGTTGTCGGCATGATTAACCAAAATCTGTGGCAAATTGCGTTACAAGAATTAAAGGCCTGTTCATCAGAATGGGTTGTCAAAAATATTGATGCTTTAACCACTAAATTATTTTCTGAATACCATTATGAACGAAAAAACGCCATTGGGGCATTGGTGAATTTCTTTATTACCAACGTGCGGTGGAAACTAACGGCAGATTTTGCCGAGCCATTGCTACGTTATAATGCAGAATTACCAACTGAAGTGGAAGATGTTTTAAACGTGTTTAAGGCCTTTGTATTTAAATACGTGATTCGTGATGTGGAAACCCAACGAATTGAATATAAAGGGCAACGCATTTTAACCGAAATGTTCCAAATTTTTGCTAGTGATCCTGAACGCTTGTTACCACGCAATACCGTAAATCGTTGGCTGAAAGCAGAATCAAACGGTAAAAAACGGATTATTTGCGATTATATGGCGGGCATGTCAGATGCTTATGCGTTAAAAGTTTATCGGCAGTTGACGTAAAGAAAAAAATAAAGACAAAAAAATCCTATTCTTTTACAAAATAATTTGTCAGTAATATTAATAATAGTACCTATTGAAGTTTTATTTAGGTGGGTGACTATGATTGATGAATTTAGTGTAAAAACAACTATTTTTAGTGGTAATGAAGCGTTAGCCATATTAAAACGGTATGAGCAACATCGGGTAGCTATTGTTACGGATAATTTTATTGCTCATTCTCCCTTATTATCCCAAGTATTGCATTATTTGGGAACTCAGGTGAAAGTGTTTGATCAGGTTAAACCTGATCCAGATATTCAGATTTTGCAACAAGGTACGGCTTTTTTCAGCGATTTTTCCCCAGAGGTATTTATTGCTTTGGGAGGTGGTTCAGCGCTAGATGCTTGCAAGGGAATTCGAGCGACCTATGCGTTAATTAATAAAGGTGCAAATTTACCTCTCATTGCAATTCCAACAACGAGTGGATCGGGTTCAGAAGTTACATCTTATGCGGTTATTTCCGATGCTGAAAGAAATAGAAAATATCCATTAGTGTCCACGGATTTATTGGCGGATATAGCCATTTTGGATGCTCGTTTAGTTTTATCTGTTCCCAAACCTATTGCAGCGGACACGGGAATGGATGTGTTAACTCATTCTATTGAAGCTATTGTTTCAACCAACGCGAATGATTTTAGTGATGCTTTAGCAGAAAAAGCCATTAAATTAGTCGCAACCTATTTGCCGCAAGTCTATAAAACCCCGGATAATCTATTGGCTCGAGAGAAAGTTCATAACGCCTCTTGTATGGCAGGTATGGCATTTACCTCTTCAGGATTAGGATTGGTGCATGGCATGGCTCATACTTTAGGGGCATTATTTCATATTCCCCATGGCAAAATTAACGCCATGCTGTTGCCTATTATTATTGAATTTAATGCGGATCGAAATGAAGCTATTCAAGCTCGTTATCTTATTTGTGCTAAAGGAATGGGAATTAATACCAATAATCCTTTAGTTGGGGTGAAAGAATTGATTGAATGTATTCGTCAATTAAATAAAAGTTTTTCAATGCCTGCATCTTTACGAGAGTTAGGTGTCGATCTCTCGCTATTACAGAAGGATAATCAAGCCACTATTGCAGCGATTTTGCAAGATGGTTGTACACCAACCAATCCTCGAGCAGTAACAGCAAAAGATATTGAATTTTTATTAAAACGTATTATGGGGTAAAAATATGAATTTAACACAAGCAAAACAGCTGGCTGATCAACTATTAACAAATTTAAATACTCCTGCATCTTCTGCGTTTGGAAGACAAGCTAAACTACGAGTGCCAATTGGTGTGTCTAATCGCCATGTTCACTTGAGTCGAGAAGACATGGATATTTTATTTGGTCAAGGTACAGAATTAACACGTTTAAGAGCAGTGAAACAACCGGGGCAATTTGCCGCTAAGGAAATGGTGACGATAAAAGGACCTAAAGGGGAGATTCAAAAAGTTCGAGTATTGGGACCTTTACGTAAAGAAACGCAAATTGAAATTTCGGTGGGAGATAATTATGTATTAGGCATCCAGGCACCGATTTGTATGTCTGGAGAATTGGCGAATGCCGAATCTTTGGAAATTATTGGTCCACAAGGTTCGGTGAAAAAAGATCGTTGTGCTATTGTTGCTTGGCGGCATATTCATATGTCTCCTGATCTTGCTTTGCAATATGATATAAAAGACGAACAGAAAGTTTCTGTTGCGGTATCAGGTAACCGTGGTGGAGTGTTAGACAATGTGATTGTACGAGTGAGTCCAGCCTTTGTCCTTGAAATGCACATTGATGTAGAAGAGGCAAATGCTTTAGGATTAGCGAATGATGCGTTGGTAACCGTGATGTCTAACTAAAGATAAAATGTGCGGTGAAAAAATGGAAAATTATCAACTTTCTTTATTGATTGAACAGGTAATTGAGGAATTGAATAAAAAAAATTCCATGATGAAATTAGCCGTGTTGTTTACCGGCAAGGAATGTCCAGATTATTTAGCGATTTTTGCACAGTTGCAAAAAATTCCTGCTAATTATCGCCTTGTTGTTTGTTGCTCTGAATCTGCGAAAAATTCTTTTGAAAAATATAAGAAGATCATAATTGAAAATTTACCGAATGTAGAATTTAGTTCAGATTTGAATGATTGTACCGCATTGATTCTGCCAGAGTTATCGTTAAATAGTTTAGCTAAAATTAGTTTAGGTTTGGCGGATAATATTGCTTCTCAATGGGTACAGGAATATTTGTTATCCAGAAAACAGGTGATTGTTACATTAGATTATATGGCTTGTTTAACATCAGGCTATCAAAACTTAGGTGAATATTATCGTAAAGCGCTGTTGGGGTTGAATGTTATTGTGTCGGCAATAACGCAGCTTGCAAGACATTTTCAAACAAATTTAGATCGTAGGTTGGATAAGACGATTATTCAATTTGCAGATGTTCGATATTTGGTCAAAGAGCAAGTTTTATCTATTCCTAATGCAAGCTTGATCACGCCATCAGCAAAAGATTGGCTAAGTAAACAGCATATCAAAATAATTCGTTATTAGGAGAATTTATGTATTTGGCAAAGGTTATCGGTACAGTTGTTTCGACAACTAAAGATCCTTCTTTAGGAGGAATGAAATTATTAATGATTTCTCGATTAGATCTTAGTTTAGAGTTAGTTGGGTCATCCGAAGTCGCCGTGGACACTGTTGGTGCGGGAATCGGTGAAATTGTTATTGTTTCAAACGGGAGTTCAGCACGTTTTGCGCAACAGAATAAAGATTATTCTGTTATTGATGCGGCGATTGTTGGTATTGTGGATTCTACTGAATTTGTGCATGAATAGATCTTAATCAAGGGGAATTGATGAACAACATAAATATAATGAGTTTGGAACAAACTATTTTACAAAGTATTGAGCGAGTTCAATCTGAACAGCATAATAGAATGTTAACTTTTGATGAAATGGTATTGCTTGCAACCAATGTCGAGAAAACGGCGCAAGAAATGGGGATTGATGTTGTTTTTTCTCTTGTGGATAAAAATGGATTGCAACGTTTTTATTTTGCGATGCCAAATACTTTGCTGGTTAGCCATCAGCTCGCTTTTCAGAAAGCATATACAGCGATTGCAATGAAAATGCCAACTCATCAACTTAATGCGATGCTACAACCACACGCAGATCTTTATTTACTTAGTCAAAATAATCCTAATATAACAGGAATTGGTGGTGGATTTCTGTGTAAACGAAATGGTTCTATTGTGGCTGGACTTGGCGTAAGTGGTGGTAGTGTAGAGCAAGATATGGCGATATTACGTAAAGCTGTAGAAAAATTCTGTTTGGGTAACTATTTTATAACTATTGATTGATATGATAGTTTGATGTTCTTCTTTCTCAAGAAATATTTCTTTCCCTTTCTTATTCTTTTCTATTTAAAACCATCAAATTCACATTTTATTAAGATATTGTTTTGGGGTTTTCTGGTGTCAATTTATGACGTATTTTTTGATTGGGATAGTACTTTTTTGACATTTGATTTCTATCTTTAGCAAAAAATCCCCCTTCTCTGTCAAGATATTTTTTATTGCTTTTTTTAATATAAATGCCAACAAAAGACATATTCTGTTTTTTGTTAATTTATTAATAACATCTAGTAAGGAGCTCGTTATGCAACAAGAAGCATTAGGTATGGTTGAAACAAAAGGTCTAGTCGCAGCAATTGAAGCAGCAGATACCATGGTTAAATCAGCAAATGTTAATTTAGTTGGTTATGAAAAAATTGGTTCAGGTTTAATTACAGTGATGGTTCGTGGCGATGTTGGTGCAGTAAAAGCTGCAACAGACGCTGGTTCTTCTGCCGCAAGTAAAGTGGGTGAAGTAGTATCTATTCATGTTATTCCTCGTCCACATACTGAAGTTGAAAAAATTCTGCCAACAAGTCTAAAACCTTAAGCAAATAAAGGAGGAGCAAAATGACAAATCATCTTGTAGAAAAAATTGTATCAGAAGTGATAAATCGACAATCATCGAAAGATAATTGCTCCTCTTCTTGTGTAGAGGGTTGCGGTTTGACAGAGTTTGTCGGTACAGGAATTGGTCAAACAATTGGTTTAGTTGTCGCTAATGTGGATAACCAACTTCATGAACTACTTGAAGTGGATAAGAAATATCGTTCTATTGGTATTTTGGGGGCAAGAACAGGGGCTGGACCTCATATTTTTGCCGCAGATGAAGCCGTCAAAGCAACGAACAGTGAAATTTTAAAAATTGAACTTGCTCGAGATACAAATGGCGGTGGTGGTCATGGCTGTTTAATTTTATTTGGTGCAGAAGATGTTTCTGATGCCAGACGAGCTGTGGAAGTGGCATTAGCAGAATTGGAACGCACTTTTGGTGATGTCTATGGAACGCCTGCTGGTCATTTAGAATTTCAATATACAGCTCGTGCCAGCTATGCGTTAAATAAAGCATTTGGGGCACCGATTGGTAAATCCTTTGGTATTACCGTGGGATGTCCAGCCGCAATTGGTGTGTTAATGGCGGATACCGCAGCAAAATCAGCGATTGTTGATGCGATTAGTTACTCAAGTCCTGCCAAAGGTACAAGTTTTAGTAATGAAGTGATTTTTACTTTTTCTGGTGATTCAGGTGCAGTGAGACAAGCTGTACAAGCAGCTCGAGAAGTCGGCATGCAACTACTTTCAACGCTTGATCCAGCTGAAGTGAAATCTACCACAGTACCGTACATTTAGGTATTAAGGGGGAATAATGAATGATGTAGAGATTAGCCAAGCTGTTTCTGCGGTGCTCAGTAAATATGGTGTACAGCCAGAACAGGAAAAAAGTACCACAAACTCAGTGGTGACAGCAACAGTGAAAGAAACGTTTCCGGCTAATTTAATTAATCAGGTTGTAGAGAGTTGTTTAGCTGAAAAAAATGTTTCAGCTTCACAGCTAGTTACTGAAAGTAAACAAAATCATGTTCAATCTGTGAAGGGAATATTTAGCAGTATGAATGATGCTGTGGAAGCGGCTTGGGTTGCTCAACGTCAATATTCTCTTTGTTCGATGAAGGATCGTGCAAATTTTATTGCTGGTATTCGTGAAGTGTTTCAGACAGAAACTATTTTGGCAGAAATTTCAAAATTAGCGGTGGAAGAAACTGGAATGGGATGCTACGAGCATAAATTAATTAAAAATCGCGTGGCAGCAACGAAATCTCCAGGTATTGAAGATTTAGCCACACAAGCCTTATCTGGTGATCAGGGGTTAACGCTAATTGAGCTTTCTGCTTATGGTGTTATTGGGTCGATTACTCCAACCACGAACCCAACAGAAACTATTATTTGTAACTCTATTGGTATGTTGGCAGCAGGAAATTCTGTGGTATTCAGTCCACATCCACGTTCTCGTAAGGTTTCGTTATTAGCCGTGAAATATATTAACGAAAAATTAGCAGAGCTTGGTGCGCCTGATAATTTGGTGGTAACAGTCGATCAACCTTCTATTGAAAATACCAATGCGTTAATGGTGCATCCGAAAGTCAGAATGTTGGTTGCAACCGGCGGACCATCCATTGTTCGTTCTGTGATGTCGAGTGGTAAAAAAGCAATTGGTGCCGGCGCAGGCAATCCCCCCGTTGTTGTGGATGAAACTGCAGATATTGAAAAAGCAGCCAAAGATATCGTGAATGGCTGTAGTTTCGATAATAATTTACCTTGTATTGCGGAAAAAGAACTCATTGTCGTGAATACTGTCGCGGATTGTTTGGTTCGTCATATGCAAAATAATGGTGCTTATTTGTTATCTGAACAAACGAAGATTCAGCTTTTACAAAATGTGGTTTTGAATGATAAAAAATCTGGACCGAATACAGGTTGTGTAGGTAAAAGTGCGGTATATCTTTTGGAAAAAATTGGTATTTCTGCACCGAATGGCACGAAAATTATTTTAGTTGAAACAGATAAAAAACATTCATTTGTACAACATGAATTAATGATGCCGATTCTTCCGTTGATTCGTGTAGATAATGTGGATGAAGCCATTGATCTTGCTGTTGAAGTAGAGCATGGTAATCGACACACTGCCATTATGCACTCTACCAATGTGGAGAAATTAACCAAAATGGCAAAATTAATTCAAACGACGATATTTGTTAAAAATGGACCATCTTATGCGGGTATCGGTGTCGGAGGAGAGGGTTTTGCTACCTTTACTATTGCAGGACCAACTGGTGAAGGACTGACTTCTGCACGTTCTTTTGCTAGACAACGCCGCTGTACCATGGTTGAGTCGTTGAATATTCGTTAGGGGAATTTATGAAAAGACGGATTATCAATGCACCAAGCCAAGATGTGATTCGTATGATGAGAAAACATATGTCAACAGATGGTAGAGCAATGTTAGAGAATTGTGATATTCATTCTGTTGCGTTGATGATGCTGTCTATTCCTGAACTTTACTATTATGCAGACATTGCAACGAAAAATGCCAATGTTGTTGTAACTGAAATTTTTGGTACTTGTCCACAACATGTTACGACGTTGGCGATATGGGGGGAAGTGGCTGCCGTTCGAACAGCAGTAGAGGCGATAGAAGAAGCAGAGAATATGGAATAAATCATTTGAACTGAATAAAGATAACACTGAACAATTATGTTGTCGGTGTAGGATAATGAATACATGCTAGGAGCAATATTATGATCGAAAAAGGTTTCTCTAATCCAACTCAACGAGTTGTGAGATTAAAAAATCAAATTATTAATGCTAAACCTCACGTTGAATCTGAACGTGCTGTTTTGGCAACAGAAGCGTACAAAGAAACGGAAGGTTTGCCTGCCATTTTACGTCGAGCCAAAGTCGCAGAAAAAATCTTTAATAACTTACCTGTGACAATTCGTGAAGATGAATTAGTTGTGGGTGCTATCACTAAACATCCACGTTCTACAGAAATCTGCCCAGAATTTTCATTCGCTTGGGTTGAAAAAGAATTTGATACTATGGCGCATCGTTTGGCGGATCCATTTGTGATTCCTAAAGAAACGGCACAAGAATTACATGATGCTTTCCTTTATTGGCCAGGTAAAACAACAAGTGATTTAGCTGAGGCATATATGTCTCAAGAAACCAAAGATTGTATTGCAAATAGCGTCTTTACAGTGGGTAACTATTTTTATGGTGGGGTAGGGCATGTTAGTGTTGACTATGGCAAAATCCTAAAAATTGGTTTCCAGGGGGTTATTGATGAAGTTTCTGCAGCATCAGCAAGATTAAATCGTAATGATCCTGAATTTATCAAAAAACAACAATTCTATAATGCGGTTATGATCAGTTATCGTGCAGCAATTAACTTTGCTCATCGTTATGCAGATCATGCGGAAGCCTTAGCAAGTCGAGAAAATAATCCAACTCGCCGAGCAGAATTACAACAAATTGCTAAAAATTGCCGTAGAGTACCAGAACATGGTGCAACGAATTTCTGGGAAGCATGCCAATCGTTTTGGTTTATTCATTGTTTATTGCAAATTGAATCAAGTGGTCATTCTATTTCTCCGGGACGTTTTGACCAGTATATGTATCCTTATTTGCAAATGGATACCAGTATCAGTAAAGAATTTGCACAAGAACTAGTCGATTGTTGTTGGATTAAACTTAATGATGTCAATAAAACACGTGATGAAGTTTCAGCTCAAGCCTTTGCTGGTTATGCGGTGTTCCAAAATTTATGCGTTGGTGGTCAAACTGAAGATGGGTTAGATGCGACGAATGAATTAAGTTATATGTGTATGGAAGCAACAGCTCATGTACGTTTACCGCAACCATCATTTTCTATTCGAGTATGGCAAGGTACACCTGAAGAATTTTTATATCGTGCTTGTGAAGTGGTACGTTTAGGTTTGGGTGTTCCTGCGATGTATAATGATGAAGTGATTATTCCTGCCTTGCAAAACCGTGGTGTAGCACTAAAAGATGCACGTGATTATTGTATTATTGGTTGTGTTGAACCTCAAGCACCACATCGTACTGAAGGTTGGCATGATGCGGCGTTCTTTAATGTAGCTAAAATATTAGATATTACCTTAAATAATGGTCAAGTTAATGGCAAACAACTAGGACCGGTTACAGGAGATTTGACATCTTTCCGTAATATTGAAGATTTCTTTACTGCATTTGAAAGACAAATGTCATTCTTTGTCCGTAATCTTGCTGAGGCTTGTAACTGTGTAGATATTGCTCATGGTGAACGTTGTCCATTACCGTTCCTTTCTGCCATGGTTGATGACTGTATTGGACGTGGTAAATCTTTACAAGAAGGTGGTGCTATCTATAACTTTACTGGCCCACAAGCGTTTGGGGTTGCAGATACTGGGGACTCAGTGTATGCCATTCAAAAACAAGTATTTGAAGACGGTAAATTAACGCTTGATGAGCTAAAATCTGCACTTCATGATAATTTTGGTTATCCAGTTGGCAGTAATCTACACTCAGTAACCAATGCATCAATTAGTGAACAAGATGTTTATAATGCAGTGCAACAGGTCATGTCGCAAGGTGGAAATTTAAATGCGGATGCAATTAAAAATGAAGTCTATCGTTTACTTTCTTCTTATACGGCACAAGCAAGTAGCAATCCAAGATATCAAGAAATTAAACGTATTCTTGAAAGTACCCCTTGTTTTGGTAATGATATTGATGCGGTAGATATGGTGGCTCGTCGTTGTGCATTGGTTTATTGTAAAGAAGTGGAAAAATATAAAAATCCACGTGGTGGGCAATTCCAAGCAGGTATTTATCCTGTGTCAGCAAACGTATTATTTGGTAAAGATGTTGGTGCATTACCTGATGGACGTTTAGCAAAAGAACCTTTAGCGGATGGTGTTTCACCACGTCAAGGTAAAGATACATTAGGTCCAACAGCCGCAGCCAATTCAGTGTCTAAATTAGACCATTTTATTGCCTCAAATGGAACGCTATATAATCAAAAATTCTTACCATCATCACTTGCTGGTGAAACGGGATTAAGAAACTTTAGCGGTATGGTACGTTCTTATTTTGACCGTAAAGGTATGCACGTTCAGTTTAATGTAATTGATCGGGATACCTTAATTAAAGCACAAAAAAATCCTGAACAATATCAAGATCTTGTGGTTCGTGTTGCAGGGTATAGTGCTCAATTTGTGGTATTAGCAAAAGAAGTTCAAGACGATATTATTAGTCGAACAGAACAACACTTCTAATTTAAATAAAAAAGGACAGGTTTATTTACCTGTCCTTTATCGCTCTAATGTATGTTGATGGGGGAATGATAGATTATGGTGAATTATGATGCTGCGGGTGTGATTTTTAATATTCAACGCTATTCTTTACATGACGGTCCCGGGATTAGAACGATTCCTTTTTTCAAAGGTTGTCCGTTAGCTTGTAAATGGTGTAGTAATCCTGAGTCTCAAAAACCGAATCCAGAATTGATGTTTCAACCGGATAAGTGTGTACATTGTGGGAAGTGTATTGAAACTTGTCAATATTCAGCGATTTCTCATAGTAATCCTTTTTTTGTTGATCATGACCGTTGTGTTGATTGTGGAGCATGTGCGGAAGTTTGTCCGACTTCTGCACTTTTCATGAAAGGTAAACGTGTAACCGTCAAAGAAGTGATTCAAGAATTACAAAAAGATGAAAGCACCTATCGTCGTTCAGGAGGAGGCATTACGCTTTCAGGAGGCGAAGCACTTTCTCAACCTGAATTTGCTACAGAATTACTTAAAGCCTGCAAATCTAAAGGTTGGCATACGGCAATCGAAACCACTGGATTAGCGTCAAAAGAAGTGATTGAGTCAGTTTTTCCTTTTGTCGATCTTGCTTTGGTTGATATTAAAGTGATTAATCCTCAAGTGCATAGAGAAAATACTGGAGTGGATAACCGATTAATCCTTGAGAATGTAATTAGGATTTCTTACATCACGGAGACTATTGTTAGAATCCCCGTCATTATTGGCGTCAATAATGATTTGCAATCAATTCGAGCTATTGCTGAATTTACCCAATTAATGCATAATGTGAAAGCTATTCATTTACTTCCTTATCATAATTATGGGGAAAATAAATATGCCTTATTAGGGCGAATTTACCCGATGAAATCTCACCCGGATTCAATAGATACGATAACAATGAATAGCTTAAAGATAGAAGTCGAGAAATTGGGTATTCCATGTCAAATAGGTGGCTAACAAAGTAAAAGGAGCTATATTCATGACAACGAAGTTTCATCTTAGCGAATTGCTTGATCTTAACCAATTAAAAGTCATACAAAATATGTTTAGTAAAGCAATAGGGGTGGCATTAGTCTTCGTTGATCCAAATGGAGTGCCTGTAATTGAACCAAGTGGTTTTAGTGATTTTTGTAGAATTTGCCGAGAATCTCCAATATTTGCTAATCAATGCTTTCAATGTGATAAAGCTGGTGGACTTGCTGCTATGAGAGCTAATAAACCCGTTGTTTATCGTTGTAATTGTGGATTTGTTGAATTTGCAGTTCCTTTGATTGTAAATGAAGAATATTTGGGTGCATTTATTTCAGGGCAGATTAGAGTAGAGGGTAACCGAGAAGAAGATATTCCTTATATTGTAGATCATTCTGAAGAATGGAAAAATAACCCTAATTTATTAAAAGCTTATTATAAAGTAAATACCATTCCTTACGAACGTTTTGAGTCTTCAGCCTATCTTTTATTTAATATTACTCGTAGTCTTGCAGAGAAAAATTATTTAAATATCATGCAAAATACGCTACATTCACAAACGTTACAATTAGAAACAGAAAAACGAACCAGAGCAGAATTAGAAAAATCATTAAGTGAAGCTGAATACAAAGCACTTTCTTATCAGATTAATCCGCACTTTTTATTTAATGTTCTCAATACAATTGGTCGTCTTGCATTATTAGAAAATGCAATGGAAACAGAAAATATGGTTTATCAGTTTTCTGATATGATGCGATATATCCTTAAGAAAAGGAAAAATAATCGCATTACTATAGGGACGGAACTCAATTTAATAGAAAATTATATTTCTATTCAAAAACTTCGTTTGGCAGATCGTTTTGATTATAAGATTGATGTTGATAAAAAATATTTAGATATTGAATGTCCTTTTTTGATTTGGCAACCTATTGTTGAAAATTTCTTTAAATATGTGGCTGAATTAAAAGAGAAAAGTAGCTTTATTAGTATTACAGCTTATGAAGAACAACAAGATTTATGTATTAAATTTGCTGATAATGGAGATGGAATTCCAACAGAAGTGATCGCTAATATTTATAATAATTCATTAACTGATGATGATTATAAGGTTAACAGTGTTGGATTGAAAAATATTCATCATCGTTTGAAATTATCATTTGGAAGTGATTATGGTTTAATTATTCAAAGTAAACAAGAACCCAACATGGGAACAACCATTATTTTGAAAATACCGATGGCAGTTAATGAGGCAAGTTATGTATAATATATTAATTGTTGAAGATGAACAATTGGAGATGGCTGCGCTAACTAAGATTGTAAGTGAACATATTGTAGATGCTGAGATTTATACTGCCAGTACGGGTCGAAAAGCTATCAATTGGATAGATTCGATTACGGAACTTGATTTGTTATTGGTTGATTTAAACATTCCATTGCCTAATGGACTTGATGTGATTCGTTATTTACGAGAAAAAAATCTTAAGACTAAAGTGATTGTTCTGACAGCTAATGATGATATTAATATGGCTTGTAATATGTTTGGATTACAAGTTAATAATTACTTATTGAAACCTATTCGAACATCTAAATTACTAGAGGTTTTAAAAACAACGCTTTCTATAGATAGCGAGAAAGAAGAACGATTTGAGGAAAATAAGCAAGAAATGCTCACTTTTCTTGAGAATTTTGAATATGTAAAATGGATTGAAAGAATAACTCAAAATTTGTTGGAAGATAAATCCGTGAATCATTCGAAAGATCTCCTGAATACAGTTATTCGATTAAAAGGATTAGAGTTAGAAAAATCTGCTAAGTATAATCAACAGTTAAGTATCATGAAATATGATCGAAAAAATTTTTATAACATACTCCGCACTTTGATTAATATGAGTAATGATATTTTTGATCTTTTACATCGGAAAAACTTGGTTAAAGTCGAACCTATATTGAGAGCGCAATATCATATTGAACGTCATATTTTTGATGAACTTAAGTTAGATGATGTTGCTGATCATACATTCATCAGTTCTTCTTATTTAAGTCGATTGTATAGAAAATACTTTGGTATTGGTTTCTCTCAATATATCATTGAGAGAAAAATGGCATTGGCAAAGATATTGTTACGTTATTCTGATTTGCAAATAAACCAAATTTCAATTGAATTATCCTACAATGATTTGAATTATTTCTGTCGATTATTTAAAAAGGTGACAGGAAAAACTCCCTCCGAATATCGCTTGACTGAAGATAGCTAAATACATAACTAGATTATTTTGTTCATACTGGTTTAAAGAGAACAAAATAATTACGATTAATAACAAAAAACGAATTTTTTGTTCTTTTATACTCTCACTATCTAGAGAAGTCTTTTAGGAGAAGAGTATGAATACACAAAGCTTAGGATTAATCGAGGTCATTGGGCTATCTAATGCCATAGAAGCTGCGGATGCAGGAGTAAAATCAGCTAATGTTACTTTGTTAGGTTATGAGCTTACAAATGGTTCAGGTCTTGTTTTAGTGAAGTTTATTGGTGAGATTAGCGAGGTCCAAACGGCCGTTGATGCGGCGATTAATGCGGTAGAACAGAAAAATGGAAAAGTCCATGCTTATAAAACAATTGCTCGTTTAAGTAATGGTATAGAATCTTTACTTATACAGGTGCAACCACTAGTTAAAAAAGAAAACAAAGAAAATATAACAACACGTTCAATTAATATTCCTATTCATAACATTACAGAAGTGGTTGATGAAACTTCTTGTTGTAGTGGCGATTCTTGTCTTGATATTATTGAAAGACAAGAAGTTGTAAAACCAAATTCAGTTAAATCAAAAACTAAAAAAGTAGGAAAATAAAATGCCTAAAAATAATATTTTAGTTTTGAATAGCGGTAGTTCATCTCTTAAGTTTTCTATTATTAATTTAGACGAAAAAAAAGAGTATCTATCGGGTTTAGCTGAATGTTTGAATACTAATGAAAGCCGTATAAAATGGGCATTAGGGGGTGTAAAATATACTGAAAATTTACCCAATGCAAATCATGAGACAACGATTAAGTTTTTTACATCACATATCCTAGCGAATGAAATGTCCCTTCTTTCTAGTATAAAAGCGATTGGACATCGTGTTGCACATGGTGGCGAAAAATATGTGGAAGAAGTATTAATTAATGATGAAGTTATAGATGAAATTAATAAAGTGAGTTGTTTCGCACCATTGCATAATCCTGCCAACTTAGTGGGGATTAAAGCTGCAATGAAAAGTTTTCCTGATTTAAAAAATAAGAATGTAGCTGTTTTTGACACTTCTTTTCATACGACTTTACCTAAATCTGCCTATCTTTATGCATTACCCATAGAGCTTTATCAAAAATATGGCATTAGACGTTATGGTTTTCATGGCATCAGTCACTACTATGTCATGCAACAAGCAAGTATTTGCTTAGGAAAAGATCCAGAACAACTTAATCTCATTACTTGTCATCTTGGTAACGGTTGCTCGGTTACAGCGATAAAAAATGGATTATCAGTAGATACATCTATGGGATTCACGCCTAATGAAGGATTAATGATGGGAACGAGAACGGGAGATTTAGATGCTAATATTTTGTTATATTTACAGGAAAATTTAGGGCTTTCACCTAATGAAGTGAGCCAAATGATTAATAAACAATCGGGTATTTTAGGTCTAACTCAGATTACCAATGATTTTCGTTACCTTGCAGAACATCAATCTGAAGAAGAAATTGGGGTAACACTTGATATTTTTGTTCATAAACTCGCCAAATATATTGGTGGTTATAGTACTTTATTAGATGGGAAACTTGATGCTATAGTATTTACAGGAGGTATAGGTGAAAATAGTGCTTTATTACGAGAAAAAGTATTAAACAAACTGTCTATATTGGGATTCGAAGTAGATGTAGAAGCCAACAATTCCATGGTAGGACAAAAAATGGGTGTCATTACTAGAGATGATGCTGAACGTAAGGCTTTAGTTATTCCTACCAATGAAGAGTTAGTTATTGCTCAAAAAACAGATCAATTGATTAATAGATATATTATTTAGTAGTGTTGTTTAAGTGACTTGGTTGAGTTTTAATCAGAAAGCTCTGTTTTAGAAATTTTTTTACAAAAAACACTTGCAAAGGATTGCCAGATCTCTATAATACGCTCCACACAACGACGCACAGTTGTGAAAACATAAACTTTCTAACGTGCGTCGTTTTATTTTCGCTTTAAAATAGTAATATGGAAAAGCAAAATCGTTCTTTAAAAATTTATCAGACAATCTGTGTGGGCACTTGTTGATTGATTTCGGTTTAAAAAATTTTAAAAACTTGAAGTCTTAATAGGTGCTTAACTTAGAAATTCATTAACTTTCTTTTTAGAAAGTAAGATTTAGAAGCAAGCAGTTTATTGAGCGATTGAACTTGAATTGAAGAGTTTGATCATGGCTCAGATTGAACGCTGGCGGCAGGCTTAACACATGCAAGTCGAACGGTAGCAGGAAGCGCTTGCGCTTTGCTGACGAGTGGCGGACGGGTGAGTAATGCTTGGGAATCTGGCTTATGGAGGGGGATAACTACGGGAAACTGTAGCTAATACCGCGTAATATCTTCGGATTAAAGTATGGGATCGCAAGACCATATGCCATAA
>NZ_SRHX01000010.1 GCF_004565475.1 Lonepinella koalarum | reverse complement strand
ATATTTTTTTGTAGTATTTTTTAAGCAAAATGGGCAATTTTTTTGTTCATAATTTTGAAAGTGGGTTAAAGCCTTGTACTATAAGGCTTTAACCTACTACTTAGCAACCATTTTGTCCATTATGCCTCTATCTTCACAAGAAAAAAGCTCACTAAAAAGTGAGCTTTTAATTATTAATTATAGATTATTCCGCAGTAGCTTCAGTGACTACTTCTGGGCGATCAACTAGCTCAATGTATGCCATTGGAGCATTATCACCGGCACGGAAACCACATTTTAAAATACGGGTGTAACCACCAGCACGTTGAGCAAAACGTGGACCTAATTCATTAAATAATTTTGCAACAGTTTCAATGCTGCGTGTACGAGCAAAAGCTAAACGGCGATTTGCTACGCTGTCTATTTTTGCTAATGTAATTAACGGTTCAACTACACGGCGTAATTCTTTTGCTTTTGGCACAGTTGTCTTAATGATCTCGTGACCAATTAAAGAACTTGCCATATTACGAAACATCGCTTGGCGATGGCTACTATTACGGTTTAGTTGACGACCACTCTTACGATGGCGCATGATCTTATCCTTCTCAGAAAAATCTTAACCTAATTGACCATTAATCTTCAGCAATACTTGCTGGTGGCCAATTTTCAAGGCGCATACCAAGTGATAGACCACGAGAAGCGAGGACATCCTTAATTTCAGTAAGAGATTTCTTACCCAGATTAGGTGTTTTTAATAACTCCACTTCAGTACGTTGGACTAAATCACCGATATAATGAATTGTTTCTGCTTTCAAACAGTTAGCAGAACGAACTGTCAACTCTAAGTCATCTACAGGACGGAGTAAAATCGGATCAAATTCCGGTTTTTCTTCCTTGACTTCTGGCTGACGAACATCTCGCAAATCAACGAATGCATCAAGCTGTTCCGCTAAAATTGTTGCAGCACGACGAATTGCTTCTTCTGGATCAATAGTGCCGTTTGTTTCTAACTCAATAACTAACTTATCTAAGTCAGTACGCTGTTCAACACGTGCTGCTTCTACATTGTAAGCAATACGATCAACAGGACTATAACAAGCATCTACTAACAGACGACCAATTGGACGTTCTTCATCCTGAGTATGTACACGAGCAGAAGCAGGAACATAACCTCTACCACGTTGTACACGAATACGCATATTAACAGATGCATTTTCATCAGTTAAATGACAAATTACATGATCAGGATTTACGATTTCTACATCACCATCATGGGTAATGTCAGCTGCAACAACAGGGCCAATTCCAGATTTGTTTAGTGTCAGAAATACATCATCTTTATTCTGAACTTTAACCGCTAGGCCTTTTAAGTTTAGAAGCACTTCAAGAATATCTTCTTGAACACCCTCTTTACTACTGTATTCATGCAATACGCCTTCAATTTCTACTTCAGTGACAGCACAACCTGGCATTGAAGATAAAAGAATACGACGCAATGCATTACCTAGAGTATGGCCAAAACCACGCTCTAACGGTTCTAAGATCACTTTAGCATGGGTTGGGCTAATTTGCTCAATATCAACTAAATGTGGCTTTAAAAATTCTGTAACAGAACCCTGCATTTTATCCTCTCTTTGCTTGTAAGCTTAACTATTATTTAGAGTAAAGCTCAACGATCAGATGTTCATTAATGTCTGCTGATAAATCAGAACGTTCAGGAACACGTTTGAACACACCTTCCATTTTTGCAGAATCAACTTCTAACCAAGTTGGTTTTTCTCTTTGTTCTGCTAATTCCAATGATGCTTTGATACGCGCTTGTTTTTTAGATTTCTCACGCACAGCAATCACATCATCAATGGAAACTTGGAAAGATGGGATATTGACAACACGACCGTTGACAACAATCGCTTTGTGGCTCACTAACTGGCGAGCTTCTGCACGAGTGGCAGCAAATCCCATACGATAAACAACGTTATCCAAGCGACCTTCTAATAGGACTAACAAGTTTTCACCCGTATTGCCTTTTAAGCGGTTCGCTTCTTTATAATAATTACGGAATTGACGTTCTAAAATACCGTAGATACGGCGAACTTTTTGTTTTTCACGTAACTGACTACCATAGTCAGATAAACGTGGTTTGCGAGCACCGTGTTGACCAGGTGCTGTATCAATTTTACATTTAGAATCGATAGCACGCACGCCTGATTTAAGAAATAAATCAGTGCCTTCACGACGGCTTAGCTTGAGTTTTGGACCCAAATATCTTGCCATTTTCTTTCTCCAATTATCCTAACGTCAAATTAAACACGACGTTTTTTCGGTGGACGACAACCGTTATGAGGAATCGGAGTCACATCGGTAATATTCGTGATTTTGAATCCTGCTGCATTTAATGCACGGATGGTTGATTCACGACCTGGACCCGGACCTTTAACCATAACTTCCAAGTTCTTTAAGCCAAATTCTTTGACAACTTCAGCACAACGCTCTGCTGCAACCTGTGCGGCGAACGGAGTGGATTTACGAGAACCACGGAAACCTGAACCACCTGCGGTTGCCCATGCAAGAGCATTACCTTGACGGTCAGTAATAGTCACGATTGTATTATTGAAAGAGGCGTGAATGTGAGCTACGCCATCTACAACTTGTTTTTTTACACGTTTACGTGCACGAACTGGTGTTTTAGCCATTAATCTTTACCCCGACTTATTTTTTGATCGGCTTACGTGGACCCTTACGGGTACGCGCATTCGTTTTAGTACGTTGACCACGTACCGGTAAGCCACGACGATGACGTAATCCACGATAACAACCAAGGTCTAATAGACGTTTGATGTTTAGTGTTACTTCACGGCGTAAGTCACCTTCAACGGTAAATTTACCAACTTCGTCACGCAGTTTATCAATCTGCTCTTCAGACAATTCTCTGATCTTAACGCTTTCAGCAATACCTGTAGCGGCACAAATAGCTTGCGCACGGGTTTTACCGATACCATAAATTGCGGTTAAAGCGATTACAGTATGTTTATGATCAGGAATGTTAATGCCTGCAATACGGGCCACTATGCACTCCTATTTTTTTAACTAATTTGATATATTGATCTTGAAAAGCCCGTTTCAGGATACTCAAACAATATACCAAGGACATAAATGAGCTGAGCAGTATACCTGCTCAACTGGTTCTTTGCAAGAAAAAATTATCAATTAACCTTGACGTTGTTTATGTTTCGGGTCGGTACATAATACACGCACCACACCTTCACGTCTTACAATTTTACAGTTACGACAAATTCTCTTTACGGAAGCACGAACTTTCATTGCTTATCCTTTCTTTATAAAATGGACAAATTATTGTCCAAAACCTTTAAGGTTTGCCTTTTTCAACGCAGATTCATATTTGGTTGACATTAAATGACTTTGAATCTGCACGATGAAATCCATAATTACCACTACAACGATGAGCAAAGATGTACCACCAAAATAGAATTGTACATTCCAAGCTGACATCATAATGTAAGGCACTAAACATACGAATACAATATAAAGACCTCCCACTAAAGTGAGACGAGTCATAATTTTATCAATATAACGTGATGTTTGTTCGCCTGGTCTAATTCCGGGGATGAATGCTCCAGATTTTTTCAAATTATCGGCTGTATCACGGGGATTAAATTGCATTGCAGCATAGAAAAAGCTAAAGAACATAATTGCTGCCGCATAAACAATCAAATAAATCGGCTGACCTGGTTGTAACATTAACGATAAATTCGTTAACCACTCCAAGCTAGAACCCTCTCCAAACCAAGACGTTATTGTTGCTGGAAACAAAATAATACTTGATGCAAAGATTGCGGGAATCACCCCTGCCATATTTACTTTTAACGGTAAATGAGATGAACCTCCACCTAATATTTGACGACCTTGCTGACGTTTAGCATATTCAACTTTAACTCGACGTTGTCCACGTTCAACAAAGACAACGAAATAGGTTACTGCAAACACAATTACGGCAATCAATAAAAGAACTAACGGATGCATTTGCCCTTGACGCGCCTGCTCAATAGTTTGACCAATTGCAGCTGGAAGACCCGCTACGATACCTGCAAAGATAATTAATGAAATACCGTTACCAATTCCACGTTCTGTAATTTGTTCGCCTAACCACATTAAGAACATCGTTCCTGTGACAAGACTAATTACCGCCGTAAAATAGAAACCAAAGCCTAAGTTAGGAACCAGACCCGGTAACATACTTGGTAAGCCGGTGGAAATACCAATCGCTTGTAATGTTGCAAGTCCTAACGTTGCATAACGTGTGTACTTACTCATTTTACGGCGACCAGACTCACCTTCTTTCTTTAATTCATTTAATGCAGGATAAACCGTGGCAAGCAACTGAATAATAATCGATGCCGAGATATACGGCATAATACCCAGAGCGAAAATTGACGCACGGCTTAATGCACCACCAGAGAACATATTAAACATTTCAATGATGGTGCCTTTTTGCTGTTCAATTAATTGAGCTAACACGGCTGCATCAATACCAGGAACCGGAATGAAAGAACCAATACGGAAAACGATGAGTGCACCTAATACAAAAAGCAATCTACTTTTAAGTTCACCCTTACCGCTTTGAGTACTTCTACTTTGATAACCTGGTTGCTTAGCCATCTATTAATTATTCCTCAATTGATCCACCAGCAGCTTCAATTGCTGCTTTCGCACCCTTAGTTACACGTAAACCGCGAACAGTTACTGCACCTTTAACTTCACCTGCTAAAATAATTTTAACAAATTGAATTTCTTTAGTGATTAAGTTCGCTGCCTTTAATGAATCTAAAGTGACAACATTACCTTCTACTTTGGTTAAATCATTCAAACGAATTTCAGCAGTTACCGCTGCTTTCATTGATGTGAAACCAAATTTTGGTAAACGACGATATAAAGGCATTTGACCGCCCTCGAAACCACGACGAACACCGCCGCCTGTACGAGATTTTTGACCTTTATGACCACGTCCACCGGTTTTGCCTAAACCTGAACCAATACCACGACCTAAACGCTTAGCACTGTGCTTCGCACCTTCAGCCGGAGATAGAGTATTTAAACGCATTCTCTTACTCCTCTACTTTAACCATATATGAAACTTGGTTAATCATACCACGCACGGATGGAGTATCTTCCAACTCAACAGTATGACGAATATGGCGAAGACCTAAACCTTTTAAGGTGGCTTTATGCTTCGGTAAACGAGCAATAGAGCTACGAGTTTGAGTTACTTTAATCGTTTTTGCCATAATCCATTACCCCAAGATTTCATCAACGGTTTTACCACGTTTAGCGGCAACCATTTCTGGTGATTTCATATTTGCAAGAGCATCAATTGTTGCTCTAACAACGTTAATTGGGTTTGTTGAACCGTATGCTTTAGAAAGAACGTTACGCACACCTGCCACTTCTAACACGGCACGCATTGCACCGCCTGCGATGATACCTGTACCTTCGCTAGCTGGTTGCATAAATACACGAGAACCCGTATGAACACCTTTCACTGGGTGTTGTAATGTACCTTCGTTTAAAGCGACGTTAATCATGTTACGACGTGCTTTTTCCATTGCTTTTTGGATCGCTGCGGGAACCTCGCGTGCTTTACCATAACCAAAACCGATACGACCGTTACCATCGCCTACTACGGTTAATGCAGTAAAGCTCATAATACGACCACCTTTTACAGTTTTTGATACACGGTTTACCGCGATTAGCTTCTCTTGCAGTTCACCAGCTTGTTTTTCGATGTTTGACATCTCAATTTCCTCTATTAGAACTGTAGACCAGCTTCACGAGCAGCGTCCGCTAAAGATTGGACACGACCATGATATTTAAAACCAGAACGATCGAAAGCAACGTCTTTCACGCCTTTCGCTAATGCACGCTCAGCAACAGCTTTACCCACTACTGCAGCAGCATCTTTGTTACCGGTATATTTTACTTGCTCACTAATTGCTTTTTCTACTGTTGAAGCAGCGGCAAGCACTTCTGAACCGTTTGGTGCAATCACTTGTGCATAAATATGACGTGGAGTACGGTGAACCACTAAACGAGTGACACCTTGCTCTTTCATCATATAACGAGCACGAGCTGCACGACGGACACGAGCTGATTTCTTATCCATAGTGTTACCTTAATTATTTTTTCTTCGCTTCTTTAGTACGTACAACTTCGTCTGCATAACGAACCCCTTTACCTTTATAAGGTTCAGGTTTACGATATGCACGAATATCTGCAGCCACTTGACCAATTAATTGTTTGTCAGCACCTTTCAGCACGATTTCGGTTTGAGATGGACATTCTGCAGTAATCCCTGCGGGTAAAGTGTGTTCTACTGGATGTGAAAAACCAAGGCTTAAGCCAACTACGTTGCCTTTTACTTGTGCTCTATAACCCACACCGACGAGTTGTAATTTTCTTGTGAAACCTTCGGTAACACCAATAACCATTGCATTAACCAACGCACGTGCAGTACCTGATTGTGCATTTGCACCAACACTAGCATCACGTGGTGCGAATGTTAATGCACCATTATCTTGTTTAACTTCGACTGAGTCATGAATAGTGCGAGTTAACTCACCATTCTTACCTTTCACTGTTAATAGCTGACCGTTAAGTTTAACCTCAACGCCGGCAGGAACAGTGACGGGAGCTTTTGCTACACGAGACATTTTTTCCTACCTCTTAATTAAGCCACATAACAGATGATTTCGCCGCCTAAGCCCGCTTGACGAGCCGCACGGTCAGTCATCACACCTTTAGATGTAGACACTACTGCAACACCTAAACCACCCATAACTTTTGGTAATTCGTCTTTACGTTTGTAAATACGAAGACCCGGACGGCTTACACGTTGGATACTTTCTACAACTGGTTTACCTTGGAAATATTTTAATGTAATTTCCAATTCAGGTTTTACACCTTCTAAAACTTTTACGCTTTCAACGTAACCTTCTTCCGCTAACACATTGGCAATAGCCACTTTTAGCTTGGATGAAGGCATACTGATCGCAACTTTGTTCGCAGCTTGACCGTTACGAATACGGGTCAACATATCTGCGATTGGATCTTGCATACTCATTGTGCTTTATTCTCCGATTCCAATATAAAGTGGTACATTACCAACTTGCTTTTTTAAGACCAGGGATCTCACCACGCATGGCTGCTTCACGGACCTTAATACGGCTCAAACCAAACTTACTTAATACGCCGTGAGGACGACCAGTTTGGCGACAACGGTTACGTTGGCGACTTGGGCTTGAATCACGCGGTAAAGTTTGTAACTTTAACACCGCACTCCAACGATCTTCATCAGAAGAATTGACGTCAGAAATGATTTTTTTCAATTCTACACGTTGAGCGTAGAACTTCTCAGCCAATTTAACGCGTTTTACATCGCGTGCTTTCATTGATTGTTTAGCCATTGATAACCTGCCTTATTTACGGAATGGGAAATTAAAGGCAGCAAGTAGTGCTTGGCCTTCTTCATCATTCTTCGCTGTTGTGGTAATAGTGATATCTAAACCACGAACACGATCAACTTTATCATAGTCGATTTCAGGGAAGATGATTTGCTCACGCACACCCATACTGTAATTACCACGACCATCAAATGATTTCGCACTTAAACCGCGGAAGTCACGAATACGTGGAACAGCAATTGTAATTAAACGTTCAAAGAACTCCCACATACGTTCACCACGTAGTGTTACTTTACAACCGATTGGATATCCCTGACGGATTTTAAAGCCAGCAACAGATTTGCGTGCTTTTGTTACTAAAGGTTTTTGACCGCTAATCGCTGCTAAATCCGCTACGGCGTTATCTAGCAATTTTTTATCGGTCAATGCTTCACCCACACCCATATTCAGGGTAATCTTTTCGATTCGTGGGACTTGCATGACAGATGCGTAGTTGAATTTATTTTTCAATTCATTCACTACTTGATCTCTGTAGTAATCATGCAGTTTCGCCATCGCATTACTCCAGTTTGTTAAATAATTTCATTATTAGATTTGAAGAAACGGACTTTTTTGCCCTCTTCGAATCTAAAACCTACACGGTCAGCTTTGTTTGTTGTTGGGTTGAAAATTGCCACATTTGATGTATCAATTGGGGCTTCTTTCTTCACTAAACCACCTTCTTTGCCTAAAGCAGGGACAGGTTTTTCATGTTTAGTAATGATTTTAATACCTTCAACAATCACTTTTCCGTTTGGTAACACTTGGGTTACCTTGCCACGTTTGCCTTTATCTTTACCGGCAAGAACGATGACTTCATCATTTTGACGAATTTTTGCAGCCATTTCTCACTCTCCCTTACAGTACTTCTGGTGCTAAAGAAATGATCTTCATAAACTTCTCAGAGCGAAGTTCACGCGTCACAGGTCCAAAAATACGGGTACCGATAGGTTGCTCCGTGTTATTATTTAAAATGACACAAGCGTTACCATCGAAACGAATGACTGATCCGTCTGGGCGACGAACACCCTTTCTAGTGCGCACAACTACTGCTTTTAATACATCACCTTTTTTTACTTTACCACGAGGAATTGCTTCTTTCACAGTAATTTTAATGATGTCACCAATAGCAGCATAACGACGGTGCGATCCACCTAGAACCTTGATACACATTACGCTACGAGCGCCTGAGTTATCAGCAACGTCTAGCATAGTCTGTGTCTGGATCATATTAGTGCTCCGTTTAAGTTAAAAACACCCTTGCGGGACGAACCTACTTACCTTAGGATAAGTAGGTCGGTGAGTTTATCAAAAAGGCAAGGTAAAAGCAACTGGATTTTCAAGGAAATATTAACTATCAGAAACGTTGTGGAAATAAGACATACTTTGCTTTAAATGATAATTTAAATAACAAAAAGTGCGGTGGAAAAATCAGTATTCCTAATGTAGGCTAGGACATGTAGTATATTTTATAAGCTCTTAGTTATTAATACAAAACCAATGATTATCAATAACGAATAAATCACTCTATGATAGTTAATATTATACTTATGCAATAGTTGATAGCTAAACATACCTAAAAGCATACCAATAATAAATGCTGGAATAGCTTTAATAACATAAGAAAACACATCATCAGTGAGTAATCCTTTATACCAAAAGCCAATAATTGCACCTATCATCTGTAACATAAAGAAAAACACTAAAGTAGATTTTGTTTGATCATGAGTCCATGGTAACATTGATGTATATGCGATAACTGGTGGACCTGGTTCCCCTACACTCGCACCTAAAGCACCAGAGAAAAATCCAATACCAGCACTAGCCACTGGTGATGTTGATTTAAATAAAGATGTTTTTGAGCGGAAAGAATATATGCCTGAAATAATTAATATTAGCCCCATTATAATTAAAATTATTTCTGATGGAAGATGCTTTAATAAACTCGCACCAATAAATGAACCGGGTAAAGAACCTATAAATAAAATTAAAGCCGTCTTATATTGTATATGAGATCGCATTTTCCATACTATTGGAAAGGTTACTAACCAACCCAGAATGCCTGCCAAAGGTACCGCTAATTTTACATCTATAAACAATGATAGTAATGGCACTGAAACTAAAGCTAATCCAAATCCTGTAAGCCCTTGAGTAAAACTACCTAATCCAATAACCATTGATATCATTAAAATAATTTCCATTTTATATTATCCCTGATTATCTTTTACACTGAACTGATAAATTGTTTTTTGTTTGTATATTTGATCTGGTTCGAGTAGTGTGTTGGGAAAATGACGATGATTAGGACTATCAGGGAAATGTTGCGTTTCTAAACAAATTGCTGCAAAAGATTCATATTTGTATTGGTTTTTACCCATCCAGCACTTATTTGATAACTTAGCGGCATTATATACTTGAATGGCTGGCTGAGTAGTGATGACCGTTAGAAATCGCCCACTTTCAGGATCATAAAGTTCAGCCGCTTTATGATACTCATCATAGGCAACTTCGCCATTTAAGATAAAATTATGATCTAGGGTTTTATCTTTCAATTTATCCATATTATCCCCAATCTTGATTGCCTTTCTAAAATCTAAACCGGTGTGTTTAACGGATAAGATTTCTCCTGTAGGGATCATATTCTGAGCAACAGGGGTATAATAATCGCTAAAAATTTTCAAATAATGATGACAAATGTAACCTTGATCATGGCCTGATAAATTATAATAGCTATGATTAGTTAAGTTAATAATTGTTGTTTGATCTGTGGTGGCAGTAAAATAAAAATGTAGCTGATTTTGTTCATCTAAACCTATGCTATGAGTTATATTTAAATTACCTGGGTAGCCTGATTCGCCATTTGGCGAGAGACGATAAAAATGAATCATGATTAGCGTTTCATTTTTCTCTATACTGTAATTCCAAATATATTTATCAAATCCGACACTTCCGCCATGGATATGTTGCGAAGTCGATAATTCATTCTTTTCAAGTTGGTATATTTGGTCTTTTATTTTAAATAAACCATGATTAATACGATTAGCATACCTTCCGACCACAGCACCAAAAAAAGGGTGTCCCTGTAAATATTCATTTAAGGTATCAAAACCTAAGACAATGTCTTTAAAGTGACCCTGACAATCTTGAGTCTCAATAGATGTAACAATGCAACCATAATTGGTTATTTTAACTAACATCCCATTTTGGTTAGATAAATGAATTAAATCAACTCGCTCCCCATTGACCTGACCAAAAGTCTCAATTTTTATATTCATCACTGTATATCTCAACATTTCTATCTAAAATAAAAAAGCATTCCTCTTTTTACCGTCGTTTCAATTAGAATGCCTATATTTTCTTATTTTACATTTTTATCTAATAATCCTGCTGCAAGTGCTGGTGCTAAGCCTGGTGTTAAAGGCAAGCGCGGAATTAATAAACAGTGCATTAAATGATAAATATCTTGTTTACCGTCCCATACTTTATTGGATACTTTATTGTTAGCGTCTAATTCTTGCCACCAAGATCCTGTTTCATAATCCATCAAATAACAACGACTGTAATCCCAAAAACGTTGATAATATTCCTCGTATTGCGATTCTCCTGTTGTCGTATATAAAGCATAAGCTGTGCCGATTGCTTCAACGATAACCCAGCGGATTCTTTCCCGAACAACCGGTTTACCATTCCAATCCACGGTATAAACAAAACCTTCAGCACCGTCCACCGACCATGCGTCTCTTATTCCAGCGGCAAATAAATTTTTAGCATCCTCCAATAACCACTCTGGTGCATGTTCTCCGATGGATATTAAGGTGGCTCTAAGGTGACAAATTAGCCTGCCCCATTCAACCCAATGTCCTGGCGTACCACCATAAGCTCGGAAATGGCTGGCAGGATTTTCTTTATTATAATCTGGTAATGG
Source organism: Lonepinella koalarum (assembly GCF_004565475.1). GTDB lineage: Bacteria > Pseudomonadota > Gammaproteobacteria > Enterobacterales > Pasteurellaceae > Lonepinella > Lonepinella koalarum. The sequence continues at coordinate 54,426 of NZ_SRHX01000010.1, read as the reverse complement.
TTGCCAATGAGAATCAAAATGTTCATTTACACGATAGTGATTATTTCTCGCCACATCATGGATAATGACAGACGTAATTCTGAGTGCCCTATCTAACCATTTTTTATCTTTTGTTATATCATACACAATAAGAAAAGCTTCCACTGCGTGCATATTGGCATTGCCACCGCGGTAGTCTTCTGTCTGGCTAAATGTTTCATCCCAAGACTCAAGACACATTTGTTCTTTTTCACTCCAGAAATATTTTTCAATAATGTCTATCGCCTTATCAAGTAATTTTTTTGCCTTAGGGTGCCCTGTTGCCGTTGCACTCGCAGCACCTAATAAGACAAAAAAATGTTGATACCCTTGTTTTGTTCTATCAATCACCCCCGTATCATCCACATTGGCATACCAACCACCATAAATAGGGTCATGTAAAGCGCCATTTAATAATGAATTGATGCCATGTTCTACTAATTTATATGCCCCAGGTCTTCCCATTAACGTCGCTAATGAATACACATGCAGCATTCTTGCCGTAATCCAAAGTTGCGTTCCCATCTCCTTACGTATATTACCGTTGTTTCCAATCCAACCAAAACCTGTGGGGACTACAGATTTATAGCCGAACTCAAAAATACGATCAGTTTCATTTTCTAACCAATGATTATGCGTTCTTGTGTTTATCCATTTCATAATGTTCACCTACTATTTAATTTATAAAACTCTCAAAGTTTAATTGAACTTTAACAAAACAAAATTCAATCAATTTAGTTATGAAATATCAGCAATAGCTGCAAACAAATCTGTCCACTGACTATTTTTTCGATAAAACAATGGCGGTTTGCCTATGGGGGCTGGAACCGTAATTGTTTGTCCACCTTGAATTTCTTGAGCCGTCCAAACACTTATCCACGTTTCCCCTGATGGTAAATAAACCCGCCATTCTGTTACCCCTTGTTTATGCACTGGTGCCACCAGAAGCTCAGCACCATACATATATTGATCCTGAATATCATAAGTATTGATATCCTGTTCAAAATGCACAAATAAGGGTCTTTGAACAGGATAGCCCTTGGTATAGGCTTCATCGACTAAGGATTTTAAGTAAGGAACTAAATGACAATAAATTTTAGTCATTCTGGCTAAATGGGCGATGGTACTACTATCTTGGTCAAACTGGAAGTTTTCATCTGGGCGATTTCCTTCATGGGTTCGCATCATTGGGGTAAATGCCGCCATATCAACCCAGCGTTCAAAAACTTCTTTTGTTCTCCGATGACCAAATAAACTAGTATAGCCGCCAATATCACTGTGATGATAGGCATTGCCCAATAATCCAGATGATAAAGCACCACAAATAACCGTATTTAATCCATCATGACGTGAAAAATCGACACATTGATCACCTGCCCATAACATCGGACAATACTGTTGAGAACCTGTAAAACCTGCTCGCATAAAGAATAAGATTTCGCCTGTCAACGCCCTTTCTTCAACGGCTTCAGCATTAACCCTAGCCCAAAGTGGCGGCCAAGCATTGTGCATAATTTTGGCATCCATCCCATTTGCTAAGTAAAGATCATCTGTTGGTAGGTATTCACCAAAATCAGCCATCCAGCCAGATACACCAAGATCAAGCATATTCTTTTGAATAATTTCCTGTTTAAACCATTCCCTTGTTTTTGGATTGGTGAAATCCAGTACACCACAATAAAATTCACCAAAATCCACTAACGCCACTTCTTTTTGCGCATTTAAGGCAAATAATCCTTTTTCTTTCGCTATGGGAAAAAGTTCACCATCATCGCATAAATAAGGACTGACATAAGCCAAGAAACGAATATTTTGTTGTTTTAATTGCTTGATCTTTTTAGCTAAGTTGGGATAACGCTTAGGGTTCCATTTCCAATCCCAAAACAAGCGTTTACCAAAACTTGTTTGTCTAACGCCAGCCCAGTCTTCACACCAAATTCCTGCCACTGGAACACCTTTAGCTCGGGCATTGTCTAATCGAGAAAATGAATTTTTTTCCCCACCTTTTAACCCTAGTATCACGCCATTATAAATCCACTCGGGTAATTTAGGTTGTCTGCCAAAACGCAAGCTCAATTTCTCAACGATGGTTAAAAAAGTATCGCCAGTATATATTTCTATCGATTTAGGTATTTCCCAACTGTGTAATTCATGATAATCCGTATGACGGAAATCAAATTCAGAATAAGCCGTACTATTGATATGGCAAGCATAATGTTGAGAAGAAATAAAGGTTGGCTGTGGATAATTGGTATGATAATAATCACCACCTGCTTTATGATATTTATCTGACAAGAACGTTATTTCCGTGGTTTTATCTCGACCAACACCCGGTTCAGATGTCCATAAGGGAAAATGTCTTCCTTTCATATTGAAATATGACATCTGCTCCCCACCGCCCCAAACTTTCTCATTTTCATCTGCCACAAGTCTCAACCAAAATCGATTAAGTGATGGGTTCATTGACTGAATAGTTAAAATAAGATCCCGATCAGAACGGGGAGAAATCTGTATTTTTAATTGAAAAGGTGTTTTCTCATCATAAGAGAGATAAATAGTATTCTCTTTGATTGTGCTATATTTGAGTGGTAATCTTTCAATTATCCTATCTTCTATTTGAAAATTACCACGATAACTGGCTATTTTCTCTTCTCCAATACCCACAAAAAAAGCAGGATGTTGCGTGGTATGGCACAATATACTTTTTTGCTTATAGAATAATTCAAATCCATTTTCAATTTGATTTAGTTTCATATAACATCTCACAAGAAAGAATGAATAAGTAACTGTTTATAAAATATTTATTGCTTATCTTGTAGCCATCATCTCATCAACTATACGACCAAGATGTTGTAAACGAGGCGCGGAAATATCTTTAAGCATTAATTCGGTATCAGGTAAGCCAATCACCGAAGACCAAACCGCTCTCCCTGCCAAAAATCCTGATGCACCTGCTTGCATAGCAATTCGTACTGAACGACAAAACAAATTAGGATCCACTCCAGAAGAAAGAATCACCCACGGCATATTAATTTGATCATTCAACGCTTTCGTTGCCTTTAATAGCGTTGAAGCCTCGCCTTGACCAAACAACGGCATCTCACCTTTATATAAGTCAGCGCCGCAATCACCTAATTCCTTGGCTGCACAAAGAATGGCTTTTTCTCGATCAAATTTATCTCCTGTGCGTGGGGGTCTCACAACAGGTTCAATAATGCTGACTAACCCAGCCGAACGACAACTTTTAATAAAATCATTAACCATCTCAAGACGTTGATCCGCCTCTTCATCCTCTCGCCATAAAACTAATAATTTAAGGGCTTTACCACCATTTGCCCTCACTTCATAGGGATCAATGTCTTTATCTAATTCAACTTGATCAACTGGAATACCATTACCCGGAATAAATTTATCCATCGCCACAATCATCGATGAGACTGGCGATATTGCTTTTTGGGCGACAATTTGTTGATAACAGAATTGATTGTCAACTAACACTGCCGAAGCATAAGGTGACAGGATTTGCGCCGCTTTCACTTTAAAATCGGTTAATACCTGATCGGCAATAGGCTGTTTTACACCAGCAGAAGCAAACATATTTCTCATCGCTTCTCGTTGATCCACCGCTAGCATAGCAAAGCCACCAGACGCTCTTGCAATATCTTTAATTGTGTAACTTAACATAATTTTTTCCTTAATCATCTTTTAATCCTGAACAATTACGCAAATGTTCTAAAATAGCCGTCCAATCTTGTTTTCCTCTTCCTGTAGCTCTCGCTTGACTATAAATCTCTCTAGAAGCGGCTCCCATAAACAAAGGAACATTCAATTGATTAGCCACATCTAACGCTAAACTGAGATCTTTATGGGCTAAATCAATCATAAAGGAAGGCGTTAAATCTCCTTTTAATACTTTATTCGGCCAAGTTGTGGTGAAATGTCCTTTATTAGCAGGCGTCCCCTCCATTACTTCCAATGCCTTTTCTAATGGTAAATTCAAAGATTCACACAACACTGTGGCTTCAGCAGAGAGTGCATTTAATGCTATACTCATAAAATTGTTAATTAATTTCACTCGAATACCATTACCTGGTCCCCCAGTATTAACAATTTTATTCCCCATGCATAGTAAAATAGGAGATGCTTTTTCTATTTGTTCTTTTGTTCCCCCTGCTAGAATGAGTAATGTCCCCGAAATAGCGTGATCAGAAGTTCTTCCTACAGGAACATCCATAAATTCTATATTTTCAGATCGTAGCCTGTTACGTATATCGTCACTTTCTAAAGGATGAATTGTTGACATATCAATAACAATAGAATTTCTATTAATAGATTCTATAGCACCATTATTACCAAAAATAACGTCATTAACTAACTTTCCATTTGGTAGCATTGTAATTATAAACTCACACCCTAAAACAGCATCTTTAGGTGATGTTGCTACATAAGCACCCAGAGCATTAAGCTTCTCAGAGGCTGTAGGATTTATATCATAAACTCTCAAATGATGCCCTTTATGGAGTAAATTAGTTGCCATCGGGGTCCCCATTTGCCCTAATCCTATAAAAGCTATATGTGCCATATCATTTCCTTTTTGATCATTTTTGTCTTTTTTTTATCATATTTGTATTTTTTATTTAAGTAAAGTGATCTAGATCACATTTTTAAAATTTTTTTTAGTGTAGAATTCATTTTAACAACTAAATATCAAACAGAATTGGAGGTAACATGAAAATTGCTTGTGTAGGAATCGCTGTACAAGATAGAATCTACTATATTGAAAAGATGTTTTCCCAGAGTGGTAAATATGTATCCCATCATTACAAAGAAGTCGGTGGTGGACCTGCTGCTACCGCTGCCGTCACTATCGCCAAATTAGGCGGAAAAGTGGATTTTATAGGTAGAGTGGGGGATGATTTTACGGGAAAGTCACTCCTGTCTGAGTTAGAAACCTATGGTGTGAATACTAAAACAACAAAAATATACAAAAATGCAAAATCATCACAATCCGCTATTTTTGTTGATAATATGGGGGAAAGATTAATATGTAACTACCCAAGCCCTGACTTATTAGAAAACACAAAATGGTTAAATTCTATAGATTTTTCACAATATAATATCATTTTATGTGATGTTCGCTGGCATAAAGGAACATTGTATTGCTTAAAAAAAGCTCAAGAGCTAAATATAACGACTGTATTAGATGCAGATATAACACCACAAAGTATCATTTCTCTTGTAAAACTTGCTGATTTTGCTGTATTTTCTGAACCTGGTTTATTAAAGATGTCAAAATATAAAAATATTGATACTGCACTAGATTATGCAAATAATATTTGTAAAGGCAATGTGTACGTCACTCTTGGTGAAAAAGGCTGTAACTGGCTTGAAAATAATCAAATCAAACATCATAATGGTTTTAAGGTCCAAGTTATTGATACGACAGGAGCTGGAGATGTATTTCATGGTGCATTTGCTTTTGCATTAGCTAATGGATATTCTAGTGATAAACTAGTAGAATTCGCTAGCGCTGTAGCAGCGTTAAAATGTGAAGCACCAGGTGGGAGAGAGGGTATTCCTAATTTAGAACAAGTGAATATTTTTCTGGAATCAAAAAATAACAATTTACTAAAGTGAAATATGACGATTAATACTATTAAATACACCGAGTTAACTGGCAACCCCAGACACGATAAATTAATTTCTTTAGTGCAATCTAATGGTTATATAAGTAATGAAGAATTAGCTCACACTCTGGGTGTTACAACACAAACAATTAGACGAGACATAAAAACACTTAGTCAAAATGGTTTTATTTCCCGCCATCATGGTGGAGCTGGTAGAGTATCTAGCATTACGAATACAGAATTTTCAATACGGGAAACGATACATACTGAAGAAAAAACGTTGATCGCAAATGAAATATCAAATTACATTTTAGATGGCTCTACGTTATTTATCACGATTGGTACCACTGTAGAATTTATAGCAAGAGCGCTAGAATCGAAAAATAATCTACGTATTATTACGAACAGTTTAAGAGTGGCTAACCTATTATATATAAACAAAAATTTTGAAGTAATCACGGTGGGTGGAATGTTGCGCTCTCATAACGGTGGTATTATTGGTCCGAATGTTGTTTCTTTTATTAATCACTTTAGAGCTGACTATCTGATTACGAGTCTTGGCGCAATTGCAAACGATGGCACTTTGCTTGACTTCGATATAAACGAGGTGGCTGTTGTGAAAGCGATGTTACATAATTCTAAGAAAGTTTTAATCGCCGCAGACCACTCCAAATTCCATACATCTGCCGCCGTTGAAATAGACACACTGAGAAACAACATGGTATTATTTACTGATGAAAAACCGCCAACAGAAATAATGCGAATAATAAGAGAAAAAAAAGTAGAACTTCATACTGTAAAAAAACATATTTAAGATTAAATCAATAAATTTTTACCAAATATTACCCAATATATAAACCTTATAACTGTATTGGAAATATCCGCATTATTTTATACCATATATCATCAATGTCTTTCATTTTGTACTGAAAGTGATGGTAAAATACCTTGTATTATCAAGAACAATTTGGTTTATTGTTCCTTTGTAGTTTGATGGCATCAAGAACTACCATTTTGCTAATCATGCAAGAAATAAGGCTGATAAACGTTTCGAATGGGAATATTACAGTTTATTTAAACAAGCGATGTAAGATCTGCAAGATTTTGTGATCTTTTATCCCCCCATACATCTTTCCTCCATCCTTTCTCCAAATCGCCTCTAAAAAACGCATAAAACCGAAAAAAAAAGAAAAAAAAATTACACAAATTTGTTTTTTTGTGATCTCCATCACTTTTTTTTATCAAAATTAATGGTAATATGCCTAACATCAAAATCTCGTTTAACGACCTAAACAAGGAGATGTCAATGATATTAAAGAACATAGAAAACATACTTGCAAAAGTAAACGAACCTATTGCAAACACGGGAAAAAGAATAGCTGGATTACTATTGATAATGATGACATCTATCGTTTTACTACAAGTTTTCTACCGTTATTTATTGGGTTCCCCCTTAACCTGGACGGATGAGTTATCAAGTTATTTGATGATTTATATGACATATTTATGTTTACCTTTAATCTATTTAACAGATCAAAACATAGCGATGACTTTTTTGGTAGAGAAAATTAAAGGTAAAAGAATATCTCACTTGGTAATGTTTTTTGTTCATATTTTTGCATTATTAACTATAGTAGTATGGATTTATTTTGGTTGGGTTTTCTTTCTTAAAGGAAACGTAATGGCTAATAGTCTTCCTTTCAAAATGTATTACATTTATCTAGTTCCACCATTACTATTTTGTATAACCCTATTACAAGTAATGCAAAAAATCATTTCTGAATTAAATAACTTCATAAATTATCAAAAAATTAATTAAAGAGGGCGTTGGTTATGGTATCTCCAGTTTTTATTTTATATTTTTTAATATTTTTGTTAATCGGTGTACCTGTTTTGTTTGCCTTAGGATTATCCCCCATAATCGCATTATTTCAAGATGAAAAAGTATTGTTTATAAACATGCTTTATCAAAGATTATATTCAGGGTTAGATAGTTTCTTACTCCTAGCATTGCCATTTTTTATGCTAGCTGGTGAATTTATGGTAAATGGTGGTATAACAAATCGTATTATTACTTTCTCTCAAACAATGGTTCAGCACTTAAAGGGTGGATTGGGACATGTTGTTATATTAGCATCTACTTTATTTGGCGCCTTAACAGGATCATCGGTTGCAGCAACGTCTGCGATTGGAAAAATGTTAATTCCTGAAATGGAACGTTATAAATATGACAGAACTTATGCTGCCGCTTTAACTGCAGCCGCGACGGTTCTAGGAACAATTATTCCACCTAGTGGAATAATGTTGATCTATGCTTTTGTAATGAATACATCTGTTGCAGCTATGTTTATGGGTGGAGTAGTGCCAGGAATCATCCTTTGTATTGGATTAATGCTAGTAAATAGATACCAAATTAGAAAATACCCACAAGTTCAACAATTTGCACGAGCTTCTAGTGTGGAAAGACGTGCCGGATTTAAAATGGCAATATTACCATTACTTACCCCTGTAATTATCCTTGGGGGAATTTATGGTGGAATATTTACTCCGACAGAAGCCGCTGCTGTGGCCGTATTCTATGCATTAATTTTATCTGTTTTCATTATGAAAAACTTAAAGCTAAAAGATGTTTATCCGATGTTTGTTAGAGTAAGTGTAAATGCAGCCGCTATACTGATCATTGTTGCCGCGGCAAGTGGATTTGCTTCTGCGGTAAGTTTATCCGGAATTGCAAACCATGTGACATCTTTCTTGTATTCAATCACTGATAATAAATATCTTTTATTCTTTATCGTTAATATCTTTTTATTTATCGTTGGTATGTTTTTAGACGCGGGTCCTGCCATATTAATTTTTGCGCCAATTTTAGCCCCTATTATGACGAATGTAGGAATCGATCCTGTTCACTTTGGTGTGGTTATGGTTTCTAATTTATCTATAGGTTTAGCAACGCCTCCAATGGGGTTGGTATTGTTTGTCGCATCAGGTGTATCTGGCGTGCCATTGCAGAAAATATCAAAAGCAATTCTACCGTTCTTATTTATTGAATTTTTAATTATTTTCTTAATATCATTCTTTCCTATTTTTGTTACTGGTTTACCACAACTTTTAGGATTAATGTAATATCAAATAAAAAATATTATCCATTTCCATTAATTAATAATTTTTATCAATCGCGAGGACATTATTATGAAAATTAAAAAATCAATTTTAATCAGTACATTTTTATTAACTATCGGAGCAGCTCAGGCAGCACAATATAAATTGACTGTTCCTATTGTGACAAATTTAGACAGTTATAATTATCAATCATTATTAGTTTTTAAAAATATAGCTGAATCTCATTCAAATGGTGAGATTTCTGTTGAAATTTATCCTAGCGGACAACTTTGTGGTAATGCCAAAGAATGTTTGGCGGGTGTTCAGTCAGGAATGTTTGATTATTTTCAAACGACAGTTCCTGAGTTAGCTAATTACTGGCAATCTATAGAAAGCTTCGATTTGCCCTATTTATTACCGAATGATCGTGTTGCGGAATGTGTGTATGATAATCAAGATTTTATCGCCGAAGTTCGAGAAGGAATATTAGGAAAAACGCAAAATCTACGTTTAATGATGATTTCAAACTCGGGAGGATGGCGTAATTTTGCTACAACCAAAAAAGTAATTCAAAAACCAGAAGATCTAAAAGGTCTTAAATTAAGAACGGTTCCAGCTGCAATACAACAGGAATTAGTAAAAACATTAGGTGGCGCACCAACTCCTATTGCTTGGCCCGAAGTTTATACTGCTCTATCAACAGGGATGGTAGATGGTACCAAAAATGGTATTGTAGACATTGTTCAGATGAAATTTCATGAAAGCCTTAAACATATAACATTAGATGGACATGCTTATATGGGAGGAGCTTGGTTAATGAATAATGACAAATTTAATTCATTACCAGATAATCTGAAAAAAGTGATCCTAGACGCTGTTATTGCACAAAATCAATATTTAAGATCCTATCCTAAGTGGCAAGAATTTAATGCTTATGAAGAATTCAAAAAAGCTGGTGGAAAGATATACAATCCAACAACAGAAGAAAAAGAAGCCTTTAAAAAGGCTACGATGCCAATACGAGATAATTATCTAAATAAAGCAAATGAAGATGGTAAAAAATGGTTAACCAAGTTTGAACAACAAATTCATTTTTGTGAGACTAAAATAAGCAAAGAAGATCAGGAGGCTCTCAAATAAGAAAAGTACTTTTGAACGGATCGGAAAAATTAGACATCTATTTCAAGGTCTAACAACGGTGGATGTTATATCGAACTCAGTCCTTTTAATTTTAAAGCAAAGATAGTGAGTTTTTGCTATTTTTCTTTTTTGGCATAATAGATAAAATAGTTTAATAGGTAAAATCAAAAACCACGTTTGTTTAAAAACTTACGTGGTTTTAGTTTAATGAAATTAACCTACTAACGAATTGATATTTAGCTTTATCGCTAATTCAATACTTTATTTTTTAATCGCTTTGAAAGCCGCAGTTTGAGTTGTCATTCCACGCTCAGATGCTAAACGCTCAATTGATGATGCGCCAAAGAAACCGTCAATTTCAGGGACTTTTTTAATTACATATTCCGCATCTTCTGGATCTGCAATAGGTCCGCCATGGCAAATTACAAGAATTTCCGGATTTACTTTTCTGCCTGCACTAATAATTTCTCGGATAATTTCACAACAATCATCAAGGGTTAATGCAGTTTCCGCACCAATTGAACCTTTTGTTGTTAAGCCTAAATGTGCAACCAAAATATCTGCCCCTGCTTCTGCCATTGCTGCCGCTTGTTCTGCGTCAAAAACGTAAGGACAAGTGAGCATATCTAATTTATGAGCTTCACGGATCATTTCCACTTCTAAACCATAGCCCATACCCGTTTCTTCTAAATTAGCACGAAATTTACCGTCAATTAAACCGACCGTAGGAAAGTTTTGAACGCCATTGAAGCCTTGCTCTTTTAATTGTTTTAAAAATAAATCCATAACACGGAATGGATCTGTCCCACAAACCCCGGCAAGCACAGGCGTATCTTTTACAATAGGGAGGACTTCTGCACCCATTTCTTGTACAATTTTATTAGCATCGCCATATGCTAAAAGACCAGATAACGAACCACGTCCAGCCATTCTAAAACGACCAGAGTTATAAATAATCAGCATATCTGCACCACCTTTTTCACTACACTTAGCAGTAATACCAGTGCCCGCACCTACACCAACAAGAATTTTACCATTAGCAACTTCATTTCTGAATTTTGCCATAATTTCTGTACGAGTCATTCTATTCATAGTGGAATCTCCTAGATTTAATTTGATGAGTTTATTAATTCAATAAGTTTTTGTGCTGCAGTTTCAGCAAAAACTTGATCATTGATGTGATTATTCATTTCAACGACTTCAACAACCGATGGATTTACGCCATTCTTCAAGGTATCAAATAAAGCTTTTCGTTCATTAATCCCTTCAAAAATTTGGTTTTCGGCATCAATAGATGAAAGACCTTGTAGTGGTAACATTAAAATAGTTTTGCGTGATGACATATTTAATTTTTCAACTAATTTGTTACCCACTTGGATAATTTCTTGTTCAGTGGTTCGCATTAAAGTAACCGTTGGATTATGGCGGTAAAATAGGCGATCTTTGAAACAATTCGGTATAGTATCAAAAGGTCCAAAATTAACCATATCCAACGCTCCAACAGACATCACTTGTGGAACGCCATGTTTAGCTGCCGCTTCACAACGATTTGGTCCGGCATTTAATACACCACCGACAATCTCATCACACCATTCTGTTGTAGTTAAATCTAATACACCTTTAAAAAAACCAGTACTAATTAAGCTATCCATGGTTCTCCCACCTGTGCCAGTAGCGTGAAAGACTAAAACTTCATAACCACGTTGTTCAAGATAATTTTTAGCATAATTGATACAAGGTGTGGTCACACCAAACATGGTTGCAGCAATAAGCGGTTTACTCTGTTCTAAATCGCCTTTTAATTGATCTTTAAGTCCTACCATTCCTGCAATAGTTAAGATAGCATTTCTAAAAATAGTTTTAGAAATTTGATTAAGTCCTGCAACATCTACAATTGAAGGGATCATAACAATATCACTAGCTCCTACATATTGTGCAACATTACCCGATGCCATAGTTGAAACCATTACCTTAGGTACCCCAATAGGTAAGGCTCGCATCGCTGGTGTTACTAACGATGTACCACCCGATCCACCAAAAGAGATAATACCATCAAACTCACCTGCTGCATAAAGTTTAGGCACAAGAATTTCCATACCTTTAGACAATATCTCGGTAGCAAATGCTCGATCTTTTTTTCTTACAATATCTGCAATATCAGAACCTGCGTGCTGTGCAATATCCTTATTAGTTATATCCACTTCAAAATCAGGCTCAAATACCCCTGTATGGATCATAAAAGGTTTAAACCCTAATTGTTCCACTAGACTTTTAACATACAAAAATTCTGTACCTTTTGTATCAAAAGTTCCTGCGATTGCGATAGTTTTCATAGAGCAACTCTCCTTTGGCTGAAAGCTAATTTACTTAAAAGAAAAGGGATAAAATCTTTTATTGATGTTAAGATTTTATCCCTCTTATATAAAAATAAAATGTGTTTATATTTTTAATTATTGTGTTTATATTCTCTCTTTCTATATTGAATTGCGGTTATTCCTGTTTTCTTTTTAAACATCTTGGAAAATTGAATATCGTCCACATATCCCACAGCTTGAGCAATTTCCTTACAAGATATATTAGTCGATTTTAATAATTCTTTTGCTTTATTTATTCGATAACTGACTAAATAATCAATAAAAGATATACCCGTATCTTTCTTAAATTTAATACTTAAATACGATGGTGAAATATATAATAATAACGCCAACTCAGATAAATGAATATTTTTCATATAATGCTGCTCTATATATTTTTTAACCTCTTCCGTATGATTACGCTGTTTATGTTTATTGAGTTGTTGAATTAAGAGAGCATTTTGTTGTTCATCTACATAACTTTTAAAAATTTTCGTCATATTATAAATATCTTTTTCCATTGGTATGCGTTCAAAAATAGAACCTCCAATATACCCTTGACAACTAGTATTTTGATAAATATATTGCATATCCATAGGAGTATTTACTGTTCCTGAATAAATCATTCTTAATATATTTTCATTCTCTTGCTGGCAAATATTAAAGATACGTTCTGTTATTCGTTTAGCGTCATTAAGAGAAATAAACTTTTTAGCACCAAGTTCTCCCCCCTTAGTCAAACCTAAATGAACACAAATAACATCAGCTCCTGCCTGTAACATCTGCTGAGCTTGTTGTTCTGTACACACAAAAGCAATAGTAAATAAATCCAAAGAATGAGCGAGTTTTATTGCTTCAACTTCTTTTTGAAATGAATGCCCTTCTTTTGCTAAAACTTGACCAAATTTTCCATCAATTAATGCCATTGTAGGAAAATTGATAATACCTGAAAAACCATTTTGTTTAATTAATTGTAGATATTTATTAAGACGAATCGTAGGATCTGTGGCAAATAAACCGAATAAGACTGGAGTTTGTTGAATAATAGGTAATAACTCCCTTGTACCTAACTCCATGACAATTTCATTATTATTACTATAACATAAATAACTGGCATAAGAACCTCTTCCCATCATACGATATTTACCGGCACTAAGCGCCAATAAAAAATCGGCTCCGCCCTGAGTAGTATATTTAGCCGTTATTCCTGAACCTACTGCAGCACCAATAATATGTTCATTAATTTTGATTTTAGCTTGTAAAAAACGTAGGATATATTCTCTGTCCATGATTTTCTCTAACTGCTTAAACTAAATAAAAAGCCCTTTTACTTTAACAAGCAAAGGGCTTTTTCGTCAATTTAAATCAACGATTACTCATCATCCACCCTATTCAACATTTCTGTCAAACTAGCGGTTGGATCATCAGCGACCATATTGTTAAATTCCGCTTCAATTTCCGCTTCATCAGCGGCAGAGAATTTAACCACAGGTTCTTCAACTTTAAATCCAGCATTACGGTTTTTCACACGATTTTGGTGATAAGCAAAACCCGTACCGGCTGGGATTAAGCGACCAACGATGACATTCTCTTTTAAACCACGCAATTCATCACGTTTACCGGCCACGGCAGCTTCCGTCAACACACGTGTAGTTTCTTGGAACGATGCCGCAGAGATGAAAGATTCAGTCGCAAGTGATGCTTTGGTAATACCGAGTAATTCACGTTGGTATTCTACCAATGGTTTGCCCTCGGCTTCCCGTTTGCGGTTGACGATTTTAATGCGTGCCACTTCCACTTGCTCACCCTCTAAGAATTCAGAGTCATAAGCGTTGGTAATAATGGCTTTGCGCAACATTTGACGAACAATCACTTCGATGTGCTTGTCGTTGATTTTTACCCCTTGTAAGCGGTAAACTTCTTGCACTTCGTTGACGATATATTCCGTCACGGCGTGAACACCACGTAAACGTAAGATATCATGTGGGGTTTCTGCCCCGTCTGAAATTAAGTCGCCACGTTCCACCATTTCGCCTTCAAATACGTTGAGTTGACGCCATTTTGGAATCATTTCTTCGTACGCATCGGAGCCGTCTGTTGGGGTAATCAATAGGCGGCGTTTGCCTTTGGTTTCTTTCCCGAAGGACACGATACCTGAAATTTCTGCCAAAATCGCTGGCTCTTTCGGTTTGCGTGCTTCAAATAAGTCTGCCACGCGTGGAAGACCCCCAGTAATATCTTTGGTTCCGACGGATTCTTGTGGAATACGCGCTAACGGATCACCAATATTGATTTCTGCACCGTCTTCAAGGTTCACAATCGCTTTACCTGGTAAGAAGTATTGTGCAGCCACATCCGTACCTGGGATTAAAATATCGTTACCTTTGGCATCCACTAATTTAATCGCTGGACGTAAGTCTTTACCGGCTGTTGCACGTTCACCCACATCTTGCACTAAGATAGAAGATAAACCTGTCAATTCATCGGTTTGGCGTGTCACGGTCAAGCCGTCCACGATATCCACGAATTTCACGAAACCCGCTACTTCAGAGATAACCGGCATGGTATGCGGATCCCAGTTGGCAATGGTTTCGCCCGCTTCGACATCGCTGCCGTCTGCTTTGTTTAAAATGGTACCGTAAGGCAATTTATAATGCTCTTTGGTACGACCGAATGCGTCAATCACGGTTAATTCGGTATTACGAGAAGTTAAAACTAATTTACCCTCGTTGTTATTAACGAATTTCACGTTGGCTAAACGAATGGTACCGTTGTTTTTCACTTGCACGCTGGATTCTTTGGCTGCTGCAGATGCCGCACCACCGATATGGAACGTACGCATGGTTAACTGTGTACCCGGTTCACCGATAGATTGAGCAGCGATAACACCGACAGCTTCCCCTTGGTTAATCAAGTGACCACGTGCTAAATCACGACCATAACATTTCGCACACACACCAAAATCAGTGTTACAGGTTACCACAGAACGTGCTTTTACCGTATCCACGGAGTTTTCATCTAATACATTACAGAGTTTTTCGTCTAATAAAGTATTACGAGCGATTAACACTTCGTCTGTACCTGGTTTTAACACATCTTCGGCAGCAACACGACCTAACACTAATTCACGCAATGGGACTTTTTCATCGCCACCTTCAATTAATGGTGCCATCACGATACCTTCGTGCGTGCCACAATCATCTTCGGTGATCACTAAGTCTTGTGCTACATCCACTAAACGACGAGTTAAATAACCAGAGTTTGCAGTTTTCAATGCGGTATCTGCCAAACCTTTACGCGCCCCGTGGGTGGAAATAAAGTATTGTAATACGTTCAAGCCTTCACGGAAATTTGCGGTAATTGGGGTTTCAATAATTGAACCGTCTGGACGTGCCATCAAACCACGCATACCCGCTAACTGACGAATCTGTGCGGCAGAACCACGCGCACCAGAGTCAGCCATCATAAAGATGCTGTTGAAAGACGCTTGTTTTTCAGGATTACCGTCACGGTTGATCACTTCTTCCGTGGACAAGTTTTCCATCATCACTTTGGCAACACGTTCGTTAGCCGCCGCCCAAATATCGATCACTTTATTATAACGTTCGCCGGCAGTCACTAAACCTGATTGGAATTGCTCTTGAATTTCTGCCACTTCTTCTTCAGCAGCGGAAATAATTTCGTATTTTTTCTGTGGAATGACCATATCGTCAATACCAACAGATGAACCTGAACGTGCCGCGTAAGCAAAGCCGGTGTACATAATATGGTCAGCGAATAGCACGCTTGGTTTCATCCCCAAACGGCGATAGCTTTCGTTGATCAATTTTGAAATCGCTTTTTTGCCTAAGGTTTGGTTAAACAAGCTAAATGGCATCCCTTTTGGTGCGATCATCCATAAAATGGCACGACCAATGGTGGTATCCACTAAGTTGGTTTGTGGTTCAAATTCACCATCCGCATTTTTAGTGTATTCGGTAATACGCACTTTAACACGAGAATGTAATTCCGCCTGTCCTGTACGGTAGGCTTTTTCCGCTTCTCTCGGGTCTTGCAACAACATACCTTCGCCTTTGCCGTTCACTTTGTCACGGGTCATGTAGTATAGACCCAATACCACGTCTTGTGATGGCACGATAATCGGATCACCACTGGCAGGGGATAAAATGTTGTTGGTGGACATCATTAAGGCACGAGCTTCTAGCTGGGCTTCTAATGTCAATGGAACGTGAACCGCCATTTGGTCGCCGTCAAAGTCCGCATTGAACGCCGCACAGACTAATGGGTGTAACTGAATGGCTTTCCCTTCAATTAATAACGGTTCAAAGGCTTGAATACCCAAACGGTGCAAGGTTGGCGCACGGTTTAATAAGATTGGGTGTTCACGAATCACGTCCGCTAAAATATCCCATACGATAGCATCTTCACGCTCCACCATTTTTTTGGCAGCTTTAATGGTTGATGCGTAACCACGGCTTTCTAATTTAGCGTAAATAAATGGACGGAATAATTCCAACGCCATTTTTTTCGGTAAACCACATTGATGTAGGTGTAAGTATGGACCCACGGTGATTACAGAACGTCCTGAATAGTCAACACGTTTACCTAATAAGTTTTGACGGAAACGACCTTGTTTACCTTTGATCATATCTGCCAAAGATTTCAACGGACGGCGGTTTGAACCCGTAATCGCACGACCACGGCGACCGTTATCTAATAAGGCATCCACAGATTCTTGTAACATACGTTTTTCGTTACGCACGATAATATCTGGCGCAATTAAATCCAATAAACGTTTTAAACGGTTGTTACGGTTGATCACACGGCGATAGAGATCGTTCAAATCAGACGTAGCAAAACGACCACCGTCTAACGGTACTAACGGACGTAAATCAGGTGGTAACACAGGCAATACGGTCATCACCATCCATTCTGGTTTATTGCCAGACTGAATGAAAGCCTCGATTAATTTCAAGCGTTTGGTGATTTTTTTACGTTTGGTTTCCGAATTGGTTTCTTGCAATTCTTCACGTAACACTTCGCATTCATGTGGAAGATCCATATCACGCAAAATCGCTTGAATGGCTTCTGCCCCCATCTTCGCTTCAAATTCATCTTGGAAACGGTCTTCGGCTTCCAAATATTGTTCTTCGGTGAGTAATTGACCTTTTTCAAGATCGGTCATTCCCGGCTCAATCACGATGTAGCTTTCAAAATAAAGCACACGCTCAATATCACGCAACGGCATATCTAACAACAAGCCAATACGGGACGGCAGGGATTTTAAGAACCAAATATGGGCTACTGGAGAAGCTAACTCAATATGTCCCATACGTTCACGGCGAACTTTGGTTTGTGTTACTTCTACGCCACATTTTTCACAGATCACGCCACGGTGTTTTAAGCGTTTATATTTACCACATAAACATTCGTAATCTTTCACTGGTCCGAAAATACGGGCGCAGAAAAGACCGTCACGTTCTGGTTTGAATGTGCGGTAGTTAATGGTTTCTGGTTTTTTCACTTCACCAAATGACCAAGAACGGATCATATCAGGGGAAGCTAGACCGATTTTAATCACATCAAAATCTTCTGCAGTTTTTGATTGTGCTTTTAAAAATTTAACTAAATCTTTCACAGATTTTGCTCCTATCGGAGTTAAACGTATTCAAAGTGCGGTGTAAAAAATTAGATTTTTTTAACCGCACTTTAGCGGATAATTTGCCTGTCGGCTTACTCTTCGTCTAAATCAATGTTAAGACCAAGCGAACGAATTTCTTTCATAATCACATTGAAAGATTCTGGTGTGCCTGGTTCCATATAATGGGTGCCACCGACGATATTTTTATACATCTTCGTACGACCGTTCACATCATCGGATTTCACCGTCAACATTTCTTGTAAGGTGTAAGCAGCACCATAGGCTTCTAATGCCCAGACCTCCATTTCACCGAAACGCTGACCACCGAATTGGGCTTTACCACCCAACGGTTGTTGTGTAACAAGACTATAAGAACCTGTTGAACGAGCGTGCATTTTGTCGTCAACTAAGTGGTTCAATTTGAGCATATACATATAGCCGACCGTAACTGGACGTTCAAATTTTTCCCCTGTACGACCATCGTATAAGGTAATTTGACCTGAAGTCGGCAAGCCACCTAATTCAAGCAAGCCCTTGATTTCACTCTCGTGAGCACCGTCAAATACTGGTGTCGCCAATGGCATACCTTTACGCAAGTTTTCGGCTAAACGCAAGACTTCTTCATCAGTGAAGGTGCTAAGATCCACTTTTTGTGAACCACCACCTAAATCGTAGGCTTTTTGAATATAGCCACGCAATTTTTCCACTTCTTGTTTTTGTTTAAGCATTGCATTGATTTGATCACCAATCCCTTTCGCCGCTAAACCTAAGTGAGTTTCCAAAATCTGACCGATGTTCATACGAGATGGTACGCCCAATGGGTTCAACACGATTTCCACAGGTTGACCGTTTTCATCGTACGGCATATCTTCCACAGGGTTAATTTTTGAGATAACCCCTTTATTACCGTGACGACCCGCCATTTTATCACCTGGTTGGATATGGCGTTTCACCGCAAGATAGACTTTAACCACTTTTAACACGCCTGGGGCTAAATCATCACCTTGAATGATTTTGCCACGTTTCACTTCAAGTTTGTGTTCAAAGTCTTTGCGTAATTCTTCATATTGTTCGGCAAGTTGTTCTAATTGGTTTTGTTTCGCTTCATCGCTCAAGGTTTGTTCTAACCATTTCGTACGATCCATTTTATCCAATTCTTTTTCGCTTACGCCACCGTCAATTAATAGGTTACGCACACGAGAGAACAAGCCTGCTTCTAAAATTTCCAACTCTTCCACAAGGTCTTTTTTCGCTTGTTTGAGTTGCATTTCTTCGATTTCTAAGGCACGTTTGTCTTTCTCTACACCGTCACGGGTAAAGACTTGCACGTCAATAATCGTACCTGACGTGCCATTTGGTACACGAAGTGAGCTGTCTTTTACATCAGATGCTTTTTCACCGAAAATCGCACGTAATAATTTTTCTTCTGGAGTTAATTGAGTTTCACCTTTTGGTGTCACTTTACCCACCAGAATATCGCCGCCTTTCACTTCCGCACCGACATACACAATCCCTGATTCATCCAGTTTGCTTAACGCCGCTTCACCCACATTTGGAATATCTGCGGTGATTTCTTCCGAACCGAGTTTGGTATCACGTGCCACACAAGATAATTCTTGAATATGAATGGTGGTAAAACGATCTTGTTGCACCACACGCTCAGACACTAACATGGAGTCTTCAAAGTTATAACCGTTCCAAGGCATAAATGCCACACGGATATTTTGACCTAACGCCAATTCACCAAGATCGGTTGATGGACCATCAGCTAAGATTTCACCACGCCCCACTGGCTCACCTAAATTCACACAAGGAATTTGGTTGATACAAGTATTTTGGTTTGAACGGGTGTATTTAATCAAGTTATAAATATCAATCCCTGCTTCACCTGGAATGGTTTCGTCTTCGTTGACTTTCACCACGATACGAGAGGCATCCACATATTGGATTGTCCCACCACGTTTAGCAACCACAGCCACACCTGAATCAAGGGCGATTGGTTTTTCCATGCCTGTACCGACTAATGGTTTATCGGAGCGTAACGTTGGGACGGCTTGGCGTTGCATGTTCGCACCCATTAAGGCACGGTTCGCATCGTCGTGTTCCAAGAATGGAATTAACGCAGCCGCCACCGACACCACTTGTTGGGTGGAAACGTCCATATAATGAATATCTTCTGGGCGATATAACCCTGATTCACCGTGTTCACCACGAGCCGTCACAAAGGCATCAGTAAAGCGGAAGTTTTCATCAAGATTGGAGTTCGCCTGTGCGATCACATATTTACCTTCTTCAATGGCAGATAAATATTCGATTTCTTCGGTCACTTGACCATCGACCACTTTACGATATGGGGTTTCTAAGAAACCGTAGTCGTTAGTACGAGCATACACAGAAAGGGAGTTAATCAAACCGATATTCGGGCCTTCAGGGGTTTCGATTGGACACACACGACCATAGTGGGTGGTATGTACGTCACGCACTTCAAAGCCTGCCCGTTCACGGGTTAAACCACCTGGGCCAAGAGCTGAAATACGGCGTTTATGGGTCACTTCCGATAATGGGTTGTTTTGATCCATAAATTGCGATAATTGTGATGAACCAAAGAATTCTTTCACTGCAGCAGAAATTGGTTTGGCATTGATTAAATCTTGTGGTGTGACTGCATCTAAATCGCCTAAAGATAAACGCTCACGCACGGCACGCTCAACACGTACTAAACCAATACGGAATTGGTTTTCTGCCATTTCACCTACAGAACGAATACGGCGGTTACCCAAGTGGTCAATATCGTCCACTTCGCCACGACCATTACGAATGTCAATGAGTTTTTTCATTACATTGACAATGTCTTCTTTGCTTAATACGCCACTGCCTGCTTCTTCTTCAATGCCTAAAGAACGGTTGAATTTCATCCGACCTACTGCCGATAAATCATAACGATCTTGTGAGAAGAACAGGTTATCAAATAAACCTTCGGCGGCTTCTTTTGTAGGTGGCTCACCTGGACGCATCATGCGATAGATTTCCACTAACGCACTTAAACGATCACAAGACGGATCGACACGCAAGGTTTCAGAAATATAAGGACCAAAGTCTAAGTCATTGGTAAATAAGGTTTCAATGGTGGTGTAACCTGCTTGCGCTAATTTGGCTAATAGCTCTAGCGATAGTTCCATATTAGCTGGACAAATAATCTCACCACTTTCTAAATCCACATAATCTTTGGCGACCACTTCACCGATAATATATTCGGTTGGCACTTCAACTTTATCGATATTATCTTTTTCTAAAGCGCGAATATGACGGGCAGTGATACGACGACCACGTTCGACATAAACTTTGCCATTGGCTTCAATGTCAAAGCTGGCGGTTTCACCACGTAAACGCTCTGGCACCAAGGTCATTAATAATTTATTATCTTGAATTTCAAATTGTACTTTCTCAAAGAATAAATCCAAAATTTCTTCAGTGGTGTAGTTTAAGGCGCGTAAAATAATGGTTGCCGGTAATTTACGGCGGCGGTCAATACGTGCAAATAAGTTATCTTTCGGATCAAATTCAAAATCTAACCAAGAACCACGATAAGGGATAATTCTGGCGTTATATAATACTTTCCCAGATGAGTGGGTTTTGCCTTTGTCAGAATCAAAGAATACACCCGGACTGCGATGTAATTGTGAAACGATAACCCGTTCTGTACCGTTGATCACAAAGGTACCATTTTCAGTCATCAGCGGGATTTCACCCATATACACATCTTGTTCTTTAATGTCTTTGATGGTACCCGGTGCCGCATCTCTATCATAGCTGACTAAACGTAATTTTACACGCAATGGTGCGGCAAAAGTGGTACCTCGAATTTGACATTCTCGCACATCAAATACTGGCTGACCTAATTGATAACTGACATATTGTAATTCTGTACTACCATTATTACTCACGATAGGGAAAACAGAACGAAATGCCGCTTCTAAGCCTTGTTGTCCTTCAGGATCTCTTTGGATAAATTTATCGAAAGAATCTAATTGGATTGTTAATAAATAAGGTACATTTAAAACTTGCGGACGTTTGCCGAAGTCTTTACGAATACGTTTTTTCTCGGTATAGGAGTAAACCATTGGGGTTCCTCTGTAATTTTTTAGTGTGACCGAATTGCAACAGTTTAAAAGTGCGGTGAAAAAAATAAAAATTTTTGCCGACCTGTTACAATGATTTGAATCCGTTTGTTAGATACCGCACTCTGAACCTTACTTCTGATGAGCGGATTGTCATTAAGCTAACAGATTGATTTAACTTAATTTATCGACAATAAAACGGTGGTTTTATTTATGCTACCTTGATAGCACAAAATGGCTGACGGTATTCCGTCAGCCACTTTCCCAGAAAATCTGGTTTCCGAAGTGGAAAAAGTGTCAATCAAAATTATTTGATCTCTACTTTTGCACCCGCTTCTTCTAATTCTTTTTTCAATGCTTCTGCTTCTGCTTTAGCAATGCCTTCTTTTAAGTTAGCTGGTGCAGATTCAACTAAGTCTTTCGCTTCTTTTAAGCCTAAACCTGTTGCACCACGTACTGCTTTGATCACAGCAACTTTGTTTGCACCCACTTCTGCTAATACTACATCGAATTCAGTTTTTTCTTCAACTGCTGCCGCTGCACCTGCTGCTGGAGCTGCTGCCGCTACTGCTGCTGAAACGCCGAATTTTTCTTCCATCGCTGCGATTAATTCAACGATTTCTGATACTGATTTTGAAGCAATCGCTTCGATTAGTTGTTCGTTAGTTAATGACATAACAATCAATTCCTAAAGTAAATAAGTTGATAAACGATTTAAGAAGTGCTTTTAAAATTAAGCGGCTTCTTGTAATTTGTCGCGTAATGCTGCAAAAGTGCGAACAAGTTTGCCTGCCGCAGCTTCTTTCATTGTACCCATTAAACGTGCAATCGCTTCTTCGTAAGTTGGTAATGTTGCTAAGAAATTTACATCCTGCAATTTACCTTCAAAGGCTGCACCTTTTAATTCAAACTCTTTATTTGTTTTTGCAAATTCAGTGAACAAACGTGCTGCTGCACCTGGGTGTTCATTAGAAAATGCAATCAGAGTTGGACCAGTAAACGTATCTTTTAAGCATTCGAATTCTGTCCCCTCAACGGCACGGCGTAATAAAGTATTACGAACCACACGCATTGAAACGCCAGCTTCACGAGCTGTTTTACGTAACTCAGTCATTTTATCAACTGTTACACCACGGCTATCCGCGATAACAGCTGATAGGGCACCTTTGGCTGCTTCATTTACTTCGGCAACAATTGCTTGTTTGTCTTGAAGATTTAATGCCATTGGCTTTTAGCTCCTGAATACACTCCGATTTCTCGGAATTAAACTACCTAATAAAATATTTATTAGGACGACTTCGGTGTACAGAAGCAGAAAATTCTTTTTCTGTTCACCATCTACGTTGGATATTAAGGCGACTGATTTTATGTCACCACCTACGGTCTTGGATGGGGCTTGATTTGGCAAGCACCATCAATACTTCGCTATATTTTGCTATATATTACAATATATTTCGCAATACATTTTGCAAAATTAGGTCGGCAATTATAGACGACTTTTTCCTATTGGTAAAGTCATTTCTATAAAAAAGTGCGGTAAAAAACCGCACTTTTGTCAAACCGAGTCATCAATTAAAGTGAAGACTGATCAACAGCTACACCTGCACCCATAGTGGTAGAGATGCTCACTTTCTTGATAAAGATACCTTTTGCACTGGTTGGTTTTGCTTTCACTAAAGCAGCCAACAAGGCTTGTAAGTTTTCTTTTAATTGTTCTGGAGCAAAGTCAGCTTTACCGATAGTTGAATGGATAATACCATTTTTATCATTACGATAACGAACCTGACCAGATTTTGCGTTTTTAACCGCTTCGGCCACGTTTGGTGTGACGGTACCTACTTTCGGGTTTGGCATTAAACCACGTGGACCTAATACTTGACCTAACTGACCGACAACACGCATTGCATCTGGTGATGCAATTACAACGTCAAAGTTCATTTCGCCTTTTTTCACTTGCTCGGCAAGATCTTCCATACCCACTAAGTCTGCACCAGCGGCTTTGGCTGCGTCTGCATTGGCACCTTGAGTAAACACAGCCACACGCACTTCACGACCTGTACCATGTGGTAACACAGTGGCACCACGTACGTTTTGGTCTGATTTACGTGGATCAATACCTAAATTTACTGCCACATCTACGCTTTCTTTGAATTTAGCGGTGGCGAATTGTTTTAACACTGCAATAGCTTCGTTAATTTCATACGCTTTAGTAGAATCTACGGTCTGCTTGATTGCTTTCATTTTTTTAGTCAATTTAGCCATCGTATTATTCCTCCACCACTAAGCCCATTGAACGAGCTGTACCAGCGATTGATTTCATTTTAGTTTCAATAGTTGCACCAGTCATATCCGCTGCTTTCGTTTCAGCGATTTGACGAACTTGCTCTAAGGTTACTTTACCCACTTTATCTTTGTTCGGTTTACCTGAACCAGATTTGATACCCGCTGCTTTTTTCAATAATACCGCCGCTGGTGGAGTTTTAGTAATGAACGTGAATGAACGGTCTGCATATACCGTAATAACTACTGGAATTGGTAAACCTTTTTCTAAGCTCTCAGTACGAGCGTTGAATGCTTTACAAAATTCCATGATGTTCACACCTTGTTGACCTAATGCTGGACCAACTGGTGGTGATGGATTAGCCATACCCGCTGCAACTTGCAACTTAACGTATGCTTGGACTTTTTTTGCCATGTTTAAGTTTCCTTCTATGTGGGTGATAACGCCGCCAAGCTTTACTCAAGCAGCTCCCCTGTTTATTTCCTTGCGAATGCAAGATTTCTATTTACCCTAACACAAGGCTAGGACGTTAAAAGGGCTGTATTTTAATCAAATTTTAGGGCGTATGCAATACGCCCCTACTACTTTTTATAAAATACCATCCATTAATGGGCTTTTTCTACTTGACTAAACTCAAGTTCAACGGGTGTCGCACGACCAAAAATAGAAACAGATACTTTAACTCGACCTTTTTCATAATCTACTTCTTCCACGGTACCATTAAAGTCAGCAAATGGTCCCTCCGTCACTCGCACTTCTTCCCCCGGCAAGAACGTATTCTTCGGACGTGGTTTATCCGCATTTTGTTCGACACGATTTAAAATTAAATCCGCTTCACGCTGACTAATTGGCAACGGCTTATCTGCTGTTCCACCAATGAAACCCAATACTCTCGGCACACTACGCACCAACTGCCATGTATAATCATTCATTTCCATTTGAACTAACACATAGCCCGGAAAAAATTTGCGTTCACTTTTACGACGTTTACCCGCCACATTCTCAATCACTTCTTCGGTAGGTACAAGCACTTCACCAAACTGATCTTCCATGTGGTTTAATTTAATATATTCACGCAATGTTGTCGCTACTCGACCTTCAAAACCAGAGAAAGCCTGTAATACATACCAACGTTTTTTAGCTGCTACTGTTTCTGTCATAGGATTAGAATCTCAAATTGGTTAAGAAATCAAGGACGCTAATAATAATGCTGTCAAACGCCCATAAAATTAATGAAACAACTACTGTTACACCAGCCACAATTAATGTGGTTTGTGTAGTTTCGGAGCGAGTTGGCCACACCACTCTACGCATTTCAACACGAGCATCACTAAAGAAAGCGAGAGCTTTTACCCCCTGATTAGTAATGGCTGCCAAGCCCAAAGCAACGGCAATTAATACCACAATACCGACCACACGAATAGCGGTTGAATATTGTTCTGCAAAATAAATATTACCTACCGCAGCGACAATGATGACAACGATAGCTAATAACCATAATAAACGGTTTAAACCAACGGATTTTTGCCCTGCTGTTTGCTCAGGTGCATGTTTCTTTTTCTCGGTAACAAGAGCCATAAATTAACCTATCAATAAAATATAAAATTCGGGACATAGGATCTATTGACCCTAATTAGAACGAGCGATTGTATCACTTTCTTTACTATTTTCATATCAAATTTTTAGCTGCCCCCAATTTTTCTATTTATTTTTGTTCTGGAATATTCGCCAATACTTTGGTCAATAGCGCCCAATAAATTTGTACAGCAGGAATATGCACTTTTTCATCAGGGGAATGAGCATTTTCAATAGTTGGTCCAAAAGACACAATTTCCATCGCTGGATAAGCCTGTTTAATTAAACCACATTCCAACCCTGCATGAATGACTTTAATGGTTGGTTCAGCACCTAATATTTCCGCATAAATGCGTTGGGTTAAACGCAAAATATCGGTATCTGGGTGAGGTTGCCAGCCGGGGTAATTACCAGAAAGGGTGACTGTTGCATCACATAAAGATGTCAAAGACGACAATAAACTTGCCACATATTGTTTACCACTTTCTACTAAAGAGCGAATTAAAATCAACCCCGTTACTGCATCGTCTTCGGTTTTTAACACACCAATACTGCTTGATGTTTCCACCACACCATCAACAACATCACTGTAACGATTTACGCCATTTGGTAATGCATTAACTAAATGAATAGCTTTATGTGTAGATACTTTGTCAAAGATCATTTCTGCTTTTTCAATCAGTTGAGCGGTAAGTGTAGCATTCGGTTCAGCCATGGCTAATTCATCTTGTAATAAATGTTGGAAATTTTGCACCGCAGTTTTTAAGGCGTTTTCATCATTCACACAAACTATCGCATGTGCCTCACGCGGAATGGCATTACGCACCGAACCGCCTCGAATTTCTGCTAAAGCAAATGAAAAGGCTTGAGTTTGTTCAATATTTGCTAAGAAACGAGCAAATAATTTAATCGCATTAACTCGATTTGTATTAATTTCACTGCCAGAGTGACCACCGCGCAAACCTTTTAAAGAAAGTTGATACGTATGTGCAAAAGTATTTTTTTCACGTTGAATCGGCAAACTCACTTTAGCATCTTCACCACCAGCACAACCAATATAAATTTCGCCATTTTCTTCCGTATCGGTATTAATCATCACATCAGATTGTAACCAATTTGTTTTTAAATGGTGCGCCCCATCCATACCAGCTTCTTCCGTCATGGTACATAACACTTCCAATTCTGGATGGGCTAAATCATCTGCATCTAACACCGCTAAGGCTGATGCCAAACCAATACCATTATCTGAACCCAAAGTTGTCCCTTTCGCTTTTACCCATTCTCCATCCACATAAGGTAAAATTGGATCCGTTAAGAAATCATGTGTAGATCCCTCATTTGCTTGCGGTACCATATCCATATGGGCTTGCAATGCGACTTTTTGGCGATTTTCCATGCCTTTACTGGCTGGTTTACGAATTAATACGTTACCAATTTGATCTCGTTCTACAAAAAAACCTTTTTCTTTCGCCCAATCCACAATAAATTGTGCGACTTTTTCTTCGTGATGTGATGGACGTGGAATAGTACAAAGGCGATCAAACCATTGCCATAAACGTTTTGGTTGTAATGTTTGAATATCTGACATAATAATTCCTCCTTTAATAAAAAGATCGTCTCATTATGGATCAATTTCTGGTTTTATACAAATATTCCTGATATTTCGCTGATTTTCCACAAAAAATACGATAGAAAAAACAAAATTTCTAGCATTCACCGCCGATAAAATGGTATGCTTACACAATTTTTAAATTTCTCTCAAATAAGTTAAGGATAAAATGATGAGTGAAAAGTATATTGTCACTTGGGATATGTTCCAAATGCACGCTCGCAAACTGGCTGAGCGTTTATTACCAGCCACACAATGGAAAGGCATTATTGCTGTCAGCCGTGGTGGTTTATTTCCTGCCGCCGTATTAGCACGTGAATTGGGACTACGCCATGTTGAAACTGTGTGTATCTCCAGTTACGATCATGATCAACAAGGCGAATTAAAAGTCTTACATGCAGCTCAAACTGACGGTGATGGCTTTATCGTAGTGGACGATTTAGTAGATACAGGAAATACCGCGCGTGAAATTCGCAAAATGTATCCAAAGGCAAAATTTGTTACCGTTTTTGCCAAGCCGGCGGGGGCGCCATTAGTGGATGATTATGTGATAGATATTCCACAAAATACTTGGATTGAACAGCCATGGGATTTAGGCTTAGGCTTTGTGCCACCGATTGTGCGTAAATAATTGTATAAATACTTGTAGAGCGGATTTGTGAGTCCGCCCTTTTAATAACAAAATTCGCTATATGATTGAATATATAAAACTTTCACCATCTGAAATAAATGCCATTATTTTAAGTTTAAAAGTCGCTCTGTGGGCGAATATTTGGGCGTTACCCTTTGCGATTGCGATTGCGTGGTTATTAGCTCGCAAACAATTCTGGGGCAAAGCCTTACTTAATGGTATTGTTCATTTACCGCTTGTGCTACCGCCGGTAGTGATCGGTTACTTACTGCTTATTTCCATGGGACGCAATGGATTCATCGGTAAATATATTTCGCAATGGTTTGGTTTTACCTTTGGATTCAGCCTTAACGGTGCTATTTTAGCTTCCGCCGTGGTCGCATTTCCCTTAGTGGTACGTTCTATCCGTTTAGCCATTGAAAGCATTGATATGCGTCTTGAACAAGCTGCCCTAACACTCGGATCTTCACCATGGCGAACTTTTTATACCATCACCTTACCTTTAGCGTTCCCAGGTATTTTGGCCGGTATGATTTTGGGCTTTGCCCGTTCTTTAGGTGAATTTGGGGCAACTATTACCTTTGTGTCAAACATTCCCAATGTCACGCAAACCATACCACTCGCCATGTATTCCTTTATCGAAACTCCAAATGCTGAAGGAGCAGCAGCTCGCCTTTGTTTAATTTCCATTATTATTGCGTTACTCTCACTGATTATTTCCGAGTGGCTCGCCAAACGGACACAACAAAAATTGGGGCAATCTGATGCTAGACATTAATGTAAGTAAACGCTTAGGCAATTTTGAATTACAACTTAACGCTCAAATTCCGAGCCAAAATGTCACCGCACTTTTTGGCTTGTCAGGTTCAGGCAAATCCACCGTGATTAATTTAATCAGTGGGTTAATTCATCCTGATCAAGGTTATATTAAATTAAATGACAAAATTTTAGTGGATACCAAAAAAGGTATCTGCCTCCCGCCCAATAAACGTAATATGGGCTATGTTTTTCAAGATGGACGTTTATTTCCACATTATTCTGTAAAAGGAAATTTGCGTTACGCCATGCAATCCAAAAGCAGAAAAAATGCGGTGGAATTTGACCGAATTGTGCAACTACTCGGCATCGAACACTTGCTAAATCGTTACCCCATCAGCCTGTCTGGCGGGGAAAAACAACGTGTCGCCATTGGAAGAGCGTTATTAAGTCAACCTGAAATGTTGCTGATGGACGAACCTTTATCCGCCCTTGATTTACCCCGTAAACAAGAGTTATTAAGCTATTTAGAAAACCTCGCCCAACAAATCGCTATTCCGATTTTATATGTCACCCATAGTGTAGATGAACTCACCACATTGGCAGAGCAAGTGATCTTAATGGAAGATGGCAAAATGATTGCTTTTGATAAGGTGGATAATGTGGTAAGTTCATCTTTGTTTGAGAGATGGAAAGGATAAACAGGCAAAAAAATGACCGCACTTTGACGGTCATTTCAATTTTTAGGTTCTTAAGCTTTCACATTCTCTTTTAAAAACGCTAACAATTCATCTTTTGCAATCATCTGCCTTTCCCCTGTACGGCGGTTTTTGTATTCAATTTCACCGTTAGCCAGATTTTTCTCACCGATCACCACCATATGTGGTACGCCGATCAATTCCATATCCGCAAACATGACACCGGGGCGTTCTTTGCGATCATCAAAAATCACATCGACACCTTGCGATTGCAAAGTGTGGTATAACTCTTCAGCAAATTGTTGTACGCTTTCGGACTTGTACATATTCATTGGCACAATCGCCACGGTAAATGGGGCAATTTCATCGCTTGACCAAATAATCCCACGCTCATCATGATTTTGCTCAATCGCCGCTGCCACCACACGGGTGACACCAACACCATAGCAACCCATTGTGATCACCAACGGTTTACCGTCTTCGCCTTGCACGGTGGCTTTCATGGCTTCGGAATATTTCGTCCCCAACTGGAAAATATGCCCCACTTCAATGCCCCGTTTAATTTGCAATGTGCCTTTTCCGTCTGGACTTGGATCACCATCGACGACGTTACGCAAATCAAAAATTTCAGGCAACGCCACATCACGTTCCCAGTTCACATTGAAATAATGTTTGCCGTCAATATTGGCTCCCACCGTAAAATCAGACATTAATGCCACGGAGCGATCAATCACCGCTGGAATCGGTAAATTCACCACACCTAATGATCCCACACCCGCCCCAATTTTGGCTTTAATTGTGGCTTCATCAGCAAATTCTAATGGATCAGCGACTAACGGGTGTTTTTGAGCTTTCACTTCATTTAATTCATGATCACCACGTAAGATTAAGGCGATTAACGGCTGTTCTTCTGTTGCCCCTTTTACAATCAAGGTTTTGGCGGTTTTCTCAATTGGCAGATTAAACTGTTCTACTAACTCTGCAATGGTTTTGGCATTTGGCGTATCCACTAATTCCATCGCTTTAGTTGGTTGTGAACGTTCACCTACCGCCACCGCTTCCGCTAATTCAATATTGGCGGCAAAATCACTTTCGGTAGAAAATACCACATCATCTTCACCGCTTTGAGCCAGCACTTGAAACTCATGTGATGCGGAGCCACCGATTGAACCTGTATCCGCTTGTACTGCACGGAAATCTAAGTTTAACCGATTGAAAATATTGCTATAAACCTGATACATCACATCATAGGTTTGTTGTAAACTTTCTTTCGTGGTGTGGAAAGAATAAGCGTCTTTCATCACAAATTCACGGGAACGCATTACGCCAAAACGTGGTCGAACTTCGTCACGGAATTTAGTTTGAATTTGATATAAATTCAGCGGTAACTGTTTGTAAGAACTGATTTCACGGCGAATAAGATCTGTGATCACTTCTTCGTGCGTCGGTCCTAACACAAAATCGCGTTTGCCACGATCGGTAAAACGCAATAACTCTGCACCATAATCCTGCCAACGCCCTGATTCTTGCCAAAGTTCGGCAGGTTGTACCACAGGCATCAGCACTTCAATGGCACCGCCTTTGTTCATTTCTTCACGAATAATATTTTCAACTTTTTTCAATACTTTAACACCTGTTGGCAACCAGTTATATAAGCCAGATGCCATCGGGCGAATCATACCAGATCGAAGCATTAACTGATGGCTCACCACTTGAGCATCATTCGGGGTTTCTTTTAGCGTTGAAAATAAATATTGACTTGTACGCATTGGTATTCCTAATTATTTTATCTATTCAAAAAAAATTTGCGGTATTCTATCATTAAATCTGGTGATTGTGATAACCGGTTAATAAATCTTGCCAATTTTGCGTGCTAAATTGAATTTTCATCCGTTCAATTTCCTTATGAAAAGAACGCTGTAATCGTTCAAGATTACCTTGTTTCCAAAAATCCCCTGATTTTTCACCGCACTTATCAAAATCTAACAACCAACATTTTTGCCCTGTTGCTGTCTGTTGGAGCAAAATATTATGGGCGTTTAAATCCGTATGGCAAATTTGCAAATCGTGTAACTGACGAATTAAGCTACCAATCTGTTGCCAAATTTCTGGGGGCAAGGTTTGATGTTGTAAAACCGCGGTTAAATCCTGTGCATTTTCGATCTTTTCCATCAAAATATCGGCACGATAACAAATACCTAACTTACCTTTTTCAACGACCGCCATAATTGGCTTCGGCACAGGCAAACCCGCTAAGTATAATTTTTGCAACAAACGTAATTCGGCAAAACTGCGGGTTTGTGAAAGTACGGTAAAACGGTAGCGATCTCGAATAATTTTACCCCACAAACCGCCACGATAATAATGACGTAAGCTGGCATTAACACCGAATAGATCAGCGGTTTGTAAAAAATAAGTGGTACCACGTCCTTTGGCCGTGCCTGAAACTCGCCCTTGCTTTTGCCAATAGTCAGGTTGGAAAAATTGGGTATAATCCAATTCACTATAACGTTCATCAGAAAGTAAAAAAAACTGGTTTTGATGTTGTCGTTCAATCATTTTATATTCCTTGTTGGCGTTCGCATCATTCTACTTTAAAATAGGGGTATTTCGCAATTGTAGGGGCGTATTGCATACGCCCAATAAATGTAATAATCAAAAATTGTTAAAACCCTACAATCGAGCATAAGGGCGTATGCAATACGCCCCTGTGTTAATGAATTTAGCAATTAAAGGATCCATTATGTCCCTGTTTAGCCCAAAGCATCCGCCCAAATCCCTTTGTATTCTCCGCCTTTCCGCCATTGGTGATATTACTCACGCTTTAGCGGTGGTACAAGAAATTGCTCGGTTTTATCCTGCTTGTCAAATCACTTGGATTGTGGGAAAGGTGGAGTATGCTTTATTATCGCAGGTGATGCCTGAAAATTCGCCTATTGATTTAGTTATATTTGATAAAAAAACAGGTTGGCAAGGCGTTTTTGCTTTATGGAAACAGCTAAAAAATCAACCATTTGATGCCTTATTAAATATGCAAACCGCTTTCCGTGCATCTATTTTATCTTTAGGTATTAAAGCCAAATATAAAATCGGTTTTGGTAAAAAACGCTCAAGAGAAGGACAATGTTTTTTTGTTAATCAACGGGTGAATGATCCTGACAATCCCCATGTGTTAGACGGTTTCATCGTATTTGCCGAAAAAATTGGCGTAGCAAAATTTACCCCTCATTGGCAATTAAACCTTTCTTTGCCAGCACAACAAAAGGCAAAAACCTTTATTCAGCCAAACCAACGCAATCTGATTATTTCCCCTTGTTCCAGCAAAGCGGAAAAAGATTGGCTGATTGAACGCTATGCGGAGCTCGCCAATGTTGCTACTCAACAAGGCATTAACGTGATTTTATGTGGTTCTTCTGCTTCACGAGAAATGGAAATTTGCCAAAAAATCACCGCACTTTGTGATAATCAGATAACCAATGCCTGTGGAAAAACCAATTTGGCTGAATTGACCGCTTTAATTCAACAAGCGGATTTAGTGATCGCCCCTGATAGCGGTCCTGCTCATATTGCCACCATGGTGGGAACGCCTGTTATTGGTCTGTATGCTTATCATAATCCTTGGCGAACAGGTCCTTACCATAATTTAGATAATGTGATTTCGGTCTATGAGCAAAATGCGTTAAAAGAATTCCATAAGCCATCTAGTGAATTACCATGGGCAACCAAATTATCGGGTAAAAATTTGATGGCAGAAATTGAAGTGAAAGATGTGGTGAATGAAATGCGGAAACTGGGATTTTAAAGCAAGTTAGGGTTCGTTTGAACGTACCCTAATCCTGTTTTTATCTCGCCTATTACAAGGTTTTAGCTAATTTTTTCAAATAGTCTTTAAATGGTTTGCCTAATTTTTCATGTTGTAACCCATATTCCACAAAGGCTTGCATATAACCAATTTTATCACCGCAGTCGAAAGACTCTCCGGTCATGTGGAAAGCTTCTACGGTTTCTTTTTCGATCAGCATATCAATGGCATCGGTTAATTGAATTTCATCACCGACACCAACTGGAGTTTTTTCTAATAAACGCCAAATTCCCGCTGAAAATACATAACGCCCCACAACGGCAAGATTAGACGGTGCTTTTTCTACACTCGGTTTTTCCACCATACGCGCAATTTTGGCACTTTCACCACCCGCAAAATCCACACCGTCACAGTCTGCGATACCGTAACTACTCACGTCTTTTGGATCCACTGGAGCAACCATAATTTGGCTATTGCCTGTTTGTTCAAAGCGTTTGATCATGGCAGCAAGATTTTCGGTTTTTTGATTAGCGGTAAAATCCGCTAATAGTACATCAGGCAACACCACCGCAAAAGGTTCATTCCCCACCACAGGACGACCACATAACACGGCGTGCCCCAACCCTTTGGCGTTACCTTGACGGACGTGCATAATAGTGACATCTTTCGGACAAATAGATCGCACCTCTTCCAATAACTGGCGTTTTACACGCTTCTCTAACATCGTTTCTAATTCAAAAGAGGTGTCGAAATGGTTTTCAATGGCATTTTTAGAAGAATGAGTGACCAGCACAATTTCTTTCACGCCCGCATTCACACATTCATTCACCACATATTGAATCAGCGGTTTATCCACCAAAGTCAACATTTCTTTCGGAATGGCTTTCGTGGCTGGCAACATGCGAGTCCCTAAACCTGCTACAGGAATAATAACTTTCATTTTTTGTCCTTTTCTAAAGGTAGTCCCCGTCTTTGCCGCCTGAAAATCATTTAATTTGTAGGAAAAATTGTACTGTTTGAGCGTAGCGAGTTTACAATTTTTCCGTTAAGCAAATTGAATGATTTTCAGGAAACAAGGCAAAATCGGGGCGTGTTTCTTTTTGCTTACTTTTGCTTTGCACGAGCAAAGAAAAAGTAAGTCGCCATCGGCGAAACACGATATTAATTATAAAATAACCGCACTTTTTTAAAGTACGGTCAATATTAACAAGATTTTTTATTGACGCAATAACGCCAAAATCTCATCAGTCTTCTCTTGCATCAACTGCTTATCGCCACGGGTTTCAAGGTTCAAACGCACCACTGGTTCCGTATTTGAACTACGTAAATTGAAACGCCAGTTTGGATATTCAATGCTAATACCGTCAATTTCATTTACGCTCACCGCATCTTTTTCATAGGCAGCACGTACACGAGCAATGGACGCTTTGGCATCGGTTAATTTGCTGTTGATTTCACCCGGTGATGGATACGTGTTAATACTTTCTGTCACTAATTGACCTAAGGATTTACCTGTTGTGCTCACTAATTCCATCACTAATAACCAAGGCACCATACCGCTATCGCAATAGTAGAAATCACGGAAATAATGGTGAGCCGACATTTCACCGCCATAAACCGCATCCACTTCACGCATTTTTTCTTTAATAAATGAGTGACCGGATTTTGACATCACGGCTTCACCACCATTTTCAGCGACTAATTTTTCAGTATTCCAGATTAAACGTGGATCGTAGATAATCTTCGCCCCTTTTTGTTTTTGGGTAAAGGCTTGACCTAACAGACCAACCACATAATACCCCTCAATAAAGCCACCGTTTTCATCAAAGAAGAAACAACGGTCGAAGTCGCCATCAAAGGCAATTCCCATATCCGCTTTGTGTTTTAATACCGCATCAATGGTGTCTTGACGGTTTTCATGTAAAATTGGATTAGGAATTCCGTGTGGGAATGTACCGTCTGGATTATTATGCACTTTAATAAATTCCACTGGCACTCGGCGCGCTTTAAATTGAGCCTCAATGGCATCAACCACATGACCTGCCGCACCATTACCTGAGTTAATCACTAATTTTAATGGTTTGATATTGTCTAAGTTTACATAAGAAAGTAAACGTTCAACATAATCACCAATTACCGATTGTTGTTTATATTGACCGCGCTGCGTTACCGCTGGGAAATTATTTTCCTCCGCTAAGCGTTGAATATCCGCTAAACCTGTTTCAGAACTAATTGGGCGTGAGCCTTCACGGACAAGTTTTAAGCCATTGTAATCCATTGGGTTATGGCTTGCAGTGACTTCAATACCTCCATCAGCGTTTAAGAAAGATGTAGCAAAGTAAACTTCTTCTGTACCCACCTCCCCGAGATCAATCACATCAACGCCAGAATCTAATAGCCCGTTGGTTACGGCACTTTTCAATTCTTTACTGGTTAAACGCACGTCCCCCCCCACCACAATATTTTTTGGTTTTAGGTATTGACCAAATGCACGACCAATGCGGTACGCAATATCAACATTTAGTTCATCCCCCAAACGACCACGAATATCATAGGCTTTAAAGCAAGTTAATTTACTCATAGATTCTCCTTATTCAATCTCTAAATGTTCGTCATCTTGAGATTGTTTGATACGTTGATAGATTTCTTCCCGATGTACGGAAACGTTTTTTGGTGCTTTCACACCGATTTTTACTTGATTACCACGGACATTTAACACTGTGATTTCAATATCATCGCCAATGAGTAAGCTTTCACCTAGTTTTCTTGTCAAAACCAGCATATACTTCTCCCTATTTATATGATTATATCTGTCTTGTGCTATTGGTCTGTGAATGTTTCATTTCGCCTTGCAATAAAGAAAAAATAAAACATTCACAGACCTATCAACATCCTTATTGATAACCAGTCTTATACATTAAAACAAGACATTCATAATGCAACACTTACAAATTTACTTTTAACCAATCTGAAGCAACATGTAATGCTTCAACTACATTTTCAGGCTGAGATCCGCCTGCCATCGCCATATCTGGACGACCGCCTCCTTTGCCTCCCACTTGTTGAGCCATTAGATTGACTAATTCACCTGCTTTTACTTTACTTGTGATGTCTGCTGTTATACCCACAATGAGATTGACTTTTTCATCTACAACAGAAGCAAAAGCAATCACAGCAGAACCAAGTTGATTTTTCAAATCATCTACCATCACACGCAATACTTTGGTATCGACACCATCCAATTGTTGTACGATTACCGAAATTCCATTAATTTTTACCGCACTTTGCACTAAATTCGCCCCTGCTTGTACGGCAGCTTTTTGTTTTAATTGTTGTAATTCTTTTTCTGTTTTCTTGGCTTTTTCTTGCAACTGATCAATTTTCTCTGGTAATGATGTGACATCAGATTTTAACGCATCCGCGACTTGCGCTAAAATAGCTTGTTGATTATGTAGCCAAGCCATCGCACCCTCACCTGTAACGGCTTCCACTCGACGAATGCCCGCAGCGATCGCACTTTCTGACACTAATTTAAATAAACCAATATCTCCCGTGCGTTGTACGTGTAATCCACCACAAAGCTCGATCGAGAATGGACTCATGGTAACGACACGAACCACATCACCATATTTCTCCCCGAATAACGCCATCGCACCTTTTGCTTTGGCTTGTTCAATCCCCATTTCTTCGGTTAATACAGGGTGATTCGCACGAATATGAAAATTGACGATACGTTCTACTTCCGCAAGCTGTTGTTTACCGATTGCTTCAGGTTGCACAAAGTCAAAACGTAAACCCACATCAGACACTAACGATCCTTTCTGTGCGACATGTTCGCCTAATACTTGACGTAGAGCGGAATGTAATAAGTGAGTTGCACTATGGTTTAATCTAGTATGCTGACGACGTTCATTATCCACAATCGCATCCACGCTATCACCTACCGACAATGAACCTACCGTCAATTCACCAATATGTCCAAACACTTGACCATATTTTTGCGTATCTTTCACATCAAATTGACAATTATTATTGACCAACTCTCCGCTATCACCAATCTGCCCCCCCATCTCCGCATAGAATGGCGTATTTTCTAAAATAACCACCGCACTTTGTCCTGCGGTAATGCTATCCACTGATTTGCCGTCATGGAAAAGTGCGGTAACTTTTGCCTGACTTTCTGCTTTGTTATAACCTTCAAATTGGGTTGTACCATCGACACGAATAACATTGTTATAATCCATACCAAACTGGCTGGCAGACTGCGCTCTTAAACGTTGCGCTTCCATTTCTTTATCAAAGCCTGCTTCATCAATTTGAATATTACGTTCACGACATACATCAGCGGTTAAATCCAATGGGAAACCGTAAGTATCATATAATTTAAATGCCACTTCACCAGACAATACGCCGTCTTTAACCTCTGCCAAGGCATCATCTAATAAAGTCAAACCACGCGCTAACGTACGAGCAAATTGTTCTTCCTCCAAACGTAACAGTTTTTCTACGTTGGCTTGTTTTTCTTTGACAATTTTCGCTGCAGCAGCCATGACCTCAATTAAAGTAGGCACCAATTTATAAAAGAACGTTTCTTTCGCACCTAACAAATGTCCATGACGAACTGCACGGCGAATAATACGGCGTAATACATACCCACGCCCTTCGTTAGACGGAATCACGCCGTCAGCAATTAAATAAGCACAAGAACGAATATGATCGGCAATCACACGTAAAGATTTATTGGTTAAATCTTGAGTACCGACAATTTCTGCTACTTTGGCAATTAAGGTTTGGAAAATATCAATTTCATAGTTGGAGTTCACATGCTGCATTACCGCTGTCATGCGTTCCAAGCCCATACCTGTATCCACAGACGGTCTTGGCAATTTTTCTAATGTCCCATCAGCCAAACGGTTAAATTGCATAAATACAATATTCCACACTTCAATATAACGGTCGCCGTCTTCTTCAGGCGAACCTGGTAAACCACCCCAATGTTGCTCACCATGATCGTAGAAAATCTCGGTACAAGGTCCGCAAGGTCCAGTATCGCCCATTGCCCAGAAATTATCGGAATTGTATGCACCACCTTTGTTATCGCCAATGCGAATAATATGTTCTGCTGGCACACCCATTTGTTGATGCCAAATATTATAGGCTTCGTCATCGGTTTCATATACGGTAACATACAGTTTTTCTTTCGGTAAACCTAACCATTGTGGAGAGGTTAAATATTCCCAACCAAAAGCAATAGCATCTTGTTTAAAATAATCACCGAAACTGAAATTCCCCATCATTTCAAAGAATGTATGATGACGTGCGGTATAGCCCACATTTTCTAAATCGTTATGTTTTCCCCCTGCTCGCACACAACGTTGTGCGGTGGTAGCTCGAGTATAAGCTCGTTTATCTAAACCAAGAAAAACATCTTTAAATTGGTTCATCCCTGCGTTAGTAAAAAGTAAAGTGGGATCGTTTTCAGGCACAAGAGAACTACTTTCCACAATCTGATGACCTTTACTATGGAAAAAATTCAAAAAAGATTGTCTAATTTCTGCTGTTGTTTTCATAAATAATTCATTATTGTTTAATGTAAATAAATTACTGCTATTGTTACACAAATTTCACTTTTATTGAATGGCTTTCTTGCTTATTTTTTCGCTCTTTTTAACAAGGCTTCCAATACCGGTGGTGGCACAAATTTTGCGACATCACCACCATGCAAATAAACTTCACGAACAATGGTTGAAGAAACATAAGCCCATTGTTCCGTCGGCGGTAAAAATAGACTCTCTACTCCTCCTGTTAACACTCTATTTAAATGAGCTAATTGTAATTCATATTCAAAATCTGTGGTAGTGCGTACCCCGCGAATAATCGCTTTAACATCAAACTGTTGAATTACGTTTGCTAATAAATCCGTAAAGCCAATCACGCGCACATTTGCCAAGTGAGCAACCGATTGCCCGATTAACTCAACACGTTGTGCGAGTTCAAATAAAGGTTTCTTACTTGGACTAGAAGCGACTGCTACAATAACGTTGGGAAAAAGCACCGCACTTCGTGTAATAATATCTAAATGTCCATTGGTAATTGGATCAAATGTGCCGGGATAAATCACCGTTGTCATAAATTATTTCTCTACTTGCTCGTTTTCTAAATAGGGACGCAATAAACCAATTAATCGTTTTAATGCTCCACGATTTTCAACTAATACTTCATAACCAGCCTGTCCAAAACGCTGACGTAATGCTTTTGAATGTAAAAATCTGCTCACTGCCTCCGCCAATGCATTGGCATCGGATTTTACTGTTAAAACACCGAGCACATATCTTAATTTCAAAAAAACTTCTGGGAAATTAAATACATACTTACCACTAATAACAGGCAATTTAAATGCTAGTGGTTCAAGGGGATTATGTCCGCCATGTTTCACTAAACTTCCTCCCACAAAAGCCACATCGGAAACACCGTACATTAACATGAGTTCTCCCATAGTATCACCCAACAAAATTTGAGTTTGTGCACTAGGCGCAATATCCTCACTTCGGCGACAATAACTAAAATTCTCTTTTTCAATTAAATTTGCCACTGAATTAAAACGCTCCGGATGACGAGGTGCCAAAATCAACAATAAATTTGGAAATTGCTGCAATAAAGTGCGGTGCGTTTGTAGTATAATTTCTTCTTCCCCTTCATGGGTACTTCCAGCAATCCAAACGGGTCTATTACCAATCCATTGTTGCTCTAAACTTATTATATCATTTAATAATTCATCGGAAATTTCTAAATCATATTTAATATTTCCAGTTAACACTAACCGACCTTGATAACCCAAATCTATGTAGCGCTTACCACTAATACTATCTTGCGGGGCAATTAAACTAATCTCATTTAACACCGTTTTAATATGATTCTTTGCCCATGCATAACGTTTGGCAGAACGAGCGGATAAACGAGCATTCGCCACAATAAACGGAATATTACGCAATTTTAGTTGATGGATAAGCGTTGGCCAAATTTCCGTTTCAATCACAATACAGGCTTTGGGCTGAATAAAATTAATAAACCGAGTGATCGCATCAGGTAAATCATAGGGTAAATAAAAATGGCTAACAGAATCGCCAAAAGCGGCTTTGACACGAGCTGATCCTGTTGGCGTCACCGTTGTCACCGTAATCGGTAAATTAGGGTATTCCGTTTGAATTTGACGAACTAAAGGCGTGGCTGCAATAACTTCACCGACAGATGCCGCATGAATAATAATCCCATTCGGTTGTGGTCGTTCTAACTCCGCATAGAACAAACCGTAACGTTCACTAATACGCCTACGGTAATCTGGGGATTTAATACTACGTCCTAACATAAAGAGCAACAAAAATGGTTGCAACAAATACATGACAAACGTATAAAAAAAACCTAGCATAAAGAATGCCTAATATTCAATATAACGAATATGACATTATAGCGATTTTAAACATAAACCGAAAGTAAAAAAGCGCTCAGAGCAACGATCTGAGCGCTTTTTATCATTTATATTTTATGACCAATTACGCCTTAGCCACAGCTGCTGCTTTCACAATGACGGCAAACGCAGGTGCTTTTAATGATGCTCCACCAACTAATGCACCATCAATATCTGGTTGAGTAAATAACTCTGCTGCATTGGCATCATTTACAGAACCACCGTATTGAATAATCACTTGATCGGCTACAGCTTGAGATTTTGCTGCAATATGATCACGAATAAATTTATGCACTGCTTGAGCTTGAGCTGGGGTTGCAGATTTACCTGTTCCAATTGCCCAAATTGGTTCATATGCAATCACCGCACCATTAAAGGCTTCTACACCTAATGCATTAATAACCGCATCAATTTGTCTTGCGCAAACTTCTTGGGTTTTGCCGGCTTCATTTTCGGCTTCGGATTCACCGATACATAATACTGGAACTAATCCAGCTTCTTTCAACACACCAAATTTTTTCGCAATAAATTCATCACTTTCTTTGTGATATGTACGACGCTCCGAGTGACCAATAATAATATATTTCGCCCCAAAATCTTTTAACATCGCAGTAGAAATATCACCGGTAAACGCCCCTTGCAGATTAATATCCACATTTTGTGAACCTAACGCAATTTCACTACCGGCCAATGCAGCTTCCGCTTCGGCTAAATACATGACTGGTGGTGCAATCGCCACGCCACAACCTGTTACACCTTGAAGTTCTTTTTTCAAACCTTCAATTAATTCTTTGGTAAATGCTTTACTACCATTTAATTTCCAGTTACCCATAACGAGTGGTTTACGAACTGCCATTTGAATTCTCCATATAAATTAATCAAAATGAATAAACTTAATATAACAAATTTTTAGCCCAATTTTTGTTTTTTTTCATCTTTTTTTGATCTAACAGGTGATTATTCTCAAATTACAAGGTACAATCTACTGTATAAATTTGTTATTTTTTAATCAATCCTAACCTATAAGCATCTAACATTATGCGTATTTTCAAAGCTGAACAATGGAATCTCGCCGTATTACTTCCACTATTTGAAGAATACCGTTTGTCACACGGCATGGCAGAAAATCCGGAAAGAACCCATCAATTTCTTAATAACCGGATTCGTTTTAGTGAAAGTATTTTCTTCTTAGCCCTTGATAACCAACAAAAAGCGGTCGGCTTTATTCAACTCTATCCCCGTTTATCATCCCTACAATTACAACGCTACTGGCAATTAACCGATATTTTTGTACAAAATAATCCTCAAAAAACCGAAATTTACACCGCACTTATTGAAAAAGCGAAAGAATTTGTGTGTTTTACTCAAGCAAAAATGCTCACCGTAGAACAGGATCAACACCCGCAATATATTTTAGAAATGGAAGGATTTAAACGCAATCCGCAAAAGGCAGTGTTTGAATTAAGTTTAAATTAACGAAATAATCTCAGACGGAATAGTCTTCGGTTCAGAAATAAATACCTGCTTATGTCGATTCAATTCGCCTTTTTCTAACTGAATCATACTTTTTGGCACTTTAAATAATTTACTCAAATATTTCAACAAATGCACATTCGCCGCCCCATCAATAGGTGGTGCTGTAATGCTGATTTTTAATTCATCAGCATGTAATCCTATGATCGCATCACGACTGGCTTTAGGTTGCAATAAAATCCGCAACCGCAAGCCATTTGCTGTTTGTTCTATTGCGGACATAAAAATCTCATCAAATTACGCCGCACTTTACACAATTTTCCAAATACCATAAGGAATAATGTCATACATCACTT
The DNA here is from genome assembly GCF_004565475.1 of Lonepinella koalarum. Classification (GTDB taxonomy): domain Bacteria; phylum Pseudomonadota; class Gammaproteobacteria; order Enterobacterales; family Pasteurellaceae; genus Lonepinella; species Lonepinella koalarum. The sequence continues at coordinate 11,783 of NZ_SRHX01000010.1, read as the reverse complement.
TATCTAACCAAAACAGCACAAACGCCAATATCATGGGGGAAAAATCAATCATGCCCGTTTTCGGTAATAGCCGGCGAATTGGACGTAAAACCGGCTCGCCTAATTGATACAATAAATAAGACAAAGGATCATTGCCCCGTCTAAACCAACTTAAAATTGCGCCGATAAAAATTACATATAAAATCATCTCACCCCAAATTTTTATGACAGTCAATATACCAACAACGGTAAATAAACCGAGATTTTCCACCACGCCGTCAAATGACCATTTTCCCCCTAAGATAGCCAATAAAGGATATTTAACTAAGCCTACTACAAAGACAAAAATCAACGCTGCAATATCCATATTTTTACGTGGTTTAAAAGTCTTACGTATTGGATTTAACACCGGATCCGTCAATTTCACTACGGCTTGTGAAATGGGATTATAAAAATCTGCTTGACAATATTGTAACCACATGCGAAACATGACGACCAGCAGATACACGCCTAAAATACTGTTCACTAAATATTGAATTGAATTCATTGATTGACCCCGAAATAACGTTTAATTAAAGCTAAAGATAAAGGTTAACTAAAGGAAAATCAAGGGAAAAGACATTTTCCTTACAATCTAACCACTCTCATGATCACTAAAGTGCGGTTTATTTTTCTTTATTTTTTATTTTTCGTTATAATACCTCGATAATAAATAGGAACAAATTATGACAAAATACAATAAACTTCGTATTGAGTGGGATTGTCGCCGTGGGATGTTGGAATTAGACAAGGTGATTATGCCCTTTTATCAACAACATTTTGATGGACTAAGTGAGTGCCAAAAACAGAGTTTTATTCGTTTATTGGCTTGTACAGACTTGCAGCTTTTTTCTTGGTTTTTCAATCGCACACCAGCGATAGATACGGAGTTGCAAGCAATGGTTGACTATATTCATCAAACATTGCAGTTAAGCAATTAGCTTTTTTTCGTACCTTTTTTAAAATATTTGAACTTTTTAGAAAACGGTTGCTCTAACCAAATACAGTGCTTGTTGTTTTATCGCAAGCCACAAGAGATAATATGACTGAACAGATTACCGATCAGGCTTTAGTAGAAAGAGTACAGCAAGGGGATAAGAAAGCCTTTAATTTGTTGGTTTCTCGTTATCAAAACAAGGTAGCAGGCTTATTAACACGTTATGTACCACGCAATGATATTCCCGATGTGGTGCAAGAATCCTTTATCAAGGCATATCGCTCAATGGATTCTTTTCGTGGTGACAGTGCTTTTTATACTTGGCTTTACCGAATCGCAGTGAATACTGCAAAGAATTATTTGACGGCACAAGGTCGCCGTCCGCCGAACGAAGATATTTTAGCAGAAGATGCTGAAAGTTACGATTCAGGCACGAATTTACGTGATGTGGATACGCCAGAGAATGAGTTACTCTCAGCGGAATTAAAAAAGATTGTTTTTGATACGATCGAGAGTATGCAAGAAGAACTGAAAACCGCCATTACATTACGTGAGCTAGAAGGGTTGAGTTACGAAGAAATTGCCGATATTATGGATTGTCCAGTGGGTACTGTACGTTCTCGAATCTTCCGAGCAAGAGAAATTATTGAAAATAAAATTAATCCGCTGTTACAGCGATAACATCCGTAACAACGGCAAACTAAACAATTAATTGGGGTATTATTATGCAAAAAGAGTTACTTTCCGCCTATATGGACGGTGAACAAGTAAGTAACGAATTCACTGCTACATTGTGTCGTGATGGCGAATTACAACAAAGTTGGGCAAACTTCCATACTATCCGTTCTGTAATTCGTGAAGAAAGTGCGGTCTTCTTAGGGGCTGATTTTACGGCAAAAATGGATGCCTTAATTGCAGCAGAAGCACCGTTACAAATGTCACAGCCAACACCAGACGAAGTAGAAACCTCACCGTTTATGCAAAAATTAAAAGCCATGTTTGTGCCGTTAACACAAGTTGCCGTGGCAGCTGGGGTGTGTTTAGTCGCCGTATTAGGTGTGCAAACCTTTAACGCCAGCCAAACGGAGAAATCTGCTGATACCCCCGTATTACAAACTTTACCATTTAATAATGGCGTGCAACAAGTGAGCTATAATGCACCAAGTAAAGATGTCATTACTAATGAACAAATCGAACAGAAAAATAAACGGATGGGCGCAATGTTACAAAATTACGAATTGCAACGCCGTTTACATGCTGACGGTGTAAATTTAGGTCAACATCAAAAATAATTTATATTTGTTCTCTGATCACCACCGTTTGCGGTGGTGATTTTGTTTTAAATGAATGATAATATAAAAATAAACGGTGGAGTTGTTCAATGTTAAAAATTATCAAAAATCTAACCGCACTTTCACTACTATTCAGTTTGCCTAGTGCCGTATTGGCGCAAGAAAATCTTACCCCACAGCAATTAGTGACATCAATGACTAAAGCTCAAACCGAATTAAACTATCAAATTTCTTTTGTGCAAACTAATCTAACAGATTTGCAAGCTTTTCGTTATAAACACGTTAATTTAGACAATAAAAGCTACGCTCAATTAACCACTTTAGAAAGTAGTCAACAAGATATTATTCGTCGCGACAACTTGGTCAGCTATTTCCAAAGCAATTTCACCCCGTTTACTATTCAATCTAATCATATTATCGATTATTTACCAAATATCTTATCGGCTAACATCGAAAAACTCGCAGAAAACTATGATTTTTCTGCCTTGGGACGTAATCGTGTGGCAGATCGTTTAGTACAAGTGATTAGAATTATGCCAAAAGATGATTTCCGCTATCAATATGTACTGTTCATTGATGAAGAAACCCATTTATTATTACGTAGTGATCTGATTGATCGCAATGATAATTTACTGGAAAGTTTCCATGTGGTGAATTTGTATATTGGTGATGAAATCAAGTCATTAGTGGAACAATTAAATGCGCTTCATTTTCCGCCGTTACTCACCGATGAATCAAATGAAAAACCGTCGATTACCAGTTGGCAGACAAAATGGTTGCCTAAAGGCTTTACTTTAGTGAGTGAAAATGCTGATCCAGAAGATATTGATGGTAACAATATTATTGAAAGCCGCTTATATAGCGACGGATTATTTTCCTTTACTATTTATGTAGCAGATAAAATTATCAATGGAAATCAAGATAATCTCTGGCGACAGGGAATGAATACCATCTATAGTGAAAATATCGGAGATAAAGAAGTGACATTAATTGGTCAAATTCCATCTGCTACCGCAAAACGTATTGTGCAAGATTTACAATTTAAATAAAGGATTAAGTAATGATTAAAGAAAGTGCTGTAGTAATTGATTATCAACCAGGTGTGGCAACAGTGAAATGCCAATCACAATCAGCATGTGGCAGTTGCACTGCGAAATCTGTTTGTGGCACATCAGCACTGTCCGAATTAACGGGCGAACCCGGTGAACATATTTTTATCTTAGAAACCATTACACCGCTAAAAATAGGGCAAACCATTGAAATTGGCTTAGAAGAAAGATCACTCCTATTTTCCGCATTATTGCTTTATTTTTTACCATTATTAACGATTTTAGTCACCGCCTTTATTGGTGAAAAATTGTTCCAACACGAATTAATCAATGCGATTTTTATCTTTTTTTGTACCGCAATTTCCTTTGTAGCAGTGCGTTATTATGCAAAAAACGTACAAAAAAAATCGGCATTTAAGCCGATTTTGTTGAGAATACTAGCATAATAGTCGCAATGGAAAAAAATGATGAAATAAGTTAACAAACAGTTCTGCCAAAATTTATCTCAACTCTCTGGGGCAAAAACCAAATTCATGTTTAAAACAACTTGCAAAGTAACTACTATCACTATATCCACTCTCTAAGGCAATATCAATAATCGCTTTCTCACTGAATTTTAATTGGTAATAGGCGTAGGATAGTCTCAGCTTATTCACATATTGTTGTGGCGTGATACCTAATTTCTCCTTTACCATACGTTGCAATGATCTTAACGGTAGTTGAAAATCTTGGCTTAACTGTTGCCAATTAATCTCTTGTTTAAAATTAAAACTTAAATAACGCAAGAGCTGATATAAATTTTCATCTCTCCCTCCTCTTGAATCTTGATTTACATTGACGCAGTATTGATTTTGCTGTACTAAATTCAGAATTTGTAAAAAACTGCTTTCTTGCTGTAAGGCGTTTAAAGGATCTTGCTGTAACAATGCTATTTGTTGATTGATGTTGCTCAATACTTGGTGTTTCACCATTTTATATTGAGATTGATTGGGAGCAAGATCTTGTAAAATTGCATCAACATTATGAATAAATTTAAAATCATTTTTAGGTTTGAGTAAAATATTCGTGAGATGAAGATTATCTACATTTTCATATAAATGATGGTCATCGGCATTAATATACAGCACCATGCCTTGATGTAATTCATGGGGATAACCGTTGAGAATATGCCGTCCACTTCCCTTTGTTACCAACACAAGCTCATTAAAATCATGGGTATGTTCAGGGTAATTTTCTTGTGGTAAGCGTGGCTCAATGGCTAATAATTGCTGACTTGAGCGGAAGAAATCTTTATAGGATAGTCTAGTGAACATTTTTTGCCCTCTCTTTAAAGCTAGTATAAAACTTTAACAAGTTGGTGATAATTTCTTTTCTCACTATTTTTTCGATTTGTGACACAGATCACATCGACTATTAATTTTCCGCCAAAATCTCTTCTTTTCCTGTCGCTTAACTTAAAGAATCTTCAAACAAAACGGCTTACACTCCCTTTCACTTACTGTTCTAAAGGGGGTTCTATGACGAATTTAAATATTGCAGCCGTGGATCTTGGCGCATCCAGCGGACGTGTGATGTTGGCAACTTATACCACAAATAGTCAACAGATTACACTCAATGAAATTCATCGTTTCAAAAATCAATTTATTCATCAAAATGGCCACGATTGTTGGGATCTAAATTACCTTGAAAAAGAAATCCAAACTGGACTTGATAAAATTCTTAACAGCGGGAAAGCATTACATAGTATCGGTATCGACACTTGGGGTGTGGACTACGTATTGTTAGATAAAAACGGTAATGTTATTGCTCCAACCTATGCTTATCGTGATCACCGCACTGATTTGGTGATGCCAAAAGTACAACAAGAACTAGGCAAAGAAACCATTTACCATAAAACAGGCATCCAATTTTTACCGTTCAATACCCTTTATCAACTCAAAGCCACGGTGGATGAAAACCCTGATTGGCTTAATCAAGTCACCGATTTTTTGATGATTCCCGATTATTTAAACTACCGCTTGACTGGCGTAATGAATCGTGAATATACCAATGCCACCACCACGCAATTAGTCAATGTCAATACCGACAGTTGGGATCTGGAATTAATTGATTATCTTGGTTTACCACCAAGTTGGTTTGGACAAATTCGTCATCCAGGGCATCAAGTAGGATATTGGCAAAACCATATTCCTGTGATGTCCGTGGCAAGCCATGACACCGCTAGTGCGGTGATTGCATCGCCGCTTGCTGATGAAAATGCCGCCTATCTTTGTTCTGGCACTTGGTCATTAATGGGCTTAGATCGCTTAACCCCTTGTACCAATGATACCGCAATGAATAACAATATTACCAACGAAGGCGGTGTAGACGGGCATTATCGTATTCTCAAAAACATCATGGGCTTGTGGTTGTTTAACCGCCTTTGTGCTGAGCGTGACGTAAAAGATATTGCTGCCCTTGTGAATGATGCCGAACAACTTCCTGCATTTGCGAGCCTAATTAACCCGAATGCAGAGTGTTTCTTAAACCCACCGTCTATGGTGCAAACCATTCAACAGTATTGTGCAAGCCACAATCAAATTGTGCCAGAAACTACCGCACAATTAGCTCGTTGTATTTTTGACAGTCTTGCCATGTTATATCGCCAAGTGGCATTACAACTGGCTGACTTACAAGGTAAACCTATCAGTAGCTTGCACATTGTTGGCGGTGGTAGCCAAAATACCTTGTTAAATCAACTTTGTGCCGATTTATGCGATATTGATGTATGGGCTGGTCCTATTGAAGCATCAGTATTAGGCAATGTAGGTTGTCAACTAATGGCACTCGATCAAATTAAAAACCAAGCAGAATTCCGTCACATTGTGGCGAAAAACTTTCCATTAAAACATTTCCAAAAACAACCGCACTTTTTGTCTGATTCTCTTATTGAGAAAAAATGGCAAGAATTTTGTGCATTAAATTAAGGAGTATTACTATGAGTAACGTACAACAAACCTATCAACTCGCTCAACAACAATTTGCCGATATTGGTGTTGACACTGAAACTGCACTTAATTTATTAGATAAATTGCCTATTTCTATGCACTGTTGGCAAGGTGATGATGTAGGCGGTTTTGAAAAAGGGGCTGGAAGCTTGACTGGCGGGATTCAAGCCACAGGGAATTATCCTGGCAAAGCCAGAACCGCGGTGGAATTGCGGGCAGATTTAGACAAAGCCATGTCTTTAATTCCGGGTAAAAAACGCTTGAATTTGCATGCGTCTTATTTGGAATCTGAACACAAAGTTGAACGCAATGAAATTAAACCCGAACATTTTGCCAACTGGGTGGACTGGGCGAAACAAAATCAGCTTGGTTTAGATTTTAACCCCACCTATTTTTCTCACCCTTTAAGTGAAGAAGCCACGCTCACCCATGCCAATAAAGAAATTCGGGATTTCTGGATCGAACACGGCAAAGCCTGTCGCAAGATTTCCAAATATTTTGGTAAAGAATTAGGCACGGCATCGGTGATGAATATTTGGATTCCAGACGGCAGCAAAGATCTCGTGGTGGACAAATTCGCCCCACGCCAACGTTTAGTGGAATCCTTAGATGCCATTATTAGCGAAAAAATCGATCCCCAATACCACATTGATGCGGTCGAAAGTAAATTATTCGGTATCGGGGTGGAATCTTACACCGTGGGTTCAAATGAATTTTACGCCACTTACGCCGCCACTCGTGGCACGGCACTTTGCTTAGATGCAGGGCATTTCCACCCAACGGAATCCATTGCCGACAAAATCTCCGCGGTGATGCCCTTTATTCAACATTTATTGCTCCACGTCAGCCGCCCTGTGCGTTGGGACAGCGATCATGTGGTGTTGTTAGATGATGAAACCCAAGCCATCGCCAATGAAATTATCCGCAATCAATTATTCGACCGAGTGCATATCGGCTTGGATTTCTTTGATGCGTCCATTAACCGCATTGCCGCTTGGGTAATCGGCACTCGTAATATGCAAAAAGCCTTGCTCAAAGCCTTGCTTGAACCGACAGCACAATTACGCCAATTAGAAAATGCCCGAGATTTCACGGCTCGTCTTGCCTTATTGGAAGAGCAAAAATCCTTACCATGGCAAGCTGTGTGGGATATGTATTGCGAACGCCATAACGTGCCAGTGGGTCGCCGTTGGTTAGATGATGTGCGTGGCTATGAAAAAACCGTATTAAGTCAACGTTAAGGAGAAAAAAATGACCGCAATTTTAGAGTCTTGGTTTGTAAAAGGTATGGTAAAAGCCACCCATGACCTGTGGTTAAAAGGTTGGGACGAACGCAATGGCGGCAATGTGAGTTTCCGTTTGTTGGATTCAGATGTGGAGCCGTTTAAAAACCAATTTGCTCCGAATCCACGTCATGAATTGATCACACAAGATGTTGCAGAAGTGGCAGGGCAATATTTTATCGTCACGGGATCAGGTAAATTTTTCCGTAACGTGATTTTAGATCCTGAAGATACCCTTGCTTTGATTCAAGTAGATGAACAAGGCAAAGGCTACTATGTTCTTTGGGGATTAAAAAATGGTGGCGTTGCCACGTCAGAGCTGGCGTCCCATTTGCAATCCCATATCGTGCGGATCAAAAAATCCAACGGGCAAGACAGAGTTATTATGCACTGCCACCCCACCAATTTAATCGCCTTAACCTATGTGTTACCGCTCGATGAAGTGACCTTTACCCGTGAATTATGGGAAATGAGTACGGAATCCTTAGTGGTGTTCCCAGACGGCGTGGGCGTATTGCCTTGGATGGTGCCAGGCATTGACGAAATCGGCTATGCCACCGCAGAAAAAATGGCAAAACACACCGTGGTGATTTGGCCATTCCATGGCGTTTTTGCTACAGGACCCAGCCTTGACGAAGCCTTTGGCTTAATCGACGTGGTGGAAAAATCATCGGAAATTTCAGTCAAAGTCATTTCTATGGGAGGCAAAAAACAAACCATTACCACGGAAAATTTCCATGCCTTAGCGAAACGTTTTGGGGTCGTGCCGATTCAAGGTGTGTTGTGAAAAAGTGCAGTTCTGATCTAACCAATTTTTAACAAAAATCAATTATCAAGGAGTTCATTATGGGTAGCTCAATTTTATTAGGTATCTTCTGGCACTTTATCGGTGCCACATCTGCGGCGTGCTTTTATGCACCCATGAAAAAAGTCACCAACTGGTCATGGGAAACCATGTGGGCAGTGGCAGGGATTTTCTCTTGGATCTTATTACCATGGAGCATTTCTTACTGGTTATTACCTGATTTCTGGGCATATTATGGATCGTTCTCCAGCAGTATTTTACTGCCTGTGTTCCTATTTGGGGCAATGTGGGGGATCGGTAATGTGGGTTATGGTTTAACCATGCGTTATCTTGGTATGTCCATGGGGATCGGTGTTGCCATTGGCATCACCTTAATCATCGGCACATTAATGACCCCAATTTTACAAGGTCGTTTTGGTGAATTATTAGCCAGTAGTGGCGGTCAAATGACCTTAATCGGCGTGGTCGTTGCCGTGATTGGGGTGGCTATCGTGTCTTACGCAGGCTTGCTCAAAGAAAAAGTGTTGGGTGTGACCACGGAAGAATTTAACTTGAAAAAAGGTTTAGCCCTTGCCATCATGTGCGGTATTTTCTCCGCAGGTATGTCTTTTGCTATGAGTGCCGCCACACCAATGCACGAAGCTGCCGCCAGCCTTGGCGTTGATCCACTATATGTCGCCTTACCAAGTTATGTGGTGATTATGGGCGGTGGTGCGATTATCAACTTAAGTTTCTGTATTATCCGCTTAAAAACTCGTCCAGAATTGTCTTTCAAAGCTGATATGAGTGTCGTAAAAAGTTTACTGTTCAGCAACATTTTGTTCTCCGCTATCGGGGGCATCATGTGGTATCTCCAATTCTTCTTCTACGCTTGGGGACATGCTAACGTGCCAGCGGAATACGGCTTTATGAGCTGGATGTTACACATGAGCTTCTATGTATTGTGCGGTGGCATCGTGGGCTTAGTGTTAAAAGAATGGAACAACACAGGCACAAAACCAACTCGAGTGCTTGTTATTGGTTGCTTGATTATTGTACTTGCAGCGAATATCGTGGGTTTAGGTATGGCGAATTAAATTACCATTATTTTTTCAAAATAAGGAGTTCATTATGTCTCATAGATTTATTTTAAACGAAACCTCTTATTTCGGCGCTGGCTCTATTATTAACGTGGTAACAGAAGTACAAAAACGTGGTTTTAAAAAAGCATTAATTGTGACAGATAAACCTTTAGTACAATTCAAAGTTGTGGAAAAAGTGACCGCACTTTTAGATCAAGCTAATTTAGTTTATGAAATCTTTGATGAAGTATTACCCAATCCAACTATGACGGTTGTAGAACTTGGTGTAGCAAAATTTAAAGCCAGTGGGGCAGATTACTTGATTTCTATCGGTGGCGGTTCTCCACAAGATACGGCAAAGGCGATTGGTATTATTATCAACAATCCTGAATTTGCCGATATTCGTAGCCTTGAAGGTGTTGCTCCGACTAAAAAACCAGCGGTACCAACCATTGCAATAGCCACCACGGCAGGTACTGCTGCAGAAGTCACCATTAACTATGTGATTACTGATGAAGAAAATAAACGCAAATTCGTTTGTGTCGATCCTCATTCGATTCCACAAGTAGCGATTATTGATAGCGATATGATGGCGAGTATGCCACCGTCACTAAAAGCAGCGACTGGCGTGGATGCGTTAACTCATGCTATTGAAGGTTATATCACTTTGGGAGCGTGGGAGCTTTCGGATATGTTCCATTTAAAAGCCATTGAAATTATTGCCCGTTCTTTGCGTGCTTCGGTTAACGGTGAGCAGCAAGGGGTTGAAGATATGGCATTAGGACAATATGTGGCTGGTATGGGATTTTCTAATGTTGGGCTGGGTTTAGTGCATGGTATGGCTCACCCATTAGGTGCGTTTTATAACACACCTCACGGCGTAGCCAATGCAGTATTATTACCACATATTATGCAATACAATGCTGAATTTACCGGCGATAAATATCGTGATATTGCAAAAGCAATGGGGGTAAAAAATACAGAGAATATGACAATTGAACAAGCAAGAGTGGCTGCCATTGAAGCCGTCAGACAATTGAGCAAAGATGTGCATATTCCAGCAACATTACGTGAGCTAAATGTGAAAGAAGATGATATTCCAGCGTTGGCACAAGCTGCCTTGGATGATGTTTGTACAGGTGGCAATCCTCGTAAAGCAACATTAGCTGAAATCGAAAATTTATATCGTGCTATTTATTAGGAGGAAGTCATGCTCAGAAAAGGTTTTGTTATGCAAGTCAATCCAGACTGCCATGCTGAATATAAAAAACGCCACGATGAGATTTTTCCTGAATTAGTGGAAGAATTAAAATCACACGGTGCACACCATTATTCGATTTTTCTGGATAAACAACGCAATTTATTATTTGCGTATGTAGAAATTGAAGATGAAGATCGTTGGAACGCCGTTTCCAAAACGGCGGCTTGCCAAAAATGGTGGGCTTTTATGAAAGATATTATGCCATCTAATCCTGATAACAGCCCAATTTCTGAAGAATTGGCACAGGTGTTTTATTTGGAGTAAATCTGATACGTTTAGGATGAGAACATCTGTAAGATGCTCTCATCCTCCAACACTGAAACATCAAAGACTGACAACGAATTATCTCCCAAACAAAGAATATAGCTACTAAACAATACACATCCGTCATCATCTAGTGTAGCCTGATGATAGAACTTATTAAATTCCGATAACGTTGACTTATAGTTTATTGTTAGTAGCCAATTAATTTCGCTATCTCTACTCTTAACTACCGCCAAATATCCGTCATACCGAAAAAGTAATATATTATCTCTTTCCTGCTCTACAGATACATTTTCCCGAACCTGTAAATGACTTGCCAATCATATCTTTTATCTCAGACGAAATCCAATTTTCCTTTACTTCAACCATCTCAGCTACAACAAAGCTATTCACACCAAGCATCAATATAATAAATAACAAAGGATTGTAAAATAATTTAATTAGCATAAACGCCTTTTAATCTTCTAATTAAGCTGCCGTATGGGCGTATTACATACGCCCATACTCGATCTATTTTTTCTCAAATCATGGAAATATCACGTTTTAGGGCGTATGCAATACGCCCCTACTCATCTTGTTCGTGCAACCTATTTTTTGAAGATGTTGAAGGAAATATAAAAAGACAAAACCCCAGTCACTCTCGTAACTGGGGTTCGCTTTAAATTAAAACCTGATGGTGACCTACTCTCACATTGGGAGACCCAACACTACCATCGGCATCACAGCATTTCACTTCTGAGTTCGGCATGGAATCAGGTGGCGCTACTGCATTATGACCATCAGAAATCAGGGTTCAGATGACAGGTTTCAGACGGCAGTGCCGTGC